>NZ_JAKUWJ010000001.1:0-1154445 GCF_026782375.1 Streptococcus oralis | reverse complement strand
TTTTCTAGAGACTTTTTTTGTACTTCAAAAAAATTTTCAAAAAATAGTCAAATTTGGTCAAAAATCTATTGACTTTTGCTGACCAATGTGATATAGTAGAAACATAAGGAAAATGAATTCCTTAAATAGCTCACTTTCAAGAAATTAGTCTTTGAGAATGAGCTATAGAATCCCAAGAAAGGGGTGAAGCCTATGTTTAATCTAACAGACTTTGAAAAGAAGATGATAAAAGGCTTATTTAAAAAAAGAAAAACCAGAAATTATACGTAGAGTAGTTAGTTGGCTAGTCTAAAATTTTTAAAACAAAGGTCAAAGATAGTCAATATCAGAGATTGCAAATAATAAACAATAAACGAGGTAAAAAATATGAACAACAACTTTAATAACTTTAACAACATGGATGATTTATTTAACCAATTGATGGGTGGTATGCGAGGATATAGTTCTGAAAACCGTCGCTACTTGATAAATGGACGAGAAGTGACACCTGAGGAATTTGCTCAGTATCGTGCAACGGGGAAATTACCAGGAAATGCAGAATCTGATGCGCAAATGCAACAACACGCTTTAGGTATGAAACAAGACGGTGTCCTTGCTAAACTAGGTCGTAACTTGACGGCGGAAGCTCGTGAGGGCAAGTTGGATCCTGTTATCGGACGAAACAAGGAAATTCAAGAAACATCTGAAATCCTCTCACGTCGTACCAAGAACAATCCTGTACTGGTCGGAGATGCAGGTGTTGGTAAGACAGCCGTTGTCGAAGGTCTAGCGCAAGCAATTGTGAACGGAGATGTTCCAGCTGCTATTAAGAATAAGGAAATCATTTCCATTGATATCTCAGGTCTCGAGGCTGGTACTCAATACCGTGGTAGCTTTGAAGAAAACGTTCAAAACTTAGTCAATGAAGTGAAAGAAGCAGGAAATATTATTCTCTTCTTTGATGAAATTCACCAAATCCTCGGTGCTGGTAGCACTGGTGGAGATAGTGGATCTAAAGGGCTTGCGGATATTCTCAAGCCAGCTCTCTCCCGTGGTGAGTTGACCGTTATTGGGGCAACAACTCAAGACGAATACCGTAACACTATCTTAAAGAATGCAGCTCTTGCTCGTCGTTTCAACGAAGTGAAGGTCAATGCTCCTTCAGCAGAGGATACTTTTAAAATCCTTCAAGGAATTCGTGACCTCTATCAACAACACCACAATGTTATCTTGCCAGATGAAGTCTTGAAAGCAGCAGTGGATTATTCAATCCAATACATTCCTCAACGCAGCTTGCCTGATAAGGCTATCGACCTTGTCGATGTAACGGCTGCTCACTTGGCAGCTCAACATCCAGTAACAGATGTTCATGCTGTTGAACGTGAAATTGAGGCAGAAAAAGACAAGCAAGAAAAAGCAGTTGAGGCAGAAGACTTTGAAGCGGCTCTTAATGCTAAAACTCGCATTGCAGAATTGGAGAAAAAAGTCGAAAACCACACAGAAGACATGAAAGTGACTGCAAGCATTAACGATGTGGCTGAATCGGTGGAACGAATGACTGGTATTCCAGTGTCTCAAATGGGAGCATCAGACATCGAACGTTTGAAAGATATGGCCCATCGCTTGGAACACAAGGTAATCGGCCAAGACAAGGCGGTAGAAGCGGTAGCTCGTGCTATCCGTCGTAACCGTGCTGGTTTTGATGAAGGCAATCGCCCAATCGGTAGCTTCCTCTTTGTAGGTCCAACTGGGGTTGGTAAGACAGAACTTGCTAAACAATTAGCACTGGATATGTTTGGAACTAAGGATGCCATCATTCGTTTGGATATGTCTGAATACAGTGACCGAACAGCTGTCTCTAAGCTGATCGGTACAACAGCCGGTTATGTGGGGTATGATGACAATAGCAATACCTTGACAGAACGAGTTCGTCGTAATCCATACTCTATCATTCTCTTGGATGAGATTGAAAAGGCTGATCCTCAAGTAATCACCCTTCTACTCCAAGTCTTGGATGATGGTCGTTTGACTGATGGTCAAGGAAATACAGTGAACTTCAAGAACACTGTCATTATCGCGACATCAAATGCTGGATTTGGTTATGAAGCCAACTTGACAGAAGATGCGGATAAACCAGAATTGATGGATCGTTTGAAACCATTCTTCCGTCCAGAGTTCCTTAACCGCTTTAACGCAGTTATCGAGTTCTCACACTTAAATAAGGAAGATCTTTCTAAGATTGTGGACTTGATGTTGGCTGAGGTCAACCAAACTTTGGCTAAGAAAGACATTGATTTGGAAGTCAGCCAAGCAGCTAAGGACTTTATCACAGAAGAAGGCTATGACGAAGTTATGGGTGTTCGTCCTCTCCGTCGCGTGGTTGAACAACAAATCCGTGATAAGGTGACGGACTTCCACTTGGATCATCTAGATGCCAAACATTTGGAAGCAGATATGGAAGATGGCGTTTTGGTCATTCGAGAAAAAGCCTAACTCAAGATTTTGAGAATAAAAAAAAGAAGGAACTAGCTAAAAGCTGGTTCCTTTTTGTGTTTAGATGACATGGCGTTCAAAGGCATCATCTGAAATACCTTGTTCCAGGATGAGTTTAGCCCATTCTTTAGCAGAAAAGAGGCTGTGGTCCTTGTAGTTTCCACAAGATTCTATGGTAGTCCCAGGGACATCTTCCCAAGTAGTAGTTTCAGCAATTTCCTTTAGAGAATCCTTGATAACAGCTGCAATTTCAGCGCTGGTATGACGTCCCCACATAATCATGTGGAAACCAGTACGGCAACCAAACGGCGAACAGTCAATCATACCGTCAATGCGGGTACGGATGAGTTTGGCTAAGAGGTGCTCGATGGTGTGAAGGCCAGCGGTAGGGATAGAGTCCTCATTTGGCTGTACCAAGCGGATATCAAAGTTGGAGATGACATCTCCCTTTGGCCCTGTTTCTTCCCCAATCAAGCGAACATAGGGTGCTTTAACAATGGTGTGGTCTAGTTCAAAACTTTCGACAATAACTTCTTTTGACATGGTAAATCCTTTCAGTTTTCTTCTCTTATTATAACATAAAGCCAGCTATTGAAACAGAGAGAAAACCTCTCCGAGGGTGGAGAGGTTTGAACCTTTACTTACGATACAAGCGATCGTATTGGTAGTATGGGTCAAAGGTTACGTTGATACCTAGCTTGCGAAGGACATTCTTATCTTCGTCTGTCAAGATGATGGTAGAGTGGGCTTCGCTTCCTTTGAGGTTCCCCAGTTCCTCCATTGCACGTGCGGCGTCAGGATTTTCCATAGCTGTGATTGCAAGTGCGATGAGAATTTCATTTGAGTGCAGGCGCGGATTACGGCTGCCTAGATGATTGATTTTAAGACCTTGGATTGGTTTGACAACTTCAGGCTCGATTAATTTCACTTCCTTAGCGATGTCAGCTGATTTTTTGATGGCATTGATCAAGGCAGCAGCTGTTGGACCAAAGAGTTCTGAGTTTTTACCAGTGACAATGTCGCCAGATGGCAATTCGAGAGCTAGGGCAGGTCCGCCAGTTTCTTCCGCTTTTTGACGTGCTGCGACAGCAACCTTACGGTCTGCAGGTATGATACCGAGGTCGTTCATGAGAAGTTCAATCTTCTTGACAGCAGATTCCCCAACTTTTTCAGCCTTGAAGTCAAGAACTGTTTGATAGTAACGGCGGATGATTTCTTGTTTAGAAGCTTCGATAGCAGCCTCATTATCTGTAATAGCAAAACCAACCATGTTGACACCCATGTCTGTCGGTGAAGCGTATGGAGATTCACCGAGAATGCGTTCCAACATACGTTTAAGCACTGGGAAAATTTCGATATCACGGTTGTAATTGACCGTTGTTTCTCCATAGGTTTGGAGATGGAAAGGGTCAATCATATTGACATCGTCTAGGTCTGCTGTAGCAGCCTCGTAGGCCAAGTTGACAGGGTGATGAAGGGGCAGATTCCAGACTGGGAAGGTTTCAAACTTAGCGTAACCAGACTTGATGCCATTGAGTTGGTCGTGGTACATATTGGACATACAAGTTGCCAATTTTCCAGAACCAGGTCCAGGAGCAGTTACGACAATCAAGTTGCGACTGGTTTTGATGTAGTCGTTTTTCCCCATACCTTCTGGAGAAATGATGTGGTCCATATCAGTCGGGTATCCTTTAATTGGATAATGGAGATAAGAATCAATTCCATTTTTCTCGAGCTGGTTACGGAAGGCATCTGCAGCGGGTTGACCAGCGTATTGTGTGATGACAACCGAACCAACAAAAATTCCCAGCTCATTGAATTTGTCAATCAAGCGAAGAACTTCTTGGTCATAAGAAATGCCTAGGTCGCCACGTGCTTTGGAATGCTCGATGTTGCTAGCATTAATGGCAATCACAACCTCAACCTGCTCTTTCAACTCTTGCAAGAGCTTGATCTTGTTGTCAGGCTCATAACCAGGCAGTACACGAGCAGCGTGGAAATCTTCTAACATTTTGCCGCCAAACTCTAGGTAAAGCTTGCCGTCAAATTGGTTAATGCGCTCCAAAATGTGGTCGCGTTGTAGATTTAAATATTGTTCAGAACTAAAAGCTTGTTTTTTCATTTTTTTACCTCTGACCTCTATTATATAAAAAAAATGGGAGTTAGGAAACTACGGAGCTAAAAAAGAA
The DNA here is from genome assembly GCF_026782375.1 of Streptococcus oralis. Taxonomy (GTDB): domain Bacteria; phylum Bacillota; class Bacilli; order Lactobacillales; family Streptococcaceae; genus Streptococcus; species Streptococcus oralis_CL. Next base: position 1,149,784 of record NZ_JAKUWJ010000001.1, on the reverse strand, counting down.
ATCAAAAAGATTAGGCAAACGCTTGCACAAAGTTTAAAAAAGCGCTATCATAGACTATAGATTATTAAAATAATGAGGTAAACAGATGCAAGAAAAATGGTGGCACAATGCCGTAGTCTATCAAGTCTATCCAAAGAGTTTTATGGATAGTAATGGAGATGGGATTGGTGATTTGCCAGGAATTACGAGTAAGTTAGACTATCTAGCCAAGCTAGGAATCACAGCAATTTGGCTTTCTCCCGTTTATGACAGTCCTATGGATGATAATGGTTATGATATTGCTGATTATCAAGCGATTGCTGCTATTTTCGGAACCATGGAGGACATGGACCAACTGATCGCAGAAGCTAAGAAGCGTGATATTCGTATCATCATGGACTTGGTGGTCAATCATACCTCGGACGAGCATGCTTGGTTTGTCGAGGCTTGTGAAAATCCTGACAGTCCTGAGCGAGACTACTATATCTGGCGTGATGAGCCCAATGATTTGGAGTCTATCTTTAGTGGGTCTGCTTGGGAATACGATGAAAAGTCGGGTCAATACTATCTCCACTTTTTCAGTAAGAAACAGCCCGATCTCAACTGGGAGAATGAAAAACTGCGCCAGAAAATTTACGAGATGATGAACTTCTGGATTGATAAAGGTATTGGTGGTTTCCGTATGGATGTTATTGACATGATTGGGAAAATTCCTGATGAGAAAGTAGTCAATAATGGTCCTATGCTCCATCCCTATCTCAAGGAAATGAATCAGGCGACCTTTGGCGACAAAGATCTCTTGACAGTGGGAGAAACTTGGGGAGCAACGCCAGAAATTGCCAAGCTTTACTCTGATCCAAAGGGCCAAGAATTGTCTATGGTCTTCCAGTTTGAGCACATCTGTCTTCAGTATCAGGAAGGGCAGCCTAAGTGGCACTACCAAAAAGAGTTAAATGTAGGGAAGTTAAAAGAAATTTTTAACAAATGGCAGACAGAGCTGGGAGTTGAAGACGGCTGGAATTCCCTCTTCTGGAATAACCATGACCTCCCTCGAATCGTCTCTATTTGGGGAAATGACCAAGAATACCGTGAAAAATCTGCTAAAGCCTTTGCAATCCTGCTTCATCTCATGAGAGGGACACCTTATATTTATCAGGGTGAAGAGATTGGAATGACCAACTATCCGTTTGAAACACTGGATCAAGTAGAAGATATTGAATCCCTCAACTATGCGCGTGAAGCTCTTGAAAAAGGCGTTCCGATGGAAGAAATTATGGACAGTATCCGTGTTATTGGTCGTGACAATGCCCGTACTCCAATGCAATGGGATGAGAGCCAAAACGCTGGTTTCTCAACTGGTCAACCTTGGTTGGCAGTTAATCCAAACTACGAAGAAATCAACGTTCAAGAAGCACTAGCAAATCCAGATTCTATTTTTTATACCTACCAAAAACTGGTTCAAATCCGTAAGGAGAACAACTGGCTGATTCGAGCTGATTTTGAATTGCTTGATACGACTGATAAGGTCTTTGCTTATATCCGTAAGGACGGAGACCGTCGCTTCCTAGTTGTGGCTAATTTGTCCAATGAAAAACAAAACTTTTCAGTAGAAGGAAAAGTTAAATCTGTCTTGATTGAAAACACTGTGACTCAAGAAGCAGTTGAAAAACAGGTCTTGGCTCCATGGGATGCTTTCTGTGTGGAACTGGCTGACTAAAATGAACAAACCTCAAGCTTCAAAAGCTTGAGGTTTTTTACTAAAAATTGTATTGAAAAATCTTTAAAAAATATTTGTTAGAATTTTCTAAAAAATTATGCGAAAGCCCTTGCTTTTATAAAAAAATAGGGTATAATGGTGAAAATACTATCTTAAAGGAGATTACTTATGAGATCGAAAAAGTGGCTCTTAGGAGCAGGTGCTGTTTTGAGTGCAGCCCTTCTGTTAACAGCTTGTGGGCAAGGTGAAAAAAAGGCTGATGCTCCCAAGACATTTTCATATGTCTACGCTATGGATCCATCATCTTTGGACTACAGCGTGACGAGCAAGAGTTCAACTTCTGACGTTATAGCCAACGTTGTCGATGGCCTTTTGGAAAATGATAAGTATGGAAACTTAATTCCATCACTTGCAGAAGACTGGTCCGTTTCTAAAGATGGTTTGACTTATACCTACAAACTTCGTAAGGGTGTAAAATGGTATACATCTGAAGGAGAAGAGTATGCTGAAGTCAAGGCCAAGGACTTTGTTACTGGTCTGAAACACGCGGCTGATGGCAAATCAGATGGCCTCTCTCTCCTTCAAGATTCTATCAAAGGTTTGGCAGAGTATATCAGTGGAGAAAGCAATGATTTCTCTACTGTAGGAGTTAAGGCTGTTGATGATTACACGGTAGAATACACGCTTAACAAACCAGAAAGTTTCTGGAATTCTAAGGTTACAACTGCTACTATGCTGCCAGTTAATGAAGAATTCTTGAATTCTAAAGGGAGCGACTACGGTGCGCCAACACCATCAAGTATTCTTTATAACGGTCCTTACCTTTTGAAATCATTGACTTCAAAATCAGTCATTGAGTATGAAAAGAATCCAAACTATTGGGACAAGGACAATGTTAAGATTGACAACATCAAACTAACTTTCTATGATGGTTCCGACCAAGAATCCTTGATTCGAAGCTTTACGCAGGGTGCTTATACAACAGCTCGTCTCTTCCCAACAAGCTCAAACTTTGAGTCAACTAAGAAAGAGTACGGAGATAAGATTGTCTATAGTCCCCAAGAAGCGACAAGCTACTATCTCACTGTTAACGTAAATCGCCAGTCTTACAATAAAACAGCCAAAACAGACGAGGCTCAAAAAACATCAACAAAAGAAGCTCTTCTCAACAAAAACTTCCGTCAGGCCTTGAACTTTGCCCTTGATCGCCATTCTTACACGGCTCAGTTGAATGGTGAAGAAGGTGCGGATAAAATTATCCGTAACAGTCTAGTACCTCATGACTATGTTCAAGTAGGTGAAAAGACATTTGGAGAGTTGGCACAAGCAGAGCTGGTTTCTTACGGAGACCAATGGAAAGATGTAGCCCTTACTGATGGTAAGGATACGCTTTACAGTCCTGGAAAAGCCAAGGCAGCCTTTGCAAAGGCTAAGGCAGAATTGCAGGCTAAGGGTGTGACCTTCCCAATCCGTTTGGATGTTCCAGTTGAGCAGACTGATGTCATTGCCGTTCAACAGACGAACTCACTCAAGCAGTCTATCGAATCAACACTGGGTACGGAGAATGTCATTGTCGATGTCCTTCAAATGACCGATAATGAGAAAATAAGCATTACTTCTCAAGCTAAGGTTCCAGCACAAAAAGACTACGACTTGAATGGAACTGGTTGGGGACCAGACTATCAAGACCCAGCTACCTACCTAAACATTCTTGATGCTAAGAAGGGTTCTGCCCTTAAACACTTGGGTATCACTCGTGGAAAAGATCCAGAAGTGATGGCTCAAGTCGGTCTAGACGAATACAAGAAACTCTTGGATGATGCCGCAGCTGAAACAAGCGACCTCAATAAGCGTTACGAAAAATACGCTAAAGCTCAAGCCTGGGTATCTGATAGTTCGCTCTTGATCCCAGTTGCTTCTTCAGGTGGTTCTCCAACGGTTAGCCGTACTGTACCATTCACAAAAGCATACTCTCAAGTCGGAATCAAGGGAGATCCATTTGTGTTCAAAGGTTTGGAATTGCAAAATGATGTCGTGACTACAAAAGAATACGAAGAAGCTCTCAAGAAATGGCAGAAAGAAAAGATTGAAACAAATGCCAAATACCAAAAAGAGCTAGAAAAACACGTTAAATAATCTATAAGAAAGGAAGGTGCATATTGCTTGCGCTTCCTTTCTTTTTATTTGACTAGGTTCATCATTCATCTATAAAAGAGTCGGAAACTTTACAATTTAGGATAAATTTGATAAAATATATCTATGTTATAAAAAGTGACACAAAGGGGTAGAGGATGAACATGAAAAAAAGACTCATCGGAACTGGTCTTGTCCTAGCGACAGGAATTTTACTGACAGCTTGTGGACAGTCAAATACTGATACAAGCACTTTCTCATCAACATTTAGTGCAAATCCGACGACATTTAACTATCTTTTAGACTATTATGCAGATAACACTTCAGTGATTACCAATCTTGTGGATGGTTTGCTAGAAAATGATAGCTATGGGAATCTAACGCCAGCTCTAGCTGAAGATTGGTCAGTTTCGGCGGATGGTTTAACCTATATCTATAAACTCAGAAAAGATGCCAAGTGGTACACTGCTGATGGAGAAGAGTACGCTCTAGTCAAAGCCCAAGACTTTGTCACTGGGATTAAGTATGCTGCGGACAACAAGGGTCAAGCCATGGATCTCATCCAAAACTCTATCAAGGGATTGAATGACTATGTGACAGGTGCGACCAATGACTTCACAACAGTTGGTGTGAAAGCCTTGGATGACTATACGGTTGAGTACACTTTGACTCGACCAGAGCCCTACTGGAACTCAAAGACAACCAACAGTATCCTTTTCCCGGTTAACGAAGAGTTTTTGAAATCAAAGGATAAAGAATTTGGAACCTTGACGCCAAACAGCATCCTTTACAATGGACCTTACTTGTTAAAAGATTTCACATCAAAATCTTCAATCGAGTATGTGAAGAATCCTAACTACTATGATCATGAGAAAGTCACCATTGAAAAAGTTAAATTGGCTTACTTTGATGGCTCTGATCAGGAGATGACCATTCGAAACTTTGAAAGTGGCGCCTATACGCTTGCGGGAGTCTATCCAAATAGCTCGAGCTATGCCAAGACAAAAGAAAAATACCAAGACAATATCGTTTATAGCTTGCAAGACAAGACTTCTTGGTACTTCAACTTTAACGTTAACCGAAAAGCCTATAACCATACTGCAAAAACCTCAGATCAACAAAAGAAATCAACGCAAACAGCGATTTTGAATAAAAATTTCCGTCAGGCCTTGAACTTTGCCATCGATCGAACAGCCTACTCTGCTCAATCTAACGGGCAAGAAGCAGGAAGTAAGACCCTTCGTAATACCCTTGTTCCCCCGACATTTGTGCAGGTGGGAGATAAGAGCTTTGGAGAAGTGGTTTCTTCTAAACTTGTTCAGTATGGAACAGAGTGGTCAGGAATCAACTTGGCGGATGCCCAAGACGGTTACTTCAACAAGGAAAAAGCCCAAGCCAAATTTGCGGAAGCTAAAAAGGAATTGGAAGCCCAAGGGGTGACCTTCCCGATTCATTTGGATATCCCAGTTGATCAAACCAATAAAAATGCGGTTTCTGGTATGAATTCGGTTAAACAGACACTTGAAACAGTACTAGGTTCTGATAATGTCGTTATTGATGTTCAGCAACTTTCAACGGATGACTTTGGGAATGTTGCTTTCCTAGCACCAAATCCAGCAGCTCGTGACTACGACCTAAACTTGGATGGCTGGGTTGGTGATTACCAAGATCCGTCAACTTATCTGGATCCATTTAATGCCGAAGATGGTTTTTATCTCAAAATTTTCGGTTTAGATGCTAAGGAAGACCAAGAACTCATCAAGAGTCTAGGACTTGATACCTATACGAAACTTTTAAAAGAAGCAGACGCTGAGAATCAAGATGTTGCTAAGCGTTATGAAAAATACGCTGAAGCTCAAGCTTGGATGATTGATAATTCTCTGATCATGTCTACGATGTCAAATGGTGCTACAGCCTCTGTGACCAAAGTAACTCCCTTTACACGTGCCTATTCTCTAGTGGGAATCAAAGGTGATGGAAATAACTACAAGTACATGAGACTGCAAAAAGATCCTGTTACCAAGAAACAATTTGATGAAGCTAAGGCTAAGTGGGAAGAAGAAAGTAAAAAGGCTATTGAAAAGAGTCAAAAAGAATTTTTAAACCACGTTAAATAAAAATGAAAGACAAGCTGGCAAGATAAAATGCCCTTGTCTTTTTAATTTGTCATCGAGAAATGAAGTTAGTATACTTTTAAAGTAAATAAAGCATATAGAAGTGAATGAAAACGCTGAGAATGGTGGGAATAATTGGAATTTCTTTCATAATTGTGATATAATAATCCTAATTATTAACGTATAGGGGATTAATATGAATAGACGTTCAAAGAGAACTCGTTCTGGCAACATGAAACGAAATATTAACATAGTCTTATTAACCATTTATCTATTGTTGGGTGGTTTTTTGCTATTCTTGATTTTTAGACACAACATTTTAGCTTTTAGATACCTGAATATTATTTCTGCAGTTCTCGTTTTATTAGCTGCTTTAGTAGGACTACTGCTGATTGTTTATAAAAAAGCTGAGAAGTTTACGGTCTTCTTTTTGACGCTTGCCATCTTAGTTAGTTCATTTTCTCTCTATGCTTTGCAACAGTTTGTCGGTTTTACCAATCATATCAATTCGACGTCAAATTACTCTGAGTATTCGATTAGTGTGGTCGTTTTGAAAGATAGTGAGATCGATAATGTGACCCAACTAGATACGGTTACGGGGCCAACAGAGACAGACAATGACAATATTCAAAAGTTATTAGCAGATATTAAGACCAGCCAAAGTAAGGACTTGACAGTTGAGAATGCGACTTCTTACCTAGCAGCTTATAAGAGCCTGCTTTCTGGTGAAACGAAAGCAATCGTCTTAAATAGTGTCTTTGAAAATATTATTGAAGCAGAGTATCCTGACTATGCTTCTAAAATCAAGAAAATATACACTAAAAATTTGATTAAAGAAGTTGCTGCGCCTAAGGTATCGAAGAATAAAGCTTTCAATATTTATGTGAGTGGTATTGATACCTATGGTCCGATTAGCTCAGTTTCACGTTCAGATGTAAATATTTTGATGACGGTGAACCGTGATACCAAAAAAATCCTTCTGACTACAACGCCTCGTGATTCCTATGTTCCGATTGCGGATGGAGGAAACAATCAAAAGGACAAATTGACCCATGCAGGGATTTATGGAGTAGACTCGTCAATTCATACCCTGGAAAACCTATATGGTGTGGATATCAATTACTACGTCCGTTTGAACTTCACTTCTTTTTTGAAGTTGATTGACCTTTTAGGAGGGATTGATGTTTATAATGATCAAGAATTTACCGCACACACTAATGGGAAGTACTATCCAGTAGGAAATGTCCACTTAGATTCTGAGCAGGCTCTGGGATTTGTTCGTGAGCGCTACTCTCTAGCAGATGGAGATCGTGACCGTGGACGAAACCAACAAAAGGTTATTGTAGCTGTTATTCAGAAATTAACATCAACTGAGGCTTTGAAGAACTATGACAATATCATTAAAGGCTTGCAAGATTCTCTTCAAACCAATATGCCTTTGGAAACTATGATGGATCTAGTTAATACTCAGTTAGAGAGTGGAGGAAATTACAAAGTCAACTCTCAAGACTTGAAGGGGACTGGTCGTATGGATCTTCCTTCTTACGCCATGCCAGATAGTAACCTCTACATGATGGAAATCGACGATAGTAGTTTGGCTGCTGCGAAAGCTGCTATCAATGATGTGATGGAGGGGAAGTAGAATGATCGATATTCATTCGCACATCGTTTTTGATGTGGACGATGGTCCAAAGTCGATAGAGGAAAGTAAAAACCTTCTAAGAGAGGCCTATAGTCAAGGAGTGCGAACTATCGTTTCAACATCGCATAGACGAAAAGGAATGTTTGAAACTCCTGAAGAAAAGATCGCAACCAACTTTCTCAAGGTAAGAGAAATGGCTAAGGAAGTTGCTAATGACCTAATCATTGCCTATGGGGCTGAAATCTACTATACTCCGGATGTCGTTGAGAAGTTAGAAAAGAAATTAATCCCCACCCTCAACGATAGTCGCTATGCTTTGATTGAGTTTAGCATGAATACACCCTATCGAGACATGCATAAGGGATTGAGTGATATTCTAATGCTGGGTATTACGCCAGTCATTGCCCACATTGAACGCTATGATGCTTTAGAAAATAATGAAAAGCGCGTGCAAGAGTTGATTGACATGGGGTGTTACACTCAAGTCAATAGTTCTCATGTCTTGAAACCTAAACTCTTCGGAGAAACTTATAAATTCATGAAAAAGAGAGCTCAGTATTTTTTAGAGCGTGACCTCGTTCATGTAATCGCTAGTGATATGCACAACTTGGATCATAGACCGCCTCATATGGAAGAAGCCTATGATATCATTGCCAAAAAATACGGTGAAAACAAGGCCAAGGAACTCTTTAAAGAGAACCCAAGAAAAATCATAATGGATCAACTAATTTAGGAGAAAAAATGAAAGAAAAGAATATTATGGAAATTGATGTATTCCACTTGTTAAAAATTCTATGGAAACGAAAATTGCTGATTGTCTTGGTAGCATTCGTGACAGGGTCAGTAGCATTTGCTTACAATAGTTTTATTGTGAAACCAGAGTTTACCAGTACTACCCGCATTTATGTGGTCAACCGTAATCAGGGAGATAAGCCTGGTTTGACCAACCAAGACTTGCAAGCGGGATCATACTTGGTAAAAGACTATCGTGAAATCATTCTCTCGCAAGACGTTTTAGAAAAAGTTGCGACTGATTTGAAACTAGATCTCCCTCCAAAAGGTCTAGCTGGTAAAATCAAGGTAACGGTTCCAGTGGATACGCGTATTGTTTCTATCTCTGTTACTGATCGTGCACCTGAGGAAGCGAGCCGTATCGCTAACTCATTGAGAGAGGTTGCTGCTCAAAAAATCATCAGTGTCACGCGAGTTTCAGATGTGACAACGCTTGAAGAAGCGCGTCCTGCAACATCCCCATCGTCTCCAAATATCCGTCGCAATACCATGGTTGGATTTCTTGCTGGAGCGGTTGTAATGGTTGTTACGGTTCTCCTAGTTGAACTCTTAGATACACGAGTGAAACGTCCAGAAGATATCGAAGATGTGATGCAAATTGCGCTATTGGGAGTAGTTCCAAATTTGGATAAATTGAAATAGGAGAGAGAGATGCCAACATTAGAGATTGTACAAAAAAAATTAGATTTGGCAAGAAAAGCTGAAGAGTATTACAATGCTCTTCGCACGAATATTCAACTGAGTGGGAATAACTTGAAAGTAATTTCGATCACGTCTGTGAAACCGGGTGAAGGGAAGTCAACTACTTCTACAAATATTGCTTGGGCCTTTGCGCGTGCGGGCTATAAGACGCTGTTAATCGATGCCGATATTCGTAATTCTGTCATGTCAGGTGTTTTTAAATCGCGCGAGAAGATTACTGGGCTAACAGAGTTCTTATCTGGGACGACAGACCTATCACAAGGGCTATGTGATACCAATGTTGAAAACTTGTTTGTTATTCAAGCGGGTTCTATATCACCAAACCCAACAGCCTTGCTACAAAGTGAAAATTTTGCAACCATGCTTGATACCTTGCGTAAGTACTTTGATTACATCATTGTGGATACGGCGCCAATCGGAGTTGTTATTGATGCGGCCATCATTACTCAGAAATGTGATGCTTCTGTTTTGATAACCGCTGTGGGAGAAGCAAATCGAAGAGATGTTCAAAAGGCTAAAGGACAACTAGAGCAAACAAGCAAACCTTTCTTAGGAATTGTACTCAATAAATTGAATACCTCTGTTGAAAAATATGGTTCCTACGGTGCCTATGGCTCTTACGGAAATTATGGGAGAAAATAGGGGCTCTTGTAGTTTAAAAATTTTCTGAGGATGTTATTACAAGGGGGAGTTTAGGTGAAACAAAATAATATCATCTATTTTTGTTTTAAAAGATTTATGGATGTAATTATCGGCTTGTGTGGAACAATATTTATTGTGTTACCCTGTTTTCTAATCATCTTTTCAATCTACAAGATTAAAGGATATAAAGGAAGTATATTTTTTACACAATATAGAGCAGGTCTCAGAGGGAAAAAATTTAAAATCATTAAGTTTAGATCAATGGTCGAAAATGCAGAAGAAATTCTGATTTCGAATAAGGAGCTTTATGAAAAATATAAAAACAATAGCTATAAATTGCCACCAAACGAGGATCCACGGCTTACAAATATTGGAGATTTTATAAGAAGAACAAGTATTGATGAAGTTCCTCAGTTTATAAATTTGGTACTAGGTGATATGAGTCTTATTGGGCCAAGGCCAATTCTTGAAAATGAACTAGATGAATATTCTAAGGAAGAGCAGGAAGTTTTATTGTCTGTTCGTCCTGGAATTACGGGGATATGGCAAGTTTCAGGTAGGAGTCAAGTATATTATCCTGAACGTTGTGAGATGGAATTGTATTATCCTAGAAATCAGTCTTTATGGCTAGACATCAAAATTTTCTTTTTGACTATTAGAAGAGTGTTATCCGGTGACGGAGCTCATTGAGAATTCAAGCTGAGTCAGTATGAAGTGGAATATATAAAGATAAAATTGAATACAAAAAGGATATCTTTGGTATTCAATTTTATCTTTTTGGGTCAGGATAGTTTTAGTGAAAATCTATTTTGGCTGGATATTTTTTAATAGAGAATGATTACAATTTTGATTAAAAGGTAGTTGAGCTAGTTATGGATGAAGGGAATTGAATTAGGATATAGAAATGTCTAAAACGTATAGAATCATAGTTGCAACACATAAACAATTTCAAATGCCAGAGGATAAGGACTTGTATATCCCTATCCAAGTTGGTAGTGAGGGTAAGGAAGATTTAGGTTATCAACCAGATAATCAAGGAGTCCATATTTCTCACCTTAATCCTTATTATTGTGAATTAACAGGATTATATTGGGCTTGGAAAAATTTAGAATGTGATTATCTTGGATTGGTACATTACCGTAGATATTTCACATCAAAACGACACTCATATAGAGAAGCAATTAGTATGGATGATATTATTCTTTCAAAGTCAGAAGTTAAAAACTTGCTGTCAAAATACGATGTTGTCGTTCCTAAAAAACGGAAATATTATATTGAAACGCTATACTCTCACTATGCACATACTCACGATGCCAATCATTTAGACGTGACACGTCAGATTGTTAGCGAGTTGAGACCGGATTATATCGATGCTTTTGATCAGGTCATGAAACAACGCAGTGGCTATATGTTCAATATGTTTATCATGTCCAAAGAAAATGTAGCAGCCTATTGTGAATGGTTGTTCCCAATTATCGATGAACTCTATAGAAGATTGGACATTACAGACTATTCTGCTTTTGACGCTAGATTATTTGGTCGTATCAGTGAACGCTTGTTCAATGTTTGGTTGGCAAAACAAGATTTGCGGGTAAAAGAGATTCCGTTCATTTATATGGAAAAAATTGATTTGATTCAAAAAGGGAAGTCCTTTTTACAAGCAAAATTCTTTGGAAAAAAATATGGACAGAGTTTTTAGATAGGGATGAATAATAAGAATGAAATTAGTACTAAAAATAAAATCTGTACCAGAACTTTTGGCTCTTGTTGCTTTAGGGATATTTTTAACGGTTTCGATATTAAATGTAACTTTTTATGCTCGGTATCTGCCTGGAACAGTTTATAAATTAGCGATAGCTTTTTCCCTCTTTCTTTTGGTTATAAAAGAGTCGTTTAAGAGAAAATATGATTATAGAACTCTCATTGGTTTGTTTGCAACGATTTTAATTTATTTTATAGTGGGGAAAATAACAGCTCTCAGTTCAGAACTTCCTGTAAGTATATTATTTATTTATACTTTACGAGATATTCCCTTTAAGAAGGTGGCGAAAACATCATTAGTCGTTAGTATGTGCCTGTTGTTTTTTGTTATCATAAGCGCAAGATTAGGAATCATAACGAACTATGTAGAAATTTCTGGTCCTCGAGTGCGGACCTACCTAGGTTTTAGATATGCTCTATTTCCTTCGATTTTACTGATGAATATAGTTGCTATTGTGTTTTATTTAAAGCAAAACAAAATCCATTACTGGCAATGGTTACTGTTGGCTCTTTCTGTTTATTGGGTATATGATCAAACGGATTCTCGTTTAACATTTTATAGTTCCTGTGTATTGCTGACATGCAGTTTGTTAATAAAATGGTTTCCGAAACTATTTTCAAAGTTAGGATATGTGTTTAAAGCTTTTAAACCAACCTTTATTGTAAATGCAGTTATTAGTTTTTGGATCTCCGTTACCTATCTCAATTCAAGTCATTCTTTTATCAATGATCTTCTTTTTAAAGTGAATCATATGTTAGGTGGTCGGATATACTTGGCTAATAAATCTTTAAATCTCTATGGTTTTGGATTTTTTGGACGACCAGTTTACTGGAATGGGAATGGTCTGACTGTTGAAGGTGTTAGAAACTATCAGACCTATCTGTATGTGGACAATTTGTACGTCCAAATTTTACAGAGATTTGGCCTACTCATCCTGGGATTAATGGTCTCAGTTCTATCTTTGACACTACTTAAAGTCATTAAGAAACGCCAGTGGATTCTTGCTCTGATTTTGATATTAATGAGTTTTCACTCTATGGTTGATGATTTGAATTTGTATCTTCATAACAATATTTTTTGGATATTGGTAGGTGTTTTAATAAACCCGGATTATCAGTTTTCTGATGAAAGCGATGAAGATCTAGGGGGACGTTCGTCTGAAAGAATTGTATAGTGAAATGGTAAGAAGTATTTAACAAGAACTTAAAAGAGCATGGACTGGGACGACGGTTTTATTTCGATTTATATAGGAGGAAAGTATGGCGGATATCAAAATCATTCAAGATAAGATTTTATCTATTTTGAAAGAGTTTATTAATATTTGCGAAGAAAATAACCTAACCTACTATGCTCTAGGTGGGACTTTACTAGGTGCTGTTCGTCATCAAGGTTTTATTCCTTGGGATGATGACATTGATATTGGAATGCCCAGGGAAGATTATGAAAAGTTCAAAAAAATAGCTTCAAATGTCTTGCCAGAAAACTACAAGTTTTTAAGCGAAGATGCATTAAATTACAAAAAAGCTTTCTCTGTTATCCGAGATGATTCTACAAAAATCATCATGAATTATAGTAAAGAAGAATTGGTAGAGAGTTTGTGGATAGACATTTTTCCGTTGGATGGTATGCCCTCCAATGTTTTAAAGAAAAAAATTCATTCTTTGAGATACTTGAATGCAAGGATGATGGTTCAACTCTCGCAATTCAATAGTTTGGTGAATCAGAAAAAAGAAAATCGGCCATTCATTGAAAAGATAATTATTGCTTTTGCAAATGCTGTTAATATTGAGAAAATTATTTCCTTTACCTGGGCTCAGAAAAAATATTTACAAACGATAAAAAAATATTCGTTTGATGAAGCTTATGCAGGAAATTATACGGGAGCTTACAAATTAAAAGAGATAGTACCAAGTGATTACTTTGGAGAACCAGTCCTGTTACAGTTTGAAGATCTTAAACTTTGTTGTCCTTGTAAATATAAAGAATATCTAACAGCCATTTACGGAGCGAATTATATGCAATTGCCTCCAGAAGACAAAAGGACTCTTCACCACTACGAGATTATATCACTGGGTGAAAATGAAGGGGAAGTGTAGTTTAAAGATGAAAAAAATCGCTTTAGTGAAATGGAGTATCGATAGAACAGATGGAGGCCTGAAAGTAGCAACCAGCCTTGCAAATGAATTATCAACTATGTATGAAGTTCATCTCCTCTCGATGATTTCTACAGAAAATAATTTCTTCTCGCTGAAACAATCAGTTCGATACAAAAATTTATCACCAAAGAAAATATCCATGAGTAAAAATTTTCTCGATGCAGTCAAGTTGTTGAGAAACTATCTGAAAGAAGAGAACATTGATATTGTTTTTGGAATCGGAATGAGTATGAATACAGTTGGTGTAGCAAGCACAATTGGTTTGAAAACAAAATTTGTTTCCTGCGACCATACAAATTCTATAGTAGATATTGATACTAAAGTTAAGAAGATACAAAGGTATATTGGAGCGAAATTTGCTGATAAACTCGTGAGCCTTACTCAAGAAGACCGTGAAAATTATATAAAAAAATACGGTGTTTCTGAGGAAAGAATTTGCTACATCTATAATTGGAAAGAGGCTGCTCTTTCAGATGTATCCTATAATAAAAAATCAACTAAAATTGTGACTGTGGGCCGTTTCGATTATCAAAAAGGATATGACTATCTTGTTCAAGTCGCGAAAAAAGTGTTAGCGAAAAGGTCTGACTGGATTTGGGAAATCTACGGTTCCGGAAGTCAAGATGAAGTGGACAAAATCAGAAATTTAATCAACGAAAATGATTTACAGGATAAGTTAGTCATCAAAGGGCTTGAAAAAAATCAGGATTTGATTTATGGAGATAAAGGGATTTATGTCATGACATCTCGCTATGAAGGTCTACCTCTAGTTCTACTGGAAGCACAACAATACAATCTTCCTATAGTTAGCTTTAGTTGTCCGACAGGACCGAACGAAATTGTTGAAGATGGAGTTAATGGCTATCTGGTTGAGTGTTATGATACGGACAAGTTGAGTGAAAAATTGCTTGAGCTGATGGAAGATTCGAACTTGCGAAGTTCCTTCTCCAATCATGCCAAGGATAATATGGATAAATTCGATAAGGAAAAAATTCTCAAGCAGTGGATTGAACTAATTGAGACGATTTATGAGATAAGATGAAGGATTGTTTATTAACAATTGTAATGCCCAGTTGTAATATTCAGGAGTACATTTCAAAAGGGCTGGAGTCTTTTCAACAAGTGCTTCCGAATTATAAAAATAAATTTGAAGTACTGGTTGTCATGGATGGTCAATAATTCGGAAAGGTCGTTAAAGGAGCTATAAGGTAAAATTGAGCAAAGCTCATATAAATACGTTCCTACGAAAAAATTGACGGATTGTCTTACTTAAATTATAGGACTAACTTTGCTTTGGGAATAATTTTTAATCCGATTTTGAAGAAATACTCTGAAAAGAAAGAAAAAGAGAGGGGCGTTTAAGATGTTTATCAGCATCGTTGTTCCTGTTTATAATGTTGCAGACTATCTGCATTTTGCGATAGAAAGCTTAATTAAACAGACCTATCAAAACTTTGAGATAATCCTTGTAAATGATGGTTCCACAGATAATTCTCCTATATTATGCGAAGATTATGCAAAGCAATATGAAAATATCCATGTTTTCCACAAAGAAAATGGTGGATTATCTGATGCACGTAACTTTGGAGTGGCAAAAGCCAACTCAGACTGGATTTTCTTTTTAGATCCGGATGATTATCTTGAAGAATATACTCTAGAGTTAATCGTGAAAATTCAGGAAACACATCAAGCAGACTTGATTTCAACAAAGGTAAAAGCTACTTCAAAATATAATGCTTATACTTCTTATCGATTGCAAGACTCAGACTATAAAGATTTGGCTCCGATTACAAAAGAAAAGGCTCTGGAACTAATGTTGGATGACAAAGTTGCAACGGTTTCTGCTTGTGCTAAGCTTTATCGGAAATGTATCTTGGAACGCGTTCCATTTCCAGTCGGGAAAATCTATGAGGATTTTTATGTTGTAGCAGAACATCTTGCCTTAGCTGAAAGAATCGTGATCAGTCCACTTGAAACCTACAATTACTATCGTAGGGAAGGGAGTATAGTTCGTTCAACATTTACTGAAAAAAGATATGATTTCTTTGAAGCTGTTGCAAAAAATGAGGAAGTTATTAAAAGAGAGTACATTCAGAGTCCAGAATTAAAGCAAGCTTTGCAAGCTAAAAAATTATTAGGTGGTTTTGTAGTAATTGGTGCAAAAGCTGACTCAGGATTAAAAGATTTTTCAAAAGATAAAGAGTTGTTGAGAGTCGAAATGAGTGACTTGTTAAAAAATAGTAAGTTATCATGGAAACTAAAACTAAAATACCTTATTTTTATGTTTAACCCTAAATTGTATTTGTTGCTACGATAGTATCGTGCAGAGATCCAATTTAATTTGCAACAAGTGTCAAAAAAATGTAGGAAAGAGGAAATATGAAAGAAGTTTTTAAAATAATTGACCATTATAAGTATGACCAGTCAAACTTTTTGTTTTCACTGATTAATTCTAAATTGGATGACTTGAAATGAAAGTATTAAAAAACTACGCCTATAATCTTTCTTATCAATTGTTAGTGATTATACTCCCAATCATTACGACTCCCTATGTAACACGGGTCTTTTCTTCGGATGATTTAGGGACGTATGGATACTTTAATTCCATTGTCACCTACTTTATTCTCTTAGCGACGCTAGGAGTTGCTAACTATGGTACTAAGGTCATTTCAGGACATCGTAATGAGATTAATAAAAACTTTTGGGGTATTTATTCTCTACAATTAGGAGCAACAGTTCTTTCTCTATCCTTATATGCTCTTTTTTGTCTGACACTTCCCTTTATGCAAAATCCGGTAGCCTACATTCTAGGCTTGAGTTTAGTTTCAAAAGGTTTAGACATTTCCTGGCTCTTTCAAGGGTTAGAAGATTTTCGAAAGATTACTGTTCGAAATATAACAGTTAAACTCGTTGGAGTCATTTCAATCTTCCTCTTTGTCAAATCTGCAAATGACCTATATCTCTATGTTTTTTTGCTAACCATATTTGAACTTTTGGGGCAACTAAGTATGTGGTTACCTGCTCGGGAGTTTATTGGCAGTTCTCATTTTAGCATAGAATATGCTAGGCATCATTTAAAGCCGGTCATATTATTATTCCTTCCTCAAGTAGCTATTTCTTTGTACATTACGCTGGATCGTACCATGCTTGGAGCCTTAGCTTCTACAAAAGATGTAGGAATTTATGACCAGGCTCTAAAGTTGGTAAATATCCTTCTGACCTTGGTAACTTCCTTGGGAAGTGTTATGTTGCCTCGAGTAGCTAACTTATTAGCAACAGGAGATCATAGAGCAGTCAATAAGATGCATGAAATGTCCTTCCTCATTTATAATTTAGTCATTTTTCCGATGATGGCAGGAATTTTAATCGTCAATGATGATTTTGTTAGCTTTTTCCTTGGGCAGGATTTTCAGGATGCACGTTATGCAATTGCCATTATGATCTTCCGTATGTTCTTCATCGGTTGGACCAATATCATGGGAATTCAGATTTTAATTCCCCATAATAAAAATAAAGAATTCATGATTTCAACAACAGCTCCCGCAATTATCAGTGTAGGTTTGAACTTACTATTCCTTCCTAAACTTGGGTATATCGGAGCAGCCATTGTATCTGTTTTGACTGAGGCACTGGTTTGGTGTATTCAATTGTACTTTACCAGAGTATACTTAAAAGAAGTTCATATTTTGGGGTCGATGACTAAAATTGCTCTAGCATCAGCTATCATGTATGGCATTCTGCTAGGTTCAAAAACAGTTATACATTTTTCACCAACCATAAATGTTTTTGTATTTGCAGTGCTTGGTGGAATCATTTATCTTTTTGCAATTCTATCTTTGAAAGTGGTAGATGTAAAAGAATTAAAACAAATAATTAAAAAATAATGGAGTTAACTATGTACGATTATCTTATCGTTGGTGCTGGTTTGTCTGGAGCAATCTTCGCACACGAAGCTACAAAACGCGGTAAAAAAGTTAAAGTGATTGACAAGCGTGATCACATCGGTGGAAATATCTACTGTGAAAATGTTGAGGGTATCAATGTCCACAAGTATGGTGCCCACATTTTTCATACTTCCAATAAAAAAGTATGGGACTATGTTAACCAATTCGCTGAGTTTAATAACTATATCAACTCGCCAGTGGCTAACTACAAGGGGAGTCTTTACAATCTTCCTTTCAATATGAATACCTTCTACGCTATGTGGGGAACTAAGACACCACAAGAAGTCAAGAACAAGATTGCCCAGCAAACAGCTGATATGAAAGATGTTGAGCCCAAGAACTTGGAAGAACAAGCCATCAAGTTGATTGGTCCAGATATCTATGAAAAGTTGATCAAGGGCTATACTGAAAAACAATGGGGACGTTCTGCAACAGACCTTCCTCCATTTATCATCAAGCGCCTCCCAGTGCGTTTGACCTTTGATAACAACTACTTTAACGACCGTTACCAAGGTATTCCAATCGGTGGCTATAACGTCATCATTGAAAACATGCTTGGCGATGTAGAAGTAGAGCTTGGTGTTGATTTCTTTGCCAATCGTGAAGAGCTAGAAGCATCAGCTGAAAAAGTTGTCTTTACAGGGATGATTGACCAGTACTTTGACTACAAACACGGGGAGTTAGAATACCGTAGCCTTCGTTTTGAACATGAGATTCTGGACCAAGAAAACTATCAAGGAAATGCTGTGGTCAACTATACAGAACGTGAGATTCCTTATACTCGTATCATCGAGCACAAGCATTTCGAGTATGGTACTCAACCAAAGACGGTTATCACTCGTGAGTATCCAGCTGATTGGAAACGTGGAGATGAGCCATATTATCCAATCAATGATGAGAGAAACAATGCCATGTTTGCTAAGTATCAAGAAGAAGCAGCCAAAAATGACAAGGTTATCTTCTGTGGGCGCTTGGCAGATTATAAATACTATGATATGCACGTGACTGTTGAACGTGCATTGGATGTGGTAGAAGAAGAACTAGGGAGTATCTAAGAACATCACGGATAAAGGGGAGAAAAGGTGAAATATTATCTGAAGGATTCATTTCTGAGTAATGAATATGAAAAGAATGCAGGAAATAAGGCACGAAATGACGTGGAAGCTATTCTAGTCTCAGAGGGTTATAAAGGGTTGGAACTCAAGGTTGAGAATTGGTATAAGATGAATTTCTTTGAAGCTCAGCAACACAAATATCGTGCGCTCAAGTCTGTCTTTGATCAGTTGGGAGCTGGGGATGAATTGCTGATTCAGTTCCCGATTATCCACCATACATTTTTCATCTCACAACTCATTAAGCAGGCGCAAAATAGAGGAGTCAAATTCTATCTTGTGATCCATGATATTGAAACCTTGCGTCATGTAGGAAATTCAGCAGTGAAACTTCGTCATAAAGTGAGAAATTACTTCCAAGAGAAGGCAGCTCTTACATCAGTGGATGGCATTATCGTTCATAATGATATCATGAAAAATGCCTTGACAATTCAAGGCATACCATCAGATAAAATGGTTAGCTTGGAGATTTTTGACTATCTGATTCCGAACTTTGAGGAAAAAAGTGTTCCCCAAAAAGAAGAAGCGATTATCATAGCCGGAAATCTAATTCCAACAAAATCAGGCTATCTTTATAATTTGCCTGAACAGCCAGCCTATAATCTCTATGGAATGGGGTACGATGAAAGTCGTGCATTGAAAAACACGACCTACTTTGGTTCCTTTATGCCAGATGACCTCCCAAATGCTCTTCAAGGTAGTTTTGGTTTGGTGTGGGATGGTGATAGTTCAGAAACTTGCCAAGGTTCTTTCGGAAATTACCTACGTATTAACAACTCCCACAAGGCTTCTCTTTATTTGGCTTCGGGCTTTCCTCTAGTGGTTTGGAAAGAGTCTGCCCTTGCGCATTTTGTGCTAGATAAGCAGTGTGGTATAGCGGTTGATTCTCTACATGACCTCCAAAAGGCACTAGACGATTTGACAGATAAAGATTACATGGAACTGTCGGCTAATGCCAGACAAGTAGGAGCAGCGATTCGAAGTGGAGAATATCTGAAATCGGCCATTTCTAAATTGAAGTAAGAATTTGAAGCTACTTATTAATCAGTTCGTTAGAAAGATTACATCATTATGAAAGGTATTATTCTTTCAGGTGGTTCGGGAATGCGCCTGTACCACTTACTCGGGCTGCGTCAAAACAGCTGATGCTTATGACCACGTTACAGATCGAGCTGGTCACGACCTTCGCTATGCCATCGATGCCAGAAAACTTCGTGATGAACTAGGATGGAAACCCGAGTTTACCAACTTTGAAGCAGGTCTCAAAGAGACCATCAAGTGGTACACAGACAACCAAGACTGGTGGAAATCTGAAAAAGAAGCGGTAGAGGCTAACTATGCTAAAACGCAACAAGTGATTAAATAATCAGACACTAAAAAGCAAGAGGCCTCAAGGTCTCTTGCTTTTTATGTATGTCGTAATCTTTTATTTTCTTACTTCTTGTTTATAAAACTCTTTAAGGGCATCTTGCCAGGTTGGAATGACGAAACCTGTCGCCTTCGCTTTGACCAAACTCATGGTTGAGTTGAGGGGACGTTTGGCCTTTGCAGGAAACTTGCTGGAGTCTACTGGAATCACTTCAACATCACTGTCTTTAAGAATCTCGACAGCGAAGTCATACCAAGTGGTGTCTTCAGTGCAGTCATTTGATAAGTGATAGTAGCCAAATTCTTTTTGATTTTCAGTCAAGTAGGTCATGAACTCAGCCAAGGTACGTGTCCAGGTTGGGCGACCGTGTTGGTCGTTAACTACAGTGAGAGTTTTATGGGTTTTGGCAAGATTTTGCATGGTAAAGACAAAGTTTTTGCCATAATTTCCAAAGACCCAAGCAGTACGGATGATATAATGTTGTGATGTAAGATTTTCAACGAGTTCTTCACCCATTCGCTTGGTACGCCCGTACTCTGTTTGCGGATCAGGTAGGTCATCGACTTCCCACTCTTGTCCGATGGGTTTCTTCCCATCAAAGACGTAGTCTGTCGAGATATAGACCAGAGTAGCTCCGTATTTCTCAGAGACCTGGGCTACATTTTCAGTTCCAGTTACGTTGATGGCAAAATCCAGTTCTTTCCCCTCGTCTTCTGCAGCATCAACAGCAGTGTAGGCTGCACAATGATAGACCAGAGTTGGCTTGACCTCAGCAAAGACTTTTTCAACCATTTCAGACTTAGTGATATCCATTTCGGCCACATCCACTGCAACATAGTCCACATTTCGCTCATCTAGTAAATAACGTAGTTCGGTACCGAGTTGACCATTTGCACCTGTAATTAATATCATTGTCTTCTCCTTCACTTTTCTTCTATCCTAATCATAGTAAAAAGGTGCTAAAAAATCTGTTATCCGGTCTTATTTTAAGGATTTGTGCCAGAAAAATATCGTGTTAGGAAATATGAATGTGAGGTAAATTTTTTAATAGAAAACCATTTTATCAGAATTTACCAAATTAAGTAAAAAATTCAGAAAATTCCGTTGACATCTCTCTAAAAAGAGTCTATAATGGAGAGAAAGTTTTAAAGGAGAAATAAATGAAAAGTTCAAAAATATTTGCCCTTGCGGGTGTAACCTTATTGGCGGCTGCGACTCTAGCTGCTTGCTCTGGATCAGGATCGAGTGCAAAATCTGAGAAAACCTTCTCATATATCTATGAAACAGACCCTGATAACCTCAACTATTTGACAACTGGTAAGGCGGCTACTGCAAATATTACCAGTAACGTTGTTGATGGTTTGCTAGAAAATGACCGCTATGGTAACTTTGTACCGTCAATGGCCGAGGATTGGTCAGTATCCAAGGATGGATTGACCTATACTTATACCATTCGGAAGGATGCAAAATGGTATACTTCTGAAGGAGAAGAATACGCAACGGTTAAAGCGCAAGACTTTGTAACTGGTCTAAAATATGCTGCTGATAAAAAATCAGATGGTCTTTACCTTGTTCAGGAATCAATCAAAGGATTGGATGCCTATGTGAAAGGAGAAATCAAAGATTTCGCTGAAGTAGGTATTAAGGCTCTTGATGACCACACTGTTCAGTACACCTTGAACAAGCCAGAAAGCTTCTGGAATTCTAAGACAACGATGGGGGTAATGGCTCCAGTTAATGAAGAGTTCTTAAACTCTAAAGGGGATGATTTTGCTAAAGGAACAGATCCAAGTAGTATCCTATACAATGGACCATTCTTGCTTAAATCTATCGTAGCCAAATCTTCTGTTGAGTTTGAAAAAAATCCAAACTATTGGGATAAGGACAATGTTCATCTCGATAAAGTGAAATTGTCCTACTGGGATGGTCAAGACACCAACAAACCAACTGAAGCCTTCAAAGATGGCAGCTTTACAATGGCGCGTCTCTTCCCAACAAGCGCTAGCTACCCAGAGACTGAAAAAGAATATAAAGACAATATTGTTTATACACAACAAGACTCATCAACTTTCTTAGTTGGTATCAATATCAATCGTCAGTCTTATCAATACTCATCTAAAACAACTGATGAACAAAAAACTTCTACCAAGAAAGCTCTTCTAAACAAAGACTTCCGTCAAGCCCTTGCCTTTGGTTTTGATAGAACAGCCTATGCTTCTCAAGTCAATGGTGCAAGTGGTGCTACTAAGCTGCTTCGTAACTTGTTTGTACCGCCAGCATTCGTGCAGGCAGATGGAAAGAACTTTGGCGAAATGGTCAAAGAGAAATTGGTGACTTATGGTGACGAGTGGACCAATGTGAACTTGGCCGATGCTCAAGATGGACTCTACAACCCAGATAAGGCCAAAGCAGAGTTTGCCAAAGCTAAGGCAGCTCTTCAAGCTGAAGGTGTGCAATTCCCAATTCACTTGGATATGCCTGTAGACCAAACCAATACAACAAAAGTTCAACGTGTTCAATCCTTCAAACAATCGCTTGAAGCTACTCTAGGGGCAGAGAACGTCGTTGTCGATATCCAACAACTTCAAAAAGATGATGTCTTGAATATCACTTACTTTGCTGAAACTGCAGCTGGAGAAGACTGGGATATCTCAGATAACGTGGGATGGTCTCCAGACTTTGCAGACCCATCTACTTACCTTGATATCATCAAGCCATCTGTAGGGGAAAATACAAAGACTTACCTAGGATTTGACTCTGGAACAAACAACGCTGCAGCGAAGCAAGTTGGTTTGGAAGACTACGAAAAAATGGTTGTTGAAGCTGGTGAAGAAGTGAATGACGTTTCAAAACGTTATGAAAAATATGCTGCTGCCCAAGCTTGGTTGACCGACAGCGCCTTGCTCATCCCAACAACTTCTCAAACTGGTCGTCCAATGTTGTCTAAGATGGTACCATTTACACTTCCGTTTGCATACTCTGGTAACAAGGGTATGAGCGAAGCCCTCTTGTATAAATACCTAGATGTACAAGATAAAGCAGTAACAGCAGAAGAATACCAAAAAGCTCAAGAAAAATGGTTGAAAGAAAAAGAAGAGTCAAATAAAAAGGCTCAAGAAGATCTCGCAAACCATGTGAAATAATTTTTTAAAAATAAAGGATTTAGCCATTGAGATGATGGTTAGGTCCTTTTTTATCTTTGCTATAATAATCTGTAAGATGAGAAACAGAATTTTTCAGAATAGAGAAAAAATTCTTCATTTTTAGTTTTTCCCTATTGCTTTCTTTCTCATTATTTGTTATATTAAAAGTACAATTATTTTTTTATTACGCTTAAGCATTGCACTTTCGGAGGAAGGAGTATTTTTTAAAAAAGAAATGTAAACGCTTACTGGAAAATGAAAGGATTTAGGAGTTCATGGATAAACGATTTTTTGAAAAACGCTGTAAGTTCAGTATTCGTAAGTTTACGCTTGGAGTAGCTTCAGTGATGATTGGAGCGACTTTCTTCGCAGCTAGCCCAGTATTAGCTGATCAAGCAAGAGTTGGTTCAACAGATAATTTGCCGAGTGAACTAGCTGATTTGGATAAGAAGGCTAGTGATGAGGGGCGAGATTTTGATCAGGAAGCTGCTGCTCAGAATCCTGGTTCTGATGAAATAACTGACGGACCTAAGACTGAAGAGGAATTGTTAGCTCAAGAAAAGGAAAAGTCAGAAAAACCAAGCAATCTTCCAAAAGAACTAGAAGATAAGTTGGAGAAAGCTGAAGACAATGGACGCGAAGTTGACAAGGATCAATTGGCGCAAGATACTGGAAAACTTGTTCCAGAAGATGTAGCTAAAACGACTAACGGGGAATTAAACTACGGAGCAACTGTTAAAATCAAGACGCCATCTGGCGAAGGTAGCGGTATTGTTATTGGGAAAGACCTTGTTTTGACTGTTTCCCATAACTTTATCAAGGACAGCCAAGATGGAAATATCCGTAAGGTTGTGGACAATGACCAAGGGGATGGAGATATTTATGGCATTTCCTACCCAGGTATGCCGGATGTTAAGTTTGGCAAGAAAGACGTCATCCACTGGGATCGTGAGGGCTATCTAAAAGGCTTCAAGAACGATTTGGCGCTTGTGAGATTACGTACGGTTCTTGAAAACACTCCAGTAGAAGTGACTAAAAAGCCAGTTGTTAAGAAAATCGGAGATAAACTCCATGTCTTTGGTTATCCAGAAGGAAAATTGAATCCGATTGTCAATACTACAGTTGATTTTGCAGAACCATATGGAGAAGGCGTTCAAGGAATTGGGTACCAAGGAGGGAAACCGGGTGCTAGCGGCGGTGGTATCTTTGATACAGAAGGAAAACTAGTCGGTGTTCACCAAAATGGTGTAGTTGGAAAACGGAGTGGAGGCATTCTTTTCTCACCAGCTCAACTAAAATGGATCCAAGACCACATGCAAGGGATTTCAAGTGTGAAACCAGCAGACTTGGAAGAGAAAGAAAAACCGGCTGAAGAAAAACCAAAAGAGGACAAACCTGCAGCTGCGAAACCTGAAACACCTAAGACAGTAACTCCTGAATGGCAAACAGTAGCGAATAAAGAGCAACAAGGAACCGTCACTATTCGCGAAGAAAAAGGTGTTCGTTACAATCAATTGTCATCAACTGCACAGAACGACAATGGCGATAAACCAGCCTTGTTTGAAAAACAAGGATTGACAGTTGACGCTAATGGAAATGCGACTGTTGCTCTAACCTTCAAAGAAGATTCGGAAAAAGGCAAATCACGCTTTGGTGTCTTCTTGAAATTTAAAGATACCAATAACAATGTTTTTGTAGGATACGACTCAGGTGGTTGGTTCTGGGAATACAAAACTCCAGGAAATAGCACTTGGTATAAAGGCAACCGTGTAGCAGCACCAGAAACAGGTTCTGTAAACCGTCTATCAATCACTCTTAAGTCAGATGGCCAGCTGAATGCCAGCAATAACGATGTCAATCTCTTTGATACAGTGACCTTGCCAGGGGCGGTCAATGATAATCTTAAAAATGAGAAGAAGATCCTTCTCAAAGCAGGAACTTATGGCAATGACCGCACAGTTGTCAGCGTTAAAACAGACAATCAAGAAGGCGTAAAAGCGGATGATACTCCTGCCCAGAAAGAAACAGGTCCGGTTGTTGACGATAGCAAGGTGACTTATGATACGATCCAGTCTAAGGTCCTCAAGGCAGTGATTGACCAAGCCTTTCCTCGTGTGAAAGAATACACTTTGAATGGCCATACTTTACCAGGGCAAGTTCAACAATTCAATAGAGTCTTTATCAACAAACACGAAGTGACACCCGAAGTTACTTACAAAAAAATCAATGAGACAACAGCAGAGTACGTGATGAAACTTCGTGATGATGCTAACTTCATCAATGCAGAAATGACGGTCCGTATGCAAGTTGTAGATAACCAGTTGCACTTTGATGTGACTAAGATTGTCAACCACAATCAAGTTACTCCAGGTCAAAAGATTGATGATGAACGAAAACTGCTTTCTACGATTAGTTTCCTTGGCAATGCTTTAGTCTCTGTTTCGAGTGATCAAGCTGGTGCTAAGTTTGATGGGGCAACCATGTCAAACAATACCCATGTCAGCGGGGATGATCATATCGATGTAACCAATCCAATGAAGGACTTGGCTAAGGGTTACATGTATGGATTTGTTTCTACAGATAAGCTTGCTGCAGGTGTTTGGAGCAACTCTCAAAACAGCTATGGTGGTGGTTCGAATGACTGGACTCGTTTGACAGCCTATAAAGAAACAGTCGGAAATGCCAACTATGTAGGAATTCATAGCTCTGAATGGCAATGGGAAAAAGCTTATAAGGGCATTGTCTTCCCAGAATACACCAAGGAACTTCCAAGTGCTAAGGTTGTTATCACTGAAGATGCCAACGCAGACAAGAAAGTAGATTGGCAAGATGGTGCCATTGCTTATCGTAGCATTATGAACAACCCTCAAGGTTGGGAAAAAGTCAAGGATATCACAGCTTATCGTATCGCGATGAACTTTGGTTCTCAAGCACAAAACCCATTCCTCATGACTCTAGATGGTATCAAGAAAATCAATCTCCATACAGATGGTCTTGGACAGGGTGTTCTCCTTAAAGGATATGGTAGTGAGGGACATGACTCTGGTCACTTGAACTACGCAGACATCGGGCAACGTATTGGTGGAGCTAAAGACTTTAAGACCTTGATTGAGAAAGCTAAGAAGTATGGTGCCTATCTTGGTATCCACGTGAACGCTTCTGAAACTTATCCTGAATCTAAATACTTCAATGAAAATATTCTTCGTAAGAATCCAGATGGAAGCTATAGCTATGGCTGGAACTGGCTAGACCAAGGGATCAACATTGATGCAGCTTATGACTTGGCACATGGTCGTTTGGCACGTTGGGAAGATTTGAAAAATAAACTTGGTGAAGGCCTCGACTTTATCTATGTGGACGTTTGGGGCAATGGCCAATCTGGTGATAACGGTGCCTGGGCTACTCACGTTCTTGCTAAAGAAATCAACAAACAAGGCTGGCGCTTTGCGATTGAGTGGGGCCATGGTGGTGAGTACGACTCTACCTTCCATCATTGGGCAGCTGACTTGACCTATGGTGGCTACACTAACAAAGGTATCAACAGTGCCATCACACGCTTTATCCGTAACCACCAAAAAGATGCTTGGGTTGGAGACTACAGAAGTTACGGTGGTGCTGCAGACTACCCACTTCTAGGTGGTTACAGCATGAAAGACTTTGAAGGATGGCAAGGAAGAAGCGACTACAATGGCTACGTGACCAACCTCTTTGCCCATGATGTCATGACTAAGTACTTCCAACACTTCACTGTAAGTAAATGGGAAAATGGTACACCAGTTACTATGACCGACAACGGTAGCACCTATAAATGGACACCAGAAATGAAGGTTGAGCTAGTCGATGCAGCAGGTAACAAGGTTGTTGTGACTCGTAAGTCAAATGATGTCAATAGCCCGCAATACCGCGAACGTACAGTAACGCTCAACGGACGTGTCATCCAAGATGGTTCAGCTTACTTGACTCCTTGGAACTGGGATGCAAATGGTAAGAAACTTCCTACTGATAAGGAAAAAATGTACTACTTCAATACGCAAGCCGGTGCAACAACTTGGACCCTTCCGAGTGATTGGGCAAATAGCAAGGTTTACCTTTACAAGCTAACGGACCAAGGTAAGACAGAAGAGAAAGAACTAACTGTAACAGATGGTAAGATTACCCTAGACCTTCTCGCAAATCAACCATACGTTCTTTACCGTTCAAAACAAACCAATCCTGAAATGTCATGGAGCGAAGGCATGCATATCTATGACCAAGGATTTAACAGCGGAACCTTGAAACACTGGACTATTTCTGGCGATGCTTCTAAGGCAGAAATCGTTAAGTCTCAAGGGGCAAACGATATGCTTCGTATTCAAGGAAACAAAGAAAAAGTTAGTCTCACTCAGAAATTAACTGGCTTGAAACCAAATACTAAGTATGCCGTTTATGTCGGTGTCGATAACCGTAGTAATGCCAAGGCAAGTATCACTGTGAATACCGGTGAAAAAGAAGTGACTACTTATACCAATAAGTCTCTCGCTCTCAACTATGTTAAGGCCTACGCCCACAATACACGTCGTGACAATGCTACAGTTGACAATACAAGTTACTTCCAAAACATGTATGCCTTCTTTACAACTGGATCGGACGTCTCAAATGTCACTCTGACCTTGAGTCGTGAAGCTGGTGATGAAGCAACTTACTTTGATGAAATTCGTACCTTTGAAAATAATTCAAGCATGTATGGAGACAAGCACGATACAGGTCAAGGAACCTTCAAACAAGACTTTGAAAATGTTGCTCAGGGTATCTTCCCATTCGTAGTGGGCGGTGTCGAAGGTGTTGAAGACAACCGCACTCACTTGTCTGAAAAGCATGATCCATATACACAACGTGGTTGGAACGGTAAGAAAGTTGATGATGTTATCAATGGAAATTGGTCACTCAAGACCAATGGACTAGTTAGCCGTCGTAACTTGGTTTACCAAACCATCCCACAAAACTTCCGCTTTGAAGCTGGTAAGACCTACCGTGTAACCTTTGAATACGAAGCAGGATCAGACAATACCTATGCTTTTGTAGTCGGTAAGGGAGAATTCCAGTCAGGTCGTCGTGGTACTCAAGCTAGCAACATGGAAATGCATGAATTGCCAAATACTTGGACGGATTCTAAGAAAGCCAAGAAGGCAACCTTCCTCGTGACAGGTGCAGAAACAGGCGATACTTGGGTAGGTATCTACTCAACTGGAAACGCAAGCAATACTCGTGGTGATTCTGGTGGAAATGCCAACTTCCGTGGTTACAACGACTTCATGATGGATAATCTTCAAATCGAAGAAATTACCCTAACAGGTAAGATGTTGACAGAAAATGCTCTCAAGAACTACTTGCCAACTGTAGCCATGACCAACTACACCAAAGAGTCTATGGATGCTTTGA
Organism: Streptococcus oralis; assembly: GCF_026782375.1. Lineage (GTDB taxonomy): Bacteria > Bacillota > Bacilli > Lactobacillales > Streptococcaceae > Streptococcus > Streptococcus oralis_CL. The sequence continues at coordinate 1,121,159 of NZ_JAKUWJ010000001.1, read as the reverse complement.
AAGAGGCGGTCTTTAACCTCAGTCAGGCCGATGATGATATCAGTGTTGAAGAAGCGCGTGCAGAGATTGCCAAGATTGAAGCCTTGAAGAATGCTTTGGTTCAGAAGAAGACAGCCTTGGTAGCAGAAGACTTTGAAAGTTTGGATGCGCCTGCCCAACCAGGTGAAGGTCTAGAGAATGCCTTTGATGGCAATGTATCTAGCCTATGGCATACATCTTGGAGTGGTGGAGATGTAGGCAAGCCTGCAACCATGGTCTTGAAAGAACCTACTGAAATCACAGGACTTCGTTATGTTCCACGTGCTTCCGATTCAAATGGAAACTTGCGAGATGTGAAACTGGTTGTCACAGATGAGTCTGGCAAGGAACATACCTTTACCGTAACAGATTGGCCAAATAACAATAAGCCAAAAGACATTGACTTTGGTAAGACAATCAAGGCTAAGAAAATTGTCCTTACTGGTACCAAGACATACGGAGATGGTGGAGATAAATACCAATCTGCAGCGGAACTCATCTTTACTCGTCCACAAGTAGCAGAGACACCTCTTGACTTGTCAGGCTATGAAGCGGCTTTAGCTAAGGCGCAGAAATTGACAGACAAAGAAAATCAAGAGGAAGTGGCTGGAGTTCAGGCCAGCATGAAATATGCGACGGATAATCATCTCTTGACGGAAAGAATGGTCGAGTTCTTCGCAGACTATCTCAACCAATTACAAGATAAAGTTGCTAAACCAGACGCTCCTACAAGCAGCAAGGGTGAAGAGCAACCTCCAGTTCTTGAAGTTCCTGAATATACAGGCCCTTACGGAACAGCTGGAGAAGAAGCGGCTGTTCATGACCTACCTGAGTTTAAGGGAGGTGTCAATGCGGCAGAAGCAGCTGTTCATGACCTAGCTGAGTTCAAGGGTGGAGTCAATGCTGTTCAAGCCTTGGTAAACGAATTACCAGAATACAAAGGTGGAGCCAATGCAGTTCTAGCAGCTGCAAATGAAGTTCCAGAGTATAGAGGTGGAGTCAATGCAGTTGAGGCCTTGGTAAATGAAAAGCCAGCCTACACAGGTGTATTGGCTACTGCTGGAGATCAAGCAGCTCCAATAGTTGAAAAACCTGAGTACCCGCTCACTCCAAGTCCAGTAGCCGAGACCAAAACTCCGGGAGCGAAAGATGAAGAAAAACTACCTGCCACAGGGGAGCATAGCTCAGAAGTAGCCCTCTTCTTAGCAAGTGTGAGTATCGCTTTATCTGCTGCTGTTCTTACGACAAAACGAAAAGAAGACTAAACAGATTTGATTTTAGAAGTCCAAAAGATCTAGAATCAAATAGGATCAAACAGCCGGAGAGGACCTCTTGGTTCTCTCCTTTTTTCAAAGGAGAAATGATACCGCTTACTCATGTATGCGGATGAAAGGAATAGGAGAAAGATGGATAGACATTTTTTTGAGAAACGCTGTCACTATAGTATAAGAAAATTTGCAATCGGTGCAGCCTCCGTTATGATTGGTGCTAGCATCTTTGGCGCCAATATGGTTCAGGCGGCAGAAACAGCAACACCTTCAGAGACAGAGGGAAGTATCACTCATGTTCAAGCACTGGATAAGTTACCAGATGATTTAGCTGCTGCGCTTGAAAAGGCAGATGCAGAAGTTGCAACAGAATCAAGTCATGAAGAAACTCCAGCGACTGACGAAGGAAGCAATCCTACATCAAGTGAAGAGGCAAAACCAGAGACAAGTCCTACAAGTCCTAAGCCAGCAGAAACGCCGAAACCGGTTGAAACACCAAAGGCAGACAATAAACCAGCTGAAACTGCTACGCCCGCGCCAAAACCAGCTGAAAAGCCAATCGAAGATAGAGAAGATGTCAACCATCTCGAAGGTGCTACTGCTCAGGCGAGCAACCATGAGACTGGTACCAACTTTACTGCGGATAAGGCTATCGACGGAGATGACAATACTCGATGGGCTACAGATAGAGACGCAGTAAAACCAACTTTTGAACTAACTCTGCCAAAGACTACCTTGATCAAACATGTAGAAATTGATTGGGATCGTCGTCTTCGTAATGGGCAAAATGACCCCAATATCAAATCTTGGAGTCTCTACTACGCAGGTCAAGAAGACGTGGGCGCTAATGGAGAAAAACAATGGAAACTAGCTCATACCAAAACTGGAGATCCAGTTTTAGACGAGAAAGTAGACCTAGCTGAAAGTATCAAAGCTAAGTACCTCAAATTGGAGGTCAATGATTACCAAGCTGGCACAATGGGCTGGAGAAATGTTGGGATCCAAGAAATTCGAGCTTATTCTAACGTTCCGGACCATAGTAAGGTAACGGATATCCGTCAAGTAACAGAACTAACAGTAGCAGAAGATGGACAGTCTCTTGTTCTACCAACTTTACCAGGAAAAGTCAGTCTCATTGGAAGCAACAAACAAGGTGTAATTGACCTTCAAAATCGTATCCATAAACCTCTAACAGATCAACGTGTTAAGGTTATGGTGCAGCAAATCAAAGACAGCCATACTTTCACTAAGGAATTTGAAGTAGTCATCAAGGGCCTACATCAGGACGAAGGTGTGGGTGTGAAACCAAAAGTAGCACCAGCTGTTCAACAATGGTATGGGAAAGAAGGCCAATCTTCTATCACTTCAGATACAGTTCTTGCGACAGGAGATTCAGGATTTGATCAGGCTGCAACCTTCTACCAGTCAGACCTTGCAAGCCGTGGATTGGAACTTGCAACAGGTGACAAACAGGCTCAAAAACGAATCGAATTTAAAAAGGTTGAAAACAAAGGTTATGGCAAGGAAGGCTATGGCATCACTATCCAAGATGATGTGATTACCATCGAAGCTGCAACGAACACAGGAGCCTTCTACGCAACTCGTACTCTTCTTCAAATGGGAGAAACAGACCTACAAAATGGCGAAATTCGTGATTTCCCAAGTTTCAGCCACCGTGGCTTTATGCTGGATACAGGTCGTAAATTTATCCCTTATGACACCCTTGTAGACATCATGCTCAACATGGCTTACTACAAGATGAACGACTTGCAGTTGCACCTCAACGATAACTATATCTTCCTAAAGGAACACTTGGCAGGTAAGAATTTAAGTCCAGAAGAACAACTCAAGTATGTACTTGAACACGCTAAGACTGGTTTCCGTGTGGAGACAGATATTGTTGGTAAGAATGGTCAAAAATTGACATCAGATGAGCATTATACCAAGGAAGAAATGCAAAATCTGATCAAACTTGCCAAGGCCTTGCATATCAACCTAGTGCCAGAAATTGACACACCAGGTCACGCCTTGTCCTTTGTCAAAGTCCGCCCAGACCTCATGTATCAAGGTAGTTTGAGTGATTATGCTGGCAAACACAATGTTGAGCGCGTAGCCATGCTCGACCTAGATAATAAATACGATGAAACGCTAGCTTTTGTCAAATCCGTCTATGACAAACTTCTAGATGGACCAGATGCTCCTTTGCATGGTGTATCCACTGTTCATATCGGAACGGATGAATACTATGGCAGCAGAGAAAGCTATCGCCGCTATGTTAACGACTTGACTCAATATATCAAGTCTAAAGGATATACCCCTCGTATCTGGGGCTCGCTCAGTGCGAAACGAGGTAAAACAGCGGTTGATTGGAACGGAGTAGAAGTTGATATCTGGAGTATTGGATGGCAACGACCAAATGAAGCCATTGCTCAGGGAGCTAAAATTATCAACATCACGGATGTACCGACCTATAGTGTACCAAGTGGAAGCAATAGTCAAGCAGCCTACGGGGACTATGCAAACTACGAACGTCAGTACAATAGCTGGACACCGAATGATTTCAGAACAGGTGGAGGTCCACTTCTGCCAGCTTCTCATCCAAGTATTATTGGTGGTGGGCACGCAGTTTGGAATGACAATATTGACCTTCATGAGACAGGTTTGACCTCTTATGATATCTTTAAACGCTTCTTCAAGAGCATGCAAACCACTGCGGAGCGCACTTGGGGATCTGATCGTGCAGCTGCGACCTTTGCAGAACGTACCCTACCAACGAGCCCTTATGCGCCACAGTCAAATCCTGATAGAGCGATTGATCAAAGTGATTTGTTTACTATTAATCCTAAGACAGTGAAGGACTATGCAAGCAAGAAGGTGAAGACAAGCGAGCAGGGATTGGCTTTTGAGAAAGACAGCAGCATCGAAGGCTTGGCTGGTGATGTTGGTCCAAGTCATGTCTTGAAGTTTGATGTGACTGTCACTGGTGACGGTGAACAAACCTTCTCAACAAGTGGGGACAACCGTATCTATCTGGCTGATAAAGATGGTTATCTTGCTTATCAATTTGAACAGTTCCATATCCAGTTCAAGAAAAAACTGGAGAAGAACAAACGTTATCAAATCTCTATTGTGACCAAACCACAATCAACTGAAGTTTATGTGGATGGTGAAAAGATTGAGCGTATCGCAAATCCAGAATACCCTCGTTTTGCACACAATAGCTTGGTTCTACCGCTTGAAAGCATCGGTGGCTTCAAAGGAATCTTGCATAGTGCAGAGTTGTCAGACAAACCATTTGTAAATCCTCGTTTGATTTCAAATGATAAGATTACAGCAACCGCAAGCAGTCAGCAACTTCCAGGAAACGCGACTGAAGGCGCTGTTGAAAAGGCCTTTGACAATGATCCAAATACTTTCTGGCATACTAAATGGACTGGTGACACTGCACCATACACACTTACTATGACCTTGAAAGAAGCAGAAAAAGTCAATGGCTTGACCTATCTCCCACGTCCAGGTGGTGGAAATGGTGTTGTGACGCGCTACGAAATCTACGCACAAAAAGATGGCCAAATGGTCAAGGTTTCAGAAGGAAGCTGGGACAACAACGCCCAAGAAAAAACAGTCAACTTTGCGGCGGTAGATACCAACAAGATTGAGTTGAAAGTATTGGAAGGCGTTGGTGGTTTTGCAAGTGCAGCCGAAGTTCATCTATTGAAACCTGCCAAAGAAGGACAAGAAACACCTGAACCAAGCCAGCCTCAACCACCATCTACTCCTGAAAAACCAAAAGTAGACCAAACTGGTGATGGAACAGTTGAATTGGCGGATCAATTCACTGCAAGCAAACCAGCTAGCGAAGACAGCATTGCAGCTGCCAGCAAGAGCAATGACTATCTTAAGAAAGAGTACAAGGTCTTCCCAACGCCACAAAAAGTGACCTATGGCGAAGGTGTTACGGCTCTTCGTAAGCAAGTCAATCTAGTTATGGGCGATCAACTCGATATCTATACCCGCAATCGCTTGAAGAGTGTCTTGCAGGACAATCAAGTATCTTATACAACTGGTAAGGCGGCAATCGCTGGCGCAACCAATATCTATCTTGGAGTGCATGGACAAGGTTCACAAGCAGAACAAAACTTGTCTAACGTTTCAGCAGGCCTCTTTGACAAGATTGATGCCTATGTTTTGAGCATCAAGGATAATTCGATTTCTATCGTCGGAAAAGACACTGATGCAGTCTTCTATGGTTTGACAACCTTGAAACACATGCTCAAGGAAAGTCAAGTACCAGTCCTTCGCAATGTAACAGTAGAAGATTACGCAGAGCTCAAGAACCGTGGTTTCATCGAAGGTTACTATGGAAATCCATGGTCTAACGCAGATCGTGCAGAACTCATGCGTTTTGGTGGCGATTTGAAATTGAACCAATACTTCTTTGCACCAAAAGATGATCCATACCACAACAAGAAATGGCGTGAACTCTATCCAGAAGAAAAACTAGCTGAAATTCGTGAACTTGCTCGTGTCGGGAATCAAAGTAAAACTCGCTATGTCTGGACTATCCATCCATTCATGAACAACCGCATCCGCTTTGGCAATGAAGCGCACTACCAAGAAGATTTGGCAACCATCAAGGCTAAATTTACCCAGTTGATGAAAGTGGGTGTCCGTGAGTTTGGTATTCTAGCAGATGATGCACCGAGCCCAGTCGGAGGCTACAATAGCTACAACCGCTTGATGCAAGATATGACCAAGTGGTTGACTGAAATGCAGGGAACTTACAGCGGTCTTCGCAAAGAAATGATCTTTGTTCCTGGCCAGTATTGGGGTAATGGACGTGAGGATGAGTTGAAATCCCTCAATGAAAATCTCCCAAGTTCAACATCTATGACCTTGACGGGTGGTAAGATTTGGGGTGAAGTCTCTGAAAGCTTCCTTTCAACTCTCAAGAACAATCTATCCGCAGGTGGCAAGACCTATCGCCCAGTTTCACTTTGGATTAACTGGCCTGTAACAGATAACTCTAAACAACACTTGATTCTAGGTGGTGGTGAGAAATTCCTTCATCCAAATGTAGATCCAAGCTTGCTATCTGGTATCATGTTGAATCCAATGCAACAGTCTGAACCATCTAAGATTGCCCTCTTTGCAGGAGCTCAATACTCATGGAAACAGTGGAAATCAGAAGAAGAAGCTAAGAAAATCAATGACATTGCCTTCAACTTTGTAGAAAATGGTCATTTTGAAGATAGCAAGGTATCAGCAGCCTTCCGCGAACTTGGTAAGCACATGATCAACCAAAACATGGATAATCGTGTCGTCAAACTAGAAGAATCGGTAGACTTAGCTCCAAAATTAACAGACTTCATGACTAAGCTCAAAGCTGGTCAGGATGTGACTGCCGAACGTGCAGCCTTGCGTGCAGAATTTGCCAAGATTAAAGAAGCAGCCGAACTCTATAAAGCATCAGGCGATAAAAAAATGGTTGCCCAAATCCACTATTGGTTGGATAATGCAATCGATCAAATGAATGCTCTCGATGCCTTCCTTACAGGAACTGAAGCCATGGCTACAAACGATGCAGCCAAACTTTGGGATAGCTACTATAAAGGTTTGAAATTGTACGAACAGTCTCAAACTCACACCTTCCATTATGTAGACCATATGGAAAAGGCTGAATTGGGTGTTCAACATATTCGTCCATTTATCCTATCCCTGAAGGAAGTTCTAGCGTCTGAAGTTCAAAAAGTCTTGCATCCAGACCAAATCATCAGCACCTTTATTACCAATCGAACAGGTGTAGAGGGAGGTTTAGCAGAAGTGACGGATGGTGACTTGGCAACTCATGCGATTATTAAATCACCAAATAGCATCAAGACAGGTGATTATATCGGTATGAAGTTCAATAAGCCGGTATCAATCCAAACCTTGACCTTTGCTATGGGAACTCAGGCTAATCCACGTGATACCTTTAGTAAGGCAGAAGTGCAATATCAAGATGAAAATGACAACTGGGTAACCTTGAAAGAGCCAAGCTATGTCGGAAATGAATCCCTTCTTAAGTTTGAGAATCTCAATATCAAGGCTAAGGCAGTTCGTATGATTGCGACAGCAGATCGTGAAAATACCTGGTTTGCAGTTCAGGAAATTGCAGTTAACCGTCCAGTTGAAAAAGCTCGTAGCCAACAAGCAACGACAGTTAGTCTAAGTTCAAACTTAGTTTACAAACTAAATACCTCAGCTCGTCAAATTACTGATGGCAAGGACAATACAGAAGCTATGATGGCAAATGCTGATGGTAGCAATACCACTCCAGTAGATGCCTGGGCACAACTTGATCTCGGTGAAGTCAAGTCAGTCACTAAAGTTCGCCTTCGTCAAGGAACAGGTGATAAACTTGCAGCAGGTGTGCTTGAGTATTCTACAGACGGTACTACTTGGCAGGAACTCGATCGCTTGTCAGGTGAGCAAACCAAGGAAGTGACTAGAGCAATCAATGCTCGTTATATCCGAGTACGCAATACTAAGGCACTCGACCTCTGGTGGCGTATCCAAGACTTCTCTGTTGAGACACGCTCTGGAAACAGTGAGTTAACGGACACCAACGTCGATGCCTTGAAGGAAACGCCGGTAGTGGATAGCTTGGGACATTATGAACTTCAAATACCAGCTGGAACTAAACTTCCTGCAAATAGCTATCTAGGTATGAAACTTGACCGTATCCATCAGGTCAAGAGCATCCAGCTCCAAGGCCAAGCCAACCCAGCTCTTAGCCTTGAGTACTCTGCAAACGCTCAAGAATGGCTGCCAGCGAGCCAGTTGACAGACAGATCTGCAGCAAGCCACTTAGTACGTTATGTGCGTCTGGTCAACAAAACAGATCAGGAACAAGCTGTTACAGCCACTTCTCTCCTTGTGACGACTAAAGAAGTGCAACCAACAAAATTGGAATCAACTTCAATGGGAATTCACCCAGCATATGGTAGCAATGATGTTCGTAAACTAAACAACCTAGATCAATTATTTGATGGTGTTTACAACAACTTCGTTGAGTTTTCAGACTATGCTCGTAAAGATGGTCATGTGACCTTGAAACTTGGCAGCGAACGAACTATCAAGAAGATTAGAGCCTATATCCAAGACGGAACTCAAAACTACCTTCGTGATGGTAAGATCCAAGTCAGCCAAGACGGTAAAACTTGGACTGATGTCGTTACAGTAGGAGATGGTGTGGCCAATAGCACACACGATGATTCATTGACAGATGGTTGGACACATGATTCTAAGATGCCAGGAAATCGCTACATCGAAGGTGAATTGACGACACCAGTCAAAGCCAACTATCTCCGTGTCCTCTATACAGCGGATTATGATGCCCGTTTTGTAGGATTTACAGAATTGGTCATCAACGATGGTGAATTTGTCAAACCAATCAATGATCCAACAGTAGAAGGAAACGGTGGAGAAAGCCAAGGCAACCTTTATAATAATCTTGTAGACGGAAAAGTCTTGACCAGCTATGAGTCTGAAAAAGACAAGGGCGAGTTGGTTTATCACTTGTCTGAGCCGACCAATGCTAACCACCTTCGTCTCGTTTCTAGTCTTCCTGAAGGAGCGAAAGCACGTGTTCTTGCTAGAACACTCAAGGATGGTCAAGACAGCTGGACAGACCTCGGTGCCATTACATCTAGTCTCCAAACCTTCGCTATCCGAAATGGTGGCTCTCTTCTAGACGTCAAATTAGTCTGGGAAGGTGGCAAGGCCGAGTTTTATGAATTGGCAAGCTTCCATCAAGAATTAACAGAAGAACCGGTTCAATCAAGTAAGGGCGAAGAGCCAGCACCTGTTCTTGAGGTTCCTGAATTCACAGGTGGTGTCAATGCAGTTGAAGCCTTGGTACAGGAACTTCCAGAGTACAAAGACCCAGTAGCAACGGTAGGCGACCAAGCCGCTCCAACAGTAGAGAAACCTGAGTTCAAGGGCGGTGTCAATGCTGTTATGGCTCTAGTGCATGAATTGCCAGAATACACAGGTCCATTATCGACAGTAGGCGACCAAGCCGCTCCAACAGTAGAGAAACCTGAGTTCAAGGGCGGTGTCAATGCTGTTATGGCTCTAGTGCATGAATTGCCAGAATACACAGGTCCATTATCGATAGTAGGCGACCAAGCTGCTCCAACAGTAGAGAAACCTGAGTTTAAGCTTAGCTCACTTACTTCAGATGAAGGTAAGACACCGGCACCGGATCTAAAACAAGAAGTGACGAACCGAGAAACAGCTGAACAAAGCTTGCCAGCAACAGGTGAGAGTCAATCTGACACAGCCCTCTTCCTAGCAGGAGTTAGCCTAGCCCTATCTGCTCTCTTTGTAGCAAAAACGAAGAAAGATTAGGATTATAAAACCTTCTAAGATTGACTAAGAGTATATTCTCTAAATCAATAATAGTGAGGTTCATAGAACAGAAAAACCTGAGAAGATTTCTTCTCAGGTTTTTCGAATTTAATAAAAAAGAAAGTTTGTATGGTATGAAAAAATCCACCCAATTTTGGGTGGATCATATTTTAAGGTTGTGCTGGTTGCGGGTTCTGGTTTTGTTGACCAGGAGTGGTATTCGGTTGTTGTGTATTGTTCTCGTTCGTACCCGAATTTGGAGTTGTTGTACTTGCTTGTGTACTAGAACTCTCTGAAGTTGAGCTAGAGCTTTCAGGTGTTGGACTTTGCTGAGGAGCAGGAGCAGTCCAGGCAGGACGTGCACCTTTTTTAAAGACAAATTCTCCACCTCTGTAGAGTCCTTCTGGCATAGTCCAGTCGCCAGGATTATCATCTTCAGATAGATAAGTCATCATCGAACGGTAAACCTTAGCAGCAACATAGAAGCCATCACCAACAATAGGAGTCAGGCGGTTCGAGTAACCAGTCCAAACGGCCATTGAATATTTACGAGTATAGCCAACGAACATTTCGTCAGGAGCAACATAACCTGTGTTCTTGACGTAGTTTTCAATCTCATCATCTGTGTAGTTTGATGTACCAGTTTTACCAGCTTGTGGCAACCATGGGAGGTAGGCTCCTCGACCAGTTCCATATGCTAGGACAGTTTTCATCATATCCGTCATCATATAGGCTGTTGTCTCTTTCATGGCACGAGTACCAGGATCAGAGAATTCTTTTGAACTGCCATCACTGAAGACAATTTTGTTGATATACATCGGCTTGCGGTAGATACCACCGTTAGCAAAAGCTGCGTAAGCAGCAGCCATCTTTTCGCTACTTGCTCCATACTTTTTGTTAGATTCAGCTGTATTACTTGAAATGGCATTTGCATAGTGCATATCTGGATAGTCAATACCAAGTCCATTTAGGAAGGTTTTGGCTCTGTCTAAACCAACTTTATTCAAGGTTTCTACAGCTGTAACGTTCCGTGATTGTTGGAGAGCATATTGGATGGTGATATTTCCAAAATAACTTCTATCCCAGTTGTAAACAGGGGTATCTGTCCCAGGATAGTTATAAGGAACATCATGTACAATCGAAGCAGTTGAGTCGTAGATGTCATACTCCAAGGCAGGAGCATAGTCTGTGATCGGCTTCATGGTAGAGCCCCAGTCACGGTTGGTTTCAACAGCTTGGTTGATTCCGAAGGAAACATTGCTTGATTGGTGACGAGAACCTAACTGAGCAATGACTTTCCCATTTGTCACATCCACAATCGTTGAAGCTACTTGCATTTCATCATCTGGATAGTTGACATACTCGTCGGTATTGTAGATATCCCAGAGATGTTGTTGAACTTTAGGATCAACGTTGGTGTAGACGTCCATACCAGTCGTTAAGAGGTTGTAGCCTGTTTCTTGTTCGACTTGATCGATTACCTCTTTGAGATAGTTGTCCATGTATGGAGGATAACTATTAGCCGATTTTAGACTTTGAAGTCCATCTGTAATCGGAGTATTAATCGCTTTTTCATATTGCTCAGCTGAAATGTAACCTTGCCCCTTCATCTCAGAGAGGACGAGATTACGACGTTCTTGAGCGGCTTCTGGATGCGAGTACGGATCATACTGGTTTGGAGCCTGAGGCATACCAGCAAGGAGAGCCAGTTGAGGAATACTTAGATCTTTGAGATCCTTGCCATAGTAACTTTGGGCAGCTGTCTGCATTCCGTAGTTACCGTTTGACATGTAAACCTTGTTGATGTAGTAGGTCAAAATCTCTTGTTTAGTCGCTTTTTGTTCTAGCTGGACGGCTAACCAAGCTTCCTGAGCCTTACGAGAAAGAGTCTGGTCAGAAGTTGACGTAGAGAAATAGGTTAACTTGATCAACTGCTGCGTTAAGGTTGAAGCCCCCTGAAGGCCACCACCACCACGAAGATTTCGTAGAGTGGCACCGAGGATACGAATAGTATCAACCCCACGGTGATTAAAGAAACGATGGTCTTCAATAGAGACGATAGCATTAACCAACTCTGTAGGGATTTCATTTGCTTGCGCATTTACCCGACGTTCTGATCCAAGATCGGCAATGAGTTCATCGTTTTTGTCATAGATCTTGCTAGACGTTGTAGCGACTAGTTTACTTTCAGATAGGGCAGGAGCCTTGCTGACATAGTAGAGGAAGAGTCCTCCGCCTAGCACAACTGCTGCGATAAATACAGTTAAGAGACAGATACTGACATACTTAGCTATTCGCAGGAAAATTTGTTTGTTCATCTTGTTTTACCACCCAGTAAATGTTCTTTGATAATATCGAGATAGGGAATCTGAGGAAAGGCACCAGGCTCAATCCTATATCCATTTTCTTGAATATATCCAAGTGGCATTGACTTTTGTCCCATATCTTGATGATAGAAACGAATCAAGTCAATGGCCGGCAATAAGTAGGTTTCTTGCTGAGAAGAAAAGTGAAGGAGTACAAAGCAGATCCCTTGTTGGGCAAGGACTTGTTCCATGTGTTGGATCTGATGGAGATGAAAATTCTTCATCGGGATCGCATGTTTCTGCCTAGTTTCCTTTGCTTCAAAGTCGATGTAGTATCCATCATAAACCCCCGAATAGTCTGTTGTTGAGGCCTGTCTGAAGTAGGCTTCAACGATCTTGGCTCGACTTCTTTGGGGATAATCGACACGTACGATTTGGATGGGAGTCGGTTTCTTGTGGATAACAGCCAGCCCATGCGATAAGTAGTAGTCGTTCGTAGCATTGATCATCTTTTCAAAGGACATCCCCCGATTTGCGAAATTTTTAGTTTTTGAAAGGGATGGTTGTCTTTTTTGTGATGAAATTTTATGTGGATAGTTGACCATAATTCTCCTTATTGGTACAATAACATCACTCTATTATACCATAAAAGTATACAGAAAGGATGAAAAAATGCATACAGCCTTGATTTTAGGCTATTCTGCCTTCGACCTTGGTCTCTTTAATGACAAGGATATTCGTGTTGACATTATCAAAAAAGCCATTGGTAGAGACTTGGAAGGTCTAGCAGAGGAAGGGGTGACCTGGCTTGTCTTTACAGGGACTCTGGGCTTTGAATACTGGGTGCTTCAAGTAGCTAAAGAAATGAAAGAAGACTATGGATTTCAATTGGCGACCATTTTTGATTTTGAAACCCATGGCAGTAATTGGAATGAAGCAAATCAAGCCAAATTGAGTGAGTTTAAGCAGGTTGACTTCGTCAAATATGCCTATCCACAATATGAGCACAAGGGGCAACTACGTGATTATCAGAAATTTCTGCTGGAGAATACAGATAGTTGTTATCTTTTTTACGACGAAGAAAAGGAAACCAAGTTACGATATTTTTACCAAATGATGAAAAATCAAGCGGACTATGTTACAAGACGATTAACATTTGAGGACTTGAATGAAATAGTAGAAAATTTTTCCGAAAAGTAAGGCTTTGACCTTGATTTTTACTTATCTTTTTTTATATAATAATACTAGTAACCCAGAATGGAGAGAGACATGGCAAGTATTATATTTTCAGCGAAAGATATTTTTGAACAAGACTTCGGACGTGAAGTTCGTGGATATAGCAAAGCAGAAGTGGATGAATTCCTTGATGATGTGATTAAGGATTATGAGACTTATGCAGCTTTGGTCAAATCTCTTCGTCAAGAGATAGCGGATTTGAAGGATGAATTGTCTCGTAAACCACAGTCAGTTCCCACTCAGCCTGATTCTATCGAAGTTACCGCTTCTACCTCGATGACAAACTTTGATATCTTGAAACGATTGAATCGACTTGAAAAAGAAGTGTTTGGTAAACAAATTTTAGACAATGAAGATGTATAATTGAGTGTCTATCAAGTGCATAAATGCAATTTTTGGATAATCGCGTGAAGAGATTCTCTTTTCATGAGGAAAGTCCATGCTAGCACAGGCTGTGATGCCTGTAGTGTTTGTGCTAGGCGAATCCATAAGCCTAGGGACGAGAAATCGTTACGGCAGTCGAAATGGCTAAGTCTTCGGATAGGTCAGAATAGGCTTGAAAGTGCCACAGTGACGGAGTCTTTCTGGAAACAGAGAGAGTGGAACGCGGTAAACCCCTCAAGCTAGCAACCCAAATTTTGGTCGGGGCATGGAGTGCACGGAAACGAACGTAGTACTCTGACTGCTAGCAGCTTTATGCTGTTAGCGGTAGACAGATGATTATCGAAGGAAGTGGTCCTAGTCACTTCTGGAACAAAACATGGCTTATAGAAAATTGCATATAGGTTGGGGCTGAGAAATCTTTCTCAACCTCATTTTTTAAAGTGAACAAGAGAAAGGTCTTGCAAGACTAGAAATGAAAGAACAATTTAATTTAATCGCAACTGCTGCTGCGGGCCTTGAGGCTGTCGTTGGACGTGAGGTGCGAGACCTTGGTTATGATTGCCAGGTTGAAAATGGGCGTGTCCGCTTCCAAGGAGATGTGAAGGCAATCATCGAGACCAACCTTTGGCTTCGCGCAGCGGATCGCATCAAGATTGTAGTCGGAAGTTTTCCTGCTAAGACTTTTGAAGAGCTTTTTCAAGGTGTTTTTGCTCTAGATTGGGAAAACTATCTCCCGCTAGGAGCACGTTTCCCGATATCAAAGGCAAAATGTGTGAAGTCTAAACTTCATAACGAGCCTAGTGTTCAGGCTATTTCCAAGAAGGCTGTTGTGAAGAAATTACAAAAACACTATGCCCGCCCAGAAGGAGTTCCCTTGATGGAAACGGGTCCCGAGTTTAAGATTGAGGTATCTATCCTGAAAGATGTGGCAACGGTCATGATTGACACGACAGGATCCAGTCTCTTTAAACGTGGTTATCGTACGGAAAAGGGTGGAGCGCCGATCAAGGAAAATATGGCAGCGGCCATTTTACAACTATCTAACTGGTATCCAGACAAGCCCTTGATTGATCCAACCTGTGGTTCAGGAACTTTCTGTATCGAGGCGGCTATGATTGCTAGAAAGATGGCTCCTGGCCTTCGCCGTTCCTTTGCTTTTGAAGAATGGAACTGGGTCAGCGATCGGTTAATCCAAGAAGTTCGCACAGAGGCGGCTAAGAAAATTGATCGTGAACTTGAGCTGGACATTATGGGCTGTGATATTGATGCTCGCATGGTGGAGATTGCCAAGGCAAATGCCCAAGCAGCAGGCGTCGCAGGTGATATCACCTTTAAACAAATGCGGGTACAAGACTTGCGCTCGGACAAGGTAAATGGTGTCATCATCTCCAATCCGCCATATGGTGAGCGTTTGTCTGATGATGTAGGAGTTACCAAGCTTTATGCTGAGATGGGACAGGTATTTGCGCCACTGAAAACCTGGAGTAAATTTATCCTGACCAGTGATGAAGCATTTGAAAGTAAGTACGGAAGCCCAGCTGATAAAAAACGAAAACTGTATAACGGGACCTTAAAAGTGGATTTGTATCAATACTTTGGTCAGCGTGTCAAACGTCAGGAGTTAAAATAGAAAGGTGAACTCATGAGTAAGAAAAGACGTGATCGTCATAAAAAAGGACATCAAGAACCCAAATTTGACTTTGATGAAGCAAAAGATTTGACTGTTGGTCAAGTGATTCGTAAGAATGAAGAGGTGGAGGCTGGAGTATTGCCTGAGGACAACATCTTGGACAAATACATCAAACAACACCGTGAAGAGATTGAAGCTGACAAGTTTGAAACTCGTCAGTTTAAAAAAGAAGAACTAGCTTCCACTCAAAGTCTAGAAGATATGATTCAAGAAGTGCGAGAATCTAGCGAGACTTCTGAAGAAGTTGAAGAAACACTTCTTGTTACGGAGGAAGTTTCTGGCCATACAGAAGAAACGGAGGCTGCTAGTGTTGTTCTGTCTCCTCTAGATGAAGAAAATGAAGAACTGGAGCCACTTGTATTAACCAACACAGCAACAGAAGAAGAGACAGAAAGTCTAGAAGAAGAAGTGATTGTTCCTCTATCACGCTCGGCTCAGGCGGAGCCTGAGAAAGACTCTAAGAAAAAGGGAATGATTATCATTGCCTCAGTGGTGGCTGCAATTCTTGTTCTTGCTGGAACGTATTATGTCTACCGACAAGTATCTCGCTCAAACCAAGAAATTCAGGCTTCTCAATCATCTTCAAGCAATCAGGAATCGCAAACCGACTTGCAAGAGTTTAATACGCTCTATGATGCCTTTTATACAGATGAGAATAAGACAGCTTTGAAAAATAGCCAGTTCAATAAGTTGAGTCAACTGAAAATCTTGCTAGATAAGTTAGAAGGTAGTCGTAATCATACATTAGCTAAGTCAAAATACGATAGTTTAGCAACTCAAATCAAGGCCATCCAAGATGTCAATGCCCTCTTTGAAAGTCCGGCAATCACTGACGGTGTCTTGGATACCAATGCGAAAGCTAAAGCAGATGCTAAGTTTACAGAAATCAAGACTGGGAACACAGAATTAGACAAGCTCTTGGATAAGGCCATTAGCCTCGGTAAGAGCCAACAAACCAGTGCTTCTAGTTCAAGTTCAAGCTCTAGTCAAGCAAGTTCAAGTTCAGCTACAGAAAGCAATGCGAGCAGCACGACACCTTCAACAAGTACCACCGCACCAGCTAGAGATACCAATGGTGGTTTGTCTGGCGATGGGGTTAATCTTCAAAGAAGTGCTAGCCGTGTACCGTACAACCAATCAGCTGTAGACGATAGCAACAACCCTGCTTGGACGTTTGCAGATGGTGTTTTGGAACAAATCCTAGCAACATCACGTGCTCGCGGTTATATCACTGGAAATCAATATATCCTAGAACGGGTCAATATCGTAAACGGAAATGGTTATTACAACCTCTACAAACCAGATGGAACCTATCTCTTCACCCTCAACTGTAAGACGGGTTACTTTGTAGGGAATGGTTCTGGTCACGCTGATGACTTGGACTACTAAGCAACCGTTACAAAATTCTTTCCTTTCATAGGTAAAAATGATAAAATAAAACATATTAAACAAGAGGAGTGTCACATGACAAAAGCTAACTTTGGTGTCGTTGGTATGGCCGTAATGGGTCGTAACCTTGCCCTAAATATCGAATCTCGTGGTTATACAGTTGCCATTTACAACCGTAGTAAAGAAAAAACAGAAGACGTAATTGCTTGCCATCCTGAAAAGAACTTTGTGCCAAGCTATGACGTTGAAAGCTTTGTAAACTCAATCGAAAAACCTCGTCGTATCATGCTGATGGTTCAAGCTGGACCTGGTACTGATGCAACTATCCAAGCTCTTCTTCCCCACCTTGACAAGGGTGATATCTTGATCGACGGAGGAAACACTTTCTACAAAGATACCATCCGTCGTAACGAAGAGTTGGCTAACTCAGGCATCAACTTTATCGGTACTGGGGTTTCTGGTGGTGAAAAAGGTGCCCTTGAAGGTCCTTCTATCATGCCAGGTGGACAAAAAGAAGCCTACGAATTGGTTGCTGATGTTCTCGAAGAAATCTCAGCTAAAGCACCAGAAGATGGCAAACCATGTGTGACTTACATCGGTCCTGATGGAGCTGGTCACTATGTGAAAATGGTCCACAACGGTATCGAGTATGGTGACATGCAATTGATCGCAGAAAGCTATGACCTCATGCAACACTTGCTCGGTCTTTCTGCAGAAGATATGGCTGAAATCTTTACTGAGTGGAACAAGGGTGAATTGGATAGCTACTTGATTGAAATCACAGCTGATATTCTTGGACGCAAAGACGATGAAGGTCAAGATGGCCCAATCGTAGACTACATCCTTGATGCCGCAGGTAATAAGGGAACTGGTAAATGGACTAGCCAATCATCACTTGACCTTGGTGTGCCATTATCACTTATCACGGAGTCAGTATTTGCTCGCTACATCTCTACATACAAAGAAGAGCGTGTGCATGCTAGCAAGGTGCTTCCAAAACCAGCTGCCTTCAAATTTGAAGGTGACAAGGCTGAATTGATCGAAAAGATCCGTCAAGCCCTTTACTTCTCAAAAATTATCTCATACGCACAAGGTTTTGCCCAATTGCGTGTAGCTTCTAAAGAAAATAACTGGAACTTGCCATTTGCGGACATCGCATCTATCTGGCGTGATGGCTGTATCATCCGTTCTCGTTTCTTGCAAAAGATTACAGATGCTTACAACCGTGATGCAGACCTTGCTAACCTTCTTTTGGATGAGTACTTCTTGGATGTTACTGCTAAGTACCAACAAGCAGTGCGTGATATCGTAGCTCTTGCTGTTCAAGCTGGTGTGCCAGTGCCAACTTTCTCAGCAGCCATTACTTACTTTGATAGCTACCGTTCAGCTGACCTTCCTGCTAACTTGATCCAAGCGCAACGTGATTACTTTGGTGCCCACACTTACCAACGTAAAGACAAAGAAGGAACATTCCACTACTCTTGGTATGACGAAAAATAAGTAGGTCTGCCATGGGGAAACGGATTTTATTACTTGAGAAAGAACGAAATCTCGCTCATTTTCTCAGTCTGGAACTCCAAAAAGAGCAATACCGTGTTGATCTGGTCGAGGAGGGTCAAAAAGCCCTCTCCATGGCTCTCCAGACAGATTATGACTTGATTTTACTGAATGCTCGTCTGGGGGATATGACGGCCCAGGATTTTGCAGAGAGGCTGAGTCGGACAAAACCAGCCTCAGTGATTATGGTCTTGGACCATCGCGAAGAATTGCAAGACCAGATTGAGACAATCCAGCGCTTCGCCGTTTCTTACATCTATAAGCCAGTGATTATTGATAATCTGGTAGCTCGTATTTCAGCGATTTTCCGAGGTCGGGACTTCATTGACCAACACTGTAGTCAGATGAAGGTTCCATCGTCTTACCGCAACCTACGTATGGATGTAGAACATCATACCGTTTATCGTGGCGAGGAGATGATTGCTCTGACGCGCCGTGAGTATGACCTCTTGGCTACTCTCATGGGAAGCAAGAAAGTCTTGACTCGTGAGCAGTTGTTGGAAAGTGTTTGGAAGTACGAAAGTGCGACAGAAACCAATATCGTGGATGTTTATATCCGTTATCTACGTAGCAAGCTTGATGTTAAAGGTCAAAAAAGCTACATTAAAACCGTTCGTGGTGTTGGTTACACCATGCAAGAATAGAAAAGCAGTTGCAGTTGTGTAACTGCTTTTTTTGAGGGATTTCTATATATTGACATACAGTCGGGTCTTTGCTACAATCAGTTATGGAGGAAGATCTAATGAAATTTTTGAAAAAAATGTTGCAAGTTGGACTAGCAGTCTTTTTCTTTGCTTTGCTAGCGACAAATACCGTATTGGCGGATGATTTTGATTCAGAAGGCTGGCAATTTGTCCAAGAAAATGGTAGAACCTACTACAAGAAGGGGGATCTCAAAGAAACCTACTGGCGAGTGATTGATGGGAAGTACTATTATTTTGATCATGTATCAGGTGAGATGGTTGTTGGATGGCAATATATTCCGTTTCCATCTAAAGGTAGTACAATTGGTCCTTACCCAAATGGTATCAGATTAGAAGGTTTTCCAAAGTCAGAGTGGTACTACTTTGACAAAAATGGAGTGCTACAAGAGTTTGTTGGTTGGAAAGCATTAGAGGTTAAAACTAAAGACAGTGTTGGAAGAAAGTATGGGGAAAAACGTACAAATCCGGAAGATAAAGAAGAGAAGAGTTTTTACACGAACTATTACTTTAATCAAAATCATTCTTTAGAGACAGGTTGGCTTTATGATCAGTCTAATTGGTATTATCTAGCTAAAACGGAAATTAATGGAGAAAACTATATTGGTGGTGAAAGACGTTCAGGTTGGATAAATGATGGTTCAGCTTGGTACTATCTAGATCCAACAACTGGTATCATGCAAACTGGTTGGAATCAAATTGGCAATAAGTGGTACTACCTCCGTTCATCAGGAGCTATGATAACTGGCTGGTATCAGGAAGGCTCAACTTGGTACTATTTAGATGCTGAAAATGGCGATATGAAAACAGGCTGGCAATATCTTGGTAACAAGTGGTACTATCTCCGTTCATCAGGAGCTATGGCAACTGGTTGGGTGAAAGACGGTTCAACTTGGTACTACCTAAATGCAAGTAATGGAGATATGAAGACAGGTTGGACCAAAGTAAATGGAAACTGGTATTATCTCAATTCAAATGGAGCAATGGTTACAGGTAGCCAAACTATCGATGGTAAAGTTTATAACTTTGCTTCATCTGGTGAGTGGATTTAATCTTGGAGGAGATACAAATGAAGCTTTTGAAAAAAATGATGCAAGTCGCACTAGCAACATTTTTCTTTGGTTTGCTAGCTACAAATACTGTATTTGCGGATACCACAGGTGGCCAATTTGTTGATAAGGATAATAGAAAATATTATGTAAAAGATGATCATAAAGCAATCTATTGGCATAAAATAGACGGTAAAACTTACTATTTTGGTGATAGAGGAGAGATGGTTGTCGGTTGGCAATACGTAGAAATTCATGGAACAGGTTATCGTGATAATTTATTTAATAATCGTCCAGTCTTAGAAATTGGCCTTCAACAGAAGTGGTACTATTTTGGACAAGATGGTGCTTTGCTAGAACAAACAGATAAACAAGTACTAGAGGCAAAAACGTCTGAAAATACAGGAAAAGTATACGGTGAACAATATACTCCATCTGCTGAAAAGAGAACTTATTATTTTGATAATAATTATGCTGTAAAGACAGGCTGGACTTATGAAGACGGCAATTGGTATTATTTAAATAAGCTAGGAATTTCTGGCGATGATTCTTACAATCCACTACCAATTGGTGAAGTTGCTAAGGGTTGGACTCAAGATTTCCATGTTACTTTTGGCATTGATAGAAGCAAACCTGCTCCATGGTACTACTTAGATCCAACAACTGGCATCATGCAAACAGGTTGGCAACATCTTGGTAATAAATGGTACTACCTCCGTTCATCAGGAGCAATGGCGACTGGCTGGTATCAGGAAGGTACCACTTGGTATTATTTAGACCAACCAAATGGCGATATGAAAACTGGTTGGCAAAACCTTGGGAACAAATGGTACTATCTCCGTTCATCAGGAGCAATGGAAACTGGTTGGTATCAAGAAGGTTCGACTTGGTATTATCTACATGCAAGTAATGGAGATATGAAGACAGGCTGGTTCCAGGTCAATGGCAAATGGTACTATGCTTATAGCTCAGGTGCTTTAGCAGTGAATACGACCGTAGAAGGCTATTCGGTCAACTATAATGGCGAATGGGTTCAATAATGAAAGAGGCGATTGTGAAGGAAACAATCGCTTTTTTTGTGAAAATATAATAAAATAGATAGGAGAAATACTACTGTATGAAATAAGACGGTCTTTTCGTCTAGCAAAAGGAAAACATGACAAAAAAAGTTGGTGTCGGTCAGGCACATAGTAAGATTATTTTAATAGGAGAGCACGCTGTCGTTTACGGTTATCCTGCCATTTCCCTGCCTCTCTTAGAGGTGGAAGTGACTTGTAAGGTGGTTCCTGCTGAAAGTCCATGGCGTCTTTATGAGGAGGATACCTTGTCTATGGCGGTGTATGCCTCGCTTGAGCACCTAAATATCAAGGATGCTTGCATTCGTTGTCAGATTGACTCAGCTATCCCTGAAAAACGTGGGATGGGTTCGTCAGCGGCTATCAGCATAGCAGCTATTCGAGCTGTTTTTGACTACTATCAAGCTGACCTGCCTCATGATATACTAGAAATCTTGGTCAATCGGGCTGAGATGATTGCCCATATGAATCCGAGTGGTTTGGATGCCAAGACTTGTCTCAGTGACCAACCTATTCGCTTTATTAAAAACGTTGGATTTACAGAGCTTAAGATGGACCTATCCGCTTATTTGGTCATTGCAGATACGGGCGTGTATGGTCACACTCGTGAAGCCATCCAAGTGGTTCAAAGCAAGGGGAAGGATGCCCTGCCGTTTTTGCATGCCTTGGGAGAATTGACCCAGCAGGCAGAAGATGCGATTAGACAAAAAGATGCTGAAAAACTGGGACAAATCCTCAGTCAAGCGCATTTACATTTAAAAGAAATTGGTGTTAGTAGCCCTGAGGCAGATTCCCTCGTTGAAACGGCTCTGAGCTACGGAGCTCTGGGTGCCAAGATGAGTGGCGGTGGGCTAGGAGGTTGTATCATAGCCCTGGCAGCCAATCTGGATCAAGCAGAAGAACTAGCAAAACGATTAGAAGAGAAAGGAGCTGTTCAGACATGGATCGAAAGCCTGTAACAGTACGTTCCTACGCAAATATTGCCATTATCAAATACTGGGGAAAGAAAAAAGAGAAAGAGATGGTTCCTGCTACTAGCAGTATCTCTCTGACTTTGGAAAATATGTATACAGAGACGACCTTGTCGCCTCTACCAGCCCATGCGGCGGCGGATGCCTTTTATATCAATGGTCAGCTCCAAAATGAGGCGGAGCATGCCAAGATGAGCAAGATTATCGACCGCTATCGTCCAGCAGGTGAGGGCTTTGTCCGTATCGATACCCAAAACAACATGCCGACTGCAGCGGGTTTATCCTCCAGTTCCAGCGGTTTGTCCGCCTTGGTAAAGGCTTGCAATGCTTATTTCCAGCTTGGTTTGGATAGAAGTCAGTTGGCACAGGAGGCTAAGTTCGCTTCAGGTTCTTCCTCTCGTAGTTTTTATGGACCACTCGGTGCCTGGGACAAGGATAGTGGGGAGATTTACCCTGTAGAGACAGACTTGAAACTAGCTATGATTATGTTGGTGCTAGAAGACAAGAAAAAACCAATCTCTAGCCGTGATGGGATGAAACTCTGTGTGGAAACCTCGACGACCTTTGATGACTGGGTACGCCAGTCTGAGAAGGATTATCAGGATATGCTGGTTTATCTCAAAGAAAATGACTTTGCCAAGGTTGGGGAACTAACGGAGAAAAATGCCCTTGCTATGCACGCTACGACAAAAACAGCATCGCCAGCCTTTTCTTATCTAACGGATGCGACTTATGAAGCGATGGATTTTGTTCGCCAGCTTCGTGAGCAAGGGGAAGCCTGCTACTTTACCATGGATGCGGGTCCCAATGTCAAGGTCCTCTGTCAGGAGAAAGACTTGGAGCATTTATCAGAAATCTTAGGTCAACGTTATCGCTTGATTGTGTCAAAAACAAAGGATTTGAGTCAAGATGATTGCTGTTAAGACTTGTGGAAAACTCTATTGGGCTGGTGAGTATGCTATTTTAGAGCCAGGGCAGTTAGCCTTGATAAAGGCTATCCCCATCTATATGAAGGCTGAGATTACCTTTTCCGACAGCTACCGTATCTACTCAGATATGTTTGATTTCGTAATGGACTTGACACCAAATCCTGACTACAGCTTGATTCAAGAAACAATTGATTTGATGAATGATTTCCTTGCTGATCGTGGGCAGACCTTGCATCCTTTTTCCTTGGAAATTCGTGGAAAAATGGAACGAGAAGGCAAAAAGTTTGGTCTGGGTTCGAGTGGTAGCGTCGTTGTCTTGGTGATCAAGGCCCTGCTGGCTCTATATGATATTACGGTTGATCAAGATCTCTTGTTCAAGCTGGCTAGTGCGGTCTTGCTCAAGCGAGGAGACAATGGCTCTATGGGAGACCTTGCCTGTATCGTTGCAGAGGATTTGGTTCTCTACCAGTCTTTTGATCGCCAGAAGGTGGCTGCTTGGCTAAAAGAAGAAAACTTGGCGACAGTTTTAGAGCGTGATTGGGGCTTTTCTATTTCACAAGTAAAACCAGCTCTAGAATGTGATTTCCTAGTTGGATGGACCAAGGAAGTAGCTGTGTCTAGTGACATGGTCCAACAAATCAAACAAAACATAGACCAGAACTTTTTAACTTCCTCAAAAGCAACAGTGGTTACTTTGGTAGAAGCCTTGGAGCAGGGGAAAATAGAAAATATCATCGAGCAGGTGGGAACAGCCAGCCATCTTTTAGAAGGCTTGAGCCCAGATATTTACACGCCTTCGCTCAGACAGTTGAAAGAAGCCAGTCAAGATTTTCTGGCTGTTGCCAAGAGTAGCGGTGCTGGTGGTGGTGACTGTGGGATTGCCTTGAGTTTTGATGCGCAATCGACTGAAACCATAAAAAATCGCTGGGCCGATCTGGGGATTGAGCTTTTATACCAAGAAAGGATTGGACATGACGACAAATCGTAAGGACGAGCACATCCGCTATGCCCTTGAGCAAAAAAGCTCCTATAATAGCTTTGATGAGGTGGAGTTGATTCATTCATCCCTGCCCCTTTATGATCTGGATGAGATTGATTTGTCTACAGAATTTGCAGGTCGCAAGTGGGATTTTCCTTTTTATATCAATGCTATGACGGGTGGAAGTGATAAGGGGAGAGAAATCAATCAAAAGCTGGCTCAGGTGGCAGAAGCCTGTGGGATTTTGTTTGTGACGGGTTCTTATAGCGCAGCCCTCAAGGATCCAACAGATGACTCTTTTTCTGTCAAATCTAGCCATCCAAATCTCCTCCTTGGAACCAATATTGGATTGGACAAGCCTATCGAGTTTGGACTTCAGACTGTGCAAGAGATGAATCCTTTGCTTTTGCAAGTGCATGTCAATGTCATGCAGGAATTACTCATGCCTGAGGGAGAAAGGAAGTTCAGAAGCTGGCAATCGCATCTAGCAGAATATAGCAAGCAAATTCCCGTTCCTATTATTCTCAAGGAAGTGGGTTTTGGCATGGATGTGAAGACCATCGAGAGAGCCTATGAACTGGGGGTTCGAACTGTTGACCTATCAGGTCGTGGTGGCACCAGTTTTGCCTATATCGAAAACCGTCGCAGTGGCCAACGTGATTACCTTAATCAATGGGGGCAGTCTACTATGCAAGCCCTTCTTAATGCCCAAGACTGGAAAGATAAGGTTGAACTTTTGGTCAGTGGAGGTGTTCGGAACCCACTTGATATGATTAAGTGTCTGGTCTTTGGCGCCAAGGCTGTGGGATTATCACGAACCGTTCTGGAATTGGTTGAAACCTACTCGGTCGAGGAAGTGATTAGCATCATCCAAGGTTGGAAAGCAGATTTACGCTTGATCATGTGTTCCCTTAACTGTGCCACCATAGCGGGTCTGCAAAACGTAGACTATATTCTTTATGGTAAACTAAAAGAAGCTAGAGATCAGATGTAGAGAGGTCGGGACAAGAACCCCGCCCTTTTTTGTAGCCTTTTGTCAACTGTAGTGGTCTGAAAGAACCTAGCTTCTAAGAGCGATTTCTATGCCACTGCCTTTTTCCATCCTCAGACCGAGGTGACTTTTTTGAATTGTGATAAAATAGAAGGGAGAGGATGCAGCTATGAAAAAATTTCAAATCTTTTTATTTATTGAAGCCTGTCTGTTGACGGGGGCTCTGATTTTGATGGTATCAGAGCATTTTTCGCGTTTTCTGCTGATTCTGTTCCTCTTTTTGCTCTTGCTACGCTATTATACAGGTAAAGAGGGCAACAATGTGTTCCTCCTTGTGGCGACTATTCTTTTCTTTTTCATCGTCATGCTCAATCCCTTTGTGATTTTAGCTATCTTTGTGGCGGTCATCTACAGTCTCTTTCTTCTCTATCCGATGATGAATCAAGAAAGAGAGGAGACTGACCTGGTTTTTGAAGAAGTCGTGACAGTAAAAAATGAACGCAATCCCTGGTTTGGCAATCTCCATCATTTCTCTAGTCACCAGACTTGCCAGTTTGACGATATCAATCTCTTTCGCCTCATGGGCAAGGACACCATTCACTTAGAAAGAGTTATCCTAACCAATCATGACAATGTCATTATCCTTAGAAAAATGGTCGGAACGACTAGGATTATCGTACCTGTAGATGTGGAAATCAGTCTCAGTGTCAACTGCCTCTATGGAGATTTAACTTTCCTCCATCAACCCAAGCGAGCCCTTCGTAATGAACACTATCATCAGGAAACCAGGGACTATCTCAAGAGTAACAAGAGCGTCAAAATTTTCCTAACCAGTATGATTGGCGATGTGGAGGTGATCAGAGGATGAAAAAGCAATCTTATCTGTTAATCGGCCTGACTTCTCTCCTTTTTATCCTCTTTTTGACCAATAGTCTACTGGATATTCTCAATCTTGATTGGTCCTATTTACTACAAGATATCGAAAAACTGGAAAAGTTAATCTTCTTGATTTTTGTCTTTAGTCTTTCCATGTCCTTCTTTTTTGTCCTTTTTTGGCGGGTGATAGAAGAAATTTCACGCAGAAAAATGCAGGTCAATCTCAAGCGCTTGTTAGCAGGTAAAGAGGTGGTTTCTTTTGCAGATCCAGACTTGGATGCCAGTTTCAAGTCCTTATCTGGCAAGCTCAATCTCTTGACAGAAGCTGTTCAAAAGGCTGAAAATCAAGGCCTGGTCAGGGAAGAAGCACTTATCGAGAAAGAACGCAAACGGATAGCACGTGACTTGCACGATACAGTTAGTCAGGAGTTGTTTGCAGCCCATATGATTTTATCAGGTGTCAGTCAGCAGGCTTTTAAGCTGGATAGAGAAAAGATGCAGACCCAGTTGCAAAGTGTCGCGGCCATCCTAGAGACTGCTCAGAAAGATCTACGGGTCTTGCTCCTACATTTGCGACCAGTCGAGTTGGAAGAGAAGAGTTTGGTTGAGGGGATTCAAATCCTCTTAAAAGAGCTTGAGGACAAGAGTGATCTCAAGGTTAGTCTCAAGCAGAATGTGTCTAAATTACCTAAGAAGATTGAAGAACATATCTTCCGTATTTTGCAGGAATTGATCAGCAATACCCTCCGCCATGCCCAGGCATCTTGCCTAGATGTCTACCTCTATCAGACAGATGTTGAATTGCAGCTGAAGGTGGTGGACAATGGAATTGGTTTCCAGTTGGGGAGTTTAGATGACTTGAGTTATGGACTGCGAAATATCAAGGAGCGGGTAGAAGATATGGCAGGGACGGTTCAACTTTTGACAGCACCTAAGCAAGGATTGGCGGTCGATATCCGTATTCCCCTGCTAGAAAAGGAATGATAAAGGAGTATAGATGAAAATTTTACTGGTAGATGACCATGAAATGGTCCGATTGGGCTTGAAAAGCTACTTTGACCTCCAAGAAGATGTAGAAGTTGTGGGCGAGGCAGCCAATGGATCTCAAGGTATTGACTTAGCCTTGGAATTGCGTCCAGATGTCATTGTCATGGATATTGTCATGCCTGAGATGAATGGGATTGATGCTACCTTGACCATCCTCAAAGAATGGCCTGAAGCCAAGATTTTGATTGTGACCTCTTACCTAGACAATGAAAAAATCATGCCGGTCTTGAACGCTGGTGCTAAAGGTTATATGCTCAAGACTTCAAGTGCAGACGAACTGCTCCACGCTGTTCGTAAGGTTGCTTCTGGAGAGCTTGCTATTGAACAAGAGGTCAGCAAGAAAGTTGAATACCACCGTAATCATATGGAGCTTCATGAGGAGCTGACTGCGCGTGAGCGAGACGTACTTCAACTCATTGCCAAGGGCTACGAAAATCAGCGTATCGCAGATGAACTCTTTATCTCTCTCAAGACGGTCAAGACCCATGTATCCAACATCCTAGCCAAGCTTGAGGTCAGCGATCGCACTCAGGCTGCGGTCTATGCCTTTCAACACCACTTGGTAGGGCAGGAGGACTTTTAGATGAATCTTACAGATTTACTTGTGGAGCTAGAAGCGGGAAAAGACCCTGAGAAAGCAGGCCCAATGGAAGCCTATATGCGCTACCAATTTTCCTTTTTAGGTATTGCAGCTCCTGAAAGAAATGCCCTTTATAAAAAATACTTTCCAAGCGCGAAAAAAACAAAGCTCATCGATTGGGATTTTGTAGACACTTGCTGGGAAAAGGAGCCTAGAGAATACCAGTATGTGGCTGCCAACTATTTGAAAACTATGCAGTCTTATCTAACAGAGAATGATTTGCCTAAGCTTGAGCGCCTGGTCGTGACCAAGTCCTGGTGGGATACGGTAGATATTCTAGACCGAGTAGTAGGAAGTTTGGTATATGACAAGCCAGAATTGGGAGAAATCA
The DNA here is from genome assembly GCF_026782375.1 of Streptococcus oralis. Lineage (GTDB taxonomy): Bacteria > Bacillota > Bacilli > Lactobacillales > Streptococcaceae > Streptococcus > Streptococcus oralis_CL. Next base: position 1,093,327 of record NZ_JAKUWJ010000001.1, on the reverse strand, counting down.
TCCTCCAATGGAGTTTATCAGATAATATCTGGCTGAGACGAGTTGCTATTGATCACCAGTTGTTAAGAAAAGAGAAGACGGATGTTCAACTAATGGAAAAGATCCTGCTCAACAATCTGGACCAGACAGAATTTTTTATCAATAAAGCCATCGGTTGGGCTCTAAGAGACTACTCCAAAACCAATCCGGAATGGGTAGCAAGCTTCATCGAAAAAAATAGGGAAAGAATGACTGAACTCAGTATCAGGGAAGCAAGCAAGTACCTTTAGCATCATTGAAAAGCGCATTCATTACTTGAAAATTAACCGTGGTTTATGCTATAATAGACTGTATTTAAAAAATTTTAAGGAGAAATGACAGAATGTCTGTATCATTTGAAAACAAAGAAACAAACCGTGGTGTCTTGACTTTCACTATCTCTCAAGACCAAATCAAACCAGAATTGGACCGTGTCTTCAACTCAGTAAAGAAATCTCTTAACGTTCCAGGTTTCCGTAAAGGTCACCTTCCACGTCCTATCTTCGACCAAAAATTTGGTGAAGAGTCACTTTACCAAGACGTTATGAACGCTCTTTTACCAAACGCTTATGAAGCTGCAGTAAAAGAAGCTGGTCTTGAAGTCGTTGCACAACCAAAAATTGACGTAACTTCAATGGAAAAAGGTCAAGACTGGGTTATCACTGCTGAAGTCGTGACAAAACCTGAAGTAAAATTGGGCGACTACAAAAACCTTGAAGTATCAGTAGGTGTAGAAAAAGAAGTAACTGACGCTGACGTTGAAGAACGTATCGAACGCGAACGCAACAACTTGGCTGAATTGGTTATCAAAGAAGGCGTTGCTGAAAATGGCGACACTGTTGTTATTGACTTTGTTGGTTCGATCGACGGTGTTGAATTTGACGGTGGAAAAGGTGAAAACTTCTCACTTGGACTTGGATCAGGTCAATTTATCCCTGGTTTTGAAGACCAATTGGTTGGACACTCAGCTGGCGAAACTGTTGACGTTGTCGTAACATTCCCAGAAGACTACCAAGCAGAAGACCTTGCAGGTAAAGAAGCTAAATTCGTGACAACTATTCACGAAGTAAAAGCTAAAGAAGTTCCAGCTCTTGACGATGAACTTGCAAAAGACATCGACGAAGAAGTGGAAACACTTGCTGAATTGAAAGAAAAATACCGCAAAGAATTGACTGCTACGAAAGAAGAAGCATACAAAGATGCAGTAGAAGGTGCAGCAATCGATAAAGCTGTAGAAAATGCTGAAATCGTAGAACTTCCAGAAGAAATGATCCACGAAGAAGTTCACCGTTCAGTAAATGAATTCCTTGGAAACTTGCAACGCCAAGGGATCAATCCTGACATGTACTTCCAAATCACTGGAACTACTCAAGAAGATCTTCACAAACAATACGAAGCAGAAGCTGAGTCACGTACGAAGACCAACCTTGTTATCGAAGCAGTTGCCAAAGCTGAAGGATTTGACGCTTCAGAAGAAGAAATCCAAAAAGAAATCGAGCAATTGGCAGCAGACTACAACATGGAAGTGGCACAAGTTCAAAACTTGCTTTCAGCTGACATGTTGAAACACGATATCACTATTAAAAAAGCTGTTGAATTGATTACAAGCACAGCAACAGTAAAATAATCTTAAAAGATAAAAAGCCCACCTGACTAGGTGGGTTTTCTGTTGCACTATTTTCCAAAAATCTCTTTTAAGTCTGCATCTGTAATTCCAATCATGGCTGGGATACTAGACCAGTTTTCTTCGGTGAGGATGTAGGATTGTTCAGAGTCACTTGCTGTGGCAGTTTCAGAGAAGGCTTGTTTACTTTCTTCAATATTATTTTCAATTAGATCACTGAAGCGTTCAATCAGATAGGTCTTGCGAGCAGTCCCGATATGCTTGACTGCATAGTCAAAGGCCTGTAACTCGCCAAGAAGGATGAGCTTGCTCTTGGCCCGTGTGATAGCTGTGTAGATGAGATTCCGCTCCAGCATGCGCTTGCTAGCACTGGTGATGGGCAGGATGACAACAGGAAACTCACTTCCTTGAGACTTATGGATACTCATGGCATAGGCTAGTCGAATCTTGTACCATTCGTTACGTGGGTAGATGACCTCATTGCCATCAAAATCTATGACAATCTCATCTTGTTTGGACTCGGTGTATTTTCCAGGAATCAGATCTGTGATGTAGCCTAGGTCTCCATTAAAGACATTGACTTCGGCATCGTTGACTAGGTGAATGACCTTGTCCCCTGTTCGATAGTGACACTGAGTTGCTTCAAAGCTAACTTGCCCCTTTTGCTGAGGATTGAGCAGGTCTTGCATAAGTTGGTTGATGGCGTCAATACCAGCAGTTCCTCGATACATAGGCGCTAGCACCTGAATATCGCGAGCCGGAATGCCACTTCTGAGGGCAGCACCGAGGATTTTCTCAATGGTAGCTGGGATATGGCCACTAGCGATTTCAAAGTAGGAACGGTCTGCCTTTTTCTGGGTAAAGTCGGCTGACAAGATGCCTTGTCGAATTTGACTAGCCAAGGTAACGATGGTTGATTCCTCGCTCTGACGGTAAATCCGTTCTAAGCGAGTCTGAGGAATCAGGGGTATCTGGAGCAGGTCAGCCAGGACTTGTCCGGGACTAACAGACGGTAGCTGGTCGCTATCACCTACGATGAGAATTTTACTGTTAGAAGAAATGTTGGAGAAGAGCTGGTTGGCTAACCAAGTATCCACCATGGAAAACTCATCTACAATGATAAAGTCGGCATCTAGATAATCTTCTAGATGGCTGGTATCATCGTCTCCCGTCATTCCCAAATGACGGTGTATAGTCGCGCTAGGCAAACCTGTCAATTCATTCATGCGCCGAGCGGCTCGACCAGTTGGAGCAGCAAGAAGGATAGGCAGATTGCTTTTTTTCTTGAGATCAAGCCCTTCTAAAAGGGCATAAACAGCGATAATCCCATTGATAACAGTCGTCTTACCAGTACCAGGTCCGCCTGTTAGGATAAAGACCTTGTTCTGGATGGCGTCGCAGATAGCCTGCTTTTGGATACTATCGTATTGGATACCCAGTTCTTTCTCGACGCTAGCGATATGCTTTTGAATGGTTTCCAAATACTGACTTTTCTGCTTTCCTTTTTCAAGGATACGAACCAAGTGACTGCGAATTCCTTCTTCGGCGAAAAAGAGGCTATTATCAAAGATTTTGGTATCAATCTGCTGAACCTTGTCTTCTTCGATGAGATGGGAGAGTTCCTGAGCGACTTGGCTGGGGTTCAGTTCCACAGGACGAGAAGACTCGAGGAGAGTCAGGGTCTGCTCCAGCAAATCACGGGCTTCCATATAGGTATCACCCGTATCCATACAGCCTTGAAAGAGACTGTGGACAAGGCCAGCGCGGAAGCGCTCGGGAGCTTGGCTTTCGATACCTAGTTCGGCTGCTAGTTGGTCAGCAATGGTAAAGCCCAAACCCTTGATATCCTCAACCAACTGGTAGGGATAATTTTCAACGATATCGATAGTTTCCTCTTTGTAGGTATCCTGAATTTGAATAGCTAATTTATTAGGGATTCCGTAGTTGGCAAGCTTGGCCAAAACCATCTCTGTCCCATAGTTGAGACGGAGGGTGGAAACAAAAGCCTCACGGTTTTTGGCAGAGAGTCCTGAGATGCCTTCTAGCTTTTCAGGATGCTCCAGAATTTCGTCGATAGTGTTTTCACCATAGGTATCAACAATTTTCTGGGCAGTCTTGAGACCGATTCCCTTAAAATGGCTGCTAGAGAAATATTTGACCAAGCCCTTACTAGTGGGTTTTGCTCTCTCATAACGACTGATTTGTAGCTGTTCCCCATACTTGGAGTGCTGAACGATTTGCCCCCAAAAAGTATAGTCTTCGCCCTCAATCACGTCAGCCATGGTTCCTGTAACGATGATTTCAAAATCGTCAAAGTCCTCCGCATTGGTATCTTCGATATCTAGGAGGAGGATGCGATAGAAATTACTGACATTTTCAAAAATAATGCGTTCAATGGTGCCTGAAAAATAAACTTCCATAGGTTTCCTTTACATAAGTTCGTGAGAGTTGGTTCTTAGCAATTTTGAAAAAACTAGATGACTAAACGGTTTATTCTCACAATAGAAAAAGAGACTGAGACTTAGCATTCTCGGCCTCTTCCTTATCTTAAAATGTTCCGATACGGTTAAGTGGCCAGAAACGGAATTTTGCTTCGCCTTTGATTTCGCTGGCCTTGAAGGTACCAACATGGCGGCTGTCGCTAGAGACTAGACGATCGTCACCAAGGAGAAGGTACTCACCTTGAGGGACAGTAAAGCTGAAGCTGGTATTGGAATTGACATCGACCGTAAAGGCTTGTGCTTTTTGAGCAAGTTCTCTAAAGTAAACTCCTTTGTTTCCTTCGAATCCCTTTCCAGTATAGGTGTTTTGCAACTTTTCTGTTTTGAACAAGTTGAGGTATTCAGCTAGGTAGGGTTCATTCGTTTCTTCACCGTTGATAAAAAGTTTATCATTTTCGTAGCGGATGGTATCTCCAGGCATGCCGATAACCCTTTTGACAATGTCTTTATTTCCGTCTTCCTCATGCGCAACCACGATGTCGAAGCGGTCAATTGGGAGGTGTTTGACAACGAAGAGAACCTCTCCGTCGGCTAGGGTAGGGTCCATCGAGTGTCCTTCTACACGGACATTGCTCCAAAGAAAGATACGACTAAGACCTACCAGTGCGATAATCAGGAAGAAAACTCCCCATTCTTTTAGAAATGTTTTAAACGAATTCATAATTTACCTTTCTAGAAGTGCTTTGGCTTTTTCAGTGTTTTTAAAGTGAAGTTTGGCGCAGAAATGAAGTCCTTTCATGCCATAGGCCTGAAGGATTTTACTAGCAACCTTATCAGATGCAGTTCCAGCGCCACTTGGCAGTTGATAGCCCAGTTCTCGTCCCAGATTTTCCAAGTTTTCAAGGAAGAGATCACGAGCGATGATGGAGCTAACCGCAACAGCCAGGTATTTGCCCTCGGCTTTTTCTTCCAAACTAACCTTGTTTGGGAAACGGTTGGCTTCTTGCGCTAAGTACTTATCATAGTTTTTTGGACTAGTAAAGGCATCAATCACGATTTTCTCTGGCTGGACTCCGTTTTGAAGCAGGAGAAAGATAGCCTGATTGTGAAGGGCAACCTTTACAGAAACAGCATTGTAACGCTCTCCGATAACTTCGTTGTACTTGCTCGGTGAAAGGAGGAGCGCTTGGTGTGGAATCTTCTCCTTGAGGATAGGGGCAATCTGACGAATCTTTTGGTCTGTCAGAGTCTTGGAATCCCCCACGTCGAGTTTTCGCAAGAAGTCGTGCTGGTCAGGTGTCACGAAGGAAGCCACGACAGCCAACCCGCCAAAGTAGGAACCATTTCCCACCTCATCAGTTCCAATCATAGGAAAATCTTGTCCACTGTTTTCTTGTTGAACTTGATAACCAAAGAAACTAGCGTAGTGCTCAGCAGCTTCGCCTTGCAGGAGGACTTTTCCAGAAGTATAGATGGAAACTGTTGCCTGAGGCAGTCGCAAAAAATAGCGGATATAGGGATTTTTACTAGGACTGAGAGCCTTCTGATACTGACTTAAAAAGCTCTGAATTTCCTGTTCACTGGGTGTGAGTGTGATACTTGCCATAGTCTCTATTGTACCACAAAAGCAGGAGAATTGGTAAAAACTGACAAAGTTAGCGAAATTTGGTATAATATCGTGAGGTGAATTTTATGGCAAATCTAAATCGATATAAGTTTACATTCGGGAAAAAGACATTAACCTTGACAACCGAGCATGACAACCTCTTTATGGAGGAAATTGCCAAGGTTGCGACTGAAAAATACCAAGCAATTAAAGAACAAATGCCTGGGGCGGATGATGAGACCATTGCGCTTCTTTTGGCGGTCAACTGTCTGTCTACACAGCTCAATCGTGAAATTGAATTTGATGACAAGGAGCAAGAGTTGTTAGAACTCCGTCACAAGTTGATTGCTGTCAAACAAGAACAGAGCAAGATTGAGGACTCCCTATGATTTCAATCCTACTCTTATTGGTTCTGGCTTGGGGCTTTTACATCGGCTACCGTAGAGGTTTGGTCCTGCAAGTTTATTATTTCCTCGTGGCAGTGATTTCAGCCTTTGTTGCGGGACAGTTTTATAAATCACTGGGTGACCACTTCCACTTGCTTGTCCCTTATGCCAATCCTCAGGAAGGACAGGGCACCTTTTTCTTCCCTTCAGACCAGCTGTTTCACCTAGACAAGGTCTTTTATGCGGGTCTAGCCTACCTTTTAGTTTTCGGAATTTGTTACAGTATCGGACGTTTTATCGGTTTGTTCCTGCACTTGATTCCAACTAAAAAGCTCGATGTCAAATGGTTGCGTATCGGAGCAGGCGTTTTGTCTCTATTGGTAACCTTATTTGTCTTACAAATGGCTCTGACCATTCTCGCAACAGTGCCTCTGGCAGTCATTCAAAATTCACTCGAAAAAAGTATAGTAGCCAAAAACATCATCCAAAGTGTCCCTTTTACGACAAACTTTATCAAACAACTCTGGGTGACAAATTTAATCGGATAAAAAGGGCGGGATTTTTCCTAGCCCTTTGTTTACAGATTTGGGGACTAGGTCAAAACCTCTAGTTGCTATAATCTTATAAACAAGCATACAAGGAAAGAATATGAATACAAAAATACTAGAAACCTTAGAATTTAATAAAATCAAAGCCTTGTTTGAACCCCATCTCCTGACTGAACAAGGCTTAGAGGAGCTAAAAGGCTTAGCTCCAACTGCCAAGGTGGATAAAATCAAACAAGCCTTTACAGAGATGGAGGAAATGCAAGCCCTATTTGTGGAGCAACCTCACTTTACCATCCTAGCGACGCGTGAGATATCAGCTGTTTGCAAGCGTCTGGAGATGGGGGCGGACCTCAATATCGAGGAATTTTTACTCATCAAACGGGTCTTGCTTGCTAGCAGAGAGTTGCAAAGTTTTTATGCCAATCTCGAAAACGTACGCTTGGCACAGTTGGCGAGATGGTTTGAAAAACTGCATGATTTTCCACACTTGCAGGGGAATCTTCAAGCCCTAAATGACGCAGGATTTATCGAGAATTTTGCCAGCGAAGAACTAGCACACATTCGTCGGAAAATCCATGATAGCGAGAGTCAGGTCCGAGATGTTTTACACGACCTGCTCAAGCATAAAGCTCAGATGTTGACGGAAGGGATTATTGCTAGTAGAAATGGGCGTCAAGTCTTACCCGTCAAGAATACCTACCGCAACAAGATTGCGGGTGTTGTTCATGACATCTCTGCCAGTGGGAATACAGTCTATATCGAACCCCGTGAGGTCGTGAAACTGAGCGAAGAAATCGCGAGTCTGCGAGCTGATGAGCGCTATGAGATGATTCGCATCCTGCAGGAATTATCGGAACGGGTCCGTCCTCATGCTGCAGAAATTGCTAATGACGCTTGGATCATCGGTCATTTAGACTTGATTCGTGCCAAGGTGCGTTTCATCCAAGAAAGACAAGCAGTTGTTCCTCAGCTTTCAGAGAACCAAGAGATTCAACTCCTTCATGTTCGCCATCCTTTGGTCAAAAATGCTGTTGCAAACGATGTACACTTTGGTAAGGAATTAACGGCCATTGTCATTACAGGTCCCAATACTGGTGGGAAGACCATCATGCTCAAAACCCTGGGCTTGACTCAACTCATGGCCCAATCTGGCTTGCCCATTTTAGCTGATAAGGGGAGCCGTGTCGGTATTTTCGAGGAAATCTTCGCCGACATTGGCGATGAACAGTCTATTGAGCAGAGTTTGTCTACCTTCTCCAGCCACATGACCAATATCGTAGATATTCTTGGCAAGGTCAATCAGCACTCGCTCTTATTGCTAGATGAGCTTGGGGCGGGGACCGATCCGCAGGAAGGTGCAGCCCTTGCTATGGCTATTCTGGAGGATCTTCGTCTGCGTCAGGTCAAGACTATGGCGACGACCCACTATCCAGAACTCAAGGCTTATGGTATTGAGACAGCCTTTGTGCAAAATGCCAGCATGGAGTTTGATACAGCCACTCTGCGTCCGACCTATCGCTTTATGCAGGGAGTTCCTGGCCGAAGCAATGCCTTTGAAATTGCTAAACGCCTTGGCTTGTCAGATGTCATTGTCGGGGATGCCAGCCAGCAGGTCAACCAAGATAATGATGTCAACCGCATCATTGAACAATTGGAAGAGCAAACGCTTGAAAGTCGCAAACGCTTGGACAATATCCGTGAGGTGGAGCAAGAAAACCTCAAGATGAACCGAGCACTCAAAAAACTTTACAATGAGCTTAATCGGGAAAAGGAAACTGAGCTCAACAAGGCGCGTGAACAAGCTGCTGAAATTGTGGAACTTGCTCTAAGTGAGAGTGACCAGATTCTCAAGAATCTTCATAGCAAGTCTCAACTCAAACCCCACGAAATCATTGAAGCCAAGGCTGAGCTGAAAAAACTGGCTCCTGAAAAAGTTGACTTGTCTAAAAACAAGGTCCTTCAAAAGGCCAAGAAAAAACGAGCTCCAAAGGTGGGAGATGACATTGTGGTCCTCAGTTATGGTCAACGTGGAACCTTGACCAATCAGCTTAAGGACGGCCGTTGGGAAGCCCAAGTCGGTTTAATCAAGATGACCTTGGAAGAGAAAGAATTTGACCTTGTTCAGGCTCAGCAAGAAGCCCCAGTCAAGAAAAAACAAGTCAATGTCGTGAAACGTGCATCTGGTCGTGGCCCACAAGCCAGACTGGATCTTCGTGGCAAACGGTACGAAGAGGCCATGAATGAGCTGGACGTCTTTATCGACCAAGCCCTGCTTAATAACATGGCGCAAGTCGACATCATCCATGGTATCGGAACGGGTGTCATCCGTGAGGGCGTCACCAAATACCTGCAAAGAAACAAGCATGTCAAGAGTTTTGGCTATGCTCCACAGAATGCTGGCGGCAGTGGCGCCACCATTGTGACCTTTAAAGGATAGAGAGAAGAAGGATTCATTCTTTCTGAAAAAAGAAGTGAAAATCCATCTTTTTTCAAATAATATATTGACAAAAGCTAACTTTTCTTGTAAAATAATAAAAAATTAAATACCAACACCGAATGAAGTTTAATAGAAGTGGAGAAAGGTTTGTTTTCCATGACTGTAAATGGACGGAACTCTGGAGAGACCGTAAAGGCACCGAAGGGGCAAGGCAGAAAACTGCTCAAACTCTCAGGTAAAAGGACAGAGCTAGGATAGACCGCTTTTTGGCATTTATCTAAGCATTCCAGAGTACATGTATCTTGCATGTGCTCTTTCTTTTGGGGTTGAAAGATAGGAGTAGGACATGTTAGAATTGCTAAAAGCGCTTGATGCTTTCGTTTGGGGACCTCCCCTCTTAATCTTATTGGTCGGAACGGGTATCTATTTGACCATCCGACTAGGCCTTTTGCAGGTAACTCGTCTCCCTAAGGCCTTTCAGTTGATTTTTACCAAGGACAAGGGACATGGCGATGTGTCGAGCTTTGCAGCTCTTTGTACAGCTCTAGCTGCCACCGTTGGTACGGGAAATATCATTGGAGTTGCGACAGCTATTAAGGTTGGGGGGCCAGGTGCTCTCTTTTGGATGTGGATGGCAGCCTTCTTTGGGATGGCAACCAAGTATGCTGAAGGCTTGCTGGCTATCAAGTACCGCACCAAGGATGCAAATGGAGCTGTAGCTGGAGGCCCCATGCACTACATCCTTTTGGGAATGGGAGAAAAGTGGCGTCCACTTGCTATCTTCTTTGCCCTAGCGGGTGTATTGGTAGCCCTTCTAGGAATTGGTACCTTTACCCAAGTCAATTCAATTACAGAATCTATCCAAAATACAGCTCAAATTGATCCAGCTATCACAGCTCTCGTTTTATCTGTTTTTGTCGCGATTGCAGTCTTTGGTGGACTCAAATCCATATCAAAAGTTTCGACAGCAGTTGTTCCATTTATGGCTATTGTCTATATTCTAGGAACCTTGATTGTGATTTTCTTTAATATCGAGAAAATCCCAGCCACACTTGCCCTCATCTTTACCTCTGCTTTTAGCCCTGTAGCTGCAGTAGGAGGATTTGCAGGTGCGACTATCCGTACTGCAATCCAAAATGGTGTGGCGAGAGGAGTCTTCTCTAACGAATCTGGTCTTGGTTCAGCTCCGATCGCAGCTGCTGCGGCTAAGACAAATGAGCCTGTTGAGCAAGGCTTGATTTCTATGACAGGGACCTTTATTGATACGTTGATTATCTGTACTCTGACAGGTCTGACAATCTTGGTAACTGGGGTTTGGAGCGGTGATTTGAATGGAGTAGCGCTTACCCAGTCAGCCTTCTCAACAATTTTTTCGCATTTTGGCCCTGCTCTTTTGACCATATTTTTGGTTCTCTTTGCCTTTACGACAATTCTCGGCTGGAATTACTACGGAGAGCGCTGTTTCGAGTTTCTGTTTGGTGTTCGCTTTATCTGGCTCTATCGAGTGGTCTTTGTGCTCATGGTCTTGTTGGGAGGTTTTATCGAGTTGGACATGGTCTGGATTATTGCTGATATTGTCAATGCCTTGATGGCTCTACCTAACTTGATTGCCCTCTTAGTCTTGTCGCCAGTCGTCATTGCTGAGACTAAACAGTATTTTAAACACTAACCCAATCACACTTTTAGTGTGATTTTTTTCATTTCATAGACATTTCCTATCATGGCAATTGAAAATATATATTATCCAAGTGGAAAATTCTATGATAGACTAAATGACAATAAAATGAAAAGAGGTTTCTTATGACAAGATTTACCATCCACACAGTAGAATCTGCTCCAGCAGAAGTAAAAGAAGTTCTGGAAACAGTACAAAAAGACAACAATGGCTATATTCCCAATCTGATTGGTCTCTTGGCCAATGCTCCTACTGCTCTAGAAGCCTACCGAACTGTCGGAGCCATCAACCGCCGTAATAGCCTAACCCCAGTTGAGAGAGAAGTGGTGCAAATCACAGCTGCGGTAACCAATGGATGTGCCTTCTGTGTCGCAGGTCACACTGCCTTTTCGATCAAACAGATCCAAATGAATGATGATCTTCTCCAAGCCCTCCGCAACCGAACTCCAATCGAGTCAGATTCTAAGCTAGATACTCTAGCTAAGTTTACCTTGGCGGTCATCAATACCAAGGGTCGTGTAGGAGATGAAGCCTTGGCTGAATTTTTGGAAGCTGGCTATACGCAACAAAATGCCTTGGACGTGGTTCTAGGTGTTAGTCTTGCCAGCCTTTGCAACTATGCCAACAACCTAGCCAATACGCCTATTAATCCAGAATTGCAACCTTATGCCTAGTTCGAATCAGAAAGAAAAAATGAAGACTGAGCAATCCAGTCTTCATTTTTCTATGCTATTTTAAGCGCTTTTATGCTATACTAATAATAACATGATTATTGGAGGCTCGGATGAAAAAGCTCCCCTTGGTATTTTCTGGCTGTTTATTAGGTTTAGCAGGTGCAGGAAATCTGATTGCAGATACTTGGCCAGTTCTGTCGCATTTATTGAGTCTGACTGGATTAGTTTTGTGGCTTTTCTTTCTGATTCTTCATCTTTTTAATTGGGGAGAAACCAAGCAAGAATTGACCAAGCCCCCTCTTTTGTCTGGGATGGCTACCTTTCCCATGGCTGGGATGATTTTGTCGACCTATGTCTTTCGCGTATTCCCTGCTCTTCCTTTGCTAGCACAAGGAATCTGGTGGTTTTCCTTTATCTTGGATCTTGCTTTGATTGCTTATTTTTCTCATCGTTTTCTTGGAGTGGAGGAAAGAGCTGCTGCAACACCAAGCTGGACAGTACTTTATGTGGGAATAGCAGTGGCAGCCTTGACCTATCCAGTCGTTGGTCTGATTCAGATTGCCTACCTAACGATGACTTTCGGCTTTCTAGCTACTTGTTTTCTCTATCCGTTGATTTACAGTGATTTAAAGAAAAACCCATTGCCTCCAGCCCTACTAGGGCAGGAAGGAATCTACTGTGCGCCTTTTTCTTTGCTCTTAGCTGCTTTAGTACGTATCGGTGGACTTGCTCTTCCGACCTGGGCCTTGCTACTGTTGATGCTTGTCTCTCAGTCATTTTTCATCTTCGTTTTGACTCGCTTGCCCAATATTTTAAAACAAGGCTTTCAACCAGCCTTCTCAGCCCTCACCTTCCCAACCATTATCACAGCTACTTCGCTCAAGATGGCTCAGGGAATTTTGAAACTTCCATTTCTGGATTATCTGGTCTTGGCTGAAACTGTTATTTGCCTTACTATTTTATTCTTCGTATTGGGCGCTTATCTGATTTGGTTACGAAAAAAGGTCTAGCTATTTTCTAGCTAGGCCTTGTTTTTTATGGTTTGATAACTTCAGCTCCACCCATGTATGGACGAAGAGCTTCTGGAATAGTCACAGAACCATCTGCATTTTGGTAGTTTTCAAGAATAGCAGCCACTGTACGTCCAACTGCAAGTCCAGAACCGTTCAAGGTGTGAAGGAGTTTAACTTTACCATCGGCTTCGTCACGGTAACGGATTTGCGCACGACGCGCTTGGAAATCTTCTGTATTTGAACAGCTTGAGATTTCACGATAGGTATTTTGGGCTGGAATCCAAACTTCCAAGTCGTAAGTCTTAGCTGCTGAGAAGCCCATGTCCCCAGTAGAGAGGGCAACGACACGGTATGGAAGGTTGAGTTTTTGAAGAATATTTTCAGCGTTAGCTGTCATTTTTTCTAATTCTTCATAAGATTCTTCTGGTTTGGCAAATTTGACCATTTCAACCTTGTGGAATTGGTGCAGACGGATCAAGCCACGTGTATCACGACCAGCAGAACCCGCTTCAGAACGGAATGATGGACTCATAGCAGTAAAGTAGATTGGTAGGTCTTTACCGTCAAGGATTTCATCACGGTAGTAGTTTGTGAGGGGCACTTCAGCTGTAGGAATGAGGACATAATTAGTGTCTTTCAATTCAAAAGTGTCTTCCTTAAATTTTGGATATTGACCAGTACCAAACATTGAGTCATGGTTAACTATGTAAGGCGTGATGACTTCCGTATAGCCCTCTTTACCATGCTCATCCAACATGAAGTTGTAGATAGCGCGTTCCAAACGAGCTCCAAGTCCTTTATAGAAGAGGAAGCGAGCGCCTGTTACTTTACCGCCACGTTCCCAGTCAAGAATACCCAAGTCTTCACCAAGATCCCAGTGAGCTTTTGGTTCAAAGTCAAACTCTCGCGGAGTCCCCCAACGGCGAACTTCCACATTATCATCTTCGTCAGCCCCAACAGGAACGCTGTCGGCAGGGATGTTTGGAAGAGTAGTGGTAAATTCTGTCAATTTAGAATCAATGTCCGCCAATTCAGCATCCAAGGCTTTGACTTCAGCAGATAGGGTTTGCATCGCAGCAATCTTGTCATCGGCGTTTTCCTTGTTGCGCTTGGCTTGGGCAATCTCAGCAGAAACTGTGTTACGTTCTGCTTTGAGAGTTTCAACCTTAACCAAGATGTCACGACGTTTAGCATCGATTTCTTTCATCTCGTTTAAGACAGCAGCATCTACACCACGTGTAGCCAATTTTTCAGCGACAGCATCAAAATCTGTACGAATTCGTTTGATATCTAACATAAGTCCTCCTTTATATGAAGAAGCACACCTGACAAAGCGTTGGAGTGGCAGGGCCACGGTTCCATCCAACTTCACAGGTGTGCACTTGATTGAGTATGTAATTGTTGATAACGGTAGAATTTCACCTATCCCTTCTATCTGCTCGCAGCATCCGCAGACTTTCTGAAAGAAGGAGATAACCTACTTATCCGTTGCTATGATTATACTAAAGTTTTTACTTTTTTGCAAATAGATTTTTAAGTTTTTGTCCAATGGTCTGGAGTAGAGTCGGAAGTTTCACAACCTTGTCATTTCCTAATTTTTCCCGAGCGATTTTGAGGATAGCTCCAGAGTCTTTTGAAGCAAAGAGGAATTTTCCTTGGTCAGTAAAGACTTCAAAGTGACGGCTGATTTTGCGTCCACTTACGTTGGCTCCGATTTGATTGACGCTAGACCAGGGGATTTGGATATATTGTTCGACATTGACATCAGGATAAAACTCCAAGGCTTGGTCCCCGACTAGAAATTTTCCAACCTTTCCAGAGATAGAGAGGTAAGATGTTCCAGTGGTTTGCAGGTCAATGACTTTATTGAGAGATTGGGCCATGATTAGTCTTCCTTACTTTCATCGAAAAAGGCATGGTAGAGAGCCTTGATAGCTGCCTTTTCTTGGTCTTTATTGACAACAAACATGATGGAAACTTCACTTGAACCTTGTGACATCATCTGGATGTTGATTTTATTCTCAGACAAAGCACGTGTTGCGGTAGCTGTTACACCGATGTGACTCTTCATCTTTTCTCCGACAATCATAATGATGGAAAGGTCATGTTCGATCTCTACATGATCCACTTCAGCTTTTTGGACCAATTGACGAAGAATTTCTTCTTCCTTGATAGGAGTGAGTTCACGACCGCGGAGAATGATTGAAAGATCATCGATACCAGTTGGCATGTGTTCCCATCCGATGTTAAGATCTTCTAGGATTTGTAGAGCCTTGCGACCAAATCCTACTTCACGGTTCATGAGATATTTTGACATGTTGATGCTGACGAATCCTGAGTCACCCGCAATCCCTACTACTGGGAATTTATCACTACTGTGTTCTAAAACAATGCGTGTTCCTGGGTGGTCAGGATTATTGGTATTTTTGATAACCAGAGGAATTTTTCCACGGTAGGCAGGGAGCAGAGCTTCATCGTGAAGGACTGAGAAACCTGCATAGGCCAATTCACGCATCTCACGGTAGGTCAATTCAGGGATAGAGTGCGGTTGGTGAATGATACCTGGATGGGCAGCAAAGATACCGTCAACATCCGTAAAGTTTTCGTAGAGATCAGCTTTGACACCTGCAGCAATGATGGAACCTGTTATGTCGGATCCACCACGTGAGAAGGTACAGATTTGATCTTCCTTAGTAACCCCAAAGAAACCAGGAATAACAAGGACTTGGTTGCTGTCAGCCAAGCCTTCAATCTTGTCATAACTAGATGGAATGATGCGAGCATTTCCAGGTTCGCTTGTCACGATAATTCCCGCTTCTCTAGGATGGACATAGCGCGCATCAATGCCGTTTTGGTTAAAGTAGGCTGCGATCAATTTGGCGTTGTTGTTTTCTCCAGCTGCTAGGAAGGCGTCATAGAGAAAGTCATTTTCTTCAATAGGAAGAGTCGCTAAGGCGCGGATACTTTTAGAAATTTTCTCTAAAACAGTTGGTTTTAAGCCTAGTTCGCTCACCATAGCCGCATAGCGGTCGATAATCCAATTTTGGCTAGTGCTGATGTCATTTCCAGCCACATAGTCACGATAGTATTTGATCAAGGCATCTGTAACCTTGGTATCCTCAGCATTGCGTTTACCCGGTGCAGAAACAACCACAAAACGGCGCTCTTTATCGCTCTTAACGATGTTTAAAACTTTTTCTAACTGACTAGCAGAGGCAAGAGAGCTTCCGCCAAATTTAACAACCTTCATAGGGACTCCTCAAGTAAGTATTTTATACGATTATAGCAGAAAGAGGGGCTTTTTTCAATGAAGAAAATATCTTCCTATTTTAATAGAAGCAAATGTTAATTTATTCTGGGAATCGATAAAAGATAAAAATAAAATAGTCAAATTTCCTTCAAATACATAAACGAAGGTGAAATAATCGGCTGAGACACTTTTAATTGATTTTTTCTTGTTCCTTTATCCAAAAAAAGGTATACTTTGATAATGAAATAATTTTATCATCATACAAAAGGAGAAGCTATGAATCATATCCTATACCAGATCGTAGATGATCTAGCTATTATTACTCTGAATCGTCCTGAAGTGGCAAATGGTTTTCACATCCCAATGTGTGAGGAAATCTTAGAAGCTTTGAACTTGGCAGAGCAGGACCAAGCAGTACAGTATATCTTGATTAACGCGAACGGAAAAGTTTTCTCAGTGGGGGGAGACCTGGTCGAGATGAAGCGGGCGGTGGATGAGGATGATATTCCTTCACTGACAAAAATCGCTGAGTTAGTTAATACAATTTCCTATAAAATCAAGCAAATACCCAAACCAGTTTTGATGGAAGTAGATGGAGCCGTTGCAGGAGCTGCGGCCAATATGGCAGTAGCGGTTGATTTTTGTATAGCAACAGACAAGGCTAAGTTCATTCAAGCCTTTGTCGGGGTTGGCTTGGCTCCTGATGCAGGAGGTATTCATCTCCTAAGTCGTAGTATAGGAGTAACACGAGCAGCCCAGCTTGCCATGACAGGAGAAGCCCTGACAGCAGAGAAAGCTCTGGAGTGGGGCGTGGTTTATCGAGTCTGTGAGGCAGATAAGCTGGAAAAAATACGAGATCAGGTTCTAAAAAAACTCAGACGCGGTTCAGCTAATTCCTATGCAGCGATTAAAAAGTTGGTTTGGGAAAGCCAATTTAAGGATTGGCAAAATTATGCTGAATTAGAGTTGAAGTTGCAGGAATCCTTGGCTCAAACCGAAGATTTCAAAGAAGGAGTTCGCGCTCATTCAGAAAGAAGACGACCAAAATTTTCAGGAAAGTAAAAAAATACTTGCACTATCTTTTGAAGTTTGATATACTTTCTCTATCAAATGTTTTGATTATGAAAGTTTTTTAGAGGGAGGGAAAGGATTTGGATTACCAACAAGTAAATGATTATTTAACATCCATTTTTAATAATGTCCTTGTGATCGAGGAGGTTAGCTTACGAGGTAGTCGATTCAAAGACATCTCCATCAAAGAAATGCACACGATCGATGTGATTGGGAAGTTCCCGGAGGCAACACCAAGCAAGGTTTCAAAGGAACTGATGGTAACTCTTGGAACGGTTACAACGAGCTTGAATAACCTAGAAAGAAAAGGTTATATTGAGCGAATTCGTTCCGAACAGGATCGTCGTGTGGTTTATCTACATTTGACAAAGAAAGGTCGTTTGCTCCACCGCCTTCATAAACGTTTCCACAAGGCCATGGTCGAAAAAATTATCGACGGGATGAGTCCTGAGGAGATGGATGTTATGGGCAAAGGATTGACTAACCTTTACCAATTTTTGGAGGATTTGAAATAATGGCTTTTGCTAAAATAAGCCAGGTTGCTCATTATGTACCAGAGCAAGTGGTCACCAATCAAGACTTGGCTCAAATCATGGATACAAGCGATGAGTGGATTTCAAGTCGTACAGGAATTAAACAAAGACATATTTCAAAAACGGAGTCAACGAGTGATTTGGCGACAGAAGTTGCCAAAAGCTTACTGGCTAAGGCGAGCATAAAAGCTGAGCAGATTGATTTTATCATTGTAGCAACGATCACACCTGACTCAATGATGCCCTCTACAGCAGCGCGAGTTCAGGCCAATATTGGTGCTAACAGAGCCTTTGCTTTTGATCTCACAGCTGCCTGCAGTGGCTTTATTTTTGCACTTTCAACTGCTGAGAAGTTTCTGACATCTGGACAGTTCAAAAAAGGGATTGTTATCGGTGCTGAAACCTTGTCCAAGGCGGTTGACTGGTCAGATCGATCGACTGCTGTACTCTTTGGAGACGGTGCTGGTGGAGTTCTCTTGGAAATAAGTGACAACCGCCACTTCCTTGCAGAGAGTATACACAGTGATGGTACTCGAAGCGAGTGCTTAACTTATGGGCAAACGACCTTGACTTCCCCCTTCTCTAATCAAGAAGCAGTTCCTGCATTTTTGAAGATGGACGGGCGAGCAGTTTTTGATTTTGCGATTCGAGATGTTGCTAGGTCAATCAAGCAGACCATTGACGAAGGTCCAGTAGGGGCATCTGATTTGGACTATCTCTTGCTTCATCAGGCCAATATCCGCATATTGGATAAGATGGCTAAAAAAATCGGTGTTGACCGAGACAAACTTCCAGCCAATATGATGGAGTATGGGAATACCAGTGCGGCTAGCATCCCGATTTTACTATCAGAGTGTGTGGATCAGGGGTTGATCCGTGTAGACGGCAGCCAAACGATTCTTTTATCAGGCTTCGGTGGAGGCTTGACCTGGGGCACGCTCATTCTTACAATCTAGGTAATCATGTGGTGAACACATTGTTATAAATTTTTATATTTTAAAGGAGTCCTATCATGGCAGTATTTGAAAAAGTACAAGAAATTATCGTTGAAGAACTTGGGAAAGATGCATCAGAAGTAACACTTGAATCTACTTTTGATGATTTGGATGCAGATTCATTGGACTTGTTCCAAGTAATCTCTGAAATTGAAGATGCTTTTGATATCCAAATCGAAGCAGAAGATAACTTGAAGACTGTTGGTGACTTGGTTGCCTACGTTGAAGAGAAAACAAAATAAGAGCGAATAAGATATAGAAGGAGTAGGGGAAACCCACTCCCTCTTGTTTAGGTAATAGTTTGAGACTCAAATAATATACTAATCGAACTATTACGTAAGCAAGGACTGATGGAGGCACTATGAAAACACGTATTACAGAATTATTAAACATTAAATATCCAATTTTCCAAGGAGGGATGGCCTGGGTCGCTGATGGCGACTTGGCCGGAGCTGTTTCTAAAGCTGGCGGTTTAGGAATTATCGGTGGTGGAAATGCACCGAAAGAGGTCGTGAAGGCAAATATTGATAAGATTAAAGCGCTGACTGATAAACCTTTTGGTGTCAACATCATGCTCCTGTCTCCATTTGTAGATGACATTGTTGATCTTGTGATCGAAGAAGGAGTCAAGGTAGTGACAACAGGAGCTGGAAACCCAAGTAAATATATGTCTCGTTTCCACGAAGCAGGTATTACAGTCATCCCTGTTGTTCCAAGTGTTGCTTTGGCAAAACGGATGGAAAAAATCGGTGCGGATGCGGTCATTGCAGAAGGAATGGAAGCTGGTGGACATATCGGAAAGTTGACAACCATGACCTTAGCTCGTCAAGTTGCTGCAGCTGTTTCGATTCCAGTTATTGTTGCTGGAGGAATTGCTGATGGTGAAGGTGCGGCAGCAGCCTTTATGTTAGGCGCGGATGCTATTCAGGTTGGTACAAGATTTGTAGTAGCTAAGGAATCAAACGCTCATCCAAACTACAAGGAAAAAATCCTCAAAGCGCGCGATATTGATACAACCATTTCAGCTCAGCATTTTGGTCATGCCGTTCGTGCCATTAAAAACCAGTTGACACGTGACTTTGAGCAAGCTGAAAAAGACGCCTTCAAACAAGAAAACCCAGATTTAGAAATCTTTGAGCAAATGGGAGCTGGTGCTCTTGCCAAAGCCGTTGTTCATGGAGATGTAGAAGGCGGTTCTGTCATGGCGGGTCAGATTGCGGGTTTGGTCTCTAAAGAAGAAACCGTCGAAGAAATCCTAAAAGATCTATACTATGGCGCAGCCAAGAAAATTCAAGAAGAAGCCTCTCGTTGGGCAGGAGTTGTAAGAAATGACTAAAACAGCCTTTCTATTTGCCGGTCAAGGTGCTCAGTATCTAGGGATGGGACGAGACCTCTATGACCACTATCCTATCGTCAAGGAAACCATTGACCAAGCCAGTCAGGTTTTGGGTTATGACCTTCGTGATTTGATTGATAAGGAAGAAACCAAGTTAAACCAGACTCGCTATACGCAGCCAGCTATTTTAGCGACTTCGGTTGCTATTTACCGACTATTGAAAGAAAAGGGTTATCAGCCGGATATGGTAGCAGGACTGTCCCTCGGGGAATATTCTGCTTTAGTAGCTAGCGGAGCCTTGGACTTTGAAGAGGCAGTTGCCTTGGTTGCCAAGCGTGGTGCTTATATGGAAGAGGCGGCACCTGCAGGCTCTGGAAAGATGGTAGCCGTTCTTAATACTCCAGTAGATGTGATTGAGGAAGCTTGCAAAACTGCTTCTGAAGTCGGTATAGTCACTCCAGCTAACTACAATACTCCAAGCCAAATCGTCATTGGTGGTGAAGTAGCTGCAGTTGACCGAGTGGTCCAACTCTTGCAAGAAGCAGGAGCTAAACGATTGATCCCCCTAAATGTGTCGGGTCCTTTCCACACAGCCCTTCTAGAGCCAGCTAGCCAACAGCTAGCTGGGGCTCTTGAGGGGATTAGTTTCTCAGACTTTATTTGCCCTCTAGTCGGCAATACAGAAGCTGCAATCATGGAAAAAGATCGAATCCAAGAGCTTTTGACGCGTCAGGTGAAGGAACCGGTTCGTTTCTACGAAAGTATCGCAGTCATGCAGGATGCTGGTGTGACCAACTTCATTGAAATTGGTCCAGGAAAAGTCTTGTCAGGCTTTGTCAAAAAGATTGATAAAACAGCTCAGCTAGCCAATGTTGAAGATTTGGCAAGTTTGGATGCTTTGCTAGGAAACTAGTAATCCCTTCTCCCACAAATACAACAGGAAACAGGAGAACAGAATGCAACTAAAAAATAAAAATATCTTTGTTACAGGTTCAAGTCGGGGTATCGGACTTGCTATTGCTCACAAATTTGCTCAACTAGGAGCCAATGTGGTTTTGAATAGTCGTGGAGAAATCTCAGAAGAATTGCTGGCTGAGTTTTCAAACTACGGTGTCAAGGTGGTGCCAATCTCAGGTGATGTTTCAGACTTTGCAGATGCAAAACGCATGGTGGAACAAGCGATTGCAGAACTCGGTTCGGTCGATGTCTTGGTCAACAATGCTGGGATCACTCAAGATATGCTTATGCTCAAGATGACCGAAGAAGACTTTGAAAAAGTGCTTAAGATTAATCTGACAGGTGCCTTTAACATGACCCAAGCTGTCTTGAAACAGATGATTAAGGCGCGTGAAGGTGCGATTATCAATATGTCCAGTGTGGTTGGTCTGATGGGAAATATCGGACAAGCCAACTATGCGGCTTCCAAGGCTGGTTTGATTGGTTTTACCAAGTCAGTAGCGCGTGAGGTTGCCAATCGCAATGTGCGTGTAAATGCTCTTGCACCAGGAATGATTGAGTCAGATATGACTGCTGTTTTATCTGATAAGGTCAAGGAAGCAACACTAGCGCAAATCCCTATGAAACAGTTTGGCCTGGCGGACCATATCGCGGATGCCACGGTCTTCTTAGCTCAACAAGATTATTTGACTGGACAAGTTCTCGCTGTTGATGGCGGACTTAGCATGTAAAAAAAGAAAGATATAGGTAAGACAGATGAAACTAAATCGAGTTGTAGTAACAGGTTACGGATTGACCTCTCCTATCGGAAATACTCCAGAAGAATTTTGGAACAGTTTGCAAACTGGAAAAATCGGAATTGGTGAAATCACTAAGTTTGATCATAGTGAATTTGCCGTACACAATGCGGCTGAAATTCAAGATTTCCCATTTGATAAATACTTTGTCAAAAAAGATACCAACCGTTTTGATGATTATTCTTTGTATGCCTTGTATGCAGCGCAAGAGGCAGTGACACATGCCAACCTTGATGTAGAAACGGTAGATAAAGATCGTTTTGGTGTCATCGTTGCTTCCGGTATTGGGGGAATTAAAGAAATCGAAGATCAGATTATCCGTCTTCATGACAAAGGCCCAAAACGTGTTAAACCAATGACACTTCCAAAAGCCTTGCCAAATATGGCATCAGGAAATGTTGCGATGCGTTTCGGAGCAAACGGTATCTGTAAATCAATCAATACAGCCTGCGCTTCATCAAATGATGCTATCGGAGATGCCTTCCGTTCAATCAAGTTTGGTTTCCAAGATGTCATGCTAGTTGGTGGATCAGAATCATCAATCACCCCTTTTGCCATTGCTGGATTCCAAGCTTTGACAGCCCTATCAACAACAGAAGATCCAGCTCGTGCTTCTATTCCGTTTGACAAAGACCGTAATGGTTTTGTCATGGGAGAAGGTTCAGGGATGCTGGTTCTTGAAAGCCTTGAACACGCTGAAAAACGTGGGGCAACTATCTTGGCTGAAGTAGTTGGCTATGGTAATACCTGTGATGCTTATCATATGACTTCACCTCATCCAGAAGGTCAAGGTGCAATCAAGGCTATGAAACTGGCTTTGGAAGAGGCAGAAATTTCTCCAGAGCAAGTAGCATATGTCAATGCCCATGGAACGTCAACTCCTGCTAATGAAAAAGGAGAAAGTGGTGCAATCGTAGCTGTTTTTGGTAAAGAAGTACCTGTATCTTCAACCAAGTCCTTTACAGGACACTTGCTTGGAGCTGCAGGAGCAGTAGAAGCCATTGCTACCATCGAAGCTATGCGTCATAACTTTGTTCCAATGACAGCTGGAACAAGCGAGTTGTCAGACTATATCGAAGCCAATGTCGTTTATGGACAAGGATTGGAACAAGAAATTCCTTATGCTATTTCAAATACATTTGGTTTTGGCGGACACAACGCGGTTCTTGCTTTCAAACGTTGGGAGAATAAATAATTATGAATTTAAATGAGATCAAGGACTTGATGGCTCAATTCGACCAATCAAGTTTGAGAGAATTTTCTTATAAAAACGGACAGGACGAATTGCAGTTCAGCAAGAATGAAGCAAGAATAGTTTCTGAAGCACCAGCTCAAGCTGTACCAGCGCCAGCTGCAGTGGTTGCTAGTTCAGCGGTTTCAGCTCCTTCGACTCCAGTAGAGAGTCCAGTAGCAGAAGCACCAGCACCAGCTGAATCGACTGTTGCCCCAGAGGGAGATGTTGTTGAAAGCCCACTTGTTGGTGTGGCTTACTTGGCTGCTGGACCAGATAAACCTGCCTTTGTGACGGTTGGTGAAAGTGTCAAGAAAGGTCAGACTTTGGTAATCATCGAAGCCATGAAAGTCATGAATGAGATTCCTGCGCCTAAGGATGGAGTGGTAACAGAAATTCTCGTTTCAAATGAAGAAATGGTTGAGTTTGGTAAAGGATTGGTACGTATCAAATGATCGATATTCAAGGAATTAAAGAAGCTCTACCCCATCGCTACCCTATGCTCCTAGTGGACCGTGTCTTGGAAGTGAGTGAAGATACTATTGTTGCCATTAAAAATGTCACGATAAACGAACCTTTCTTTAATGGTCATTTTCCTCAATATCCAGTTATGCCAGGTGTTCTTATCATGGAAGCCTTGGCACAGACTGCTGGTGTCTTGGAATTGTCTAAGCCTGAAAACAAAGGAAAGCTGGTCTTTTACGCTGGCATGGACAAGGTTAAGTTCAAGAAACAAGTTGTACCAGGTGACCAATTAGTTATGACGGCTACTTTTGTCAAACGTCGTGGTACGATTGCCGTGGTTGAAGCAAAGGCTGAAGTAGATGGCAAGCTTGCAGCGAGTGGTACTCTTACCTTTGCAATTGGAAACTAAGGAGGTTCTCCATGTTTCGTAAAATTTTGATTGCCAACCGTGGTGAGATTGCGGTTCGCATTATTCGAGCTGCGCGTGAATTGGGCATTGCGACCGTAGCAGTTTATTCAACTACTGATAAGGAAGCTCTTCACACACTCCTAGCGGATGAAGCTATCTGTATCGGACCTGGTAAGGCGACAGAGTCTTATCTTAATATCAATGCAATTTTGTCTGCTGCAGTCTTAACAGAGGCAGAAGCCATCCATCCAGGTTTTGGATTTCTTAGCGAAAACTCCAAGTTTGCCACGATGTGTGATGAAGTGGGGATTAAGTTCATCGGTCCTTCTGGCGCTGTAATGGATACCATGGGAGATAAGATCAATGCGCGTGAGCAAATGATCAAGGCGGGGGTTCCAGTTATTCCAGGCTCTGATGGTGAAGTTCATACGGCTGAAGAGGCCCTGGCAGTTGCAGAAAAGATTGGATATCCAGTCATGCTTAAGGCATCGGCAGGTGGTGGTGGAAAAGGGATTCGTAAGGTTGAAAAGGCGGAAGACTTGGTCGCAGCTTTTGAGACAGCATCCAGTGAAGCCAAGGCCAATTTTGGAAATGGCGCTATGTATCTTGAGCGTGTGATTTATCCAGCTCGTCATATCGAGGTCCAAATCCTTGCTGACCAAGAGGGACACGTTATCCACCTAGGAGAACGGGATTGTTCTCTTCAACGAAATAACCAAAAGGTCTTAGAAGAAAGCCCGTCCATCGCGATTGGCAAAACCCTTCGTAATGAAATTGGTTCTGCGGCCGTTCGTGCAGCAGAGTCTGTAGGTTATGAAAATGCAGGAACGATTGAATTTCTTCTCGATGAAGCCAGTGGCAATTTCTACTTCATGGAAATGAATACTCGTGTGCAAGTGGAGCACCCAGTCACAGAATTTGTTTCAGGTGTTGATATCGTGAAGGAACAGATTCGCATTGCGGCTGGACAACCCTTGCCTTTCAAACAAGAAGACATTGTCCTACGTGGTCATGCTATCGAGTGTCGGATCAATGCGGAAAATCCTGCTTTTAACTTTGCTCCAAGTCCAGGAAAAATCACCAACCTCTACCTTCCAAGTGGAGGAGTTGGTTTGCGCGTGGACTCAGCAGTCTATCCAGGTTATACCATTCCTCCATACTATGATAGTATGATTGCCAAAATCATTGTTCATGGGGAGAATCGTTTTGACGCTCTTATGAAGATGCAACGGGCACTTTATGAGCTTGAGATTGAAGGAGTACAAACCAATGCGGATTTCCAGCTGGATCTAATTTCAGACCGTCGGGTTATCGCTGGGGACTACGATACTTCCTTCCTGATGGAAACTTTCTTGCCACATTACCAAGAAAAAGAATAGACTTTCAAAGAGTATGAGAACTAAAAGGGGGATTTATGGCTCTATTTAGTAAAAAGGATAAGTATATTCGGATCAATCCTAATCGATCCGTAAGGCAGGCACCACAAGCCAAGCCGGAGGTGCCTGATGAACTCTTCTCCAAGTGTCCTGGATGTAAGCACACCATTTATCAAAAGGACCTTGGGAGTGAGCGCATTTGTCCCCATTGTAGCTATACTTTCCGTATTTCAGCCCAAGAGCGCTTGGCTCTAACAGTTGATTCTGACAGCTTTGTGGAGATGTTTACAGGAATTGAAACTCAAGATCCCTTGAACTTTCCTGGTTATCAGAAAAAACTGGCTAGCATGCGTGAAAAAACAGGACTGGATGAAGCTGTCCTGACTGGTACAGCTAGCATCAAGGGACAAAAAGTTGCCCTTGGGATCATGGATTCTAACTTTATCATGGCTTCTATGGGAACCGTTGTGGGTGAAAAAATCACGCGCTTGTTTGAATATGCGACAGTTGAAAAGTTGCCAGTTGTACTTTTTACGGCTTCTGGCGGTGCCCGTATGCAAGAAGGGATTATGAGCTTGATGCAGATGGCTAAGATTTCTGCGGCAGTTCAACGCCATTCCAAGGCAGGACTTTTTTACCTGACGATTTTGACGGATCCGACAACGGGTGGAGTAACTGCTTCCTTTGCCATGGAGGGTGACATTATCCTAGCAGAACCCCAGAGTTTGGTTGGTTTTGCAGGGCGTCGTGTTATCGAAAATACAGTTCGTGAGACCTTGCCGGATGACTTCCAAAAGGCAGAGTTCCTGCTTGAACATGGATTTGTTGATGCAATTGTCAAACGTAGAGAACTACCAGATACAATTGCTAAATTAGTGAGATTGCATGGAGGAAGTCGCGGATGAATATTGCAAAAATAGTCAGAGAGGCACGCGAGCAAAGTCGCTTGACAGCCCTTGATTTTGTCAATGGCATCTTCGATGAGTTTATCGAATTGCATGGAGACCGCTCTTTCCGAGACGATGGTGCGGTCATTGGTGGAATTGGCTGGTTAGGTGACAAAGCAGTCACAGTCGTCGGTATCCAAAAGGGGAAGAGTCTACATGACAACCTCAAACGGAACTTTGGGCAACCCCATCCAGAAGGCTATCGCAAGGCTCTTCGCTTGATGAAACAGGCAGAAAAATTTGGTCGTCCAGTTGTAACCTTCATCAACACTGCTGGAGCTTACCCAGGTGTTGGAGCTGAGGAACGTGGACAAGGGGAAGCAATCGCTCGAAACCTGATGGAAATGAGCGACCTCAAGGTTCCAATCATCGCGATTATTATTGGTGAAGGAGGGTCTGGAGGTGCATTAGCACTAGCCGTTGCTGACCGTGTCTGGATGCTGGAAAATTCGATCTATGCCGTGCTCAGTCCAGAAGGCTTTGCCTCTATCCTTTGGAAGGATGGAAGCCGTGCCATGGAGGCAGCAGAGTTGATGAAGATCACTTCACACGAACTCCTAGAAATGGGAATCGTAGATAAGGTAATCTCAGAGGCAGGTCTTTCCAGTAAGGAACTGCAAGCTCGTGTTAAAAATGAATTGCGTGCAGAGCTTGACCGCTTGGGAGGTTTAGCCTTGGAACAGCTCCTCGAAGAACGTTACCAACGTTTTAGAAAATATTAAAAAGAAAGCTAGAACTGAGTAAAGGTTCTAGCATTTTTTCTAGAGAACATACATTTCAGGATGAAAAATTGACATTTTAGGAGATGGATGGCACACTGGTCAAAAATGATTTATACTAGATATAGAAGTTTGTACTGTTTAAATGATTTTCAAACTCGAAAGGAAATTAGAAATCTAAATTACGGGAAAAAGTTGAATAGAGGAACAAGAAGTTAAGGAAGTTTGTAAAAATGAAAAAACTAGGGCATTTAGGAGTCTTTATCTTACTGGTATTTTTATCGGTTTATTTACCAGAGTTAGGGATTATGTATCTGACTAAGTTTTTAGGATGGGGGATAGATGGCTATTTTATCTTTTCAACAGTTGAAGTAATAGCTCTTTTGCTATTATTTATCTACTGGCTCAAAAAGAAAGAGATGCTCTATATTTTTGAAAAAAAGGGCTCGAAGAAGTCAAGATTCTTTTCCCTTGTAGTTTGCCTAGTGGCTACTTATTTTAATCGTCAACTGGTGGATGCTTTTCAGTTACAGTTTCATCACCTAATTGATAATAAGTATATCTTTCAAGACCTTCTTTCGATTCTATACTCCAATGGGCAACCAACTTTTTTATCAACTGTTCTCAGTTTTAGTTTAACAGTAGTCGTCGGACCTATATTGGAGGAACTAATTCATAGAGGGTATTTTATGAATACCTTTTTCCCCCCAGTCCAAGTACTATCTGGATGTTATCCTATCTGCTCTTATCTTTGGACTTAGTCATTTGATCCTAACTCACCGAGATCCTATCAGTTTGATTGTTTATAGTCTAGGCGGTCTCTTCTATGCCCTTGTCTACCGTTGGACAAAGAATCTAAAAATCACCATCCTGTGCCATAGTTTTTTCAACTTTCTCATTTATGCAAAACCCATCTGGATTTTTGTTTACAATTATATCTATTACCACTTTTTTAGATAGTGGAAGTCAAACACTTTTTCTAATTTGCTAGGAAGATAGAGAAATCTTTTTTATCAATTTCTTGTTTTTCAATGGGTAAAGCAACCATTCAGGCTGAAAAATTGACAGTTGAAGAGATGGACAATAAAATAGACAAAAAAGATGTATACTGTAGATGTAAGCTTACAAAAATTAGTTTTAAGGATGTACTTGCAATGGCAGGTACAGAAACATTTACAGTTCTTTCGTCAGAAGGCTTAGACCAAGTTTCAGGCGGTCTTGCTATTTGGGAAGATGGTTATGGTAGATGGTTATATTATAGAGAATTTGCTCCCTATATGGGGCAAGGGCACTGAATTCTTATAGGAATGCTTGGAAGTACGGCTTCCGAGCAGGATAATCTTTCAAAAAAGTACGATGAGAAACACAAA
This sequence comes from Streptococcus oralis, assembly GCF_026782375.1. Classification (GTDB taxonomy): domain Bacteria; phylum Bacillota; class Bacilli; order Lactobacillales; family Streptococcaceae; genus Streptococcus; species Streptococcus oralis_CL. The sequence continues at coordinate 1,065,449 of NZ_JAKUWJ010000001.1, read as the reverse complement.
GAAACTAAGACAATTTGGAATATTTTTTCTTATTATTTTACTATCTACCTATTTACCACAAACAATTGGTTTGTATGTAGCGATCATTTTAGGGTTAGGCGCTGATGTCTACTCTCTTATTTTAACAATGGGATTAGTAGGAAGTTTCCTTCTATTAATTTGGTGGTTAAAAAAGCAAAAGATGCTCTTCATCTTTGAGAAAAAGAGCTGGAACTGGTCATTTGTCTTCTACTTATTTGCAACTTATGTGGTTCATCAGGTGCTCGGTAATTTTTGGGAACGTTTTGCTCATTTGATTAATCATAGGAATATTCATGATGTCTATTTTGCGTTGATTCTTTCAAATGGTCAACCAACTTTTCTATCTACAGTTCTTAGTTTTATCTTAACTGTCGTTATTGGTCCTATTTTGGAAGAGACGCTCGATCGTGGGTATCTTATGAACACCTTCTTTACTAAGTCAAAGTACTATTTAGATGTCATCTTATCAGGCCTTATCTTTGGACTTAGTCATTTGATACTATCTCACCGAGACCCAATTAGTTTATTATATTATAGTCTGATTGGTTTCTTTTTCGCTCTTGTCTACCGTTGGACAAAGAACTTAAAAATTACCATCCTGTGCCATAGTTTTTTTAACTTTCTCATTTATGCAAAGCCCATTTGGATTTTTGTTTCTAATTATGTCTATTATCATTTTTTTAGATAGTGGAGTGCAAAGAAAAAAGTGTTTGATAATTGTCAAACACTTTTTCTAATTTGATAGTAAGATTGAGAGAGGCTTTTATGTTATTGATAGTCGTACCATTCAGGATGAAAAATTGACTTTTTTAAAAATAGTTGTTAATATAATAAAAGATATTTATGCTATAAAAATAAGTCAACAAAGATTTTTTGGAGTAAGTATGAAAAAACTAGGTCATTTGGGAATCTATACATTACTGGTATTTCTATCAATTTATCTACTAGATTTCAGTAGTCTTTATCTGGCTAAGATGTTTGTCTGGGGTATGGATGGCTATTCTATTATTGTAGCAGTAGAGCAACTAGCTCTTTTAGGACTATTTATCTATTGGCTAAAAAAGAAAAAAATGCTCTATATTTTTGAAAAAAAGGGCTCAAAGAAATCCAGATTCTTTTACCTTTTAGTTAGTTTAGTGGCTGCTTATTTTGTCCGTCAGTTGTTAAGTGCTTTTTACTTACAGTTTAGTCGCTTCATTAATAATCACTATATCTTTGAAGACCTTCTTTCGGTCCTATCCTTCAGTGAGCAATCTACTATTTTAACGACTTGCTTCTCTTTTATCTCAGTTGTCATTTTGGGTCCTATATTGGAGGAACTAGTTCATAGAGGGTACTTTATGAATACCTTTTTCTCCCAGTCCAAGTACTATCTGGATGTCATCTTATCTGCTCTTATTTTTGGGCTCAGTCATTTGGTATTGTCCCATCGTGACCTTATCAGTTTGATGGTTTATAGTTTTTCCGGTCTTTTTTTTGCTTTAGTTTACCGTTGGACAAAAAGTCTAAAAATCACCATTCTGTGCCATAGTTTTATAAACTTTCTCATCCATGCAGACTTCATCTGGTTATTTCTTTCTAATTTAATCTATTATCGTTTTTTTAGATAGTGGAAGGCAAAGAAAAAAGTGTTTGATAATTGTCAAACACTTTTTTTGTTTACTGTTCTTCTGTCACAAACTGGCTGAGCAGTCCATTGATAAAACGGGCAGATTTTTGATCTGAGAAATCCTTTGCAAGCTCGATAGCTTCGTTAACAGCAACCAACTGAGGGGTGTCAAATGAAGTGATTTCAAAGACTCCCAAGCGAAGAAGGTTTCTCTCCACGAGCGTTAAACGCTCGATGGTCCAACCTGCTTTTAAATGCTGTGTGATTTGCTTGTCTAGTTCTTCCTTTTTAGCTTGAACACCAGAAACTAGCTCTGTCAAAAAGGCTGGAAGTTGCACATCAGTATCTTCACGATCATGAGTATAGGCGAAACGACAAGCAGTTTCGACATCCGTACCGAACTCAAGACTCATGAGAGCTTGAAAAGCGCATTTACGGAGTTGGCGTCTAGATTCTAATAGTGGACTAGTCATTGAGGAAGTCCTCGTCAAATAAATCTTTCAATTCTGGTTTTGGTGTTTTATCTGGAACGATACCTGCAACGTGGATATTGATAGCAGTTAGTTCTACATCAGCCATGTTGCGGACAGCATCTTTGACAGCTTTTTGGATAGCAACAGCTACCTTAGGAACTTTTACTCCGTACTCAAGGTAGAGATAGATATCAGCTGTGAGTTCTTCGTTCACGTTTTTAAGATAAACGCCGCGGCCGAGAGAAAGTTTTGAAAGGGTGTCAGATACTGATTTGTTTGAAAAAGAGTGAACACCCTCTACTTTTGCAGTAGCAATAGCAATGATTTTTTCAAGTACACGTGGGGCGATAACGATTTCGCCAAGTTGTTCTTCAATTCCCATAGAATGACCTCTTTCTAGAGATTAGGCACGAGAAACGTAAGTTCCTTCAGCAGTGTTGATAACGAGTTTTTGTCCTGCTTCGATGAAGTCTGGAACGTTTACGACAAGTCCAGTTTCCATCGTTGCTGGTTTACCAGAACCTGTAACAGTAGCACCTTTGATAGATGGTTGAGTTTCTGCAACTGTCAATTCGACAGTAGTAGGAACGGTAACACCAATCACTTCAGTTCCGTAGAATTGGATCTTCACATCAGAGTTTTCAAGGATGTAAAGCAATTCGTTTTCAACATTGACTACAGGAATTTCGTATTGGTCGTAAGTTTCTGTGTTCATGAAGTAGGCTGTGTCATCCATTTTGTACAAGTATTGAGCTGGGACAGTCTCGATGATGGCTTGTTCAAATTTTTCCTCTGGACGGTAGCTTGTGTCAAATGTAGAACCAGTACGGACATCACGCAATTTCATACGCATGATTGTGTTTCCTTTACCTGGTTTGTGGTGGCTAGCTTCCAAAACGCGGATCAATTTTCCGTCAGCTGTTTCAAAGGTCATACCAGCCTTTAATTTACTTGCTTCAATCATGTTTTTACCTCTTTAATAAAATAATTTACTCTTTATTGTACCATAAAAGACGACATTACTCAAATGTCAGAAGGTGCTTGATTAGTTGACTGGTACGATATTTCCATCTTCGTCTTTGGTGACGAGAACGTATTTCCCATCAACTTCGATATAAAAATTCTTGCTGGCAGTTTGCCCAGTGTTTTGAGCCGGTGTTTGCGTTTGGGCTTGTTGGCTTAGTTGACCACCGAGAGTTTGGCCAAGATTCATACCCATAAACATGTTCATCCCATTGCCATTTCCTTCGTTGGCAGCTGCAGCAATGAGCGCTTCGTTACGAGCACGGCGTTCTTCGATTTCAATCGTGTTGTACTTCATTGCCACGAGCTCACTATCAAGCTTGCGAACGATATCAAGACTTTCTTGGTCGTAGCTGAGGTCTTCAAGCAAAATATTAGTTGCTTCAATCCCGTAGAGACCTGTCCAAACCTTGTTGACTTCTTGTTTAGCGAGTTCGTTAAAGGTATCTTGATTGGCATTGAGGCTATAGATATCAACCTTGTTTTCGTTGGTGTATTTGGCAATGGCAATCGCAATTTTTGGTGCAATATTTTGACGGAGCGTTCCTTGAGCTACATCTTGGAGAGTGAATGGCTGTCCCTCAGTAATTTGACGGCTAACAGAACTCACGTAGAAGAGGACTGGATCTGCTATTTTTACATCAAACAAGCCATAGAAACGGATGTTAAGCAGTTGTTGGTAACGTTCGCTGAAGTATTCGACCGCATTTTGTGTGCCGAACTTATTGCCCGCGATGGGTTGTATGCGGATAAAGATGATTTCTTGTTGGGTGATGACTTGTCCACCAAAAGAGAAGCGGTTTTTAAAGTTTTCCCAAGTGCCTTTTATACCACCTTTTTCAAGGAGCCAGGCGTTATCACCAGCTTGCCATTCGTGGCTACCAGATTCAAGGACCTCACCAAGGAAGGTACCGTTGTTTACCAAAACAGCGGTATAACCTTGAGGAACGATAACCACACTGCCGTCCGACAAGAGGCCTGTGTTTTGATTGCTGTGACGAGAACGTCCATCTGGATCTTTTGTAAGCAATTGCCCCTTGATGGCCAAGGCATCGCCAGAGACATTGTCTGGAAGGACAATGGCTTCCTTGAATTTACTATCATTAAAACTATTTAAGCCTGCTGATAAGGCTGCACGTATAAATCCCATAATTCCTCCTAATTATAAAGCTCGTCTTCATCCACAACATCATAGGTATCGAGTACCCATTGGTTTGGACTGCGAGAGAGATTGGCACCACAGTAGTCGCACTCGCTAACTGCAGAGATTTTCAATGGGGCGCCACAGTTAGGACAGTGGTCGCTCACAACTTGGTCTGGATTGACTGCTTGCGTTTGGCTACCGTGTTGACGGATAAAGTTTAATTGATATACGGTGAAGAGATCTTTTTTAGGATCTCCTTCAAGGACACGGCGAGTCTCATCGTCAATGACATAGTCCCGCAAGGTAGACGATAGGATTACGACTAAGGTATCGTTTCCGTCAGGATTTTCAATGAACTCCTTGATGCGAACATTTTCGATACAAACTTTCTCTAAAACATTGGTTGTCTTAGCTCGGATGTGATCTTCTAATTGCGTGCTGTGCTGTGAATAGAGACTAGTACTTTCTAGCGCACGGACTGAATTCCAGTTTTTCTCAGTCCAGGCAACCTGCAATTTAAGGTAGACTTCCTTAACCCAAGATGTGAAGGTATCAGCGTCAAAGTTTGGATCCCCATATTTCACACGATTAATGGCCAAAGTGTTATGTTCAATTCGCCGGTGGATTGGTTGATAGTTGGTATTACTGTGGCTTGTGCTTGAATTCTTTGCTTTACTTTTCAAGGATTCAACGATAACAACTAAAACAATGGCACCCACAAATATTACCATAAATCCTAGATAGGGTGAGCTAGCAGAACTACTAGAGGATGACCCGTATCCAGAGCGGTAGTAGTGATAGGATGAGCCGCCAGAGCGACTTCCTCCTCCACTTGAACGACTACTACTTCTGGAGCTACTGCGACTGCTGCTACCACTTCTGGAATGTCCGACACCCGCATCAACGATTTGAGGCACGGATAGAAAAACAAGTAATAAACAGGTCATTAAAAGAGCGTAAAACTTTTTCATGTGTCTCCTAACTATATGATTGAAAAGGTAGTTTCTCTCTTGCTGAGTAGACTACTGGGTGACTAGTAGCGAATTATTCACTTTCTTTCAACTTGGCCAATTCCTGGGCAAGTAGTTTAAGGGCGACTTGTGGGTTGGCTTGTCCTTTGGTTGCTTTCATGAGGAATCCTGTGAAGGCCTTGTCTGCGTTGCGTTTGCCTGACTTGAAGTCGGCAACGGCTGCTTCATTATCTGCGAAGACTTGGTGGATGATTGGAATCAAGATAGCTGGATCTGAGATTTGGACCATTCCTGCTTTTTCCACGTAGTCACGCGCGCCACCGCCATTTTTAGCTAGATGAACAAAGACTTTTTTGGCAATTTTAGAAGAGATAGTGCCGTCTTCGATGATGGCAATCATTTCTACCAAGTTTTCTGGTGTTAATTCGATTAGTTCCAGTGTCTTGCCTTCAGCGTTCAAGAATTGAGCAACTTCCCCTTGGAGCCAGTTAGAGACTTGTTTAGCATCCCCACCGAGAGCAACAGCTTTTTCAAAGAAGTCAGAAGTGACTTTGTTGGCAGTCAACTGGCTAGCATCGTAGTCTGACAAGCCAAGGTCAGATACGTAGCGCGCACGGCGTTCTTTTGGAAACTCTGGTAACTCTGTACGCATTTCCTCAATCCACTCATCTGAGATTTCAAAGAGTGGTAGGTCAGGTTCTGGGAAGTAGCGGTAGTCTGCAGCACCTTCTTTGACACGCATGAGGATGGTTGCCTTGTTAGCTTCATCGTAACGGCGAGTTTCTTGTCGAATTTGACCACCTGAGCGAAGGATTTCAGCTTGACGTTGGACTTCGTATTCAAGACCCTTACGCACGTTTGAGAAGGAGTTGAGGTTTTTCAACTCTGTCTTGGTACCGAATTTTTCTTGACCATAAGGACGAAGCGAGATATTGGCATCCACACGCATAGAACCTTCTTCCATCTTAACGTCAGAAATGCCAGCGTACTGGATAACTTCCTTGAGGGCAGTTAGGTAAGCATAGGCTTCTTCAGGAGAACGCATATCAGCCTCAGATACAATCTCAATCAAGGGAACACCTTGGCGGTTGAGGTCAACATAAGAGTAACCATCTGTACCATGGGTGTTTTTACCAGCGTCTTCCTCTAGGTGAGCACGTTCGATACCGATTTTCTTGGTCGTACCGTCTTCTAGCTCGACTTCAATCCAGCCGTTATAACCGATTGGCTCATCAAACTGAGAAATTTGGTAGGCTTTTGGATTGTCAGGATAGAAGTAATTCTTGCGGTCGAAGTGCATCTTTTTGTGGATGTCCATGTTAAGAGCAAGAGCTGCCTTGATACCAGCATCGACAACCCCTTTATTGAGAACTGGCAGAACTCCTGGGAAAGACCAGTCAATCACGTTAGTGTTGGCGTTTTGGTCATTTCCAAAGTGGGCAGATGTAGGTGAGAAGATTTTTGAATTGGTGTTGAGCTCTACGTGGACTTCAAGTCCAATGACTGTTTCAAAGTTCATTAGTTATCACCTCCAAAAATCACGGGTTGTTGTTTGTGGTAGTTTGTTGTTGCTTCAAAGGCAGCAGCAGCTTGGTAAATGGTTTCTTCTGAGTATTTAGGACCGATCAATTGGAGGCCAACAGGTAGACCTTGAGCAAATCCAGCAGGAATCGAAATTCCTGGGAGACCTGCCAAGTTGACAGGAATTGTCAAAAGGTCAGCCAAGTACATGGCAACTGGGTCGTGGTTGAGTGAGTCCAAATCATAAGCAACACTTGGAGCAGTTGGTCCCAAAATCAAGTCGTAATCCGCAAAGACTTTTTCGAAATCTTGGATGATGAGGGTACGGACTTGTCCAGCCTTCTTGTAGTAGGCATCGTAGTACCCTGATGAAAGACTGAAAGTACCCAGCATGATACGGCGTTTTACTTCTTCACCGAAACCTTGGCTACGGCTGTTTACATAGATTTCATCAAGATTAGTCGCATCCTCTGCACGATAGCCGTAACGGATACCGTCAAAGCGTTGCAAGTTTGAGGAGGCTTCTGATGAAGCGATGATATAGTAAACGGCAACACCGTATTTTGAGTGAGGAAGGCTGACTTCTTCGACGATAGCGCCAAGTTTCTCAAAGTGTTTGGCTGCCTTGATAATGGTTTCTTTAACTTCTGGGTCAATTCCTTCACCGAGGTATTCCTTAGGCAAAGCAATTTTCATGCCCTTGATGTCTTGCCCAATTTTTGAAGTAAAGTCGGCAATACGGACAGGAGCAGAAGTAGAATCTTTGGCATCTTCGCTGGCAATCGCATTGAGCAAGAGGGCATTTTCTTTAACAGTTGGTGCAAAAGGTCCGATCTGGTCTAATGAGCTACCAAAGGCAATGAGACCGAAACGTGAAACCGTTCCGTAGGTTGGCTTGAGACCAACGATCCCGTTGAAGGCAGCAGGTTGGCGGATGGAACCACCAGTATCAGAACCAAGTGACAAGCGGACTTGTCCTGAAGCTGCAGCTACAGCAGAACCGCTTGATGAACCACCAGGAACCTTGGTCTGGTCCCAAGCATTTTTTGTTGCGCCGTAGTAAGAAGTCTCACCTGATCCACCCATGGCAAACTCGTCCATGTTGGTTTTCCCAACAACGATCATGCCCTTAGATTTTGCATTGGCAACGGCTGTCGCATCAAAGATAGGCTCGTAGTTGTAGAGCATTTTTGAGGCAGCAGTTGTAAGGATACCGTCGGTAGAGATATTATCCTTAACAGCCAGTGGAATTCCTGAAAGAACATTGTCAGCGTCAATTCCAGCTTCGTCAATGGCTTTAGCTTGAGCAATGGCTTGCTCCTCAGCGATGGTGACAAATGAATTGAGGGCTTCCTCACGAGACTGGATATCTTCAAGTGTAGCTTGGGTCAATTCAGTTGCTGAAATCTCCTTAGAGACAAGGAGATTGTGCAAGTCTTCAATCGTTTTGTTATTAAAAGTCATTAGGCATCTCCTCCATCGTCTAGGATAGCTGGTACCTTGATATAGTAGTTATCTTTTTCAGGTACGTTTTTAAACAAGCGATCACGATCAGTTCCTTCTTCGGCCACATCAGGGCGGAGTACGGTCTTGCGGTCAGCCATGGTTGTAGTAGGTGCGACACCAGTTGTGTCGACTTCGCCCAGCAATTCAACCATATCAACAATTTTAGACAAGGTTGTCGCAAAGGCAGCAGTTTCTTCTTCAGAGAATCTTAATTTTGAAAGATTGGCAACGTGTGTTACCTCTTCTTGCGTAATTTTCATCTTGCATCCTTTCGTGAAATGATGATTTTTAGTCTGTTCTATTTTACCATATTTTCCTATAAATAAGGGAGCCAAACTGAAAAGAAATAGAAATTGAAAAATCGCTTTTAATTCGCTATAATGGTTAAACTAGAGAAAAGAAAAAATAAGAATTAGGATAGAAATATGTTCCATCAATTTATCACTAGATCTCAAACGGTTCCTCCTCCCATTTCGCTCTTTTGGTATGGGATTATGATGCTCCTATTAGTGCTTTGTATTTATGGAGCACTTGCTTATCACAAAAATCCGAAATTTGTCCGCTTGTTTAAGGGGATTCAGATCCTCCAGTTACTAGCCCTATATAGCTGGTATGTTGGTTTTGGGATTCCCTTTTCTAATAGTCTCCCTTTTTATCATTGCCGTTTAGCTATGTTTGCGGTGGTTTTCTTGCCAGATAAATGGCGGAGCAAGCAATATTTTGCCCTCTTAGGAGCAAGTGGAGCTGTCTTTGCCTTGGTTTACCCGGTTTTTGACCCCTATGATTTCCCCCATATTACCAGTTTTTCATTTTTGATTGGGCACTATGCTCTCTTGGTCAACTCCTTGGTCTATTTGATGAATCACTATGACAAGAGTCTGCTCAAGAAATATATGATTGTAGCCTATACCTTTATCCTCAATCTCTTTCTAGTTGGGGTTAATCAGGTGACGGGTGGAAATTATGGTCTCTTAAACAAGACACCTTTTATTCCAGATGCTCCCTTGTGGCTAAAATACCTTCTTGTGTCCGTCATCCTCTCACTGGCACTGGTTCTTTTTGATATCTTGTTTAAAAAACGGTGGAAAAAGAGAAATCAGGCTCAATCTGTGCTCTAGCTTGCCTTTTCATCGGATGAGCAATTGAAAAACTCCCTGAAATTCGCTATAATAGGTAAGTTGAAAGGAATAGTAAAATCCAATGTAAAAATTATTCTTAACTACTGAAACAACTAAAAATAGAAAATCAAAGAAAGAGAAGATATGACTATTCAAGAAGAAATTAAGAAACGCCGTACCTTTGCCATCATCTCCCACCCGGACGCGGGGAAAACAACCATTACTGAGCAGTTGCTCTACTTTGGGGGCGAGATTCGTGAGGCTGGTACTGTAAAAGGGAAGAAAACAGGGACTTTTGCCAAGTCTGACTGGATGGATATCGAGAAACAACGTGGGATTTCGGTCACTTCATCTGTGATGCAATTTGACTACGACGGCAAACGCGTCAACATCCTAGACACTCCAGGGCACGAGGACTTCTCAGAAGATACCTATCGTACCTTGATGGCGGTGGATGCTGCGGTCATGGTCGTGGACTCTGCCAAGGGTATCGAGGCTCAAACCAAGAAATTGTTTGAGGTTGTGAAGCACCGTGGTATTCCAGTCTTTACCTTTATGAACAAGCTGGACCGTGATGGTCGTGAGCCACTGGACCTCTTACAAGAACTAGAAGAAGTTTTAGGTATTGCAAGTTATCCAATGAACTGGCCAATCGGGATGGGGAAAGCCTTTGAAGGCTTGTACGACCTCTATAACCAACGCATGGAACTCTATAAAGGAGATGAGCGTTTTGCCAGCCTAGAAGATGGCGACAAACTCTTTGCTAGCAACCCATTCTATGAACAAGTCAAAGAGGATATTGAACTTTTAAATGAAGCAGGAAATGAATTCTCGGAGGAAGCTATTCTTGCAGGTGATTTGACTCCGGTATTCTTTGGGTCAGCCCTCACTAACTTTGGTGTGCAGACCTTCCTTGAGACTTTCTTGAAATTTGCTCCAGAGCCACATGGACACAAGAAAACAGATGGCGAAATTGTGGATCCTTATGACAAGGATTTCTCTGGATTTGTCTTTAAAATCCAAGCTAATATGGACCCTCGACACCGTGACCGCATTGCCTTTGTCCGTATCGTTTCAGGTGAATTTGAGCGAGGTATGAGTGTCAATCTGCCTCGTACTGGTAAGGGTGCTAAACTGTCTAATGTTACCCAGTTTATGGCGGAAAGTCGTGAGAATGTGACCAATGCCGTGGCTGGAGATATTATCGGGGTTTATGATACGGGTACCTATCAAGTTGGAGATACGCTAACTGTTGGGAAAAACAAGTTTGAGTTTGAACCACTGCCAACCTTTACTCCAGAGATTTTCATGAAAGTTTCTGCTAAGAATGTCATGAAACAAAAATCCTTCCACAAAGGAATGGAACAGTTGGTACAAGAGGGAGCCATCCAGCTTTATAAGAATTACCAAACTGGCGAGTACATGTTGGGTGCTGTCGGCCAACTCCAGTTCGAAGTGTTTAAGCACCGTATGGAAGGTGAGTACAATGCTGAAGTTGTCATGACTCCAATGGGTAAGAAGACAGTCCGTTGGATCAAGCCAGAGGACCTAGACGAGCGCATGTCATCAAGCCGCAATATCTTGGCAAAAGACCGCTTCGACCAACCTGTCTTCCTCTTTGAAAATGACTTTGCCCTCCGCTGGTTTGCGGATAAGTACCCAGACGTAGAGTTGGAAGAAAAGATGTAAATCGCCAAAGTTACTTGATTGTGTAACAATCTAAGTAACTAACGCCAAGTTTCTATGGAACTTGGCTAGGCGCTCCACTAGTAAAGTTTTACGAATATTATCGATTCGTAAAACTTTACGTCGTAACGGGTAGTGAGAGGGCTAGCAACCTGCCTTACTACCTACGTTTGGCAAATAGAATCGATTTGCCAAACTCCGTGTCGTAGTGTAAAGTGACAGAAATCGCTATAGCGGATTGCATAAATCCTCTAGTATTACAATCAACCAAATTGAATACATAATAGATAGAGTACACAATATAGTTTGAATCATAAGATAAGATAATTTAATTATAGATTTTAATAGAAAAAGCAACGGAATAATCTCTCCGTTGCTTTTTGTTAGATTTTATATTTTCGGTAAAAATCGACCTTGACCTGGATAAAGGTTTCAGCTTCGCGTAGTAGCTGCAGGAGGGTGGCTCGGGTCTCAAACTCCTCGCGTGTTTTAGGGAGACTCCGATTGCGGAAGACTTGCAGATAGCGTTCGATGTCATCAAGTAGGTCATGAGCAGGATTGGTCTGGCTTAGCTGGGCAGCGATCTTAGAAAAGAGCTGGGCCAAAATCAAACTCTCACTTGCAGCCAGATGACAGGTATTGATCTGCTGGGCCATATTTCGCAGGATACGACTTTGTCGCTGTCTCATCTCAAAGTAGTGGATGTGGTAGTCCGTCTGGTGAAAGAGGTGGTCCGAGTGGTCCAAATAGACCAGCTTGAGGGCTTCCTCAAGAAGGCTATCTAATTCGTCAACGAGTTGGGCTTGATTGCGCCCGTCTCCCCTCGACAGATAGTATTTAAAGCGAAGCAGGATGTCTTTTAACTTTTCTTCGACCTGAAGGTGATAGCTGTGAATGGCCTTTTCCCGAGAGGGCATGTAAAGGTTGACCAACAGAGCAAAGCTTGTCCCGATGAGAAAGAAGAGCACTTCATTGAGCAAGAGAGCTGGAGAAGTAGACTCCTGTACCAAGAGATGACCGACCAAGACACTGCTAGGTGTGATGCCGATTTCCCAGCCCATTTTGTAAGCAAGAGGCACGTAGAGAGCCAGATAGAGGCCTAGACTCCAGATGTGAAAGCCGGTCAGCTGAAAGGCTAGAACGCCGATAGCGAGCGCTAGGAGCATGGAAAAGAGGCGGTTACGGGCCAATTTTAGCGTACTTCTGCGCGTGTCAGAAAGGCTTAAGAGGGCGATAATGCCAGCTGAAACCGCTGATGATAAATCTAAAAAATAAGCGAGAAAACAAGCAAGGCAGGTCGCCAAGATCAGTTTTGTCGTACGTTGGGTGATAGACATGAGAATTTCCTAAAAAGTTGATAATAGAGAGCGGAAAGGAGCAAATCCCACGCTTTTGTTGATTATAGTATAAATATGCCATAAAATCAAGATTTGACTAAATAATCAAATGAAATTTGAATATTTATAGGGAATAGTCTTCAGATAAGTTATGGTATAATAGGAAAAAGGAGTTTTGTATGCAAGAATTTTTTCAACGTTATCTTGACAAATTGGATCTCACAGGCTTATTAGAGAATCTTTTGACCAAGTTGATCTCTCTTTTGATTCTTATCCTTCTATTTTATATAGCCAAAAAGATCCTCCATGCGACTGTCCGAAAGATTGTCAAGCCCTCGCTCAAGTTGTCAAATCGAGATGCAGGTAGACAGAAGACTATTTCTCGTTTGCTTGAGAATATCTTTAACTATACCCTTTATTTCTTTTTAATCTACTGTATCCTGTCCATTTTAGGTTTGCCAGTTTCCAGCCTCCTTGCTGGGGCAGGAATTGCTGGGGTTGCCATTGGGATGGGAGCTCAAGGCTTTCTATCCGATGTCATCAATGGCTTTTTCATCCTCTTTGAACGCCAGCTTGATGTGGGCGACGAGGTGGTTCTGACAAATGGACCGATTACCGTATCTGGCAAGGTTGTCAGTGTCGGAATCCGTACGACCCAACTTCGAAGTGAAGACCAAGCCCTTCACTTTGTTCCCAACCGAAATATCACTGTTGTCAGCAACTTTTCCCGCACAGAGTAGGTCTGCTATTTTGGTAGATTTGTGGTACAATAGAAAGAGTTTGGTAAAGGAGAAAATATGTTTGTAGAAAAGCAGTTGGGCAATGGATGCACTTGGATTAACCTAGATTTGGGAAAATTGAAAAAACTAGAAGATCTCTCTGAAATCTATGGATTGGACAAGGAAACCATCGAATACGCACTGGATAGAAACGAGCGCGCCCACATGGACTACCACCGCGAAAGTGGAACCGTCACCTTTATCTACAATGTATTGGATTTGAAAAAGGACAAGGAATACTATGAAGCCTTTCCCATGACCTTTATCGTTGAACATCATCGCTTGATTACGATTAGCAATAAGAAAAATGCCTATGTGATTGAACAGATGACACGTTATTTAGAGAGTCATGATATGCTTTCTATTTACAAATTTCTCTTTGCTAGTCTGGAAATCATCAGCAATGCCTACTATCCTGTCATCGAACAGATGGATAAGAGTAAGGATGAGGTCAACGGCCTCTTGCGTCAGCGAACGACTAAGAAAAACCTCTTTGCCCTTTCCGACTTGGAGACTGGTATGGTTTATCTGACAGCGGCTGCCAAGCAAAATCGCATGTTGCTAGAACATATCCAAGGACATGCCCTTTATCGCAGATTTAACGAAGTTGAGAGAGAACAGTTTGATGATGCCATGATTGAGGCTCACCAGCTGGTTTCGATGACCGATTTGATTTCTCAAGTTCTGCAACAACTATCAGCCTCTTACAACAACATTTTGAATAATAACCTGAATGATAACTTGACAACCTTGACCATTATTTCAGTTTTACTAGCAGTCTTGGCAGTAGTGACGGGTTTTTTCGGGATGAATGTTCCCCTCCCCTTCACAGATGAGCCCTATGCTTGGGTCTATATCAGCTTGGCTAGTGCAGTCTTATGGCTGGTTTTGTCATTGATTTTGAGAAAAATTGCGAAAAAAAGTTAAGAAAAGGAGTCAGGATGGCGATTGAAAACTATATGCCAAATTTTGCTGTGGAAGCAGTCTATGATCTGACAGTCCCAAGCCTGCAAGCGCAGGGTATCAAGGCTGTTTTGGTCGATTTGGATAATACCCTCATTGCTTGGAACAACCCTGATGGGACGCCAGAGATGAAACAATGGCTACATGACCTTCGGGATGCAGGTATTCGCATCATCGTGGTATCAAATAATACCAAAAAACGGGTCCAACGAGCAGTTGAGAAATTTGGTATTGATTACGTTTATTGGGCTTTAAAGCCTTTCACATTTGGGATTGACCGTGCCATGAAGGAATTCCACTATGAGAAAAATGAAGTGGTCATGGTCGGCGACCAACTCATGACGGATATACGAGCAGCCCACCGTGCAGGCATTCGCTCAATCTTGGTCAAACCCTTGGTCCAACACGACTCCATCAAAACGCAGATCAACCGAGCTCGCGAGCGCCGTGTCATGAAGCAAATTACTGAAAAGTACGGACCGATTACATATAAAAAAGGAATCTAACTATGGAAGAAATTCTCTGTATTGGTTGTGGAGCAACCATTCAGACGACAGACAAGGCTGGTCTTGGATTTACGCCCCAGTCGGCACTCGAAAAAGGGTTGGAGACAGGCGAAGTCTATTGCCAACGCTGTTTCCGTCTCCGTCATTACAATGAAATTACAGATGTCCAGTTGACGGACGATGATTTCCTCAAACTCTTGCACGAGGTGGGGGACAGTGATGCCTTGGTGGTCAATGTCATTGATATTTTTGACTTTAATGGTTCTGTCATCCCAGGCTTGCCACGCTTTGTATCGGGTAATGATGTCCTCTTGGTCGGAAATAAAAAAGATATCCTGCCCAAGTCTGTTAAACCGGGCAAGATTAGCCAATGGCTCATGGAACGTGCCCACGAAGAAGGTCTTCGCCCTGTGGATGTCGTCCTGACTTCAGCCCAAAACAAGCATGCCATTAAGGAAGTCATTGACAAAATCGAGCACTACCGAAAGGGCCGTGATGTCTATGTAGTCGGTGTGACCAACGTAGGAAAATCAACCCTTATCAATGCCATTATCCAAGAAATCACGGGTGACCAGAATGTCATCACGACTTCGCGCTTCCCAGGGACAACCTTGGACAAGATTGAGATCCCACTTGATGACGGATCTTATATTTACGACACACCGGGGATTATCCACCGCCACCAGATGGCCCACTACTTGACGGCTAAAAACCTCAAGTATGTCAGTCCTAAAAAGGAAATCAAGCCCAAAACCTATCAGCTCAATCCTGAACAAACCCTGTTTCTAGGTGGTCTCGGACGCTTTGACTTTATTGCAGGAGAAAAGCAAGGTTTTACAGCCTTCTTTGACAATGAACTAAAACTCCACCGTACCAAGCTCGAAGGAGCGAGTGCCTTTTACGACAAGCACCTCGGAACCTTTTTAACGCCACCAAATAGCAAGGAAAAAGAAGACTTTCCAAAACTAGTCCAGCATGTATTTACTATCAAGGACAAAACAGACCTAGTCATCTCAGGACTCGGCTGGATTCGTGTAACAGGAAGTGCAAAAGTCGCTGTCTGGGCACCAGAAGGCGTCGCAGTCGTCACACGAAAAGCAATTATTTAAACACAGAAAGGAAAGGGTTGTCTTTATTAAGGCGAGCATTGCGAGCCCCATGGATAATACTTTTCGCCGTGGTGTCAGTTGGTACAAGTGATTGTACCAATTGCGGAAAATTTGAGACCTTAGACTCAAATTTTAGTCATGAAAGTCCGAAGGACTTTGCTGACGTCCGTCACCACTTCAGAAAAGTATAAAAAGAAACTCTTTTAAATGAATTATGTCATTAACATCAAAACAACGTGCCTTCCTCAACAGCCAGGCACACACCCTCAAACCCATCATCCAAATTGGAAAAAATGGTCTCAACGACCAAATCAAAACCAGTGTTCGTCAAGCTCTAGACGCCCGCGAATTGATCAAGGTTACTCTCTTGCAAAACACAGATGAAAACATCCACGAAGTAGCTGAAATCTTGGAAGAAGAAATCGGTGTGGATACTGTCCAAAAAATCGGACGCATCTTGATCTTGTTTAAACAATCCAGCAAGAAAGAAAATCGCAAGATTTCCAAGAAAGTTAAAGAAATCTAAACACCTACTCCAAACAACTGTTTTTACAGAGAATTAAAGGAAGACGAGCCTATGGCAATTGAATTATTGACTCCCTTTACCAAGGTAGAGTTGGAGCCAGAAATCAAGGAGAAAAAACGCAAACAAGTTGGGATTTTAGGAGGGAATTTTAACCCTGTTCACCATGCCCATCTTGTTGTAGCGGATCAAGTACGACAACAGTTAGGACTGGATCAGGTCCTGCTCATGCCTGAATACCAGCCACCTCATGTAGACAAAAAAGAAACCATCCCTGAACACCACCGTCTTAAGATGCTTGAGTTGGCGATTGAGGGGATTGAAGGCCTAGCCATTGAAACCATTGAGTTAGAGCGCAAGGGCATTTCCTACACCTACGACACCATGAAGATTTTGACAGAGCAACATCCAGATACGGATTATTACTTCATTATCGGTGCGGACATGGTGGACTATCTGCCTAAGTGGTACCGAATTGATGAGCTAGTCGACATGGTTCAGTTTGTGGGAGTCCAGCGCCCACGCTACAAGGCAGGAACTTCTTATCCAGTTATCTGGGTGGATGTGCCTCTCATGGACATCTCGTCGAGCATGGTGCGTGACTTCCTTGCCCAAGGTCGGAAACCTAACTTTCTCCTACCTCAGCCAGTGCTAGACTACATCGAGAAGGAGGGGCTCTACTGATGGCCTATCAAGACTATATCAACTGTTCCCGTGAGGCTTTGTTGGAAAGAATGGCAGAGCTTCTACCTGCAAAACGCTTAACTCATTGCTTGGGTGTGGAGCGTGCAGCCATAGAGCTGGCTCAGCGCTTTGGTGTGGATAGTGAGAAAGCAGGCCTAGCAGGACTTCTCCACGACTATGCTAAAAAATTGTCAGATCAGGAATTTCTAAACTTGATTGACCGTTATCAGCTAGACCCTGACCTCAAAAACTGGGGCAATAATGTCTGGCATGGTATGGTCGGAATTTATAAAATCAAAGAAGATTTGAATTTACAAGATTCTGAAATCCTGCGAGCTATTGAAATCCATACAGTCGGGGCTGGTCAGATGACAGACTTAGACAAGGTCATCTATGTAGCAGACTACATCGAGCACAATCGTGCCTTCCCTGGAGTGGACCAGGCGCGTGAGATTGCAAGTTCATCGCTCAATAAGGCAGTGGCCTATGAGACAGCTCGCACTGTGGAGCATCTAGCTTATAAGGGATTTCCCATCTATCCCCAAACCCTTGAAACCTATAACGCCTTTGTGCACTATTTGAAAGAGGACTAAATGAACGAAAAAGAATTACTAGAACTAGTCGTGAAAGCGGCAGATGAGAAACGTGCGGAGGACATCCTTGCACTTGATGTACAAGACTTGACCAGCGTGACGGACTACTTTGTTATCACTAGCTCGATGAATAGCCGTCAGTTGGACGCTATCGCTGATAATATCCGTGAAAAAGTAGCCGAAGCTGGTGTTAAAGGCAGCCATGTAGAAGGTGATGCAGCTGGAGGCTGGGTCTTGCTAGACCTCGGTGGTGTCGTCGTGCATATCTTCTCAGAAGAAATGCGTGCCCACTATAACCTAGAAAAACTATGGCATGAGGCGGATTCAGTAGACATTTCAGAAGCCTTGGCATAGGAGATGAAATCAGTTGTAGTCAACTGGGTTTCTTTGCTTATTTTAAAAGAAATTGATGGAAAGGTGAGGGCGTCGTGTTTTGTTCATCTCGAAACTGAACACGAGCTAAAAGCAGTGAGAAAAAGATTAACTCCCCTTGTATCTGACGCTACATCGGTAAGATTCCTATTTTCTCTTTGCTTTTAACGCTCTTTGTATCTTAATTATGGCGACATATGAAACCTTTGCGGCTGTTTACGATGCTGTGATGGATGATAGTTTATACGACAAATGGACGGATTTTTCCCTGCGTCATTTGCCTAAGACCAAGGAGAGAAAGAAACTCTTGGAATTGGCTTGTGGAACAGGTATCCAGTCTGTCCGCTTTTCTCAGGCTGGCTTTGATGTGACAGGACTTGATTTGAGTGCAGATATGCTGAAGATTGCGGGAAAGAGAGCTGCTTCAGCTAAGCAAAAGATTGATTTTATTGAAGGCAACATGCTGGATTTATCCAAGGCGGGTAAATATGATTTTGTCACATGTTATTCGGACTCAATCTGCTACATGCAGGATGAGGTGGAAGTAGGGGACGTTTTCAAAGAAGTCTATAATGCCCTTAACGAAGATGGGGTGTTTATTTTTGATGTGCATTCGACCTACCAGACAGATGAGGTTTTTCCAGGCTATTCTTACCATGAAAATGCAGAAGATTTTGCCATGCTCTGGGATACCTACGAGGACGCAGCACCTCACTCTATAGTGCATGAGTTGACCTTTTTCGTCAAGGAAGCAGACGGCTCTTTTAGTCGCCATGATGAAGTGCATGAGGAACGGACCTATGAGGTCCTGACCTATGATGTTTTGCTGGAACAGGCTGGATTTAAGTCCTTCAAACTCTATGCGGACTTTGAGGACAAGGAGCCTACAGAAACTAGCACCCGTTGGTTTTTTGTCGCGCGGAAGTAGGAGATTATCATGACCATCACAGGTATTATTGCGGAGTTCAATCCTTTTCATAATGGGCACAAATACCTGCTGGATCAGGCAGAGGGACTGAAAATTGTGGCCATGTCTGGGAATTTCATGCAACGCGGAGAGCCTGCTATTGTAGATAAGTGGACTCGGGCCCAGATGGCTCTGGAAAATGGCGCAGACTTGGTAGTGGAATTGCCCTTTTTAGTCAGTGTTCAGGCGGCGGATTTCTTTGGTCAAGGGGCTGTGGATATCTTGACTTGGTTGGGCATTGATAGGCTGGCTTTTGGGACAGAAGAAGTTCTGGATTATCAAAAAATCGCTGACTTATACACAGAGCAAGGTACTGAGATGGAGAAATTTGTGGAAAATCTTCCTGACTCTCTCTCCTATCCCCAGAAAACCCAAGCCATGTGGAAGGAATTTGCAGGTCTTGATTTTTCAGGCAACACGCCCAATCATGTCCTTGCTCTGGCCTATGCCAAGGCGGTTGCAGGACGCAACATCAAGCTTGAGCCGATTCAGCGTCAGGGAGCGGGGTATCATTCTGTGGACAAGGATGTGGACTTCGCCTCGGCGACAGCCCTCCGTCAGCACCAGAGGGACAAAGATTTCTTAGAACGCTTTATGCCTTCTGTTGCTCTCTTTGAGCAGTCCAGTAAGGTGAGTTGGGATGACTATTTTCCCTTGCTCCGCTATCAAATCTTGTCAAATCCAGACCTAACGACCATCTATCAGGTCAATCAAGAAATGGCTGTGCGCATCAAGGAAGCTATCAAGAAGGCTCAGTCTGTTGACGAATTGGTCGAGGCGGTTGCCACCAAGCGATACACCAAAGCGCGTGTCAGACGCCTTTTGACCTATATCCTGGTGCAGGCCAGAGAAAGCGACTTGCCAGAAGCCATCCATGTCCTAGGATTTACAGAAAAAGGCAGACAACATCTCAAGTCTCTGAAAGAGCAGGTCCATCTAGTCAGCCGAATTGGCAAAGAACCTTGGGATGATATGACCCAAAAAGCAGACCAGATTTACCAACTAGGACACCCAAGCATCGCAGACCAGAGTTTTGGCAGGGTTCCGATTAGAATAGAAACAAACTAAGTCTACTGAAAGGTGGGCTTTTTTATTGTATTTTTTAATGAAAATGTCATTTTTAAGTGTTAGAAAGTTTGTTTGGCGATTTCAGAGCTTTCTTCCAAAATTCACACAAAACTCTTCAATTTGGGTTTGTGAAAATCGGTTTTTTATGATAGAATATTAAGGAATGTATGTCATTCGATAAACAAATTTAATGAGGTAAAAACATGGAAATCATGACACTTGCGATTGCTGTTTTTGCCGTCATCATTGGTTTAGTCATTGGATATGTCAGCATCTCAGCTAAGATGAAATCATCTCAAGAGGCTGCAGAGTTGATGCTTCTAAATGCTGAACAAGAAGCAACTAATTTACGAGGACAAGCTGAGCGCGAAGCGGATTTATTGCTAAATGAAGCCAAGAGCGAAAGCAAGTCTCTTAAAAAAGAAGCACTATTGGAGGCCAAAGAGGAAGCCAGAAAATACCGTGAAGAAGTGGACGCTGAATTTAAGTCAGAACGTCAGGAGCTCAAGCAAATTGAAAGTCGTTTGACGGAGAGAGCTACGAGCCTTGACCGCAAAGACGACAATTTGACGAACAAAGAAAAAACACTTGAACAAAAAGAACAAAGTATTTCTGATAGAGCAAAAAACCTTGATGCACGTGAAGAGCAATTAGAGGAAGTCGAAAGACAAAAAGAAGCTGAACTTGAACGTATCGGTTCCCTTTCCCAAACTGAGGCTCGAGATATTATCTTGGCTCAAACAGAGGAAAACTTGACCAAGGAAATTGCTAGCCGCATTCGTGAGGCTGAGCAAGAAGTGAAGGAGCGTTCAGACAAGATTGCCAAAGATATCTTGGTTCAGGCTATGCAGCGTATCGCTGGTGAGTATGTAGCGGAGTCAACAAACTCGACAGTTCACCTACCAGACGATACCATGAAGGGACGCATTATCGGACGCGAAGGTCGAAATATTCGTACCTTTGAAAGTTTGACAGGGGTTGATGTAATTATCGACGATACACCGGAAGTGGTGACCTTGTCAGGATTTGATCCGATTCGTCGTGAAATTGCTCGTATGACCATGGAAATGTTGCTCAAGGATGGCCGTATCCACCCAGCTCGTATCGAGGAGTTGGTGGAGAAAAACCGTCAAGAGATTGACAATAAAATCCGTGAATATGGTGAGGCTGCTGCCTATGAGATTGGTGCGCCAAACCTTCATCCAGACTTGATGAAGATTATGGGACGTTTGCAGTTCCGTACTTCTTATGGACAAAATGTCTTGCGTCATTCGATTGAGGTTGCTAAGTTATCTGGTATCATCGCGAGTGAACTTGGTGAAAATGCAGCTCTTGCCCGTCGTGCTGGATTCCTTCACGACATCGGGAAAGCTATTGACCGCGAGGTTGAAGGTAGCCACGTTGAGATTGGTACGGAGTTGGCTCGTAAGTACAAGGAACATCCAGTTGTGGTGAATACGATTGCTAGCCACCACGGCGATGTCGAAGCCGAAAGCGTCATTGCGGTGATCGTTGCTGCAGCAGATGCCTTGAGTGCAGCGCGTCCAGGTGCTCGTAGTGAATCTCTTGAAAGCTATATCAAGCGTCTCCATGACTTGGAAGAAATCGCCAATGGCTTTGAAGGGGTGCAAAATAGCTTTGCCCTTCAAGCAGGACGTGAAATCCGTATCATGGTTAATCCAGGACAAATCAAAGACGACAAAGTCACAATCTTGGCTCACAAAGTTCGTGAGAAAATTGAAAACAATCTCGATTACCCAGGAAATATCAAGGTAACCGTGATCCGCGAACTTCGTGCAGTAGATTATGCTAAATAAATAAGAAAGAGCAGTTGAAATATTACTGCTTTTTTGTTACACTAGATAGAAAGACTGTAGAAGGATAACTGACCTTATCATCAGTATCCGAGAGAAATTTCACTTTATTTCACAGACTAACTAAAGGAGACATAATGGCAGACCGAGGCTTGCTAATCGTTTTTTCTGGTCCTTCAGGAGTTGGGAAAGGAACGGTTAGAAGAGAGATTTTTGAGAGTTCTGAGAATCAATTTCAATACTCTGTATCGATGACGACGCGTGCACAACGTCCTGGTGAAGTGGATGGAGTGGACTATTTCTTCCGTACTCGTGAAGAGTTTGAAGAGCTAATCCGTCAAGGTCAGATGTTGGAATATGCAGAATATGTCGGTAACTACTATGGAACTCCTCTAACCTATGTCAATGAAACCCTAGATAAGGGAATCGATGTCTTTCTTGAGATTGAAGTCCAGGGAGCTCTTCAGGTTAAGAAAAAGGTTCCAGATGCTGTCTTTATCTTTCTAACGCCACCAGATTTGGATGAATTGCAAGATCGTTTGGTAGGTCGTGGAACAGATAGTGCGGAAGTGATTGCCCAACGAATCGAAAAAGCCAAGGAAGAAATTGCTCTCATGCGTGAGTATGATTATGCCATTGTCAACGATCAGGTGCCCCTCGCTGCTGAACGTGTCAAGCGTGTGATCGAAGCAGAACACTTCCGTGTGGACCGTGTCATTGGTCACTATCAGGAGATGTTGCCAAAATCTCCAACCACTCGATAAACTATAGGAAATAGGTACAAGCAAATGATGTTAAAACCCTCTATCGATACCTTGCTGGACAAGGTACCATCAAAATATTCACTCGTAATCTTGGAAGCAAAGCGTGCCCACGAACTAGAAGCAGGCGCGCCAGCAACTCAAGAGTTTAAGTCTGAAAAATCAACTCTTCGTGCTTTAGAAGAAATCGAGTCTGGAAACGTTACGATTCACCCAGATCCAGAAGGAAAACGTGAAGCGGTTCGTCTCCGTATCGAAGAAGAAAAACGCCGCAAAGAAGAAGAAGAAAAGAAAATCAAAGAGCAAATCGCTAAAGAAAAAGAAGATGGTGAAAAAATTTAAGGTTGGGGGGACTCAATCTTATTTTTTCTATTGCAAGAATTTACTGACAAGGAGGAGGTGAGAAGATGGCGATCGCAAAGATTATCGTGGATGTTCCGCTGATGCAAACGGACCAGTCCTATAGTTATAAGGTTCCAGAGGAATTTGTAGAGATGCTGGAAGTCGGTATGCGGGTCCATGTCCCCTTCGGCAAAGGCAATCGTTTGATCCAAGGGATTGTGCTAGGCTTGGAGTCCCAGTTGGATGAAGAAGTGGCAGATCAGGATTTGAAAGAGATTGCAGAAGTCCTAGACTTTTCGCCCGTCTTGACCCAGGAGCAACTCTGGCTGGCTGAGGAGCTTCGTAAGTCAGTCTTTTCTTACAAGATCTCCATTCTAAAAGCCATGCTTCCAGGATTTTTAAACTCCAGCTATGATAAGATTCTCTATCCTCTAGAAGGCCTGAGTCAGGCAGACAAAGAGCGCTTGTTTGGTTCAGAAGATTCGCTAGCCTTTTCATCTCTAGATTTGGCCAAACAGGCAGAAATGATGCGCTTGACCAGAAAAGGGCTGCTCCGCCTAGAATACCAGGCTGTCGATCAGAAGAAGGTCAAGACCCAGTCTTGGTATGAGGTTGATGCTACTCGACTAGAGAAGATTGAGATTTCTGCGCGTGCTAAGAAAAAGGCAGAGCTGAGAGACTATCTGCTGTCTCATCCTGAAAGTGCTCCTCTGGCTAGCTTGTTAGAGTCTTATTCGAGGGAGCAAGTCAACTTTTTTGTGGATCAAGGAGCTCTAACCCTAGTCCAAAAGGAAGTGCAACGTTCAGCTGCTTATTTCGAAGGCATTGAATCAAGTAGACCTTTGGAGCTGAACCAAGAGCAAAGACAAGCTCGCGATGCTGTTATCAGTGCTATTGGCAGTCAGCAACCTCCTTTCCTACTTCAAGGGATTACAGGAAGTGGGAAGACAGAGGTTTACTTGCAGATTATCCAAGGAGCCCTGGACAAGGGCAAGACAGCCATTTTGCTGGTGCCTGAGATTTCCCTGACGCCACAGATGACGGAACGTTTTATTGCTCGTTTCGGCGAGAAAGTAGCCATCCTTCACTCAGGCTTGTCTAATGGTGAGAAGTACGATGAATGGCGCAAGGTCGAGCGTGGAGATGCTCAAGTTGTCGTTGGCGCTAGATCAGCAATCTTTGCTCCTCTGAAAAATCTGGGTGTCATCATTATCGATGAAGAGCATGAAGCCAGCTACAAGCAAGACAGCAATCCTCGTTATCATGCGAGAGAAGTCGCTATTCTACGGGCCCAGTACAATCAAGCGGCCCTGGTCCTTGGTTCGGCTACACCGAGCTTAGAGAGTCGTGCGCGAGCTGGAAAAGGTGTCTATCACCACTTACGTCTAACCCAACGGGCCAATCCTTTAGCCACTATTCCTGAGGTTCAAGTGATTGACTTTCGGGACTATATCGGGCAGAATGAGACATCAAACTTTACGCCCCCTTTGCTAGAGGCCATCAAAGAACGTCTGGATAAAAAAGAGCAGGTAGTCCTCATGCTCAATCGTCGGGGTTATTCTAGCTTTGTTATGTGTCGGGAGTGTGGGACGGTAGATAGCTGCCCCAACTGTGATATTTCTCTGACTCTCCACATGGATACCAAGACCATGAACTGCCATTACTGTGGCTTTTCCAAGGGAATTCCTCATGTCTGTCCCAACTGTCAGAGCCGCAGTATTCGTTACTATGGGACGGGGACTCAGAAAGCCTATGATGAGCTAGCAGAGCTCTTTCCTCAGGCTCGCATTCTGCGGATGGATGTGGATACGACCCGCAGGAAGGGGAGTCACCAAGCTCTTCTTGACCAGTTTGGCCGAGGGGAAGCAGACATCTTGTTGGGAACTCAGATGATTGCCAAGGGCTTGGATTTTCCAAATGTGACTTTGGTTGGAGTGCTCAATGCGGATACGGCCTTGAATCTGCCTGATTTTCGTTCTTCCGAGAGAACCTTCCAACTCTTAACTCAGGTGGCTGGTCGGGCAGGTCGTGCGGAAAAAGCTGGGCAGGTCTTGATCCAGTCTTACAATCCTGATCACTATGCCATTCGATTTGCCAAAGACCAAGACTACGAAGGCTTTTACGCCTATGAAATGAGTATCAGGCGCCAACTCGGCTATCCGCCTTATTATTTCACTATTGGGATTACCCTCTCTCACAAGAAAGAAGAAGAGGTTGTCAAACGTGCCTATGAAGTCATGGGAATTTTGCGCTCAGGTTTATCGGAAACTAGTAAAATCCTTGGACCGACACCAAAACCCATTGCTCGCACCCACAACCTTTACCATTACCAGATTTTGATTAAATACCGTTTAGAAGATGAGCTGGGACCAACCCTCAACCAGGTCTTGGCCTTGACTCAAGAACGGGAAAATAGCAAGCTTCGTCTCAGCATTGACCACGAACCGCAGCAATTTTTATAAGAAGGAGAAGAAATGACAAAACTAATCTTTATGGGAACTCCCGATTTTTCAGCGACAGTTTTGAAGGGGTTGTTATCAGATGATCGTTACGAGATTCTAGCTGTTGTAACCCAGCCAGACCGTGCTGTCGGCCGTAAAAAAGTAATCCAAGAAACCCCAGTCAAGCAGGCTGCCAAAGAAGCAAATCTTCCTATCTACCAACCTGAAAAATTATCTGGAAGCTTAGAGCTGGAAGCTATTATGAATTTAGGAGCGGATGGGATTGTGACCGCTGCTTTTGGGCAGTTTCTCCCAAGCAAACTCCTTGATAGCATGGACTTTGCGGTCAATGTTCACGCCTCCCTTCTTCCCAAACACCGTGGTGGCGCCCCCATTCATTATGCCTTGATTCAAGGGGATGAGGAAGCTGGTGTGACTATCATGGAAATGGTCAAGGAGATGGACGCAGGTGATATGATTTCCCGTCGCAGTATTCCCATCACAGATGAGGACAATGTCGGCACCTTGTTTGAGAAATTGGCAATCGTTGGCCGTGATTTACTCTTGGATACACTACCTGGCTACCTAGCAGGAGAAATACAACCTGAACCACAAGATTCTAGTCAAGTCACTTTCTCGCCAAATATTAAGCCAGAAGAAGAGAAACTTGATTGGACTAAAACCAATCGCCAACTCTTCAACCAAATCAGAGGGATGAACCCATGGCCTGTTGCCCACACTTTTCTCAAGGGTGACCGCTTTAAGATTTATGAAGCCCTACCAGTAGAAGGTCAGGGAAATCCAGGTGAGATCCTCTCAATTGGCAAGAAGGACTTGATCGTCGCAACGGCTGAAGGAGCTCTGTCTCTCAAGCAAGTCCAGCCAGCAGGTAAGCCTAAGATGGACATTGCTTCCTTCCTCAACGGAGTTGGACGGACATTGACTGTAGGAGAACGATTTGGTGACTAAAGTAGAAACGGCTAGAAATCTAGCTCTAGCAGTGTTAGAGGATGTTTTTGTCAACCAAGCATATTCAAATATTGCCTTAAATAAACACCTCAAGGGCAGTCAACTTTCAGCAGCAGACAAGGGTTTGGTGACTGAGATTGTCTACGGAACGGTAGCCCGCAAACTCACCTTAGAATGGTACCTGTCCCACTTTATCCAAGATCGAGACAAGCTAGATAACTGGCTCTATGTTCTTCTTCTCATGAGTGCCTACCAACTTCGGTATCTGGATAAGATTCCTAATCACGCTGTAGTCAATGAAGCGGTAGAGCTAGCCAAAGCCCGTAAAAAAGGCAGTGAAAAATTGGTCAACGCCGTCCTTCGTCGTATTTTGCGAGAAGGCTGGCCAGATATTGACAGCATCAAACGCAAAAATAAGCGTGATTCCATTGCCTATTCTATCCCAGTTTGGCTCGTGTCTAAACTTAAGGAAGAATACGGCGAAGAGCGAGCCCAAGCCATCTTTGAAAGCCTCTTGGTGCGCAACAAAGCCAGCATCCGAGTGACCGACTTGAGTCGAAAGGAGGAAATCAAAGCCGTGTTAGAGGCGAGTGATTCACCTTTGGCTGCTTCTGGTTTGGTCAAGGAGCAGGGACACTTTGCGGGACATGATTTGTTTTCAGAGGGTGCTATTACCATCCAAGACGAGTCCAGTCAATTGGTTGCTCCCACTCTTGATCTGCAAGGCCATGAGCAGGTCCTAGATGCCTGTGCAGCTCCGGGTGGGAAAACAGCCCATATGGCTTCTTATCTCATGACAGGTCAGGTTACTGCTCTGGACTTGTATGATCATAAGTTGGACTTGATCCAAGAAAACGCCCAACGTTTGGGGGTCGCAGATCGGGTGCAAACGCAAAAATTGGACGCCAGAAAAGTGCATGAGTTTTTTGAAAAAGACTCTTTTGATAAGATTTTAGTAGATGCCCCTTGTTCTGGAATCGGCCTCTTGCGCCGCAAACCAGATATCAAATACAATAAAGAAACGGCAGATTTCACGTCATTGCAGGAAATTCAGCTGGAAATATTAGGTAGTGTTTGTCAAACACTACGAAAAGGTGGTATAATAACGTATAGTACCTGTACTATTGTCTCTGAGGAGAACTTTCAAGTCGTTGAGGCGTTTTTAGAAAGTCATCCCGAGTTCGAGCAGGTTAAACTAGAACACGAATGCAAGGATATCCTGAAAGATGGCTGTATCCTGATTACTCCAGAATTGTATGGAAGTGATGGATTCTTCATTAGCCAATTTCGTAAGATATCAGATTAGGAAGGAACTGACACAATGGAAATAGCATTATTAACAGATGTTGGTCAGAAACGAACAAATAACCAAGACTATGTCAATCACTTTGTCAACCGAGCAGGACGCACTATGATCCTCTTGGCTGACGGGATGGGAGGGCACCGTGCAGGAAATATCGCTAGTGAAATGGCGGTAACAGACCTCGGCGTGGCTTGGGTGGATACCCAAATCGACTCAGTCAATGAAGTTCGTGAGTGGTTTGCCCACTACCTAGAGATTGAAAATCAAAAAATTCATCAACTAGGTCAGGACGAAGATTACAAAGGTATGGGAACTACGCTAGAAGCTATGGCTATTATTGACAACCAAGCTATCTATGCTCATATTGGAGATTCTCGTATTGGTTTGATTCGTGGAGAAGAGTACCACCAGTTGACCAGTGACCATTCCTTGGTCAATGAATTGCTCAAGGCTGGCCAGTTGACTCCAGAAGAAGCTGAAGCGCATCCCCAAAAAAATATCATCACTCAGTCCATCGGACAAAAAGATGAGATTCAACCAGATTTTGGAATGATTACACTGGAGTCAGGGGATTATCTCCTGCTCAACAGTGACGGCCTAACCAATATGATTTCGGCCAGCGAGATTTATGATATCGTAACCAGCGATATTTCCTTAGCAGACAAGGCGGCAACCCTCATTCGTTTCGCTAACAATGCAGGAGGTTTAGACAACATTACGGTTGCCCTTGTTTACATGAACGAGGAGGAAGCAGAATGATCCAAATCGGCAAGATTTTTGCCGGGCGGTATCGGATTATCAAACAGATTGGTCGAGGGGGCATGGCAGATGTTTACCTGGCCAAGGATTTGATCCTAGACGGGGAAGAAGTGGCGGTCAAGGTCCTGAGGACCAACTACCAGACAGACCCGATTGCTGTAGCACGTTTCCAGCGTGAAGCGAAGGCTATGGCAGATCTGGACCATCCTCATATCGTTCGGATAACAGATATTGGTGAGGAAGAAGGTCAACAGTACCTAGCTATGGAGTACGTAGCAGGGCTTGACCTCAAGCGTTATATCAAAGAACACCATCCTCTTTCAAATGAAGAAGCGGTTCGAATCATGGGACAAATCCTCTTGGCGATGCGCTTAGCCCATACTAGAGGTATTGTTCACCGCGATTTGAAACCTCAAAATATCCTACTGACACCTGATGGAACAGCCAAGGTCACGGACTTTGGGATTGCAGTAGCCTTTGCGGAGACCAGTCTGACTCAGACAAACTCGATGCTGGGTTCCGTTCATTATTTGTCACCTGAGCAAGCGCGTGGTTCTAAAGCGACTTTTCAGAGTGATATCTATGCAATGGGGATTATCTTCTATGAGATGCTGACTGGTCACATTCCTTACGATGGGGATAGTGCAGTTACGATTGCTCTCCAGCATTTCCAGAAGCCACTTCCATCAGTCATTGCTGAAAATCCATCTGTCCCTCAGGCTTTAGAAAATGTTGTCATCAAGGCAACGGCCAAGAAATTGACGGATCGCTATCAGTCTGTTTCGGAGATGTATGTAGATTTATCGAGTAGTTTGTCCTACAATCGCCGAAATGAACCAAAATTGGTCTTTGATGATGCCAGCAAGGCAGATACCAAGACCTTGCCTAAAGTTCCACAAAGTACACTGACGTCTATTCCTAAAGCGCCTGCGCAGGAAGAGCGTCCTCAGCCAAAGAAAGCAACTCAACCAGTCGCTGAGCCAGCACCTGCACCAAAGCCAGCCAAGAAACGGAAGTTTAAGGCTCGCTATATGATTCTTTTGGCTAGTCTTCTATTGGTTGCAGCCTCTTTGGTCTGGATTTTGTCAAGGACACCAGCAACGATTGCTATTCCTAACGTAGCTGGACAAACCGTTGCAGAGGCTAAGGAAACTCTTAAAAAATCCAAGTTTGAAGCCGGTGAAGAAAAGTCAGAAGCCAGCGATACAGTAGCAGAAGGACGTGTTATTCGAACGGATCCAGAAGCTGGTAGTGGCCGAAAAGAAGGAACCAAGGTCAATTTGATTGTTTCTTCTGGTAAGCAATCCTTCCAATTGAGCAATTATGTCGGACGTAAGTATACGGATGTCGTAGCTGAACTCAAGGAGAAGAAGGTTCCTGAAAATCTAATCAAGATGGAAGAGGAAGAATCCAGCGAAAGCGAACCTGGAACTATCCTCAGACAGACTCCTGCTTCGGGTTCGACTTATGACCTTTCAAAAGCCACCACGATTACCTTAACAGTTGCCAAGAAGGTGACCAGTGTCAGCATGCCTAGCTACATCGGTTCAAGTCTCGAATTTACTAAGAATAATCTGACTCAGATTGTCGGAGTAAAAGAGGCTAATATCGAGGTTATTGAAGTATCGACTGCTCCTGAAGGAACAGCAGAGGGTACGGTTGTAGATCAAACGCCAAAAGCTGGTGAAAAGGTTGACCTTGCTAGCACGCGTATCAAGATTTCGATTTACAAACCGAAAACACCGCCGTCAACTTCATCCTCTAACCCTGCTCAACGAGGGAACCAGGGTTCTACAACAACACCAAATCAAGGGAACCAGCAAGGAAATCAACAAGGTAATAATCCTCCAACGAATCAACCAAACAATGAAGGAAACCGCGAAAGTTCTCGAGATTAAACGAATCTTTGTCATGAAATCATGACAAAGATTTTTTTTAACAAGATTTTGTGATAAAATATAGGGAGTAGAAAAAAGGAGGAGAAAATGGACGAATCGAGAGAGTTGAATGCCGTCATTGATGTCATTATGTTAGCTGGAACCATTCTCTTGAAAAGTGGTTCGGAGATTCATCGGGTTGAGGATACCATGATTCGTATTGCCCATTCACAAGGGATTATGGATTGCAATGTACTTGCCATGCCCGCAGCTATTTTCTTTTCTATCGAAAATACCAATATTTCTCGGATGAAACGGGTAACCTCATCCTCTTATAACATTGAAAAAGTCTGTGATGTCAACCAAGTATCACGGGAGCTTGTCGGAGGGCAGATTGATCTCTCGACAGCCTTTAAAAAGCTGAAAGAAATCGGCAATCAAGCCCTTCCTTATACCAAGTTCCAAGTGACCGTAGCAGCGACCCTCAGTGCCCCTTTCTTCTCGATTATGTTTGGGGGCAATGTCTATGACGCTTTTGGTGCGGCTATTGCGACTTTATTTGGATTTGCCTTCTCTCTCTACGTCGAGAAGTTTATCCGAATTCCTTTTGTAACAGCCTTTGCGGGTGCCTTTGTTTTTGGCTTGATTGCCCAGTTCTGGGCCCGCTACACTGGATTTCCTTCCACAGCAGACCTGATTATAGCAGGAGCGGTCATGCCCTTTGTTCCAGGGATTGCTCTGACAAATGCGGTTCGGGATATCATGACCAATCATATCAACTCTGGTATGAGCAAGATGTTTGAATCTCTGCTCATTACCCTCGCTTTAGGGGCCGGCACTTCGGTCGCCCTGGTTTTGATGACATAAGATGACTCTAACAAGTATTTTACTCCAAGCGGTGGCGAGTTTACTCGCCATTATCACCTTTTTAATCGTACTGAATGTCCAACGCTCCATGCTCCTACCTGGTGGTATTTTGGGAATGGGCGTTTGGCTCCTCTATCTTGTTCTAAAAGAACCGACCAATGTCATCGTTGCGACCTTTATCGCGGCGGTGGTTGGATCTTGTATCAGTCAGATTTTAAGTATTGTCTATAAGACACCAGCGGTGGTATTTGTCTTGGCCATTCTTGCCCCCTTGGTGCCAGGTTATTTATCCTATCGGACGACAGCTTTCTTTGTGACAGGCGATTACAGTCATGCCCTTGCCAGCGCGACTCTAGTGGTTATGTTGGCTCTGGTCATTTCTATCGGGATGGCAAGTGGAACGGTGATTTTAAAGCTTTATTACTACATCCGAAAACAACGAGGAATCTCTTCCTAATGCAGTCAAAGCAAAGACTTGATTTGTTGAATCAAGTCTTTTTTCTCTCTTTTGCCCCTATTTGTGATAAAATAGAATGAAACGATTTTTTACAATGAATGAAAAAACAGAGGTAAATATGACAATCGGTATTGATAAGATTGGTTTTGCGACCAGTCAATATGTCTTGAAATTACAAGACCTAGCAGAAGCGAGGGGAGTTGACCCCGAAAAATTTAGCAAGGGACTCTTGTTAAATGAAATTAGTATTGCACCACTGACTGAGGACATTGTTACCTTGGCTGCTAGTGCCAGCAACTCTATCCTCACAGATACAGATAAAGAAGAAATCGACATGGTCATCGTGGCGACCGAGTCAGGAATTGACCAGAGTAAGGCAGCAGCGGTCTTTGTTCATGGTCTGTTAGGCATTCAGCCTTTCGCCCGTAGCTTTGAAATCAAAGAAGCCTGCTATGGAGCAACAGCTGCCCTTCATTATGCCAAGTTACATGTGGAAAATTCTCCAGAATCCAAGGTCTTGGTCATTGCCAGTGATATTGCCAAGTATGGTGTGGCGACTCCGGGTGAGCCAACTCAGGGTGCTGGAAGTGTGGCGATGTTGATCACTCAAAATCCGCGCATCATGGCCTTTAACAATGATAACGTTGCTCAAACGCGCGACATCATGGATTTCTGGCGTCCGAACTATTCAAGCACTCCTTATGTCAATGGTGTTTATTCAACCCAGCAATATCTGGACAGTCTCATGACGACTTGGGACGAATACAAGAAGCGTTACGATTGGACCATGGGTGACTTTGCGGCCATCTGTTTCCACTTGCCTTATCCTAAGCTGGCCCTAAAAGGCTTGCGCAAGATGATGGACAAGACTCTTTCTCAGGAGAAGCAGGATAGTCTGCAAGAAAACTTTGATAAGTCCATTCTCTACAGTCAGATGATTGGGAATATCTATACAGGTTCCCTCTTCCTCGGTCTCCTCTCCCTTTTAGAAAATGCAGAGACTTTGAAGGCTGGCGATAAAATTGCCCTCTACAGTTACGGAAGTGGAGCTGTTTCAGAGTTCTTTAGTGGTGAATTGGTCGAAGGCTATGAAGCTTATCTCGACAAAGAGCGCTTGAGCAAACTCCAACAACGTACAGTCCTATCCGTTGCAGACTATGAAAAAGTCTTCTTCGAAGAGGTTCAGTTGGATGAATCTGGTTCAGCCCAATTTGCAGCTTATGAACATCAAGACTATGCCTTGGTGGAGATTGTCGACCACCAACGCCGTTATAGCAAGGTTGAAAAATAATGAAGATAAGTTGGAATGGATTTTCTAAAAAATCATACCATGAGCGCCTTGAGTTGTTGCGAGCTCAGGCGCTCCTTAGTCCTGAAAAGCAAACCAGTCTAGAGCAGGATGAACAAGTCAGCTTGGCTATTGCAGACCAGCTGAGTGAAAACGTGGTAGGAACTTTTTCTCTGCCTTATTCGATCATTACAGAACTTTTGGTGAATGGTCAGGATTATACAGTTCCTTATGTGACAGAAGAGCCGTCAGTGGTTGCTGCAGCTAGCTATGCCAGCAAAATCATCAAGCGAGCAGGCGGTTTTACTGCTCAGGTTCATCAGCGCCAGATGATTGGTCAGGTAGCCCTTTATCAAGTTGCTGATCCTGAACAAGCGCAAGCGAAGATTGCCAGTAAGAAAGCCGAACTCTTGGAACTTGCCAATCAAGCCTATCCTTCTATCGTTAAACGTGGTGGAGGGGCGCGTGATTTGCATGTGGAACAGATTAAGGGAGAAACAGACTTTCTCGTCGTCTATCTCCATATCGATACCCAGGAAGCCATGGGAGCCAATATGCTCAACACCATGCTGGAAGCCTTGAAGCCAGTCTTAGAAGAACTCAGTCAAGGACAAAGTCTTATGGGAATTTTGTCCAACTACGCGACCGATTCTCTGGTGACAGCAAGCTGTCGTATCGCCTTTCGCTACTTGAGTCCCCAAAGGGACCAAGGACGAGAAATTGCGGAGAAAATAGCCTTGGCCAGCCAGTTTGCGCAGGCTGATCCCTACCGAGCGACTACCCATAATAAAGGGATTTTTAATGGTATTGATGCTATTTTGATTGCCACGGGTAATGACTGGCGTGCCATCGAAGCTGGGGCTCATGCCTTTGCCAGTCGAGACGGACGCTATCAAGGTCTTAGTCAATGGACGCTGGACATGGAAAGAGAAGAATTGGTCGGTGAGATGACCCTACCCATGCCGGTAGCGACCAAGGGTGGCTCTATCGGTCTCAACCCACGTGTAGCCCTTAGTCATGAACTACTAGGAAATCCTTCTGCTAAAGAATTAGCTCAGATTATCGTGTCCATCGGTCTTGCCCAAAACTTTGCGGCCCTCAAAGCCTTAGTAAGTACGGGCATCCAGCAAGGTCACATGAAACTACAGGCCAAATCCCTAGCTCTCCTAGCTGGTGCTAGTGAGTCCGAGGTTGCTCCCCTCGTTGAGCGCCTCATCGCAGATAAAACCTTTAACTTAGAGACAGCCCAGCGCTATCTGGAAAATTTACGATCATAAAAAAACTCAGACGCATTCGTCTGAGTTTTTTGTACTTAAATACTTTTTCCTGGTAATAATGTGACTGGTAAGAAGTAACCAGTTGTCGCGACTTCCTTGCCTTCGATCTTCTGCAAGAGAAGATCAACAGTGAGGTGGGCAATCTCTTCCAAGGGTTGCTTGATGGTCGCGAGTTGAGGGTAGTAGTTCTCAATAAAGTAAGTCCCGTCATAGCCGATGACTTTGAGCTCTTCAGGAACAGAGATTCCCAGTTCCTGAGCAATTTTGATAATCAAAATTGCTGTCAGATCATCTGAAGCAAAGATAGCATCTGGTTTCTGATGAGTCAAGATATTCTTGATTTCCATTTCCTTTCTAACGGGAGAAAAGTC
This sequence comes from Streptococcus oralis, assembly GCF_026782375.1. Lineage (GTDB taxonomy): Bacteria > Bacillota > Bacilli > Lactobacillales > Streptococcaceae > Streptococcus > Streptococcus oralis_CL. The sequence goes on along the minus strand of NZ_JAKUWJ010000001.1, from coordinate 1,030,950 downwards.
ACTCGAAACATTGATAATAGGAGCTTTTGGGAGAACAGAAGCAAAGCCAGCATGACGCAGTCCAGTAGGCGAGTTGGAATTGTCATTCCCTGTAATCATGATGATAGACTGGGCACCTGTCTTGACCAAGGTTTGGGCAGCGAGAACCCCGCCACCGTAGTTGTCAGAGGAGACAACAGGAATGTCTGGAGACAAGTTTCGGTCAAAGGAAATGATTGGGGCTGTCACACGATTGTAGTCTTCGATTCCCAAGTTGTGACTTCCAGAAATGATACCATCGACCTGATTGGCCTCTAGCATTTCGATGTACTCTCGTTCCTTCTCAGAGTCGTGCTCGCTGTTACAGATGATGGTCTTGTATCCATTTTTAAAGAGTTGGTGTTCCAACTTATCAATCAATTCTGCATAGAAAACATTGGAAATATTTGGGAAAATTAAGCCAATCAACTTAGCTGATTTTCCTTGGAGGCTACGAGCTAAATTGTTGGGCTTATAGCCCAATTCTCTCATGGCTTCATTGACCTTGAGAATGGTTTTTTCAGACAGATAACCTTTTTTATTGATAACCCGAGAAACGGTAGTAGGGCTGACACCAGCAAGTTTTGCGACATCAGTTAGTTTTGCGACCATAATCTAATTCATAGTAGGTTCCGGTTGGGTTTCCAGATTTGATCAGGATACCATTTTGATCGGCATTCGGAAAGACGCGACCAGAAAATACTTTTTCTCCTTTATTGATAAAAATTTCAAAAACAGAATTGTCGATGAAGATGTTAGCAGTAGTAGTTTGCTTGTCGATTGGGCAAGAACGAGTGCTTCCAAATTCTTGGGCGTACTGCTCACCAGCCTGGCTACGATCCACTGTCACTTGACCATTTACAAGGTCAAAGTTGATTGAAAGTCCCTTGCCTTCTTTATCAGCGAGCAAGACAATCTCGCTTTGGCTATTGGCCTCCAAGTTGAGCTCCAGTTCATAGGTGTTATTGGTTTGAGTACGATTTGAGAAGACCTCTTCAGAAGAACGAAGTTCTTTGACAGCTGAGACAGGATATTGGTGGAGTTTGCCATCTTTGATAGTGAGTTCTTTGACCAAGGAGAAAGTTCCTTGGTGGTCAAAACGGTCAGATGGGTAAGAAACATCTGGTAACCCAAGCCAACTTACTGCTAGTGCACGTCCATCTGGAGCGTTGAAGGCTTGCGTTGCATAGGCTTCGAAACCATAGTCTAGATTTTGCAGTGGAGACACATCTACCATTTTGGCATTTTCAGAATCAAAGGAAGCCCCGATTTTGTACATGTTTGGATAGATATTATCATAGTCTAGGACACCCTTATCCAATCCTTGTGGGCAGTAGAGAAGGACAGGGTGCTCCCCTACAAAGACCAGATTTGGGCATTCCATCATGTAGGCAGTACGGTCGTTAGCAAAGTCAAGGTCGCCAACTGCTTGCCAGTTTGTATAATCATTGTCCACAGCCTTGTAGAGACGGACGAAGCCTTTTTTCTCCAAGTCCTGTCCACCGACGATGGCATAATATTGACCCTTGAAGTTAAAAATTTGTGGGTCACGGAAGTGATCAGTAGAGTCTGATGGCTGGTCAATCAAGATCTTGTCAATCTTTGTAATCTTGCCATCCTTATCCATCAGAGCACCAATCTGGTAAGGGTGACGAATCCAATTTTCATCACGGACATTTCCAGTATAAAATAGGAACAACTGATCGCCGAACTGCATGGCAGAACCAGAGTAGGCACCGTGGCTATCAAATGGAGTATCTGGCAAAACTTTGACTCCAGTTTCTGTAAAGTGCACTAAATCATCACTTTCAAGCTGCACCCAAGACTTCAACCCATGGGCTGCACCAAAGGGGAAGTTCTGGTAAAAGAGAATCCATTTGCCATCAAAATAAGAAAAACCATTTGGATCATTGAGAAGGCCCATTTTAGGCTCGACATGGTAACGAGTATGCCAAGGAGATTGTGCCATCGTTTCCTTGATTTGTTTGATTTCATCATTAGACCAGTCTTCATAGCGTCTGTAACGGCGCTCGGTTGTCCATTCCATTTTATCTTTCCTCCATAAGTTCTATTCTATTATTAATAGTAAACGTTTTCGGCAAAAAAAGCAAGTCTTTTATGTTAAAAAAAAGAAAAACATGTCAAACGATTGCCATAAATCGAGTAAAGGAAATCTGGCAAATTTTCACGAAAAAATGAAAGAAAATGTAAATAAAAGCCTTGATTCCTCAAGTATAAAGATATTTTTTTGAGGAAAAAGAGAATAACCCTCAAAAACGAGCAAAAATAATCAGAGAAAAAAGAAAGGGTTTAAAAAATTCTGCAAAACGCTTGACATATTTTAGAAACGTGATAAAATAATAGTCGTAGGGCGAATAAAATCGCTTTCAAACAAGAACAAAATTTTATAAGGAGATTTTTGCAAATGAACAATCAGGATATTGCAAAAAAGGTCATCGAAGCCCTTGGCGGACGTGAAAATGTCAACAGTGTTGCCCACTGTGCGACTCGTCTACGTGTCATGGTCAAAGATGAAGGAAAAATCAATAAGGAAGTGATTGAGAACTTGGATAAAGTTCAAGGAGCTTTCTTTAACTCAGGCCAATACCAAATCATCTTTGGTACTGGTACAGTAAACAAGATGTACGACGAAGTCGTTGCACTTGGTTTGCCAACATCTTCTAAAGAAGATATGAAAGCAGAAGCTGCTAAACAAGGAAACTGGTTCCAACGTGCTATCCGTACTTTCGGTGACGTTTTTGTTCCAATCATTCCAGTTATCGTAGCAACTGGTCTCTTCATGGGTGTTCGTGGTCTCTTGACTGCTCTTGGAATTACACTTCCAGATGATGTGAAGATTTACTCAGAAATCCTTACAGATACAGCCTTCATCATCTTGCCAGGTTTGGTTGTATGGTCAACCTTCCGTGTATTCGGTGGTAACCCAGCTGTTGGTATCGTTCTTGGTATGATGCTCGTTTCTGGTTCACTTCCAAATGCCTGGGCTGTTGCGTCTGGTGGTGAAGTAACTGCAATGCAGTTCTTCGGATTTATCCCAGTTGTAGGTTTGCAAGGTTCCGTTCTTCCAGCCTTCATTATCGGGGTTGTCGGAGCTAAATTTGAAAAAGCTGTTCGTAAAGTTGTTCCAGATGTACTTGACCTCTTGGTAACACCGTTCGTAACACTCCTTGTAATGTCAATCCTTGGATTGTTTGTTATCGGACCAGTCTTCCACGTTGTTGAAAGTTACATCCTCATTGGAACAAAAGCTATTCTTAACTTGCCATTCGGACTTGGTGGTTTCTTGATTGGTGGAGTTCACCAATTAATCGTCGTATCAGGTGTTCATCACATCTTCAACTTGCTTGAAGTTCAATTGCTTGCTGCTGACCATGCTAACCCATTCAACGCTATCATCACAGCTGCCATGACTGCTCAAGGTGCTGCGACAGTAGCCGTTGGTGTGAAAACTAAAAATCCTAAACTTAAAACACTTGCCTTCCCAGCTGCTCTTTCTGCCTTCCTAGGTATTACTGAGCCTGCTATCTTCGGGGTTAACTTGCGTTTCCGTAAACCATTCTTCCTTTCATTGATTGCTGGTGCAATCGGTGGTGGATTGGCATCTATCCTTGGACTTGCTGGTACTGGTAATGGTATCACAATCATCCCTGGTACAATGCTTTACATTGGTAACGGACAACTTCTACAATACCTTCTTATGGTAGCTGTATCATTTGTACTTGGTTTTGCTCTTACTTACATGTTTGGTTACGAAGATGAAGTAGAAGAAGTTTCAGGAGCAATTTCTGAAGCTGAAACTGACCGTTTAACAGAAGAAGCAGTAACTGGTACTGTGGTTTCACCTAGCGAAGGTGTTATCCAAACACCAATCGTTGGTGATGTCGTTGCTCTTTCAAATGTGAATGATCCAGTCTTCTCAAGTGGAGCTATGGGACAAGGTATCGCTGTAAAACCAAGTGAAGATGTTGTTTACGCACCAGCTGATGCTGAAGTGACAATTGTCTTCCCAACAGGACATGCTTATGGCCTAAGAACAGCTAACGGAGCTGAAATCTTGATCCACGTTGGTATCGATACTGTTTCAATGAACGGTGAAGGATTCAACCATAAAGTTGCCCAAGGTGACAAGGTTAAAGCTGGAGATGTTCTTGGAACATTTGACTCAGCTAAGATTGCTGCTGCAGGTCTGGATAACACAACTATGGTTATCGTAACAAACACTGCGGAATTTGCTTCAGTAAATCCAGTTGCTTCTGGATTAGTTGCTAAGGGTGATGCAATCATCGAAGTTAAAGCTTAATAGATTCATAAAAACGAACAAATGTCATGTTTGTTCGTTTTTGCTTGAATGGTAAAATTTACAGAGGAAAATCTAAAATATTGAGCAATTTTCAGTCTAGAAATATGCTATAATAAAGAAAATAAATACAAGAGGTTAATCATGACAAAACTATACGGAAGCTTGGAAGCGGGCGGTACAAAATTTGTCTGTGCTGTCGGAGATGAAAACTATAACGTTGTAGAAAAGGTACAATTTCCTACAACAACACCTATTGAAACAATCGATAAAACCATCGAGTTCTTCTCAAAATTCGACAATCTTGAAGGACTTGCCATTGGTTCATTTGGTCCAATAGATATCGATAAAAACTCAAAAACTTACGGATTTATCACAACAACTCCAAAACCTAACTGGGCAAATGTTGACTTGCTTGGTGCACTTCGTCGCGCTCTAAACGTGCCTATGTATTTCACGACAGACGTAAACAGTTCTGCATATGGTGAAGTGGTTGCTCGTAATAATGCCGGCGGTCGTATCGAAAACTTGGTTTACTACACGATCGGTACAGGGATTGGTGCAGGTGTTATCCAACGTGGTGAGTTTATCGGAGGTGTCGGTCACCCTGAGATGGGTCACTACTATGTGGCTAAACACCCAATGGATGTAGAAAAAGAATTTAACGGCGTCTGTCCTTTCCATAAGGGTTGTTTGGAAGGCTTTGCGGCTGGACCAAGTCTAGAAGCTCGTACAGGTATTCGTGGTGAAAACATCGAACTCAACAGTTCTGTCTGGGATGTTCAAGCCTACTACATCGCTCAGGCTGCGGTCAATGCTACAGTGACTTTCCGTCCAGACGTCATCGTCTTTGGTGGTGGCGTTATGGCCCAACAACACATGCTGGACCGTGTACGTGAGAAATTCACTGCTCTTCTAAATGGTTACCTACCAGTACCAGACGTGCGTGACTATATCGTGACTCCAGCAGTTGCAGGCAATGGTTCGGCTACACTTGGGAACTTTGTCCTTGCTAAGAGTGTCGCAAAATAAAACAAAAAACATCCGCTTGGGAAACCAAACGGATTTTTCTATTCTCAAAACATCTGCCAGAAGAAATCAATAATATAAGTCAAACCATAAGTGTAAACCACTAGGGTAAAGGGCTTGGTCAAAACGATGATAATCATATAGCGCTTGAAGGTCATCTTTGTCAGGGCAGCCAGCATACAGAGAAAGTCAGCTGGGCTAACTGGCCAGATCATCATAAAGATAAAGAAACGCTCGAAACGATTACCCTTATCTAGCCAACCGATGTACTTGTCATAGGTGCGCTTGCTGACGACGGACTGGACAAAGGCAGCTCCATAGAGACGCACCAAGTAAAAGATAATGGCACAGCCAATCACGATGCCGATATAGTTATAGATAGTCCCGATGATGTGGCCGTAAATAAAGACCCCAGCCACTGAGGTCAAAGCTCCCGGAATGATCGGAACGACGGTTTGTAGGATCTGTAAAAAGATAAAGAGTGGTGGCCCCCAAACCCCAGCTTGCTGGATAAAGGCCGATAGGGTTTCCTTGGACTGTAACACTCCTGCCTGATAGGCCCAAATACAGAAAATCAAGGTGCCGACTCCCCCGACGATAGATGAAATATTGATAACTTGCTGTAGAAGGGGAGAAACAGCTTTCATTTGCTTATCCTGTGACATGTAAACTCCTCATAGATAGTATGATTCTACTATACCATATTTTGATAATAAAAACTAATCTGAGTTCGAGATATTTTAGACCTTATTCTAAGTATCGGATCAGTTGACTACCTAAAGGTTATATGTATTCTAAACTTAGAATGATAAGAAATACATAAATTTATGGGTATTCTAAGCTTCGAATAGCTTATCTGAGAAAATTTTGAGGTCTTCTAGCTTTCGAATAGTTATCTTCCCTAAAGTTTATATGTATTATAAAGCTCGAAAAGGTAAAATCCAAAAATAGTAAGAGTCTCTATCTGATGGACGGAATGTATGTTTAGTATGAATCTTTTGAATCGTTAGTTAATTTTAATATTAATCAGTTCTGAAATAATTACTAAATATAGTTGGATAATGAATTAATTATTACTTGACTTCATTGTTTTAAATGGTAAAATAAAGTTGTCCATAGGTTTAGCCGTATGGGAAGTCGAATTTATCTGTCACAATGATAGACGCTTGCTCACAAGCTACAAATTGTGCTATAATTAATATAGACGCGAAGATGTTAATTTTGATTATCGTTGCAATCTGCCTCCATCGGCAGTTTGGATTCGAACTTCGACAACGTCTTCGTCTACGTTCGACTCGTAGTCAAAGCTACCAATACCACCAACATGAAGGATTTGAGGAGATACTAATGAACTTCTTACAAGAAATTATTCTAATGTTTGTGACTGATTTGGCATTCGGTATAAGAAAATAATTAATATAAGTGTGCAATATTAGCTTCTCTATATAGGAATACCGACCTATTGCTAATATTGCTCCTTTTGTTTTATGGAAAAAATAAATTTCAAATCGTATAAGTGTAAGAAATATCGTCATATTGATAAAAGGATGATGATCGATAGGGTAATAGATTATATTACAGATCCAGAGAAAGTTGCTCGTCATAGCTTTCTTCCTTTTTTGCGTTATAATCGGAAAAGTTCTAAGTACGTTGGTTATGAGTTTAGTGATATTGATGGTAGACCTGTGAAGTTTAAGATTCGCCCTCTAATGTATGCGGGCCATTTAGATGGTTTGATATATAAATATTACTCTGACTTATTAAATATTTGCTACAATGAGTGGATGGAGGATAATGATTTAAATTTCTTCTCGGTGGCATATCGTACGAATAAACAACATCAAAGTAGTATAAATTTTGCTGCGGAGGCGATTTCTTTTATAGAGAAGCAAGACAATGCTTTGGTAATTATTGGTGATTTTGAAAAGTTTTTTGATACATTGGATCACAAATTATTAAAGGATAGATTGCAGAGAGTATTAAAAGTTCAACAATTACCCAGTGATTGGTATAATATATATAAATCACTAACTAAATTTGCCTTTATTGAAAAAAGTACTTTAGATTTTTCTGATGATTCTTTAGTACTGAAAAATGATGTTAGTTATTTTCGAAGTATAGGTGATTTTAGAAAATTTCAAAAATATAATAAATGTAAATTAAACAAAAATATTTTTGGAATTCCTCAAGGAAATTCATTAAGTGGAGTTCTTGCTAATATCTATGCTGTTGATTTTGATAGGAGCTTAGCTGAACTTTCAAAAGAATTTGATGGTTTTTATCAAAGATATTCTGATGATTTTATAATTGTATTAGATGTTGAAAAACTGTATTTTAGGTATGGAAATAATTTTGTAGAGGAGATTACAAATTTATTAAAAGAACTATCAGATGAGAATAAAATTCATTTACAGACTGATAAAAATAAAAAATTTTTTATTAATGATAATGTGGTATTGGATGAACACAACAAAGTAAATGGTATAGATTATTTAGGGTTTCGATTTGATGGTAATAATGTCAAAATTCGTGAAAAGAGTATCTATAAATTTTACCGTGAAGGTAGAAAATTGATATATAAATCTAAATATATTCAAAGAAAGAAAGGATTAAAGAAGCTACCAAATCGTCACAAAATTTACTCATTGTATACTGATTTTGGAAAATCAAAAAAATATCCTAGCAATTTTATAAAATATGCTCAGAGATCCCAGGAAATATTTGATAAAATTAGTCCAAATACTTCTAATCTAATGTTATCACAATTAAAAAATAGAAAGAAAAAAATTGAAAAAGCATTAGGATATAGGATTCACTCTAAAATGAACACCCCTCGCTCTTCTGTACTGCATCCCAAAAGTTAGATTTTTTCTGTCTAACTTTTAGGATGCACTTTTATTCTTGGTTTAAGTGCTTTTTCTTAAAATATGATAAAATAAAAAGGATAATGCATTGAATTAGGGAAGTGAAAATGGCAAGTAAAGAAAATGCAGAACGCAAGGAGCTGCATCGTAAAATTTGGGGAATCGCGGACGATGTTCGTGGAGCTGTAGACGGTTGGGATTTTAAGCAATATATCCTAGGGATTCTGTTCTATCGCTTTATTTCCGAACACATGGCAGACTATTTTGACCGTGCTGAGCATGAAGCTGGTGACTTAGAATTCCGTTATGCTGAATTGAGTGACCAAGAAGCTGAGCAAGATTTTAAACCAGGGACAGTTGAGGATAAGGGATTCTTTATCCTTCCGAGTCAACTATTTGAAAATGTTGTCGAGAATGCTTCGCAAAATGAAAATTTAAACGAAGACTTGGCTAACATTTTTCAAGCTATTGAAAAGTCAGCGATTGGGTTCAAATCAGAGGATGATATCAAAGGTTTGTTTGATAACTTGGATACACGAAGCAATATCCTTGGTGGAACTGTTCCAGAAAAAAATAAGCGCCTTTCTGATATTCTTAATGGTATCAATAGTATTAATTTTGGCAACTTTGAGGAAAATGACATCGATGCCTTTGGGGATGCCTATGAATTCTTGATTTCTAACTATGCTAGTAATGCAGGAAAAAGTGGTGGTGAATTTTTCACTCCTCAGACAGTCTCTAAACTGTTGGCTCGACTAGTCATGGTTGGTAAGGACAAAATTAACAAGGTCTATGACCCAACATGTGGTTCGGGTTCACTCCTCCTCCAGATGAAAAAACAATATGAAGAGCATATCCTAGAAGATGGTTTCTTTGGTCAAGAAATTAACATGACCAACTATAACTTGGCTCGTATGAATATGTTCTTGCATAATATCAATTACAATAACTTTGACATTAAGCGAGGGGACACCCTTTTAAATCCTCAACATTTGGAAGAAAAGCCTTTTGATGCCATCGTATCTAATCCTCCTTATTCTGTCAAATGGGTAGGAGATGGAGACCCAACTCTGATAAACGATGACCGTTTTGCGCCAGCAGGAAAGCTAGCGCCTAAGTCAAAAGCTGATTTTGCTTTTATTATGCATAGTCTCAATCATTTGTCCAATAAAGGTCGGGCAGCTATCGTTTGTTTCCCAGGAATTTTCTATCGTGGAGGAGCTGAAAAGACCATTCGTCAGTATCTGGTAGATAATAACTTTGTTGAAGCAGTCATTGCCCTTCCAGACAATCTCTTCTTTGGAACTTCTATTGCGACTACGATCTTAGTTCTGGCGAAGAATAAACTTGAAAACAAAACACTCTTTATTGATGCGAGTAAAGAATTTAAGAAAGAGACCAATAACAATGTCTTGACGGATGACAATATTAAGCACATTATTGAATTATTTACTAATTATCAAAGCGTAGACTATAAAGCGGCTCTCGTTGATAATGAAGTGATTGGTTCAGAGCAGGATTATAACCTATCTGTTTCAACCTATGTCGAACAAGAAGATACACGTGAGAAGATTGATATTGATGAGCTCAATAAAGAAATCGCTGAGACTGTTGACAAGATTGACCACTTGCGTGCAGAGATAGACAAGATTGTAGAGGAATTGAGCCATGGCAAATGATGTGATTCTCTATAGAACAGATGATGGCAAGTCCGCTATTGAGCTTCACTTGGATAATGGAACGGTCTGGCTGCTCCAACAAGAACTAGCTGAGCTCTTTCAAACTTCCAAGCAAAACATTAGTAAACATATCAAGGCAATATTTGAGGATGGTGAATTAGATGAAACAGTGGTTGTCAACTATCAGTTGACAACCACTCGTCACGGTGCAATAGCAGGTAAAACCCAGTCAAAAAAAGTCGCCTATTATAATCTCGACGTGATTTTGGCGATTGGCTATCGTATATACTATATTGAAAATAATTTCAAAAAAAGTAAAAAATCCTTGAATTATCTGTTAAAAACGGTATAATAGAGTTAATAGGACCGCCCACCTCTCTTTGATGTGACAAGGCGGACATTTTTTTATACGGAAGTTATTATGAAAATTAAAGAATTTAAAACTTGGGATGAGCAGGTAGCCAAATTAATTGAACACGGTTGTAAAGATATTAAATCAAACGAGTATGCGATTGATATCTTACAAAAGGTTAATTATTATCGGCTAACTGCTTATTTTTTACCTTTTCGTGATAAAGAGACGCAGAAGTATGATTCCAGCAAGGTTTCTTTGGAGAAAATTTATGGAATTTCTTGTTTTGATGCAGAATTGCGTTTACTTATTTTCAAGTATTTAGAAGATATTGAGTTGTACTTTAGGACTCAAGTTGCCTATCATCATGGAAACAATTACGGTGCTTTAGCTTATAAAGAAGCGACTGCCTTTAATAAATTTCATAAACATAATGAATTTTTAGAAGATATTGAAAAAGAGTTGGTTCATAGGCAGAAAAGCCCGATTTATAAGCATCATCAGCTAAAATATGATGGGGAGTTCCCTATTTGGGTTTTAGTAGAATTTTTTACTTTTGGAATGACTTCTAAATTTTTTGCAGATTCTCCTATAGATATCCAGCAAGATATAGCTAAAAATGTTGGCATAAAGTCCACTCAAGTTAGAACCTATCTAGAAGTTGCCGTGGTTTTAAGAAATTACTGTGCTCATTATAATCGATTATACTACACAAGCTTTACAAAGATCCCTGGTCAACTACCTGCTTTTATGAATGAAAATAGTAAATTAAAAAATAGATTAATGGCACAACTTTATGCAGTTAAAAACCTCTATCCAAATAAGAAAAAATGGAATGAAGGATTTTTATGTGAATTGTCAGAACTCATTAAACGCTATCAAGCAGTGATTCATCTGCATCATATTGGATTTGTGGAGAAATGGGAAGAAATACTAAAGAAATGAGGGAGTATGATATGAACATCCTAGAAGAAATCCAAAACTATTCCGTTGAGTGGAAAGAGTTGGGGGAAGTGGCATTTTTAAAACGTGGGAAAACAATTACCTATAAAACAGCTACTGATGGACCTTATCCAGTTATTTCTGGAGGTCAGAAACCTGCATACTTCCATGGAGAATTTAACAGAGAAGGCGAAACAATAACTGTTGCAGGTAGTGGAGCATATGCAGGTTTTGTGATGTATTGGAAAGAACCTATCTTTGTATCGGATGCTTTTTCCATTAAACCATTGGAGGAAATGTTAAGTACGAAGTATTTATATCATTGTCTTCTTGAAAAACAAGAAATTATTTTTAGTTTGAAAAAAGGTTCAGGTGTGCCGCATGTATATCCTAAGGATGTTGCAAAACTCCTAATTCCAATCCCTCCTCTAGAAATTCAAGAAAAAATCGTGCAGAAACTTGACAAAATGACTGAGTATGTTACAGAATTGACCTCAGAATTGACCTCAGAATTGACCTCACGTAAAAAGCAATATTCTTATTATAGAGATAAACTCTTATCATTTGAGGATGAGCTCTATCAGGTTGAGTGGAAGACAATCCTAGATGTTTCTAAAAAGGTAACGTCTGGAGGGACACCAGATAGATCAAATAGCTTATATTATGGAGGTTCAATTCCTTGGCTTAGAACTCAAGAGGTAGATTTTCGGGAGATTTATGGTACAGAATTAAGTATAACAGAAGAAGGTCTAGCGAATTCATCAGCTAAATGGATTGAAAAAAATGCGGTTATAGTGGCTATGTATGGAGCAACTGCTGCGAAAGTAGGTATTACCAAAATTCCATTAACAACAAATCAAGCCTGTTGTAACATTGAGGTAGATGAATATATAGCAAATTATCGTTATGTTTACCACTGGTTGACTTATAATTACGAAGCATTAAAATCAATGGGACAAGGATCGCAAGCTAATATTAATGCGGGGGTGATAAAATCATTCAAAATCCCAGTTCCATCTCTCGAAATCCAGTCTCGTATTGTTGAAGTTTTAGACAACTTTGATACGGTTTGTCATGACTTGAACATTGGACTGCCCAAGGAGATTGAACTACGTCAAAAACAGTACGAATATTTTAGAGAAAAACTCTTGACATTCGTCGCCGAAGGCGAGTACACTGAGAGTAGAGTAGAGTAGAGGAGTGGGACAACTCTGCGATTATCAAACTTTTACAGTGGGTATTTGGCCCAATTCGAGTGAAGGTGGGAAAAGTTGTCAATTTGCAACGTGGGAAACGTCTTGTTAGAAAGCAACTAACTACTTCAGGAAGTATTCCAGTTTATCAAAATAGTTTGGCGCCCTTGGGATATTATACCGAATCAAACAGAGTGAAAAATACTAGTTTTGTAATTTGTGCAGGGGCGGCTGGTGAAATTGGGTATGGCGCTGTGGACTTTTGGGCAGCAGATGATGTCTACACATTAGAGACGTCAGATAATATTTCTGATAAATTTATGTACTATGTCTTGTTAAGTAAGCAAGATAGACTTAAATCACAGGTTCGAAAGGCTAGTATTCCTAGATTATCGAAGGATGCTATTGATAAAATTACTTTTTACTTACCATCCATTACAGAACAAGAAAGAATCGTCTCTACTCTTGACAATTTCAATACTTTAACCAACTCTCTTTCTGAAGGTCTTCCAAAAGAAATCGAACAGAGACAGAAACAGTATGAATACTGGCGAGAACAATTATTAAACTTTACTAGATAAATTCTTGAATCATTTTGAGAAAGATTCTCAATTAATACAATAAAAGGAAGCATACTATGGTTGATTATTCAAAAGTACATGAAGTAATTGCGGAAACAAATGAAGGGATTCTCTTGGCTGAGTACCAACCAGAGTATCGCACGGATAGAGAGTATCAGTCAGAGGCTGACCTAGAAAATCAGTTGATTTCTGATTTGGTTAATTATCTTAACTACGAGCGACTAGATATCCATACGCCTGAAGAGCTCTTAGCAAATGCCAAGGTTCAAATTGAAAAGCTTAATAAGGTGGTCTTTACTGATGCGGAGTGGCAACGTTTTATAGTCGAGTATTTGGACTGTCCCAATGAAGGTTTGGTTGAAAAAACACGAAAAATCCAAGAGAATCATATCTATGACTTTGTTTTTGATGATGGACGAATTAAAAATATTTTCATCCTTGATAAGAAAAACATTCATAACAACAGCATGCAGGTCATTAATCAAGTGACTCAGGTGGGGAGCCATACCAACCGTTATGATGTTACTATTTTAGTGAATGGTCTTCCGTTAGTTCAGATTGAATTAAAGAGACGAGGGGTTAGTCTCAAACAAGCTTTTGAACAAATCCATAGATATAGTAAGGAAAGTTTCAATAGCGAAAATTCTTTATACAAATATATTCAGATTTTTGTGATTTCCAATGGGACTTATACACGCTACTTTGCTAATACGACTGCTCAAAATAAAAATCACTATGAGTTCACCTGTGAATGGGCAGACCGTAAGAATAAAACAATCCACGATCTGGAAGACTTTACTGTCACTTTCTTGAGCAAGCGAGTCCTTTTGGAGGTATTGACCAAGTATTGTGTTTTTGACGCTGATAATACCTTGCTCATCATGCGCCCTTATCAGATAGCAGCTACTGAGAGTATCATACGCAAGATTCATTCATCTAATGAGATGAAGAACTTTGGTACTATCAATGCCTGTGGCTATATCTGGCATACGACGGGTTCAGGGAAAACCTTGACCAGCTTTAAAACTGCTCGTTTGGCAACAGAGTTGGACTATATTGATAAAGTGATATTCGTCGTAGACAGAAAAGACTTAGACTATCAAACCATGAAGGAATATCAAAAATTCCAACCAAATTCAGTCAATGGTAGTAACAATACAAAAGAACTCCAACGTAGTATTGAAGAAAATGATGGGAAAATTGTTGTCACAACCATTCAAAAGTTAAACAAATTTATAACAGCAAATCCAAATCATGAAATCTATGGTAAAAAATGTGTTTTGATTTTTGATGAGTGTCATCGATCTCAGTTTGGGAAGGCACAGAAGCGCATTAAAAAATCCTTTAAACAGTACGCCTTATTTGGATTTACAGGGACACCGATTTTCCCAGAAAATAGTTTAACGGGTGAAACGACACAGGAAGTTTTTGGAGAACAACTTCATAACTATGTTATCACGGATGCTATTCGAGATAAAAAAGTGTTGAAGTTCAAGGTTGACTATAACTATATCAAACCTGAAATCAATAAATATAGAGAAGCAGAAAAAGTAGTTGGTCGAGAGCTTGATGAGAAGAAACTCAAAAAGATGGAGAAGGAGCTCCTATTGCATCCAGAACGGATAGCAACCATTACAGAGTACCTGTTGAGAGTTTATAATGACAAGACGCATCGGAGTAAATATTACACTCATAAACAAAAAAAGATGCAAGGTTTTAATGCTATGTTGGCTGTACAAAGTATTGAAGCAGCAAAACTATACTATGAAGAACTCCAGCAGCAACAGGCAACTCTACCAGAAGTTAAGCGTTTGAAGGTCGCTACTATCTTTAGCTTTGCGCCAAACGAAGAACAGTCAGCTTATGGAGAGATTCAAGATGAAGAGCTAGACCCTCAAGATACAGCCATGTCTCTTTCATCTAAAGAGTTTCTTTCTAAAGCAATCTATGACTATAATCAAATGTTCAAGACCAACTTTTCGACTGATGGGAAAGAGTTTCAAAATTATTATCGAGACCTTTCAAAACGAGTTAAGTCTAAGGAAGTGGATTTACTGATTGTAGTGGGAATGTTCTTGACGGGATTTGATGCTCCAACAATGAATACTCTCTTTGTCGATAAAAATCTTCGTTATCATGGATTGATTCAGGCATTCTCTAGAACTAATCGAATTTTTAACGAGGTTAAACCTTTTGGCAATATCGTTTGTTTCCGTGATTTAGAAAAGGCTACGCAAGAAGCTATTAAGACTTTTGGAGATACAAATAAGCTTGAAATCATCTTAGAAAAAAGTTTTAGTGAATACATGGATGGTTTCGTTGACCAAGTAACAGGTATTGAGGTCAAAGGCTATACTGCGGTTTGTCAGGAAATTCTGGAAAAATTCCCAAATCCGCAAGAGATTGAAACAGAGCACGATAAAAAAGAGTTTGTTAAGTTATTTGGTGAGTTATTGAAACTTGATAATGTTCTTAGAAATTATGACGAATTCCAAGAAATCGACAAACCTATTTCTGAAGGTTATCTTCAAGATTTAAGAAGTGCCTATGTGGAAATTCGAGATGAATTTTTGAATCTTAAAAACTATGAAAAGACTAAGGATTTGGATGTTGACCTTTCAGATGTCGAATTTGAAATTGAGTTACTAAAAACTGATGAGATTAACCTAGACTATATCTTGGCATTGATTGTTGAAAAATCGAAGAATTCTGAGTCTAAAGAAGTAATGAAAGCAGAAGTTAGTCGTGTGATTCGTTCTAGTATTGATATCCGTGCCAAAGAAGAGTTGGTTATTGGATTTATCAATGACACCGATTTGCAAAAATTGAAAGACCATGATGGGATTATCCATGCTTTCTACGAATATGGCAAGGAGCGCAAGAAAATCGCGATTCAAGACCTAGCTGAGGCTGAGAAACTTGTAGATGACTATCAATTGTTTATCGACAAATCAATTCAACGAGGTTATGCTGAAAATAGTGGTACTGATTTGGATTCGATTATTCCACCAACTTCTCGTAGACAGGGAGCGCGTGAACGGAAAAAACAAGAAGTTTTACGTAAGATTCAGTTGTTAGTAGAGACTTATTCAGGTATTTAAGGGGTTGTCGAACAAGGTTTATTAGAAAAATCAGGAACTACAAAAAACACTCTTTATTCGCTCATTTTTTAGATACAACTTTGTTTCCATACTTCCTGGAAACGGATAGAAAACAAGGAGAAACATGGAACAAACTAATCAAAAATCCCAGTGCCAACAACTCTGGGCTAGAAACAAATACCTCGTTTTGAGCCATTCTAGCAATATTTATAATGAGATTCGCCAATACTTGAAGAATGAACAGGTGGAGCTGAGTCAGGTTCAAGAGATGATTGACCGTGCCTGTCAAATCCCAGAGCATAGAGGTCAAGTCTGCAATGCCTTCCAGCATGTTTGGGGCTATTTCAAAAAGAAAGCGACAGATGCCGAGCGTAAGGACTATATGCTCTTACTAGATCGCTACCGCTTTGGTCAAGCTTCCAAGGAAGACTTGATTGCTAAGACTCGAGAGTTGCTTAATCGCTATCCAAACACCTACTTGCAACATTCGACCATACTGAAAGGAGACACCCATGAGACTTTGGCATGAGGCTTTGATTTCACAACTTCCCCGTCCGCAACTTTTGGGCCAACATCGAGAGTGCTGTGCCCTACGTGGCAATGGCTGGGGAAGAAAGCATGCGACGGTGGACTATGTCTTTACCCACTCGCCCTATCATCTCTATGCTTATCATCGCTTGATCATGGAGGAAATGGCTGACCGTGGCTACAATGTCAGTCCAGAGTGGCTGGATAAGAACTACCGTGGCAAAACCTGCCCTCCCTATGAAGACTTGCCTGAGGAAAAGTTGGACAATCCCATCTATAGTGAGCATGACGCAGAATACTATGAAGATTGTCTGGCTAATCTTCGTGAGAAAGGGATTGAGCTGGAGTAAGAGTCAGGATTGGCTCCACATTATAACTCTTCTCGTAATTTTTTCGAATAATAAAAATGAGACCTTTAGAATGATTCTAAGGTCTTCTTTTTATGGGTATTAGAATTTACTTTTAATAACTTTTGAGTTATAATTTGTTTAAAAAGCCAAGCGTGAACTGAAGGACTTAAAAGAAAGAGGGTTAAGTGATGAAGAATAGTGCCATTGGAAGTAATTGGAAGGATGTCCGGTCAGAACTTTTTACTAAGGAGGAAATCCTTGAAAGTGATATGCGAGTGGCTATCATGAGTAAGTTGATTGAGGCTAGACATGAGCAAGGAATCAGTCAAAAAAAGCTAGAAGAACTTAGTGGAGTAAGTCAGCCCGTCATAGCTAGGATGGAGACAGGAAAGACTAGTCCTCAGTTGGATACGGTTTTGAAAGTTTTAGCCAGTTTAGGCAAGACACTAGCAGTCGTCCCACTTGAACAGGAAAAAAGTTGATAGAGATGAGATTACTTGGTTGGCTAAAATCATCCACAGAACAATTTTACCTCCCGTCCGCACTTTTTCAGGGAAATATCAGAATTACAAAAGAAAACCAACCTATAGTCTTTTCTAATAGCATGCCATAGTCACTGATGAGAATCATCAATAGCTCGTTTGAGAATTTTAACTAAAAGACAACATAAAGCAAGCAATACAAAGGATTTGAGACATTGGTCTCAAGTCTTTTTCTTTTGATCAAAAGAGTGATATAGTTTCAAACTATATCAAAGCCTAATTTTTTACAATTATACAGGCGCTTTCTTTTCTGTTAAGATAGTTTCAACAACAAATTTTGGAGGACACATCATGTCAACTACGATTATCGGTTTCCCACGTTTGGGCGAATTCCGCGAATTAAAATTTACAACTGAAAAATACTTTAGAAAAGAAATCTCAGAAGAAGAACTCTTGGCTGCGGCTAAAGAATTGCGTGCAAAACACTGGAACATCGTCAAAGAAAAAGGCATCACTGAAATCCCATCAAACGACTTTTCTCACTATGACAACTTCCTAGATGCTGCTTTCCTCTTCAACGTGGTGCCAGCTTCTGTTCAAAACTTGGACTTGTCTGACCTTGAGCGCTACTTTGCTTTGGCGCGTGGTTACCAAGGAGAAAAAGGGGATGTTCGTGCCCTTCCGATGAAGAAATGGTTCAACACCAACTACCACTACATCGTGCCTAAATTTGAAAAAGACACTCAAGTAAAATTGGCTGGTCACAAGATCTTTGATGAGTTCCAAGAAGCCAAAGAACTTGGATTGAACACTCGTCCAGTCCTTGTAGGACCATTCACTTTCCTTCAATTGTCAGACTTTGAAGAAGGGGTGAAAGCAGAAGACTTCGTAGATAGCTTTGTCGCTGCTTACCAAGAAGTTTTTGCAAAATTGTCTGAACTTGGTGCGACTCGTATCCAATTGGACGAAGCGGCTCTTGTAAAAGACTTGACAGCTGAAGAAAAAGCTCTCTTCTTGAACCTCTACAACAAACTCTTGTCTGACAAAAAAGGTCTTGAAGTCTTGCTTCAAACATACTTCGGTGACGTTCGTGACGTCTACTCTGATCTTGTGAACTTGCCAGTAGATGCCATTGGTTTGGACTTCGTTGAAGGTAAGAAAACTCTTGAACTCGTTAAAGGTGGTTTCCCATCTGACAAGACTCTCTATGCAGGGATTGTCAATGGTAAAAACATCTGGCGAAACAACTACGAAAAGAGCTTGGCTGTTCTTGAGCAAATCCCAGCTGAAAACATTGTCTTGACAAGCTCATGTTCACTTCTTCATGTGCCATTTACAACAGCTAACGAAGAATTTGAACCAGCTATCTTGAACCACTTTGCATTTGCAGTTGAAAAATTGGATGAGATCCGTGACTTGGATGCTATCCGCAATGGTCAAGGTGAACAAGCTCTTGCAGCTAACAAAGAACTCTTTGCGACTGAGCGTGTGGGTGAAAATACTGAACTTCGTGCCCGTATTGCTGGATTGACAGATGCAGACTACATTCGTTTGCCAGCCTTTGCAGAACGTGAAGCGATCCAAGAAGAAACCTTCAAACTTCCAGCACTTCCAACAACAACCATCGGTTCATTCCCTCAAACTAAAGAAGTTCGTGCGAAACGTTTGGCCTTCCGTAAGGGTGAATTGTCACAAGAAGAATACGATGCCTTCCTTGCTGAAACCATCGACGAATGGATCAAATGGCAAGAAGAAGTTGGATTTGACGTGCTTGTACACGGTGAGTTCGAGCGTAACGACATGGTTGAGTACTTCGGTCAAAACTTGTCAGGTTACCTCTTCTCTAAGAATGGTTGGGTACAATCATACGGTATGCGTGGGGTTAAACCACCAATCATCTGGGGCGATGTCACTCGTCTTAACCCTATCACTGTAAAATGGTCTAGCTATGCTCAAAGCCGTACTGACAAACCTGTTAAAGGTATGTTGACTGGACCTGTTACCATCCTCAACTGGTCATTCCCACGTGAAGACATCTCTATCAAGGACTCAACTCTTCAAATCGCCCTTGCTATCAAGGATGAAGTTCTTGACCTTGAAGCTGCAGGCGTGAAGATTATCCAAATCGATGAGGCTGCTCTTCGTGAGAAATTGCCACTTCGTCGTAGCGACTGGTACGAAGACTACCTTGACTGGGCTATTCCAGCCTTCCGCTTGGTCCACTCTACAGTTGCACCAGATACTCAAATCCACACTCACATGTGTTACTCAGAATTTACAGATATCATCCCAGCTATCGACAACATGGATGCGGACGTTATTTCTTTTGAAGCAAGCCGTTCAAACCTTGAAATTTTGGACGAACTCAAAGCGAAAAACTTCCAAACAGAAGTGGGACCTGGGGTTTACGATATCCACTCTCCTCGTGTGCCAAACGAAGGCGAAATCGACCACACAATCGATGCTATTCTTGCTAAAGTTCCAAGCAGAAAAGTTTGGATCAACCCTGACTGTGGTTTGAAAACACGTGGTATCCCAGAAACAAAAGAAAGCTTGATCCGCCTTGTCGAAGCAGCTAAAGCTGCGCGTGAGAAATTGTAAGATTCGATTTCTCGCTTGACACTGTTTGATCAAGGGACTGCTTAGCCCTATCTAGCTAAGCAATATCGAAATCAAAGAAAAGGACAAAAACTATGTCACGCCAAACACCGTCACTCTCATTTGAAGTGTTCCCTCCCAACCCAGCTGTGGGTAATGATAAGATTATTTCTGCTCTTCAAGATATGCAGGAGCTAGCACCTCACTTTATCAGTGTGACTGCCAGCAATAATAAATTTAATATCAAGGAAACGACGGTTCGTTTGGCTGACTTTATCCAGAATGATTTGGCGATTCCAACTATTGCCCACTTGCCAGCTATCTATCTGACCAAGGAAAAGGTTGCTGAAACCATTGCAGACTTGGATAAGGTTGGGGTACAGAAAATCTTGGCCTTGCGTGGGGATATTATCCCTGATGTGGAACCACAAAAGGATTTCCGCTACGCAACGGACTTGATCGAGTTCATCAAGGAACAAGCCCCTCACTTTGAGATTGTCGGAGCTTGTTACCCAGAAGGGCACCCTGACTCGCCAAACCAGATCTCGGATATCCAAAATCTCAAGAAGAAAGTGGATGCAGGTTGTTCAAGCCTTGTAACGCAGCTTTTCTTTGACAATGAGCGTTTCTATGATTTCCAAGACAAGTGTACCTTGGCAGGGATTGATGTTCCTATTCATGCGGGGATTATGCCCATTCTGAACCGTAATCAAGCCCTTCGTCTCTTGAAGACTTGTGAGAATATCCACCTTCCACGTAAATTTAAGGCCATCTTAGACAAGTATGAGCATGACCCTGAGTCGCTCAGAGCAGCAGGACTTGCCTATGCCGTGGACCAGATAGTGGACTTGGTGACCCAGGATGTTGCAGGTGTCCATCTCTACACCATGAACAATGCTGAAACAGCAAAATACATCCACCAAGCAACCCATGCCTTGTTTAATCATCAGTCTTTAGGGTAATTGATTCTTTAACCACTGAGACGACAGCTTGTCATTTACATGCTTTTAAATGAAAAATGACAGTTGCGAAAGCCAAAGAGTTTGCTAAATAAAATAAACAACAAACCATTCCTCTTTTCATGGGGGAATGGTTCCTTTTTAATAGAAAAGCCCGCACTTTTTAAGAAAAATATGATAAAATAGACTCTGTACGTACTTGATACAAAGATGAGGGTATTTAGGTTGTAGAAGTTTGTTTAAAGTGGATTATTTTTTAAACAGAATATGATAATAGGTGTCTCAAAAAACGCGAACGGAGTGAGTATTTAAAAGATATTTCACGCTATAGTGGTATCCTAGAGAATAACTCTGTTATTTTCTAGGACGGAATTTTTGAGAGTAAAATAGTTCGGGGAACTATTTTAGCCTGAGCATAGAAATAAAAAGGCGAAGTGTTCAAAAATTAGGAATGAAATTCCCTGGATTTCTAAAATCATCCACTGGATAATTTTACCTTCCGTCCGCACTATTCCAGTGAAATATCAAAAAAACTACTTAATTGAATTTTGGCCTCATTTCTTAGGAAAAAAGACAAGCTTCCTATTTTTCTACAGAAATGTTCGGCAAGCCGAACCGTCCAAAATATCTTGATTAATTGAACACGCCTACAACTCTGTGGAAAAAGATAAATCTACCTAGGAGCAGTCGCTCCGTCGTTCGACTCCTATTTTCCTTTGAGTTGCTTAACGGCTTAGTATCCTGATTTTTGTAGGCAAGGCGTATAATATTATCAATCCAAAGGGGATTAACATGACAAAACAAGTATTTCAAACGACTTTTGCGGGTCGTGAGTTGGTTGTAGAGACTGGTAAGGTTGCTAAGCAAGCAAATGGCTCTGTTGTCGTGCGTTACGGTGAGTCAACTGTCTTGACTGCAGCCGTGATGTCTAAGAAAATGGCAACTGGGGATTTCTTCCCACTTCAAGTCAACTACGAAGAAAAAATGTATGCAGCTGGGAAGTTTCCTGGTGGCTTTATGAAACGTGAAGGACGTCCTTCAACTGATGCGACTTTGACAGCGCGTTTGATTGACCGTCCAATCCGTCCAATGTTTGCGGAAGGTTTCCGTAATGAAGTGCAAGTGATCAATACGGTTCTTTCTTATGATGAAAATGCCTCTGCACCAATGGCAGCTATGTTTGGTTCATCCTTGGCGCTTTCTATATCAGATATTCCATTTGACGGACCAATCGCTGGGGTACAAGTGGGCTATGTCGATGGTCAAATCATCATCAACCCTAGTCAAGAACAAGCAGAGCGTTCGCTTCTTGAATTGACAGTAGCTGGTACCAAACACGCTATTAACATGGTTGAGTCTGGTGCCAAAGAATTGTCAGAAGAAATCATGTTGGAAGCTCTTCTCAAAGGGCACGAAGCAGTCAAAGAATTGATTGCTTTCCAAGAAGAGATCGTTGCTGCGGTTGGTAAGGAAAAAGCAGAAGTGGAACTGCTTCATGTGGATGCTGAATTACAGACTGAAATCATCGCAGCCTACAACAGTGACCTCCAAAAAGCGGTTCAAGTAGAAGAAAAATTAGCGCGTGAAGTTGCTACTCAAGCTGTTAAAGACCAAGTGACTGCAGTTTACCAAGAAAAATATGCAGACCACGAAGAATTTGACCGTATCATGCGTGATGTGGCTGAAATCTTGGAACAAATGGAACACGCTGAAGTGCGCCGTTTGATCACAGAAGACAAGGTTCGTCCTGACGGACGTAAGGTCGATGAAATTCGTCCTTTGGATGCGGTTGTTGACTTCCTTCCTCGTGTACATGGTTCCGGTCTCTTCACTCGTGGTCAAACTCAAGCCCTTTCTGTCTTGACCTTGGCTCCGATGGGAGAAACTCAAATCATCGATGGTTTGGACCCAGAGTACAAGAAACGCTTTATGCACCACTATAACTTCCCTCAATACTCTGTAGGGGAAACTGGTCGTTACGGTGCACCAGGTCGTCGTGAAATTGGTCACGGTGCTCTTGGTGAGCGTGCTCTTGCCCAAGTCTTGCCAAGTTTGGAAGAATTCCCATACGCTATCCGTCTGGTAGCAGAAGTCTTGGAATCAAATGGTTCTTCATCTCAGGCTTCTATCTGTGCGGGAACTCTTGCCCTTATGGCTGGTGGTGTGCCAATCAAGGCGCCAGTAGCTGGTATTGCCATGGGTCTCATCTCTGATGGAAATAACTACACTGTATTGACAGATATCCAAGGTTTGGAAGACCACTTTGGAGACATGGACTTTAAGGTAGCAGGTACTCGTGAGGGGATTACAGCCCTTCAAATGGATATCAAGATCCAAGGGATTACTGCAGAAATCTTGACAGAAGCTCTTGCTCAAGCTAAGAAAGCGCGTTTTGAAATCCTTGATGTGATTGAAGAAACGATTCCAGAAGTTCGTCCAGAATTGGCTCCAACTGCTCCGAAGATTGATACCATCAAGATTGATGTGGACAAGATTAAGATTGTCATCGGTAAGGGTGGAGAAACCATCGACAAGATTATCGCTGAAACAGCCGTTAAGATTGATATCGACGAAGAAGGAAATGTGTCTATCTACTCTAGCGACCAAGATGCTATCAATCGTGCTAAAGAAATTATTGCTGGTTTGGTGCGTGAGGCTAAAGTCGATGAAGTTTACCATGCCAAGGTTGTTCGTATCGAGAAATTTGGTGCCTTTGTCAACCTCTTTGACAAGACAGACGCCCTTGTTCACATTTCGGAAATGGCTTGGACGCGTACCAATAATGTCGAAGACTTGGTGGCTATTGGAGACGAAGTCGATGTCAAAGTTATCAAGATTGATGAAAAAGGACGTGTTGATGCTTCTATGAAGGCTCTTCTTCCACGTCCACCAAAACCTGAGCGTGATGAAAAAGGTGAAAAGTCTGAACGTCCTCACCGTCCACGTCATCACAAGGATCACAAACCGAAGAAAGAATTTACACACAAACCAAAAGACTCAGAATAAGAAAGGAGAAATGTATGGGATGGTGGCGCGAAACCATTGATATTGTAAAAGAAAATGATCCAGCGGCGCGCACCACTTTGGAGGTTCTACTGACCTATCCGGGTGTCAAGGCCTTGGCTGCCCACCGTCTCTCGCATTTTCTCTGGAAGCATGGCTTTAAACTCTTGGCTCGTATGCACAGTCAGTTTTGGCGCTTTTGGACTCAGATTGAGATCCATCCGGGGGCTCAGATAGAATCAGGTGTCTTTATCGACCATGGTTCTGGCTTGGTGATTGGAGAGACAGCGATTGTTGAGAAGGGCGTTCTTCTCTATCACGGAGTAACTCTTGGGGGAACTGGAAAAGACTGTGGGAAACGCCATCCGACCGTTCGCAAGGGAGCCCTCATATCGGCTCATGCCCAAGTTATTGGACCAGTGGAAATCGGCGAAAATGCTAAGGTCGGTGCTGCAGCAGTTGTTGTGGCAGATGTTCCTAGTGATGTGACGGTTGTCGGAATTCCTGCTAAAATTGTCCGAGTTCATGGACAGAAGGATGAGCCGACTATCCACGAAGTCGAAGAAAAACGGGAGTACTACGTCAATAAACTCGAGCATGCCCGTGAAGCCAGCCACAGATCGTCGGGGTTGTAGAGGATACCTATATGATTCAAGCAAGAAATAAGTTGAGCCAAGAAGAGTTATTTGAAGCGAAAAAACTAATTAACTGTTGCCAAGCCTATGATGGAACTTATCGTGATCCCTATCTTTCTAACATGCTTAATTTTGACCCAAATATGCCGGCCTTTTTCCTTTATTATGAAAAAGGCGAACTTGTTGGTCTCTTAACTGTCTATGCTGATGATCAAGATGTGGAAGTGACGATACTGGTTCATCCAGAACATCGCCGACAGAGAATTGCGCGTGCTTTGTTTACTAGTTTTGAGAAAGGAACGGCTTCTTTCCCCATTCGGTCAGTCACCTTTCAGACAGAACGTATTTTTTTAGAGAATCATCCTGACTTTGCCAGTAACTGGGGACTAATCGAGGATGAAGAGACAGAAACTTGGTTAGGTAAGGATAGAAGACCTTATCCGTTAGTAACTGTTTCTAATCTTGAAGTTTTGTTAGCAGATAGTTCATTTCAGAATCAAATTAGTCAGTTGAAGTTTCAGGTATTTTCAGAGGAACATGAATCGAGAGAAGTTGTGGATCGATATGTCGCCGAAGCTCTGAAGGATCCAGAAAGTCGCCTATATGTTTTATTAAAAGACGGTCAGGTTATTGGAACTTGTACAGTTGATTTATCGAGTCATACGAATTACTTCTATGGCTTAGCAATAGCTGAGCTTGAACGCGGGCAAGGCTACGGAAGCTATCTAGCAAAATCCCTTGTCAATAAACTGATTGAGCAAAATGACAAGGAGTTTCAGATTGCCGTGGAAGATAGCAATGTAGGTGCCAAACGTTTGTATGAAAAAATTGGCTTTGTCAAACAGACCCAGGTGGTTTATCTGAAAGCAAAAGTGTAGAACTAGAAAGGTAACTACAAGAATGGCAGTATATTTTTACGGCTGTATCACCATGGATGGCTACTTGGCAGACAGCCAGCACAGGATAGACTGGCTGCATCAGCTTAGTTCTGTAGAGGATACAGGATATGATGACTTTTACAGGCAAATGGATATCACCATCATGGGCAAGCGGACCTTTGAGGAAATCCAAGATTTGCAAGATGTAGAAAGTTTTTATCAAGCTACGGAAAACTATGTCTTTACGCATGATAGGCACCTGCCTGTCAGCAATTACCAGCCAGTAGCTGGGGATGTGGTGGACTTTGTTCACCAGATTGACAAAGGCAAAAATGTCTTTGTGATTGGTGGTAATTCCTTGGTAGGACCGCTCTTGGATGCGGATCTTTTCGACCACCTCATTATTCAGATAGCGCCCCTTATCCTAGGAAAGGGGGTTCCCCTCTTTACCCAAGAGGAAGGGCAGCGCTTTTACCAACTGGATAGCCTCAGACAATTTGGCCCTTTTGCAGAGCTGGTTTTCAGCCGAAAAAGTCAGAAATAGAGAAGGGAGTGGACCGCATGATTAAAATTTACGACACCATGTCTCGTGATTTGCGAGAATTTGTCCCAATCGAGAACGGTAAGGTTAAGATGTATGTCTGTGGGCCTACGGTCTACAACTATATCCACGTCGGCAATGCCCGCTCAACAGTAGCTTTTGACACTGTTCGCCGCTATTTTGAGTATCGGGGATTTGAGGTCAATTATATTTCCAATTTTACAGATGTAGATGATAAGATTATCAATCGCGCCAAGGAAGAAGGCATCACACCTCAGGAGGTTGCGGACAAGTACATCGCGGCCTTTCGTGAGGATGTGACGGCCTTGGGTGTCAAGCCTGCGACTCGCCATCCACGTGTAGTAGAGTTTATGGAGGACATCATTCGTTTTGTCGCTGACTTGATTGAAAAAGGCTTTGCCTACGAGAGTCAAGGGGATGTTTACTTCCGTGTGGAAAAATCCCACAACTATGCCAAGTTGGCTAATAAAACCCTAGAAGATTTGGAGTTGGGTGCTTCAGGTCGAACAGATGAAGAAACGGCACGTAAGGAAAATCCTGTGGACTTTGCTCTCTGGAAAGCTGCCAAGCCAGGCGAGATTTCTTGGGATAGTCCTTGGGAACCTGGTCGTCCGGGCTGGCATATCGAGTGTTCGGTTATGTCGACAGAGATTTTGGGAGATACCATTGATATTCACGGTGGTGGAGCCGATCTGGAGTTTCCGCATCATACCAATGAAATTGCCCAGTCAGAAGCTAAAACAGGCAAGACTTTTGCTAACTACTGGATGCACAATGGCTTTGTTAATATCGACAATGTCAAGATGTCCAAGTCCTTGGGCAACTTTATAACTGTACATGATGCCCTCAAAACCATCGATGGCCAAGTCCTTCGTTTCTTCTTTGCCACTCAGCATTACCGCAAGCCAATCAACTTTACAGAAAAGGCAGTGCGTGATGCCGAGACCAATCTTAAGTATCTAAAGAACACTTACGAGCAACCATTTACCGGAACTGTAGATGCGGGGGAGTTACAAGCTTTTAAAGATAAGTTTGTAGCGGCTATGGATGAGGACTTTAACGCTGCCAATGGTATCACAGTTGTCTTTGAAATGGCCAAATGGATCAATTCAGGCAACTATGATGCAAGTGTCAAGGAAGCTCTTGCGGCTATGTTAGAAGTCTTCGGAATTGTCTTTGTTGAGGAAGTTTTGGATGCAGAGATCGAAACCTTGATCCAAAAACGTCAAGAAGCGCGTGCTAATCGTGACTTTGCGACAGCAGACCAAATCCGTGATCAACTGGCTGCTCAAGGGATTAAGCTCCTTGATACCAAGGATGGAGTGAGGTGGACACGTGATTGATGTCAATCTCATTAACGGGATTGCGCTAGCTTTTGAAGGAGATGCGGTGTATTCTATGTATATTCGCCGTCACCTCATCCTAAAAGGCATGACCAAGCCCAATAAACTTCACCAAGAGGCGACCAAGTATGTCTCGGCCAAGGCTCAGGCTAGCCTGATTTCCCTCATGTTGGAGGAGCAAGTTTTAACGGAAAAAGAAGAAGAAATCTATAAACGTGGGCGCAATACCAATAGCCACACAAAGGCTAAAAATGCAGATGTCGTAACTTATCGGATGTCGACTGGCTTTGAAGCTGTCATGGGTTATCTTCATCTGACTGATAATATGGAGCGTCTAGAGACCTTGATTTCGTGGTGTATCCAAAAAGTGGAGGCGTAGAAATGCTTGCAAAAGAATTACTAGACTGGTTTCCTGAGGCTCAGATTTCAGATCAGCCGATAGAGAAGCTAGGATATCTTACACTTCCTCTGACTTCTCAACAGTGGATTTTACTGGAGGAGACCAATCTCACTGAACGTGAAAAGCAGTTAATTACCCTTTTAACCCAGCAGGAGCAGGCTCGTTCGCTCAATCCTTGGTATTCCTATCTGATTGAGGGAAAGGGGCAGGCGCCTCAAACTTTTAAAAAGATACAACTGGTTTATTGCCATCTATCCTATTATCAACAGGAAAATCTAGCCTCTTGGCTGGATATGATGCAGACCCTCTTTCCTAACTGCCAGACAGTGTTGCAGGTCGGAGTTCAGGACTATGTTTTTGTTCTCCAGCAAGATAAATACAGCTCTGTTCGCTCAATCTTATCCGATACGATTGAGGCAGTAGAGTATGACTTTGGTCTTCGTCTGTCTATCATGTTGGGGCAGGTTTGGTCACAGACTGGGTATCAGGCTTTGTCAGATTTAATCCAAGCAGAGCGGGACTTGTTTAAGGCTTGGTGGCGTCAAGGGCATCAAGGTGTTCATACTTTTTCACAACTCTATCTCTGGAGTATGGGAGAAAGGAGTGCAAATCTTAAAGTTATCAAAGAATACCTACACCAGATGATTTTAGAACAAGACCAGATACAGGAAATTATTCTTTCTCTTTGGGAAAACAGTGCTGTCTTAACGAAAACTGCCCAGCAACTCTATCTGCATCGCAATTCTCTTCAATACAAGATTGATAAATGGGAAGAATTAACAGGGCTTCAGTTGAAGGAGTTGACGGATCTCACCTTGTGCTATCAGTTGATTTTACCAGATATTCTCTAAAGTTTTGTGCAAGTTGCACAGAACTTTTTTATTTTTTTGGTCACCTTGCCATAGAAATATAAAGCGTTTTCATTTATAATATAACTATCAAAAAATAAAAGGAGTTCACCTTCCATGGTAGAATTAAATCTTAAAAACATTTACAAAAAATATCCAAACAGCGAACACTACTCAGTTGAAGACTTCAACTTGGACATCAAAGACAAGGAATTTATCGTTTTCGTAGGTCCTTCAGGGTGTGGTAAATCAACAACTCTTCGTATGATCGCTGGTCTTGAAGACATTACAGAAGGTACTGCATCTATCGATGGCGTGGTTGTCAACGACGTAGCTCCAAAAGACCGTGACATCGCCATGGTATTCCAAAACTACGCTCTTTACCCACACATGACTGTAT
Organism: Streptococcus oralis; assembly: GCF_026782375.1. Lineage (GTDB taxonomy): Bacteria > Bacillota > Bacilli > Lactobacillales > Streptococcaceae > Streptococcus > Streptococcus oralis_CL. Next base: position 1,001,887 of record NZ_JAKUWJ010000001.1, on the reverse strand, counting down.
ATGACAACATGGCTTTTGGTTTGAAATTGCGTAAGTACAGCAAAGAAGACATCGACAAACGTGTGCAAGAAGCTGCAGCAATCCTTGGCTTGAAAGAGTTCTTGGATCGTAAACCAGCTGACCTTTCCGGTGGTCAACGTCAACGTGTTGCCATGGGTCGTGCAATCGTCCGTGATGCAAAAGTGTTCTTGATGGACGAACCTTTGTCAAACTTGGATGCCAAACTTCGTGTATCTATGCGTGCTGAAATTGCGAAGATTCACCGTCGTATCGGTGCTACAACTATCTACGTAACGCACGACCAAACAGAAGCGATGACATTGGCAGACCGTATCGTTATCATGTCAGCTACTAAGAACCCTGCTGGTACAGGTACTATCGGACGTGTAGAACAAATCGGTACTCCTCAAGAAGTTTACAAAAATCCAGTTAACAAGTTCGTTGCAGGATTTATCGGAAGCCCAGCTATGAACTTCATCAATGTGAAATTGGTTGGTGGTGAAATTGTTTCTGACGGTTTCCGCTTGAAAGTTCCAGAAGGAGCTTTGAAAGTTCTTCGTGATAAAGGCTACGAAGGTAAAGAATTGATCTTCGGTATTCGTCCAGAAGATGTGAATGCAGAACCTGCTTTCCTTGAAACATTCCCAGAATCAGTTGTTAAAGCAACTATCTCTGTATCAGAATTGCTTGGTTCAGAATCTCACCTTTACTGCCAAGTTGGTAAAGATGAATTTGTTGCAAAAGTGGATGCTCGTGACTACTTGCAAACAGGTGCAACGGTTGAACTTGGATTCGACTTGAACAAAGCGCACTTCTTCGACGTAGAAACTGAGAAAACAATCTACTAAGATAAATAAATAGAATAGCAAAGCACTGCAGAGTTTCTCTTGCAGTGCTTTTTCTTTTAAATGCATAGGCTAGGCATGAAAACAGGCTTTTCTAGTTTTAATATTCTTAAAAAAGTGATAAAATGGTAGGAAGAATTGGAGAGAATAGATGCCGAAAGAAGTGAATTTGACGGGCGATGAGGTTGTCGCTTTAACGCAAAAATATTTATCGAAAGAAGATGTTGCTTTTGTACATAAAGCCTTGGTTTACGCCGTTGAATGCCATAGTGGTCAATACCGTAAATCTGGCGAGCCCTATATTATTCATCCCATTCAGGTGGCAGGGATTTTAGCTAAACTCAAGCTAGATGCCGTGACGGTTGCCTGCGGTTTTTTGCATGACGTGGTTGAGGATACGGATGCGACACTGGATGATTTAGAGCAAGAGTTTGGTCATGATGTTCGCATTATTGTTGATGGAGTGACTAAGCTTGGTAAGGTGGAGTACAAATCGATCGAGGAGCAATTAGCGGAAAACCACCGCAAGATGCTCATGGCCATGTCTGAGGATATCCGCGTTATCTTGGTTAAACTATCTGACCGCTTGCATAACATGAGAACGCTTAACCACCTACGAAAAGACAAGCAGGAACGTATTTCCAGAGAGACCATGGAAATCTATGCACCACTTGCTCATCGTCTGGGTATTTCTAGCGTCAAGTGGGAGTTAGAAGACTTGTCCTTCCGCTATCTTAATCCAACTGAGTTTTACAAGATCACTCATATGATGAAGGAAAAACGTAGAGAGCGTGAGGCTTTGGTCGATGAAGTCGTGACAAAGTTAGAGGACTACACTTCCGAACGCAATCTAAAAGGGAAAATCTATGGTCGTCCCAAGCATATCTACTCTATCTATCGCAAGATGCAGGATAAGAAGAAACGCTTCGAGGAAATCTATGACCTGATTGCCATTCGCTGTATCCTAGAGACTCATAGTGATGTCTATGCCATGCTGGGCTATGTGCATGAGCTTTGGAAACCAATGCCTGGGCGTTTTAAAGATTATATCGCTAACCGTAAGGCCAATGGTTACCAGTCTATCCATACGACTGTCTATGGACCAAAAGGTCCGATTGAATTCCAAATTCGTACCAAGGAAATGCACGAGGTGGCTGAGTACGGGGTAGCAGCTCACTGGGCCTATAAGAAAGGAATCAAGGGGCAGGTCAACAGCAAAGAATCAGCTATCGGAATGAACTGGATCAAGGAAATGATTGAGTTGCAAGACCAGGCTGATGATGCCAAGGAATTTGTGGATTCTGTTAAGGAAAACTACCTAGCTGAGGAGATTTACGTCTTTACCCCAGATGGGGCTGTACGTTCCCTTCCAAAAGATTCAGGCCCGATTGACTTTGCCTATGAAATTCATACCAAAGTCGGTGAAAAAGCAACTGGTGCCAAGGTCAATGGCCGTATGGTTCCTTTGACAACCAAGCTCAAAACTGGGGATCAGGTCGAAATTGTCACCAACCCTAACTCCTTTGGCCCGAGTCGTGACTGGCTCAACATGGTCAAGACTAGCAAGGCACGCAACAAGATTCGTCAGTTCTTTAAAAACCAAGACAAGGAATTGTCTGTTAACAAGGGCCGTGAAATGCTGATAGCTCAGTTCCAAGAAAACGGCTATGTAGCCAATAAATTCATGGACAAGCGTCACATGGACCAAGTCCTTCAAAAGACCAGTTACAAGACAGAAGAGTCTCTCTTTGCGGCCATTGGTTTTGGAGAAATCGGTGCTATTACGGTCTTTAATCGTCTGACTGAAAAGGAACGCCGTGAGGAAGAGCGTGCCAAGGCCAAGGCGGAAGCAGAAGAGCTTGTCAAAGGTGGCGAGGTAAAGGTTGAAAACAAAGAAACCCTCAAGGTCAAGCATGAGGGTGGTGTGGTCATTGAAGGTGCCTCAGGACTCCTCGTTCGGATTGCTAAGTGTTGCAATCCCGTTCCGGGTGACGATATTGTTGGCTATATCACCAAGGGCCGTGGAGTGGCCATTCACCGTGTGGACTGTATGAACCTTCGCGCCCAAGAAAACTACGAGCAACGTCTCCTTGATGTGGAATGGGAAGATCAATACTCAAGCAAGGAATACATCGCCCATATCGATATCTATGGCCTCAACCGTACAGGACTCTTAAATGATGTTCTGCAAGTTCTTTCCAACACCACTAAGAATATCTCAACCGTTAACGCCCAACCAACCAAGGATATGAAATTTGCTAATATCCATGTGTCCTTTGGAATTTCAAACCTTTCTACGCTGACAACGGTCGTTGACAAAATCAAGAGTGTGCCAGAGGTATACTCAGTCAAACGAACCAACGGATAATTGAATAGAAAGGCGCTTATGAAAATCATCATTCAACGGGTTAAAAAAGCCCAAGTGAGTATCGAAGGTCAGGTTCAGGGAAAAATCAATCAGGGTCTCTTATTGTTGGTCGGTGTAGGCCCAGAGGACCAAGAGGAAGATCTGGATTATGCTGTGAGAAAACTGGTCAACATGCGGATTTTTTCAGATGCAGAAGGCAAGATGAATCTGTCTGTTAAGGATATTGGGGGCGAAATCCTTTCTATTTCTCAGTTTACCCTCTTTGCAGATACTAAGAAGGGCAATCGTCCAGCCTTTACAGGTGCAGCCAAGCCTGATAGGGCAGCTGCCTTCTATGACACTTTCAACCAAAAGCTAGCTCAGGAAGTGCCCGTTCAGACAGGTATCTTTGGAGCGGATATGCAGGTGGAGCTGGTCAATGACGGACCAGTCACCATCATTCTTGATTCTAAAAATAGATAAGAAAACCAAGCCAGCTGGCTTGGTTTTTGTTTAGAAACACTCCCATAAAGAAATGTGTTTGTTGTAAAAGTCGGGATAGTTTTCCCTTAGGTGGGCAGCCGTCATATAATAAAAAGTAGAATGACAACCAGTGACGATTGGCATAAGAGATGAAAATCGCTGAGAACTAGTGAAGGCTAAAAGGACAAATAATAGAAAATCGCTAATGAGCACCCCTAAATAGTAGAAGCGAAATTTTTTATTGATTTGAGCATAAATCTCAGAGAAATGTTTTTGGAGTCGGTTGACCAAGCGAAATAGCAGTAGTCCTTGAGCAAGGATGAAAATAAAACCAGACAGCAGGAGCCAGTCTACAGAGAGATCGGTTTTGGAGATAAAAATTGCTAATAGTAGCAAATCGCTGACTGCAATGGCTGCAAAATGGATTCTAAAGAGCCTTTTCATAGGAAGACCTCCCTCTTTTATCTACCTTCATTCTACACCAAACGAATGGGAGTTGCAACTAACATAATAAAAAATCCCTAAAAGGAATTTCTTTCAGGAATAAGGGCTTAGTTGATTTTTTCGACATAGAGTTGTTTGGCGATATCCATACTAACTTGGAGGTCTTCGTCTTTGTTGACCAGAGTAAAGCTATTGGAAAAGCCATCAAACTGCTTGACTTGGAGTTGGTCACCGATATGAATTGCGTGCTTTTCTAGATATTTGAGTAGTTCAAAGCTATCATGAACCCGAGTCAGGAGATAGGTTCCAGCTTCCTGGACGGCCGCTAGTGGCAGGTTATTAATTTCAACCAAAAGTTCTCCCTCGGCAGGTATGGTTCCACCGTGGGGGCAGGTTTGAGGGAAACCGAGCAGTTTATCCAGTCTCTTTACAAATAGGTCAGAGACAGTGTGCTCTAGGACCTCAGCTTCTTCGTGGATTTGATCGCTAGTATAGTCTAGATGGTGAACTAGAAAGACTTCAATCAAACGGTGTTTACGATAGAGCTCAGAGACCAGTTTGAGGCCAATATCTGTCAATAGATAGCCGTTCTCCTTATCCTTGAGGATGAGATTTTCACTTTTCATGCGTTTGATCATCTCTGTTACAGCAGGCGGAGAGACCTGCATACGGGCAGCAATTTCTTTGTTGGTGATTTTTTGCATGTCCGTACCGATTTCATAAATACATTTTAAATAATCTTCTTTATTTGGAGTCATTCGTTTCCTCTTGTATATTCTCTCCATCTAGTATACCAAAAAAAGCTAGATTTCTCTAGCTTTCTGTCATAATGCTTGTGATTTTAGTCTAGTTCTTTAACTGCAGCAATAGCAGCTTCAAAGTTTGGCTCCGTGTTGATATTGTCAACGTATTCTACATAACGGATGACATTGTCAGTATCGAGAACAAAGACGGCACGTGCAAGGAGATGCCATTCGTTGATCAAGAGGGCATAATCGCGCCCGAAAGAATGGTCAAAGTAGTCTGAAAGCATGATGGCATTGTCAAGACCTTCAGCCCCGCACCAGCGTCCTTGGGCAAATGGTAGGTCCATAGAAACGGTAAGAACGACGGTGTTGTCAAGGTTGGCAAGTTCTTGGTTGAAGCGACGTGTTTGCGTTGAGCAGACACCAGTATCGATAGAAGGGACAACACTCAAGACTTTTTTCTTTCCATCAAAGTCAGCTAGCGTTTTTTTAGAGAGATCGGTTGTTGTAAGAGAAAAGTCAAGTGCCTTGTCTCCGACTTGCAGTTGTTTACCTGTAAAAGTTACAGGATTTCCGAGAAAAGTGGTCATGAAACTACTCCATTCTTTTTTCTTTCATTTTACCGAGAATTATCAGATTTTTCCAATGATTTGACCGGAAAGTGTAAAAAAACGCCAATTCGGTGAGAATGACGTTTTTAATGGATTATTTTGACAAACCTTCAGCAATCTTGTCAAGGTTGTATTTCATCATGTTGTAGTAGCTGTCACCTTCTTTACCTTCTTCAGCGATTGAGTCAGTAAAGATTTGTGCGTAAATTGGGATATTTGTGTCTTGTGAAACAGTCTTCATTGGACGGTCATCGACACTTGATTCAACAAAGAGTGATGGAACTTTTGTTTGGCGAAGTTTTTCAACCAAGGTCTTGATTTGTTCCGGTGTTCCTTCTTCTTCTGTGTTGATTTCCCAGATGTAGGCACTTGGAACTCCGTAAGCTTTAGAGAAGTATTTGAAGCATCCTTCGCTGGTTACGATGAGTTTCTTTTCAGCAGGGATATTGTTAAATTTCTCTTTGGCTTCCTTGTCCAGTTTGTCTAGCTTTTCAGTATAGTCTTTGAGATTTTTTTCGTAGAATTCCTTGTTGCTAGGGTCTTTTGCAATCAACTGTTTAGCGATATTTTTAGCATAAATTATCCCATTTTCAAGGTTGAGCCAAGCGTGTGGGTCTTCTTTGCCTTTCTCGTTTTGACCTTCAAGGTAGATGATATCTACGCCGTCACTAACTGCATAGTAGTCTTTGTTTTCAGTTTTCTTGGCATTTTCGACCAATTTGGTAAACCAAGCATTGCCACCTGTTTCAAGGTTGATACCGTTATAGAAAATGAGGTCAGCCTCAGAAGTTTTCTTTACGTCTTCAGGAAGTGGTTCGTACTCGTGTGGGTCTTGACCAACAGGAACGATACTATGAAGATCAATCTTGTCACCAGCGATATTTTTAGTAATATCAGCAATGATAGAGTTAGTCGCTACAACCTTTAGTTTTTGGTTTGTAGATGCTGTATCTTTTTTCCCACTAGCACAGGCAGCTAATCCAATGATAGAAAGAAAAAGAACGAGCAATGTACCTAATTTTTTCATTAGATTCCTCCAGAAGGGTTTCCCCTTATTTATTGATTTTTTTATTTTTTAGTTTCAAGTATCGTTGCTTTGGAGAGATAAAGAAACTGATTAAGAAGAAGCTGGCAGATGTGAGCACGATGCTGGATCCTGCTGCGAGGTTGAAGCTATAGCCGATAAAGAGTCCCAAAACAGAAGCGGTTGCCCCTAGGGTTGATGAAAGAAAAATCATGCTCTTTAGGCTATTAGCATAAAGGTAAGCCGTCGCAGCTGGGGTGATCAACATGGCCACGATAAGAATCGTTCCAACACTTTGCATGGCAGTGACTGACACAAGGGTCAAGAGCACCATGAGTAGATAGTGATAGAAATTGACGGGCATTCCCATGGCTTTAGCCAAAAGCTCGTCAAAGGATGTAATCAATAGTTGTTTAAAGAAAATCCCGATAATCAAGAGAATCAATGCCCCCACACCAATGGTGATCCACATGTCCGTATCTTGGACAGCGAGGATATTCCCAAAAAGGATATGGAAGAGGTCTGTCGAACTCTTGGCAACACTAATCAAGATGACACCTAAGGCTAAGAAAGATGAAAAGGTAATACCAATGGCAGTGTCACTCTTGATGATAGAGTTGCCCTTGATGTAGGTAATGATGATGGAAGCCATCAAGCCAAAGATGATCGCTCCAATAAAGAAATCAATTCCCAGGATAAAGGAAAGGGCTACGCCGGGCAAAACTGCGTGAGAGATGGCATCCCCCATGAGAGACATTCCACGTAAGATGATAAAACATCCCACGGCTCCAGCAACCACCCCGATGACTATAGCTGTTATCAGGGCATTTTGTAGGAAATGGAAATGTTGCAATCCATCGATAAATTCTACTATCATAGGTCACCTCCATTAAAGAAGAGCTTACTACCATAAGCTTTTTTGAGATTGACTTCGGTAAAGGTTTCTTCAGTTGAACCAATAGCAACCAATTCTCGATTGAGAAGCATAACTTGGTCGAAATAATGAGGGACTTTGCTGAGGTCATGATGGACGATGAGAACTGTTTTACCAGCTTTTTTAAGGTCTCTCAGTGTATTCATGATAATCTCTTCACTGATCGAGTCAATCCCGACAAAAGGCTCATCTAAAAAGATGTAGTCAGCTTCCTGCACTAAGCAGCGGGCAATCAAAACACGTTGGAATTGTCCTCCAGAGAGCTGACTGATTTGGCGATCAGCATAGTCTGAGAGTCCAACGATTTCAAGTGCATCCGCCACTTTTTTCCAGTGGCTGGCCTTTAAAGTGTGGAAGAGCGGGATAGATGGATAGAGTCCCAGTGAGACACATTCCTTGACCTTGATAGGGAAATTGTAGTCGATATGGATTTTTTGCTCGACATAGGCAACTCGATGTAAAGATTTCTTGACTTCTTTGTCATCGAGAAAGGCCTGACCTTCGTGTGGGATAATTCCCAACATACTTTTTAATAAAGTTGATTTTCCAGCACCGTTTGGACCAATAATTCCGGTAATAGTTGGTCCGTGGAGCACTAGTGAAATATCCTTTAGTGCCAACGTTTCTTTGTAGGAGACACTGAGGTTTTCGATACGTATCATACAGTTATTTTCCTCCTGTCTTTTAATATACATTAAAAAAAAAATTAAGTCAAGTTAATTTTTAAAAAATTTAAAATAATAACTGAAAAATGAAGAAAAAAGAGAGACCATTTTTAATTGCATTCCCAAGTGTTTTTTGCTAAGCTAAGAATAAGTGAAAAAATGAAAGCGAGAACAAGATGACACGTTATCAAGACGATTTTTATGATGCAATCAATGGAGAATGGGAAAAAACAGCTGTTATTCCAGCTGATAAATCTCGAACAGGTGGCTTTATTGACCTTGATGAGGAAATTGAAGAGTTAATGCTGGCAACGACGGACAAGTGGCTGGCAGGAGAAGATGCGTCAGAAGATTCTATCTTAGCAAACTTTGTCAAGTACCACTCTATGGTCAGAGATTTCGATAAGCGAGAAGCAGATGGAATTGAGCCAGTCCTTCCTTTATTGAAGGAATACCAAGATTTAGAAAGTTTTGCGGACTTCGCAAGCAAATTAGCAGAGTTTGAATTAGCTGGTAAGCCAAACTTCCTTCCATTTGGAGTATCACCAGACTTTATGGATGCTAGAACCAATGTTCTCTGGGCTAGTGCTCCAGGAACTATCTTGCCTGATACAGCCTACTATGCGGAAGACCATCCTCAGCGTGAGGAATTGTTGAACCTTTGGAAAGAAAGTACTTCTAATCTCCTCAAAGCCTATGATTTTTCAGATGAGGAAATCGAAGACTTACTAGAGAAGAGATTGGAATTGGACCGTCGTATCGCAGCAGTGGTTCTTTCAAACGAAGAAAGTTCAGAATATGCCAAACTCTACCATCCATACGCTTATGAAGATTTCAAGAAATTTGCCCCTGCCCTACCTTTGGATGATTTCTTCCAAGCAGTTCTTGGACAAACTCCAGATAAGGTTATCGTAGATGAGGAACGTTTCTGGCAAGCAGCAGACCAATTTTATAGTGAAGAAGCGTGGCCTTTGCTTAAGGCAACCTTGATTTTGGCTGTGGTCAATCTTTCAACCAGCTATCTCACAGACGAGATTCGTGTCCTATCAGGTGCCTATGGACGTGCCCTTTCAGGTGTTCCAGAAGCTCAGGACAAGGTCAAGGCAGCCTATCACTTGGCCCAAGGTCCCTTTAAGCAAGCCCTTGGTCTCTGGTACGCGCATGAAAAATTCTCCCCAGAAGCTAAGGCAGACGTAGAGAAAAAAGTAGCGACTATGATTGACGTTTATAAGGAACGTTTGGCTAAGAACGACTGGCTCACGCCTGAAACGCGAGATAAGGCCATTGTCAAACTCAATGTCATTAAGCCTTATATTGGTTATCCAGAGGAATTGCCAGAACGCTACAAGGACAAAGTAGTGGACGAAACTGTCAGTCTCTTTGAGAATGCCCTAGCCTTTGCGCGTGTGGAAATCAAGCACAGCTGGAGCAAGTGGAACCAACCGGTTGACTACAAGGAGTGGGGTATGCCAGCTCATATGGTCAACGCCTACTACAATCCTCAGAAGAACTTGATTGTCTTCCCAGCGGCCATTTTACAGGCTCCATTCTATGACTTGCATCAGTCATCTTCTGCTAACTACGGTGGTATTGGTGCTGTTATTGCCCACGAGATTTCTCATGCCTTCGACACAAATGGCGCTTCTTTTGATGAAAATGGTAGCCTCAAGGATTGGTGGACAGAGAGTGACTATGCTGCCTTTAAAGAAAAAACGCAGAAAGTTATCGACCAGTTTGATGGACAAGAATCTTACGGAGCAACGATTAATGGGAAACTAACCGTATCAGAAAATGTTGCCGACCTTGGAGGAATTGCTGCAGCCCTTGAAGCTGCCAAGAGAGAGCCAGACTTTTCTGCTGAAGAATTCTTCCACAACTTTGCTCGTATCTGGCGCATGAAAGGTCGTCCAGAGTTGATGAAACTCATGGCTAGTGTCGATGTGCACGCGCCAGCCAAACTCCGTGTTAACATCCAGGTGCCAAACTTCGATGACTTCTTTACAACTTATGATGTCAAAGAAGGCGACGGTATGTGGCGTTCACCAGAGGATCGTGTGATTATTTGGTAAAGTAAGTCCCTAACCAAGTATCATCTTGGAATTAATGATTCATTTTTGAAGTTTATCAATCTGAAAATGCAATGCTATCGAGGTTAACATGAAGAAATTTTTAATGATGCTATCAGCTATTTTTTCAATTTCAGTTCTAGCATCTTGTGGTTTCATTAAAAACAAGAGTAATACAGAATCTTCATCTGCACTATCATCTGTCTCCAAAGACGATAAGACTAGTGTATCAACAGAAGCAAAGTCTGAAAATACTAGTGACTCGTCAACCAAGGAATCGCAATCGACTGCTGAAAATAAGAAAGAAACTAGACAAGATTTATATAAAGAAGTGATTGAACGCTATAACCACTTTACAGACCTTTTAAAACAAGGTAATAGAGAAGATTTATACAAGGAAAATAAACAAGATAAGATTGCTTCAGAAGAATATGGCCTAGTTTTCTCTCGAATGGATTATCATAATGCACCCGATTGGAAATACGCAATTGTTGATTTGAATAAGGATGGGCAAGACGAGTTGCTTATTGGTGATGAAAAATTTGTTTCAGCCATTTATTATTTGGAAAATCAAAAGCCTAACTTACTTCACACAGCTTATGTAGCTTCTGCAGGTGGTTTTCGCTCAGGCTTTGTTATTTACGAAAATGGTCTAGTCTCTTATGCAGACTGGCAGTCAACCCGTCCAGAAATGAACTTGGCTTTATATTCGTTTGATAAAAATGGAGTCCAGAAGATTAAAGAAGCAACTATTCAAATCGGTGGCAATGAAAAAGCAGAGCAAGTTTTAGATATCTCTTCTGAAAAGCTTGATTTGTCTAACATTAGTTGGAAAGAATTGAATCCGGCTAATTAGTTTTGAATTATTTTTCTAGTCAATATTGATTCTTCTGAGAAAATATTAACATAAAAATAGAAGCTACAAAAAAACCGAGGAAATTATCCTTGGTTTTTTGTTTGCTAGAAAAAGGGATTAAAGGTCTTTTCGTGAGCGATGGTCGTAGCCGGGCCGTGCCCAGGATAGACATCGTAGTTAGGAAGAGTGAAGAGTTGAGTCTGGACACTATGGAGAAGTTGTTCCATGCTACCTGTAGGAAGGTCTGTCCGTCCGATGGTTTCGCGGAATAGAACATCTCCGGTTAAGACTAGATGGGCATCAGGAAAAACCAGAGAAACACCTCCGATAGAATGGCCAGGTGTTGGCAATACCGTAAAACGAAACTCTTCGATCTGGTATTCCTCATGAAAGACATAGGTGTGTTCAGCTGGTTTGCAGACGACATCAGCCATATCATCATGACGAGGTAGGCCAGAGAGATTGTCGACTGGAGTGTAAAGCCAGCTGGCTTCACTTTCTGCTACATAAACGGGGGGATTTCCAAAAGTATCTCTAACCAAGTCCAGACTCATAATATGGTCGTAGTGGGTGTGGGTCAGGAGAATCGCACAGACTGGTTTGTTGATTTTCTCGATGGTCTTGCGAATAGCTTCCCAATGGCTACCTGGGTCAACCACAATCAGGTGTTGGTCCCCTTCTAGATAATAAGTGTTTTCATAAGCAACGGGATTCACGGTTTTATGGATTTTCATACTGGCTCCAATCTCAAAGAATGTACTAAACTAAGTATAGCACAGAAGAGGGAAATAAAGTGAAAAGAAAGTCCCTCTTTTGTGTTAGAGGGACAATGATCTTATTTAAACTTGAAACCTTCGTAAATGAGTTTTGCTTTGGGATTCTTTTTCTTGATTTGCTTGGCAAGGGCCTTCATCATAGGAAGAGGTCCACACATATAGACTGTAGTTTGGTCAGGGATTTCTTCTTGATCCAAAGTCAGGTATCCTTTTTCATTGCTATCGACCAGCTGCAGGTCAAAGTTAGCATTTTGACGGGCGTAGTCTCGAAGTAGATCTAGGTAGACAGCATTTTCCTCTCCACGGAAACTATAGTAGAAGCGGACGCTCTTGTCTAGGATAGGATGCTCCCGGATATAAGAGATGAAAGGTGTCATTCCAATTCCACCTGCAATCCAGATTTGCTGCTTTGGACCATGTTCCATAGTCATATGCCCATAGGCGCGATCAACCGCAACCTTGCTACCAACTTGAAGATTGTCATAGATATTCTTGGTGTGGTCACCAGAGTTTTTTATCGTAAAATAAAGAGTTCGTCCTTGTCCTCCTGAGATGGAGAAAGGGTGTGGAGCAGTCTCAAAACCTTTTTGGAAAATTTTTAGAAAGGCAAATTGTCCATATTCGTAAGTGAAAGGATGACTGAGTTCTATTTCAATTTCAGTCGTGTCGTGATTGAGGCGTTTGATTCCTACGATTTTTCCAAGATAGGTGAAACCGATCTTTTGATAAAGGAAAATAATATAAAAACCTGCAAGCAAGCCTAAAATAGCATAGATTCCAAAGATAAGACCTAGGAAACTAAAGGAGAGAAGGCGATTTCCCATGATCATCAAAACATGAAAGAGGCCAAAGATATAAGCTAGATAAACCAATCGATGAATCCATCTCCATGCTTCATACTGGATGTATTGTCCCAGATAGGCAACCAGAACGATGCTGATAAAGATATAGATAGCGATATTTCCAAACTGGGCGGCCAAATGCGAACCCCAGAGACCGCCCATGCTAAAGTTGTGTAGGGTTAGTAGGAGAATGGATAGAAAAGCGGTGAATTTATGAGCTAGATACATCTTTTCAAGTCCGTTAAACCAAGCTTCAAGCAGGGGTAAACGGCTAGCTAGTATAAAAGTAAGTGAAAGAGTAGTGAGAGCTAAACCAGGGATTAGAAACTGACTAACACCTGAACTGAGCCAAGCTAGGATAGTCAGAAACATACTAAGCCCGATAAATAAAATACCTTTTAATGATTTCATAGTTGAAGTCCTTTCACGGATTATCTTATGATAGATGTAATAAAATTTGTTACATTTTAACAAAAAATGAATCTGTAGTCAAGGTTTAGAGTTTCGGCCTCTAAGTCAAATTTTCATGATAATCTATAAATAACGGTTAAGAAATATACTGTTTGATTTGTGTACTTCTTATAGAAATTTTTTTGTTATAACAATATAAGGGTGGGAAAAATTCAACTTCTACAAAACCCTAAAAAACAAATTAATACATAAAAGTGTATTTTATTTAATTATAAGATAAATAATATCTGAAATTTACATGATGTAAACCTATGTGAATGTTGGCATTTTAAAGTATTTGATGTTAAATTATTTTTGTATTTTTCTCAAATAAATTTATTAAAAATGTTGAAAAAGATATAAAAAAGTGTTAGTATGAATATGCATATTGAATACGAGGATATAATCCTTTTAGAATAATGAAATTTAAAGACCATCTTTTGAGTAGGGAAGAAATTTCGTTTTTTTTCTATATTTCAATATCGATATAATAAAAATAGGGAGGTTGTTTTTCTTATGAAGAGTAAGCAACAGGGTTTTAGAACGGAGAAATACATTCGATATGGGATTCGAAAGTATAGTTTTGGAGCGGCATCAGTAGCAATTTCAGCAGGTTTGATGTTTTTAGGCAATGGAGCAGTATCAGCGATGGAACTTCAAGGAGCAGATACTACGCTTGTTTCAACATCGACATTGAATGCGGAATCTTCTACGGAAACAGAAAAACCAGAAACTTCGATAAAAAAAGAAAAAGAAGTTGTCCTTAAGACGGTTGATAAAACGGATTTAGTTAAAAAAATTACAGAACTTGAAGAGAAAGTAAAAACAGCAAAGAATATAGATGACTTGGTACTAACATCTGCTAAAGAACAATTAGATTCTGCGAAATCTGTCATCTCAAAAGAGATAGTTGAGCAAGAGGAAGTGGATACTGAACTTGCTAAGATTAAGGATTTAATTACGGTATTTGCTGAGTCTGTCGAAGTTGGGAAAATAACGGAATCTACAGAAAAAGCAGAAAAAGTAGAAGAAATAAAAGAAACTGTCGAACCAGTCCAAGAAGGTAAAAAAGTTTTAGAACAAGTTACCTCTGAAGCTGAGGTAACCAATGTTTTAGCAACTGAAGCAGTCCGGAAAAATAAGCTTGAGGCTGAAAACAAAGCGGCAATTGAGGCGGCGATAGCTAATAATAAGGAAGTTATTGCGGAAGCTAAAAAAGTGTTAGCTACGGATAGCGTTACAGCTAAACAAGGCAATGAACAATTGTCACGTTTGAACGAGTCAATTCTTGCAGTATATAATGAGCTAAAAAAAGCAGGAATCGGAAAAGATGGAAACTTTGGAGTCGCTTTGGCTGCTCAAGATTTCTATGCCGAAGAGGGTTCTAACACAACTCATGCATCGGAAACAAACGCTGCAAATCATACTGGTAAAGATACCTATACAATTCCAGTACAAGAAATTAAATTAATTACGGGTACTGATGCTACAGGTCTAGAGATTGAAGTCTATTCTAATCAGCGGGTTGGTAATGATACAAATGCTGGAAATGGGATGCATACAGAACAAGGTGGAAAAACTGGTCATAACAACAAAGGACGTGTAGACTATCCATTAACCCCTGATGCTGCTAAAAAGTTAGCTGAAGAAGCACCACTTTGGAGAAATAAACTCCGTGCGGATGGGTCAAGAATTTTAAACGCTGCAACATCGATTTACTCTGCTAACGGTGGTTATGAATACCTAGCTACAGAAATTTATGGCTATGGGTATGAACAAGGAGTTGACAGAGTTTATATTAAAGGTTTGAAAGATCGTATTGCAGTTACAGAAAAAGCCAAGCAAGCTGGTTGGAGTTTAACTTCTGTAACACCAACTAACCTTGTGCCGGGATTGACATACGATTCAGAAACAGACACAATTCAAGGAAAAGTTATAGCGGATATTGAAAATGGAGTTTATGATTTACGATTTAATATTACTGCGACCAATACAGATGGTCGAACGGTAACTTTCCAAATTCAGAATCTTCGTGCTGGCTGGGTCGGGTGGCAAGATAGTACGCCTCCTAAAATAAAATCAGATTCTGAGCGTTATGATCGTATTGTTGGTGACGATGCTAATGTAAATATTCAATTCTATGATGAGTCAGGTGCAAGTGCAACACCAGCCAATAGTCGAGGAACTTATAACTATACGACGGTTGAAGGCAAAGTTGTAAGAGTACCTCAAAGATTCTCTAGAGCAGTGACAGGAATTTCAGGATATAACACTATTAGTGAACAATTAGATGATTCTAAAGTATTAATTCCAGGAACTAAATATAGTGTTGCTAATAGTACTTCTGAAGAGCAAGCTGCTGATCAAACGAATATGGGGAAAGGAATCATTTCTGGAAAATTAACTGAAGCAGGAATTTACACAGTCTCCGTATTTGCAAAAGATTATGATAAGTTGGCTAATAATAATGTTTGGAACCAATCTGGACAAGAAGCGCATGCTACTGTAACATTAGTCGTGAAACCAAAGATTGAGGTTCAAAACGTTGAAACTTACTCAACAGTTGTACCAGTTAAAATTTCTAAAGGTGCATCAAGTGCTAAGGTAACAATGCCGGATGGTACTGTAACCAATCTAAAAGCAGTTAATGGCAAATGGCTCGTAGACAGTGGTTCAACCAACACAGCTGTTTCTGAAAATCAAGAATTAGGTATTGTAGATTCCGATACAGTCTTTAATATTCCTGTGACATCAGAGGCGACTGCCAAAGTTGGTGTGGACAATATTAGAGTAGAAGCATCTGCTGAAAATGTTAAGGGAACTTTCTTACGTGAACAAGTTGAATTAAATGGAACAGATGGGCAAAAACATACTGCTACTTTTAATAAGGCTACCGGACACTGGGAGTTACCTGGCGACTATGCTGAAAGTAAAACACTGAATGGTGATGGTACGACAAGATGGACTAAACGTCAAGTGTACACAGAAGCTCAGCAAGACGGTGGTATGAAATTTTATATCTATGAGTACATTCGACAGCTTGATAGCACTGGGAAAGTGACAAGTGTAGAAACGCCAACTCGTCCAGAAACGATTTATGTTTCTAAGAATACTAATCAGGTAGGAGATGGAATGTCAGTAACTGTCACTTACGATAAACATTCAAATACCTGGGCGTCATCTGATGGAACTGAAGTGACTGCTACTAAGCTTGAAAATGACTCTTGGGAAGTTCATACTAAGTCAGGATTTGGTGGTATTATTAGAGGGACGATTGCAACAAATACTGATGTGGCAACTGTAGTAAATACAAAACCAACAGCAACTTCACAAGATTATACTTCAACAAAAGGTACAGCTGTTGACCTTCGTAATGAAGCAAAAGCTGCAGTAAGCATCTCAGACTCTGAAGATACTAAATATGGAAAAACTACCTATATCACTAGAATCACAGTAACATCGCCTTCAGGAGTTCAAAAAGTATTTGATACCAAACAAGATGCAAATAACTATAATATTGCTAGTGGATATAGCTTAAATGAAGTAGGAGTATATACTGTTAAGATTGATGTTATTGATAGTAATGGAAATTATACTACTGAAGCAACAATCAGTGGAACTGAGTCGGGAGTTGATCATGGAGTTGATTCATCAACCGCTACAACAACCTACCATATTACAGTAACTGATACGATTGAAGGACATAATGTGACTTCGACTGATATTCAAGGTGCTACTCAAAAAGAAACTCCAACCTTTACATCTGTTGGAGATGGATCACCAGTAAAACCAAGTGCTTCTTCGCCTGCTAAGTTAGTAGATCCAAAAACAGGTGGATTTGTTGATACTCTAACAATTGATGGTCAGGGTACCTACTCAATTAATAATGAAACAGGTGAAGTAACTTTTGTTCCATTGAAGACATTTACCGGTACAGCTACACCTGTCACAGTTTCACTTACTGCAAAATTAGGAAAAGATGCTAATTATACGGATATTACAGCAACTGCTACAGCAACGTATACTCCAACTGTAATACCTGTTAAACCAACTTCTACAGATGATGAGTCTGAAGGACCTAAAGGACAAACACAAAACGGTACACCAACTTTTACTGGTGGTAAAGTTGAAGTAAACGGTGTGGAGAAGACTGTTGAAATTGATGAAAATGTTAAACCAACCTTTGATGATGGCACAACTAAGAAAGTTGTTCCGGGAGAAGGAACTTATACCATTGATGAAAATGGTGTGGTAACTTTCACACCAGAAAAAGACTTTGTTGGGAAGGCTTCAGGAGTTACAGTCAAACGAGTTGATAAGAACGGAACAGAAATAACTGCAAAATACACACCAACTGTACGTCCAATTACTTCATTTGTAGATACTGAGGGGAATACATTAATTCCAACCGAAGACGGTGAACAACCTAAGAAAGATATTCCAGGTTACCGCTTCGTAGAGACTAAGAAACTTCCAAACGGTGACACAGAACATGTCTACGAAAAAGTGAAGACTAGTCACAAGGATAAGGAAGGGAATGAAATTCCAGGTTATCCAACCGAAGACGGTGAACAACCTAAGAAAGATATTCCAGGTTACCGCTTCGTAGAGACTAAGAAACTTCCAAACGGCGACACAGAACACGTTTATGAGAAGGTTAAGACTAGTCATAAGGATAAGGAAGGGAATGAAATTCCAGGCCACCCAACCGAAGACGGCGAACAACCTAAGAAAGATATTCCAGGTTACCGCTTCGTAGAGACTAAGAAACTTCCAAACGGCGACACAGAACATGTCTACGAAAAAGTGAAGACCAGTCACAAGGATAAGGAAGGGAACGAAATTCCAGGCCACCCAACCGAAGACGGTGAACAACCGAAGAAAGATATTCCAGGTTACCGCTTCGTAGAGACTAAGAAACTTCCAAACGGTGACACAGAGCACGTTTATGAGAAGGTTAAGACCAGTCATAAGGATAAGGAAGGCAATGAAATTCCAGGATATCCAACCGAAGACGGTGAACAACCGAAGAAAGACATTCCAGGTTACCGCTTCGTAGAGACTAAGAAACTTCCAAACGGTGACACAGAGCACGTTTATGAGAAGGTTAAGACCAGTCACAAGGATAAGGAAGGCAATGAAATTCCAGGTTATCCAAGCGAAGATGGAGAACAACCTAAGAAAGATATCCCAGGTTACCGCTTCGTAGAGACCAAGAAACTTCCAAACGGTGACACAGAGCACGTTTATGAGAAGGTTAAGACCAGTCATAAGGATAAGGAAGGCAATGAAATTCCAGGTTATCCAAGCGAAGACGGTGAACAACCTAAGAAAGATATCCCAGGTTACCGCTTCGTAGAGACCAAGAAACTTCCAAACGGTGACACAGAGCACGTTTATGAGAAGGTTAAGACCAGTCACAAGGATAAGGAAGGGAATGAAATTCCAGGATATCCAAGCGAAGACGGTGAACAACCTAAGAAAGATATTCCAGGTTACCGCTTCGTAGAGACTAAGAAGCTTCCAAACGGCGACACAGAACACGTTTATGAGAAGGTTAAGACTAGTCATAAGGATAAGGAAGGGAATGAAATTCCAGGTTATCCAAGCGAAGATGGAGAACAACCTAAGAAGGATATCCCAGGTTACCGCTTCGTAGAGACTAAGAAGCTTCCAAACGGCGACACAGAACACGTTTATGAGAAGGTTAAGACTAGTCATAAGGATAAGGAAGGCAATGAAATTCCAGGTTATCCAAGCGAAGACGGTGAACAACCTAAGAAAGATATTCCAGGTTACCGCTTCGTAGAGACTAAGAAACTTCCAAACGGCGACACAGAGCACGTTTATGAGAAGGTTAAGACGAGTCATAAGGATAAGGAAGGGAATGAAATTCCAGGATATCCAACCGAAGACGGTGAACAACCTAAGAAAGATATTCCAGGTTACCGTTTCGTAGAGACTAAGAAACTTCCAAACGGCGATACAGAGCACGTTTATGAGAAGGTTAAGACTAGTCATAAGGATAAGGAAGGGAATGAAATTCCAGGATATCCAAGCGAAGACGGTGAACAACCTAAGAAAGACATTCCAGGTTACCGCTTCGTAGAGACCAAGAAACTTCCAAACGGCGACACAGAACACGTTTATGAGAAGGTTAAGACTAGTCATAAGGATAAGGAAGGGAATGAAATTCCAGGATATCCAAGCGAAGACGGTGAACAACCGAAGAAAGATATTCCAGGCTACCGCTTCGTAGAGACTAAGAAACTTCCAAACGGGGACACAGAACACGTTTATGAGAAGGTTAAGACTAGTCATAAGGATAAGGAAGGGAATGAAATTCCAGGTTATCCAAGCGAAGATGGTGAACAACCTAAGAAGGATATTCCAGGTTACCGCTTCGTAGAGACTAAGAAACTTCCAAACGGCGATACAGAACACGTTTATGAGAAGGTTAAGACTAGTCATAAGGATAAGGAAGGCAATGAAATTCCAGGTTATCCAACCGAAGATGGAGAACAACCTAAGAAGGATATTCCAGGTTACCGCTTCGTAGAGACTAAGAAGCTTCCAAACGGCGACACAGAACATGTCTACGAAAAAGTGAAGACAAGTCATAAGGATAAGGAAGGCAATGAAATTCCAGGCTATTCAACCGAAGACGGTGAACAACCTAAGAAGGATATTCCAGGTTACCGCTTCGTAGAGACTAAGAAACTTCCAAACGGCGACACAGAACATGTCTACGAAAAAGTGAAGACAAGTCATAAGGATAAGGAAGGCAATGAAATTCCAGGTTATCCAAGCGAAGATGGTGAACAACCTAAGAAGGATATTCCAGGTTACCGCTTCGTAGAGACCAAGAAACTTCCAAACGGTGACACAGAACATGTCTACGAAAAAGTTGTTACTGCCCCTCAACAAAAACCGACTGAGCAATCTCCAACTACTAAAGCAACCAAAGAATTACCTAATACTGGTACGGAAGATCATGCAGCTTTGGCGGCTCTAGGAGTACTAGGTTTGATGAGCGGATTTGGACTTGTGTCTCGTAAGAAAAAAGAAGACTAATTCTATACTCTAGATTCTAAGTAGTTTCCTTTAGTTTCTTAAACAAAAAACCAACTAATCTAATGATTAGTTGGTTTTTGTCTATTCTCGATTTTTCCAAGCTTGGTATCGAGTGTCAATCAAGAGTTGGGTTAGGCGCCCCATGGTTTCTCTTTCTTCGGGAGTGAGGGATTGAGCTTGGACAAAGAGATGGTGAACGTGTTCAATGACCTTGAAGGAAGAGAGGTCGTTGATAGAAGAGATGCCTGCATCGAGAATGATTCCAAAAAAGAGGTCAAAGTAGAGCTGCAGTTCCGTATCAGGGACCGTCTCAACCCATTCCTTAAAGGTTGTATCGACTTGCTGGCTGTCACTATTGGTCTCGTCTAGTTGGACAAAGTGTTTGTCTTCAACCTGCCAACTAAAGGTGTCATGCTGGGCAAGACCACCCAAGGCAGTGCTTCGAACAACGATTTTCTTATCAGGGATTTCTAGCATCATTCCGATGATAGAACCTTGTGGGACAAACACTTTCGTTCTTTCCATCATGTTTTGATAGCCAGCTGTTTCGGTTAGTTCCTTGTGAAGTCCAGGCGCATCAAAAGTATAGACAGCGACAATGTTTTTTTGTAAAAGTGGATCGAGTTGACTAGCAGCATAGACAGCTAGATTGCCCCCTTTTGAGTGTCCTGCTATGACAACTTTTTGGTTAGGATGTTGAGCAAAAAAATCCTGTAAATACTGGAGGGCGTGTTTTTGAGCTGGGATTTCTTTCATATAGGTCATATGGAAATCTTCTTTCCAACCGATGATACTATCATCCGTTCCACGAAAAACAAGCAAAAAAGTATCGAGACTGATACGATAAGTCATAGCCGCAAACTGTTTTTGCAATTCAGGATCAATATCATTGATAAAATTTGATAGCTTGCAATTTTTAAACCGTTTGTGTTGAGAGAGTTGATCCAACAACTGGAGGCGGTTCTTATTGGTCAACATCGTCGTGTCTCTAGGAATTTGGGGTGCAAGATCTATGAGGCGCTGGTTTTTTTGGGTGACTACACCATCAAAAGCAAGGTAGGTTAATTCGGTCAAGGCAAGAACATCTAACTCATTCACGGGGAGGTCATAAAAGGAATCGTATGCTACATCATTCAAGTAGTCAAAAATATTGGCCATAAAAGCTCCTTTCTCTATGTTTATCCTACCACATTTACATAGAATTGGCTAGTAGGCTTGTTCGAATGACCTAGTAGGGTTTAATTGAAATACATAGAAGATAGATTGCTCCTATTTCAAACCTCTAAACGAGCTTACTTGTATGTTTTTGCTATCAATCCCATTTTCCTTTAAAAACTTCTTCATCTCATTTACATCATCAGGCTGACCTGTGATGAGATAGCTGGCTTGATTGCCGTATTCATCAATAGCATGTTTTAAAAATGCTTGACTTTGAGAAAGTTCATCGCTAGTTTTATAAGTAAAATTCGATGTTTTTTGAGCCAGTTCCTTCATCTCATTATCGAAAATAGTAACTCCTTTGTCAAAATGGTTGAGAATAATCGGACATTTACCAGACCATTCTTTGATAAGGGGGCGTAGAGCAGAAATACCAACATCAGATGCAAAGAAAACTAGTGGCTTATTCGTATCTTTAACAGTCAAAGAGGAATCCAGCCAACTCATCTCAATCTCACTGCCAGCTGGTAAATGTGTCAAGGTGTTCTTAAAGTTGCTACCACTATTATGAGTCAAAATGAGAATTTCATCTTCATCAGGTGTGGAGGCAATGGTTAGCCATCGACTGGTTTGCTCTCCCTTAGCTTCATATTTTTTAGCAGTAGACGAGGTATCAGGGAGTGTAAACTTAGCATAAGCCCCAGCTTTCCAGATTTGATGACTCGGTTTTGTGATATGAATTAAATATAGATCTCCGCTGGGGTTTTCGATGGATTTTATCGATAATGCCTGGCTTCGTCCAAGATAAGCGATGGTACCCCAAGTTATAATACATAGCGCTCCAAGTGTTGATAGAATGATAATAAACATTTTTTTACCTCTTTTCATTTTTTATGACTCCTGTTCTTAATTTTATGAATGAACTAAAAAATAATTCATTCATATCTTTTCAAAAAATAAAGAAATCCATTCTTTATTTTAGAACTCCTTTAATGAAGTTGGTTGCAAGTATTTCGACAGTTTTGCCAATGTCTGGAAAATCTTTTTCCGTGATATGCATATCCATATAGTAAAACAGATTATAAACCTGTAAAATATCTTGAATCTTTTCTGGCGAGTACCCTTCATCCTGCATACGATTTGTAAAAGTTTTTACTAGAAACTGATGAAATGGATTTGTGACTTTGCCTTCTTCTGAGGAATAGTAGCTATGCAACTCATCGGCTATGGCAGGATTGTACCATTCTGCAAGGATTTTATTGGAAGAAACGAGTGCTCTGGACTGAGCAAAGAGTTGACTAATAAGATCAATCATATCAATTTCCCAATCCAGTTCTTCAATCATAGCTTGGCGAACACGGTTGTTTTCAACTATATAGATGTCTAGAAAAATGGCTTCTTTACTCTCGTAATAGTTATAAAAAGAGCCTACTGCCATATCAGCTTGTCTAGCAATTTCTGAAATTCCTGTCGCCTTGTAACCTTTTTTCGAAAAAACGTCATAAGCCGCTGTTTTTAGAGCTTGTTTTTTGTCCAATATGATTTAAACTCCTTTGCTTTATGAATGAATAGATTGATTTGTTCATTCATATTCTAACAAATCATTGCCAGCTTGTCAATAAGAAGGCTAAATCTATTAAATAAGTTAAAGAAACGCTAACTAAATGAGCACAAAAAAGAAAATATAGGATAAGGCTGGAACTATAGTTAAAAATAAGGTATGATATCAATGGGATTATTCTCTATTTAGCTTTCGTTTCCGAATCTGGATTTGAAAGATAAATAGCCAAATAATTGAGTTACTAATTCATAGATTTTTTATTAAGGTTTTTGATAGTTTGAACAAGAGCAAAGGAGGAGCGCATGCACAAGATTTTACTAGTAGAAGATGACCAAGTTATTCGACAACAATTGGGAAAACTGCTCTCTGAGTGGGGATTTCAAGTCGTTTTGGTAGAAGACTTTATGGAAGTGCTGAGCTTATTTGTTCAGTCTGAGCCTCATCTGGTTCTCATGGATATCGGCTTGCCTCTTTTTAATGGCTATCACTGGTGCCAGGAGATTCGCAAGATTTCCAAAGTTCCTATTATGTTTCTGTCTTCAAGAGACCAGGCTATGGATATTGTCATGGCTATCAACATGGGAGCAGACGATTTTGTGACCAAGCCTTTTGACCAGCAGGTGCTACTTGCCAAGGTTCAGGGCTTGTTGCGCCGTTCCTATGAATTTGGGCGAGATGAAAGTCTGCTGGAGTATGCGGGTGTGATCCTCAATACCAAGTCTATGGACCTGCACTATCAGAGGAAAGTCCTGAGCTTAACCAAGAATGAATTTCAAATTTTGCGTGTTTTGTTTGAACATGCGGGTAATATCGTAGCCCGTGATGACCTGATGCGGGAACTCTGGAACAGCGACTTTTTCATCGACGACAATACCTTGTCTGTTAATGTGGCTCGTTTGCGCAAAAAGCTTGAGGAACAAGGCTTAGTAGGCTTTATTGAAACCAAGAAAGGGATAGGATACGGACTGAAACATGCTTGATTGGAAATCATTTTTTCTAGCCTACCTGCGTTCTCGCAGTCGCATCTTTGTCTATATTATTTCATTAGGCTTTCTCGTCCTTCTCTTTCAGTTTTTATTTGCTAGTCTAGGAACTTATTTTCTTTATTTCTTTCTGCTCAGTAGTTTTTTGACCTTCTTATTTTTGGCTTGGGATATGTTTGCAGAAGTTCAGGTTTACCGGCAGGAAGTACTCTATGCTGAGAGAGACCCCAAGTCTCCTCTGGAATGTGCCCTAGCAGAAAAACTCGAAGAGCTTGAGTCCGAATTGTACCAAAAAAAGTCTGAAGCGCAGAGCAAGCTGACGGATTTACTTGATTACTACACCTTGTGGGTTCACCAGATCAAGACGCCCATTGCGGCTAGTCGCCTTTTAGTAGCAGAAGTCTCTGATCGTGAGGTTAAGCAGCAGCTGGAACAGGAAATTTTCAAGATTGACTCCTATACCAATCTGGTTTTGCAGTACTTACGTTTAGAGAGTTTTCACGATGATTTGGTCTTTGAACAGGTTCAAGTGGAGGACTTGATCAAGGATATGGTTCGTAAGTACGCACTTTTCTTTATCCAAAAGGGACTGACGGTCAATCTCCATGACCTTGACAAAATTATCGTGACCGATAAGAAGTGGTTGTTGGTCGTCATTGAACAGATCCTCTCAAACAGCCTCAAATACACCAAGCAAGGTGGTTTGGAAATCTATATGGAGGATCAAGAGCTTTGTATCAAGGATACGGGAATCGGGATAAAAAACAGCGATGTTCTCCGAGTCTTTGAACGCGGCTTTTCAGGTTACAATGGCCGTCTAACCCAGCAGTCATCTGGACTTGGCCTCTATCTATCTAAGAAAATTTCTGAAGAACTGGGCCACCGGATTCGTATCGAGTCTGAGGTTGGGATAGGAACAACCGTTCGCATCAAATTTTCCAATAGGAATCTGATGATTGAGTAAGCATAGTTGATGATAACCTTATCCATCTGTGGAATTTTTGTTCTAGTCTATATCTCTATTTTCATGATAACGTCTAGAAGTTACCGTAAGATTGTCCAGATGTAAAAAATGTTACACTAGGAAACGACTAGAATATAGTCAAAAAATAAAAGAGGCAAAAATGAAAGAAAGTTATTTTGACGGAGGAATCCTAGATTATATTGGATACTCTATTTTAGTAGCCATAATTTTCGGGCTTACCTTGGGGAACGCAACACCTTGGGAGGTTTGCATGATGCAAAATTGAAAACCAAACACAAGGTAGTGGATGGGCAACGTCTATACTTTGACGGGACTGGAGCACAACTGTTCGGCAACTGGATCAAGGGATTTCTTCTAACCATCATCACGTTTGGAATCTATAGCTTCTGGTTGCAAATCAAAATGGAGCAATGGATTGTCGAACAAACCAATCATGTTTAATCATTAAACGGCATCTTCTTTCAGAGGAGATACCGTTTTTTTCTTTTTCGTATAAGGAAACAAAAATTTCCTCCTTTCTCTTTCTGTTCAATTGATAGATTTCTTCAGAGAAAGACTGTAAAATTTTTGATATAATATTAAGGATAGACTGACGGATGCTTAAAGGATAATTTTCAAAAACATAACAGGTGAGAATTAAAATATGTAAGATTGAACAGAAGTCTCTCTACCATCATCCAAGCAGAAACAAGATTATATGAAATAAAAGGAGTAACCAATGACCAGAAATTATTCAACACGTGAATACCGTGAGAAATTATATGATGATCTTCATGTTCGATTAAGAGATATAGTGATTTTGATGTGTGCGATTTTTATTGCCTCTATAGGTCTAAATATGAATTCAACAGCTGTCATTATTGGAGCCATGCTGATTTCCCCTCTTATGACACCGATTGTTGGACTGGGATTTGGTTTAGCTATTTTTGATACGCGTTTAATCAAACAATCTCTAGAGGTTTTATTTACTCAAGTATTGGTCAGTTTGCTTGTCTCGACTCTGTATTTCTGGATTTCTCCCTTATCTTATGCAAGTAGCGAACTGATTGCACGAACCTCTCCAACCATTTGGGATGTTCTCATTGCTATTGCTGGTGGGATAGCAGGTGTAATTGGGTCAAGGAAAAAAGAAGCAAACAATATCGTACCAGGAGTAGCCATTGCAACAGCTCTGATGCCACCTATCTGTACTGCGGGTTATGGTTTAGCTAATGGAAATGTACGATTTTTATTTGGGGCTCTCTATCTTTTCTTAATCAACTGTGTTTTTATCATGCTAGCCAATATTGTCGGAACAAGAATTTTGATGAGAAAATCTCCCTTAAGTTCATTTAAAGAGTTAAACATTAAAATGAAAATTGGCTTGACATCCTTGATTGTATTATTGGTTCTTCCAGCCAGCTACTCAGCAGTGACTCTGACGATGGATCAAGCGCGAAAAGAAGGGATTAAACAGTTTGTAGGAAAAGAGTTCGCCAACCATACGGTCATTAATCAAGTCTACAAGTCAAGGGATAATGAATTGGTCTTAACGGTCGTTGGAGATCCGATTTCAGACGAAGAATTAGAAACGCTCCATCAAAAACAAGCCTCTTACGGTATTCAATCTGTTGAATTGAAAGTCAATCAAGTCCATAATTCGACAAAATTAGACAGTGATACGACCAAGGAATTTTATGAAACCATTAACAAGTATATCGATCAAAAACTCTCTGAAAAGGATTCACAAAAAGATCTCGTAAAAGAAAATGAAGCAGATAAGGATTGAGGATATTGACCTTATCTAACTCATGGAAGCAAATTTTGGTAGGATATCCTATATCCAGCAGTTAGTGGATAGAAAGGATTGTTTATGAGGATGCCATTTGTTATGGTTTAACCAATCACTACTAGCTCAGGTAAAACAAAATATAAAAAGGCGGTGGGACAGAAATCGATAGACAAAGTCTCGATTTCGTAGTCCCAGCCCCGCGAGGATGATTAGGAGCTTTTTGGAGTCTAAAAGACGAACAAAAAGTTCAATCAGCTACCGCGTCAAAGTTTAATTGCTAATAAAAAGTGAGGTCGGGATCTTTTGTCCCAACCTCTTTTTTAGGTAGCTGGAATTCTTATCCCAGGTTAAACGTTTTATTTCTCAACACGAGATTTGTTGGCGATATCAGCAAGGATAGCTTGAACAAAGTCATCAACTGAGACAGTTTGTGTTTCTTTTTGGCCATAGCGACGAACGTTGACGGTTCCGTCTTCCATTTCCTTATCACCAACGATCAATTGGTAAGGGATCTTGCTGGTTTGTGAAGCGCGAATCTTGAATTGCATTTTTTCATTACGTTCATCCACATCAGCACGGACACCACGGTCACGGAGTTTCTTAGCTACTTCCCATGCGTAGTCCACGTGTTTTTCGTTTGATACTGGGATGAGGGTTACTTGGTGTGGTGCAAGCCATGTTGGGAAGGCCCCCTTGTAGTTTTCAATCAAGATAGCTGTGAAGCGTTCCATAGTGGAGATAACCCCACGGTGGATCATAACAGGACGGTGTTCTTCACCATCAGCTCCGATGTATTTGAGGTCGAAGCGTTCTGGGAGCAAGAAGTCAAGCTGGATAGTCGAAAGGGTTTCTTCTTTTCCGAGAGCTGTCTTAACTTGGATATCCAATTTTGGTCCGTAGAAGGCTGCTTCACCTTCAGCTTCAAAGTAGTCAACGCCCATTTCATCAAGGGCTGCACGAAGCATGGTTTGGGCATTTTCCCACATCTCATCGTTGTCAAAGTACTTGTGAGTATCTTGAGGGTCACGAAGAGAGAGACGGAAGCGGTATTCAGTCAAGTTGAAGTCTTCATAAACATCGATAATCAACTGAAGGGCACGTTGGAATTCTTCTTGGATTTGTTCTGGAGTAACAAAGAGGTGCCCGTCGTTGAGAGACATTTCACGCACACGTTGAAGACCAGTGAGGGCACCAGATTTTTCATAACGGTGCATCATACCGATTTCAGCGATACGGATTGGCAACTCACGGTAGGAGTGAACATGGTGTTTGAAGACTTGGATGTGGTGAGGGCAGTTCATTGGACGAAGGACAAATTCTTCGCCGTCACCCATATCCATGGTTGGGAACATGTCTTCTTGGTAGTGATCCCAGTGACCAGAAGTCTTGTAAAGCTCTACAGAAGCAAGTGGTGGAGTGTAAACGTGTTGGTAGCCAGAAGCTAACTCTTTGTCGACGATGTAGCGTTCCAATTCACGACGGATCGTCGCACCGTTTGGCAACCAGAATGGCAAACCTTGTCCGACTTCTTGTGAAATCATGAAGAGGTCAAGCTCTTTACCAAGTTTACGGTGGTCACGTTCTTTGGCTTCTTCACGCATTTGAAGGTAGTTCTTCAAGTCTTTCTTGTCGAACCAGGCTGTACCATAGATCCGTTGCATCATAGCATTGTCGCTATTTCCACGCCAGTAAGCACCAGCTACATGGAGAAGGTGGAAGATTTGGATGCGGCCTGTTGAAGGAACGTGCGGGCCACGGCAGAGGTCCACGTATTCACCCTGACGGTAGATAGTCAAACCACCCTCATCTTCAGAGTGTTCTTCGATTAATTCCAATTTGTAAGGGTCGTTTTTGAAGATTTCACGTGCCTCATCTTTCGATACTTCCTCACGGATAGATGGGAAGTTTTCTTTGACGATTTTTTGCATTTCTTCTTCGATACGAGGCAGGTCTTCGTTAGAGATTTGACCAGCAGTATTGTCGGTATCGTAGTAGAAGCCATCTTCGATAGCAGGACCGACTCCCAAGTGAATGTCTGGGAAAAGGCGACGAGCTGCTTGGGCAAACAAGTGGGCAGCAGAGTGGCGCAAGATTGGAAGGGCATCTTCGTGGTCAGGTGTCACAATTTCGATGCTTCCGTCCTCAGTGATAGCACGAGTCGTATCGATGAGTTTGCCGTTGAATTTACCAGCCAAGGCTTTTTTAGCTAGGGAATTGCTGATAGATTGGGCAATTTCAAAAGTAGTAACGCCAGATTCGAATTCACGAACAGCGCCATCTGGGAAAGTAATCTTAATCATGGTTTTCTCCTTAAATATTTATTCTATTTTTGTTGGACAATTTTAAGAGCTGAGCAACTTCTTCCGTAGTCTGATTCTCTGATTGACTGCCATCTGTTATGAGGCTAGGATAGCCTAATCTCACCGCTTCCTTACGAACCATTTGAGCGAAAAGAATGTCTCGTTGCATCCAGTTTTCAAAAGCTTGCTCAGGGTTGGTTGTACCCTCTAAGACATAAGGAATCCATTCTCTCTGTATATAATGCTTTTTTTGAAAATCAGCTGTCGGAGTCAAGCATAGATAGGAAGACGCTGGACATTCAAGCTTCTTTACCAAGTGAGGCAAAAGTCCTGCTCCCTCCACCAAGAGAGGTCTGTTTTGATTTTTTATCAAGTAAGATTTTACATAAGGAAAAATCTCTTCATAAAAGCGCCATTCTTCATCTGCCATCTCTTCTGGATTTCTCATCCAGATTTGTTCTGGATTTCTATCCTGCCTAAGAAGGCAAATTGGCTGTGAGTCTGCACTTGCTTGACTCATCATCTCTTCTACCAAATCATCCAGTTTGATATGAAGTAGTTGATACTGTCTAGCAAGAAGTGAGGCAATTGTTGACTTTCCACTACAAGGCGATCCGCCAATCATATAAAGCATCATTCTTCCTCCTTCTGACAAAATAAAAACGACATCCTAAAAGGACGTCGCAACGTGGTTCCACCTTCATTTATGCACAACAAAAACTGTTGACACCTCTGATTGGCTTTAACGTAGCCACCGTTTTATGTTTTCATAAAAGTCAGTAGAGTAGTATCAGTTTAGGCTTTCTATGCGTTTCCAGCAACCACGCACTCTCTAGTAGAAAGGGGCTAAGTGACTTGTCTCTATGCATTATTATAGCATGATTGCGAGATTTTTCAAGGCTTTTGTATAATTTTTTTGTTTTTCGCTCTCTGGAAGAGATGCTTGATCCCCACACCAGCAGCCAACCCAAGTAGGGCAAAGAGTTCATAGGCTAGGAAGTAAAGTAGGATGAATTCGCCAAAGGTGATGATGGTAAAGCAATAGAGCAGACCAATACCGAGTAGCCACCAAAGTGAGAAATGAAATCGATAGCTATAAAGTAGCGATACGATAAAGGTTACCAGAGGTGAAAAGAGGATGATGTTATAAATGTATAGTCCCTTCAGTGTATATGGATCAGAGATGAGTAGAGAGAGGAGCTCATAGAGTGGCCAGTAAAAAAAGAAAGTGACAAGGTAGTATGGGATATACTTAAGATAATTCCGCATGGCAATAATCCTCCAATCTGCAAAAATTGAGAGATATTTGAGAGATGTTGAAGACCACATAATCCTAAATGAAGGGGAACTCTCTGCTTATATTATAGCACGTCTTGGAAGCCTTTACAAGTTAATCCAGTGAGTAGTGATAGTGCTCTTTTTGAGTGTTTTCTGCTATAATACTAACAAAAGAAGTAAGAGGAAATGAGGAGAAAGAATGACCAAAATAGCAGTTCTTTCAGACATACATGGGAATACGACAGCCCTGGAAGCTGTGCTGGCTGATGCTAAAGCTGCAGAGGTAGACCAATACTGGCTTTTAGGGGATATTCTGATGCCAGGAACAGGACGTAGAAGGATCTTGGATCTTTTAGCAAGTTTGCCTATTACAGTAAG
This sequence comes from Streptococcus oralis, assembly GCF_026782375.1. Taxonomy (GTDB): domain Bacteria; phylum Bacillota; class Bacilli; order Lactobacillales; family Streptococcaceae; genus Streptococcus; species Streptococcus oralis_CL. Next base: position 971,310 of record NZ_JAKUWJ010000001.1, on the reverse strand, counting down.
AGTTCTGGGAAATTGGGAGAATAGTCTCTGGCGAGGCCTGCATCGCAAGTTAGATCCTACAATAGCGAGTCATCGTTATCTCCTGCGTCAAAGTCAGTACATCTTAGAGGAGGTCAGCCCTGAAGAAATCGAAGACCTCAATAATCAACCCATGCAAGTTCATCGTCAGTTTGGTGATTTGATGGTAGGAATCACTCACCATCTCCCTGATAAAAACTGGGGTAGAGAGTTGATTCATACGGGAAAACAAGAAGATTTTGATAGATTGGTGACGGAGCCATATGCTTCTATCGCAGTGTATGGCCATATCCACCAACAGTTTCTTCGTTACGGAAGTGACGGACAGTTGATTCTTAATCCGGGTTCGATTGGGCAACCCTTCTTTTTAGATGCGAAGTTGCGTAAGGACTTGCGGGCTCAGTATATGATCTTAGAGTTTGATGAATCTGGTTTGTCTGATGTTGATTTTCGTCGAGTGGATTATGATGTAGAAGCAGAATTGCAACTGGCTAAGGATTTAAAGCTTCCTTATTTTCAGGTTTACTATGAAAGCTTGGTAAATGGAATTCACCACACTCATAACCATGAATTGTTGGGGAAGATTAGCGAGCAAGAAGGTTATGATCAAGATGTTGAACTTTGGATGGAAAGAGAAAAGAAGGATTGGTTTTAAAAGGAGTTTTGACTAGAAATAGGATAGTCTGATGACAGCTGTTTCTTGGGAAGTCAAAAAGGAAACGAATTGACTACTTATAAAATTTATGCTAGAATGTGGAAAAATATATAATTTGAACATCATACTAATTGATGTTCAAAATAATAGGGAGATTATTTATGAAGCCAGAAGAATTACAGGTAATTGCGTCGGGATTAGGCCTACAGTTTGATGAGGAGTCTGGAAGCATTTATGGCGTGCAATCAGGCTACCTGCTATTGCTACATGAAGCAGATGTAAAAAATCAGTTTCGACTTAGTGTCAGTGTGAGCTTGAATGGCAATCCTGCGGATTCAGAAGAAAACGAGTTGGTGTGGGATGACTTTAAGAGCGAATCACTTCCAAACTTGTCAACCTTATCTATTAATCAGTACACTGTATCTATCGTTGTCAAAGGTGCGATGCGCAAATCAAAGACAATTGAAAAGTTACAGACACTTATAAGAGACTTTGTAGATTTCCTTGAATCCCATCACTTCGTTCAAGTATGTGGCTACAGTGGTCAAGAGGGGCCAGTTAGTCTTTATCAATTAGGAGAGTCGGTTTTCATTATCAATGAAGAAAGCTATCAATTTTTGAAGAGCAATCTTCAAATTGAGGTGGATTCTTATCACAGTCAGAAGGAAAATGTTCTTCTTGGAACCATTGGAGCCTTACTTGGAGCCTTGATTGGTGGGGCGGTTGCTCTTTTTATTGCACGGCTAGGCTATGTAGCTGTAGTGGCAGGAATTGTTCTGGGGATTTGTACCATTAAAGGATATGAAATTCTTGGTAAAAAGTTATCTCGAAAGGGGATTGTGATTTCAGCTGTGTTGATGGTGATTACCGTCTTTTTAGTGAACCAAATCGATTTGGCGATGGAAGTCGTTTCCATACTTGGGGTTGAGTTTGCCTATGCTTTCCGAGTGGTCAATGAACTAATCTTTAGTGGTGACTTCCCCGATAACTATTTCTTTAATCTGGCTAAATTGGCTATTTTTACCTTGGTCGGTGCGGGGATTTCTATCAGTTCAGTCTGGTCAAGACACAAAACAAAGGGAACTGCTCGTAAAATTGGATAAAAGAGAAGTCTTCGTATTATCGCTGACATATAAGTCACTGGGATTACAAGACTTTTTTAGAGGATACTTTTTTGTGGTAATAATTGACATTACAACACAAAAGGGTATAATGGGTATCAGATAGGATGCGAAAGGAGAAGAAGATGCAAATTTCAAGTCGATTTACGATTGCGACTCATATGTTGATCATCATTGCCATCAAGAGTCAAGAGAGTAAGGTAACTAGTGATTTTCTCGCAGCCAGTGTTGGGGTCAATCCAGTCATTATCAGAAAAACCTTGTCCCAACTCAAAAAAGCTGAACTGATATCAGTTGCGCGTGGGACGGGCGGTACTGAGATTATCAAAGACTTCCAAGATATCAGCCTTTTTGATATTTATCAGGCTGTTGAATGTTTAGGAAAATCTGGTAAACTCTTTAGTTTTCATGACAATCCCAACCCTAACTGTCCAGTAGGAGCAAATATTCATGAAGTCTTGGATCAAAAATTGCTGGATATCCAACTAGCGATGGAAAACCAACTTCGTCAGACGAGTCTGGCTCAGGTTGTAGCTGAGACTCAGGATAAAATGATTAAGTAAGAGGGCTAGAGTCCTCTTTTTTCATTGCCGATTTTTTATGAAGTTGGGCAAGAAGAATTGTGTTCAAGTGTACTAGATGCTTTACAGTTAAGTAAAAAAAATGTGAGCCTTGGTTTTAGGTTCACACTTCATTTTTTACTTATGGCAAAATGTCCTTTAGTTGTTTTAAGATGGTTTGTAAGGTTAGGACCGCTTGCTTTCCTTGTTGCGGTTGGTAGAGTAGTAGGAAATAGTCGCGAATAGTTCCTTCAAATTGCTTAGGTAGGAGAGCGCAATTGGTCTTAGCATAGTCAAGCATTCGTTTTTCACCAGGATGGGTTTGCTCATTGAGTGCAAACAACAAGTCAAAGTAGGAAGCAAAAAATTCACTTGAGCGGTGATTCATACTGAGAAGATCTTGGCGTTTGATAGCTTTTTCTATTTGGTGAGAGAAGGCAGGCATGGATTGTTCTAATAAAAGGAGTTGCCTTTCAATGATATGCTTTTTGAGTTCCTGTGGGTAAGGAATCTGGTAGGCTTTTTGGAGAGAAGTATAGCGCCCATTCGGATCGTATAGGATTTTACTGTGGAGTAGATTGTGCCACATACAGGTTGTATAAGAGTTTTGGGCTTGATGCTGAAAAACAGTTGAGTTTAGTTCTTGTTCAAACGACTCCAGCGAACGATAAATCAACTCGATTTGGATACCGTTGTTTAGTATACAGTCATCCTCTAATTCCCAAAACTGGTTTCCAATCTCCATATAAGAGCAGTACTTAGTCAAAATTTTTAGGCGAGTCGCCTCATCAATAGGTGAGTTGAGATAGATATAGACATCATAATCAGAATTTTGATCATAGTCTTGTCCTGCACGTGAACCACCAAGAGCGATAGCTTCTACTTGTTCCAGTTGAGAGAATTCTTTGTAAAGTTCTTGGATCATTGTTTTTCTCCTTACATTATGGTTTTAAAGTCATTTTACCAAAAAGTAAAACGTTTGCATAGCATAGAGTTGCTCTTTTTCATTTATAGCAAAAAATGTGAACCCTTGTTTTGAGTTCACATTTCTTTTTTATTCTGCTGCTGGTTGCCAGCGTTTGGCTAGCATGCGGGACAGGCTTGAAATTGCTAGGTTAAAGCTGAAGTATATGAGGGCAATCAGGATATAAAGACTGAAGACCTGCTCAGGTTCGAAATAACGTCCCATGAGAATTTGGCTAGCGCCAAAGAGTTCTTGTAGGGCGATAACAGAGTAGAGAAGGCTGGTATCCTTAATCACGGTCACAAACTGAGAAATGATGGCTGGTAACATTTTACGGATCGCTTGTGGAAGAATGATATGGTAGAGGATTTGCGCAGAGGTAAATCCTTGCGACATTCCTGCTTCGTATTGTCCCTTGTCTACGGCATTGAGGCCACCTCGGATAATCTCAGCCAAGGCTGCTGAGGTAAAGAGGGTAAAGGCCGTAATGCCAGCTGGCGTCGACTTCATCTTGAAAACCAAAAAGATGGTGAAAATCCAGAGAAGGTTGGGAACATTGCGCACAAATTCGATATAAATGCTGGAGATGATTCGCAAGACCGGATTTTTTCCATTTCGCATAACCGCAAGTACTGTCCCGATCAGGGTCGATAGGACAATGGCAATCAGAGAAATGTAGAGGGTCAAGCCGAATCCTTTAAAGATAAAGACTAGGTTATCTGGGGTCAAAACTTCTAAAATAGATTCCATAGTAACCTCCTAAAGTGAATAGGCTTTTTTGTTGGCTTGCTCCATCTTGCGACCAAATTGGGCAACAGGGAAGCAAAGGGCAAAGTAGAGTAGGGCAGCACCTAGAAAGGCAGGGATGTAGTTTCCGTTGAGAGCTGACCAAGACTTGGTCACAAACATCAAGTCCACACCAGAGATGATGGCAACTGTAGAGGTGTTCTTGATGAGGTTAACGATTTGGTTGGTCAAAGGAGGGAGAATGATACGGAAGGCCTGAGGCAAGATAATCAAGCGCATGGCACTGATATAGGTGAAACCTTGCGACAAGGCGGCCTCCATCTGACCACTAGGAATAGACTGAATCCCTGAACGAATAACCTCAGCAATATAGGCACCGTGATAGAGTCCCACGCAGAGAACAGCTGTCCAATAAATCGGAATCATGATGGTGTGTTCACTGATAAGAGGTAGACCATAAAAGACGATAACAAACTGCACTAAGAGGGGAGTATTTTGGTAAAATTCGACAAAGATACGAGCCAAAATTCTTAAAATTTGATGTTTGCTAGTTGATAGGACTCCAAAGATGATTCCTAAGACCATAGCTAGGATAAAGGATCCAATCGCTAGGGCAAGAGTGAAGAGGAAACCATTGAAAAATTGTCCAAAATCCTGAAAATAGGCTGTCCAAGATGATAAATCTGTCATGGGGTGTCCTCCTTAATCTGCAGTATGGCTAGATGGTTTGAGTTTATAACGGTCATAGAGTTTTTGCAAACTGCCATCCTTGCTCCATTTAGTAACCAAGTTATCGAGATAGTCGTTGAGCTCGGTATTTGATTTCTTGGTAACGATACCGTAGTCAGATGGCTTGAAACTATCATCTAGTAGTTCTGTCCGCTTACTGATGTAGCCAGATAGGATAGAACGGTCAACGGAAAAGGCATCAATTCGATGAGCATGAAGGGAAGTAATCAATTCTGGGTAGGAACCAAGTTCGACGAATTTAAAGGTTAGACCTTTCTTTTTACCCAATTCAGTAATCAGGCGTTGGGTGATGGAACCTTGGGCAACTCCAATAGTTTTGCCGTTTAGGTCCTCAATACTTTTGATTTTGGCAGACTTATTGACCAAAAAGCCAGATGCGTCCGTGTAGTAGGGACTGGTAAAGTTGTAGAGTTTTTTGCGTTCGTCTGTGATGGTGAAGGTTGCAATGTCCATATCGACCTGTTCATTGTCTAGAAGTGGTCCACGAGTTTGTGCAGTAACAGGCACATAGCGAACCTTGACCTTGAGCTCATCAGCGACCATCTTGGCTAAGTCAGTTTCGATACCAGAATAAGTCCCGGTCTTGGGATCCTTGTAGCCGAAATTGGGAACGTCTTGTTTGACACCGACAACCAGTTCGCCTCTTTTTTGAATGTCTGCGACACTAGTATCAGCCTGAACTGGTTTGGCAGCAACAAGGCTGAAAAGGCTAATTAACAATGCGGATAAAAAGAATTTCTTTTTCATAGGCGCCTCCTTATTTGACTTTATCACTTTCGTGGTTGATAATTTTGCTGAGGAATTGCTGGGCACGAGGTTCGCTTGGATTGTCGAAAAAGTCATCGACATCTGTCGTATCCACCAAAACTTCTCCGTCGGCCATAAAGATGATACGGTCAGCAACTTCACGGGCAAAGCCCATTTCGTGGGTAACGATGATCATGTTCATCCCATCATGCGCCAGTTTTTGCATAACTGCTAGAACATCACCGATGGTTTCAGGGTCAAGAGCAGATGTTGGCTCATCAAAGAGGAGGAGCTCCGGATGCATGGCAAGACCACGAGCAATGGCGATCCGCTGTTTTTGTCCACCAGATAGCATGGCCGGATAGGAATCTTTCTTGTCCCACATATTTACAAATTCCAGATATTTTTGGGCTGTTTTTTCAGCTTCTTTTTTATCAATTCCTAGAACTTTAATGGGCGCAAGTGTCACGTTTTCTAACACCGTTTTGTGTGGATAAAGATTAAAATGTTGAAAAACCATGCCGACTTCCTTACGAAGAGGAACTAAATCTTTCTGACTGGCACCTGCTACTTGGTGTTCATTGACCAGGAGACTTCCTTTGTCAACAGCCTCTAAACCATTGATCGTACGGATAAGAGTGGACTTCCCAGATCCGGAAGGTCCAAGGAGGACAACGACTTGTCCTTTTTCAAAACGGAGATTGATGTCGCGGAGTGCGTGGTAGTCTCCGTAATATTTTTCGACGTTTTTAAATTCTACTAAAGCCATGAGAGATCTCCTTTGTGTTAGATTTTATAACACGATTCTACAACAAAAGAATGTTCTTGTCAAATCATATCTGAAAAAAATTCACTAAAATGTTATAAAAAAGCAATCAGGATAGAGAAAAAGCCTAAATCATGTTATAATGAAACGATAGAATTCTTAGAAAGAGTGGATGTTTTTTTGATAACTCCTACTTATGAATGGCAGTTTGCCCCGCAGGTTGAAGATGCGAATTTTACAAAGATAGCCAAGAAGGCTGGACTGGGTCCTGAGGTGGCTCGGTTATTATTTGAAAGAGGGATTCAGGATGAGAAAAGTCTAAAGAAGTTCTTAGAACCTTCTTTAGAAGACTTACATGATCCCTATCTGCTCCATGATATGGATAAGGCAGTGGAGCGGATTCGTCAGGCCATTGAAGAAGGGGAGAATATCCTCGTTTACGGTGACTATGATGCGGATGGTATGACTTCGGCCTCTATTGTTAAGGAAAGTTTGGAACAGCTGGGCGCAGAGTGTCGTGTTTACCTGCCCAATCGCTTTACAGATGGCTATGGTCCCAATGCCAGTGTCTATAAATACTTTATCGAGCAAGAGGGGATTTCCTTGATTGTGACAGTGGACAATGGGGTTGCAGGTCACGAGGCTATTGAACTAGCTCAGTCTGTGGGAGTGGATGTCATTGTGACCGACCACCATTCCATGCCTGAAACCTTGCCAGATGCTTATGCCATTGTCCACCCTGAACATCCGGATGCTGACTATCCATTCAAATATCTGGCTGGTTGCGGAGTGGCTTTCAAGTTAGCTTGTGCCCTCTTAGAAGAAGTACAAGTGGAGTTGCTTGATTTGGTCGCTATCGGTACAATTGCCGATATGGTGAGTTTGACGGATGAAAACCGTATCTTGGTTCAATATGGTCTAGAAATGTTGGGGCATACTCAGCGCATCGGTCTGCAAGAAATGCTGGACATGGCTGGGATTGCTGCTAACGAAGTAACAGAAGAAACGGTTGGATTCCAGCTTGCCCCTCGTTTGAATGCCTTGGGGCGTTTGGATGATCCTAATCCCGCTATTGATTTGTTGACTGGATTTGACGACGAGGAAGCTCATGAGATTGCCCTCATGATTCATCAGAAAAACGAAGAGCGCAAGGAAATCGTCCAGTCTATTTATGAAGAAGCTAAGACCATGGTGGATCCTGCGAAGATGGTCCAGGTTTTGGCCAAGGAAGGCTGGAATCCTGGCGTTCTGGGTATCGTTGCTGGTCGTTTGTTGGAAGAGCTAGGACAGACAGTTATCGTTCTTAATATAGAAGATGGTCGTGCCAAGGGTAGTGCTCGTAGTGTGGAAGCAGTCGATATTTTTGAAGCTCTGGATCCCCATCGAGATCTCTTCATCGCATTCGGTGGCCATGCTAGTGCAGCAGGAATGACGCTGGAAGTTGAGAAACTCACAGATTTATCTCAGGTTTTGGAAGATTATATCCGTGAAAAAGGAGCAGATGCTAGTGGTAAGAACAAGTTAAATCTAGATGAAGAGCTAGACTTGGAGACGCTTAGCTTGGAAACGGTCAAAAGTTTTGAACGCTTGGCACCTTTTGGAATGGACAATCAGAAACCTGTCTTTTATATCAAGGATTTTTATGTCGAAAGTGCCCGTACTATGGGGGCAGGCAATGCCCACCTAAAACTAAAAATTTCCAAGGGTGAGGCGAGTTTTGAAGTGGTGGCCTTTGGACAAGGTAGATGGGTAACAGAGTTTGCCCAAACAAAAAACCTAGAATTAGCAGTCACCCTGTCTGTCAATCAATGGAATGGCCAAACTGCCCTCCAGTTGATGATGGTGGATGCGCGTGTGGAAGGTGTTCAACTCTTTAACATTCGTGGGAAGAACGTAGCCCTGCCAGAAGGGGTTCCAGTCTTGGATTTCTCTGGAGAGGTGCCAGATTTAGCGACTAGTGATGCTGTGGTTGTGAAAACCATTCCTGAAGATATTACCTTGCTGAAGGCCATTTTTCAGGAACAGCACTTCTCTGCTGTCTATTTCAAAAATGACATTGACAAGGCCTACTATCTGACAGGTTACGGGACTAGAGAACAGTTTGCAAAATTGTACAAGACCATTTACCAGTTCCCAGAGTTTGATATTCGCTACAAGCTCAAAGAATTGGCGGCTTATCTCAATATCCAACAAATCTTGCTGGTCAAGATGATCCAAGTATTTGAAGAGCTGGGATTTGTGACGATCAAAGATGGTGTCATGACAGTCAATAAAGAAGCGCCGAAAAGGGAAATTGGTGAAAGTCAGATTTACCAAAATCTCAAACAGATCGTTAAAGACCAAGAAATGATGGCGCTGGGTACCGTGCAGGAAATGTATGACTTTTTAATGGAGTTATGGGTGGAAAGGGACTGAGATGACCTATCTCGGCTTTTTCTTTGTCTGATATTGAACTCATGTAGCAAAAGTATAACTATTTGTAATATGACTAAAATATAACTCTAAACGAACTGACATGTAAATCAGGTATGATTTCCTTATCAACAAAAAATAGGGAGAACATAGTTATGAAAAAAACAGTTACGAAACTGACTCTTGGTTTAACTTCTACTGCTGTTTTAGCGACAGTTGGTGCTCAAACGGTTCATGCCAACTCTTACATTGTCCAAGATGGTGATTCATTTTATGCCATTGCTACTGTCAATGGTATGGATCCTTATGACTTGGCGGCTTTGAATGGGAAAACCATCTTTGATACCATCCACCCAGGAGATGTTCTCCAAGTGAGTGGTTCAGTTCAGACTAGCTCTACCTACAGCGCTCCAGCCGCAACTGCTAATGAAGTGTCAGACACTGAAGATGTTGTCGAAAATACTCCAACAAACTATGGGAACTCATATCCTGTTGGTCAATGTACATGGGGTGTGAAAGAATTAGCGCCTTGGGCTAGTAACTGGTGGGGAAATGCCAACACGTGGGCAATCTACGCGAGTGCTCAAGGCTATAAGACAGGAAGTGTTCCAGTAGTAGGAGCGATCGCCGTTTGGGACGGTGGTGAATATGGGCACGTTGCTTATGTAACAGATGTTCAAAGTGAAAACTCTATCCAGGTCTTGGAAGCAAACTACAGACGTCAAAAGCAGATTGCGAATTACCGTGGCTTCTTTAATCCTCATGAATTTTTAGGTAACGTTACTTATATCTATCCAAACTAAAGATGATAAAAAGATTTAGAATTTCTAAGTCTTTTTTCTTTCTGTGAAACTTTCTTTTGGTGAGCTCGGGTCTAGTGGTTATTTGCTGAATAGTTTCTAGGCTTTATGGCGGACTGGAATTCCGTACTTTTGGATGTAGAAAAGTGATGAATTAGTATAAAAATTTTAGAAAAGAGAAGTAAAAGGTAAGGATTCCTCTTGTTATGAACTAAAATAAAAATTTTAGAATGCGAGAAATCTGTCTGAAATCAAGTTATTTTGGAATTTGGGATGTCTGAGAGTTCAATCGTTTAATTTTCTATAGTCAGTCTTGAAAAGAGAGAACAGGGTAAAAGGGGTTGATTTTTAGTAGTGAATGATCTCAGGTCAAAATCCGATCTTCATTTTGAAAATAATCAAAAAAATGGTATAATGGTAGGAAAAGATTCGGCTGAGAGTTTGAGAACTTTTAGAATAAGAGGGTGAACCTACCCTATAATCAAGATAAACTAAGGTTTCGGAGGAAAAATGAGTAATATCAGTTTAACAACACTAGGTGGTGTGCGTGAAAACGGGAAAAATATGTACATTGCTGAGATTGGCAATTCAATTTTTGTTTTGGATGCGGGGCTTAAATACCCTGAAAATGAACAGCTTGGGGTCGACGTCGTCATTCCAAATATGGAATACCTTTTTGAAAATAGTGATCGTATCGCTGGGGTCTTCTTGACCCACGGACATGCGGATGCCATTGGAGCTCTGCCTTACCTTTTGGCAGAGGCTAAGGTGCCTGTGTTTGGCTCTGAGTTGACCATCGAGTTGGCGAAACTCTTTGTCAAAGGAAATGATGCTGTTAAGAAATTCAATGACTTTCATGTGATTGATGAGGATACGGAGATTGACTTTGGAGGAACTGAGGTTTCCTTCTTCCGTACAACTCACTCCATCCCAGAAAGTTTGGGAGTCGTCTTGAAAACTCCAAAAGGTAGCATTGTTTACACGGGGGACTTCAAGTTTGACCAGACTGCTAGTGAATCCTATGCGACTGATTTTGGTCGCTTGGCCGAGATTGGTCGTGACGGTGTCTTGGCTCTTCTCAGTGACTCTGCTAATGCGGACAGCAATATCCAAGTGGCGAGCGAGAGTGAAGTTGGAGAGGAGATTACCCATACCATTGCAGACTGGGAGGGACGCATCATCGTTGCGGCTGTTGCCAGCAACCTCTCTCGTATCCAGCAGGTCTTTGATGCTGCGGCGGACACCGGTCGTCGAGTTGTTTTGACTGGATTTGATGTTGAAAATATCGTCCGCACAGCGATTCGTCTCAAAAAATTGTCTCTAGCCAATGAAAGTCTCTTGATCAAACCCAAAGAAATGTCTCGTTTTGAAGACCATGAGTTGATTATCCTTGAGACTGGTCGAATGGGTGAGCCTATTAATGGACTTCGTAAGATGTCTATTGGTCGCCACCGTTATGTGGAAATCAAAGATGGGGATTTGGTCTATATCGTAACGACTCCATCTATTGCAAAAGAAGCTGTCATGGCGCGTGTGGAAAATATGATCTACCAAGCTGGTGGTGTAGTGAAACTCATCACCCAAAGCTTGCGAGTATCTGGACATGGGAATGCGCGTGATCTGCAGTTGATGATCAATCTCTTGCAACCCAAGTATCTTTTCCCTATCCAAGGGGAATACCGTGAGTTGGATGCGCATGCCAAGGCTGCCATGGCTGTTGGAATGTTGCCAGAGCGTATTTTTATCCCTAAAAAGGGAACAACCATGTCCTACGAACACGGGGATTTTGTTCCTGCTGGTGGAGTTTCTGCAGGTGATGTCTTGATTGATGGAAATGCCATCGGAGATGTTGGAAATGTTGTCCTTCGTGACCGTAAAGTTTTGTCAGAGGACGGGATTTTCATCGTTGCCATTACCGTAAATAGACGTGAGAAAAAAATCATCGCCAAGGCACGAGTTCACACGCGTGGATTTGTCTATCTCAAGAAGAGTCGTGACATTCTCCGTGAAAGTTCAGAACTGATCAACCAAATCGTGGAAGACTATCTCCAAGGTGAAGATTTCGACTGGGCTGATCTCAAAGGGAAGGTTCGTGATGGCTTGGCCAAGTACCTCTTTGACCAAACCAAACGTCGTCCAGCAATCTTGCCAGTCGTGATGGAAGCCAAATAATAAGCAGCATACCTACAGAAAAAGTCGAGTTTCGGCTTTTTCTTATAGAATAGTAAAAGGAGACAACCATGGCAGTTATGAATATCGAGTATTACTCTGAAGTTTTGGAAATGGAGTGGGGAGTTACTGTACTTTATCCAGATGCCAGTCGAGTAACTGAACCAGATTGCACAGATATTCCTGCCCTTTATCTTTTGCACGGAATGTCCGGAAATCAGAATAGCTGGCTCAAACGTACCAATGTCGAACGCTTGTTGCGGGGAACCAATCTCATTGTTATCATGCCCAATACTAGCAATGGCTGGTACACCGATACCCAGTATGGTTTTGACTACTTTACAGCTCTAGCAGAAGAGTTACCTCAGGTTATGAAACGTTTCTTTCCCAATATGACTAGCAAGCGAGAAAAGACCTTCATTGCGGGTCTCTCCATGGGAGGCTATGGTTCCTTCAAGCTGGCTCTCGCAACCAATCGTTTTTCTCATGCGGCTAGTTTTTCTGGTGCACTCAGTTTTCAGGAATTTTCTCCTGAAAGTCAGGATTTGGGCTCTCTTGCCTACTGGAGAGGGGTTTTTGGAGAGATTAAAGATTGGACAGCTAGCCCTCATTCGCTTGAAAGTATCGCTGCGAAATCGGATAAAAAAACCAAACTTTGGGCTTGGTGTGGTGAGCAAGACTATCTCTACTCTGCCAATAATCTCGCAGTGAAAAACCTCAAAAAGCTTGGTTTTAAAGTGACCTATAGTCATAGCCCTGGCACTCACGAGTGGTACTACTGGGAAAAACAATTGGAACGTTTTTTAGCTACTCTACCAATTAACTTTGTTTTGGAAGAGCGCTTATCTTAGTTTTAGTTTTCTTTCAGTTTTATTGAGTAAAATAGAGAATCTATCTTGATTATGGGAGACCATCGATTTAAAGATGGATTCTTATTTTTATGAAAGGTGGAGCGTCATGTTCTGGATTATTCGATTATTTTTCCGATTTCTTTTGGGAATTTGGCGTTTCTTTTGGCGTCTGGTCTGGACCTTGGTTATCATTGTTCTCCTTGCTTTTGGAGTGCTATGGTATCTGACAGGTGATTTTCATTCTGCAGTCAATCAGGTTGAAAAAATGAGCCAGATTGGTCAAGGTGGCTGGAATCAATGGAAGGAAACGGGAACGCTGGAAGTCTTGTCTCAGACAGACAGTCACCAACATGCAGAAGGCAAGTGGGCTCAGGCTTCAGCCCGTATCTATATTGACCCTCAGATGGATGAGACCTTCCAAGGTGCCTATGCAGAAGCTATAAAGAACTGGAATCAAACGGGAGCCTTTACCTTTGAGGTGGTAGCGGATTCTAGCCAAGCAGATATTGTGGCAAGTGAAATGAATGATGGATCGACAGCTGTAGCTGGCCAAGCCGAGAGTCAAACCAATCTCTTGACCAATCAATTTATATCTGTAACAGTTCGCCTAAATCATCATTATCTATCCAATCCAAACTATGGTTATTCTTATGAACGGATCGTGCACACGGCGGAGCACGAGCTGGGGCATGCCATCGGATTGGACCATACCAACGAAACTTCTGTAATGCAACCAGCAGGTTCCTACTATGGGATTCAGCCCCAGGATGTGACAGCTGTTCAAGAACTTTATACCAGTAGCGACTAGCTGAAGTCGGTGTAATCTAAAATGAAATCCAAGCTCCTCCATCAAGTAATCGGTGGGGCTTTTTGTTCGTCCTGTCACGGCCTTTTTGCTATAATGGAACTATGAATAACTTGATCAAATCAAAACTGGAGCTCTTGCCGACTAGTCCTGGATGCTACATTCACAAGGATAAAAATGGCACTATTATCTATGTAGGAAAGGCTAAAAATCTTCGCAATCGCGTGCGGTCCTATTTTCGTGGAAGTCATGATACCAAGACGGAAGCTCTGGTATCTGAAATTGTGGATTTTGAATTTATCGTCACTGAGTCCAATATTGAGGCACTTCTCCTAGAAATCAATCTTATCAAGGAAAATAAGCCCAAGTACAATATCATGCTCAAGGATGATAAGTCCTATCCCTTCATCAAAATCACCAATGAACGTTATCCTCGCTTGATTATCACCCGTCAGGTCAAAAAGGACGGAGGTCTTTATTTTGGCCCTTATCCAGATGTAGGGGCAGCAAATGAAATCAAGCGACTACTGGATCGGATTTTTCCTTTTCGGAAATGCACCAATCCGCCGTCTAAGGTTTGTTTTTATTACCATATCGGCCAGTGTGTGGCCCATACCATCTGTAAAAAAGATGAGGCCTATTTCCAGTCCATGGCTCAGGAGGTTTCTGACTTCTTAAAAGGACAGGATGACAAAATCATCGATGACCTCAAGGGAAAGATGGCATCCGCAGCACAAAGTATGGAGTTTGAACGTGCAGCGGAATATCGTGACCTGATTCAGGCCATTGGAACGCTTCGGACCAAGCAAAGGGTTATGGCTAAGGATCTCCAAAATCGCGATGTCTTTGGCTACTATGTGGATAAGGGCTGGATGTGTGTTCAGGTTTTCTTTGTCCGTCAAGGCAAGCTCATTGAGAGGGATGTCAATCTCTTCCCCTACTACAATGATCCGGACGAGGACTTCTTGACCTATGTGGGACAATTCTATCAAGAAAAATCTCACCTGGTTCCCAATGAAGTATTGATTCCGCAGGATATTGACCAAGAAGCCGTCAAGGCCTTGGTGGATACCAAGATTGTCAAACCCCAACGTGGAGAGAAAAAGCAACTGGTCAATCTAGCCATCAAAAATGCCCGTGTCAGTCTGGAGCAGAAGTTCAATCTGCTAGAAAAATCTGTCGAAAAGACACAAGGAGCTATTGAAAATCTAGGACGCTTGCTTCAAATACCAACTCCGGTTCGCATTGAGTCTTTTGACAACTCCAACATCATGGGGACCAGTCCGGTGTCTGCTATGGTGGTCTTTGTCAATGGCAAACCAAGTAAGAAGGATTACCGTAAGTACAAGATAAAAACGGTTGTCGGTCCAGATGACTACGCCAGTATGCGAGAGGTTATTCGCAGACGCTATGGTCGAGTGCAGCGTGACGGATTGACTCCGCCAGATTTGATTGTCATTGATGGGGGGCAAGGTCAGGTCAATATTGCTAAGCAGGTTATTCAAGAAGAGCTAGGTTTGGACATTCCCATTGCTGGGCTTCAAAAAAATGATAAGCACCAAACCCATGAATTGCTCTTCGGAGATCCACTGGAAGTGGTGGAGTTGTCTCGCAATTCTCAGGAATTTTTCGTGCTTCAACGCATCCAAGATGAGGTCCACCGCTTTGCTATCACCTTCCACCGCCAACTGCGCTCAAAAAATTCTTTTTCTTCACAACTGGATGGGATTGAAGGATTGGGGCCTAAACGCAAGCAAAATCTCATGAAGCATTTCAAGTCTCTAATCAAAATCAAGGAAGCTAGTGTGGATGAAATTGTCGAAGTTGGTGTGCCAAGAGCAGTCGCAGAAGATGTGAAAAGAAAGTTGAATCCGCAGGAAGAAGTAGAATTGGCTCAAGTAGCGGAAGAGAGAGTAGATTACCAAACGGAAGGAAATTATCATGAACCATAAAATCGCAATTTTATCAGATATTCATGGAAATGTGACTGCCTTAGAAGCAGTGATTGCAGATGCTAAAGCACAAGGAGTCAGTGAATACTGGCTCATGGGAGACATTTTTCTTCCTGGACCAGGTGCAAATGATCTGGTTGCCCTGCTAAAGGACCTTCCTATTACAGCAAGTGTTCGAGGAAATTGGGATGATTGTGTCTTAGAGGCTTTAGATGGGCAATATAGCTTAGAAGACCCACAGGAAGTCCAGCTCTTGCGTATGACGCAGTATTTGATGGAGCGAATGGATCCTGCAACGATTGACTGGCTACGAAGCTTACCTATGCTAGAAAAGAGAGAAGTTGACGGTCTGCGTTTTTCTCTTTCTCATAATTTGCCAAATAAGAACTATGGTGGTGACTTGCTAGTTGAGAATGATACAGAGAAATTTGACCAACTCCTAGATGATGAAGTTGATGTGGCAGTCTATGGTCATGTTCACAAGCAGTTGCTTCGTTATGGCAGTCAAGGGCAACAAATCATCAATCCAGGGTCGATTGGCATGCCCTATTTTAATTGGGAGGCGTTAAAAAATCACCGTGCCCAGTATGCTGTGATAGAAGTGGAAGATGGAGAATTGGTAAACATTCTATTCCGAAAAGTTACTTATGACTATGAAGCAGAGTTAGAATTGGCCAAGTCTAAGGACCTTCCCTTTATCGAAATGTATGAAGAACTACGCCGAGATGACAACTATCGGGGGCACAATCTGGAACTCTTAGCTAGTTTAATTGAAAAGCATGGGTATGTAGAGGATGTGAAGAAATTTTTGGTGGCTATAAAGTCAGAATATAAGGTAGACTAGTTTCTTAAAACCCCTGAAAATTAGTTGGAACTGGATGAGGAAAAATCTGATTTTAATGATAAGTTTAAATCCAGGATTTCATCCGTGTTCCAATTTCTTTCTATGAAAAATCTCTGCAAGCTCTTTCAAAATATGGTAGAATGGATGCAGTAGAATTAGAAAAGGAAATCGATTATGAAATTTCTTGAATTAAATAAAAAACGTCATGCGACTAAGCATTTTACTGATAAGCCGGTAGATCCCAAAGATGTGCGTACGGCTATCGAAATCGCAACCTTGGCCCCAAGTGCCCATAACAGCCAGCCATGGAAGTTTGTGGTGGTTCGTCAGAAAAATGCTGAATTGGCAAAATTGGCTTATGGTTTGAACTTTGAACAGGTATCATCAGCACCTGTAACCATTGCCTTGTTTACAGATACAGATCTTGCCAAACGTGCCCGCAAGATTGCCCGAGTTGGTGGTGCAAAGAATTTCTCAGAAGAGCAACTTCAATATTTTATGAAGAATCTGCCTGCTGAATTTGCACGTTACAGTGAGCAACAGGTCAGCGACTACCTAGCACTCAATGCAGGTTTGGTTGCCATGAACTTGGTTCTGGCTTTGACAGACCAGGGAATCGGTTCTAATATTATTCTTGGTTTTGACAAATCAAAAGCCAACGAAGTCTTGGAAATTGAAGAACGCTTCCGTCCTGAGCTTTTGATTACTGTAGGTTACACAGACGAGAAATTAGAACCAAGCTACCGCTTGCCAGTAGATGAAATCATCGAGAAAAGATAGAAGGAAGAAAAAATGACAGCAATTGATTTTACAGCAGAAGTAGAAAAACGCAAAGAAGACCTCTTGGCTGACTTGTTTAGCCTTTTGGAAATCAACTCAGAACGTGACGACAGCAAGGTAGATGCGCAACATCCATTTGGACCTGGCCCAGTAAAAGCATTGGAAAAATTCCTTGAAATCGCAGACCGTGATGGCTATCCAACTAAAAATGTTGATAACTACGCAGGACATTTTGAGTTTGGTGAAGGAGAAGAAGTTCTCGGAATCTTTGCTCACATGGACGTGGTGCCAGCTGGTAGCGGTTGGGACACGGACCCTTACACACCAACTATCAAAGATGGTCGCCTTTATGCGCGTGGAGCTTCAGACGACAAGGGTCCAACAACAGCTTGTTACTATGGTTTGAAAATCATCAAAGAATTAGGTCTTCCAACTTCTAAAAAAGTTCGTTTCATCGTCGGAACAGATGAAGAATCAGGTTGGGCAGACATGGACTACTACTTTGAACATGTAGGACTTGCGAAACCAGACTTTGGATTCTCACCAGATGCTGAATTCCCAATCATCAATGGTGAAAAAGGAAACATCACGGAATACCTCCACTTTGCAGGTGAAAATACAGGTGCAGCCCGTCTTCACAGCTTCGCAGGTGGTTTGCGTGAAAACATGGTACCTGAATCAGCAACAGCAGTCGTTTCAGGTGACTTGGCTGACTTGCAAGCTAAACTAGATGCCTTTGTTGCAGAACACAAACTCAGAGGAGAAATCCAAGAAGAAAACGGTAAGTACAAGGTTACTATTATCGGTAAATCAGCTCACGGTGCTATGCCTGCATCAGGTGTCAACGGTGCAACTTATCTTGCCCTCTTCCTTAGCCAATTTGCTTTTGAAGGACCTGCAAAAGACTACCTTGACATTGCTGGTAAGATTCTTTTGAATGACCACGAAGGTAAAAACTTGAAAGTAGCTCATGTGGATGAAAAGATGGGTGCCCTTTCTATGAATGCAGGTGTCTTCCGCTTTGATGAAACAAGTGCTGACAATACGATTGCTCTCAATATTCGCTATCCAAAAGGAACCAGTCCTGAGCATATCCAGTCAATCCTTGAAAACTTGCCAGTTGCTTCTGTTAGCTTGTCAGAACACGGTCACACCCCTCACTATGTGCCAATGGAAGATCCACTTGTGCAAACCTTGTTGAATGTCTATGAAAAACAAACTGGACTTCAAGGTCATGAGCAAGTCATCGGTGGTGGAACCTTTGGTCGTTTGCTAGAACGTGGTGTTGCCTACGGTGCAATGTTCCCAGACTCTATCGATACCATGCACCAAGCTAATGAATTTATCGCCTTAGACGATCTCTTCCGAGCAGCAGCAATTTATGCAGAAGCTATCTATGAATTAATCAAATAAAACGATAGAAGTCTGAGATTTTATGCTTAGACTTCTTTTTGGAGGGAAAACAGATGTCTCAAATCGAAAGAATCAAGCAAGCCATTATGGCGGATCCACAGAATACCAGCTATACAGAACGCGGAATCGAACCTCTCTTTGCAGCGCCAACAACTGCTCGTATCAATATCATCGGTCAAGCGCCTGGTCTCAAAACTCAGGAGGCAGGTCTTTACTGGAAGGATAAGAGTGGTAATCGTCTGCGTGAGTGGTTAGGTGTAGATGAAGATACCTTTTACAATTCAGGTTATTTTGCAGTTCTGCCCATGGATTTCTACTTTCCAGGACATGGAAAATCAGGCGACCTTCCACCTCGTAAAGGCTTTGCCGAAAAATGGCATCCCCAACTCTTGCAAGAATTACCCGATATCCAATTAACTCTTTTAATCGGCCAGTATGCCCAAGTCTACTATTTACATGAGAAAATTAGTGGCAAAGTAACAGAGCGGGTAAAACACTACAAAGACTATTTGCCAGAATATTTTCCTCTAGTTCACCCTTCTCCTCGTAACCAAATCTGGATGGCCAAAAATCCTTGGTTTGAGTCAGAAGTGGTGCCAGATTTGAAAGCATTGGTACAAAAGATTATTCATCAATAAAGGAGAAAAACTATGGATGCTTATCAACAAGTAGCTAATAAGTTGCAAGAGTTGGGAATTATCTTTGATGTGGTGGAGCACCCACCTGTATTTACGACAGAGCAGGCAGATAGCTATATTGAAGGAATGGAAGGAGTCCGGACTAAGTCCATGTTTTTGACCAATAGAAAGAAAACCCAGTACTATCTGCTCATCATGGATGACAAGAAACGATTGGATATGGATGACTTTAAAGTTCAAGTGGGAGCCGATCGGATTCGAATGGCCTCATTGGACTCCTTGGCTGAGAAAATGAACCTGCTAGCAGGAACGGTATCACCTTTTGGTTTGTTAAATAATGATGAAAAAGACATTCTAGTTTATTTTGATAAGGACATTGTATCGGAGGATATCATGACTTTTCATCCCAATACTAATGAAAAGACCATCTTTATTAAAACCCAAGACTTGTTCCGATTTTTAGAGTCGATTGGATTTACCTATGGGGTTTTAATCTTGCCTTAATGGCATCAAAAAGAAGAAATGATGAAAGAAATTGTTTTTGACAAATTCTACCAACTTTACCAGAAAGAATCCCTTTCTGTATTAGATGTGAGAGGAGTAGAAGAGTTGAACAATGAGCAGTTGCATTATGTCATTTGTAAATCAGGGATGAGATCAGCTCGTGCTTGTCAATTTCTAGCTGAACAGGGTTATGACGTTATCAATGTCCAAGGTGGAATGACGTCCTTTGAAAATCTTTAAACCAATATGGCGATAAATCCTAATCTTCCCTTGCTTGGTTTTAACCGAGTGAGGGATTTTATTTTTAGACTATTCTTATTTTTTAAAATATTGAAAACATTCAATGATTAATTTTAGATACTTTTTTCAAAGTTTTAATCATGGTATACTAGGTCAGTATTTTAGAAATATGAAGGAGATTTTTATGGCTAAAAAAGGTGCCCTAACAGGTTTGCTCCTGTTTGGAATATTTTTTGGTGCGGGGAACTTGATTTTTCCGCCTTCTCTAGGTGCCCTATCTGGAGAACAGTTTCTTCCTGCCATTGCAGGTTTTGTATTTTCGGGTGTTGGGATTGCTGTCCTAACGCTTATCATCGGTACGCTCAATCCCAAAGGATACATTTATGAGATTTCTAAGAAAATCTCACCTTGGTTTGCGACTCTTTATCTTGCAGTCCTCTATCTATCGATTGGTCCATTCTTTGCCATTCCACGTACAGCAACAACAGCTTATGAGGTCGGTATCAGCCCTCTCTTGTCTGAAGCAAATAAAGGCCTAGGATTGATTATCTTTACCGTGCTTTACTTTGCCGCAGCCTATCTGATTTCACTCAATCCATCAAAGATTTTGGATCGTATCGGACGAATCTTGACGCCAGTCTTTGCTTTGCTAATCGTTATCTTAGTTGTACTAGGTGCCTTTAAATATGGCGGAACAAGTCCTCAAGTAGCTTCAGAAGCCTATCAAGCATCTGCTTTCGGAACAGGATTCTTAGAGGGGTATAACACCTTGGATGCCCTTGCCTCAGTTGCCTTCAGTGTCATCGCTGTTCAAACCTTGAAACAACTTGGATTCTCCAGTAAGAAAGAATACATCTCAACTATTTGGGTTGTTGGTATTGTTGTAGCTCTTGCCTTCAGTGCTCTCTACATCGGTTTAGGATTCCTTGGAAATCACTTCCCAGTTCCGGCAGAAGTCATGAAGGGTGGAACACCAGGAGTTTATATCTTGTCGCAAGCAACTCAGGAAATCTTTGGTTCAACAGCTCAACTCTTCCTTGCTGTTATGGTAACTGTAACCTGCTTCACAACGACAGTTGGCTTGATCGTCTCGACAGCAGAGTTCTTTAACGGACGTTTCCCACAAATCAGCTACAAGGTCTATGCAACTGCCTTTACCTTGATTGGATTTGCCATTGCAAACCTCGGTCTGGATGCGATCATCAAGTACTCAATTCCAGTATTGGTAATCTTGTATCCAATCACTATTGCCATTGTGATGATTGTGATTGTTAATAAGTTTGTACCTCTATCAAAACCGGGTATGCAGTTAACAATAGGAGTTGTCACAGCAATCGCTGTTGCAAGTGTTCTTGGAAGCTCCTTTAAGATTGAGTTTCTAGCAAATCTTGTGAATGCTTTGCCTTTTGCTAAGGCATCTCTCCCATGGTTGGTGCCAGCTATCATCGGGATCTTGCTTTCCTTGGTCCTTCCGAACAAGCAAGAAAGCGATGTTTTTGAAATGGAATAAAAAAACTTGGCCTTGGCCAAGTTTTTTCTATTAATCTTAGTTGGTTTTTTCAGTGTAACCAGATTCTTCTAGCATTTTCTTCGAAGCTGCATAACTTATACGGTTTCCAAAGCCAGAAAATTCGTTCGGCATTGCTTTTTTAGGTCAGCAAGAGTTGCAACAGTCATGTCAACTTCCATGCTTAGAATAACTTTTTCGTCTTTGATTTCAATTTTTTGTGTTACCCCTTTGACACCCTCATAACCTTTATAAGTATCCTCAACAATTTCTTTAATGCCTTCTGCTGTATTATCAAGTTTAGTAGGATCAAAAACATTATAAACTGTTTGTTTTAGAATGTCGTCTCCTTTTACGGTATAAGCTAAGGTAGACTCAATACCAGGCTTGCTGTTGTGAACAAAGGTGTGAGTTTTCGTTTCCTCTTTCTTTTCAGATGATTGTTCTGTGCTCTGCTTGGTTTCGCTTGACTGAGCAGTTTTGTCTTCCTTGGCACTGTTACTAGTAGGTGCTGATGCCTGTTTAGAGCATCCCATTAGAAGGACGAGAGCAGCCGCAAGGACAAGAGATGTTTTAAAGTAAGATTTCATATCCATTGCTTTCCTTTCATAATCAAAGTATTTGTATTATAACACGAATGGAGGATGCAAGCAATCAGAAGAACCCAGTAAACAATCCCACTGACAGTAAAAAGATATGCTTGGATTTGCCTTCTTGGCTAGCTTCTAGCTCTTAATCTCCATTTCATTTGAACAAGGATTTCATTTTGATTGATTCCCTCGTGATATAAAAAACACCCCAAAGATAGCTTGGTGACTATCGTATGGGGTGTCCATTATAAGGTCAGTTTTTGTCTGTTTTTAAGGATGAAAGATTAGTTGCTTTCTTCAGTGAATCCCATTCCTTCTAGTGCTTTTTTAGAGTTTGAGAAGCTGACACGATTGCCGATACCAGAATATTCTTCAGGAAGTGCTTTTCTAAGTTCGCTAATGCTTGCAACTGAGAAGTCTACTTCGAGATCTTGAACAACTTTTCCATCTTTGATTTCAATCGTTTGTTTAACACCTTTGAGTCCATTATAACCTTTGTACTTTTCTTCGATAAAACTCTTGACATCTTCTGGAGTTGCACCAAGGATTTCAGGATCAGCAATGTTATGAGCTGATTGCTTGATAACATTGTCGCCGTCTACAGTATAAACCAAGGTAGAAGTGATTCCAGAATTGCTTTTGTTTACAAAGGTATGTGTTTTAGTTGTTTCTTTCTTTTCAGATGATTGTTCAGTGCTTTGTTTGCTCTCACTTGACTGAGTTGTTTTGTCTTCTTTGCTACTGCTGTTGGTAGGTGTTGATGCTTGTTTGGAACATCCGAGCAGGAGGACAAGTGAAGCCGCAAGGGCAAGTGAGGTTTTAAAGTAAGATTTCATATCCTTTACTTTCCTTTCATAATCAAAGTATTTGTATTATAACATGGATCCATAGTGAAATCAACTAGAAGGATAAGACCCTTTTCCAAAGGGATTCAGCTAGAAAAGTGATATAATGGTAGGAAGAGGTGAAGAAATGAATCAAACTGTAAACTATATCAAAGAATTAACCGCTATTGCATCTCCAACAGGCTTTACTCGTGAGATTTCAGACTACCTAGTCCATACTTTAGAAGAGCTTGGTTACCAGCCGGTTCGAACAGCTAAGGGTGGTGTCAATGTAACAATCAAAGGTCAAAACGACGAAGAACACCGCTATGTAACTGCCCATGTGGACACACTTGGAGCCATTGTGCGTGCAGTCAAGCCAGATGGTCGTCTCAAATTGGACCGGATCGGTGGTTTTCCTTGGAACATGATTGAGGGAGAAAACTGTACTGTTCATGTGGCTAGTACAGGTAAAACGGTATCTGGAACGATCCTCATCCACCAGACATCTTGCCATGTCTACAAAGATGCAGGAACTGCTGAACGCACTCAGGACAATATGGAAGTTCGTTTGGATGCAAAAGTGACCAATGAAAAAGAAACACGTGCCTTGGGTATTGAGGTTGGTGACTTTATTAGTTTTGATCCGCGAACAGTTGTGACGGAAACTGGTTTTATCAAGTCTCGCCACTTGGATGACAAGGTCAGCGCAGCAATTTTGCTCAATCTTCTTCGAGTTTATAAAGAAGAAGGAATTGACTTGCCGATGACGACACACTTTGCTTTTTCAGTCTTTGAAGAAGTGGGTCATGGTGCCAACTCAAATATTCCTAATCAGGTAGTAGAATATCTGGCTGTGGATATGGGAGCTATGGGCGATGACCAGCAGACGGATGAGTACACAGTATCTATCTGTGTCAAGGATGCTTCCGGTCCTTATCACTATGACTTCCGTCAACACTTAGTAGCTTTGGCGAAAGAGCAAGATATTCCATTTAAGCTGGATATCTATCCATTTTATGGATCGGACGCTTCAGCAGCTATGTCTGCAGGAGCAGAGGTCAAGCATGCCCTCCTTGGTGCGGGAATCGAGTCCAGTCACTCTTATGAGCGTACCCACATCGATTCAGTAGTAGCGACTGAGCGTATGGTAGATGCCTATCTCAAGAGCGAGGCGGTATCATAGAATGTGCTTAATCTGTCAGAGAATCGAACTCATCAAAGCTGGAGAAAATCCCTACTTTGTCAAAGAACTAGAAACAGGCTATGTTGTTATTGGAGACCACCAATACTTTAAGGGCTATACCTTATTTTTAGCAAAAGAACATGTCACAGAACTCCATCATATGGAAACTTCTGTAAAACTTCGCTTTTTAAAGGAAATGAGTTTGGTCCAAGAAGCAGTCGCCAAAGCATTTGAGGCTGAAAAGATGAATATTGAACTCCTAGGAAATGGCGATGCCCACGCTCATTGGCATCTTTTTCCGCGAAGAGCAGGTGATATGAAGGGACACGGACTTAATGGCCGTGGCCCAGTCTGGTGGGTACCCTGGGAAGAAATGGCAGCAGAAGATTGCCAAGTACAATCGCCAGAGCGGGAAGAGATGATTAAAATCTTATCTCATGAATTGGAGAAGCATTTGGCCTAAGAGAGAGGAAGAAAGAAATGAAAAAAAGATATGTCATTTTATCTGGTTTACTAGCATTGACTCTTGCAGCTTGTTCGCAAGAAAGAACGAAAGTTGAAGAAAATACTCAAAAAACAGAACAAACTAGTCAACCTGAAGGAACTGTAGGCAGCAAATCTCAAGCTTCTAGTCAGAAAAAGGCAGAAGTTAGCAATAAAGGAAACTATTATAGTATCCAAGGAAAATACGATGAGATTATCCTAGCTAATAAACGTTATCCTTTGTCAAAAGACTACAATCCAGGAGAAAATCCAACAGCCAAGGCAGAGTTGCTCAAACTAATCGCGGCAATGCAAGCAGCTGGCTACCCAATCAGTGACCACTACAGTGGTTTTAGAAGTTATGAAACTCAGGCTAAGCTCTACCAAGACTATGTCAATCAAGACGGGAAGGAAGCAGCAGATCGCTACTCAGCACGCCCAGGTTACAGTGAACACCAGACGGGTCTTGCTTTTGACCTTATTGGGACAGATGGTGATTTAGTTACTGAAGAAAAGGCAGCCCAGTGGCTCTTGGATCATGCGGCTGACTATGGCTTTGTTGTTCGCTATCTCAAAGGCAAGGAAAAGGAGACCGGCTACATGGCCGAAGAATGGCATCTCCGCTACGTTGGAAAAGAAGCCAAAGAAATTGCTGCAAGTGGTCTCAGTTTGGAAGAGTACTATGGCTTTGAAGGCGGCGATTACGTCGATTAAAAATGAAAGTTTTCTCTTGCATTTTTAGATAAATAGTGTATAATGGAAAGGTATGTGTAAAGCATACTTGTGGGAGGTAAAAATCTTACATTACCGCCAAAACCACAAAGGAGGATTTAAAAATGGCTAAAAAAGTCGAAAAACTTGTAAAATTGCAAATCCCTGCTGGTAAAGCTACACCAGCTCCACCGGTTGGACCTGCTCTTGGTCAAGCTGGTATCAACATCATGGGATTCACAAAAGAGTTCAACGCTCGTACAGCTGATCAAGCTGGAATGATTATTCCAGTTGTTATCTCAGTATACGAAGATAAATCATTTACTTTCATCACTAAGACACCACCAGCTGCTGTTCTTTTGAAAAAAGCTGCAGGTGTTGAAAAAGGATCAGGTACACCTAACAAAACTAAGGTTGCTTCAGTTACTCGTGCGCAAGTACAAGAAATTGCAGAAACTAAGATGCCAGATTTGAACGCTGCAAACCTTGAGTCTGCAATGCGTATGATCGAAGGTACTGCTCGTTCTATGGGATTCAACGTTGTTGACTAATCAATAACATCCCAATATAACCCGCAAGACTTCATCATTTCGAGAAGTGACGTGGGAGATGAAAATCGATTGAACCACTTACAAGGAGAATAGAAAATGGCTAAAAAAAGCAAACAACTTCGTGCTGCTCTTGAGAAAATCGACAGCACAAAAGCGTACAGCGTAGAAGAAGCTGTAGCTCTTGCAAAAGAAACTAACTTTGCAAAATTTGATGCAACTGTAGAAGTTGCTTACAACTTGAACATTGACGTTAAAAAAGCTGACCAACAAATCCGTGGAGCAATGGTATTGCCAAACGGTACTGGTAAAACAGCTCGCGTTCTTGTATTTGCACGTGGTGCAAAAGCTGAAGAAGCAAAAGCTGCTGGTGCAGACTTCGTTGGTGAAGACGACCTAGTTGCTAAAATCAACGACGGTTGGTTGGACTTCGACGTAGTTATCGCAACACCTGATATGATGGCTCTTGTTGGACGTCTTGGACGTGTCCTTGGACCACGTAACTTGATGCCAAACCCTAAAACTGGTACTGTAACAATGGATGTTGCTAAAGCAGTTGAAGAGTCTAAAGGTGGTAAAATCACTTACCGTGCAGACCGTGCAGGTATCGTACAAGCTATCATCGGTAAAGTTTCATTTGAAGCTGACAAGTTGGTTGAAAACTTCAAAGCATTCAACGAAACAATCCAAAAAGCGAAACCAGCTACTGCTAAAGGAACTTACGTAACAAGCTTGACTATCACAACTACTCAAGGTGTTGGTATCAAGGTTGACGTGAACTCACTTTAATCAATAAATATATAAAAAACGAGTGCGAAAGTGCTCGTTTTTTTAGGTACGACGGGCATTCCGTTCATCTGAGGTGTAAGTCCTCTGTGGCTACCATATACTAGTAAACCCAAAAGTGATTCCCAAGCCTGACTATTGTGAGTAGCTGATCGAACGGCATTAGGATAGACTGTTTAAGTCTGACGTTGGAAATAAGAATCGGCAGAGAAAGAGATAGAGAAATCTTGGCTATACGAATAGGCACGTGATA
Organism: Streptococcus oralis; assembly: GCF_026782375.1. Taxonomy (GTDB): domain Bacteria; phylum Bacillota; class Bacilli; order Lactobacillales; family Streptococcaceae; genus Streptococcus; species Streptococcus oralis_CL. The sequence goes on along the minus strand of NZ_JAKUWJ010000001.1, from coordinate 944,686 downwards.
GTAAAGCGTATATAGCGGATAAGGAGGCCAGCAACTCTAAAGTACAAATATGTAGTCGTAACCTATATGAGTAAACTACGTGAGCAATTGAATTCGAACTAGAGAGGTGATTAATAGATTTATGCTATAGTCATGGCAGTTTGTATGCTTTTGATTCTAGTTTATCAAATAATAGATTAGAATTGTCAGATAATATAATTTTATGTTATAATGAAGAAAAAATAGAGGTGTTCAAATGTCAGAAGCAGGTCATAAGTTTTTAGCAAAACTGGGGAAAAAACGCTTACGTCCAGGTGGAAAACGTGCTACAGATTGGTTAATTGCGGAAGGAGGATTTTCAAAAGAAAAGAGAATACTAGAAGTTGCGTGCAATAGGGGAACTACAGCAATTGAGTTGGCACAGCGTTTTGGTTGTAAGATAACTGCTGTTGATATGGATGGACAAGCCTTAGAAGTGGCTAAAAAATCTGCTGAAATGGCAGGTGTTGGTCATTTGATTAGATTTGAAAGAGCAAATGCAATGAAACTTCCTTATGAAGATGCTAGTTTTGATATTGTTATAAATGAAGCTATGCTGACTATGCAAGCCGATCAAGCTAAGAAAAAATGTGTAATGGAGTATCTAAGGGTTTTAAAACCTGAAGGTCTTCTTTTGACACATGATGTGCTTCTTAAGGAAGCTGAAGAGTCTGTCAGACAGGAACTGTCACAAGCAATTCATGTAAATGTAGGTCCTTTAACTCAAGATGGTTGGGAACAGGTGATGATAGAATCAGGTTATCGTGATGTGAAAATATTGACTGGTGAAATGACATTAATGAAATTATCAGGTATGATTTATGACGAAGGTTGGCTAGGAACTTTGAAAATTTGCGTAAATGCTTGTAAAAAGGAGAATAGAAAGCAGTTTTTAACTATGTATAAAATGTTTGCTAAGAATAAACAGAAATTGGGCTTTATTGCTATGGCTAGTTATAAATCGTCAAATCGTTAGATAATTATTGGAGTTAACTTTTCCTTGTTTCTTTCTTAAAAAATATGCTATAATAGAGAGTAAAAAACTTTGAAAGAAAGAAAAAGATGAATTTAAAAGATTATATCGCAACGATTGAAAATTATCCCAAGGAAGGCATCACCTTCCGTGATATCAGCCCATTGATGGCAGATGGCAATGCCTATAGCTATGCTGTTCGTGAAATCGTTCAGTATGCAACTGACAAGAAAATCGACATGATCGTGGGACCAGAAGCCCGTGGTTTTATCGTTGGCTGTCCCGTTGCCTTTGAGTTGGGGATTGGATTTGCTCCTGTACGTAAACCAGGAAAATTGCCACGTGAAGTCATTTCAGCTGACTATGAAAAAGAGTACGGTATTGATACCTTGACCATGCACGCGGATGCCATCAAACCAGGTCAACGCGTTCTCATCGTAGATGACCTCTTGGCGACAGGTGGTACTGTCAAGGCAACCATTGAAATGATTGAAAGACTTGGCGGAGTTGTAGCCGGTTGTGCGTTCTTGATTGAACTTGATGAGCTTAAAGGCCGTGAAAAAATCGGAGATTACGATTACAAGGTACTTATGCATTATTAATGAAAAACAGTCCTTGGGGCTGTTTTCTCTTCATCTGCTATATAAACAAACTATAGCTAGTTAGAGAAAAACTATAATTGAAAACTATATCTTCTTGCAGTATAATAAAAGGACTAAGTGTTTGAGATTTGACTTCAAACACATTCAATTATTTCTAAAAGAGTACAGTTAGGAGAAGGTTATGCCGATTAGAATTGATAAAAAATTGCCAGCTGTTGAGATTTTACGGACAGAGAATATCTTTGTCATGGATGATCAACGTGCGGCCCACCAAGATATCCGTCCCTTGAAAATTTTGATTTTAAACCTAATGCCCAAAAAAGTGGTCACAGAGACCCAGTTGTTACGGCATTTAGCAAATACTCCTTTGCAATTGGACATAGACTTTCTCTATATGGAGAGCCACCGTTCCAAGACGACTCGTGCAGAGCATATGGAGACTTTTTATAAAACTTTTCCTGAAGTCAAGGACGAGTATTTTGATGGGATGATTATCACAGGGGCTCCGATTGAGCATTTACCATTTGAGGAAGTGGACTATTGGGAGGAATTCAGTCAGGTGCTTGAGTGGTCCAAGACCCATGTCTATTCGACCCTTCATATCTGCTGGGGTGCCCAAGCAGGTCTTTATGCTCGCTATGGAGTTGATAAACACCAGATGGAGCAGAAATTGTCAGGCATTTACCCGCAGGATACCTTGAAAGAGGGCCATCTTCTCTTTCGTGGTTTTGATGATAGCTATGTAGCTCCCCATTCTCGTTATACAGAAATCTATAAGGAAGAGATATTAGGAAAAACCAATCTGGAAATCCTCTCTGAGGGAGAACAAGTCGGCGTTTCTATTTTAGCCAGTCGGGATCTTCGTGAGATTTATAGTTTTGGTCATTTAGAATATGACCGTGATACTCTAGCAAAAGAGTATTTTCGTGATTGTGAGGCAGGACTTAATCCTAACATTCCGGAAAATTACTTCAAAAATGATGATGTGAATGAGACACCGTGTCTCTGTTGGTCTTCATCAGCTGCCCTCTTTTTCAGTAACTGGGTTAACTATGCTGTTTATCAGGAAACTCCTTTTGACTGGAAAAAGGTAGAGGACGATGCAGCTGCATTTGGATATCTATAAGAGGAATTATGACATATTTTGACGCTTTTAAATCAGGGAACTTGGTTTTGCCAAGTGCCCTGCTCTTGCATTTTAAGGAACTCTTTCCTTCCAGCGAAGATTTTTTGGTCTGGCAATTTTTCTATTTACAAAATACCACAGCCCTAGGAGATGTTTCACCTAGTCAGATTGCTGAAATCATTGGGAAAGAGGTGGCAGATGTCAACCAATCTATTTCGAATTTGACTGAAAATGGTTTGCTACAATATCGAACCATTGAACTAAACGGGGAAATTGAGCTGATTTTTGATGCTAGTTTGGCTTTTGAACGCTTGGATAGCTTACTAGATAGCCAAACTCCAGCTACAACAGTCCCAAACCCGCAGAATCAGTTGAAGGATCTGGTTGAAACTTTTCAGCAGGAATTGGGACGCTTATTAACACCATTTGAAATCGAAGACCTTTCTAAGACGGTCAAAGAAGACGGAGTTAAGGCGGATTTGATCAAGGAAGCTCTCCGAGAGGCCGTTCTCAATGGCAAGCCAAACTGGAAATATATTCAAGCCATCCTACGAAACTGGCGCCATGAAGGTATTCAGTCTGTGACTCAGGTAGAGGCCAAACGAGCAGAGCGAGACGTCAACAATCCCAAACAAGTTCAGGCTTCGGCTGATTTTCTCGATGCCATGAATTTGTGGCAAGATTAGTCGCTTGAAAAATCTTGAAAATTAGAGTAAGGTTTGCAAGCTCCTTATAAATATGATAAAATAATAGAAAATAAAATGAAAAAAGAGGTATGTGAAATGTCACGTAAACCATTTATCGCTGGTAACTGGAAAATGAACAAAAATCCAGAAGAAGCAAAAGCATTCGTTGAAGCCGTTGCCTCAAAACTTCCTTCATCAGACCTTGTTGAAGCTGGTATCGCAGTTCCTGCACTTGACTTGACAACTGTTCTTGCTGCTGCTAAAGGTTCAAACCTTAAAGTTGCTGCTCAAAACTGCTACTTTGAAAATGCAGGTGCTTTCACTGGTGAAACAAGCCCACAAGTTTTGAAAGAAATCGGTACAGACTACGTTGTTATCGGTCACTCAGAACGTCGTGACTACTTCCATGAAACTGACGAAGATATCAACAAAAAAGCAAAAGCAATCTTTGCAAACGGTATGCTTCCAATCATCTGTTGTGGGGAGTCACTTGAAACTTACGAAGCTGGTAAAGCAGCTGAATTCGTAGGTGCTCAAGTATCTGCTGCTTTGGCTGGCTTGACTGCTGAGCAAGTTGCTGCATCCGTTATCGCTTATGAGCCAATCTGGGCTATCGGTACTGGTAAATCAGCTTCACAAGACGATGCACAAAAAATGTGTAAAGTTGTTCGTGACGTTGTAGCTGCTGACTTTGGTCAAGAAGTTGCGGACAAAGTTCGTGTTCAATACGGTGGTTCAGTTAAACCTGAGAACGTTGCTTCATACATGGCTTGCCCAGACGTTGACGGTGCCCTTGTTGGTGGTGCGTCACTTGAAGCTGAAAGCTTCTTGGCATTGCTTGACTTTGTAAAATAATCTAAGTTATTCCAGACAGTCTTCTAAGACTGTCTTTTTTATAGATGCTGTAAATTTTTCTTAAATTATCAGTCTATTACAACTTTTTTAATATGGGTTAATTTTCTTGCTTTTGTCTACTAGGTGTAGTATACTGAGATAGTAATCAATAAATATGGTTGCAAAAATAATATTATGAGGTGAGAAAAATGGTAGAATTGAAAAAAGATGCATTAAAAGACGTTACAACATTATCTAAAACAGCGCCAGTAGCATTGGCAAAAACAAAGGAAGTATTGAACCAAGCAGTAGCGGACTTGTATGTGGCTCACATTGCCCTTCACCAAGTACACTGGTATATGCGTGGTCGTGGTTTCCTCGTATGGCATCCAAAAATGGATGAATACATGGACAGCCTTGATGGCTATCTTGACGAAATCAGTGAACGTTTGATTACTCTTGGTGGCAAACCTTACTCAACTTTGACAGAGTTCCTTCAACACAGTGAAATCGAAGAAGAAGAAGGAGAATTCCGTAACGTTGAAGAAAGCTTGGAACGTGTTCTAGCAATTTATCGCTACCTCATCACTCTTTTCCAAAAAGCTTTGGATGTAACTGACGAAGAAGGTGATGATGTTACAAACGATATCTTTGTTGGTGCTAAGGCTGAACTTGAGAAAACAGTTTGGATGCTTACAGCAGAACTTGGACAAGCTCCTGGTTTGTAAGATATAGTTGCTACCCCTTTTATCATGAGGTGCCTGATAAGTGCCCATGACCAATCATCTTTTAAAAGTCATGTAACTGTAAAAAGTTGCATGATTTTTTTGTCTGCTGGACTTAGGACACATTGTCAAAAGTAGGATTTTACGGTATAATAGTTGCTGTTCAATAACATATGAATTTTAAAGAATAATTGTTAGTTTAAGGAGGACTTATGAACAACTTACCAAATTGCCCAAAATGTAATTCAGAATATGTCTACGAAGACGGAAGTCTCTTGGTCTGCCCAGAGTGTGCCTATGAGTGGAATCCTGCAGAAGTTGCAGAAGTAGAAGAAGGTGTTGTTGCTATCGATGCCAATGGAAATAAATTGGCTGACGGCGATACTGTAACCTTAATCAAGGACTTGAAAGTAAAAGGTGCGCCAAAGGATTTGAAACAAGGAACTCGCGTTAAAAATATCCGTATCGTAGAAGGTGACCACAACATCGACTGTAAGATTGATGGTTTTGGAGCTATGAAACTCAAGTCAGAATTTGTTAAGAAAATCTAGCCATGAAACTGAATTATAAATTTATCTTTTATAGTCGTGTGCTCTTGTTTTTAGCGGCATTTACAGGAGTTTATTTGGAGATTACCAAGCACGGTGGCTTTGGTATGCTCCTTTACTACACAGTGTTGTCCAATCTTTTGGTAACGATTTTCACGGGTTATCTACTCCGTGTGATGAGCCGTTCAGGTGAAAATTGGCAAAGTCCGACCTTGCTTCGTCTCAAGGGTGGTGTTACCATGAGTATCATGATTACCTGTGTGATTTACCATTTTATGCTTGCTCCGATCGCGACAGACTTTTACCGTGTGGAAAATTTCCTTTGCCACTATATCGTTCCACTCTGGTTTTTAGCCGACACCCTCTTCTTCGATAAACGTGGTCAATACAAGATCTGGGATCCAGTCTTGTGGACCATCTTGCCCTTGATTTATATGATTTTTGCCTTGTTTAATGGCTTGGTCTTAAAACTCAATATTCCGAATTCCAAGGACAATCCCTTCCCTTATTTCTTTTTAAATGTGAACAAGGGTTGGGACGTGGTTATCAAATGGTGTTTGATCATTTTTGCGGCCTATATGGTTGCAGGCTTCATCTTCTATCTGATCAAGCAAATCAAGCGAAAATAGTCTTCCTATTAGGAAAGTTAGGACGGAGTCTCTAGTTCAATCGGGCTCCTTCTTTTCTTGCCATCTTCCTTTTAAAAGGATCAACAGTGAGAAATATACAGAAAGAAAATTCATGAAACAATATTTAGAACGGGCTAGTATTTTGGCCCTCTCCCTCGTTTTGATTACCTCCTTCTCCATCTCAAGTGCTCTGCCAGCCATGTTTGACTACTATCAAGGCTATCCCAAAGAACAAATCGAGCTCCTGGTCAGTCTTCCTTCTTTTGGAATTATGATTATGCTGGTTTTAAATGGGTTTTTGGAGCGGTTATTTCCTGAGCGACTTCAGATTAGTCTAGGACTTCTCATCCTTTCTATCGGTGGAACTGCCCCTTTCTGGTATCAGGAGTACAACTTTGTCTTTGCGATGCGGATTTTATTTGGCTTGGGTGTTGGAATGATTAATGCCAAGGCCATTTCCATCATTAGCGAACGCTATCATGGAAAGACACGGATCCAGATGTTGGGTCTTCGCGGATCAGCAGAAGTTGTCGGGGCATCGATTTTGACTCTAGTGGTAGGTCAACTCTTATCCTTGGGATGGACAGTGACCTTCTTGGCCTACAGTGCGGGATTTTTAGTATTGATTCTTTATCTGCTCTTTGTCCCTTATGGGAAAGAAAAGAAAGAAACAAAGAAAAAAGAGGCCGAAACGACTCGTTTGACAGGAAAGATGAAAGGATTAATTTTTCTATTAGCTGTCGAAGCAGCAGTTGTTGTCTGCACCAACACAGCTATCACCATTCGTATTCCTAGTCTGATGGTGGAAAGAGGTCTAGGGGATGCCCAGTTATCGAGCTTGGTTTTAAGTATCATGCAGTTGATTGGTATCTTGGCAGGTGTGAGTTTTTCTTTCTTTATCTCTCTGTTTAAAGAAAGGTTGCTCCTTTGGTCAGGTATTACCTTTGGATTGGGGCAGATTGTGATTGCCTTATCTCCGTCATTGGGTGTGATGGTGGTTGGAAGTGTTGTGGCAGGTTTTTCTTATAGTGTGGCCTTGACCACTGTCTTTCAGCTTCTTTCTGAAAGAATCCCAGCTAAGCTCCTTAATCAAGCAACATCTTTTGCAGTGCTAGGATGCAGCTTTGGAGCCTTTACGACACCTTTCATTCTTGGGGCGATTGGCTTGGTGACTCAAAACGGTATGTTGGTCTTCACCATTCTAGGCTGCTGGTTGATTGTCACTTCTATCTTTGTTATGTACGCACTTCAAAAGAGAGCTTAGGATTAATTTCCTAAGTTTTTCTTTTTGAAATTTGTACCCAGACAATTATTGGTTTTTAAACTTGTTTACACTTTTATTTCCTGATAAAATAGAAGTTATGACAAGATATAAAGCAACTATTTCCTATGATGGTTATGCCTTTGCTGGTTTTCAGCGCCAGCCTTATGCGCGGAGCGTGCAAGAGGAAATTGAGAAAACCTTAATAAGACTCAATAAGGGGCAAGCCATCGCTGTTCATGGTGCTGGTAGGACGGATAGTGGGGTCCATGCTCTGGGACAGGTCATTCATTTTGATCTGCCCTATCAGATGGATGAGGAAAAACTCCGTTTTGCTCTGGATACCCAGTCTCCAGAAGATATCGATGTGATTTCGATTGAGATTGTGGCGGATGATTTTCATTGCCGTTATGCAAAACATAGCAAGACCTATGAGTTTATAGTAGATAGGGGTCGTCCTAAAAATCCGATGCGCCGTCACTATGCTACTCACTTTCCCTATCCCCTCGATGTAGAGCGGATGCAAGAGGCTGTCAAGAAATTAGAAGGAACCCATGATTTCACCGGTTTTACAGCATCTGGAACCAGTGTAGAGGACAAGGTTCGGACCATTACAGAAGCTAGTCTTAGTGTTGATGAGACAGGCCAATTTTTGACCTTTAGCTTTTCAGGAAATGGCTTCTTGTATAAGCAGATTCGCAATATGGTGGGGACGTTGCTCAAAATCGGAAATAATCGGATGCCAGTTGAGCAGATTGACCTCATCTTAGAGAAGAAGGACAGGCAACTTGCGGGTCCAACGGCGGCACCAAATGGCTTGTATTTAAAGGAGATTCGTTATGAAGAATAATCGTATTTTATCCCTTTCTGGGAATGATATTTTTAGTGGTGGTGGTTTGTCAGCTGATTTGGCGACCTATACCTTAAACGGCTTGCATGGTTTTGTAGCAGTGACTTGTTTGACAGCCTTGACAGAAAAGGGGTTTGAAGTCTTTCCGACTGACGATGCCATTTTTCAACATGAATTGGATAGCTTGCGTGATGTCGAGTTTGCAGGGATTAAGATTGGCCTTCTTCCTACTGTCAGTGTGGCTGAGAAGGCCTTGGACTTTATCAAGCAACGTCCAGGAGTGCCTGTGGTATTGGACCCCGTTTTGGTCTGCAAGGAAACGCACGACGTGGCTGTTAGTGAACTCTGTCAAGAGTTGATTCGTTTTTTCCCTCATGTCAGTGTGATTACGCCAAATCTTCCTGAAGCAGAATTGTTGGCTGGTCAGGAAATTAAAACATTGGAAGACATGAAAGCTGCAGCGCAGAAATTGCATGATTTAGGAGCGCTAGCAGTCATTATCAAGGGAGGCAATCGCCTCAGTCAGGATAAGGCTGTGGATGTTTTTTATGATGGACAAACTTTCACTGTTCTAGAAAACCCAGTCATTCAAGGACAAAATGCTGGTGCAGGTTGTACCTTTGCCTCAAGCATTGCCAGTCACTTGGTTAAAGGTGATGAACTTTTACCAGCAGTAGAGAGCTCGAAAGCTTTCGTTTACCGTGCTATTGCACAAGCAGATCAATATGGAGTAAGACAATATGAAGCAAACCAAAACAACTAAAATCGCCCTTGTATCCCTCTTAACCGCCCTTTCAGTAGTCCTAGGTTATTACTTGAAAATTGGAACGCCAACAGGAATATTGACTCTCTTGGATGCAGGTATTTTCTTTACTGCCTTTTACTTTGGCAGTAAAGAAGGAGCTGTCGTTGGAGGACTAGCAGGATTCCTAATTGACCTTCTATCAGGCTATCCACAGTGGATGTTCTTTAGCTTGATAAATCATGGCTTGCAAGGTTATTTTGCAGGTTTTAAAGGGAAATGGCAATGGCTGGGCCTAGTCTTAGCTACTATCGTCATGGTAAGTGGCTACGCTCTGGGCTCAACCCTAATGAATGGCTGGTCAGCAGCCTTACCAGAAATTCTTCCAAACTTCCTGCAAAATACCTTGGGGATGATTGTGGGATTTGTGGTCTTTCAGAGCGTCAAGAAGATAAAATAAAAAAGTCAGCTTCAATAGCTGACTTTTTGCTTGTCTATATTTAATCAAAATAAAGCAAATCTTTGCTGGTGCTTGTAAAGAGGTCAAAGCCATCCTTAGTGACGACACCGCAGTCTTCGATACGAACACCGACTTTACCAGGGATATAGATACCTGGTTCAACAGAGAAGCACATGCCTTCTTCGATGACCATGTCGTTTCCTTCCATGATAGAAGGGAATTCGTGGACATCCATACCGATACCGTGACCGAGACGGTGGTTGAAGTACTCGCCATAACCGGCTTTTTCGATGACTTCACGTGCGGCGCGGTCTACTTCATGAGCAGTCACACCTGGCTTGATGAAGTCAAGGGCAGCTTGTTGGGCTTCTAGAGTCAAGTTATAAATATCCTGCTTGAATTGGTCTGGTTTGCCGACAGCTACTGTACGAGTCATGTCTGAGGCGTAGCCATTAACCATGACACCTAAGTCAAAGAGGAGAAGAGCGTTATTTTCGACCTTGTTCGCTCCAGGGATTCCGTGAGGATTTGCAGCGTTATCACCAGTCAAGACCATGGTATCAAAGCTCATTTCATAACCTTCACGCTTCATAGCAAAGTCGATTTGGGCAATGATATCTGTCTCAGTCTTATCAAGAGAAATATTGTCAAAACCAACTTTTACAGCTTTATCAGCATAGAGCCCTGCAACCATCATTTTTTGGACCTCGTCAGCTGATTTGATGAGGCGCATGCGTTGGATGCGAGGAGTGAGGTTTTCAAACTCAGCAGTTTCAAAAACTGTTTTCAAACCATGGTATTTGGTTAAGATGAGATTGTCAAACTCGACTGCCACACGTCTGAAGTCTAACTGTGGCAAGGCATTTTGGATTTTCTTCCAAGGGTTTTCAGAGTCCACATAGCCCACAACTGGGAAAGAGACAGTGCTGCTTGCACGCTCAACCTCAAGGGCTGGGACAAAGAGTAGAGGTTCCTGATCTGCTAGAACAAAGAGGAACATTTGGCGTTCATGGGGATCACTGTAAAAGCCAGTGAGGTAATTAATAGTGACGGGGTCAGATACGACAGCGACGTCTAGTTTTTCTGATTCAAGATATGTTAGGATTTGTTGTAATTTAGACATATGCTACCTTCTTTCTACCCCTCTATTTTGGCAAAAAAAGAGAGAAAATGCAAGGGAGAAGGGTAAAAGAACAGGCAAAAAGAACCCCGACAAGATAGCGGAGTTCTTTGATATGGTTTTCCTTGGTTTAAGAAAAGTCAGCCTTGCTTTTGACGTCGCTGTATTCTTCAGCGATTTCTTGACTGAGGATGTCCTCATAGGCAGGGAGTTGGATATCCTGACCGTATTTCTTCTTAAGAGCAGTAGTGACCAGGCGATAAGCTAGTTTGGCATTACGAGAGAGGATAGGTCCGTGGAAGTAGGAACCAAAGACATTCTTATAATGAACCCCTTCGCCGATCTTTTCTTCGTTATTTCCATTTCCATAGACAACCTGACCCAGCGGTTTTTGGTCATCTGAGAGGAAGGTACGGCCCTGGTGATTTTCAAATCCATAGTAGGTTTCATTGAAATCTTCATTGTGAATCTTGATGTCACCGATAAAGCGGTTATTGGTCTGGTTGAGGGTATAGTGGCCCATGACCCCTAGACCTTCGATGCGCTTGCCTGAAGCTTCAACATAATATTGACCCAATAGTTGGAAACCACCGCAGATGGCTAGAACAACACCATCGTTTTGGATGTAGTTGTCAATGCTCTCTTTTTTAGCAGGAAGATCGCCAGCGATGATGCTTTGTTCAAAGTCTTGACCGCCACCGAAAAAGGCGATATCATAGTGGTTTTCATCAAAGTCATCATGGAGAGAAACGATGTCAACCGTCACATGAGCTCCCAGTTTTTCAGCCACATACTTGAGCATAAGGATGTTTCCATTGTCTCCATAGGTATTCATGAGGTTTCCATAGAGGTGGGCAATGTTGAGCCGATAAGGGTAGTTGCCAGCTTTTGAGGAAAGTGAAGTATAAACCATTAGTTCATCTCCTTTCTAACAATCTGACGACTAGCCAGCAGTTCGCGGAATTCCAGCATAGCAGTATAGGTAGCCAGGATATAGGCATGTTTGCAGTCTTGGTTCTCAATGGTTTTGAGAACTTGCTCCAGATTGCTTGTTTCAGTGATTTTATCAGCTGGGTATCCTGTCACCCGTAGACGACGCGCGATTTCAGAATGACGAACACCACCAGCGTTGATTTCAGGAATGTCCATGTCAGTGATTTGTTCAAAGTCCGCATCCCAGATCCAGCTGGTATCTATTCCATCTGCATAGTTGGCGTTGAGAAGGACAGATAGGCTAAATGGATAAGGAGCTAGTTTAATCATCTCGATAGCCTGAGTTGCACCGACTGGATTCTTAATCAAGACGAGAGTACATTCCTTGTCGCCGATATGGAAGGTTTCCTGACGACCAAAGACTGCACGACTCTTGTCAAATCCTTGTTTGATCCGCTGTGAATCTGCACCGAGGAAGCGAGCAATGGCAACCGCAGCAAGGGCATTGTAGATGTTGTAAAGTCCACCGATTTGGATTCCGTATTCTTGTCCGTCAATGACAAAACGAGAGCGATTGTTGGTTAACTCAACCAATTCTGTCAGACGGTAGTCCAAGTCAGGTCGTTTGCAGCTACAATTTTCGCAGATATAGGCACCCAAGTTGGCATAGGTATTGTGTTCGTATTTGAGGATACCTTGGCAGTCAGGACAGAGGATTCCTTCGGTATTGTAGTGAGCTAGTTGGGCTGGTCCTTTTTCCAAGTCAAAACCAAAATACTGAACTGGATTTGGAATAGCTGGCTTGTAGAAAAGTGGACTGTCACCATTGAGGAGAACAGTAGCCGTAGGCACCTTACGAATGGCATCCAAAATCATGTTATAAGTTGTGTAAATCTCACCATAGCGGTCCATCTGGTCACGGAAAATATTAGTAATGACAAAAAGGCTAGGATGGATGTAGTCACAGATACGAGATAGACTGGCCTCGTCAATTTCTAGAACGGCAATGTTTTTCCCAGTTTTAGAGGAATTGGCCGTCAAGAAGGTTGTCGTAATCCCTGTGATCATATTGGCACCGCTTGGATTGGTCAGAACCTGACCATAGACTTCTTTTAAAATGCCGACAGTGAGGGCAGTTGTCAGGGTTTTCCCATTGGTTCCAGTGACCACGACAATCTCGTAGTTCTTAGCTAGATTTTGTAAAATATCTTTATCAAATTGAAGGGCAAGTTTTCCAGGGAGTGTACTTCCACGTCCAAGACGACTCAAAATAAAGTGAGAAGAACGCCCAGCAAGAAGGCCCAAAGTAGTTTTTAATTTCATGTTTCTATTATATCATAAAAGAAAGAAAAGACAGATTTGAGATTTCGCATAAACAAAAACAGCCCGATGAGGGCTGTTAGATACGATGTAGTCTCAACTTAAATCGCAAACAAGTCATTCAAGTTCTCAGCCAAGGTTGGGTGAGTGAAGATTTGTTTTGTGAAGTAAGTATAAGGAATCTTGTTGTCCATTGCAACAGTGATGATGTTAATGATTTCTTGAGAACCTTCTGAGAAGATAGTTGCACCGAGAATTTCTTTTGTTTCAGTGTTGACAACAGCTTTAAAAGCACCTCGAAGGTCGCCATTTACATGACCACGAGGCATCGCAGCAACAGGGATTTCCTTGACAGCGTATGGAAGTTTCAAATCAGTTGCTTGGCTTTCTGTCAAACCAACTTGTGAAAGTGCTGGTGTGATGAACATGGTGTTTGGCACATTAAGACGGTCTTCAAGTGTGTAGCTGCCATCTCCAGCAAGGTAACTATAGACAACACGGAAGTCATCAAGTGAGATGTAGGTAAATTGAGGTCCACCGTTGACGTCTCCAACTGCAAAGACACCAGGAACGTTTGTTTGACAATGTTTGTCTACCTTGATAGCACCACGCTCAGTTAGTTCAATATCTGTATTTTCAAGTTGAAGTGGTTCTACGTTTGGCTTACGTCCAGTTGCGTAGAGAAGGGCGTCGAAACGGTAAGTTTCATTTTCAGTTACGACGAGAACTTGGTCACCGTCGTTTTTGATTTCAGTAGTACGGATGTTCTGAAGCAATTCAATGCCGTCTTCTTCCATGTATTGTTTAGCAAGAGCTGCAATGGAAGGTTCTGCACGAGGTAGGAAAGTATCCAAGGCATCTAGGACTGTGACTTTGCTACCAAGTTTGTTGTAGAGTCCTGCAAATTCAAGACCGATGTTTCCACCACCAAGAACTCCAAGTTTCTCAGGCAATTTGTCCAAGTTTTGGATACCTGTTGAGTCAAAGACGTTTTTACTTGTAGCAAGTCCAGGGATTGGCAAAACGTTTGAAACAGCACCAGTGTTGATAACGATAGTTTCAGCAGTCAGCTCTTGTTTTTCATCACCAGCCTGGATTTCGATGACTTTGTTTGAAAGGAAGTGAGCTTCCGCATCAAAGATCTCCGCCCCTGTACCCGCAACAGTAGCATAGTTTTTACCGTTAAGGCGACTAGTGATGGTATTTTTGGTAGCAATGACTTCTTCAAAAGACAAGTCTTTCTCAGCAGCAACTAATAAGGTCTTAGTTGGGATACAACCGATGTTGATACAAGTTCCACCGTACATAGCTTTGCTACGTTCAACCAGGGCAACTTTTTTGCCAGCTGAAGCTAGTTTACCAGCCAGTGTTTTCCCAGCTTTACCAAATCCAATAACGATTAAATCATATGTTAACATTTATAGTCCTCCTATTCGAATTTCATTCTAGCACAAGAAAAAAACTTTTGCACAATTCTGCTACGAAAAAGACAGAAAAAGATAAAAACGCTTTCCAGACAAAAAACTAGTAATTTTTTGACAAGCTTGATAAACTAAAATCCTATCTATTTTTATATAAAATAGAATAAATGTTCGAAAATAGGGGGGGTTATGAAATCGAATCGTTATATTATTGCCTTTGCTGGGGTCATTTTACACTTAATGCTGGGTTCGACTTATGCTTGGAGTGTTTATCGCAACCCTATTATTGAAATAACGGGATGGGATCAGGCTTCTGTTGCCTTTGCCTTCAGTCTAGCAATCTTTTGTTTGGGATTATCGGCTGCATTTATGGGGCGTTTGGTAGAAAAATTTGGTCCGAGAGTCATGGGGAGTCTATCTGCTTTTCTATACGCAGGTGGAAATATCTTAACAGGATTTGCAATAGATCGGCAGGAGCTGTGGTTGTTGTATCTCGCTTATGGCATTTTAGGTGGGCTTGGTTTGGGAGCAGGCTATATTACCCCTGTGTCAACGATTATAAAATGGTTTCCTGATAAACGTGGTCTCGCAACAGGTTTAGCGATTATGGGGTTTGGTTTTGCTTCTTTATTGACTAGTCCCATAGCGCAACATCTCATCGCAGGGGTAGGGCTTGTAGAAACTTTTTATATTTTAGGTGCAAGTTACTTTATTATCATGCTCCTAGCTTCACAATTCATTAAGCGTCCAAATGAGCAAGAGCTTGCAATTTTATCTGTTTCAGGGAAAGAAAAAACAGCCTCTTTGACGCAAGGAATGGCTGCGAATCAGGCCCTGAAAAGTAATCGGTTTTATATACTTTGGATTATTTTCTTTATCAACATAGCTTGTGGTTTAGGCTTAATTTCAGCGGCATCGCCAATGGCACAGGAGATGGCTGGCTTGTCTACAAGTCATGCAGCAGTAATGGTGGGCGTTTTAGGGATTTTCAATGGGTTTGGTCGTTTGCTCTGGGCGAGTTTATCTGACTATATCGGTCGCCCTCTAACCTTTAGTATATTACTGCTTGTCAATCTTTTCTTTTCTCTCTCACTTTGGCTCTTTACGGATTCCGTTTTATTTGTAGTCGCTATGTCTATTTTGATGACTTGCTATGGAGCTGGTTTTTCATTGATTCCGGCTTATCTCAGTGATATTTTTGGAACCAAGGAATTGGCAGCTCTGCATGGATATATTTTAACAGCTTGGGCAATGGCTGGTTTAGCAGGGCCTATTTTATTAGCAGAGACTTATAAAATAGCTCATTCTTACACACAAACCTTGTTCGTTTTTCTCATTTTATATAGTATAGCCTTGGCTTTGTCTTATTATCTAGGGCGTTCAATCAAAAAGGAAATCCAAAAACCGCTTACATGATTTTCCTTAAGGATTCTACTATCTTTTGCCCCGCTCTTGTGTTATACTAGATAGGTTGCAAAGAAACTCATACTTTTCTTTCGTGGAAAAGAAGCAACACGGTATCTCGTTTGAAGAAGATACGTCATGAAAAGAAAAGTATATACTAAGCGCTATAGGATGGCTTCGCACCATCTTTAGAAAGAAGAAAAACGTGAAATTTAATGAATTTAACTTGTCTGCTGATTTGCTAGCAGAGATTGAAAAAGCTGGATTTGTAGAAGCAAGTCCTATCCAAGAGCAAACTATTCCCTTGGCTCTCGAAGGAAAAGACGTTATCGGTCAAGCTCAGACTGGTACAGGGAAAACCGCAGCCTTTGGCTTGCCAACCCTTGAAAAAATCCGTACAGAAGAAGCAACTATCCAAGCCTTGGTCATCGCTCCAACTCGTGAACTCGCTGTTCAAAGCCAAGAGGAACTCTTCCGATTTGGCCGTAGCAAGGGAGTGAAAGTTCGCTCAGTTTATGGTGGTTCAAGCATCGAGAAACAAATCAAGGCCCTTAAATCTGGTGCCCATATCGTGGTAGGAACACCAGGCCGTCTTTTGGACTTGATTAAACGCAAGGCTTTGAAATTGCATGATATTGAAACCCTCATCCTTGATGAAGCGGATGAAATGCTCAATATGGGCTTCCTTGAAGACATCGAAGCTATTATCTCGCGTGTCCCTGAAAGTCGTCAAACCTTGCTCTTTTCAGCAACCATGCCTGAAGCCATCAAACGTATCGGTGTTCAGTTTATGAAAGAACCTGAGCATGTGAAGATTGCTGCAAAGGAATTGACAACAGAGCTGGTGGACCAGTATTATATCCGTGTCAAGGAACAAGAAAAATTTGATACTATGACGCGTCTCATGGATGTGGAACAACCAGAGCTTGCTATCGTATTTGGTCGTACCAAACGCCGTGTAGATGAATTGACTCGTGGTCTTAAAATCCGTGGCTTTCGTGCAGAAGGGATTCATGGTGATTTGGACCAAAACAAACGTCTTCGTGTCCTTCGGGATTTTAAAAATGGCAATCTAGATGTTCTGGTAGCGACTGACGTGGCAGCCCGTGGTTTGGACATTTCAGGAGTGACTCATGTCTACAACTACGATATTCCACAAGATCCTGAAAGTTATGTTCACCGTATCGGTCGTACAGGTCGTGCTGGTAAGTCAGGTCAATCCATTACCTTCGTAGCTCCAAATGAAATGGGCTATCTCCAAATCATCGAAAACTTGACCAAGAAGCGCATGAAAGGCCTTAAACCTGCAAGTGCAGAGGAAGCCTTCCAAGCTAAAAAGCAAGTGGCGCTCAAGAAAATCGAACGTGATTTCGCAAATGAAGAAATTCGTTCCAACTTTGAGAAATTTGCTAAAGACGCTCGTAAATTAGCGGCTGAATTTAGTCCTGAAGAATTGGCTATGTATATCTTGAGTCTGACTGTCCAAGATCCTGATAGCCTTCCAGAAGTGGAGATTGCACGTGAAAAACCATTGCCATTTAAACCATCAGGTAATGGCTTCGGTGGCAAATCTAAGGGAGGTCGAGGAGGTCATCGTGGAGACGACCGTCGAGACCGTGATCGCCGTGGCAATGGTCGTCGCGATGAGTTCAAGAAAGGTAGTCGTGGAAACGACCGCTTTGATAAAGACAGACGTTACCGTAATAAAGACAATAAAAAACCTCGCAACACTTCAAGCGAAAAGAAAACAGGCTTTGTTATTCGTAACAAGGGAGACAAATAGGAAAAAGCGATTCACTGGGTGAATCGCTTTTATATATAAGGAGACCAAGGGTAAAAGAAGATGGTTGATAGTAAAGGATAGGTGAAACGGAAAGGGATTTATCATGTCATCTTCTTATAATGTTATAATATCAAAAACAAAATAGGATGTCAATAAAAAATTGCTTTTTTTCTAAAATATTTTTGCTGTTCAAAATTGCAATTAAATAAGCAATTTTCAGATAATAATTGAAAATTCAGGCTCTTTATGTTATAATGATAGCGATTAAATGCGAGGTAAAAAATGGCACATTTATTAGAAAAAACAAGAAAAATTACTTCCATCTTGAAACGCTCAGAGGAACAACTTCAAGATGAACTTCCCTACAATGCGATTACACGCCAGTTGGCAGATATCATTGATTGTAACGCTTGTATTGTGAATAGTAAGGGACGTCTCTTGGGCTATTTCATGCGTTACAAGACAAATACAGATCGAGTAGAGCAGTTTTTCCAAACTAAGATTTTCCCAGAGGACTATGTGCAAGGGGCAAACATGATTTACGATACAGAAGCTAATCTTACTGTAGATCATGATTTGAGTATCTTCCCAGTCGAAAGTCGCTCTGATTTTCCAGATGGCTTGACAACCATTGCTCCGATTCATGTATCAGGGATTCGCCTAGGTTCCTTGATTATTTGGCGCAATGATAAGAAATTTGAAGATGAGGATTTGATTCTTGTTGAGATTGCGAGCACGGTGGTAGGGATTCAACTCTTGAACTTCCAACGTGAAGAAGATGAGAAAAATATTCGCCGTCGTACGGCTGTTACCATGGCGGTCAATACCCTTTCCTATTCAGAACTTCGTGCCGTTTCAGCTATTTTAGCTGAGCTGGATGGAAATGAAGGACAGCTGACTGCGTCTGTTATTGCAGACCGTATTGGCATTACACGTTCAGTGATTGTCAATGCGCTTCGTAAATTGGAGTCTGCGGGAATTATTGAGAGTCGCTCATTAGGAATGAAGGGGACTTATCTCAAAGTTCTAATTGGTGATATTTTTGAGGAAGTGAAAAAGAGGGACTACTAATGGCAAAGGCTTTAATCTCGATTGACTATACAGAGGATTTCGTAGCAGACCATGGAAAGCTAACTGCTGGAGTGCCAGCTCAAGCTATATCAGAGGCAATCAATCAAGTAACTAGACTGGCTTTTGATCGAGGAGACTATGTCTTCTTCACTATTGATGCTCATGAGGAGAAGGATACCTTCCACCCGGAAAGTAAACTCTTTCCACCGCACAACATCATTGGGACTAGTGGCCGTAACCTCTATGGCCCCCTAGCTGATTTCTATGCGGAAAATAAGGACGATAGTCGCGTCTTTTGGATGGACAAACGTCACTATTCAGCATTTTCAGGAACGGATCTCGATATTCGCCTGCGAGAACGTCGGGTTACTACAGTTATCTTGACAGGGGTTCTGACCGATATTTGTGTCCTTCATACGGCTATTGATGCCTACAATTTAGGTTATGACATTGAAGTTGTCAAACCTGCGGTTGCCTCTATCTGGCCAGAAAATCATCAGTTTGCTCTAGGACATTTTAAGAACACTCTGGGAGCTAAATTGCTAGATGAAAATCTGTCTGAAATTAAAGAATGATTCCCTTGGAAAAATGAAAAAAATCTGAAAAAAGTGTTGACAAAGATTTTGAAAGTTGATATACTAGTAAAGTAATCGACGCGGGGATGGCGGAATTGGCAGACGCGCAGGACTAAGGATCCTGTGACCGCTTTAGGTCGTGAGGGTTCAAGTCCCTCTCTCCGCATAGGGTAAGAGTTAGCTTTGGCTAGCTCTTTTTGTTTTTTCAAGGAGGGCTAGAGCTGCAGTTCGACTATCGGAAGAGATTGGTATCAAGAACTGTCTTTTTATGAGAAAGCTTGCTATACTAAGGGTGAGAGAAAGGAATGTCAAATCATGTGTGTCGAATGTTATAGTGAGAAAAATCGTGTGACCCCCTTACTGAACCCTCTGGAGTGTTTAAGAGAGCATAGGCAATATATTTGTAGCCATTGTGGTCGTTGTATCTGTATAGAGCATACGAAAAACGGTTTACAGCGTTGGAATTTTCCGTTCAAATCGCTAGAAATTACTAGCTATTATTTACGGGCGGCAGATTATAGTATGAAGACAAGCTGTGGCATTTACCAAATCAAGTCAAATAAAGGAAGGATTTCATATAAGATTTTTGCCAACAGGGAAGCTTTAGCAGACTACCTCAAGAAGAATCCAGATAAAAGATGCGACAACTTGCAACCAAGCTTTTCTATCTAGCCTTATCAAGAATTTCCTCAAACACAAGTCAGGAAATTAAAAGTCGAAGAAATTGAAAAATACTTAGCTGAAAGATGATGCCCATCATATATAGAATGAAGTAGATTTT
Organism: Streptococcus oralis; assembly: GCF_026782375.1. GTDB lineage: Bacteria > Bacillota > Bacilli > Lactobacillales > Streptococcaceae > Streptococcus > Streptococcus oralis_CL. The sequence continues at coordinate 924,824 of NZ_JAKUWJ010000001.1, read as the reverse complement.
TGATTAGTAAATTATTTGTTTAGATAAGAAGAAAAGTTAGCGGACGCTAGCTTTTTTGTTTTTTCAAAAATAAATCAAAAAGTTTTTTCGATTTCATAAACATTTCATATTTGGATTTTATAATAGTCTTACAAATATGGAGGTGACAAATGAATCCAATCCAAAGAGCTTGGGCTTATGTCAGCAGAAAACGACTGAGAAGTTTTATTTTATTTCTGATTTTATTTGTCCTTTTAGCAGGAATTTCAGCCTGTTTGACGCTGATGAAGTCCAACAAAACAGTAGAAAGCAATCTTTACAAATCACTCAATACTTCATTTTCTATCAAAAAGATCGAAAATGGACAGACCTTCAAGTTGTCTGACCTTGCATCCGTGAGCAAGATTAAGGGACTGGAAAATGTCTCTCCTGAACTAGAAACGGTCGCAAAACTAAAAGATAAGGAAGCGGTGAGTGGTGAGCAGAGCGTAGAACGCGATGATTTGTCAGCATCAGACAAGAACTTGGTTAGCTTAACGGCTCTCGAGGATTCATCCAAGGATGTCACCTTTACCAGTTCGGCTTTCAATCTAAAAGAAGGGCGACACCTTCAAAAAGGGGACTCCAAGAAAATCCTTATCCATGAAGAGTTAGCCAAGAAGAATGGTCTTTCGCTTCATGACAAGATTCGCTTGGATGCTGGTCAGTCCGAAGCTGGAAAAGGGCAAACAGTTGATTTTGAAATTGTCGGCATCTTTTCTGGTAAAAAACAAGAAAAGTTCACAGGCTTGTCTTCCGACTTCAGTGAAAACCAGGTCTTTACAGACTATGAAAGCAGTCAAACGCTTCTGGGAAATAGTGAACCTCAAGTCAGTGCAGCGCGCTTCTATGTAAAAAATCCTAAGGAAATGGACGGACTCATGAAGCAGGTGGAAAACTTGGCTTTAGAAAGTCAAGGTTACCAAGTTGAGAAGGAAAACAAGGCCTTTGAACAAATCAAAGACTCAGTGGCAACCTTCCAAACCTTCCTGACCATCTTTCTTTATGGGATGTTGATAGCTGGAGCAGGAGCCTTAATTTTGGTATTGTCTCTCTGGTTGAGAGAAAGGGTCTACGAAGTGGGGATTCTTCTGGCACTTGGAAAAGGCAAGAGTTCGATCTTCCTCCAGTTCTGTTTAGAGGTAGTTTTGGTATCACTTGGAGCTTTGCTTCCATCCTTTATCGCTGGAAATGCCATCACATCCTATCTACTCCAAACTGTACTAGCCAGTGGAGATCAGGCAACCTTACAGGACACGCTGGCCAAAGCAAGTGGTCTATCAACCAGTCTCCTATCCTTTGCAGAATCCTATGTCTTTCTGCTCCTGATTGGTTGCTTGTCTGTAGCCCTTTGTTTCGTATTTCTATTTAGAAAATCGCCGAAAGAAATTTTATCATCTATTAGTTAAGAAGGAGAAATCATGACTTTATTACAATTGCAAGATGTTACCTACCGTTATAAGAACACTGCTGAAGCAGTTTTATATCAGATCAAGTATAATTTTGAACCCGGAAAATTTTATAGTATCATTGGTGAGTCAGGAGCAGGAAAATCCACTCTCTTGTCCCTACTTGCTGGTCTAGATAGCCCTGTCGAGGGTTCTATCCTTTTCCAAGGAGAGGACATTCGGAACAAGGGGTATTCTTATCATCGCATGCACCATATTTCCCTGGTCTTTCAAAATTATAACTTGATAGATTATCTTTCTCCGCTGGAAAATATCCGCTTGGTCAACAAAAAAGCCAGCAAGGATACACTTCTTGAGCTTGGTTTGGATGAAAGTCAGATCAAGCGGAACGTTCTCCAGTTATCAGGTGGTCAACAGCAACGTGTAGCCATCGCTCGCAGTTTAGTCTCAGAAGCTCCAGTTATTCTAGCTGATGAGCCAACAGGAAATCTGGACCCTAAAACTGCTGGAGATATTATCGAACTGCTCAAATCACTTGCCGAGAAAACAGGTAAATGTGTGATTGTCGTCACCCACAGTAAAGAAGTGGCACAAGCGTCAGATATTACACTTGAATTGAAGAATAAGAAACTAACTGAAACTCGCAATACTACAAAATAAGATGAGCTTGTTTTGATAGAATTATAAAATCAAATCTAGAAAGGGAACCTATGTTACACAACGCATTTGCCTATGTTACAAGGAAGTTTTTCAAATCTATTGTTATCTTCCTGATTATTCTCCTCATGGCGAGCTTGAGTTTGGTCGGCTTGTCGATCAAGGGAGCTACTGCCAAGGCTTCTCAGGAGACCTTTAAAAATATCACCAATAGTTTCTCCATGCAAATCAATCGTCGCGTCAATCAAGGAACGCCACGTGGTTCTGGGAATATCAAGGGTGAGGATATCAAAAAAATCACCGAAAATAAGGCCATCGAGTCTTATGTTAAACGCATCAACGCCATCGGAGATTTGACTGGATACGACCTGATTGAAACGCCAGAAACCAAGAAAAATCTCACTGCTGACCGAGCAAAACGGTTTGGAAGCAGTTTGATGATTACAGGTGTCAATGACTCCTCTAAAGAAGACAAGTTTGTCTCTGGCTCATATAAGCTGGTTGAAGGTGAGCACCTAACCAACGACGACAAAGACAAGATCCTCATGCACAAGGACTTGGCAGCTAAACACGGTTGGAAAGTCGGAGATAAGGTCAAACTAGACTCCAATATCTACGATGCAGACAATGAAAAAGGTGCCAAGGAAACAGTCGAAGTTACAATCAAGGGACTCTTTGATGGGCACAATAAGTCTGCAGTAACCTACTCACAAGAACTCTATGAAAACACAGCTATCACAGACATTCACACTGCTGCAAAACTTTATGGATACACAGAAGACACAGCTATTTATGGGGACGCAACCTTCTTTGTAACAGCAGACAAGAACTTGGATGACGTCATGAAAGAGTTGAATGGTATCAGTGGTATTAACTGGAAGAGCTACACACTTGTGAAGAGCTCCTCTAACTACCCAGCTCTAGAGCAATCCATCTCTGGTATGTACAAGATGGCCAACCTCCTCTTCTGGGGTAGCTTGAGCTTCTCAGTTCTTCTCCTTGCACTCTTGCTCAGTCTTTGGATCAATGCTCGTCGCAAGGAAGTGGGAATTCTCCTCTCTATCGGTCTCAAGCAGGCAAGTATCTTGGGGCAATTCATCACCGAATCGATTTTGATTGCCATTCCTGCTCTTGTTTCGGCTTACTTCCTAGCCAACTACACAGCCCGTGCCATCGGAAATACTGTTCTTGCCAATGTCACTTCAGGTGTTGCCAAGCAAGCCAGCAAGGCTGCTCAAGCCTCTAATCTTGGTGGTGGTGCAGAAGTAGATGGCTTTAGCAAGACCTTGTCGAGCCTAGACATTTCCATTCAGACATCAGACTTCATCATCGTCTTTGTCCTTGCTCTGGTTCTAGTGGTTCTCGTTATGGCGCTTGCCTCAAGCAATCTCCTTAGAAAACAACCAAAAGAGCTCTTGCTCGATAGTGAATAAAAAACTTGCTACCTATTCTCCCCTAAATGGGGTATAATATAGGTAGCATTTTTATCTATTTCATCTTGATAAGGACTCTACCTATCAGGATGAAACAGAGAAGATTTACAAGAAATTTAAAGGAATGTGAAACGTTTTTTCTATGAAAATTTTAATTGTAGAAGATGAAGAGATGATCCGTGAGGGGATCAGTGACTATTTGACAGATTGTGGTTATGAGACCATTCAGGCTGCGGACGGTGAGGAAGCTCTAGAACAATTTTCCAGCTATGAAGTAGCACTAGTTTTACTGGATATCCAGATGCCCAAGCTCAATGGTTTAGAAGTCCTAGCTGAGATTCGTAAAACCAGTCAGGTTCCTGTCTTGATGTTGACTGCCTTTCAGGATGAAGAATACAAGATGAGTGCCTTTGCTTCTCTGGCAGATGGCTATCTGGAAAAGCCCTTCTCACTCTCCCTTTTAAAAGTGAGAGTAGATGCGATTTTCAAGCGCTACTACGATACGGGACGAATCTTCTCCTATAAGAATACCAAGGTGGACTTTGAGAGCTACAGTGCAAGCCTAGCAGGCGAGGAAGTGGCTATCAATGCTAAAGAGTTAGAAATTTTGGACTATCTGGTGAAAAATGAAGGACGGGCCTTGACTCGATCTCAGATAATCGATGCTGTCTGGAAGGTGACAGATGAGGTGCCTTTTGACCGTGTTATTGATGTTTACATCAAGGAACTGCGGAAAAAGCTAGACTTGGATTGTATCCTCACTGTGCGTAATGTTGGTTATAAATTGGAGCGAAAATGAAACGAACAGGTCTATTTACTAAAATATTTATCTATACCTTCTCGATTTTTAGTGTTCTGGTTATTTGTCTTCATTTAGCCATTTATTTTCTCTTTCCATCAACTTATCTAAGTCATCGTCAGGAAACCATTGGCCAGAAAGCGACAGCCATTGCCCAGTCCCTAGAAGGGAAAGATAGGCAGAGTATCGAGCAAGTGTTGGACTTGTATTCCCAGACTAGTGATATCAAGGGGGCTGTTAAGGGAGAGATGACCGAGGACAAGTTGGAGGTCAAGGACAATCTTCCTCTGGACACGAATCGCCAGACCACCTCTCTCTTTATCGAGGAGCGTGAGGTGACAACCCAAGATGGTAGCACTATGACACTTCAATTTCTAGCTTCGATGGACCTGCAAAAGGAAGCGGAGCAGATTAGTCTCCAGTTTCTCCCCTATACCTTACTGGCATCCTTTCTGATTTCCCTCTTGGTGGCCTACATCTATGCTCGGACCATTGTTGCGCCGATCTTGGAAATCAAGCGGGTGACCCGTCGGATGATGGACCTGGATGCTCAAGTGCGGTTGCGCGTGGACTCTAAGGATGAGATCGGTGATCTTAAGGAACAAATCAATAGCCTTTACCAGCATCTTTTGACTGTCATTGCGGACTTGCATGACAAGAATGAAGCCATTCTCCAGTTAGAAAAAATGAAGGTTGAATTCCTACGAGGGGCCTCTCATGAATTGAAAACACCTCTGGCTAGTCTCAAAATCCTAATCGAAAATATGAAAGAAAATATCGGTCGTTATAAAGATAGAGACCACTATCTGGGAGTTGCCTTGGGGATTGTGGATGACCTCAGTCACCACGTTCTTCAGATACTTTCTCTTTCTTCGGTCCAGGAATTGCGAGAGGAGAAGGAAAACATCGACCTACTCCAAATGACGCAAACTCTGGTTAAGGATTATACTTTACTAGCCAAGGAAAGAAAAGTTCAGATAGACATTAGCTTGTCCCATCAGCAGGCTTACATAAACCCATCTGTCATGAAGTTGATTCTATCGAATCTCATCAGCAATGCTATCAAGCACTCCACTTCAGGTGGCCTGGTCCGCATTGGCGATAGAGAAGGAGAACTCTTTATCGAGAATAGCTGTAGTCCTGAAGAACAAGAAAAATTGGCTCAGTCTTTTTCTGGCAATGCTAGTCGCAAGGCCAAGGGTTCAGGAATGGGGCTCTTTGTGGTCAAAAGTTTATTAGAACACGAGAAATTACCTTATCATTTTGAGATGCAAGATGATCGTTTGACCTTCTTCATGTCTTATCCTAAAGTCGATCAAGACTAAGGGAAAGAAAGGGTTTACATTGATTGAGTTGGAAGAAATTCAATCTAAAGTATGGGAAAAACTAGCTTTTTTTGTCAAAAAGTGATAAAATGAACAATGTAAATGGGATGTCCCAAAAAATATATAGGAGGCCTGACAAATGGCAATCGTTTCAGCAGAAAAATTTGTCCAAGCAGCTCGTGACAACGGTTATGCAGTTGGTGGATTTAACACAAACAACCTTGAGTGGACTCAAGCTATCTTGCGTGCAGCAGAAGCTAAAAAAGCTCCAGTTTTGATCCAAACTTCAATGGGTGCTGCTAAATACATGGGTGGTTACAAAGTTGCTCGCAACTTGATCGCTAACCTTGTTGAGTCAATGGGGATCACTGTACCAGTAGCTATCCACCTTGACCACGGTCACTACGAAGATGCACTTGAGTGTATCGAAGTTGGTTATACTTCAATCATGTTTGACGGTTCACACCTTCCAGTTGAAGAAAACCTTAAATTGGCTAAAGACGTTGTTGAAAAAGCACACGCTAAAGGTATCTCAGTAGAAGCTGAAGTTGGTACTATTGGTGGTGAAGAAGACGGTATCATCGGTAAAGGTGAATTGGCTCCAATCGAAGACGCTAAAGCAATGGTTGCAACTGGTATCGACTTCTTGGCAGCTGGTATCGGTAACATCCACGGTCCTTACCCAGCAAACTGGGAAGGTCTTGACCTTGACCACTTGCAAAAATTGACAGAAGCTCTTCCAGGCTTCCCAATCGTATTGCACGGTGGATCAGGTATTCCTGATGAGCAAATCCAAGCAGCTATCAAACTTGGTGTTGCGAAAGTTAACGTTAACACTGAATGCCAAATCGCATTCGCTAACGCAACTCGTAAATTTGCTCGTGACTACGAAGCAAACGAAGCAGAATACGACAAGAAGAAACTCTTCGACCCACGTAAATTCTTGGCTGACGGTGTAAAAGCTATCCAAGCGTCAGTTGAAGAACGTATCGACGTATTCGGTTCAGAAGGTAAAGCTTAATCGAGCTGAACAATACATACAGAACCTGCCCATTGGGTGGGTTTTTTGGTTTGTGAATATATAGCCAATATACTGTAGAAGAACCAATCTTAAGTTGCTAAAAGGTTCTATTTTTTGTACAATAATGCTATGAAAATACTGAAAAAATGGTTTCTTGGCTTTCTTAATTTCATTCTTTTCTTTTTACTCGCTACATTCATCTTTCACCGTATCTGTTTGGAAAAGGAACAAGCCTCACTGACACCTATGGGGCAACAAGTTCTCGTCAATGGACATCAAATAAATGTTTATGTTGAGGGGGATGGTCCTGAGACTATAGTAGTTCTCTCAGGTGCTGGTATTGCTTCTCCTATATTGGATTTTAAAGAAGTATCGGAATCCTTATCGAAACGGTATAAGGTAGTTATAGTGGAGCGGGCGGGATATGGTTATAGTGATGATAGCAATTATTCAAGAGATGTGATGGAGGTTTTGTCTGAGACTCGTCAAGCTCTTTCGCAAGCAAATATCACAGGGCCGTTTATCATTCTGTCTCATTCCATGGCTAGTCTAGAGAGTTTGGCTTGGCAGGAGAAGTATCCTAATGAAGTGAAAGCCTTGATTGGCCTGGATTGGGCACTGCCGTCAAGTTATGAGGATTTAAAGCAAAATCATGCCTTGTTAACTGTGGCATATTGGAGCAGCAAGATTGGTTTATTACGTTATTTCCCTGAATCCTTTTATATAAAAAATCAAACTCTGATTGAGAGTGAACGAAAACAATATAAACTTCTAGCTTATAAGCAGTTGATGTCACAAGCCATGCTTCGTGAATCCCAAACGGTAAAGGAAAATGCCAAGAAAGTTCCCTCAAACATTAATCCGAAAATTCCCACCTTACTAATGGTTTCTAATGGTGATGGTACTAGCTTTAGCCAATTTGAGTGGCAACGTTATGCAGAGAGATTTGCAAGTGACCAGTCTAATGTTCAAGTTGTCTATATGGATGCGCCTCATGACCTCTATCATTATCAAAGCGATGCTATTGTTTCTCGCATTAAAGAATTTTTAGAGAATAATTGAGGGCTTAAAAATCCATTGAGACTGATGATAATAATTGAAAGGTAATGACTTATGAATAATTCTTATATTTTACTTAGACATGCTCATTCAAGATTTTCAAGTGATGATTTTAATAGAACTTTATCAGAAAAAGGATTTTCATCTCTTGACCAGTTAGAGTTTTTGAATTCTTTTAATATTGATTATTATTTTTCCAGTCCTTATAAACGAGCATTTGAAACGATTAATAGCTCGCCAATTCAATTTGATAAAATAGTTCTTGATAATCGGTTACGAGAGCGAAAATTATCTTCAACCTTTATAAAAGATTCTGAGTTTGAAGACAGTATTAAATATTTATGGCAAAATCCCAGTGAATCTCTTTCAGAAGGGGAATCAAATCAAGATGCACTAGCTAGAGTACTAAATTTTTTAATGGAATTGGAAGAGAGATACTCAGAAAAAACGATTTTACTTAGTTCACACGGGAATTTGATAGGAATACTACTACATCACTTTGATTCCAGTTTTGATTATGAAAAATGGGAGCAGATGACCTTTCCAGATTGTTTTCTAATTGATAGAAATGGGATTGTGAAAAGAATTATGAAAGATTAGTTCTTTGATTAAATAGTGAATCATATAGGTCAAAATAGTTTGCTTTTTATAATTCGTAGCCTGCCCAATGGGCAGGTTTTTTGGTGTTTTAAGGAAAATATCAAACCAGAATTTTTGTTTAAAAGTATGATTTTAAGAGAGAAATCTCTAATTTCATAATCCATAGGCAAACGCTTGCATTCTAGTTTTTATTGGACTATAATAGGTTGGTATAAAGCCTTCTGTAGTAATAAAATGTAGAAGGTGTAGAAAGTAAGGATTTAGATATTTGTAGTCAAAAATACAATGTTGCTATTCCTTGCGATAGGGAGAGATTTATGGCAATGATAGAAGTGGAACATCTTCAGAAAAATTTTGTGAAGACAGTGAAGGAGCCGGGGTTAAAGGGAGCTTTGCGCTCCTTTATTCATCCTGAAAAACAGACCTTTGAAGCGGTCAAGGATTTGACTTTTGAAGTTCCCAAGGGGCAGATTTTAGGTTTTATCGGGGCAAATGGTGCTGGGAAGTCAACCACCATCAAAATGCTGACAGGGATTTTAAAACCGACATCTGGCTATTGTCGGATCAATGGCAAGATTCCTCAGGACAATCGTCAAGACTATGTCAAGGATATCGGAGTCGTTTTCGGACAACGTACCCAGCTATGGTGGGATCTGGCGCTGCAAGAAACCTACACGGTATTAAAAGAGATTTACGATGTGCCAGACTCGCTCTTTCATAAGCGCATGGACTTTTTGAATGAAGTCTTGGATTTGAAGGAATTTATCAAGGATCCCGTGCGGACTCTTTCACTTGGTCAACGGATGCGGGCAGATATTGCGGCTTCCTTGCTTCACAATCCCAAGGTTCTCTTTTTAGATGAGCCGACCATTGGGTTGGACGTTTCGGTCAAGGATAACATTCGCCGAGCTATCACTCAGATTAACCAAGAGGAAGAGACAACCATTCTCTTGACCACTCACGACCTGAGCGACATTGAACAGCTCTGTGATCGGATTTTTATGATTGATAAGGGGCAAGAGATTTTTGATGGGACGGTTAGCCAGCTCAAGGAAACCTTTGGCAAGGTGAAGACTCTTTCCTTTGAACTGCTACCAGGTCAAAGTCATCTCCGTTCTCACTATGAAGGCTCTTCGGATATGACCATTGATAGACAAGGAAACAGTCTCAATATTGAATTCGATAGTTCCCGCTACCATTCGGCTGATATTATCAAGCAAACCCTGTCTGATTTTGAAATCCGCGATTTGAAGATGGTGGATACGGATATTGAGGATATTATCCGTCGCTTCTATCGAAAGGAGCTCTAAGATGGTCAAATTGTGGAGACGTTATAAACCCTTTATCAATGCAGGGATTCAGGAGTTGATTACCTATCGAGTCAACTTTCTACTTTATCGGATTGGGGATGTTATGGGAGCTTTTGTTGCTTTCTATCTCTGGAAGGCTGTCTTTGATTCCTCGCAAGAATCTTTGATTCAGGGCTTTAGTATGGCAGACATCACCCTCTACATCATTATGAGTTTTGTGACCAATCTTTTGACTAGGTCGGATAGCTCCTTTATGATCGGGGAGGAGGTCAAGGATGGTTCCATTATCATGCGCTTGTTGCGACCAGTGCATTTTGCGGCCTCTTATCTCTTTACGGAGCTTGGTTCCAAGTGGTTGATTTTTATCTCTGTTGGACTGCCATTTTTAAGTGTCATTGTCTTGATGAAAATCTTATCAGGACAAGGAATTGTAGAATTGCTGGGCTTAACCATCCTTTATCTTTTTAGCTTAACTCTAGCCTACCTAATCAACTTTTTCTTTAATATCTGCTTTGGATTTTCAGCCTTTGTCTTTAAAAATCTATGGGGTTCCAATCTACTCAAGACTTCTATAGTGGCCTTTATGTCTGGAAGTCTGATTCCCTTGGCTTTCTTTCCAAAGATTGTTTCTGATATTTTGTCCTTCTTGCCTTTTTCATCTTTGATTTATACTCCAGTTATGATCATTGTTGGGAAATACGATGCCAGTCAGATTCTTCAAGCACTCTTGCTACAGTTCTTCTGGCTCATAGTGATGGTGGGCTTGTCTCAGTTGATATGGAAACGAGTCCAGTCCTTTATCACTATTCAAGGAGGTTAGTATGAAAAAATATCAACGCATGCATTTGATTTTTATCAGACAATACATCAAGCAAATCATGGAATACAAGGTCGATTTTGTGGTGGGCGTGTTAGGAGTTTTTCTGACTCAAGGCCTGAACCTCTTGTTTCTCAATGTGCTCTTTCAACACATTCCTTCCTTAGAAGGCTGGACTTTTCAAGAAATCGCCTTTATCTATGGATTTTCCTTAATTCCCAAGGGACTAGATCATCTCTTTTTTGACAATCTCTGGGCTCTGGGGCAACGTTTGGTGCGAAAAGGAGAGTTTGACAAGTACCTGACGCGTCCTATCAATCCTCTTTTTCACATCTTGGTTGAGACCTTTCAGATTGATGCCTTGGGCGAACTATTGGTCGGTGGTATTTTGTTAGCGACAACGGTATCTAGTATTGCTTGGACTCTTCCAAAATTCCTGATTTTTCTAGTCTGTATTCCTTTTGCGACCTTGATCTATACTTCCTTGAAAATCGCGACTGCCAGTATCGCTTTTTGGACCAAGCAGTCAGGTGCCATGATTTACATTTTTTATATGTTTAATGACTTTGCCAAGTACCCAATTTCCATTTACAATTCCCTTCTTCGTTGGTTAATTAGCTTTATCGTACCTTTCGCCTTTACGGCCTACTATCCTGCCAGCTATTTCTTGCAGGATAAAGACGGGCTCTTTAACATTGGTGGGTTGATTCTGATTTCCCTTGTTTTCTTTGTTATTTCTTTAAAACTCTGGGACAGGGGCTTGGACGCTTACGAAAGTGCGGGTTCTTAAGATATAAAATAGGATGAGAGTTAAAAATTAAATATGTTAAAAACAACCGTTGAAAATTATTGCGGTTGTTTTTGCATGTTTATTAAGGCACGAATTCTATCCATACCCCTTTTTGCGATTTTGGTAATTATTCCAGTTGATTGATAATATTTTTGATGGGAGGAATGAGTTTATATTGTACCCAGTTAACTATAATATTTATTGACTAACCTATTTGTTAACATGGATTAAAAAAAAAATTAACCTGGGTTAATTTTTCTTGACTTAAATTTTTTTAATTGATATACTATTTTTCAGAGAGCTAACAATTATATATAAATGTACTACTCTATCCCACTAGATAATACGTCATAAAACTTTTTATAACAAAGGCTAGCAAAGTTAAAGTTTTCTATCTATTGGGTTTAAAATAAAAAATGAAGGAATTATAATGAAAAAAAGTACGGTATTGTCATTAACTACTGCTGCAGTTATTTTAGCAGCATATGCCCCAAATGAGGTAATTTTAGCAGATGCACCTAGTTCTGAAGATGCTTTAAGAATTTCTGATAAAGAAAAAGTAGTAGCAGATAAAGAAACAGAAAACAATGAACAATCTGAAGAACTTCATAATGTTATAGAAACTTCAAAGGATACTGAGGAGAAGAAGACAACAGTTATTGAGGAAAAAGAGGTTGTTAGTAAAAAGTCTGTGATAGACAAAAAAACTAGTAACGAAGGAGCAAGTATCAAAGAAGACTCCAATCAATCCAAAGGATATAATGCAGACTCGTCTACAAGTAAGGACACGGAAAGTCCCAAAAAAGAAGATAAAGTTGTCTATATTGCTGAATTTAAAGATAAACAATCTGGAGAAAAAGTAATTAAGGAACTATCCAATCTTAAGGATACAAAAGTTTTATATACCTATAATACGATTTTTAATGGCGCTGCCATTGAAACAACTCCAGATAATTTGGACAAAATTAAACAAATAGAAGGTGTTTCGTCGGTTGAACGATCACAAAAAGTCCAACCAATGATGAATCATGCCAGAAAGGAAATTGGAGTTGAGGAAGCTATTGATTACCTAAAGTCTATTAATGTTCCATTTGGGAAAAATTTTGATGGTAGAGGTATGGTCATTTCAAATATCGATACTGGAACAGATTATAGGCATAAGGCTATGAGGATCGATGATGATGCCAAAGACTCAATGAAATTTAAAAAAGAAGACTTAAAAGGCACTGATAAAAATTATTGGTTGAGTGATAAAATCCCTCATGCGTTCAATTATTATAATGGTGGTAAAATCACTGTAGAAAAATATGATGATGGTAGGGATTATTTTGACCCACATGGGATGCATATTGCAGGGATTCTTGCTGGAAATGATACTGAAAAAGACATTAAGAACTTTAATGGCATAGATGGAATTGCACCTAATGCACAAATTTTCTCTTATAAAATGTACTCTGACGCAGGATCTGGGTTTGCGGGTGATGAAACAATGTTTCATGCTATTGAAGATTCAATCAAACACAATGTCGATGTTGTTTCGGTATCATCTGGCTTTACGGGAACAGGTCTTGTAGGCGAGAAATATTGGGAGGCTATTAGAGCATTAAGAAAAGCAGGAATCCCAATGGTTGTTGCTACAGGTAACTTTGCGACTTCTGCTTCAAGTTCTTCTTGGGATTTAGTAGCCAATAATAATCTGAAAATGACAGATACTGGAAATGTAACACGAACTGCCGCACATGAAGATGCAATAGCCGTTGCTTCTGCTAAAAATCAAACAATTGAATTTGATAAAGTTAACATTGGAGGACAAAGTTTTAAATACAGAAATATAGGAGCTTTTTTCGATAAAAATAAAATCCTAACAAATGAGGATGGGTCAAAAACTCCAAATAAATTAAAATTTGTATATATAGGTAAAGGTCAAGACCAAGATTTGATAGGCTTGGATCTTAAGGGCAAAATTGCAGTAATGGATAGAATTTATACCAAGGATTTAAAAGATGCTTTTAAAAGAGCTATGGATAAAGGCGCACGTGCCATTATGGTTGTAAATACTGTAAATTACTACAATAGAGATAATTGGACAGACCTTCCAGCTATGGGATATGAAGCGGATGAAGGGACTACTAGTCAAGTATTTTCAATTTCAGGAGATGATGGTGTAAAATTATGGAACATGATTAACCCTGATAAAAAAACTGAAGTCAAAAGAAATAATAAGGAAGATTTTAAAGATAACTTAGAACAATACTATCCAATTGATATGGAAAGCTATAATTCTAATAAACCGAATGTAGGTGATGAAAAAGAAATTGACTTTAAATTTGCACCTGACACAGACAAAGAACTTTATAAAGAAGATATTATCGTTCCAGCAGGGTCTACATCTTGGGGGCCAAGAACAGATTTGCTTTTAAAACCGGATGTTTCAGCACCTGGTAAAAATATTAAATCCACTCTAAATGTTATTAATGGTAAATCCACTTATGGTTATATGTCAGGAACTAGCATGGCAACTCCAATCGTAGCAGCTTCTACTGTTTTGATTCGGCCAAAATTAAAGGAATTGCTTGAAAGACCTGTCTTGAAAAATCTTAAGGGAGATGACAAAATAGACCTCACAAGTCTTACAAAAATAGCCCTACAAAATACTGCAAGACCTATGATGGATGCAACCTCTTGGAAAGAAAAGAGTCAATACTTTGCATCACCTAGACAGCAGGGAGCGGGGCTAATTAATGTTGCTAATGCTTTGAGAAATGAAGTTGTAGCTACTTTTAAAAACACGGATTCTAAAGGTTTGGTAAATTCATATGGTTCCATTTCTCTTAAAGAAATAAAAGGTGATAAAAAATACTTTACAATCAAGCTTCACAATACCTCAAATAGACCTCTAACCTTTAAAGTTTCAGCATCCGCAGTAACTACAGATGCTCTAACTGATAGACTAAAACTCGATGAAACATATAAAGATGAAAAATCTCCGGACGGGAAGCAAATTGTTCCAGAAATTCACCCAGAAAAAGTCAAAGGAGCAAATATCACATTTGAGCATGATACTTTCACTATAGGTCCAAATTCCAGCTTTGATTTAAATGCGGTTATAAATGTTGGAGAAGCTAAAAACAAAAATAAATTTGTAGAATCATTTATTCATTTTGAGTCAGTGGAAGAAATGGAAGCTCTAAACTCCAACGGTAAGAAAAGAAACTTCCAACCTTCTTTGTCGATGCCTCTAATGGGATTTGCTGGGAATTGGAACCACGAACCAATCCTTGATAAATGGGCCTGGGAAGAAGGATCAAAATCAAAAGCAATGGAAGGTTATGATGATGATGGTAAACCAAAAATTCCAGGTACCTTAAATAAGGGGATTGGTGGAGAACATGGTATAGATAAATTTAATCCAGCAGGAGTTATCCAAAATAGAAAAGATAAAAATACAACATCCCTAGATCAAAATCCAGAATTATTTGCTTTCAATAACGAAGGAATCAACGCACCTTCATCAAGTGGCTCTAATATTGCTAAAATCTATCCTTTAGATTCAAATGGAAATCCTCAAGATGCTCAACTTGAGAGAGGATTAACGCCTTCTCCACTTGTATTAAGAAGTGCAGAAGAAGGGGTGATTTCAATAGTAAATACAAATAAAGAAGGAGAAAATCAAAAAGACTTAAAAGTCATTTCGAGAGAACACTTTATTAAAGGAATTTTAAACTCTAAAAGAAATGATGCAAAGGGCATTAAATCTTCTAAGCTAAAAGTTTGGGGTGACTTGAAATGGGATGGACTCATTTATAACCCGAGAGGTAGAGAAGAAAATGCCCCAGAAAGTAATGACAAAAAAGATCCTGCTACTAAGATACGAGGACAATTTGAACCGATTGCGGAAGGCCAATATTTCTATAAATTTAAATATAGATTAACCAAGGATTACCCATGGCAGGTTTCCTATATTCCTGTAAAAATTGATAACACCCCTCCAAAGATTGTTTCAATTGATTTTTCAAACCCTGAAAAAATTAAGTTGATTACAAAGGATACTTATCACAAGGTCAAAGAGCAATACAAGAATGAAACGCTATTTGCGAGAGATCAAAAAGAACATCCTGAAAAATTTGACGAGATTGCCAACGAAGTTTGGTATGCTGGGGCCGCTCTTGTTAATGAAGATGGAGAGGTTGAGAAAAATCTTGAAGTAACTTATGCAGGTGAGGGTCAAGGACGAAATAGAAAACTTGACAAAGACGGAAATACCATTTATGAAATTAAAGGTGCAGGAGATTTAAGGGGCAAAATCATTGAAGTGATTGCATTAGACGGTTCTAGCAATTTCACAAAGATTCATAGAATTAAATTTGCTGATCATGCTGATGAAAATGGGATGATTTCCTATTATCTAGTAGATCCTGATCAAGATTCATCTAAATACCAAAAGCTTGGCGAGATTTCCGAATCTAAATTTAAAAATTTAGAAAATAGAAAAGAGGATAGTCTTAAAAAAGATACAACTGAAGTAGAACATCATCATCAAGAAAATGAAGAGGCTACCGAAGAAAAATCTAGCTTGACTATTCATAAAACTATTTCAACAATTAGAGATTTTGAAAGCAAAGACTTAAAGAAACTCATTAAAAAGAAATTTAGAGAAGTTGATGACTTTACAAGTGAAACTGGTAAGAGAATAGAGGAATACGATTATAAATACGACGATAAGGGAAATATCATTGCTTATGACGATGGTAGTGCCTTACAATATGAAACTGAAAAACTTGACGAAATCAAATCAAAAATTTATGGCATTCTAAGCCCGTCTAAAGATGGACACTTTGAAATTCTTGGAAAGATCAGTAATGTTTCTAGAAATGCCAAGGTATATTATGGCAATAATTATAAATCGATAGAAATCAAAACGACCAAGTATGATTCACATTCAAAAGCGATGACATTTGATTTATACGCTAATATTAATGATATTGTGGATGGATTAGCTTTTGCAGGAGATATGAGATTTTTTGTTAAAGATGGTGATCAGATAAAAGCTGAAACTAAAATTAGAATGCCTGAAAAAATTAAGGAAACTAAAACAGAATATCCGTATGCATCAAGTTATGGGAATGTAATAGAATTAGGAGAAGGAGATCTTTCAAAAAATAAACCAAACAATTTAACGGACATGGAATCTGGTAAAATCTATTCTGATTCAGAAAAACAACAATATCTATTAAAGGATAACATCATTCTAAGAAAAGGCTTTGCACTAAAAGTGACTACCTATAATCCTGGAAAAACGGATATGTTAGAAGGGAATGGAGTCTATAGCCAGGAAGATATAGCAAAAATCCAAAAGGCCAATCCTAATCTAAGAGTCTTATCAGAAACAACAATTTATGCTGATAGTAGAAATGTTGAAGATGGAAGAAGTACTCAATCAGTATTAATGTCGGCTTTGGACGGCTTTAACATTGTAAGATATCAAGTGTTTACATTTAAAATGAATGATAAAGGGGAGGCAATCGATAAAGATGGCAATCTTGTAACAGATCCTTCTAAACTGGTATTATTTGGTAAAGATGGTAAAGAGTACACAGGAGAGGATAAGTCCAATGTAGAAGCTATTAAAGAAGATGGCTCTACGTTATTTATTGATGCAAAACCAGTAAACCTCTCAATGGACAAGAACTACTTTAATCCATCTAAATCTAATAAAATTTATGTACGAAATCCAGAATTTTATTTAAGAGGTAAGATTTCTGATAAGGGTGGTTTTAACTGGGAGTTGAGAGTTAATGAATCTGTTGTAGATAATTATTTAATCTATGGAGATTTACACATTGATAACACTAGAGATTTTAACATTAAGCTTAATGTTAAAGACGGTGACATCATGGACTGGGGAATGAAAGACTATAAAGCAAACGGATTTCCAGATAAGGTAACAGATATGGATGGAAATGTTTATCTTCAAACTGGCTATAGCGATTTGAATGCGAAAGCGGTTGGAGTACACTATCAATTTTTATATGATAATGTAAAACCAGAAGTAAACATTGATCCTAAGGGAAATACAAGTATCGAATATGCTAACGGAAAATCTGTAGTCTTTAACATCAATGATAAAAGAAATAATGGATTCGATGGTGAGATTCAAGAACAACATATTTATGTAAATGGAAAAGAATACAAATCATTTGATGATATTAAACAACTAACAGATAAGACACTAAACATTAAGATTGTTGTAAAAGATTTCGCAAGAAATACAACCGTAAAAGAATTCATTTTAAACAAAGATACGGGAGAGGTAAGTGAACTAAAACCTCATAGGGTAACTGTAACCATTCAAAATGGAAAAGAAATGAGTTCAACGATAGTGTCGGAAGAAGATTTTATGTTACCTGTCTATAAGGGTGAATTAGAAAAAGGATACCAATTTGATGGTTGGGAAATTTCTGGTTTCGAAGGGAAAAAAGACGCCGGCTATGTTCTTAATCTATCAAAAGATACCTTTATAAAACCTGTATTCAAGAAAATAGAGGAGAAAAAGGAGGAGGAAAATAAACCTACTTTTGATGTATCGAAAAAGAAAGAAAAAACACAATCTGATTCAACTAATGATGTCAACAGTATTGTTTCTGATGAAAATGATAAAAACTTTGAAATTGACAAGAACGTTTATCTAAATGAACAAGGGAACTTAACTAATAAAAATACTAACATCAATAGTAAATCAACTAGTAACAATCCTAATCAGTTGCCAAAAACCGGAACAGCAAGCGGAGCCCAGACACTATTAGCTGCCGGAATCATGTTTATAGTAGGAGCTTTTCTTGGATTGAAGAGAAAAAATAAAGATTAAGACAAAAGCTATAGAAAAAATGCTTTAAGTACTGAGATTAGATAGTGAGGTGATGACATAGTTTTGTGAAAATATTGATTTATAAATATATTATTTAGATTTCTATGAAAATAGGAGATTTTAAAGAGATATATGTAAAAGCCTTGTCACAGGACAGGCTTTTTCTAATGGAGATGGGTTCTGTTTAACGTCTGTGTCTCCTGCTTATAAATAAAAACTAAAATTTATATTTTTGTGGTATAATATATATTAACAAGTACTTGTTTTCGTTCCGTTTTAGAGGACTATAGGCTGTTAATCATTTTAGAATTTTTTGCATAGATTTTCTAAAAATTATAAAAATCCATGGATAATAACGGATGAAGTCTCGTAAGCTTGGCTGAATAGAAATCAAAAAGGAGAAAATTATGAATAAGAAAGAATGGGTAAAACAATTTGAGGAGGTCAATGGCCGCAAGCCGACTGCATCAGAATTAGCAGAGGCGCAGTCAACTAAAAAGTTTGCGAGAGGAACTAGAAACATTAAAATCTATATTGGGTTAGTCCTCGGTATTTTGGTTGCTATAATCCTAGTAAGTGTTTTCTCGCATTCTTTGATTGGAAAGAAAGAGTCAAATCAAGCATCGTCTGCTGTTTCAACTACAGAGTCAACAAGTCAATCGTCTACAAGCCAAGGAAAAACAGATGAGGCTGATAAGGATAAACAAGAGGAAATTCAGAAACTCAAGGATCAACTGACTGCTTTAGATACCAAAATTACTGAAGCAGAAGCACTTGTTAGCAAGTTAAAGAAAGAAACTACCGTTCCAAAACTAGATATTGAAGCAATCAAGAACAATGATTTGTCTAGTTTAGAAGGCACTTGGCGTAGTCAATCTGGTAATGAATACATTATTAAGAATTCTGGAGAAGTAGATGCGACTTGGTTTACAAATGATCAAAAGTACGAATCTGTAGTTGGATTAAAGGTATCAAAAGGTCAAGATAGTCGTAACCCTGAGACAGCTTCTATCAGTGCGTTGGTAAAAGATTCTGTTGCTGGAGGATTTGTAGTAGTTGCTGTTCCAAGTGGAGTTGTTATGCAACCTGCTGATGATGGAAAGATTACGGATAAAAGCAATCATGCTGAAGAAAGACTACTTTCGGGCCAAGATTATGGATCGATGTTAATGAAACCAGAAGATGTTTACTATCGTGTGAAACCAGATACCAGTAAACTTGAGGAAGCAGAAAAGAACTTAGCTCAACTACAAGCAGATCGAGAAGCAATCAAATCTTCTCTAGAGTCAAAGGAAAAGAAAAACTAGATGGTATTTGTTCAAAAATACTGTTACAATCGGCAAAATCAAGAAGTCCATTAGGGCTTTTTTTCTTTTATCACTACTATTCAACCACATAGACAGAGATATTGACCAGATAGGCAAAAGGTCTTGTTCTTGAAAAATTCCTCTGCTATAATGATTCATGTAAGGGCGTGAGAGGTCAGTATCAGACAACTCAAGAACCAAAAAAGAAAATGGAGACAAAAAAATGAAAAAATTATTAGGACTTGTATTTTTAGTAGCAGCAGCGCTAGTATTGTATTTTGGATCTGTTGGCTGGCCAAGTTTGGATGTCAATCTCTGGTCACTGATTCCAGTTGGCTTGTTCCTCTATTTCACTCTAGAAAATCTTTTGAAAAAAGACTATAAGGCTAGTCTGATGTGCTTGATTATTGCCTTTATCATTGCAAATGCTATTTTTGATCTCTTGCCAATTTCAAGTGGTTTGGTGATTGGTGCCGGTGTGTTAGCTTGTGTAGGAATTGGCTACCTCTTTCCTGATAAAGATAAAAAAGAAGACAAATAGAAAAGTCTCGAGAAACCTCGAGACTTTATTTTTATTTACCAGCGTAATATTTTTGAATCCCTTTTACGATGCCTGCGACCAGTTTATCTTGGTAGCGACTATCTCTGATTTGTTGGCTTTCAGTGAAATTATCCATATAACCAAGTTCAAGGAGGACGGCTGGTTTGGCTGTTTCGCGTAGTACGGCAAAACTTCTTTCTAACTGACCAGCATCCTTAGCCCCTGTTTCGGCTAAGAGAGAGGAGTGGATAGCAGCAGCGAGGCGCTTACTTTCACTAATGCGATCAGGATGGTTGTGCCAGTATTGATTAATCTTACTTGGATAATCAGGTTCATCGCTATAGGAGTAGGTTTGAATACCGCTCGCTTTTGAATATGCGTTTCCAGTTGCATTGAAGTGGATACTGATAAAAATGTCAGAGTTGGTTTTGTTGACCATACGGGAACGTTCTGTAATGAAATCTACATCAATATCACTATCACGTGAGGTGAGAACCTTGTAGCCTAGTTCTTCTAACTTGGTGCGAAGTTTACGGTAGATTTGCATATTGAGATCTTTTTCAGCTACATTGTAGTAAAAGGCGCCAGAATCTCGACCACCGTGTCCGGGATCGAGGAAGATGGTGTTACTGTATTGGCCTTTTACAAATCCACCCTCAGTTGAAACTTCAGAAATCCATTTCCCATCTTTTTGGAAGAGATGGTCTTTTCCAGAAATCTTGTGAATTCCTGTAACATAGCGACCATTTTCATCCAAATAGTAACGCCCTTTGTCTTGACTATCATCGATCCACTCGTTTTTGGCCATATAGCCACCAGACTTGAGATAATAAGCTCCAATCCACTCCTGATTTGCATAATGCCCATTCGCTTTTAGATAGAACCAGCTCTTATAAGTCTTGTCGAAGATCCATTCTTTTTCAGCCATGGCCCCACTGGTCTTGAGGTAGTAGCTTCCTTGCCATTTATCTGCTAGCATTCCCCCATCATGAGTAAAAGAGTACCAAGAGCCCTGGATTTTTTGCCACTTGTCTTGGACGTATCTGCCTGAATCGCTAGCATAGAACCAAGTATCCTTGATTTTGACCCAGTTGTTTTCTGCCATAGCTCCACTCTTCTTAAAGAGGTAGCCCTTGAAGGTTGTTTCGCTCAACATCCTTCCTTCTTTGTCAAAATAGTACCAAGTACCCTTGATTTTCTCCCATTTGTCTTGAGAGATTTTTCCTGACGGCAGAACGTAGTACCAAACGTGATTGACCTCTTGCCAACCTTGAGATACCATGGCTCCACTTTGACCTAAGAAATAGCCATCAATGCTTGTATTGCTGAGCATGATTCCAGTTTGGTCAAAATAGTACCAAGCACCATTGATTTTTTTCCAAGCATTTTGAGTTAATCGTCCAGAAGGAGCAGCGTAATACCATTGATTCTCCAATTTGGTCCAGCTATTTTCCACCATAGCACCCTCTTGGTCAAAGGCATAACCTTTATAGATAGTGGACTGGAGACGGTCACCATTTTGGTCGAAGTAGTACCATTTGCCTTGAATTTTTTTCCAGTTCACTGCAGGTTGGTCATCTTGGTAGAAGCGCCAGTGGTAGTTTTCTTGGTACCAGCCCTCTTTTTTGGGTTTGGCTTCTTGCGCATCTACTTTTGGAAGAACTTCGGGTTCTGTATTCTCCTTAACAATAGCATCTTTTTGATCATCTTTGGATTGCTTTTCTTTAACAGCAGAAGGAGTTTGTGATTGGTTTTCTTCTGCAGAGACGGGAGCTAATATAGATCCTGCTATTGACAGAATCAGAGCACTGGCAAGTAGTAACTTTTTCACTTTCTATTTCCTAACTTTTTCTCTTTCCCTTTTAATCTTTATTTTTTATCAATTATCGAATTGAACTTCTTCTAGTAGATACTCGATAAAGCGTTCGCCCATCTTAGACAGGCTGGTTTTTTCATGCTGGATATAGACTAGTTCAATCGGGTCGTCAATGTCCAGTGGAATGGAAACGATATTGTCTCCGTTAAGGTTGCTGTTCAAAATCCCTGTTGCAATCGTGTAACCATCCAAACCAATCAAGAGATTAAAGAGGGTGGCACGGTCGCTGACTACGATAGATTTTTTGTGGTATTCCTGAGAGAGAATCTCTTCAGAGAAGTAGAAGGAGTTGTGAGTCCCTTGGTCATAGCTGAGGTAAGGGAAGTTCTCCAAGTCTTCTAGTTTAACCTTATCTTTCTTTGCCAGAGGATTGGTCTTGCTGACGAAGATATGGGGCTGGGCTGTAAAAAGATGGTGGGCCAAGAGGTGGTTGTCATCCAGCATTTTCGTTAAAACATCACGGTTATAACTATTCAAAAAGAGGACACCGACTTCACTACGGAAGTTCTTGACATCGTCGATAATCTCCCAAGTCCGAGTTTCACGAAGGAAGAGCTCGTATTTTTCCATATCACTTTTCTTGAGTAGGGATACAAAGGCATTGACCACAAAGGCATAGTGTTGAGACGAAACGCTAAAGAGTTCGCGGTGGGCGACAGGATTTTTATAGCGTTCCTCCAGAAGCTGGGTTTGCTCAACGACCTGACGGGCATAGGAGAGAAACTCCATCCCATCACGGGTTAAGGTAATGCCCTTGGGATTGCGGATAAAGATTTCAATGCCCATTTCATTTTCCAAGTCTCGAACGGCATTGGAGAGACTAGGTTGGGTGATAAAGAGTTGCTTAGCTGCTTCATTCATAGAGCCAGTTTCGACGATTTTGATAATATAGTGTAATTGTTGAATTCTCATGCTTTTATTGTACCATACTTGCGGAAGAATGGGCAATGAAGACGAAGAAAATAGGGGGAAGAGCCGGTCCAGTATTGAAAAAATGTCTAAAATCTGTTAGAATGAAAGCTATGAAAACATTCTATGATGTGCAGCAATTTCTCAAACAGTTTGGCATTATTGTCTATGTGGGGAAGCGCTTGTATGATATTGAACTGATGAAGCTCGAACTCTCTCGGATCTATGATGCAGGTCTGATGGACAAGCTAGACTATCTAGAGGCAGAAGCTGTTCTTCGTAGAGAGCACAAGATAGAATTAGACTACATAGAGAAAAATGGAGATAAGAACTTATGACAATTTGGATTTTGTGGGGAATCGTACTAGCGATGGCGGCATGGATGGGGTATAACTACCTTCGTATTCGTCGTGCGGCTAAGATTGTAGACAATGCAGAGTTTGAAGCCTTGATTCGGAAAGGGCAATTGATTGATGTCCGTGATGCAGCAGAATTTCACAGAAAACATATCCTCGGAGCTCGCAATATTCCTTCAAATCAGTTGAAGTCAAGCCTTGCAGCTCTTCGCAAGGATAAACCTGTCCTTCTCTACGAAAACCAACGCGGACAAGGAGTGACCAATGCAGCTCTCTATCTGAAAAAACAAGGTTTTTCTGAGATTTATATCCTTTCTTATGGATTGGATTCTTGGATTGGGAAGGTCAAGACGAGCTAACATTCTGTTAAAAACTGTCGAATGATAGATAAAGCTAGCATTTTATGGTATCATCATTTATATTAAATTTAAGGAGATTTTGTAATATGAATTCACAACAAAAGAAAAAATCTTCACTTATTTTAGGTATCTTATCTATCGTCCTTGGTTTGCTATTTCCAATAGTAGGTCTGATTTTGGGGATCATAGGATTGGTCTTGGCTTTTTCATACCAAAAAGAATCTGGACTAGACTATAAAACAGAAAAAATTCTCAACATCGTAGGTCTTGTAGTTTCTGTTCTTAACTGGATTCTAACCATCGCGATATTTCTTAGAATTTCTTAGATAAGTAAAAATAAAAAAAGCTTTAAACATAAAGCTTTTTTGTTTTATCCACTTTTTTCTAAGTGTTTTTTAATCAACTCTAATTCTTCTGGATTCAAGGAACGGAATTGCCCTTCTGATAGTTCTGGGTCTAAAGTGAAATCACCGAACTGAACTCGTTTGAGAGAGGTCACCTTGACTCCTACTGAGAGGAACATTTTCTTAATCTGATGAAATTTCCCTTCTGAAATGGTGATGGAGGCATGGCTCTCTGTTGGGCTTGAGGACAGAATTTCGAGCTGAGCTGGTTTACAAGTGGTCCCATCTAAAAAGACGATTCCATCCTTGAATTTTTGGATATGTTCTGACGTGAGCGGTCCGTTTACTACCACTTGATAGGATTTATCGACATGGTACTGGGGATGAAGGAGTTGGAAGCCTAAAGGTCCATTGTCTGTCAAAAGGAGCAGTCCCGTCGTATCGCGGTCTAGTCTGCCGATAGCATAGAGCTGGTAAGACTGGATGTCAGGTGGAAGGAGGTCCATTACGGTTGGCAGTTTCTTATCCTTGCTCGCTGTAACGACTCCGTTTGGCTTGTGAAGCATGAGGTAGCTGTGCTCGTATCCTTGAATCTGCCGTCCTTGAAAGACTAGTTTTTGCAATCCAGTGTCGACATTTTGAGCGAGGGAGCGAGCTGGACTATCGTCGACTAGGATTTCTTTTTTTAATAGAGTCTGTTTCATAGCCTTGCGACTGACCTTTTCTTGGGCTAATAATCTATCTAAACGCATACCAGCCTATCTTATCATAAGTCTCTGACTTTGAAAAGAGTTGCCTTGACTAGAAAAACAGAGTGAAAACATTTACACTTGCTTGAGTTATGTCATTTGACTGAAAATGTGGTATAATTGCTCAGTTAGAAAATAAATTTTAAATAATATAGAGGAAATCATGACAAAATTAAGAGAAGATATCCGTAACGTAGCCATTATTGCCCACGTTGACCACGGGAAAACAACCCTCGTTGATGAATTGTTGAAACAATCTTCAACATTGGACGCTCGTACAGAGTTGGCAGAGCGCGCTATGGACTCAAACGATATCGAGAAAGAGCGTGGAATTACCATCCTTGCGAAAAACACTGCCGTTGCTTACAACGGAACTCGTATCAACATCATGGACACACCAGGACACGCGGACTTCGGTGGAGAAGTTGAGCGTATCATGAAAATGGTTGACGGTGTTGTCTTGGTCGTAGATGCCTACGAAGGAACCATGCCACAAACTCGTTTCGTATTGAAAAAAGCCTTGGAACAAGACCTTGTCCCAATCGTGGTTGTCAACAAAATCGACAAACCATCAGCCCGTCCAGCAGAGGTAGTGGACGAAGTATTGGAACTCTTCATCGAGCTTGGTGCAGATGATGATCAGCTTGATTTCCCAGTAGTGTATGCTTCAGCTATTAACGGAACATCTTCATTATCAGACGATCCAGCTGATCAAGAAAAAACAATGGCGCCAATCTTTGACACGATTATCGACCACATCCCAGCTCCAGTAGATAACTCAGATGAGCCTTTGCAATTCCAAGTGTCACTTTTGGACTACAACGACTTCGTTGGACGTATCGGTATCGGTCGTGTCTTCCGTGGTACGGTTAAGGTTGGGGACCAAGTTACCCTTTCTAAACTAGACGGCACAACCAAAAACTTCCGTGTTACAAAACTCTTCGGTTTCTTTGGTTTGGAACGTCGTGAAATCCAAGAAGCAAAAGCAGGTGATTTGATTGCTGTTTCTGGTATGGAAGATATCTTTGTTGGTGAAACCATTACTCCGACAGATGCAGTTGAAGCTCTTCCAATCCTACATATCGATGAGCCAACTCTTCAAATGACCTTCTTGGTCAACAACTCACCATTTGCAGGTCGTGAAGGAAAATGGGTGACTTCTCGTAAGGTGGAAGAACGCTTGCAAGCAGAATTGCAAACAGACGTTTCCCTACGAGTTGACCCAACAGACTCACCAGATAAATGGACTGTTTCAGGTCGTGGAGAATTGCACTTGTCAATCCTTATCGAAACCATGCGTCGTGAAGGCTATGAGCTTCAAGTATCTCGTCCAGAAGTTATCGTAAAAGAAATCGACGGTGTTAAATGTGAGCCATTTGAACGTGTGCAAATCGATACTCCAGAAGAATACCAAGGTTCTGTTATCCAAAGCCTTTCTGAACGTAAGGGTGAAATGTTGGATATGATTTCAACTGGTAATGGTCAAACTCGTTTGGTCTTCCTTGTTCCAGCGCGTGGTTTGATCGGTTACTCAACTGAGTTCTTGTCAATGACTCGTGGCTACGGTATCATGAACCATACCTTTGATCAATACTTGCCATTGATTCCAGGTGAAATTGGTGGACGTCACCGTGGTGCCCTTGTTTCCATCGATGCTGGTAAGGCTACAACTTACTCAATCATGTCGATCGAAGAACGTGGTACAATCTTTGTCAACCCAGGTACTGAGGTTTACGAAGGAATGATCATCGGTGAAAACTCTCGTGAAAACGACTTGACAGTTAATATCACCAAGGCCAAACAAATGACCAACGTCCGTTCAGCTACTAAGGACCAAACAGCGGTTATCAAGACACCTCGTATCTTGACCCTTGAAGAATCACTTGAGTTCTTGAACGACGACGAGTACATGGAAGTAACGCCTGAGTCTATCCGTTTGCGTAAGCAAATCCTCAATAAGGCAGAGCGTGAGAAAGCCAATAAAAAGAAAAAATCAGCTGAATAAGAGCTAGAAAGAGATAAAGATGGTCTATTTAATCATAGGGATACTCTTATTACTACTCTATGTATTTGCGACACCTCAAAGTATCAAAGGAACAGTCAACATCGTTATCTTGGTCTTTGTAGTTGTTGCACTCTTGATTTTGCTGTTCTTGTCCGTCCTGCAGATTTTCCAATTACCGACAGAATTTTTTGTCACAATCGCTATGCTGGCTCTAGCCTACTTTAGCTTGAGAGACATTACGCTCATGTCTGAAAAAAAGAGCAAAAGAAGATAAATAGAAAGAGAGCTACGGCTCTCTTTTTCAATGTCAGAATGAGGACTAGAGCATTTTCGTTTAGTATTATTTCCATAAAAATGGTAAAATAGTAGGAGTAGAAATGGAGTTTGAGACATGAAAGTAATCGATCAATTTAAAAATAAGAAAGTCCTTGTTTTAGGTTTAGCTAAGTCTGGTGAGTCTGCAGCCCGTTTGTTAGACAAGTTGGGTGCCATTGTGACAGTAAATGACGGCAAGCCTTTTGAGGAAAATCCTGCTGCGCAAAGTTTGCTAGAAGAGGGAATCAAGGTTGTCACTGGTGGGCATCCTTTGGAACTCTTGGATGAAGATTTTGCTCTGATGGTAAAAAATCCAGGCATCCCATACAGCAATCCCATGATTGAAAAGGCTTTGGCCAAAGGGATTCCAGTCTTGACTGAGGTGGAATTGGCTTACTTGATCTCAGAAGCACCGATTATTGGTATTACTGGCTCAAATGGAAAAACGACCACAACGACCATGATTGGGGATGTTTTGTCTGCTGCTGGTCAACATGGTCTCTTATCAGGTAATATCGGTTATCCAGCTAGTCAGGTTGCTCAAACTGCGACAGCCAAGGATACCCTCGTCATGGAACTTTCTTCTTTCCAACTGATGGGAATCCAGGAGTTCCATCCAGAGATTGCGGTCATTACCAATCTCATGCCTAGCCACCTTGACTATCATGGCTCTTTTGAGGAGTATGTGGCAGCCAAGTGGAATATCCAAAATAAGATGACAGCAGCTGATTTCCTTATTTTGAACTTTAACCAAGACTTGGCAAAAGACTTGGCCACAAAAACAGAGGCTACTGTTGTACCATTTTCAACAAAGGAAAAGGTTGATGGAGCTTATCTAGAAAACGGTCTGCTCTACTTCCATGGTGAAGAGGTCATGGCAGCTGATGAGATTGGTGTTCCAGGTAGCCACAATGTGGAAAATGCCCTTGCAACGATTGCAGTAGCCAAACTTCGTGGCGTGGACAATCAAACCATCAAGGAAACTCTTTCAGCCTTTGGTGGTGTCAAACACCGTCTCCAATTTGTGGATGAGATTAAGGGTGTGAAATTTTATAACGACAGTAAATCAACCAATATCTTGGCAACGCAGAAAGCCTTGTCAGGATTTGACAAGAGCAAGGTCATCTTGATTGCAGGTGGTTTGGACCGTGGAAATGAATTTGACGAGCTGGTGCCAGACATCACTGGCCTCAAGAAAATAGTCATCCTTGGTCAGTCTGCAGAACGTGTCAAACGTGCAGCGGATAAGGCTGGTGTGGCTTATGTAGATGCGACTGATATTGCTGATGCGACCCGCAAGGCTTATGAGCTCGCGACTCAAGGAGATGTGGTTCTCCTCAGTCCCGCCAATGCTAGTTGGGATATGTATGCTAACTTTGAAGTACGTGGCGACCTCTTTATTGACACAGTAGCGGAGTTAAAGGAATAATATGAAAAAAATTGTCTTTACAGGTGGGGGGACGGTTGGACATGTCACCCTCAATCTTTTGTTAATGCCTAAGTTCATCAAAGACGGCTGGGAAGTTCACTATATTGGTGACAAGCATGGAATCGAACACCAAGAAATTCTCAAGTCAGGTCTGGATGTGACCTTCCATTCCATAGCGACAGGGAAATTACGTCGTTACTTCTCCTGGCAAAACATGCTGGATGTGTTTAAAGTTGGTTGGGGAATTGTCCAATCCCTCTTTATCATGTTACGACTGCGTCCGCAGGCTATCTTTTCTAAGGGGGGCTTTGTCTCAGTACCGCCGGTTATCGCAGCACGTGTGTCTAGAGTGCCTGTCTTTATCCACGAATCGGACCTGTCCATGGGCTTGGCCAATAAAATCGCCTATAAATTTGCGACCAAGATGTACTCAACCTTTGAGCAACCTGCTAGTCTTGCAAAAGTTGAGCATGTGGGGGCAGTGACCAAGGTTTCAGACCAAAAAACTCCTGAACCAGATGAATTGGTGGATATCCAAATCCACTTTGATCCTAAATTGCCAACCGTATTATTTGTCGGAGGTTCTGCAGGAGCCCGTGTTTTTAACCAACTGGTAACAGACCATCAGAAAGAACTGACAGAACGCTACAATATTATCAATTTAACTGGGGATTCAAACCTCAATGAGTTGAGTAAAAATCTCTTTCGTGTTGATTATGTGACGGATCTCTATCAACCTTTGATGGAGATGGCGGATGTGGTGGTGACTCGAGGTGGTGCCAACACGATTTTTGAGCTTTTGGCAATGGCGAAACTCCATCTCATTGTCCCTCTTGGACGTGAGGCGAGCCGAGGAGACCAGATTGAAAATGCGGCCTATTTTGTTAAAAAGGGCTATGCAGCGGAACTCCAAGAGACAGAATTGACCTTGGAAAGCTTGGAGGAGAAAATCAGTCACCTGCTTAGTCATAAGGACCAATACCAAGCTAGTATGAGGGCTTCAACTGAATTGAAATCTCTTGATGATTTTTATGCCCTACTAAGAAAAGACTTATCATAAGGAAAACCAATGTCAAAGGATAAGAAAAAAGAATCAAACCAGAAGCAAGAATTGTCTGAATGGCAGAAACGAAACCAGGAATACCTGAAAAAAAAGGCTGAGGAAGAAGCTGCTCTAGCTGCGAAGAAGGAAAAGGAAAAACAAGCTCGAAAGGAGGCCAACTCGAAGTTATTGGAGGAGGCCAAGAAATCCTCGAGTCAGTCCGACGAGGAAGATGCAAGTCCAAGTCAGAAACCCTCCGAGAAAGATGAGAAAGCTCAAAAGGAAGACAGCGAAGTAAAAAAAGAGAAAGAGAAGAAGAAAAAAGAAAAGCCAGAAAAACCTGCCAAGCCGAAAATTGCTCCCGTTCATATTTGGAGGGCAGTCGGTATCTTGGTGCCGAGTGTTCTGGTTCTCCTCCTTTCTATCTATCTCTTGACTCCTCTTTCGACTCTTAAGCATATCGAGGTTAAGGGGAATGTCCAGACCCAAGCGGATGACATTAAACAGGTTTCTGGTATTCAGGATAGTGACTATACCTTGTCTTTGTTGTTGAACAAGGACAAGCACGCTGAGAAGATCAAGTTGAATCACTGGATAGAGTCAGCAAAGATTGACTACAAATTTCCGACAAACTTTACGATTGAAGTCAAAGAGTTTGAGATTGTTGGCTACTATGTGACTGGTGAAGACCACTATCCAATCCTGTCTAGTGGAACAATTGACTCAAGCCCTGTCAACCTTTTGAACCTGCCTGAGACCTACCTAACAGTTACCTTTAACGATGAGCAGCAGGTGAAGGATCTGATTGCGGGTCTTTCTAGCATCAGCGAGGACATAAAGAGTCAAATCCAGAAGATCGAACTAGCTCCAAGTAAGGCAACTGCAGATCTTCTAAAAATCACAATGCTGGATACAGATGAAATATTGGTTCCCTTGTCAGAGTTGAGTAAAAAATTGCCTTATTACAGTAAAATTAAGCCACAATTAGCAGAACCGAGTTTTATCGATATGGAAGCTGGAATCTATAGTACGAGCCTAGCGGATAAACTTTTGGAAGAAGCTGAGGAAAAAGCTAAAAAAGAGGCACAGGAAGCTGAGAAGAAAAAACAGGAAGAAAAAGAAGCTGAAGAAAAGAAACAACAGCAACAATAAAGCCCAGTTTTTACTTGACAAGTTCCTATATAAATAATAGAATAGAAAAAAACCTTTAAAGCAGTCCAGAGAGGCAGCTAAGGTTAGACGGTGAAAGGGTGGAGACTACCCATTTTTCGTGGAACCTTGCTGCTAGCAGGTTCCTTTTTTCATAGTCATTTTAAGGAGTTTGGTGGACTGTAAGAAGAATCAGAAGGAGAAATATATGCGTGAGAGTCGCCCGGTCATTGCCCTAGATTTTCCAAGTTTTGAAGAAGCAAAGGAATTTTTAGCCCTTTTTCCAGCAGAGGAAAAGCTCTATGTCAAGGTTGGAATGGAAATCTATTATGCGGTAGGCCCAGAGGTTGTACGTTATTTGAAATCATTAGGACACAGCGTTTTTTTGGATCTCAAGTTGCATGATATTCCAAACACAGTCAAATCGACCATGAAAATCTTGTCTAGTTTGGGTGTAGATATGACCAATGTTCAGGCTGCAGGTGGGGTTGAAATGATGCAGGCTGCGCGTGAAGGGTTGGGAGATAAGGGAATTCTCATCGCGGTGACCCAGTTGACCTCAACATCCGAAGAACAGATGCAAGACTGCCAAAATATTCAAACAAGTCTGCAAGCATCAGTGATTCACTATGCTAAGAAAACAGCAGAAGCTGGATTGGATGGTGTGGTTTGTTCAGCCCAAGAAGCCCAACTCATCAAGGAAGCTACAAACGAAGATTTTATTTGCTTGACGCCAGGTATTCGACCAGCAGGTGCTGAAGCAGCGGATCAAAAACGCGTAGTGACCCCTGGTCAGGCCTATCAAATCGGTAGTGACTACATTGTAGTAGGCCGTCCAATCACGCAGGCGGAAGACCCTGTAGCAGCCTACCATGCTATCAAGGAAGAATGGACACGAGACTGGGCCTAAAGCGTATTCGCTAAGAGATGTAAGGATAAGAAGGAGAAAACCATGACACTTGCTAAAGACATTGCTAGCCACCTATTGAAAATTCAGGCAGTTTACCTCAAACCAGAAGAGCCTTTTACTTGGGCATCGGGTATCAAGTCACCTATCTATACAGATAACCGCGTGACTCTGGCTTACCCAGAAACTAGAACCTTGATTGAAAATGGTTTTGTAGATGCTATCAAGGCAGCCTTTCCAGAGGTAGAAGTGATTGCAGGAACAGCGACAGCAGGGATTCCCCACGGAGCCATCATTGCTGACAAAATGAATCTACCCTTTGCCTATATTCGTAGCAAACCAAAAGACCACGGAGCAGGCAACCAAATCGAAGGCCGTGTAGCCCAAGGTCAAAAGATGGTCGTTGTCGAAGATTTGATTTCAACTGGTGGTTCTGTACTAGAAGCCGTTGCAGCTGCCAAACGTGAAGGGGCAGATGTTCTTGGTGTTGTAGCGATTTTTAGTTATCAACTACCAAAAGCAGATAAGAACTTTGCGGATGCTGGTGTCAAATTGGTGACACTATCTAACTATAGCGAGCTCATTCACCTAGCCCAAGAAGAAGGTTACATCACACCAGAGGGACTCGCTCTCTTAAAACGCTTTAAAGAAGACCAAGAAAATTGGCAAAATGCTTAAAACATAGAAAATCAGGTAGTCACAAGGATTACCTGATTTTTTGAAAGGTTCAGGTAATCAGTTTGAAATTCTCAGACAAATTTTTTGAAAACAGTATGAAAAAGAGTTAAGATGTTTAAGTAAGATAAAAAGCAAACGCTTACTTAACAAGGAGGGCATTTTATGTCATATAAAACAAGTAATGCAGAAGGACCTGTAGACTTTATTAACGCTTATGATTTAGAGGCAATGGCGCAACAAGTCATTCCTAAAGCTGCCTTTGGTTATATCGCCAGTGGAGCAGAGGATACTTTCACTTTACGCGAGAACATCCGTGCCTTTAACCATAAACTCATCGTTCCTCATACGCTTTGTGATGTGGAAAATCCAAGTACAGAGATTGAATTTGCAGGTGAAAAACTATCTTCACCAATCATTATGGCGCCTGTTGCGGCTCATAAATTGGCAAATGAACAGGGTGAAGTGGCGACTGCGCGTGGCGTGCATGAGTTTGGGTCCCTCTATACAACTAGTTCTTACTCTACTGTAGATCTTCCAGAAATTACGGAAGCCCTTCAAGGGACACCTCACTGGTTCCAATTTTACTTTAGTAAAGATGATGGTATTAACCGCCACATCATGGACCGTGTGAAGGCTGAAGGTTATAAAGCGATTGTCTTGACAGCAGATGCGACTGTAGGAGGCAATCGTGAGGTGGACAAGCGTAATGGTTTTGTCTTCCCAGTTGGCATGCCGATTGTTGAAGAATACCTGCCAGAAGGTGCTGGTAAATCAATGGACTTTGTTTACAAATCAGCTAAACAACGCTTGTCTCCACGTGATGTAGAATTTATCGCTGAATACTCAGGATTACCAGTTTACGTTAAAGGACCACAATGCCGTGAGGACGTTGAACGTTCGCTTGCTGCAGGTGCCTCTGGTATCTGGGTAACCAACCACGGTGGCCGTCAAATCGACGGTGGGCCAGCTGCCTTTGACTCACTTCAAGAAGTAGCAGAAGCAGTTGACAAACGCGTACCAATCGTCTTTGACTCAGGTATTCGTCGTGGTCAACACGTCTTTAAAGCCTTGGCTTCAGGAGCAGACTTGGTAGCTATTGGTCGCCCTGTTATCTATGGCTTGGCCCTCGGTGGTAGTGTCGGTGTACGCCAAGTCTTTGAACACTTGAATGCGGAATTGAAGACAGTTATGCAGTTATCTGGAACTCAGACCATTGAAGATGTCAAACACTTCAAACTCCGTCACAACCCATACAACCCAACCTTCCCAGTTGACCCACGCGACTTAAAATTGTATTGATAAAAAGATTGCCTCCACTGAATGTGGAGGTTTTTCTTTGTCTATAGGAAGAATAAATCACCATTGAAATCTATATAAATATATTTTCTAATCAAAAATCTTGCTAGGGCTTTCATTTTTTGCTATACTGGTGCAGTAATTAAATAATAAAGACATTTGGGGTGCTTTAGGCTGAGATGATACCCATTGAACCTGATACAGTTAAGACTGGCGAAGGGAAATGTGAAACGTTTTTTCGTATGGTGAAATGAACAATCTAATCTTGTAAGCTAAACTCTAATTCTTGATTGTAATTGGAGTTTTTTTGTTTATACAAACTGGATAGGCTTGTTTAGGTAGCTCTCTGCAAATGCCCTCGATGTTCTTTAAAAGTATCAAGTGGAATTACGATTTTGCTTGGTATCTCTTGGTGTTTTATTGATTACTAAGGAGTAAAGAAAGGAAAATAAATATGGAAACACAAGACTATGCATTTCAGCCAGGTTTGACCGTTGGAGAATTATTAAAAAGCAGTCAGAAGGATTGGCAGGCTGCAATCAATCATCGTTTTGTTAAGGAACTTTTTGCGGGGACAATTGAGAATAAGGTCTTAAAAGACTACCTGATTCAAGATTATCATTTCTTTGATGCCTTCTTATCCATGCTGGGTGCCTGCGTAGCACACGCAGACCAGCTTGAATCCAAACTTCGTTTTGCCAAGCAACTAGGCTTTCTTGAAGCAGATGAAGATGGTTATTTCCAAAAGGCTTTCAAAGAGTTAAAAGTAGCAGAGAATGACTATCTAGAAGTGACCTTGCACCCTGTAACAAAAGCGTTTCAGGAGCTAATGTATTCTGCTGTGACTTCATCAGACTATGCTCATCTTTTGGTCATGCTGGTCATTGCAGAAGGTCTCTATCTAGACTGGGGTTCTAAAGATTTGGCACTACCTGAAGCCTATATTCATTTGGAATGGATCAATCTCCACAGAGGTCCTTTCTTTACAGAGTGGGTTCAATTTCTGGTTGACGAACTCAATCGTGTCGGGAAAGGTAGAGAAGATTTGACAGAACTTCAGCAACGCTGGAATCAAGCAGTTGCTTTAGAATTAGCCTTTTTTGATATCGGTTATGAATTATAGGACAGTTTCAATACTTTTATGTAGATTAAAAGAATTAACAAACAAACCATATAAATATATTTTCCGGTCAAAAATCTTGCTAGGGCTTTCAATTTCTGTTATACTAGTCCAGTAATAAAATAATAAAGACATTTGGGGTGCTTTAGGCTGAGATGATACCCATTGAACCTGATACAGTTAAGACTGGCGAAGGGAAATGTGAAAAGGTTTTTTTCGTATGTCGAAAAGGACTGTCTAATCTTGTAAGCTAAACTCTAATTCTTGATTGTAATTGGAGTTTTTTTGTTTATCAAAAGAGGATAGGCTTGACGGCAAGCCTTTTGGTAGCTCACCTTGAATGCCCCACTTTTCTTTTAAAAAAGGAGTTTTTTATGTTGAAAAAATGGCAATTAAAAGATGTTATCTTACTTGCTTTCTTGTCTATCTTTTTTGGTGGCGTTTTTGTGGGATCTGGCTATCTGTTTGATATCCTCACTCTGATTTTAGCCCCTCTTGGTTTACAGGCTTTTGCCAATGAAATCCTCTTTGGTCTCTGGTGTATGGCTGCACCTATTGCGGCTATCTTTGTTCCAAGAGTCGGAAGTGCAACGATTGGAGAAGTGCTCGCTGCGCTTGCTGAAGTTCTTTATGGTAGCCAATTCGGTCTAGGTGCTCTTTTGTCTGGCTTGGTTCAAGGTTTGGGAAGTGAACTTGGTTTTATCGTAACCAAGAATCGCTATGAAAGTTGGCTCTCTCTAACTGCTAATAGTATTGGGATTACGCTTGTTAGTTTTGTCTATGAATACATTAAGTTAGGTTACTACGCCTTCTCCCTTCCTTTTGTCCTTTCCTTGCTTGTGGTGCGCTTTATTTCTGTCTTTTTCTTCTGTACCATCTTGGTTCGTGCCATTGTCAAACTCTATCATCAGTTTGCTGCTGGAGGAAAGGCATAGATGGGCCTGGAATTAAGAGGGATTCAATCCCCAATCTTTTCGGAACCGATTGATTTTACTTTTCATGGGCAAGCTTTTACCTTGTTAGTTGGGAGCAGTGGTTCAGGAAAATCCAGTCTCTTTCAAGTCATTGCTCAAGTCAGTTCTCTTCCCTATAGTGGTCAAGTCCTGATAGATGGGAGCGAGGTCAGTCAGCTTTCTATCGTCGAACGTGTCCAGACGGTTGGCATTCTCTTTCAAAATCCTAATCATCAATTTACCATGGAGAATTTGTTTGAGGAGCTGATTTTTACCTTGGAAAATATTGGGCATCCCGTTCAGGAGATTGATGCTAAAATAGCAGAGGTTGTCCAGCAATGTCGCTGTAAGGCGATTTTGCACCGTCCAATTCATCACTTATCAGGTGGGGAAAAGCAAAAGGCTGCTTTGGCTGTTCTCTTTGCTATGAATCCTAGGGTCTATCTCTTGGATGAGCCCTTTGCTTCCATTGACCGCAAGAGCAGAATCGAGATATTGGAGATTCTAAAAGAGTTGGCTCTTGATGGGAAGGCAGTCATCCTGTGCGACCATGATTTATCTGATTATGAAGCCTATATCGACCATATGGTGGAGCTGAGAGACGGGCAACTGAGGGAAGTGTTTCAAGTCCCTTACTCTGAGATGATACAGGTTTCTTCAAAGGAAGTTGCTTCTAGTCCAGAACTATTCCATTTGGATCGTCTGACTTGTGAGCTGGATCATCGCCCCCTCTTTTCAATTGCGGATTTTACATTCTACCAAGGAATTTCCTGTATCTTGGGTGATAATGGTGTCGGGAAATCAACCCTCTTTCGCTCTATTCTTCAATTTCAAAAGTATAAGGGGCGCATTACCTGGAAGGGGACAGTCCTGAAAAAGAAAAAGAGTTTGTACCGTGACCTGACGGGTGTTGTTCAGGAAGCTGAGAAGCAGTTTATCAGAGCCAGTCTGCGAGAAGAGCTTCAATTAGATGGACCTGATTCCGAAAGAAATCAGCGAATTTTCCAAGCTTTACAATATTTTGATCTGGAGCAGGCACTTGATAAGAGTCCCTATCAATTAAGTGGTGGTCAGCAAAAGATTCTTCAGCTCTTGACCATCTTGACCAGCAAGGCTTCTGTGATCTTGCTAGATGAGCCATTTGCTGGTTTGGATGATAGAGCCTGCCATTATTTTTGTCAGTGGATTCTGGAGGAGAGAAATCAAGGAAGAAGTTTTCTGATCATTAGCCATCGTTTAGATCCCTTGATCTCTGTGGTTGATTATTGGATTGAGATGACTAGTCAGGGTCTCAGTCATGTGAAAGAAGTGACAATTACCAAACCACTCATATCTCAGAGTAGCAATATTCAAGGGGAGGTAAGATAGTATGATCAAAGTAGCAACCAAGACACCGATTATCAGTCTCTTCTTGCTGATTTTATCCTTGGAAACATCTTTCATTCCTTCGATTGCTCTGAATCTTTCGGTAGTCGCATTTTGCATCCTCTTTATGCTCTATTATCGTCGATTTAAGATGTTGGCTTGGATGATTCTACTAGCCATTTTGCCATCTTTGGCCAACTACTGGGCAGTTCAGTTACACGGAGATGCTTCGCAGGCAGTGATGCTTGGAACGAGGGCCTTTGTGACGGTTTGTATTGGTCTTGTCTTTGTTTCCTCTATTTCCCTAAAAGAGCTTCTTTTGTACTTGGCTCAAAAGGGGTTATCGCGTTCTTGGGCCTATGCCTTAATTGTGGTATTCAATGCCTTTCCCCTTATTCAGAAAGAAATCAAGTCCCTCAAAGAAGCTTGCCTATTACGTGGTCAAGAACTGCATGTTTGGTCTCCCCTGATTTACAGTAAGGTTCTGATGACGGTTTTTAGGTGGCGCCATCTTTACCTGAGAGCTTTGTCTGCACATGGATATGATGAGCATGCACAGTTGGAGAATCGCTATCGGACTTTTTATATTTCTAAAAAAACAAAATTAATCTACCTGCTGTTCTTTTTATTGCTTCAAACCAGTTTATTTCTATAAAGGAGTTATTATGGAATTTACAGATATTGCGATGGAATTATCCAAGGAAGCTTGGCAGGCTTCCTTTCAGCATCCCTTTGTTTTACAGTTACAAGAGGGAACGTTGGAACCTTCTATTTTCCGCTATTACCTGATTCAGGATGCCTACTATCTGAAGTCCTTCTCAGAAGCCTATCACCTCTTGGCTGGTAAGACTTCAAACGAGGAGATGAAAAGACTCTTGAAACAAAATGCCCAGAGTCTAGTGGAGGGTGAGTTGTTTATTCGCCAAGAATTTTTCAAGGAATTAGGAATCAGCGACCAGGAAATGGAGCAACATCCAATCGCTCCAACCTGTTATCATTACATTTCTCATATTTATCGCCAGTTTGCAGAGCAAAACTTGGGCATTGCTTTTGCTAGTTTGCTTCCATGTCCTTGGTTATACCATGATTTGGGCAAGGCACTTAATCGCAAACCATCCCCGAATCCTCTTTATCAACAGTGGATTGAAACCTATATCACCGATGAGTTAGAACAGCAGATTAAAGAGGAAGAAGCGCTGGTTAATCAGCTCTATCGAGAAAGCGACGAGACGGACAAACAAAAAATGCTAGAGGCCTTCCACCGAAGTGTCCACATGGAAGCCAAGTTTTGGGAGATGGCTTACCAACATCAAACCTGGACGAGTGATTTGCAGTCCTTAGAAACAGAGAAGAAATAGAAAATGAGAAACCACCGACTTCAAGTTCACAAATTAACCATTTTATCCATGATGATTGCCCTTGACGTAGTTCTTACACCCATCTTTCGAATTGAAGGAATGGCACCAATGTCCAGTGTAGTCAACATTCTTGCAGGAATCTTGATGGGGCCTGTTTATGCCTTGGTCATGGCTACAGTCACAGCCTTTATCCGTATGTCTACTCAAGGCATTCCGCCCTTGGCCCTCACAGGAGCTACTTTTGGAGCCCTCCTTGCAGGTCTCTTTTATAAGTACGGTCGAAAATTTCATTATTCTGCCCTAGGAGAGATTTTGGGAACAGGGATTATCGGTTCCATTGTTTCCTATCCTGTCATGGTTCTCTTTACGGGATCTGCGGCCAAGCTCAGCTGGTTTATCTATACTCCGCGATTTTTCGGAGCGACCTTGATCGGTACAGCCATAGCTTTTCTTGCCTTTCGATTTTTAATCAAGCAGGAATTCTTTAAAAAAGTACAAGGATATTTCTTTGGAGAAAGGATAGACTGATGCAGGAATTTACAAATCCCTTTCCTCTGAGCTCTAGCTCCTTAATTCACTGCATCACCAATGAGATTTCCTGTGAGATGCTGGCAAATGGCATTTTGGCTCTGGGATCTAAACCTGTCATGGCAGATGATCCCCGTGAGGTTCTTGATTTTACTAAGCAAAGCCAAGCTCTCTTCATCAATTTGGGGCATTTGTCAGCTGAGAAGGAGAAAGCAATCCGCATGGCAGCTACTTATGCAGCTCAAGCTTGTCTCCCAATGGTAGTAGATGCGGTTGGCGTAGCAGCATCACCCATTCGTAAGGATCTAGTCACAGATCTTTTAGAATACAAGCCCACGGTCCTTAAAGGAAATATGTCTGAAATCCGAAGTCTTGTTGGCTTAAAACACCATGGAGTTGGAGTTGACGCTAGCCATAAAGATCAAGAAACGGAGGATTTGCTTCGGGTCTTGAAAGACTGGTGTCAGCTTTATCCTGGTATGTCATTTTTAGTCACTGGCCCCAAGGACCTCATCGTTTCGGAGAATCAGATTGCAATATTGGGAAATGGCTGTGACGAATTAGACTGGATAACAGGGACAGGAGACTTGGTTGGAGCCTTGACAGCCGTTTTTCTTAGCCAAGAAATGACTGCCTTTGAAGCTTCTTGTCTAGCGGTCTCTTATCTCAATATCGCTGCTGAGAGAATAGTTGTTCAAGGAATGGGATTAGAAGATTTTCGTTACCAAGTTCTCAATCAACTCTCTCTCTTAAAAAGAGATGAAAACTGGCTAGAAGCCATCAAAGGAGATTTTTATGAATAGAGAAGTACTTAAACTGTATCTAGTAACCAATCGCTACCAAGATTCCTTGGAAAACTTTCTTGAAAAGGTCGAGACGGCCTGTCGTTCAGGTGTTACTATCATACAGCTACGAGAAAAAAATCTCACAACCAATCAATACTATCAACTGGCAAAACAAGTCAAGGAAATAACAGATGCCTATCAGGTGCCCTTGATCATCGATGATCGGTTGGATGTCTGTCTTGCAGTCGATGCTGCTGGGTTGCATATCGGCGACGATGAACTACCAGTTTCGGTTGCTCGCAAAGTCTTGGGTCCTGAAAAAATCCTCGGTGTCACTGCTAAAACAGTAAAAAGAGCCCTGGAAGCAGAAACATCGGGTGCGGATTACTTGGGAACAGGAGCCATTTTCCCGACTACGACCAAAGAAAATGCACCTATCACCCAGATTTCAACCTTGAAAACAATTTGCCAAACGGTCGCCATTCCAGTAGTTGCTATTGGAGGCCTGACGTCAGAGAATATTGACCAACTTAGCGGCACGGGTATAGCTGGAGTAGCTGTTGTCAGGGATCTGATGCAGGCAGAAGATATTGAGGCAAAAACACAAGCCTTTTTAACAAAGCTAAATGACATTGTTTCCTAATCAAAAACTCTCTAATTCCCTTAAAGTGGGAACTAGAGAGTTTTTTCTTAATCTTTAAAAGTTGTATGGTTGACTGGGCCAGAACCATGTCCGAGTTGAGGAGCGTCTTGGATGGCTTTTGTGATAAAGGCCTTGGCCTTATCAACTGCCTGATAAAGACTTCTGCCCTTGGCTAGTTCAGCCGTAATCACAGCAGCAAAGGTACATCCAGTACCATGGGTGTGACAAGTTTGAATTCTTGGACTTTCCCAGACAAATTGCTCCTCCTCGGTAAAGAGGAAATCCTTGGCACCACCTTCCAGATGGCCACCTTTGATAACAACGGACTGAGGACCAAATTCTTTTATAATCAGGCGACCGGCACGCTGCATGTCTTCGGGGTCATGGATTGAAAAACCAACAATCTCTTCTGCCTCAGGAAGATTGGGCGTGATAATGGTAGCAAGGGGAAGCAGATTTGTTTTTAGGTAGTCTCTGGCACTAGTATCTATCAGGGTGTCCCCACTCGTAGCGACCATAACAGGGTCAAGAACATAGGGACAGTCCAGCTTTTTAAGATAGGGTTGGATGATCTCCATGATCTCAGTAGTTGCCAACATCCCTGTTTTTACAGCCTGAGGCTTGATATCCGAAAAGACACTATCCAATTGAGCTTCCAGCATTTGGTTGGAGACGTGCTCGATTAATTGAACACCTCTGGTATTTTGAGCGACAAGGCTGGTCACAACGGCCATTCCATAGACATCTCTAGCTTGGAATGACTTTAAATCAGCCATAATGCCAGCACCGCCACTAGGGTCAGTTCCAGCAATGGTTAGAGCAACGGGTAAATAAGTCATCTAAAACCTCCCAACCAACTGAAGTTTGTATTCTTAAGAACAAGCTAGTCTGTTTCAGGAAAGCAATAGAAGACAAGTAGTCCTCATTATCATTTCCACTTCCATCAGCTAGCATTACCTAGATTGAGTCAAAGGGATCTAACAGTCGTTAATCTCAGCTTTACGCACCCCTAGTGGTTGTTTTCTTTTTTCTACAGTATAGCATATTTTTATAGTTTATATAGTGAAATTTGACTGAAAATCTCTCGTTACATGATTATAATTCTATTTTTCGAAAAAATAATACAAATTATAGTTGACAAATGTAGATTTTGAGAGTATACTAAAATTTATGATTGACAAATGTAGATTTTGGAGGTGTGCTGATGCAGATTTCAGATGCAGAATGGCAGGTCATGAAGATTATTTGGATGCAAGGGGAGCAGACCAGTACGGATTTGATCATGGTTCTGGCGGAGCGGTTCGACTGGTCCAAGTCCACGGTTCAGACCCTTTTGGCTCGTCTGGTTGAGAAAGAGTGTCTGACTCGAGAAAAAGAGGGCAAGTCCTTTGTTTATTCGGCCCTTTTAACTTTGGACCAAAGTCGGGATTTGCTTATTAAAGATATTAAAGACAAGGTTTGTTCCCGTAGGATTAAGAACTTGTTGGCTGATTTGATTATGGAATGTGATTTTACTCTGGCTGACTTGGAAGACTTAGAAGCTGTGATTTCTGAGAAGAAAGTTAGCGCTGTAACAGAAGTAAGATGTAATTGTATGTAAAGGAGACGTCATGTTAAATAGCATTGTAACCATTATTTGTATTGCCCTTATAGCGTTTATCTTGTTTTGGTTTTTCAAAAAGCCTGAAAAATCTGGACAAAAGGCCCAGCAAAAAAAGGACTACCAAGAGATTCGTGTGGAGGTCATGGGGGGCTATACGCCTGAGTTGATTATTCTCAAGAAATCAGTGCCAGCCCGTATCGTCTTTGACCGTAAGGACCCTTCACCCTGCCTAGATCAGATTGTTTTCCCAGATTTTGGAGTGCATGCGGACCTGCCTATGGGTGAAGAGTATGTAGTGGAAATCACACCTGAACAGGCTGGAGAGTATGGTTTCTCTTGTGGCATGAATATGATGCACGGTAAGATGATTGTAGAATAGGAGAATGATATGACTGAAATCGTAAAAGCAAGTCTTGAAAATGGTGTTCAAAAAATCCGTATCACGGCAGACAAAGGCTACCATCCAGCCCATATTCAGCTTCAAAAAGGAATTCCCGCTGAAATTACCTTTCATCGTATAACTCCTTCAAACTGTTACAAGGAAATCCTTTTTGAAGAAGAAGACATCTTGGAACCAATCGGCGTGGATGAAGAGAAGACAATTCGTTTTACACCTCAAGAGTTGGGTGAGCATGAATTCTCATGTGGTATGGAGATGCAAAAGGGAAGCTACACCGTAGTTGAGAAGACTCGAAAATCTCTATCCCTCCTACAGCGTTTTTGGATTACCAGTATCTTTACTGTGCCTCTTGTGATTATCATGATTGGGATGTCGACAGGAGGAATTAGTCACCAAGTCATGCGTTGGGGCACCTTTTTAGCCACAACACCCATCATGCTAGTAGCAGGTGGTCCTTATATCCAGAGTGCTTGGGCCAGCTTTAAAAAGCACAATGCCAACATGGATAGCTTGGTTGCTCTGGGAACCCTAGTGGCCTATTTCTATAGCTTAGTTGCCCTCTTCGCTGGTCTCCCCGTTTACTTTGAAAGTGCTGCATTTATCTTCTTCTTCGTTCTTTTGGGAGCAGTTTTTGAAGAGAAAATGCGGAAAAATACTTCCCAAGCTGTGGAGAAATTACTGGACTTGCAGGCTAAAACTGCAGAAGTCTTGCGTGATGATAGCTATGTTCAAATCCCCTTGGAGCAAGTCAAGGTAGGTGACCTGATTCGAGTAAGGCCAGGTGAAAAGATTGCGGTTGATGGGGTTGTAGTCGAAGGTGTGTCCAGTATTGACGAATCCATGGTGACAGGTGAGAGCCTGCCGGTGGATAAAACCGTTGGAGATACTGTCATTGGCTCCACCATCAATAACAATGGAACACTTGTTTTTAGGGCAGAAAAAGTTGGTTCAGAGACAGTTTTGGCTCAGATTGTGGACTTTGTGAAGAAAGCCCAGACTAGCCGAGCACCAATTCAGGATTTGACGGATAAGATTTCAGGGATTTTTGTCCCAGCAGTTGTCATTTTAGCGATTCTGACCTTTTGGGTTTGGTTTGTCTTGCTTGAGGCTAGCTTTGTGACCTCTCTCCTTTATGGGGTGGCAGTGTTGATTATCGCCTGCCCTTGTGCCTTGGGACTTGCAACACCAACAGCCCTCATGGTGGGGACTGGTCGTAGTGCCAAAATGGGCGTTCTCCTCAAGAATGGAACCGTCTTACAAGAAATCCAGAAAGTCAAAACTCTCGTCTTTGATAAGACAGGGACTTTGACGGAAGGGAAACCTGTGGTAACAGATATCATCGGCGACGAAGTAGAAGTGCTTGGATTGGCAGCCTCCTTGGAAGAAGCTTCCCAACACCCACTGGCTGAGGCCATTGTCAAGCGAGCGAGTGAAACTGGACTTGAGATTCAAACTGTTGAAAATTTCCAAGCCTTGCACGGAAAAGGTGTCTCAGGGCAAATCAATGGGAAACAAGTCTTACTTGGAAATGCTAAAATGCTAGATGGTATGGATATTTCAAGCAATTATCAAGAAAAACTTGAAGAACTAGAAAAAGAAGCTAAGACAGTTGTGTTCTTGGCTATCGACAATGAAATTAAAGGCTTGTTTGCACTACAAGATATTCCTAAGGAAAATGCTAAACTTGCCATCAGTCAGTTGAAAAAACGAGGTCTTAAAACAGTCATGCTGACAGGGGATAATGCTGGCGTGGCGCGTGCCATTGCAGA
Organism: Streptococcus oralis; assembly: GCF_026782375.1. Lineage (GTDB taxonomy): Bacteria > Bacillota > Bacilli > Lactobacillales > Streptococcaceae > Streptococcus > Streptococcus oralis_CL. The sequence goes on along the minus strand of NZ_JAKUWJ010000001.1, from coordinate 880,935 downwards.
TAAGATTGGCATTGAAGAGGTCATTGCAGGTGTATTGCCAGAAGAAAAAGCCCATGAAATCCATAAACTGCAACAAGCTGGCAAAGTAGCCTTTGTTGGTGATGGTATCAATGACGCTCCTGCCCTCAGTGTAGCGGATGTGGGAATTGCTATGGGAGCTGGAACAGATATTGCCATCGAGTCAGCAGATTTGGTGTTGACAACTAATAACCTCCTAGGAGTGGTTCGTGCCTTTGACATGAGTAAGAAAACCTTTAATCGAATTCTGCTCAATCTTTTCTGGGCCTTTATCTACAATGTCGCTGGAATTCCGATTGCAGCAGGAGTTTTTTCAGGTGTTGGTCTGGTGCTCAACCCAGAATTGGCAGGTCTAGCCATGGCCTTTAGCTCTGTATCTGTTTTGATCAGTTCACTCATGCTAAACGTTACTAAGATAGACTAAAAGCGGGCTTACCCGCTTTTTATACTCTTCGAAAATCTCTTCAAACCACGTCAACTTTATCTGTAACCTCAAAGCTGTACTTTGAGCAACCTGCGGCTAGTTTCCTAGTTTGCTCTTTAATTTTCATTGAGTATTATAAAACAGTTCTAAAAAACGCTTTCAAACTGTACTGTAATAGAGAATAAAAACTTCTGAGCACATTTTTAGGAGACAAAAAACAATTATGGTAAAGTAGTAGAGTAAAAATTTGCTGAAACGTTTCCAATTAGTATATGAAAACGGATGAATCAAATTTTAAAAATATTTGAAGGAGAGTTATAATGACTCAAGGGAAAATTACTGCATCAGCAGCAATGCTCAACGTATTGAAAACATGGGGCGTAGACACAATCTACGGTATCCCATCAGGAACACTCAGCTCATTGATGGACGCTTTGGCTGAAGACAAAGATATCCGCTTCTTGCAAGTTCGCCACGAAGAAACAGGTGCTCTTGCAGCGGTTATGCAAGCTAAATTCGGTGGCTCAATCGGGGTTGCAGTAGGTTCAGGTGGTCCAGGTGCGACTCACTTGATTAACGGTGTTTACGATGCAGCTATGGACAACACTCCATTCCTTGCTATCCTTGGTTCACGTCCAGTTAACGAACTCAACATGGATGCTTTCCAAGAGCTTAACCAAAACCCAATGTACCATGGAGTAGCTGTCTACAACAAACGTGTAGCTTACGCTGAGCAATTGCCAAAAGTTATTGACGAAGCTTGCCGTGCTGCAGTTTCTAAAAAAGGTCCAGCTGTTGTTGAAATCCCAGTAAACTTCGGTTTCCAAGAAATCGATGAAAACTCATACTACGGTTCAGGTTCATACGAGCGTTCATTCATCGCTCCTGCCTTGAACGAAGTTGAAATCAACAAAGCTGTTGAAATCTTGAACAACGCTGAACGTCCAGTTATCTATGCTGGTTACGGAGGTGTCAAAGCTGGTGAAGTGATTACTGAATTGTCACGTAAAATCAAAGCACCAATCATCACAACTGGTAAAAACTTTGAAGCTTTCGAATGGAACTACGAAGGGTTGACAGGTTCTGCTTACCGTGTTGGTTGGAAACCAGCTAACGAAGTTGTCTTCGAAGCAGACACAGTTCTTTTCCTTGGTTCAAACTTCCCATTTGCTGAAGTTTACGAAGCCTTCAAGAACACTGAAAAATTCATCCAAGTAGATATCGACCCTTACAAACTTGGTAAACGTCATGCCCTTGACGCTTCTATCCTTGGTGATGCAGGTCAAGCAGCGAAAGCAATCCTTGACAAAGTCAACCCAGTTGAATCTACTCCATGGTGGCGTGCAAACGTTAAGAACAACCAAAACTGGCGTGATTACATGAACAAACTCGAAGGTAAAACTGAGGGTGAATTGCAATTGTACCAAGTTTACAATGCTATCAATAAACATGCTGATCAAGATGCTATCTACTCAATCGACGTAGGTGACACTACTCAAACATCTACTCGTCACCTTCATATGACACCTAAGAACATGTGGCGTACATCTCCACTCTTTGCGACAATGGGTATTGCCCTTCCTGGTGGTATCGCTGCTAAGAAAGACAATCCAGATCGCCAAGTATGGAACATCATGGGTGACGGTGCATTCAACATGTGCTACCCAGACGTTATCACAAACGTTCAATACGACCTTCCAGTTATCAACGTTGTCTTCTCAAATGGTAAATATGCCTTCATCAAGGACAAATACGAAGACACAAACAAACACTTGTTTGGTTGTGACTTCCCTAACGCTGACTACGCGAAAATCGCTGAAGCTCAAGGAGCTGTTGGATTTACAGTTGACCGTATCGAAGACATCGATGCAGTTGTTGCAGAAGCTGTTAAATTGAACAAAGAAGGTAAAACTGTTGTTATCGATGCTCACATCACTCAACACCGTCCACTTCCAGTAGAAGTACTTGAATTGGATCCAAAACTTCACTCAGAAGAAGCAATCAAAGCCTTCAAGGAAAAATACGAAGCAGAAGAGCTTGTACCATTCCGTCTCTTCTTGGAAGAAGAAGGGTTGCAATCACGCGCAATTAAATAATTCTTTCGTGGAACTTAAAAAGATCGGAGCAATCCGATCTTTTTGTGGAGGATAGTAAATGAATTTAAATCAATTAGATATTAACGTTTCAAATGTTCCCCAAGTCTGTGCTGACTTGGAGCGGCTTTTGGATAAAAAGTCCGATTATGTTGATGACAGTTTTGCTCAGTTTACGATTGGCAGTCATTGTCTTATGTTGTCAGAGAATCATTTGATTCCTTTGAATAATTTTCAGTCAGGAATCATTCTTCACATCGAGGTTGTGGATGTAGACCAGAATTACCAACGATTGAAAGAGCTTGGTACCGAGATTTTACACGGTCCGACTGTAACTGATTGGGGAACGGAATCGCTACTAGTTAAAGGCCCTGCTGGCCTAGTGATTGATTTTTATCGAATGAAATAAGGGCATAGTAGAGTTTGATTGCCAACAAAAGTTATAGCATAAGGGGGGATTTCTTCACTATTTTTACAAAATCTTCTCCCTACTTTATAAGATAGGAAAAAGAGTTCAATTCGAACTCTTTTTTTGCTATAATGAGGGGAGAAAAATCAGACAGGAGATCGACATGTCAGAACCATTATTTTTACAATCAGTTATGCAAGAAAAAATCTGGGGTGGAACCAAGCTACGTGATGAGTTTGGTTACGACATTCCAAGTGAAAAAATCGGAGAATACTGGGCTATCTCAGCTCACCCAAATGGAGTTTCTAAGGTAGCTAATGGACGCTACCAGGGGACAGACCTAGCAACTTTGTATGTGGAACACCGTGAGTTGTTTGGCAACCGTCCAGAACCTGTATTTCCTCTCTTAACTAAAATTCTCGATGCCAACGACTGGCTCAGTGTCCAAGTTCACCCAGATGATGCTTACGGGCTCGAGCATGAAGGCGAACTTGGAAAAACAGAATGTTGGTACATCATCGCAGCAGACGAAGGTTCAGAGATTATCTATGGCCACAATGCCAAGTCAAAAGAAGAACTCCGTCAGCAAATCGAAGCTAAAGACTGGGATGGTCTATTAACAAAAGTCCCTGTTAAGGCTGGAGATTTCTTCTATGTACCAAGCGGAACCATGCACGCTATCGGGGCAGGTATCTTAATCCTTGAAACCCAGCAGTCTAGTGATACAACCTACCGAGTCTATGACTTTGACCGCAAGGACGACAATGGCAACTTGCGTGAGCTTCACCTTGAAAAATCCATCGATGTCTTGAATATTGGTGAACCAGCAAATAGCCGTCCTGTAACTATCAAGGCTGATGACCTACGTTCAACTCTCCTTGTATCCAATGATTTCTTCGCCGTTTACAAGTGGGAAATCACTGGAAAAGTTGATTTTGAAAAGACAGCTGACTACAGCTTGTTTAGTGTCTTGGCTGGTCAAGGTCAGCTAACAGTTGACGGGAAAAACTATCCAATCCAAAAAGGCAGCCACTTTATCCTACCAAGTGATGTTGAAGCTTGGACCTTGGAAGGGCAAAGTTTGGAATTGATTGTTAGTCATCCATAAAAAAAGAAAGGGCCTGAGTTCACTACTCAAGTCCTTTTTGCTTACATAAATTGGGCGATAAAGACCACAATGATGATAATTGGAATGACGAAACGAAGAAGGAAGAGCCAGACTTGGAAAAGTCCCTGTTTCCAAGCTGTTTCATCGAGATGGAGTTCCTCCATGGCAAGGGCCTTTTTGAAGATGTAGCCTGTAAAGAGAGAAAGGCAGAGGGCTCCAAATGGCATGAGGAGATTGGAAACCAAGAAATCCATAGCATCAAAGAAGGTCTTTCCAAAAATGTGAACTTCCGCCATGACACCGTAAGATAGGGCTGAAGGAATTCCAAAAATAAAGGTCAAAATCCCTAAAATGGTACTCCATTTAGCACGCTTGCTGTTGTCCTGATTGGTGACATTGCCCACATTGATTTCCAGCATGACTACAGAAGAAGTGACCGTCGCAAAGAGGAAGAGCAAGAGGAAAAGGATGTAGAAAATGGTTCCAAAGGGCATCTTGTCAAAGAGTTGTGGCAAAACGATAAAGAGCAGGCTTGGTCCCCCTTCAGACTGGATATTGAAGGCTGACATGGCTGGGAAAATGGCTAGACCTGCCATGATGGATACCGAGATGTTCATGGCTACAATGGAAATCCCTGATTGGACCAGATTAGTTTTTTTGTCCAAGTAGGACGCATAGGTCAGCATGGCTGTGACCCCTAATGAAAGGGCAAAGAAAGACTGTCCTAGAGCATAGAGGAGACCTGCACTTGTCAGCTTAGAGAAGTCTGGTTTGAGGAAGTAGAGAACGCCTTCCATGGCATTTGGCAAGCTGAGAGAGCGACCGATGATAACAACAAAGATGATAAAGAGCAGGGGCATCATAACTTTTGAAGCTCTTTCAATCCCTTTTTGAACCCCACGTGATACAATAAAGATATTCAATAAGATAAAGGCTGCTTGAGCTCCTAGGGCAATGGCTGGATTTGAAATGATTGAAGTAAATAATTGAGCGTAATCACCCGTTCCACCAAGCTGGAACAATTTCCCAAACTCAATGCCTAGATAGACTAAAATCCATCCCCCGATAACACTATAGAAAGAGAGAAGGATAAAGAGGGCAAAGGCACCAATCCAACCGATAAAGTTATACTTGTTATTGTTGCCCGTTTTTCCAAAGGTTTTGATAGCAGAAACACCAGCACTACGGCCAAGGGCAAACTCAGCAAGCAGGAGCGGGAAACCAATTAAAATAGTGGAAATGAGAAAGACCAGTAAAAAGCCTCCACCGCCATTAGCAGCAGTCATGTAGGGAAACTTCCAAACGGCACCAAGCCCGATTGCTGAACCAGCAGATGCTAGGATAAAGCCCAGTTTCGAGCCCCATTGCGATTTTTCTGACATAGTTGAAACTCCAATCTCTTTTTTAAAATAAGAAAAGGCTACTTGAGTTGTCAAATAGCCCTCTCTCAATGGCTCTTTATGAGCTTTCTGTTTGATTGATAGACTTGACTATCCTATCATGTTTTCAAAGGTCTGTCAAGAAAACCATTTTCAAGTTTTCACACTTTTCTCAAAAAGTTAAAAATTTTTCTCAAAAACGCTTGACTCTGACCTAAGGGGAGGGGTTATACTATTTCTTGTAAGGAGGAAATCATGTACCATATAAAAGAAGCTGCGCAGCTTTCAGGTGTCTCTGTCAAGACTCTGAACCACTACGATAAGATAGGGCTCTTGGTTCCCTTAAAGTCGGAAAACGGCTATCGAACCTACAGTCAGGAGGATTTGGAACGCCTTCAGGTTATTCTGTATTACAAATATCTAGGCTTTTCTTTAGAAAAAATAGCAGAGCTGTTAAAGGAAGAAAGGACAGATTTATTGCCCCATTTGACCAGGCAGTTGGACTATCTAACTCGAGAAAGGCAACATCTAGATACCTTGATTTCCACCTTGCAAAAAACTATTCAAGAACAAAAAGGAGAAAGAGAAATGAGTATTCAAGAGAAATTTGCTGGATTTAACTACCAAGACCATCAAAAATACCACCAAGAGGCGGTAGAGAAGTATGGACAAGAAGTCATGGACCAAGCTCTCGAACGCCAAAGTGGTAGAGAAGATGAGGCTACAGCTGCCTTTAACCAAGTTTTTCAAGCTTTGTCACAAAATCTTCAAGCTGGTTTACCTGCAACAGCAACTGAAAACCAAGAGCAAGCAGCCAATCTCTTGCAAGCCATTCGTACTTATGGATTTGACTGCTCTATTGAAGTCTTCGGCCATATTGGTAAAGGCTACGTCTACAACCCTAAGTTTAAGGAAAACATTGACAAATTTGGATCTGGTACAGCTCAATACACATCAGATGCCATTGCAGCTTATGTTCAGACAAATGCAGAATAAATAGGCTAGGAATTTCCTAGCCTATTTTTTACTTCAAATCATAAAGCCAGTCGTCACCGTCTTTATAGTAAAAAAATTCACTGAGGTCATCTTCCAAAAAAACACGAAGCATATCAGACATATCATCGGTGGCCAGTTTTAGATGAGATAGATTGTCAAAATCTTCCCACCATACCTTTCCTTCGTCTGAAGACTGGAGTTCACCAGTAAAGTTTTCTGTTTTGTAAAAGAGGACGACATAACGATAATCCTTGTCATCGTACCAGTTTTTGATACCACAGAGTTGGGGTTTGGAAATAGTCAGACCAGTTTCTTCTTTCACTTCACGAATGACAGCATCGACAAAGGATTCGCCACGTTCAACATGACCACCAGGAAAAGTAATGCCGGGCCAGTCGGGACTAACTCGATCTTGAACCAGAACCTTGTCTCCGTTTTGAATCATACACATATTGACAAATTCGACTGTTTCTCTTCTATTCATTCTTCATACCCTTTGATTTTTAATCATAATGCAGACTTCCTGCCACCCAGCCGGTGCAGAGGGCAGAAGTGATGTTAAAGCCACCCGTGTGGGCATTGATATCCATGACTTCGCCAGCAAAGTGGAGACCAGGAACGAGCTTACTTTCCAGAGTTTTGGGATTGATTTTCTTAAGACTGACGCCTCCTTTGGTGACAAAGGACTTAGCCAATGACATTTTACCAGTGACAGGAATTTTGAGAGCCTTGATAGATTGGACAAGCTGGTCACGTTCTTTTTCAGTTAGCTGTTTGACTTTTTCAGGATAGCCTTGCACAAGAAATTCTGCCAAGCGTTCTGGAAGCAAAGTTTTTAAGGCATTTTTCAAGGATTTTTCCCGATTTTCTTCTAGAAATACCACCAAGTCGCTCTCAGAAAGTTGAGGCAAAACATCCAGTGAAAGAACTTCTCCACCCTTGACAAAGCTAGACATACGTAGAGCAGCTGGACCGGATAGACCAAAGTGGGTAAAGAGTAGATCATGAGTGATGACATGCTTGCCATAGCTTAAGGTCACATCATCTAGTGAAATTCCCTGCAAGTCCTTATGTGGAAAATCTGTCAATAAAGGACTTTCAGCAGCCTCAAGCTCGGTAATGGTGTGCTTAAAATGACGAGCAATCTCGTGACCAAAGCCAGTAGACCCAGTCGAAGGATAAGACTTACCACCTGTTGTGACAATGAGTTTATCACAAGTGAAGCTTTGGTCTGCGGACTTGAGGACGAACTGGTCGTCTATCTTTTTAACCGAAACAATTTCTGTTTGAGTAGCAACTTGACCACCGAGCTCAGTAATTTTCTTCTCCAAGGCTTCGATAATGGTCCGAGACTTGTCAGTAGCAGGAAAGACACGGCCGTGGTCTTCGACCTTGAGTTTAACACCGTTTTCCGTGAAAAAGTTGATGATATCATGGTTATCAAACTGGGAAAAGACACTGTATAAAAAGCGCCCGTTACCAGGAATTCCAGCCAGTAGGTCATCTAAAGTTCCATTGTTGGTCACATTACAACGACCACCGCCCGTTCCAGCTAACTTTTTGCCAAGTTTGCGATTTTTTTCAATGAGTAGAGTTTTCTGACCATAAAAGCTACTGGAAATCGTAGCCATCATGCCAGCAGGTCCCCCACCAATGACAATAGTATCAAAATGTTTCATAGTTCTATTGTACCACAAAAAACAAGAGATGCTTGGCATCTCTTGTTGTTCATAATCTTAGTTAATTTCATATCCCATCAACAAACCGCCATCTTCTGCATAGAAACTGCAGAGACCAGACGTCGGGATGATTTTGATATCCGCTTGCGGGAAGGTTTCTAGCAAGCGTTCTGACAATTGCTGACAGAATTTTTCATTGCTGCGATGAGCCATGACGATACGACCACCAGCATAGCCAGCCTTGATGAGTTCTTCATAGGCTGCTTGAAGGGATTTTTTTGGTCCACGCGCTTTTTGTAGCAGTTCTAAGGTTCCAGTTTCACTTGCTTCCCCAACCATACGGATGTTGAGAAGGCCAACAACTGTACCGATAAGCTTACTCAAACGGCCATTTTTGACCAAGTTATCGACCTTAGCAAGGACAAAAAGCAACTTCGTTTTTTCTTGGTAGGCTGTAATAGCTTCAACAATTTCCTCATAAGAAAGTCCTTGATCAATCAAGCTATTGATTTTCTCGACAATCAAGTCAACCTCACCACCTGCAGACAATGTATCGATCACATGAATCTGAGTGTCAGGGTGTTCTTCAAGGTAGATATTCTTAGCGAGCTGTGCACTATTATGGCTACCTGAAAGAGTACCAGTGATAGTAACGACAAAGATATGCTTAGCACCTTCAAATGCTCGCAAGTAATCATCAGGGCTAGGACAAGCTGATTTTGAAGCCTCAGAAGTCGCATACATGGTTTCCATCATGTGGTCAATGTTAAGATTGGCATCATCGATAAAGACCTGATCAGCTACTTGAATGGTTAAAGGAACACTAACAAATTCCGTATCAATAGCAGGAGTTGCCAGTTGACGATAATCACAACCAGAGTCAGCTACAATCTTCCAAGTCATAGAAATTCTCCATCTTTGTCACTTATACATTGACAAAGGTTCTGTCTTTTTTTACAATTATATCATGAAAGCCCTTGAAACAAAAGTACCATTTCTCTGTTGTCACAAGTAGAAAGAAATTGTTATGTCTGAACGTAAAATATCTGAAAAATCTCTAGAAAATCTCAGAAAATCAAATCAAGAATCCAATTTTTTAACTAGGGAAGCAATCGAGACGGCTCTTTTGCAACTTCTAGAGAAAAAAGACTTGGCCAAGATCAGCATTTCGGAGCTGGTCAAACGGGCGGGCGTCTCTCGTGCCGCCTTCTATCGTAACTATGACTCCAAAGAAGAGATTTTGGAAAGCGTCTTTAAACGCAGTGTCCATAACATTATGGAACAGTTGAGCCACTACGATGTTAAAACAGACCTTTATCTAGTCTGGGTTCACCTTTTTCGAGCAGCCAAGAAAGAAGCCAAGGTTATCCAACTTGCTCTGGACTACCATTTGGAAAAGATTTTTGTCCAAGCTATGCAGGAATTTCTAGAAAAATACCACGGAAAGTCAAAAGGCGTTAGTAGCTACCTTCATTCCTTTTGGAGTTCTGCCATCGTATCGGTTCTGCTCAAATGGATCAAGGATGGCATGAAGGTTCCAGCTGAAAAGATTGCAGATTTACGCTTGCCATTTTTCAAAAAATAGGGGATAAGGAGAATACTTATGACAGAAAAAAGACTGGCTTGGGATGAGTACTTTGCAGCCCAGGCTTTACTGATTGCCAATCGTTCGACCTGCAAACGTGCCAAGGTGGGAGCTGTCCTCGTTAAGGACAATAAAGTCATTTCAACTGGCTACAATGGTTCCGTATCAGGAACGGAGCACTGTATTGACCACGAATGTCTGGTCATTGAAGGTCACTGTGTTCGAACCCTTCACGCCGAGGTTAATGCCATCTTGCAAGGGGCTGAGCGAGGGGTTCCCAGAGGATTTACAGCCTATGTGACCCATTTCCCTTGTTTAAATTGCACAAAACAACTCTTACAAGTCGGTTGTAAACGTGTAGTCTATATCAATCAGTACCGAATGGATGACTATGCCCAGTACCTTTATCAAGAAAAAGGCACCGAGTTAACCCATTTACCATTAGAGACTGTTCAGACAGCTCTCCAGGAGGCAGATTTGATTTAAAAATTAATAAAAATAAATGGTTTAGACAGCTTTTTAAACCGTTTTTTGATATAATAAGAAGAATAAATTGAAAGAAGGAATTCAGAAAATGGGAAAAATTGAAGTCATTAATCATCCACTCATTCAACACAAATTGTCAATCTTGCGACGTACAGATACTTCTACAAAAGCTTTTCGTGAGCTAGTAGATGAGATTGCGATGTTGATGGGATATGAAGTACTTCGTGATCTTCCACTTGAAGACGTGGAAATCGAAACACCTATCACAAAGACAGTTCAAAAACAATTGGCTGGGAAAAAATTGGCTATTGTCCCAATCTTGCGTGCAGGTATCGGGATGGTAGATGGCCTCTTGAGCTTGGTTCCAGCAGCCAAAGTTGGTCATATCGGTATGTACCGTGATGAAGAAACCCTTCAACCAGTTGAATATTTGGTGAAATTGCCTGAAGATATTGACCAACGTCAAATCTTTGTCGTTGATCCAATGTTGGCAACAGGTGGCTCAGCAATCTTGGCAGTAGATTCGCTTAAAAAACGTGGCGCTTCAAATATCAAGTTTGTCTGCCTAGTATCTGCTCCAGAAGGAGTGAAAGCCCTTCAAGAAGCACATCCAGATGTAGAAATCTTTACAGCAGCCTTGGATGAACGCTTGAACGAACACGGTTATATCGTTCCAGGTCTTGGAGATGCTGGAGACCGCTTGTTCGGTACTAAATAAAATCCCAAAGTAAATAGTGAAACTAGAAGTTCGTTTTTGACTTGAAAGGAGGTTGAGTTTTTGTTTCTGTTTAGAGAATAGAGCAAAAATTTGACCTTTTTTGACCAAGAAGATATAATAGTTCTGTATTGAGTCGTAAGACTAAGAAAATTCAACATTAAAAGGAGAAATGAATGATTCCTGTAGTTATTGAACAAACAAGCCGTGGAGAACGTTCCTATGATATTTACTCTCGTCTTCTGAAAGACCGCATCATCATGCTAACAGGTCCAGTTGAAGACAACATGGCCAACTCCGTTATTGCTCAGTTGCTCTTCTTGGATGCCCAAGACAGCACAAAAGATATTTACCTTTATGTCAACACACCTGGAGGATCTGTTTCAGCTGGTTTGGCAATCGTTGATACCATGAACTTTATCAAGGCAGATGTCCAAACAATCGTTATGGGAATGGCTGCATCCATGGGGACTGTCATCGCATCAAGTGGAGCAAAAGGCAAACGTTTCATGCTTCCAAATGCAGAGTACATGATTCACCAACCAATGGGTGGTACAGGTGGTGGTACCCAACAAACCGATATGGCAATCGCTGCAGAGCACTTGCTTAAAACTCGTAAGACTTTGGAGCAAATTCTTGCAGATAACTCTGGTAAATCGGTTGAGCAGATTCACGCAGATGCTGAACGTGATTACTGGATGAGCGCCCAAGAAACACTTGAATATGGCTTTATCGATGAAATCATGGTCAACAATTCTTTAAGCTAAGCAACCTAGAAAGCAAACTCGACGGAGTTTGCTTTTTTTGGTATAATAGGATAAGATTTCTTAGAAAGAGGCTTCCTCATGTTTGAAAAAACAAATCGATCAGGATTAATCATCTATCTCTACTATAATCGAGATGCAAAAAAACTTCAGGAATACGGTGATATCCGTTACCATTCCAAAAAACATCGTTACTTGCAGCTCTATGTTCCAACTGAGGAGCTAGATGGCTTAGTTGAGAGATTAGGTAAGGAAAGATATGTCAAGAAAATTAGACGTTGCCACATTCAAGAGCTAGAAACTCCCTTCGTTGGGAATCTTTATCGGACTGAAGAAAACGTTATCATTTAAAAAGTTAAACAAATACATTGACAATTTTCTGATAATTCGGTATATTCTTAACATACTATTTTTTGAAACAACTATAAGGAGATTAAAAATGAAGAAAAAATTTGCCCTATCTTTTGTGGCTCTTGCTAGTGTGGCTCTTCTTGCTGCCTGTGGAGAGGTCAAGTCAGGAGCGTCAAACACAACTGGAAATCCAGTAGACGAAAAAACAATTAAAATCGGTTTTAACTTTGAAGAGACAGGTGCTGTGGCAGCTTACGGTACAGCTGAACAAAAAGGTGCCCAACTTGCCGTAGACGAAATCAATGCTGCAGGTGGAATTGATGGGAAACAAATCGAAGTTGTAGACAAAGACAACAAGTCAGAAACTGCTGAAGCAGCTTCTGTTACAACAAACCTTGTTACCCAATCAAAAGTAGCAGCTATTGTAGGACCTGCGACATCTGGTGCAACTGCTGCAGCTGTAGCTAACGCTACTAAAGCTGGAGTGCCATTGATTTCACCAAGTGCTACTCAAGACGGTTTGACTAAAGGTCAAGATTACCTATTTATTGGAACATTCCAAGATAGCTTCCAAGGGAAGATTATTTCTAACTATGTAACAAATAAATTGAATGCTAAGAAGGTTGTTCTATATACTGACAACGCTAGTGACTATGCAAAAGGTATTGCTAAATCTTTCCGCGAAGCCTACAAGGGTGAGATTGTAGCAGATGAAACTTTTGTAGCAGGTGATACTGACTTCCAAGCAGCCCTTACTAAAATGAAAGGGAAAGAGTTTGACGCTATCGTAGTTCCAGGTTACTACACAGAAGCTGGTAAAATTGTAAACCAAGCTCGTGGTATGGGAATTGATAAACCAATCATTGGTGGTGATGGATTTAACGGTGAAGAATTTGTTCAACAAGCAACTGCTGAAAGAGCATCAAACATTTACTTCATCTCTGGATTCTCAACTACTGTTGATGTTTCTGCAAAAGCTAAAGCTTTCCTTGAAGCATACCGTGCTAAATACAACGAAGAGCCTTCAACATTCTCAGCTTTGGCCTATGACTCAGTTTACTTAGTAGCAAATGCTGCAAAAGGTGCTAAAAACTCAGGTGAGATCAAGGACAACCTTGCTAAAACCAAAGATTTTGATGGTGTCACTGGTCAAACAAGCTTTGATGCTGACCACAATACAGTGAAAACTGCTTACATGATGACCATGAACAATGGTAAAGTTGAAGAAGCAGAAGTTGTAAAACCATAACATTAGAATAGTAATTGAAATGGGGAATGAGCCTTTGACTCACTCCCTGTTTCGGTGTTTATGAACTTGTGAAATAATGAAATTTTCTAAAAAATAACGATAGAAAAGAGTGAATGCTATGCTCCAACAACTTGTGAATGGTCTAATTCTGGGTAGTGTTTATGCACTTTTGGCTCTGGGTTATACCATGGTTTATGGAATTATCAAACTCATCAACTTCGCCCATGGCGATATATACATGATGGGTGCCTTTATTGGTTACTTTTTGATTAATTCTTTCCAAATGGATTTCTTTTTAGCTTTAATTATTTCAATGGCAGGGACCGCATTGCTTGGTGTTGTGATTGAGTTTCTTGCCTACCGTCCTTTACGACACTCTACACGTATTGCTGTATTGATTACTGCCATCGGAGTGTCTTTCCTACTGGAATACGGAATGGTTTATTTAGTAGGTGCTAATACTCGTGCCTTCCCTCAAGCAATTGAAACAGTCCGCTTTGACTTGGGACCAATTAGCTTGACAAACGTTCAATTGATGATTTTAGCAGTTTCTGTACTCTTGATGGTTTTATTGCAATTGATCGTCCAAAAAACAAAAATGGGGAAAGCCATGCGTGCGGTATCAGTTGATAGTGACGCAGCTCAATTGATGGGAATTAATGTAAATCGTACAATCAGTTTTACCTTTGCTTTGGGTTCAGCCCTTGCTGGTGCAGCAGGTGTCCTCATTGCCCTTTACTACAACTCTCTTGAACCTTTGATGGGTGTGACTCCAGGTCTGAAATCATTCGTTGCGGCCGTACTCGGTGGTATCGGGATTATTCCTGGTGCAGCTCTAGGGGGATTTGTAATTGGCTTGTTGGAAACATTTGCTACTGCCTTCGGTATGTCTGATTTCCGTGATGCTATCGTATATGGAATCTTGCTTTTGATTCTGATTGTTCGACCTGCAGGTATCCTTGGTAAGAATGTGAAAGAGAAGGTGTAAACAATGAAGACAAATCTTAAAGTAAATACTCTCTGGTTATTCCTTCTGTTAGCGGGTTATGGATTGATTAGCGTACTGGTTTCTGCTGGTGTTCTCAATCTATTCCATGTGCAAATTTTAGAACAAATTGGGATTAATATCATCCTTGCAGTAGGTTTGAACTTAATCGTTGGTTTTTCAGGACAATTCTCACTTGGTCATGCAGGTTTTATGGCAATTGGGGCTTATGCAGCAGCGATTGTTGGCTCAAAATCACCAACCTATGGAGCCTTCTTTGGTGCAATGCTCTTGGGCGCCTTGATTTCTGGTGCAGTTGCTTTGCTCGTTGGGATTCCAACACTCCGTTTGAAGGGTGACTACCTGGCTGTTGCGACACTAGGTGTTTCAGAAATCATTCGTATCTTTATCATTAATGGTGGAAGTTTGACCAACGGTGCCGCTGGTATCTTGGGTATCCCAAACTTTACCAACTGGCAAATGGTTTATCTATTTGTGGTGATCACAACTATTGCAACCCTCAACTTCTTACGTAGTCCAATTGGACGCTCTACTCTATCTGTTCGTGAGGATGAGATTGCTGCAGAATCCGTTGGGGTAAACACTACAAAGATCAAGATTGTCGCTTTTGTCTTTGGTGCCGTTACAGCTAGTATTGCTGGTTCACTTCAGGCCGGTTTTATCGGATCTGTTGTCCCAAAAGATTACACCTTTATTAATTCCATCAACGTGTTGATTATCGTTGTATTTGGTGGACTTGGATCTATTACTGGTACCATCGTTTCAGCGATTGTTTTGGGAATTTTAAATATGCTCCTTCAAGATGTAGCTAGCGTACGTATGATTATCTACGCTTTGGCTCTTGTATTGGTCATGATTTTCAGACCAGGTGGACTTCTTGGGACATGGGAATTGAGTCTATCACGTTTCTTTAAAAAATCTAAGAAGGAGGGACAAAACTAATGGCATTACTTGAAGTTAAACAGTTAACCAAACATTTTGGCGGTCTAACAGCTGTTGGAGATGTCACTCTTGAATTGAACGAGGGAGAATTGGTTGGTTTGATCGGACCAAACGGCGCTGGTAAAACAACCCTTTTCAATCTCTTGACTGGTGTTTATGAACCAAGTGAAGGTACTGTGACTCTAGATGGTCACCTCCTAAATGGGAAAACTCCCTATAAGATTGCTTCACTTGGACTCAGTCGTACTTTCCAAAATATTCGTTTGTTCAAGGACTTGACAGTTTTGGAAAATGTTTTGATTGCATTTAGTAATCATCATAAACAACATGTCCTTGCGAGCTTTCTACGCCTACCAGCTTTTTACAAGAACGAGGAAGAATTAAAAAGCAAAGCTTTGGACTTGCTTAAGATTTTTGATTTGGATGGTGACGCAAATACTCTTGCGAGGAATCTGGCCTATGGTCAACAACGTCGATTGGAAATCGTTCGTGCTCTGGCAACCGAACCTAAAATCCTCTTTTTGGATGAACCTGCAGCTGGGATGAATCCTCAAGAAACAGCTGAATTGACAGAACTAATCCGTCGTATCAAAGATGAATTTAAAATTACCATCATGCTCATCGAACACGATATGAATTTGGTTATGGAAGTCACTGAGCGTATCTATGTTCTTGAATATGGTCGGTTGATTGCTCATGGGACTCCGGATGAAATCAAGAACAACAAACGCGTTATCGAAGCTTATCTAGGAGGTGAAGCCTAATGTCTATGTTAAAAGTTGAAAACCTCTCTGTACATTACGGTATGATCCAAGCAGTTCGTGATGTAAGTTTCGAGGTTAATGAAGGTGAAGTTGTTTCCTTGATTGGTGCCAATGGTGCTGGTAAAACAACCATTCTTCGTACCCTTTCAGGTTTGGTTCGTCCAAGTGCTGGTAAAATTCAGTTTTTAGGCAAAGAAATTCAAAAGTTGCCAGCGCAAAAAATCGTGGCAGGTGGCCTTTCACAAGTTCCTGAGGGACGCCATGTTTTTCCAGGTTTGACTGTTATGGAAAACTTAGAAATGGGAGCCTTTTTAAAGAAAAATCGTGAAGAAAATCAAGCTAACTTGAAAAAAGTCTTTTCGCGTTTCCCTCGTCTAGAAGAGCGCAAAAACCAAGATGCGGCAACTCTATCTGGTGGTGAGCAACAGATGCTGGCTATGGGACGTGCCCTCATGTCTACACCTAAGCTTCTCCTTTTGGACGAGCCGTCAATGGGACTGGCTCCGATCTTTATCCAAGAAATTTTTGATATCATTCAAGATATCCAGAAGCAAGGAACAACAGTTCTCCTAATTGAGCAGAACGCTAACAAGGCCCTTGCTATCTCTGACCGAGGTTATGTACTTGAAACAGGTGAGATTGTCCTATCAGGAACAGGAAAAGAACTCGCAGCATCAGACGAAGTCAGAAAAGCATACCTAGGTGGCTAAAAAGGTCCGGGGGACCTTTTTAGTCGGCAGATAGAGATTGCGTAGCAATCATCAGAACCAGTGGATTGTTTTAGTCGGCGGATAAGAATTGCGTATGCAATTCTCCTTTAGTCTGGGAGACTGGTTTAGGTTGCAGATGGAGATTGCGCACGCAATCCATCTATAGTCCGGGGGACCTTTTTAGTCGGCAGATAGAGATTGCGTAGCAATTTCCTAAGTGATGAAATAAAACCGAATGTGGATTGCTAATCCCTCATTCACAGGGCTCTAAATTAGAGCTCTTTTTTGTAAAAGACTCAAAATCTTGAAAAAGAGATGAAAGCGTTTGATAGATTTTCTAAGAAAGTGTATAATGAAAGTAGAAATAGAGAAGGAGAAGTCTCATGGCAGTTAAAGATTTTATGACACGCAAGGTAGTTTATATCAGTCCTGATACGACTGTAGCACACGCAGCAGATTTGATGCGCGAGCAAGGCTTGCACCGTTTACCTGTTATCGAAAATGATCAATTGGTTGGTCTTGTTACAGAAGGGACTATCGCAGAGGCAAGTCCATCTAAAGCAACCAGTCTTTCTATCTACGAGATGAATTATCTTCTCAATAAGACCAAAGTCAAAGACGTCATGATTCGAGATGTCGTGACAGTTTCTGGCTATGCAAGTCTAGAAGATGCGACCTATCTGATGCTGAAAAATAAGATTGGCATTTTACCAGTTGTTGATAACCAGCAGGTATATGGAGTGATTACGGACCGCGATGTCTTCCAAGCCTTTTTGGAAATCGCTGGTTATGGAGAAGAAGGGATTCGTGTTCGTTTTATTACGGAAAACGAGGTCGGAGTTTTAGGAAAAATCGTGTCCTTGATTGCCGAGGAAAATTTGAATATTTCTCACACAGTTAATATCCCTCGTAAGGATGGTAAAGTTGTCATTGAGGTTCAAATTGATGGAATGATTGACCTAGATTCCTTAAGAGAAAAATTTGAAAGAGAAGGAATTCAAGTAGAGGAAATTGCTCGAACCTCTGCAAAAATCCTTTAAAACAGAGGCTTCAGAGCCTCTTTTTGTTGGGCAATAAAAGCATAAAAAAGCAAAATATGGAAAGAAATAAGAGATTATGGTATAATAAAACGATATGAAAAGGAGTATCTATGGACATTTCAGAAATTCGTCAAAAAATTGATGCAAATCGTGAAAAATTAGCTTCTTTCAGGGGGTCTCTTTGACCTCGAAGGCTTAGAGGAAGAGATTGCCATCTTGGAGAACAAGATGACAGAACCTGATTTTTGGAACGATAATATTGCGGCCCAAAAAACGTCGCAAGAATTAAATGAATTAAAAAACACCTACAACACCTTCTGTAAAATGGAGGAGTTGCAGGATGAAGTTGAAATTTTATTGGACTTTTTAGCAGAAGACGAGTCAGTCCATGATGAACTTGTGGAGCAGCTAACCGAGTTGGATAAGATGATGACCAGTTACGAAATGACGCTTCTCTTGTCAGAACCTTATGACCATAATAATGCAATCTTGGAAATCCATCCAGGTTCTGGAGGGACTGAAGCTCAAGACTGGGGTGATATGTTACTCCGTATGTATACTCGTTATGGAAATGCTAAAGGTTTTAAAGTAGAGGTATTGGATTACCAGGCTGGTGATGAAGCAGGTATCAAGTCTGTGACCTTGTCCTTTGAAGGTCTAAATGCTTATGGCCTTCTTAAGTCGGAGATGGGTGTTCACCGTTTGGTCCGTATTTCGCCATTTGATTCTGCCAAACGTCGTCATACATCATTTACATCCGTAGAGGTTATGCCTGAGTTAGATGATACCATCGAAGTAGAAATCCGTGACGACGATATCAAGATGGATACCTTCCGTTCAGGTGGTGCTGGTGGACAGAACGTCAATAAAGTTTCAACTGGTGTGCGTTTGACGCACATTCCTACGGGGACAGTCGTTCAATCGACAGTCGATCGTACCCAGTATGGAAATAGAGATCGAGCTATGAAGATGTTGCAGGCTAAGCTCTATCAAATGGAGCAAGAAAAGAAAGCAGCAGAAGTCGATTCCCTTAAAGGTGAGAAAAAAGAAATCACTTGGGGAAGTCAGATCCGTTCTTATGTCTTCACACCTTATACCATGGTGAAAGATCACCGTACGAGCTTTGAAGTTGCCCAAGTAGATAAGGTTATGGATGGAGATTTAGATGGTTTCATCGATGCCTATCTCAAATGGAGAATCAGCTAAGATAGAAAGGAACTCACATGTCAATCATTGAAATGCGAGATGTTGTCAAAAAGTATGACAACGGGACGACTGCCTTGCGTGGTGTGTCTGTCACTATTGAACCAGGAGAATTTGCCTACATTGTAGGACCTTCTGGAGCAGGGAAGTCCACCTTTATTCGAGCTTTATATCGAGAAGTAAAGATTGAAAAAGGTAGTTTAACAGTTGCAGGTTTTAATTTGGTTAAAATCAAGAAGAAAGATATTCCTCTTCTTCGTCGTAGTGTTGGAGTTGTCTTTCAGGACTACAAACTCTTGCCAAAGAAAACCGTTTATGAAAATATTGCCTATGCAATGGAAGTAATCGGTGAGAACCGCCGTACCATTAAAAAACGTGTGATGGAAGTTTTGGACCTAGTTGGTTTGAAACATAAGGTTCGTTCATTCCCTAATGAACTTTCAGGTGGAGAGCAACAACGGATTGCCATTGCTCGCGCGATTGTCAACAATCCGAAAGTCTTGATTGCCGATGAGCCGACAGGAAACTTGGACCCAGATAATTCTTGGGAAATTATGAATCTGTTGGAACGCATCAATCTCCAAGGTACTACAGTATTGATGGCTACCCATAATAGTCAGATTGTAAATACCTTGCGCCACCGTGTCATTGCCATTGAAAATGGCCGTGTCGTTCGTGACGAAGCAAAAGGAGAATATGGATACGATGATTAGTAGATTTTTTCGCCATTTATTTGAATCACTTAAAAGTTTAAAGCGAAATGGCTGGATGACAGTAGCAGCAGTGAGTTCGGTTATGATTACCTTGACACTCGTTGCCCTGTTTGCATCCGTAATTTTTAACACAGCTAAACTAGCTACCGATATTGAAAACAACGTTCGTGTCATGGTTTACATTCGTAAGGATGTGGCTGATAACAGTGAAACGATTGAAAAAGAAGGTCAGACAGTTACCAACAATGACTACCACAAGGTCTATGATGCTTTGAAAGCTATGCCAGCTGTAAAAAGCGTTACCTTCTCAAATAAAGAGGAGCAATACCAAAAATTGACTGAAACGATGGGGGATGACTGGAAGGTCTTTGAAGGGGATGCCAACCCACTCTATGATGCCTATATCGTAGATACCAAATCTCCAAGTGATGTAAAGAAAGTAGCTGAAGATGCTAAGAAAATCGAGGGGGTTTCAGAAGTTCAAGATGGTGGAGCCAACACTCAACGACTCTTTGAACTAGCTTCCTTCATCCGTGTGTGGGGATTGATTATTGCAGGACTCTTGATTTTCATCGCGGTCTTCTTGATTTCCAATACCATTCGTATCACCATTATTTCGCGTAGTCGTGAAATTCAGATCATGCGTCTGGTAGGAGCTAAGAATAGTTACATCCGTGGTCCATTCTTGTTGGAAGGTGCCTTCATTGGTTTATTTGGAGCAGCTATTCCTTCAGTCCTAGTATTCTTTATCTACAATATGGTTTACCAGTCTGTCAATAAATCCTTGGTTGGTCAAAACCTATCCATGATTACGCCAGATCTATTTATTCCTTTGATGACAGTTCTCTTGTTTGTCATCGGAATCTTCATTGGATCAATCGGATCAGGAATTTCAATGCGTCGATTCTTGAAAATTTAATTGGATATCAATGCAAATTGCATAGCTTAGTGGAAATATCCAGACAGTTTAAAGGAGAAGTTTTAAAGAACTTCTCTTTTTTGTATAAAAATTTAAGAAAAAGGAGAAAATTTTTCTATAAAAGCCTTTACAAAAAAATAAAAAGTGGTATAATTAGTATATAAGTTGGTGCAAACGTTTTCGTAAAACGTTTGCCTAAAATAAAATAAAGGAGATTTGAATGATGAAAGCTACATTCAAAAATGTCTTGTCTTTCGAGTTTTGGCAAAAATTCGGTAAGGCTTTGATGGTGGTTATCGCTGTTATGCCAGCGGCTGGATTGATGATTTCAATCGGTAAGTCGCTCGTGATGATTAACCCTAACTTTTCACCACTTGTAATTACTGGTGGTGTACTAGAGCAAATCGGTTGGGGAGTTATCGTTAACCTTCATATCTTGTTCGCCCTTGCTATCGGAGGAAGCTGGGCTAAAGAACGCGCTGGTGGTGCTTTTGCTGCTGGTCTTGCCTTTATCCTTATCAACCGTATCACAGGTACAATCTTTGGCGTATCTGGCGATATGCTAAAAGATCCAAATGCTATGGTTTCAACACTATTGGGTGGGTCAATCAAAGTTTCTGATTACTTTATCAGTGTTATGGAAGCTCCAGCACTTAACATGGGTGTTTTCGTAGGGATTATTTCTGGTTTTATAGGGGCAACTGCCTTTAACAAATACTATAACTTCCGTAAGCTTCCTGATGCACTTTCATTCTTTAACGGAAAACGTTTTGTACCGTTTGTAGTTATTGTTCGTTCAGTAATTGCTGCAATTGTTCTTTCAATTTTCTGGCCACTTGTTCAAACAGGTATCAATAGCTTTGGTATCTGGATTGCAAACTCTCAAGAAACTGCACCAATTCTAGCACCATTCTTGTATGGTACTTTGGAGCGTTTGCTCTTGCCATTTGGTCTTCACCACATGTTGACTATCCCAATGAACTACACAGCTCTTGGTGGTACTTATGAAGTCTTAACTGGTGCAGCAAAAGGTAGCCAAGTATTTGGTCAAGATCCACTTTGGCTTGCATGGGTAACAGACCTTGTAAACCTTAAAGGTACTGACGCTGGTCAATACCAACACTTGTTAGATACAGTACATCCAGCTCGTTTCAAAGTTGGACAAATGATCGGTTCATTTGGTATCTTGATGGGTGTTATCGTTGCTATCTACCGTAATGTTGATGCAGACAAGAAACACCAATACAAGGGTATGATGATTGCGACAGCCCTTGCAACATTCTTGACAGGGGTTACTGAACCAATCGAGTATATGTTCATGTTCATCGCGACACCGCTTTACCTTGTTTATTCAGTAGTTCAAGGTGCTGCCTTTGCTATGGCAGATATTGTTCACCTTCGTGTCCACTCATTCGGTTCAATTGAATTCTTGACTCGTACACCATTGGCAATTAATGCTGGTATTGGTATGGATATCGTTAACTTTATCTGGGTAACTGTTCTCTTTGCGGTTATCATGTACTTCATTGCCAACTTCATGATCAAAAAATTCAACTACGCAACCCCAGGACGTAACGGAAACTACGAAACAGCTGAAGGAGCATCAGAAGAAGCAGCTTCTGGAACTCCAAAAGTTGCAGCAGCTTCTCAAGCCGTAAATATCATTAACCTTCTTGGTGGTCGTGCAAATATCGTAGATGTGGATGCATGTATGACTCGTCTTCGTGTAACTGTTAAAGATGCAGATCGCGTTGGTACTGAGGAACAATGGAAAGCAGAAGGAGCTATGGGTCTTGTCATGAAAGGACAAGGTGTCCAAGCTATCTACGGACCAAAAGCTGACGTACTGAAATCTGATATCCAAGATATTCTTGACTCAGGTGAAATTATTCCTGAAACTCTTCCAAGCCAAATGACTGAAGCTCAACAAAACACTGTACACTACAAAGGTGTAACAGAGGAAGTTTACTCAGTAGCTGATGGTCAAGTTGTTGAATTGAGCGAAGTTAAAGATCCTGTTTTTGCTCAAAAAATGATGGGTGACGGTTTTGCAGTAGAACCAGCAAATGGAAATATCGTATCTCCAGTTTCTGGTACTGTATCAAGTGTCTTCCCAACTAAACATGCTCTCGGTCTTGTGACTGAAGCAGGTCTTGAAGTACTTGTTCACATCGGTTTGGACACAGTAAGTCTTGAAGGAAAACCATTCACAGTTCACGTAGCTGAAGGACAAAAGGTTGCTGCTGGTGATCTTCTTGTTACAGCTGACTTGGATGCTATCCGTGCAGCAGATCGTGAAACTTCAACAGTAGTTGTCTTCACAAATGCCGAAGCGATTAAATCTGTTAAATTAGAACAAACTGGTTCTCTTGCAGCGAAAACAGCAGTTGCAAAAGTAGAATTGTAATATACTTGAGGTTGGAAGCTGTTTTCCAACCTCTTGTTTTAGGAGAAAAGCATGAAATTTTTAACACTCAATACCCATAGTTGGATGGAGAAAGAAGCAGAAGAAAAATTCCAGCTCTTGCTCCAAGATATTCTTGATAAAGACTATGATTTGATTTGTTTCCAAGAAATCAATCAGGAAATCACTTCTCCTGAAGTGGAGGTTAATGACCTCTATCAAGCTTTGCCAGCGGCAGAGCCAATTCACCAAGACCACTATGTTAGACTTTTGGTTGAAAAATTGGCTGAGAAAGGAAGAAGCTTCTATTGGACCTGGGCCTATAACCATATCGGTTATGACCGATACCATGAGGGTGTTGCTATCTTATCCAAGACACCTATTCAAGCGCGTGAGATTTTAGTATCAGATGTAGATGATCCAACGGATTACCATACTCGCCGTGTTGCCTTGGCTGAGACAGAGGTTGAAGGCAAGGAACTGGCTCTTGCAAGCGTCCATCTTTCATGGTGGGATAAAGGTTTTCAGGAAGAATGGGCACGATTCGAGGCTGTACTGAAAGATTTGAAGAAACCTCTAATATTAGCAGGTGATTTCAATAATCCAGCTGGTCAGGAAGGTTATCAAGCTATCCTAGCTAGTCCTCTAGAGTTACAAGATGCTTTTGAAGTTGCCAAGGAGAGAAGTGGTAGCTATACAGTACCACCAGAAATTGATGGTTGGAAAGGCAATACCGAACCGCTTCGAATTGACTATGTCTTTACGACCAAAGAGTTAGAAGTAGAAAGCTTGCATGTAGTTTTTGATGGTCAGAATAGTCCGCAAGTCAGTGATCACTATGGTTTGAATGCCATTTTAAACTGGAAATAGAAAATGAAAGGGATTGTTCCCTTTCATTTTTTGCTAGTCGGACTTAACTACTGAAAATGTTCAAAATATGGTATAATGGTTAGATGAATAGAATCGAGGATAATATGTCATTTACGAAATTTCAGTTTAAAAACTATATAGAACAGGCTTTGGAGGAGTTGAAATTTGAGACTCCTACAGAGGTACAAGATAAGTTAATTCCTATAGTCTTGGCAGGTCGTGACTTGGTTGGTGAATCAAAAACAGGTTCTGGAAAGACTCATACTTTCTTGTTACCAATTTTCCAGCAATTAGATGAAACTAGCGATAGTGTGCAAGCAGTGATTACTGCTCCAAGTCGTGAGTTAGCTACTCAGATTTACCAAGCAGCACGTCAGATTGCAGCCCACTCAGATGTTGAAGTCCGTGTGGTTAACTATGTGGGGGGTACGGATAAGGCTCGTCAGATTGAAAAACTTGCCAGCAACCAACCACATATCGTTATCGGAACGCCAGGTCGCATCTATGACTTGGTCAAATCTGGTGATTTGGCTATTCACAAGGCCAAGACCTTTGTTGTCGATGAAGCCGATATGACCTTGGATATGGGATTCTTAGAGACAGTTGATAAGATAGCAGGAAGCCTTCCTAAGGACTTGCAATTCATGGTCTTTTCAGCAACCATTCCACAGAAGTTGCAGCCATTCTTGAAAAAATATTTATCAAATCCTGTTATGGAAAAAATCAAAACAAAAACAGTCATTTCTGATACCATTGATAACTGGTTGATTTCGACCAAGGGACGAGATAAAAATGCTCAGATTTATGAGTTGACGCAAGCCATGCAACCATATCTAGCCATGATTTTTGTTAATACCAAGACGCGTGCAGATGAATTGCATACATATCTAACAGCTCAAGGTTTGAAGGTAGCTAAGATTCATGGAGATATTGCTCCTCGTGAACGCAAGCGGATCATGAATCAGGTGAAAAATCTCGATTTTGAGTACATTGTCGCAACAGACTTGGCAGCGCGTGGAATTGATATTGAAGGTGTCAGTCATGTCATCAATGACGCCATTCCGCAAGACTTGTCCTTCTTTGTTCACCGTGTGGGACGTACTGGACGTAATGGTCTACCTGGTATAGCTATTACGCTTTACCAGCCAAGCGATGACTCGGATATCCGTGAGTTGGAGAAATTAGGAATCAAGTTTACTCCTAAGATGATCAAAGACGGAGAGTTTCAAGATACCTACGACCGTGATCGTCGTGCCAACCGTGAAAAGAAGCAGGATAAGCTTGATATTGAAATGATTGGCTTGGTTAAAAAGAAAAAGAAAAAAGTCAAACCAGGCTATAAGAAGAAGATTCAATGGGCGGTGGATGAAAAACGCCGCAAAACCAAGCGTGCTGAAAATCGTGCTCGTGGACGTGCCGAGCGTAAAGCCAAACGACAAACATTTTAAGTATAAAATTGGAGCTGCATAGCTCCTTTTTCTAACTTCGTTTTATGAATTTTTAAAAATACTGCAAAAAAAAGTAAAAAGTGGTATAATGATAAGGTTATATAGTCCCGATAAGATGGTAGAAATTTCTATCAGTACTTTGTAACTCGCAAAGAATGACGGCTCCAAAGTTGCTCGTCATTCTACGGTTGCCGCTATAAGGCGGTCACCCTATGCGCCTTACTAGCATCAGAAATAAAAAAGTATCGTTTTTATTTCTTTCGCGTCGTAACTCTTAGATAATGGAAATACCTACCAGTACTTTGTAACTCTATAACAATATTTTTTAAGGGGGGACATTTTTATGTCAGAACGTAAATTATTCACGTCTGAATCTGTATCTGAGGGGCATCCAGATAAGATTGCAGACCAAATTTCAGATGCGATTTTGGATGCTATTTTAGCAGAGGATCCAGAAGCGCACGTTGCTGCTGAGACAGCTGTATACACTGGATCTGTCCACGTTTTTGGTGAAATTTCGACAAATGCCTATGTGGACATTAACCGTGTGGTTCGCGATACTATTGCAGAGATTGGCTATACCAATACCGAGTATGGTTTTTCTGCGGAGACGGTGGGAGTTCATCCGTCACTTGTTGAGCAGTCACCAGATATCGCCCAAGGTGTGAACGAAGCCTTGGAAGTTCGTGGGAATGTAGATCAAGATCCACTGGACTTGATTGGAGCTGGTGACCAAGGTCTCATGTTTGGATTTGCAGTAGATGAGACAGAAGAACTCATGCCATTACCAATTTCACTTAGTCACAAACTGGTTCGTCGTTTGGCAGAACTTCGTAAATCTGGTGAACTCAGCTATCTTCGCCCAGATGCTAAATCACAAGTTACAGTTGAGTATGATGAAAATGATCGTCCAGTACGTGTGGACACGGTCGTTATTTCAACTCAGCACGACCCAGAAGTTAGTAATGAACAAATTCACAATGATGTGATTAGCAAGGTTATTAAAGAGGTGATCCCAGCTTCTTACTTGGATGAGCAAACAAAATTTTTCATCAACCCAACTGGTCGCTTTGTCATCGGTGGACCTCAAGGAGACTCCGGTTTGACTGGTCGTAAGATTATCGTGGATACTTATGGTGGCTACTCTCGTCACGGTGGTGGTGCCTTCTCTGGTAAGGATGCGACTAAGGTTGACCGCTCAGCCTCATATGCAGCTCGTTATATTGCTAAAAATATCGTTGCAGCAGGTCTTGCCAAGAAAGCAGAAGTTCAATTGGCCTACGCTATTGGTGTTGCGCAGCCTGTTTCTGTCCGTATCGATACCTTCGGTACAGGAACAGTAGCTGAAAGCAAGCTTGAAAAAGCAGCTCGTCAAATCTTTGACCTTCGCCCAGCAGGAATTATCCAAATGTTGGACCTCAAACGTCCAATTTACCGTCAAACAGCGGCCTATGGACACATGGGACGTACAGATATTGACCTTCCATGGGAACGTTTGGACAAGGTAGACGCTTTGAAAGAAGCTGTGAAATAAAAATAAAAGATTGGTAGAAACTACCAATCTTTTTTTGCAAAAGAAAACCAGCTTTTGGCTGGCTTTCTTATTTTGTAGGAATAGAAATTTCAATCAATTTATCTGAATAAAGCGTCTTGATATTAGCTTCATCGATATTATCTTTATCGATTTTGCGTTTCATGAAGAAATCTTGGATGGTTTCGATTTCTGGTTCACGAATAGCGCGGTGTTTGTTGGAAATGAGGATTTCATAGTGAAGCGGAGCTTGAGTGAAAATCACATCTGTGTTTCCAGCTGAATAAACTTCAACAAGCGTTGCGTCAGTGCTTTCTAATTGGCTTTTAACAAGTTGCGAGTGTGAATTAGTCGTGTTGATAAGCTTCATAATAGTTCCTCCGATTTTCTAACTCTATTATAGCACTTTTTGGATAAAATCGTGTATTTTAGTCAATTCCATGCTGGATTTTCCAAGCTTCAATTCCCCATTTGTGGCTACCACGTTTGAGTTTTTCTATTGCCTCGTCAATTGAAAACCAAGCAATATGATTAAAGTCTTCTATAGGTTTTTGTACTTCTTCGAAAGAAATAGCTTCGTAGAGATAAGCTGGATTGTAGTAGTAGGTGTCACGGTGGCGAGAGTAGAAATACTCATCAGCTTGTCCGAAATAGGTCCCGATTTCAGCAATAAAACCGAGTTCTTCGATGAGTTCTCTCTTCAGTGCTTCTTGATGGTCTTCTCCCTCTTCAATCTCTCCACCTGGCAAGAACCAAGCCCCATTGGGAGCTTGAACTAAAACGATTTGTTTTTTTTCAGGATCAGGAATAACTGCGTAAACACCATAGCGGTGCTGGTAGGTCACATTTTCTTTTTTTTCACCAAAAGTTGGGTTGGCCATTGAAATGTCCTCATTCTTTAGTATCTTTATTATTATCATAATGGACGAGGGGCAAGCTGTCAAGAATTTACAGTTATTTTAGTAAAAAAGGTGCAGAAATTGTTAGATTTCCTGCACCTGTTAGGTCGTTTTATTCTTCTTTTTCAGAATCAATCTCTTCTGTTTTTTCAGTTTTTTTGGCAGATTTGATTTGAATCTTGCCATTGCTTGTCATAACTGCCTTGAGGTTTTTTTCACTTGGATTTTCAAGGTAATAGTCTGTGATAGCATCCTCGATATGGTCTTGAATGGTACGGCGGAGTGGGCGCGCCCCCATTTTTGGATCATATCCCAAGTCAACCAACTTTTCCTTGACCTTGTCTGTCACATCGAGGTGGATATTGTTGCTGGAGAGGCGTTTGTTAACATCTGCTAGCATGAGTTCAACGATTTGGAGAAGGTTGTCCTTGCTGAGAGCTTTGAACTCGATGATGCCGTCAAAACGGTTCATAAACTCTGGACTAAAGAAGTTGCCGAGTTCACCGAGGACAGAGTTTGTTCGCCCTTCACGAGCGGCTCCAAAACCAACGCTGGCTTCGGCCTTACCAGTACCCGCATTTGAGGTCATGATAATGATAGCATCCTTAAAGCTAACTGTCCGTCCTTGCCCATCAGTCAAACGACCATCGTCTAAGACCTGAAGGAACATGTGCATGACATCAGGGTGAGCTTTCTCGACTTCATCGAGAAGGATGAGAGAGTAGGGATTACGGCGAACTTTTTCCGTTAACTGACCAGCTTCATCATAGCCGACATAACCTGGAGGGGCTCCGACCAATTTAGCTACACTATGTTTTTCCATGTATTCACTCATATCAAAGCGAATCATGCTATCAGCTGAACCAAAAAGTTCAATGGCTAGTTGTTTGGAAAGTTCTGTCTTACCGACACCAGTTGGTCCGACAAAGAGGAAACTTCCGATTGGGCGGTTGGGAGTTCCAAGTCCAACACGATTACGACGGATGGCTTTAGCAATCTTATCGACAGCCTCGTCTTGTCCGATAACATGGGACTTGAGGTCGTCTGCTAGATGGATAAGCTGAGACTGTTCTTTTTCTTTTAGCTCCCCAACAGGGATATTAGTTTTCTGCTCAATGATATGCTCAATGGTTTTCTCGCTAATGATAGGAGTATCCTGGTCAGTCACCTTGTTTTTCTGCATTTCCTTGTACTTGGCAATCTGATCGCGGAAGTAGGCAGCTTTTTCAAAGTCTTCCTCTCGCGTAGCTTTAGCCTTGAGATTCTCAGCCTCAATTAAACGCTGGTCGATCACTTTGGGATCCACAAAGTTTAGGGTCAGATTCATCTTTGAACCGGCTTCGTCCAACAGGTCAATAGCCTTGTCAGGTAAGAAGCGGTCTTGGATATAGCGATTGGAAAGATTTGCAGCTGCTTCGATAGCAGCATCAGTATACTTGACGTGATGGTAGTCTTCGTATTTCTTTTGAACCCCTTTGAGGATGATAATGGTTTCTTCGACAGTTGGTTCATCTACCTTGACAGGCTGCATACGGCGCTCGAGAGCGGCATCTTTTTCAATGATACGGTATTCATTGAGAGTAGTAGCACCAACCAACTGCAATTCACCACGGGCAAGGGCAGGTTTGAGGATATTACCTGCATCCATATTGCCATCGCCAGCAGATCCTGCACCGACAATTTCATGGATTTCATCGATAAAGAGAATGATATCCTCACGTTTGCGTATCTCTTCCATGAGCTTTTGCATACGCTCTTCAAATTGACCTCGAATCCCTGTTCCTTGAACTAGACTGACCACATCCAGACGGATGACTTGCTTGCCTTGGAGTTTATGGGGAACATCACCATCAACGATTTTTTGAGCCAGACCTTCAACAACGGCTGTTTTACCAACACCGGGTTCACCGATAAGGACAGGATTGTTTTTGGTTCGACGGTTGAGGATTTCGATAACACGGATTATTTCTTCGTCTCGACCGATAACAGGGTCAATATCTCCTCGACGGGCAATCTCAGTAACATTGATTCCATACTCTTCTAGAAGACCTTTCTCTTGACTTGGAGGCGGTGTTTGAATGGGTCCGCGATTTTGAGGTCCGTAGCCACCATTACCTCCATATCCTCCACCTGATTGAGTTGGAGGGACATTATTAGAAGAAGGTCTGAAATTATTCAAATCATTGAAAAAGTCTCCAAAAGGATCAAAGTCACGATTGTTTAGGTCAGTCATTCCTTTAAAGAGGGTATTGTTTGGGTCTGTTTTGATAATTTTATAGCAATTTTGACAGAGATCAATTTGTTTTTGCTGTCCATTGAGATTGGTATAAAGATGAATTGTTGAGTCGTTAATTTTACAGTTTTGACAGAGCATACATCTACCTCATTTCATTCTTATTCTTTGTCTAATAAAAAGGTCAAGAATAGTCAAAGTTCTATACTCTCATTATAGCATGATTAAGGTGTAAAGCAAGTAAAAAGATTGGGAAGTGGTCGTTTTTAAGAGAGGGATTCATGGAGAATTAAGCGACTTGAAGGTAAGAAAAAATCCCATTTGTGGTGACAAAAAGGATTCTCATTCATCGGGACTTACTGCCCGTTGTTTTTATGTTAGTAAAGGAGTTCGTAGATCTCCATTGCAATCAAGTCAATGCTATCAAAGGTATAGGTTTCACGAGCTTCAACATCGCGAAGGGTGAAGAGTGATCCATTTTCTTCGTCATAGCTGTAAGCAACTTCTGCAACAACAACTCCTTCACGTTCAAAATTACGTTTTAGATTTCCGCCATCTTTTGTCATAGCTTCTAAGCGGTTGATGATTCTAACCAAATGTGATTCCATTATGATTCTCCTCCATTTCTTATCGTTACTATTTTACCATAAACCACGGGGACTTGACTAGAAAAAACTAAGATTTCTCGCTATTTCTCTTTTGCATAAAATTATTGGTGAAAATCAGTGAAAAAAGATTGAATTTTAATTCAATTCATGTTATAATCATACAATCTAATATTTAGAAAGTTGAGTTTATATGAATTTTTCCTTTTTACCAAAGTATTTACCTTATTTTAATTATGGTGCTCTTATCACGGTGGTGATTTCAATTCTGGTAGTCTTTTTCGGTACCATTCTAGGTGTCTTATTGGCCTTTGCTCAACGTTCACGTTTTAAACCACTTGTCTGGTTTGCAAATGTCTATGTATGGATTTTCCGAGGAACACCGATGATGGTGCAAATTATGATTGCTTTTGCCCTCATGCATATCGATGCGCCCACTATTCAAGTAGGGATTTTAGGTGTGGACCTTTCTCGTTTAATTCCAGGTATTTTGATTATCTCGATGAACAGTGGTGCTTATGTGTCTGAAACTGTTCGTGCGGGGATCAATGCGGTTCCTAAAGGGCAGTTAGAGGCCGCATATTCTCTCGGTATTCGTCCGAAAAATGCCATGCGTTATGTTATTTTACCACAGGCAATTAAGAATATTTTGCCAGCATTGGGAAATGAATTTATTACCATTATCAAGGATAGTTCGCTTTTGTCAGCGATTGGGGTGATGGAGTTGTGGAATGGTGCAACGACTGTAGCAACAACAACTTATTTACCCTTGACTCCCCTTTTATTTGCAGCCTTTTACTATTTGATTATGACCTCTGTTTTGACAGTGGCGTTGAAAGCATTTGAAAAACATATTGGACAAGGAGACAAAAAATAATGACAGAAACCTTGATAAAAATTGAAGGCTTGCATAAGTCTTTTGGGAAAAACGAAGTCTTGAAAGGGATTGACCTTGAGATCAAACGAGGGGAAGTCGTGGTAATTATTGGTCCGTCGGGTAGCGGAAAATCAACCCTCCTTCGTTCGATGAATCTCCTTGAAGAAGCAAGTAAAGGCAAGGTTATCTTTGAAGGAGTTGATATCACTGATAAGAAAAATGACCTTTTTGCTATGCGTGAAAAGATGGGAATGGTATTCCAACAATTTAACCTCTTTCCCAATATGACAGTGATGGAAAATATCACTTTGTCACCAATTAAAACCAAAGGTGAAAGCAAGGAAGTTGCGGAGAAGAGAGCACAGGAACTGCTAGAAAAAGTTGGCTTGCCAGATAAGGCAACGGCCTATCCACAGAGTTTGTCAGGTGGGCAGCAACAACGGATTGCCATTGCACGTGGACTTGCTATGGAACCAGATGTTTTGCTCTTTGATGAACCGACTTCAGCCTTAGACCCTGAGATGGTTGGAGAAGTTCTAGCTGTTATGCAAGACCTTGCCAAGTCAGGGATGACCATGGTGATTGTGACGCATGAAATGGGCTTTGCCCGCGAGGTGGCAGACCGTGTTATCTTTATGGCGGATGGGGTTGTTGTCGAAGATGGAAGGCCAGAGGAGATTTTTGACCAAACCCAAGAACAACGGACCAAGGATTTTTTGAGTAAGGTTTTGTAAAACCTCATTTTTAGAAGAAATGGAGTAGGCATCATGGCTTCAAGTAAGGAATATTTAGCTTTTATTCTCAATCAGTTTTCAGAGCTAGAGGAGATGAGTTATCGTCAAATGATGGGTGAGTATATCCTTTATTATCGTGGGAAGATTATTGGGGGAATCTATGATAATCGTTTGTTACTGAAGCCTGTGAAAGTGGTCATGGATCAATTGGGACAGACTAGGCTTGAACGTCCTTATGAAGGAGCTAAGGAGATGATTCTGATAGAAGACATTGAAGATAAGTCATTTCTAGCGAGACTAATCAGGGATATGTATGAAGTCTTACCGGCTCCAAAAGTTAAAAAGAAAGCATGACAGATTTACCTAATATCAATAGGCACTAAAAGCTCGACAAGAGCTTTTTCTTATAGTTTCAAACTATAAGGTCTATTAGTCAGGAAGTGTTAGAATGGCAAGTCATTTTTTGATATAATAGAGGATATTTGACAGAAAAGAGAAGTGATATGACACAGATTATTGATGGGAAGGCTCTTGCAGCTAAGTTACAAGGACAATTGGCTGAAAAGACCGCCAAACTAAAGGAAGAAACAGGTTTAGTTCCAGGTTTGGTGGTTATTTTGGTTGGGGACAATCCAGCCAGCCAAGTCTACGTTCGCAACAAGGAACGGTCAGCTCTTGCTGCAGGATTCCATAGTGAAGTAGTGCGAGTTCCTGAAACCATTACACAAGCGGAATTGTTAGACTTGATTGCTAAATACAATCAAGATCCAGCTTGGCATGGGATTTTGGTCCAGTTGCCTTTACCTAAACATATTGACGAAGAGGCTGTTTTGTTTGCCATTGAGCCAGAAAAGGATGTGGATGGTTTTCATCCGCTAAACATGGGGCGTCTTTGGTCAGGGCATCCAGTTATGATTCCTTCAACTCCTGCTGGGATTATGGAGATGTTTCATGAGTATGGGATTGAGCTGGAAGGAAAAAATGCGGTCGTTATTGGTCGTTCGAATATCGTTGGGAAGCCGATGGCCCAGCTTCTTTTAGACAAGAATGCTACTGTTACTCTAACTCATTCCCGTACAAAAGATCTAGCTCAAGTAGCATCGCAAGCAGATATTCTTGTTGTAGCTATCGGTCGTGCTAAGTTTGTCACAGCTGACTTTGTCAAACCTGGTGCAGTGGTCATTGATGTCGGCATGAACCGCGATGAGAATGGCAAATTGTGTGGCGATGTGGATTATGATGCCGTTGCACCACTTGCCAGCCACATCACGCCAGTACCTGGTGGAGTTGGCCCTATGACCATTACCATGCTGATGGAGCAAACCTATGAAGCAACGCTTCGTACACTGAACAAGGATTAGGAAAATGAAATTCGTATTTGATCTGGATGGGACGCTGTCTTTTGACTATATGACCATAGATGAGGAGATTAAGCAGGTTCTTTTAAAGGCTGGCGATTATGGACATGAGGTTGTATTTGCCTCAGCTCGCTCATATCGGGATTGTTTGGGCTTATTAGGTACCGATCTCAGTCAGCGCTTGGTCATAGGTTTGAATGGAGGCGTAGCCTATTATCTGGGGAAAGTCATCTATGAGAAAAATCTCGATGCTAGAGTTTATCAGGCGCTAGTGGATTATTGCCAGACCTATAATCTCCCTTTCTTTGCAGATGATTGCTTTGACTATAGTGGTCAGATTGTGGAAAAAATTCCATTTATCTCCAGCGTGGATCCCCTAAAGGTGGCTCGTCACCAGAAACTCGAGGACTTGGGTACTCCGATTAAGGTAGTCGTTTATATGGGAGACCATGAGGATTTGCTTGATGACCTGCTTGGTCAGTTAGAAAGACTGGGGCAGGCTCATCTGTCCTATCATGCGCATGAAAAGTGTCTTTATGTCAACCCCTTGGACACTCATAAGGCGACAACTGTTGAAAAGTTATGTGGAGAGAACTTCATTGCTTTTGGAAATGACCAAAACGATATTGAGCTCTTTAAAACATCTCTCTACTCTGTCCGGATAGGCGATTTTGCTGGTCTTAGTCCATATACAGATGAAACGGTTGAGCTAAAAGGAGAACCTTCTCCAGCAGTGGCAGCTAAAATCTTACAGACCTTTGCGGAATTTAAGGGAAAATAGATAAAAGGAGGTCTGGACCTCCTTTTATAGTATAATGGAGTGAGAGGAAATAACGATGAAAGTGATTGAACAAACTTTATTAGAAAAAGTCATTGTGGAACGTTCTCGTCACAGCCATAAGGGAGATTACGGTCGCCTGCTCTTACTTGGAGGGACCTATCCTTATGGGGGAGCTATCATCATGTCAGCCATTGCAGCTGTTAAAAGTGGGGCAGGTTTGGTGACTGTTGGCACGGATAAGGAGAATATTCCGGCTTTGCACAGCCATTTACCTGAAGCCATGGCTTTTTCTCTAAAGGATAAAGCATTACTAAAGGAACAGTTCGAGAAGGCAGAAGTTGTCTTGCTGGGTCCAGGTCTGCGAGAGGATGCCTTCGGAGAAGAACTTGTAAAACGGGTTTTTGATAAGCTCAGAAATGACCAGATTTTGATTATTGATGGTGGTGCTTTGGGCATCTTAGCAAAAGGTCATTTGCCATTCCCATCTAGTCAGATCATCCTAACTCCCCACCAAAAGGAATGGGAAAGACTATCTGGTATAGCTCTTGACCATCAAAATACAGAGACGATTGCTAGGGCTCTTTCATCTTTTCCTCAAGGAACGATTCTAGTCGAGAAGGGTCCAGCGACTCGTATCTGGCAAACTGGCAAATCTGAATACTATCAACTGGAGGTTGGAGGCCCCTATCAAGCAACTGGTGGGATGGGAGATACTTTGGCTGGGATGATTGCAGGTTTTGCAGGTCAGTTTCCACATGTCAATCTCTATGAACGCGTAGTAGTAGCGACCCATCTGCACTCAGCTATCGCGCAAGAACTTTCTCAAGAACACTATCTTGTCTTACCAACGGAAATTAGCAAGACACTTCCGAAAAAAATGAAAAAAATATCCCAAAAAGGCAACTAATTCCTTGGTTGTCTTTTCATATTGATGTAACTATCCTGTTAAGTTTTTCAAACATCTCAGAACTGGCAAGCAACTGCTGAACTTGCGAGAAATTCTCACTTTTAAGGTCTTGATTTTTACTCAAATTCAAAAGAAAAGCGAGATTGTTATCAAAGTTGAGGGGTGTCAAATCATGCTTTTTTTGATATAATTTTTAATGATGAATGCGAGAAATGATCGGTATGTGGTTGTTGATTTAGAGGCGACTAGCACCGGAAGCAAGGCAAAAATTATTCAAGTAGGCATTGTGGTGATTGAGAATGGCGAAATTGTCGATCAGTATGCGACTGATGTCAATCCCCATGAACCCTTGGATTCTCATATCAAAGAATTAACGGGTCTGACCGATCAGCGTTTGGCTGCGGCACCAGAGTTTTCTCAGGTGGCTGGAAAAATTTTTGAATTGGTTAAGGACGGTGTTTTTGTTGCGCACAATGTACAGTTTGATGCCAACCTTCTTGCAGAATTCCTCTTTTTTGAAGGATATGAATTGCGCACACCGCGGGTGGATACAGTTGAATTAGCCCAAGTTCTATATCCTCAGTTTGAAAAGTACAATTTAGGTATTCTTTGTCAAGAGTTGGGAATTGAACTAGAACAGGCCCATACTGCCCTATCTGATGCTCAGGCAACAGCAGAACTCTTGCTTTACATGCGTCAAAAACTCTTCGAGCTACCTAAAGGGCTCTTAGAAAGCTTGTTAGACCTTGCAGATAACCTTCTCTATGAAAGCTATCTAGTGATTGAGGAGGTCTATCAGCAACAATCTCTCCTCTCCTCTCCGGAATTGATAGAACTACACGGACTTTTCCTGAGAAAGGAAAGTCAAGCATTAGTCCCACGCAAATTATCCAAAGATTTTGCTAAAAACATTTCCTTATTGGGCTTGGAGGAGCGTCCGCAACAGCTGGATTTTGCGGAGAAGATTGAGCACTTATTGGAAGAATACCAGACTTCTTTTATCCAAGCTCAAACGGGATTGGGTAAGACATACGGCTATCTCCTCCCAGCTTTGAACTCGGAGAGTGAATCTGGAATTTTAGTGAGCGTTCCGACCAAAATTCTTCAAAATCAAATCATGCAAGAAGAAGGTCAGCGTTTAAAAGAGGTTTTCCATCTGGAAATCCATAGTCTCAAGGGGCCTCAAAATTATTTAAAACTGGATGCCTTTCACAGAGTTCTCCATCGATCTGAGTCCAATCGTCTTTTCACACGCTTTAAAATGCAACTGCTCATCTGGCTAACGGAGACAGAGATTGGTGACTTGGACGAAATCGGCCAGCTTTATCGCTATCAGCATTTTCTGCCTGAACTAGTCCACGATGGTAAGCTTTCAAAGAAAAGCCTATTTGCTACAGAAGATTTTTGGAAACGAGGTCAGGAAAAAGCCAAGACTAGTCGTGTTCTCTTGACAAATCATGCCTATCTGGTCACTCGTTTGGAGGACAATCCCGAGTTTGTCGATAACCGTTTGCTGATCTTGGATGAAGCTCAAAAAATGCTATTAGCTCTTGAAAATCTAGCCCAGCAGGCTTATCGCCTTGAGGATCTTGTAACTCAAATTGAAAAGTCCTTGGAGACAGAGGAAAATTTGATTCAGAAACGCTTGCTTGAGAGTATAGGTTTTGAATGTCGTTACTTGATGGAGCAGTATCAGTCAAGTCTGAAGAATGGAAAGTGGTTGGATTCTCTCGAACACTTGCGCCAACATTTTTCAGAGTTAGCTCTCCCAGAGTATAGAGAGATTGCAAACTTTTTTACGTCGGACCGTGAATTTTGGCTTGCTACGGCAGAGAAATCGAGTAAGGATGTTTTGATTTGTTC
The DNA here is from genome assembly GCF_026782375.1 of Streptococcus oralis. Lineage (GTDB taxonomy): Bacteria > Bacillota > Bacilli > Lactobacillales > Streptococcaceae > Streptococcus > Streptococcus oralis_CL. Next base: position 843,872 of record NZ_JAKUWJ010000001.1, on the reverse strand, counting down.
AAGCAAAAACGGTCGCTTTATACTAGCAGACTTATTGCCAGAAGATTGTAGGCTCCTAGGAGTATCGGCTACTCTTGAAATCAGCAATCGGGTTTCCCTAGCAGATTTATTGGGATTTCCAGATGCTCCGCTTGTGAGGCTTGATGTAGCAAAACAGGAGCAACAAGAAGTCTATCTAATTGATGACTTTCCTCTCGTTACCGAAGTTTCGCCTTTTGACTATGCGAGTGAAGTGGCTTCTGTCATCCGACGTTTACAAGCATTTCAAGAACCCTTATTGGTTTTGTTTACCTCAAAAGAGATGTTACTGGCAGTTTCGGACTTGCTAGACCAACCTCATCTAGCTCAGTATAAAAATGGGGAACCAAGCCAACTGAAAAAACGTTTTGAAAAAGGTGAACGCCAGATCTTGCTTGGAACAGGTAGTTTCTGGGAAGGAGTTGATTTTTCAACCCATCCATTTGTACTTCAAGTGATTCCGAGATTGCCTTTCCAAAATCCACAAGAACCGTTAACCAAAAAATTAAACCAAGAACTACGTCGTGAAGGAAAAAATCCCTTCTATGATTATCAATTGCCGATGGCTATTATTCGGCTAAAACAAGCATTGGGTCGTACTGTTAGACGGCCTGACCAAGGTTCGGTTGCTGTAATCTTAGACAGTCGTGTTGTCAGCAAGCGCTATGGCAAACAAATCGCCCAAACCTTGTCAAAAGAAAGAACGGTTCGGGTTCTTGCTAGAGAACAGCTAGAGTCTGCAGTAGCAGATTTTCTCCAATCTCGTCGCAATAGAATGAAAGAAAAATCCAAGAAAGAGAAAAGGTAAAAAATATGAAACGTTCCTTCGACTCTCGAGTCGACTATAGCCTCCTCCTACCAGTGTTTTGTTTACTGGTGATTGGAGTAGTGGCCATTTATATAGCAGTTAGTCATGACTATCCAAATAATGTATTACCAATTCTAGGCCAGCAAATCGCTTGGATTGCTTTAGGGCTTGTTATTGGCTTTGTCGTCATGTTCTTCAATACCGAGTTTTTATGGAAGGTGACTCCCTATCTTTATGGTCTAGGGCTAGCTTTGATGGTCCTCCCTCTTGTTTTCTACAACCCAAATCTTGTAGCGTCAACAGGTGCTAAGAACTGGGTATCAATCGGTGGAACGACACTCTTTCAGCCATCGGAGTTCATGAAGATTTCCTACATCTTGATATTAGCTCGAGTCATTGTGCAATTCACTCAAAAGCACAAGGAGTGGCGCCGAACCATCCCTTTGGATTTCCTGCTGATTATTTGGATGATTGGCTTTACTATTCCAGTGCTGGTTCTTTTAGCCCTACAAAGTGACTTAGGGACTGCCTTGGTCTTTGTAGCTATTTTTGCAGGAATGGTGCTCCTTTCAGGCGTTTCGTGGAAGATTATCATTCCAGTTTTTGTTACGGGAGTGACTGCAGTAGGAGGCTTCCTAGCGATTTTTATCAGTAAAGATGGTCGTGCTTTCTTGCACCAGATTGGGATGCCGACCTACCAGATTAACCGTATTTTGGCTTGGCTCAATCCCTTTGACTTTGCGCAAACAACAACTTACCAACAGGCGCAAGGGCAAATTGCGATTGGAAGTGGTGGCTTATTTGGGCAAGGGTTCAATGTGTCCAATCTCCTCATTCCAGTACGTGAGAGTGATATGATTTTCACAGTGATTGCGGAAGATTTTGGCTTCATAGGATCAGTCTTTGTCATTGCTTTGTACTTACTTCTTATCTATCGGATGTTGAAGATTACGCTTAGATCAAATAACCAGTTCTATACCTATATTTCGACTGGCTTTATCATGATGCTGCTCTTCCATATCTTTGAAAATATTGGCGCTGTGACAGGCTTGCTTCCTCTGACTGGGATACCTTTACCTTTCATCTCTCAAGGGGGGTCCGCTATTATTAGTAACCTCATCGGTGTCGGTCTCCTCTTGTCTATGAGTTACCAGACCAATCTAGCTGAAGAAAAGAGTGGAAAAGTTCCATTCAAACGAAAGAAAGTCGTCCTAAAACAAATCAAATAAGGAGGTCGCTATGGCAAAAGTAGCAGTTATCTTAGCAAATGGCTTTGAAGAAATCGAAGCCTTGACAGTAGTCGATGTCTTGCGTCGAGCAAATATTTCTTGTGATATGCTAGGATTTGAAGACCAGGTGACAGGATCACATGACATTCAGGTGAAAGCCGATCGTGTCTTTGATGGTGATTTATCCGACTATGACTTGCTCGTTCTTCCAGGTGGCATGCCTGGATCAGCAAATCTACGGGATAATCAAGCCCTCATTTCTGAGATTCAAGCCTTTAACCAAGAAGGAAAGAAGATTTCGGCTATCTGCGCAGCCCCAATCGCCCTCCATCAAGCAGGTGTTTTAAAAGACAAACACTTTACCTGTTATGACGGTGTTCAGAAGCAAATTACTGACGGGATTTACCAAAAGGAAACAGTGGTTGTGGATGGCAATCTAACAACCAGCCGAGGACCGTCAACAGCCCTTGCCTTTGCCTATGAATTGGTGGATCAGTTGGGAGGAGATGCCGAAAGTTTACGAGTCGGCATGCTCTATCGAGATGTCTTTAGAAATCAACAGTAAAACGAGAGTTCGGATCTCGTTTTTTACTTGGAAAAATCTAGGAAATCATCGCTTTTTTCATAAAAAAATGGTATAATGAAGGGTATGAAATATCACGACTATATATGGGATTTAGGTGGTACCCTATTGGATAATTATGAGACTTCTACTGCAGCCTTTGTAGAAACCTTAGCCCAATATGGAATAGAGCAAGAACACGACCGTGTCTACGAAGCCTTGAAGGTTTCGACAGCTTTTGCCATCGAGAAGTTTGCACCAGATATCGAGGATTTTTTAGAGAACTACAAAGAAAATGAAGCGCGTGAGCTAGAACATCCAGTTTTGTTTGAGGGAATTCCAGAATTACTCAAAGACATTTCGGACAAGGGTGGTCGCCATTTCTTGGTTTCTCATCGAAATGACCAAGTGCTAGAACTTCTTGCTAAGACCCGGATAGCCAACTACTTCACCGAGGTGGTGACTGCTAGTTCTGGCTTTAAACGGAAACCAGATCCTGAGTCCATGATTTATTTACGTGATAAGTATCATATCTCATCAGGTTTGGTCATTGGTGACAGAAAGATTGACGTAGAAGCAGGTAAAGCTGCAGGCCTAGATGCCTATCTTTTTGACAATGTTGCAACACTGAGACCAGCAATAGACATGTAAGAAAAAGGAAAAAAATGACAGAAGAAATCAAAAACCAACAGGCACAGGATTATGATGCCAGTCAAATTCAAGTTTTAGAAGGTCTGGAAGCCGTTCGTATGCGTCCAGGTATGTATATTGGATCAACTTCAAAAGAAGGTCTTCACCACCTAGTCTGGGAAATTGTTGATAACTCTATTGACGAGGCCTTGGCTGGATTTGCGAGTCATATCCAAGTCTTTATCGAACCTGATGATTCCATTACCGTTGTGGATGACGGTCGTGGAATTCCTGTTGATATTCAAGAAAAGACGGGACGTCCTGCTGTTGAGACAGTCTTTACGGTTCTTCACGCTGGAGGAAAATTCGGCGGTGGCGGATATAAGGTATCAGGTGGACTCCACGGAGTAGGTTCATCAGTAGTAAACGCTCTTTCAACGCAACTAGATGTTCATGTTCACAAAAACGGCAAAATTCATTACCAAGAATACCGTCGTGGTCATGTTGTTGCTGATCTTGAGGTCGTTGGAGATACAGATAAAACAGGAACAACCGTTCATTTTACACCAGACCCAGAGATTTTTACAGAAACAACAACATTTGACTTTGAAAAATTAAACAAACGTGTTCAAGAATTAGCTTTTTTGAACCGAGGACTTCGAATTTCAATCACAGATAAGCGTGAAGGTCTCGAACAAACCAAGCATTACCATTATGAGGGTGGGATTGCTAGCTACGTTGAGTATATCAACGAAAATAAGGATGTTATCTTTGACAAACCAATCTATACAGATGGTGAAATGGATGACATTACTGTTGAAGTAGCCATGCAGTACACAACGGGTTACCACGAAAACGTCATGAGTTTCGCCAATAACATTCATACCCATGAAGGTGGAACACATGAGCAAGGTTTCCGTACGGCTCTGACTCGTGTTATCAATGATTATGCCCGCAAGAATAAATTGCTAAAAGACAATGAAGACAACCTGACAGGGGAAGATGTTCGTGAAGGTTTGACTGCTGTGATCTCTGTCAAGCATCCAAATCCGCAGTTTGAAGGACAAACCAAGACCAAATTGGGAAATAGCGAAGTGGTTAAGATTACCAACCGCCTCTTTAGCGATGCCTTTTCTGATTTCCTCATGGAGAATCCACAGATTGCCAAGCGCATCGTGGAAAAAGGGATTTTGGCTGCCAAGGCTCGTGTAGCTGCCAAGCGTGCGCGTGAAGTCACTCGCAAGAAATCTGGCTTGGAAATTTCTAATCTTCCAGGGAAATTAGCAGACTGCTCATCAAATAACCCTGCCGAAACCGAACTCTTTATCGTCGAAGGAGACTCAGCTGGTGGATCAGCCAAATCTGGTCGTAACCGTGAATTCCAAGCTATCTTGCCAATTCGTGGTAAGATCTTGAACGTTGAAAAAGCTAGCATGGACAAAATTCTTGCCAACGAAGAAATTCGAAGCCTTTTCACAGCCATGGGAACAGGATTTGGTGCAGAATTTGATGTCACTAAGGCTCGTTACCAAAAACTCGTTTTGATGACCGATGCCGATGTTGATGGAGCCCACATTCGAACCCTCTTACTGACTCTGATTTACCGCTATATGAAACCAATTCTAGAAGCTGGATATGTCTACATTGCCCAACCGCCGATCTATGGGGTTAAAGTTGGAAGTGAGATTAAAGAATACATCCAGCCAGGTGCGGATCAAGAAATTAAACTCCAAGAAGCCTTAGCACGTCATAGTGAAGGGCGTTCAAAACCAACCATCCAACGTTATAAAGGTTTAGGAGAAATGGATGACCACCAATTGTGGGAAACAACCATGGATCCAGAACATCGCTTGATGGCGCGTGTTTCGGTAGATGATGCTGCCGAAGCAGATAAGATCTTTGATATGTTGATGGGGGATCGAGTAGAACCTCGTCGCGAATTTATTGAAGAAAACGCTGTTTATAGTACACTTGACGTCTAAAAATTGTGGGAAATAGTTCCCTTGGTTTAAAAAATATGATATAATCATTACGATTGTTTCTAGTATAAAAGGAGTTTGATATGTCTAATGGACAACTAATTTATCTAATGGTTGCGATTGCAGTCATTTTGATCCTAGCTTATGTAGCAGTTATCTTTTTACGTAAGCGTAATGTAAGTCGATTAACGGCCCTTGAAGAAAGAAAAGAAGAACTCTACAACCTCCCAGTTAATGACGAGGTTGAAGCCGTTAAAAACATGCACTTGATTGGTCAAAGTCAGGTAACCTTCCGTGAATGGAATCAAAAATGGGTTGATTTATCACTTAACTCATTTGCTGATATTGAAAACCATCTCTTTGAAGCTGAAAGCTACAACAATTCTTTCCGTTTCTTTAAAGCAACACACAAAATTGATCAAATTGAGAGCCAAATCGACTTGATTGAAGAAGACATTGCAGCTATTCGCAATGCCCTCTCAGAACTTGAAAAACAAGAATCTAAAAACAGTGGTCGTGTTCTATATGCTTTGGACTTGTTTGAAACACTTCAGCACACTGTTGCAGAAAACTCAGAAAAATATGGAAAAGCCCTTCCTGAGATTGAGAAACAATTGGAAAATATTCAATCAGAATTCTCTCAATTTGTTACCTTGAACTCATCAGGTGACCCAGTTGAAGCTGCAGCAATCTTGGATGATACTGAAAATCATATTCTCGCTTTGACACACATCGTTGAGCGAATTCCAGCTCTTGTTGAAACCTTGACAAAAGAACTGCCAGAACAATTGGCAGATTTGGAAGAAGGCTATCGCAAGCTGTTGGATGCCAACTACCACTTTACAGAAACAGATATTGAGTCTCGTTTCCAACTTTTGCATGAATCTCTGAAAAATAATCAAGAAAATATTCGTCAGTTGGAATTGGACAATGCAGAGTATGAAAATAATCGCATCCAAGAAGAAATCAATGCGCTTTATGATATCTTCACTCGTGAAATTGCAGCTCAAAAAGTAGTTGAAAGTCTTCTTGCTACATTACCAACTTATCTCAACCACTTGAAAGAAAATAATCAGGTGCTTGTTCAAGACCTTGAACGCTTGACTAAAACCTACCTTCTTCCTGAAAGTGATGGAAATCATGTTCGTCGTCTTCAAGCAGAATTGGCTGCACTTGATACAGCAATCATGGAAGTGACAGAGGATCAAGGTGAGTCAACACAAGCCTACTCTGTTCTTGAAGAACAGTTGGAAATGCTTCAAAGCAACCTCAAGGATATTGAGGATGAGCAAATCTCTGTTAGCGAACGACTTGCGCAAATTGAAAAAGACGACCTCAATGCTCGCCAAAAAGCAAATGTCTATGTGAACCGTTTGCATACTATCAAACGTTACATGGAGAAGAGAAACTTGCCAGGTATTCCTCAAAGTTTCTTGAAACTTTTCTTTACTGCAAGTCATAACACAGAAGATCTGATGGCAGAGTTAGAACAACCACAAGTGAATATTGAATCGGTTAAACGAATTCTTGAAATTGCAACAAATGATATGGAAGCACTTGAAACAGAAACCTATGATATCGTTCAATATGCAACCTTGACTGAGCAACTCTTGCAATACTCAAACCGTTACCGTTCATTTGATGAGCGTATTCAAGATGCTTTTAACGAAGCGCTTGAAATTTTTGAAAAAGAGTTTGACTACCAAGCATCATTTGAAAAAATTTCACAAGCCTTGGAAGTTGCTGAACCAGGAGTTACAAACCGTTTTGTAACTTCATATGAGAAAACACGTGAAGCGATTCGTTTTTAAAAATAGAAGCTTAGAAGATTTCTAAGCTTTTTTATTTTCCTAAAAAAAGACAGAATCCCTGTTTATCATTGAAATAATAGCCCCGATTTGATATGATGGAAATATGAAAAAAAATAGAGCAAAACGTGTTTCTCACGATAAAACGAGAAGGCTATTGCTTTCCCTTGTTGGAATCTTAGGAGTTGCTACGATTCTATTAGGGAGTGCTATTGGTTATAAGCTACTACAAAAGCAATCTTACGAACAAAAAATTGAAGCGCTAAAAAGCGAAAAGGACCAACAATTCAACTCAGGTAGTCAGAAGGACCATTTCCGAAAAGGTCAAGCTGAGGTGATTGCCTACTACCCTCTGCAAGGAGAGGAAGTCATTGCGTCTGTTAGAGAAAAAATCAACCAGGATATCAAAGAAAAGCTGGAAGATAAAGAGGACTTGGTCTTTTATTATAGTGAGCAATTGGATCCCGTCTTAAAGGGAGTTGTTTCTCGTAATATCAGCAAGCAAGTCTACGATTTGTCTGCATCAAAGGTTGAAGAAAAAGAAAAGACGTCTTTAGGAAAAATTTTCTTGACAGAAGATGGAAAAACTTTTGATCTCAGTAGACTTTTCAAAGATGCTAGTAAGGCTAAGGAACTCTTACTGAGTCAAATCAAATCAACTCTAGAAGATAAGAAACTTGACCAGGCAAAAATTGATCAAGTTATAAAGAGCTTCACAGACCAAGGATTGACATCCTGGAGCTTTGATTATAAGGATAGTCAAATCATCCTTTATCCTGCTAATTCTGGAGAGACTGTTGAGGAAATTGCTTTACCAATATCCAGTTTCTTTGATGTCTTGGAGTCCTCTTATCTATTAGAAAAAGATGCTGAACTCTATCAAGCTTACTTTGCACAAAAAGACAAAAAAGTTGTGGCTTTGACCTTTGACGATGGTCCAAATCCGTCTACAACTACACAAGCTTTGGATACATTAGCTAAGTACAAAGTAAAGGCGACCTTCTTTGTACTTGGTAAAAACATCGCTGGCAATGAAGACATCCTTAAACGGATGAAGTCTGAAGGGCATGTGGTTGCCAACCACAGCTGGAGTCATCCTGTCCTTTCCCAACTATCTCTCGAAGATGCTAAAAAGCAAATCACGGATACAGAAGATTTGTTAACTCAGGTTTTAGGATCAAGCTCTAAACTGATGCGCCCACCTTATGGTGCCATCACTGATGATATTCGAAACGGCCTTGACTTAAGCTTCATCATGTGGGATGTGGATAGTTTGGACTGGAAAAGTAAAAATGAGACAGCCATTTTGACAGAGATACAGCGTCAGGTTCGTAATGGATCGATCGTTCTTATGCATGATATTCATGGTCCTTCTGTTAATTCCCTACCAAGCATCATTGAATATCTGAAAGAACAAGGTTATACATTTGTGACTGTTCCGGAAATGCTGAACTCTCGCTTGAAGGCTCACGAAATCTATTATTATCGTGATCAATAATCTTCAAAATCTAAAGAGACATGCCTCTGTTAATCTGGTTTTGTTTCTTTAGATTTTCTTCACATAGAAAGGAAAAACGATGAAATCTTACACCCTTAATAATGGAGTTTCAATTCCTGTACTAGGATTTGGAACATGGAAAGCTGAAAATGGAGAAGTAGCCTACCAAGCTGTTTTGGAAGCCTTGAAGGCTGGTTATCGTCATATCGATACTGCAGCTATCTACAAAAATGAGGAGAGTGTTGGTCGCGCTATTCGAGATAGCGGTATTCCTCGCCAAGAAATCTTTGTAACGACCAAACTCTGGAATACCAATCAAAGCTATGATGAAGCTCGCCGAGCATTTGAAGAATCAATGGAAAAACTGGGATTGGACTATCTAGATTTGTACCTGATCCATTGGCCAAATCCAAAACCACTAAGAGAAAATGACGAATGGAAAACTCGCAATGCTGAAGTCTGGAGAGCGATGGAGGACCTTTATAAAGAAGGCAAGATCCGTGCTATCGGCGTTAGTAATTTTCTTCCCCATCATTTGGATGCCTTGCTTGAGACAGCAAGAATTGTTCCTGCAGTCAATCAGGTTCGCTTGGCACCAGGAGTTTATCAAGAGGAAGTGGTTGACTACTGTAGAGAGAAAGGCATTCTTTTAGAGGCTTGGGGACCTTTTGGCCAAGGAGAGTTATTTGAAAAGAAAGAAGTCCAAGAAATTGCTGATAAGCATGGGAAATCAGTGGCTCAAATCGCCTTGGCTTGGAGCTTGGCAGAAGGATTTTTACCTCTACCTAAGTCAGTGACAGCCTCTCGCATCCAGAGCAATCTTGACTGTTTTGGGATTGAACTCAGCAAAGAAGAGCGAGAAGTCTTAAAGACCATTTCTGTGACTTCTGGCGCACCACGTGTGGATGAGATGGATTTTTAGAAAGTAAGAAAAAGAATTGTAAATTTCTTGCCTTTCTGATATAATATTCAACAGGAAAGAAAGTCTTATGGCGTTCTTCAAGCGAGCTTGGGACAGTGGGAGCCAAGTAGAACAAACTAAGAAACTGGCGCTTTCTGTCGTATTTTTAAAAACAATGAAGTAATAAATTAGGGTGGAACCGCGTTTCTGACGCCCCTAGGTCACAGACTTAGGAGCAAAGACACGGTTCTTTTTGTATCCAAAGTCTCAAGAATTAATAACAAGGAGTAAACAATGTCTAAAAAATTGACTTTCCACTGCGTCAGTGGCAGAGACCTCCTTACAATCGGACTGCCCCACGCTCAGCACTAGAGTGCCTGAGCTAGACGCAGTACTAACTCGTCTTGCCTCGTATAATCGACAAGGCAGACTCGTGTCGCAAAAAATCATTTTTTATTAAGGAGTATTCAATGTCTAAGAAATTAACATTTCAAGAAATTATTTTGACTTTGCAACAATTTTGGAATGACCAAGGTTGTATGCTTATGCAGGCTTATGATAATGAAAAAGGTGCGGGAACCATGAGTCCGTACACTTTCCTTCGTGCTATCGGGCCTGAGCCATGGAATGCGGCTTATGTAGAGCCATCACGTCGTCCTGCTGACGGTCGTTACGGGGAAAATCCTAACCGTCTTTACCAACACCACCAATTCCAAGTGGTTATGAAGCCATCTCCATCAAATATCCAGGAACTTTACCTTGAGTCTTTGGAAAAATTGGGTATCAATCCTTTGGAACACGATATTCGTTTCGTTGAGGATAACTGGGAAAATCCATCGACTGGATCTGCAGGTCTCGGTTGGGAAGTTTGGCTTGATGGTATGGAAATCACTCAGTTTACTTATTTCCAACAAGTCGGTGGATTGGCAACTGGCCCTGTGACTGCGGAAGTTACCTATGGTTTAGAACGCTTGGCTTCTTACATTCAAGAAGTTGATTCTGTTTATGATATCGAGTGGGCTGATGGTGTAAAATACGGAGAAATCTTTATCCAGCCTGAGTACGAGCACTCAAAATATTCGTTTGAAATTTCGGACCAAGAAATGTTGCTGGAAAACTTTGATAAGTTTGAAAAAGAAGCTGGTCGTGCCTTGGAAGAAGGCTTGGTTCACCCTGCCTATGACTATGTTCTCAAATGTTCACACACATTTAACCTACTTGATGCGCGTGGTGCCGTATCTGTAACTGAGCGCGCGGGCTATATCGCTCGTATCCGTAACTTGGCCCGTGTCGTAGCCAAAACCTTTGTCGCAGAACGCAAACGCCTAGGCTACCCACTTTTAGATAAAGAAACAAGAGCTAAACTCTTAGCAGAAGACGCAGAATAGTGAGTAATACTGTGCTCTAAAATCGTTAGAGGCAAGTCGAAGACTTGCTAGAGAGATATGCACCGCTGTACTGTTATGTGGGGATTTTTGAAACCTTAGGTTCAAAAATCAGTCAGCTAAATCCACTTTGATGAGACTGTTGGAAATCTTGATCAATTTTGCATTAGATTTCCATTCAGACTCACAAAGTTAGTTAGCGACGTCCCCAGTACCTAAGGTGCATATCAAAAAAGATTGAAGAAAATGTAAAGGAAAAAACATGACAAAAAACTTATTAGTAGAACTCGGTCTTGAAGAGTTACCAGCCTACGTAGTAACTCCAAGTGAAAAGCAACTAGGTGAAAAAATGGCAGCATTTCTCAAGGAAAACCGCATTTCCTTTGAAGCCATTCAAACCTTCTCAACACCACGTCGTTTGGCTGTTCGTGTGACTGGGCTTGCAGACAAGCAATCTGATTTGACAGAAGATTTCAAGGGTCCAGCAAAGAAAATTGCCTTGGATAGTGATGGAAACTTCACCAAAGCAGCTCAAGGATTTGTCCGTGGAAAAGGCTTGACAGTTGAAGACATCGAATTCCGTGAAATCAAGGGTGAAGAATATGTCTATGTTACCAAGGAAGAAGTGGGCCAACCAGTCGAAGCCATTGTTCCTGGTGTCGTGGATGTCTTGAAATCCCTAACTTTCCCAGTCAGCATGCACTGGGCTAACAATACTTTTGAATATATCCGCCCCGTACACACTTTAACTGTTCTTTTAGATGAAGAAGAATTTGATTTGAATTTTCTTGATATCAAGGGCGGTTGTGTAAGCCGTGGCCATCGTTTCTTGGGACAAGAAACTAAGATTCAGTCAGCACTGAGCTATGAAGAAGACCTTCGTAAGCAGTTTGTAATCGCGGATCCTCGTGAACGTGAGCAAATGATTGTTGACCAAATCAAAGAAATCGAGGCAAAACATGGTGTACGTATCGAAATTGATGCTGACTTGCTGAATGAAGTCTTGAATTTGGTTGAATACCCAACTGCCTTTATGGGAAGTTTTGATGCTAAATACCTTGAAGTTCCAGAAGAAGTTTTGGTGACTTCGATGAAGGAACACCAACGTTACTTCGTTGTTCGTAATCAAGACGGTAAACTCTTGCCAAACTTTATTTCTGTTCGTAACGGAAATGCAGAGAATTTGGAAAATGTCATCAAAGGAAATGAAAAAGTCTTGGTAGCCCGTTTGGAAGACGGAGAATTCTTCTGGCGTGAAGACCAAAAATTGGTTATTTCTGACCTTGTTGAAAAATTAAACAACGTCACCTTCCACGAAAAGATTGGTTCTCTTCGTGAACACATGATTCGTACAGGTCAGATTGCCATTCTCTTGGCAGAAAAAGCTGGCTTGTCAGTGGATGAAACAGTTGACCTTGCTCGTGCAGCAGCCATTTACAAGTTTGACTTGTTGACGGGGATGGTTGGTGAGTTTGATGAACTCCAAGGGATTATGGGTGAAAAATATGCCCTCCTTGCTGGGGAAACTCCAACAGTTGCAGCAGCTATTCGTGAACACTACATGCCGACAGCTGCCGAAGGCGAACTTCCAGAGAGCAAGGTTGGAGCTATTCTAGCCATTGCAGACAAATTGGATACGATTTTGAGTTTCTTCTCAGTAGGATTGATTCCATCAGGTTCTAATGACCCTTACGCTCTTCGTCGTGCAACGCAAGGTGTAGTTCGTATCTTGGATGCTTTTGGTTGGCACATTGCTATGGATGAGTTGATTGATAGTCTCTATGCTTTGAAATTCGACAGCTTGACGTATGAAAATAAAGCAGAGGTTATGGACTTTATCAAGGCTCGTGTTGATAAGATGATGGGTTCAACTCCAAAAGACATTAAGGAAGCAGTTCTTGCAAGTTCGAACTTTGTTGTGGAAGATATGCTAGAAGCAGCAAGTGCTCTTGTCGAAGCAAGCAAGAAAGAAGATTTCAAATCTTCGGTTGAATCCCTCTCCCGTGCCTTCAACTTGGCTGAAAAAGTCGAAGGAACTGATACTGTTGATCCTGCTCTCTTTGAGAATGAAGAAGAAAAAGCTTTGGCAGAAGCAGTAGAATCACTCGTTTTATCAGGAACTGCAAGCCAGCAATTAGAACAACTCTTTGCGCTTAGCTCAATTATTGATGCTTTCTTTGAAAATACCATGGTAATGGCTGAAGATCAGACTGTTCGACAAAATCGTTTGGCTATCTTGTCGCAATTAACCAAGAAAGCAGCTAAACTTGCACGTTTCAACCAAATTAATACTAAATAAACTCAGTCAAACGGACTGTATCTTATCACAAAGGAGAAAAAATGGATCCGAAAAAAATCGCTCGTATCAACGAGCTTGCTAAAAAGAAAAAAACAGAAGGTCTAACTTCTGCTGAAAAAGTGGAACAAGCTAAGCTTCGTGAGGAATACATCGAAGGCTATCGTCGTTCTGTTCGTCACCACATTGAAGGAATCAAAGTTGTGGACGAGGAAGGAAATGACGTTACACCAGAAAAACTACGCCAAGTACAACGTGAAAAAGGTTTACACGGCCGTAGTTTAGATGATCCTAACTCATAAAATGAAAGGGGTTTGTAGATGATTTACAAGCCCCTTTTCTTTTGCAATAAAAAAGGAGCCATTTGGCTCCTTTTTGGTTTCTTAGTTGCTTGCGCCAGATGTAGCGTCAGCGTCACCACCGTGGCCTCCAGCATCCCCTGAATCAGAAGCACCAGAAGTAGCATCAGCGTCTCCATGACCTCCAGCAGCAGGAGCGAAAGGTCCACTACCACCTACCAAACGTTGACCAGTTTCTTTTAGGTACCAGTCAAGCCATGGTTGGAAGTTAAAGACGATTTCATTGATACCAGCGTATGATCCATCAGGATAGTACATTGCTTGGTAGTTGTGTGTGTTGATGACACCTGCAGGAGAACCTGGAACGATCGTACGAACGTATTCTTGGTTTCCGTTGCGAAGTGTTCCGATAACCCACTCTACATTCTTCATGCGTGCTGGTGGAAGAGAACCATGCACAGTTGACATACGGCTACCTGATTGAGGTGGTACACGTTTAGCAAACATGGTGTCTGGATCTTGGTGAGCGTTGTTGTAGTATAGGAATTGGTTGTTGTCGTCAGCGTATGTCAATTCAAATGGCATAGCTTTCAAGAACATATCGATTTGGTTAACTGTAAGGATACCGTGGTCCAATTTGACATAGGTATCACCAGAAACAGCGCCCGTGATTGCTGCAACTTTTTCTACCCATTCTGGATCGTCAGGGTCAACTTCTGTAATGGTTGTAGCAATTGGTTTTCCACAATCCAAGTCTTCTGGTTCGATTGGTTTTGGTTTTTTCAATTTCGAAACGACTCCTACGTATTTAACAAAGTTATCTAAGCAAGTTTCAAGGAATTTAACAGTTCCTTCGTTGGTGATGTTTCCATTGTTATCAAAAGCTTCTTTGGCTTTACCAAGAAGGAATTCATTTCCTGGAAGTGTGTAGGCATTGACACCTGGAGCGTCAAGGATCTTACGAAGGTGAACTTGGGCACGTGAAGTTCCTTGGTCATAGTATGATGCACCCACAATCATAACAGGCTTGTTTTCAAATGGATGAACTTCGTATGAAAGCCATTCAAGTACAGATTTGAGTGAAGCTGAGATAGTGTGGTTGTGCTCAGGAGTGGTGATAATGACACCATCAGCACGTGTAATCTTGTTATACAAGAAACGCAATTGGAAGCTTTCGTCCCATTTTTCGTCTTGGTTAAACATTGGAACTTCATCAATTTCAAGAACTTCTAATTCAAATTTGAATTTGAAATTGCGACGGATAAATTCCAAGAGTTTGCGGTTATATGATTGATCGTAGTTTGATCCAACAAGTCCAACAAATTTCATTCTTTCGGTCTCCTATCTTACAAATTTTCCCAGTCAAATTCTTCAGCATCTTTGCGAAGCAATTCTTGTGCATTGCGCAATTTCTCAGTAATCTTCACAAAGATACGGAAGTCATCAAAGATGGCATCCAATTTCTTGATGACATCAAGGTCAACCAAGTCTCCACTTGGGTTAAATGCTTGAAGAGAGTGTGAGAGCAAGAATTCATCTGGTAGAACATTTGCCTTAATTTCAGGAGCGTTCAAGATTTGACGAAGTTGCAATTGAGCACGAGATGAACCAAGTGTACCATAGGAAGCACCAGTAATCATGATTGGTTTGTTCAAAAGTGGGTAGATACCGTAAGATAGCCAAGCAAGAGCGCTCATTAAAACGGCAGGGATAGAGTGGTCGTACTCAGGAGTACCGATAATCACACCATCAGCTTCTTCAATTTTAGCTGCAATTTCAAGAATTTCAGCAGGAAGAAGTTTATCTGCTGGTTTGTTGAAAACAGGAATGTCCTTGATTTCAACGAGTTCAATTTCAGCTTTATCAGCAAAGTGTTTTTGCATGTATTGGAGCAATTGGCGGTTTGTAGAACGTTTAGAGTTCGTTCCAACAATGGCAATAAGTTTTAGCATGAGATTTCCTTTCTCTTTTTACATAATACAAATTTAAAGGCCTGAAGAACATGTAAGGTTCCCCTCTTTGTCGATGAGAATGGCTTCGATACCATCTAAACCATCGACTTGCCAGAGGATAGAAGCGCTACGTTCTCCGAATAGGCGGGTTGTCCAAATCTCACCATCGACGGATTTATCTGAGATAATCGTTAGGCTAGCGAGATCGGTTTCGACAGGGAATCCTGTCTTACTATCAAAGATATGATGATAGTCTTCTCCGTCTATTGTCAGGTGCCGTTCATAGATACCAGAAGTGACGACGGATTTGTTAGAAACAGGAATGGTTAGGAGATGATTGCCACGAGGATTTCGTGGATCTTGAATACCGATTTGCCAGTCTTTCCCTTCTTTGGCTTGATTGTTCCCGATGGTGAGGATATTTCCTCCGAGATTGATCAAGGCAGAAGTGACTCCGTGTACTTTTAAATACTGAGCAACTTTATCTGCACTATAGCCTTTAGCTAAGCAACCTAAATCAAGCTTCATTCCCTTTTTCTCTAAAAATACAGTAGAGCTAGCGGGATCTAACTTGATAAAATGCGGGTCAACTAGAGGCAAGACAGCTTCGATTTCATTTAGCTCTGGGAGTCGAGCATCTGAAAAACCGATTCGCCAGGTTTGAATCAAGGGGCCAATACTGATGTTTAGATGGCTAGATGGAGCTAGACTGTGTTCTAACCCAAGAGCAATCAGTTCAAATAAGTCAGGATGGACCTTGACCGGAGCAATTCCAGCCTGGTGATTGATCTCCATCAATTCGGATTCTTGACTGTTGGCGTTGAAGCGGTACTCGAGCTCTCTGAGTAAATCAAAGGCTCCTTGAAGCAGGCAATCTGCCTGTTCATCTACTAATGAAATCGTGATAGTTGTTCCCATGAGTCGTTCAGAACGTGAACGAAGAGGCAAGCTACCAACTCCTTTCTTCTTCAGAGGAAATATTCAAGCTAGGTTAAATTTACGATAATTGAACCCCTTACATTTTATTCCCATGTTTCTAGCATAACATAAAGTCAGCGTTTTCACAAATAAATTTTAACAAAAAGTCAAGAAATATGCTCAAAAAATATAAAAAAGGATAGAAACTCAAAAAAATAATATAATAAAACTTAAAATTGCTTAAAATAAGAGAATTCTAAGCAAATACCTTGTAAACGCTAACAGTAAATGTTATACTAGAAAGGTAAATTTTAAATTAAAGGTAGGAAATTTTCTATGAGTAAAATCGTTGTAGTTGGTGCTAACCACGCTGGTACAGCATGTATCAATACTATGTTGGACAATTTTGGACATGAAAATGAAATCGTTGTATTTGACCAAAACTCAAATATTTCATTCCTTGGTTGTGGAATGGCGCTTTGGATCGGGGAACAAATTGATGGTCCAGAAGGTCTCTTCTACTCTGATAAAGAAAAATTGGAAGCTAAGGGTGCAAAAGTTTACATGAACTCACCTGTTCTTTCAATCGACTATGACAATAAAGTTGTGACAGCAGAAGTTGAAGGTCAAGAACATAAAGAGTCTTATGACAAATTGATCTTTGCGACTGGTTCAACTCCAATCTTGCCTCCAATCGAAGGTGTTGAAATCGTTAAGGGCAACCGCGAATTCAAAGCAACACTTGAAAATGTTCAATTTGTTAAGTTGTACCAAAACGCAGAAGAAGTTATCGAAAAACTTGCTGACAAGAGCAAACACCTTGAGCGCATCGCAGTTGTTGGTGGTGGTTATATCGGTGTTGAACTTGCTGAAGCTTTCGAACGTCTTGGAAAAGAAGTTGTTCTTGTTGATATCGTAGACACTGTTTTGAACGGCTACTACGACAAAGACTTCACTCAAATGATGGCGAAGAACTTGGAAGACAACAACATCCGCTTGGCACTTGGTCAAACAGTAAAAGCTATCCAAGGTGATGGTAAAGTTGAACGCTTGGTAACAGACAAAGAAACATTTGATGTGGATATGGTTGTTCTTGCAGTTGGTTTCCGTCCAAACACAGCTCTTGCTGATGGTAAGATTGAACTCTTCCGTAACGGTGCCTTCCTTGTAGACAAGAAACAAGAAACATCAATTCCAGGTGTTTATGCAGTAGGTGACTGTGCGACTGTTTATGACAACGCTCGTAAAGACACTAGCTACATCGCGCTTGCTTCAAACGCTGTTCGTACTGGTATCGTTGGTGCTTACAACGCTTGTGGACACGAACTTGAAGGAATCGGTGTACAAGGATCAAACGGTATCTCAATCTACGGTCTTCACATGGTTTCAACTGGTTTGACTCTTGAAAAAGCTAAAGCTGCTGGTTACAACGCAACTGAAACAGGCTTTAACGATCTTCAAAAACCAGAATTTATGAAGCACGACAACCATGAAGTTGCCATCAAGATTGTCTTTGATAAAGATAGCCGCGAAATTCTTGGCGCTCAAATGGTATCACGTGATTCAGCTATCAGTATGGGAATCCACATGTTCTCACTTGCTATCCAAGAGCATGTGACAATTGATAAGTTGGCTTTGACAGACCTATTCTTCTTGCCACACTTTAACAAACCTTACAACTACATCACAATGGCTGCACTTACAGCTGAAAAATAAGAATTGATGAACTATCTGGCCTTAACTGAAGGTCAGATAGTTTTTCTTGTTTCTGTCCCCATACAATCCAGCTTATTTCATCTTGTTCTTCTCCTATTTCTAGCTTAAAATAAAACTGTAGCTACTAATACAAGTGATGAGGGAGAAGAAATGACTGAAAATCGTTATGAACTAAATAAAAACTTGGCACAGATGCTCAAAGGTGGGGTTATCATGGACGTTCAGAACCCTGAACAGGCTCGTATTGCAGAGGCTGCTGGTGCGGCAGCTGTCATGGCCTTGGAGCGGATTCCAGCTGATATTCGTGCAGCTGGTGGGGTTTCCCGTATGAGTGATCCAAAGATGATTAAGGAGATCCAAGAAGCAGTGAGCATTCCAGTGATGGCCAAGGTTAGAATTGGACATTTTGTAGAAGCTCAGATTTTAGAGGCTATTGAGATTGACTATATCGATGAGAGTGAAGTGTTGTCTCCAGCTGACAACCGTTTCCATGTGGATAAGAAGGAATTCCAAGTTCCTTTTGTCTGCGGAGCTAAGGACTTGAGTGAAGCCTTGCGTCGTATCGCTGAAGGAGCTTCCATGATTCGGACAAAAGGAGAACCGGGTACAGGAGACATTGTTCAAGCCGTTCGTCATATGCGCATGATGAATCAAGAAATTCGCCGCATTCAAAATCTCCGTGAGGATGAACTTTATGTTGCTGCCAAGGACTTACAAGTCCCTGTTGAATTGGTTCAATATGTCCATGAACATGGAAAATTGCCGGTTGTAAACTTTGCAGCTGGAGGTGTTGCAACGCCAGCAGATGCGGCCTTGATGATGCAACTGGGGGCAGAAGGTGTTTTTGTTGGATCAGGTATTTTCAAATCAGGCGACCCTGTTAAACGAGCAAGTGCCATTGTCAAAGCCGTAACCAATTACCAAAACCCACAAATCTTAGCACAAATTTCAGAAGATCTTGGGGAAGCCATGGTTGGTATCAATGAGAATGAAATTCAAATTCTCATGGCTGAGCGAGGAAAATAGATGAAAATCGGAATACTAGCCTTGCAAGGCGCCTTTGCAGAGCATGCAAAGGTGTTAGATAAATTAGGAGTCACTGGTGTCGAAATCAGAAATTTAGATGATTTTCAGAAATATCAGAGTGACTTGTCCGGTTTGATTTTGCCTGGCGGTGAGTCTACAACCATGGGCAAGCTCTTGCGTGACCAGCAGATGCTGCTTCCCATCCGAGAAGCCATTCTTTCTGGACTACCAGTCTTTGGAACTTGTGCGGGATTAATCTTACTAGCTAAGGAAATCACTTCTCAGGAAGAAAGTCATCTTGGAACTATGGATATAGTGGTTGAGCGCAATGCCTATGGCCGTCAACTAGGAAGTTTTTATACAGAGGCAGAATGTAAGGGAGTTGGCAAGATTCCAATGACCTTTATCCGCGGACCAATTATCAGTAGTCTTGGAGAGGGTGTTGAAATCCTAGCAACCCTAGACGACCAAATCGTTGCAGCTCAAGAAAAAAATATGCTGGTGACCTCTTTTCATCCAGAGTTAACAGATGATGTAAGCTTGCACCAGTATTTTATTAATATCTGTGAAGAAAAAAGTTGAGAAAAGATTCTCAACTTTTTTACATGTAATAAACAATCGCGATATATTGGAGTGCAGATGCTGCTAGGATAAAGAGATGCCAAATCATGTGGAAATAAGGTTTTTTCTTAGCGTAAAATCCAGCTCCAACTGTATAACAGAGTCCGCCAGTTACCATGAGACTCCAAAAGATGGGCGTTGTTTGACTGATAATGGCAGGAATGATAGCTAGGACCAACCAGCCCATAATCAGGTAAAGGGCAAGGCTGAATTTCTCATTAACCTTTTTAGCAAAGATTTTATAGAGGATGCCGAAAATGGTTGTTCCCCACTGAATGGCAATGATCAGATAGCCAAACCAGTTATTCATCAAGGTCAAGACGACAGGCGTGTAAGAGCCTGCGATAGCCACGTAAATCATAGAATGGTCGATGATTCGCAAGACGTATTTGTGGGTCGAACCATAGGCCATAGAGTGGTAAATGGTTGACGAAAGGAACATGAGAAAGAGACTGATAACAAAGATAGAAACACCAAAAGATGATAAAAACCCATGTACTTCGTAACTATAGGTGGATGAAATGGGGAGTAAGATGAGCATAATAACCGCACCCACAGCATGGGTCACGCTATTAGCAATTTCCTCTCCAAAACTGAGTTTTTTACTGAGCTTTAGGCTGGTGTTCATTGGATTTCCTCCTCTTCTTTGCTAAGGATTAAGTCTAGAGTTTGATGATAGAGTTTAACCGTTTGACAGCTGGTTTGGATAATAGGATTTTCTGGATCAATCCCATGGTTCATGTAGTCCACAAAAGCGTCGTAGAGCTGGTCTGAGCTTGCTTGAGTTTGTAGACTATTCAGTGTCTGAGCGATTTCTTGGATCGAAAAGACAGACTTGAGAGTAGTGATGGCAATCAAACGGGCAATCTGTTTGCGTTGGTATTTTTTCTTGTCAGGCTTTGTCAGGTAACCGTGTTTGACATAGTTATTGACCATGGATGCTGTTAGCCCCTTGTCTTTATCTGGAGAGATAGGAGCACAGACTTGATTGACATAAAGTAAAACCTGATCCAGATAGAGGTCAATGTTTGGAATGTCTTCCCATTTTGGGTAGGAAAAGATAGAATTCATTTCCAACTCCTTTATATCTAGTTTTAATAACTAGATTATAAAATAATAACAAACAAAAGTCAAGTTTCAACTGCTTGTAGAAAGCTTTAAATTATGCTATGATGAGAGAAAATAGTTAGAAATGAGGGGAAGAGATGGAGATTCGTTTAGCTTTTCCAAACGAAGTAGATGCGATTATGCAGGTGATGGAGGATGCCAAAAAGTGTTTAGCCAAGTCTGGTAGTGACCAGTGGCAAAATGACTATCCAAATGCCGACATCATTATTGATGATATCATCTCTGGTCAAGCCTATGTGGCCTTGGAAGAGGGAGAACTGTTAGCCTATGCTGCTGTGACCAAGAGCCCAGAGGAAGCCTATGAAGCCATTTATGAAGGAAGTTGGCATGGGGAAGAATCAGAATATCTGGTCTTTCACCGTATCGCTGTGGCAGCAGATGTCCAAGGGCAGGGAGTTGCTCAGACTTTCCTAGAAGGCTTGATTGAAGGATTTGATTACCTAGATTTTCGTTCAGATACGCATGTAGAAAACAAGGCCATGCAGCATATCTTTGAAAAGCTTGGATTTAGTCAGGTCGGTAAGGTTCCAGTTGATGGAGAACGCTTGGCCTATCAGAAATTAAAAAAATGACGCAGAAAAAGTATTCAAAAATGCTCTACTTATCGCCAATTGGAACCTTGTCCTTAGTTGCTGATGAGCAATATTTGTTTGGGATTTGGGTGCAGGACCAAACTCATTTTGAGAGGGGATTAGGGGATGAAACGATAGAAGAAGTTGGTAGCCATCCTGTATTAGAGCAAGTTATTTCCTATTTAGATACCTATTTCGAAGGCAGTGTTCAGGATCTATCTGACTTACCTTTGGCTCCCATTGGAACGGATTTTGAAAAGCGGGTATGGACCTACTTGCAAGGCATTCCTTATGGTCAAACAGTGACTTACGGTCAAATAGCTCAAGACTTGCAGGTGAATTCTGCCCAAGCTATTGGCGGAGCAGTGGGGCGTAATCCCTGGTCCATCCTCGTCCCCTGTCATCGAGTGCTGGGTGCAGGCAATCGTCTGACAGGCTATGCTTCTGGAGTCGAAAAGAAAGCCTGGCTCTTGCAGCATGAAGGTGCAGCATTTCAAGAAAATAAAAAATAGAAAGAAAAGAAGATGTTAGAATTTATCGAATACCCAAAATGTTCAACTTGTAAGAAAGCAAAGAATGAACTTGACCAACTCGGACTTGACTATCAAGATATTCATATTGTAGAAGAAACACCAAGTGAAGAAGTTATTTTAAACTGGCTAGAAACTTCTGGTTTTGAAGTGAAACAATTTTTCAATACCAGCGGGATTAAATATCGTGAACTAGGCCTAAAAGATAAGGTGGGAAGCTTGTCAAAACAAGAAGCAGCCAAGCTTCTAGCGAGTGATGGCATGTTATTGAAACGTCCAATTTTGGTGGAGAATGGTGCTGTTAAACAAATTGGCTATAGAAAAACCTATGAGAACTTAGGTTTGAGATAGTTTTTATCTATCTTCTTGATAGGTAAAATATATAGCTTCCCTGTTTTAAAGTGTGATAAACTATAAGATAGACAAAGTCTGCTTTACCCGTAGCAAATAATTTGCTTGGGAGCAGAAGTATGGTAGAATGAATCATTATCAGGAGAGGATGTTTTTATGACTGTTACAACACTTTTAGCATCAGATTGGTACCAGAGCTTGATGCAGCTGATTCCAGACGGTAAGCTCTTTAGCTTGCGTTCGGTTTTTGATGGGATTCCAAGAATTGTCCAACAACTTCCTACAACTATCATGTTGACGCTTAGTGGTGCGATTTTTGGTTTGGTGCTAGCCTTGGTTTTTGCCATTGTTAAAATCAACCGTGTTAAGATTTTATATCCTTTACAAGCCTTTTTTGTCAGCTTTTTAAAAGGGACACCGATTTTGGTTCAGCTTATGTTGACCTACTACGGGATTCCACTTGCTCTGAAAGCCCTCAATCAACAATGGGGAACCAGCTTTAATATCAATGCGATTCCAGCAGCAACCTTTGCTATTGTAGCTTTTGCCTTTAATGAGGCAGCTTATGCCAGCGAAACCATTCGTGCAGCCATCCTTTCTGTCAATCCTGGTGAGATTGAAGCGGCACGCAGTCTGGGGATGACCCGTGCGCAAGTTTATCGTCGTGTCATTATTCCTAATGCAGCGGTGGTAGCTACTCCAACCTTGATCAATTCCCTCATTGGTTTGACCAAGGGAACTTCTCTAGCCTTTAGTGCGGGTGTTGTCGAAGTTTTTGCTCAGGCTCAGATTTTGGGTGGAGCTGATTATCGTTACTTTGAGCGATTCATCTCCGTAGCCCTTGTTTACTGGGTAGTCAATATCGGAATCGAAAGCCTCGGTCGTTTTATCGAGAAGAAAATGCAAATTTCTGCGCCGGATACAGTAACTACAGATGTGAAAGGAGACCTTCGTTAATGATTAAGATTTCGAATTTAAGCAAATCCTTTTCAGGTCAGACTGTCTTGGATCATCTGGACTTGGATATCCAAAAGGGAGAAGTTGTAGCCTTGATTGGTTCATCTGGAGCTGGGAAATCAACCTTTCTTCGTAGTTTGAACTACCTTGAAACTCCAGATAGCGGATCCATCCAGATTGACAATTTTAAAGTTGATTTTTCTCAGATTAGCCAAGAGGAAATTTTGACCCTTCGTCGCAAGTTGTCCATGGTTTTCCAACAGTTCAACTTATTTGAACGCCGAACAGCCCTTGACAATGTCAAGGAAGGCTTGGTTGTTGTTAAGAAATTATCAGATGAGGAAGCAACCAAAATCGCCAAGGAAGAGTTGGCTAAGGTCGGTCTTTCTGATAAGGAGCAACATTACCCTCGCCATTTGTCAGGTGGGCAAAAGCAACGGGTTGCCCTAGCGCGTGCCCTCGCTATGAAACCAGACGTCTTGCTCTTGGACGAACCAACATCAGCTCTTGATCCAGAATTGGTCGGAGAAGTGGAAAAATCTATTGCAGATGCCGCTAAGTCTGGTCAAACCATGATCTTGGTTAGTCACGATATGTCTTTTGTAGCCCAAGTGGCAGATAAGATTTTGTTCCTAGATAAAGGGAAAATCATCGAGTCTGGCACACCGGATGAAATCATCAATCATCCGAAAGAAGAACGAACAAAAGAATTCTTCGCTAGTTACAAACGGACTTATATTTGATATAATAGTAAAAGGAAAACTCAGTTAGTTGGACTAGCTGAGTTTACTCTTTAAAAAAGATAGAAATGAGAGAGATCATGCTACTGCAACTATTTTCTTTATATTTCGAGAGTTTGATCTTAACGACCATTCTCGTCGTGATTTCTTTAGGAATTTGGATTGGATTGCGAGCTATGTCTGGTGTGGACAAGACAGCCAAGGCCCGTCAAGCCCATCTCTATGATATGATTATGATCGGGGTTTTGGTGATTCCAGTATTATCCTTTGCCATCATGAGTCTCATTTTAGTTTTCAGAGCATAATACTTGCTAAATAAACTTCAAACAGTTAGAATAAAGATAGTTACAACAAGAAAGAAGGAATCGAAATGTACGATACGATTATTATTGGTGCTGGACCTGCGGGAATGACAGCTGCCTTATATGCTGCTCGAAGTAATCTGAAAGTGGCTTTGATTGAAGGTGGTCTGCCAGGCGGGCAAATGAACAACACATCTGATATTGAAAACTATCCAGGTTATGCCAATATCAGTGGACCTGAATTGGCTGAAAAAATGTTTGAACCACTTGAAAATCTTGGAGTGGAGCACCTTTATGGGTTTGTTGAAAAGATTGAAGATCATGCTGACTATAAGAAGGTAATCACTGATGACCAAGTTTATGAAACCCGTACTGTCATCGTGGCAACTGGCTCTAAACACCGTCTTTTAGATGTTCCTGGAGAAGAAGAATTAAATAGCCGAGGCGTTTCCTATTGTGCGGTCTGTGATGGAGCTTTCTTCCGTGACCAAGACTTGCTCGTAGTCGGTGGTGGAGATTCAGCGGTAGAAGAAGCTCTCTTCTTGACACGCTTTGCCAAGTCTGTCACTATTGTTCACCGTCGCGACCAACTTCGTGCCCAAAAGGTTTTGCAAGACAGTGCCTTTGCTAATGAAAAAGTCAACTTTATCTGGGACTCTGTAGTTAAGGAAATCAAGGGTGAAAACAGAGTAGAGTCAGTTGTATTTGAAAATGTAAAAACTGGTCAAGTGACAGAGCAAGCCTTCGGAGGTGTCTTTATCTATGTTGGACTGGACCCTGTTAGTGATTTTGTTAAGGATTTGAATATCCAAGACCAGGCGGGGTGGATTGTAACAGATAACCACATGAAGACTGCCGTTGAAGGTATCTTTGCGGTTGGAGATGTTCGCCAGAAAGATCTTCGCCAAGTGACAACAGCAGTTGGAGATGGGGCTATCGCAGGTCAAGAAGCCTACAAGTTTATCACCGAACATAGTTAATACTCTTCGAAAATCTCTTCAAATCAAGTCAACGTCGCCTTGCCGTAGGTATGGGTACTGACTTCGTCAGTTCTATCCACAACCTCAAAACAGTGTTTTGAGCTGACTTCGTCAGTCTTATCTACAACCTCAAAGCAGTGCTTTGAGCTGTCTACAGCTAGCTTCCTAGTTTGCTTTTTGATTTTCATTGAGTATAATCATAAAAAAGTTTCCAATCAAGTGATTGGAAACTTTTTTATAGTCGGTTTCGGAAAACTTCGTACATGAGAATGGCTGCGGCAACACTAGCATTGAGGCTTTGAACATGCCCATTCATAGGAATGGTAATCATTTCGTCGACCTGTTTTTTGATATTGCTAGAGATTCCTTTTCCTTCATTTCCGATGATGAGGGCGATTTTCCCTTTTGTATTCCATTTGTGGCAAGGGGTACCATTCATATCTGTTCCGAAGGTCCAGAAGCCTTCATCCTTGAGTTTATCTAAGGTTTGACTGAGGTTGGTCACTCGGGCAATCGGTACGTGCTCAATAGCACCTGTGGCCGTTTTGGCAACAACAGGAGTTACACCGACAGCGCGGTGTTTGGGGATAATGACTCCTGAAACATTGGTCGCGTCAGCAGTTCTCAAGATAGAACCTAAGTTGTGAGGATCAGTTAACCCGTCTAGAATCAATAGCAAAGGATTTTCTTCTTGACGGGTTTTGGCAAGAATGTGATCTAGCTCGCTATAGGCAAATTCGGAAACTCGAAGGACAAATCCTTGATGGACAGCACCTTCGGTCATTTCAGAGAGGGATTTTTTTGAGGTCCAAGAGATGGAGACTTTTTTCTCAGCAGCCAGTTCCTTGACTTTCTCAACATTCTTACCCCTTAGATCTTCTTGGAGGTAGAGTTTGTTTCCAGTGTTTGCAAGGAGTGCTTCAGTAACGGCATGGACGCCATAGACAATATCATTTGTTTTCATGCCTCTATTATAACACAAAACCCCGTCTTGCAACGGGATTTTCTTTATTCCAGAATCAGTAAACCATCTTTAACAGCAAATGGATCTTTTTCATTGATACGATCGTAGAACATGATTCCGTTGATGTGGTCAATTTCATGTTGGACAACGATGGAGTTGTATCCTTTAAGTTTGATACGGTGTTTTTCACCGTCCTTGTCAAAGTAATCAACAGTGACACGGGCATGGCGGACAACATAGCCTGGTACGTTACGGTCAACAGATAGGCAACCTTCTCCTTCGCCAAGGGCAGCATCCTGAACAGAGTGGGATACGATTTTTGGATTGTACATAATGGCTTGTAAATCGTAGGCTTCCTCTGGAGTTTCACCTTCTTCCACAATATTTGGCACTAAAACAGCAATAATACGTTTTGAGATATCCAGCTGGGGAGCAGCAAGTCCAACACCACCACGAAGTCCCATTTTCTCAGCCATAACAGGATCCTGAGAATGCTTGAGGAATTGCATCATTTTTTCGCCAAGAATGATATCTTGATCACTCAATGGAAAAGTGACTTCCTCAGCAACTGCGCGTAGAGTAGGGTTTCCCTCACGGATAATATCATTCATATCAATCAAATGAGCAGCTTTTGTAATACGTTCTATAGCAGACATTTTCTCTCCTTTCATTACATCTACATGATAACACAAAATAGGCGAGAAAGAAAGTCGCAGAAGTTCCTAAAAAATAATATAATAAACGCTATTCCCCTTTTGTCTGTGGTATAATAAAAGAAAAGACTTGCACCAAAAAGCAAGGGGGAATAAAGATGGAAAAGCGACAAGATAGACGGTCTCATGGACCTATTGATGGATTGTTGAAGACTAGTATTGGTTTCTTTCAGAATTATAAATCCTGGACCAATGCCCAGTTTATTACGGTCTTGCTACTTGCAGTTGCCTTGTCCATGGGAGGGAACTTGTTAGTTCGAGCAGTACAAGGCAACAAGGGAACGAGTCCTAGTAGTCAAACTCTTGATTCTACAAGTACATCTGGTCAATCCAAGGAAAATGATTCTGACGAAAAGACAGCCCGTATCATGGCAAACGGTGATCTTCTTTATCATATCCCTATCTACCGAACAGCTCTAAAAGAAGATGGGACTTATGATTTTCATGAAAATTTTGAGTATGTCAAGCCTTGGCTCAAGCAAGCGGACTTGGTGATTGGTGACTTTGAAGGAACTGTGAACAAGGACCACTATTTGGCAGGTTATCCTCTTTTTAATGCACCTGGTGAGGTGATGGATGCGATCAAGGATGCAGGCTATCAAGTTCTAGACTTGGCCCACAATCACATCCTAGATTCTCAGATAGAGGGAGTGGTCTCAACGGCTCAAGCTATTGAAAATGCAGGAATGACACCTATCGGAGTTTACACACATGAATCCCGTGACCAAGCCCCTATAGTCATCAAGGAAGTCAATGGTATCAAGGTAGCTCTCTTGGCTTATTCCTATGGCTTTAATGGCATTGAACAATCTATTTCCCAAGAGGACTATAATCGCTATCTTTCTGACTTAGACGAAGAAAAGATGAAGGCGGAAATCGAGCGTGCCGAGAAAGAAGCGGATATCACTGTTGTTATGCCTCAGATGGGAATTGAGTACCAGTTGGAACCAACGGAAGAACAAAAGACACTGTACCACAAGATGATTGACTGGGGAGCTGATATTATCTTTGGAGGGCATCCTCACGTCGTTGAACCTGCCGAAACGGTTGAAAAAGATGGTGACAAAAAACTGATTATCTATTCCATGGGAAATTTCCTTTCAAACCAGCGCATTGAAACCATGCAAGACGAGGGAAATGCCAAGTGGACAGAGCGCGGTGTTCTTATGGATGTGACCATTAAGAAAAAAGATGGAAAGACAAGGATTGAAACCGCCAAAGCGCATCCTACTTGGGTTAATCGGACACCCAAAGGGACTTACTCCCTAGAAGGCTATCCGCTCTTCCTCTATCAGACCTATATCCTAGAGGACTTCATCGAGGGGGGCAGTCACCGTGACAAGTTGGATGAGGCGACCAAGGAAAGAATTGACACAGCCTATAAAGAAATGAATGAACATGTAGGGTTGAAGTGGTAGGTACTCGCCCTAAAGGAGACGAGATGACGATTAAATTAATTGCAACGGATATGGATGGAACTTTGCTGGATCCAAGAGGGCAATTGGATTTGCCACGTTTAGAAAAGATTTTAGACCAATTAGATGAACGAGGTATCCGTTTTGTCATTGCGACGGGGAATGAAGTCCACCGGATGAGGCAATTATTAGAACACTTGGCGAGTCGAGTAGTCCTGGTTGTTGCTAACGGTGCTCGGATATTTGAGTATGATACATTACTTCAAGCTCAGACCTGGGATGATGCTATGGTTGACAAGGCTCTCCTTCATTTTAAAGGGAGGGAGTGTCGAGATCAGTTCGTCGTCACTAGTATGAACGGGAGTTTTGTCAAGGAAGGAACGGTTTTTACAGACCTGGAAAAATTTATGACTCCAGAGATGATTGAAAAACTTTACCAAAGGACCAATTTTGTGGAAGAGTTACAAGCTGACCTCTTTGGTGGAGTGCTAAAGATGAGCATGGTCGTTGGAGAGGAACGTTCTAATCCAGTTTTGCAGGAAATCAATGACCTCTTTGATGGTCGTGTAAGAGCTGTTTCTAGCGGTTATGGCTGTATCGATATCCTGCAAGCTGGTGTTCACAAGGCTTGGGGATTGGAAGAATTACTCAAGCGCTGGGATTTGACATCGGAACAAATCTTGGCTTTTGGTGATAGCGAAAATGATGTTGAGATGTTGGAGATGGCTGGAATTGCCTATGCTATGGAAAATGCTGATGATGAGGCCAAGGCAGTTGCAACTGCCCTAGCTCCAGCTAACAGCCAAGGAGGCGTTTATCAGGTTCTAGAAAATTGGTTAGAGAAAGAGGGATAAGGTGGCAGTACAGTTATTAGAAAATTGGCTCCTAAAAGAGCAAGCAAAAATTCAAACCAAGTATCGTGAACTCAATCAGATTTCTCTTTTAGAACCAGATATGATTTTTATCGGCGATTCGATTGTAGAATACTACCCTTTGCAAGAGTTACTCGGAACTGCCAAGACGATTGTTAATCGAGGCATCCGAGGTTACCAGACGGGGCTTCTACTAGACAATCTTGATGCCCATCTTTATGGTGATGCTGTCGATCAAATTGTTCTCTTAATTGGGACAAACGATATCGGAAAAGATATTCCCATGAATGAAGCCTTGGATAATCTTGAAGGTGTGATTCAATCGCTTAACCGAGATTATCCGCTGTCACAAATAAAGCTTGTTTCTATTCTGCCAGTCAATGAAGGAGAAGAATACAAGCAGACAGTATATATTCGTACCAATGAAAAGATCAGAGAATGGAATCAAGCCTATGAGGCTCTAGCTTCCGCCTATATGCAAGTAGATTTTCTACCAATTTATGATAGTTTGACAGATTCAGAAGGGCAACTTCAATCAGCCTATACAACGGATGGTCTCCATCTAAGTGTAGCTGGTTATCAAGCCTTATCAGATGCTTTGAAAACGTATCTTTTCTAAAGAATTGGCTTGATTTTGCAATTTTTATGAAGATAGGTTATAATAGTTCTAACATCCTGGGGTCGTTACGGATTCGACAGGCATTATGAGGCATATTTTGCAACCCGTGTGGCGACGTAAACGCTCAGTTAAATATAACTGCAAAAAATAACACTTCTTACGCTCTAGCTGCCTAAAAACCAGCAGGCGTGACCTGATTTGGATTGCTCGTGTTCAATGACAGGTCTTATGATTAGCGAGATACGATCAAGCCTTGTCTAGTGGTTTGATAAGAGATTAATAGACTCGCAGTTTCTAGGCTTGAGTTATGTGTCGAGGAGCTGTTAAAACAATACATAACCTATGGTTGTAGAAAAATATGTTGGCAGGTGTTTGGACGTGGGTTCGACTCCCACCGGCTCCATTGATATTTTGCATTCTTTTGCAAACCTTTCTAAAACGTTGATAAATCAGCGTTTTTATTTTTATCTTTTTTATTGTTTAGCATTCTTTTTCAAAAAAAGGATACAACAAAGGATACAACGTTTTGCTGTATCCTAAATATTAAATCAAGTCCTGAATTTTCTTAAGTTTTTATCATATTTTCTGTTATAATTAAGGTGCCTTAAGAAAAATAATGAAAAAACTAAATGTTTTTCATATAGTTTTCATTGTTTTAATAGTTTAAAGTCAATCTTATTTTTCTCTAATAGAAAATAATGAAAAAGTAGGTTTAGAAAGAGGTAAGTATCTATGTCTTCTCATAAAAAAGTGTCACTCTCTGAGATTAATCAATCTATCGATACTCCAAATAACAATCATTTCTGGCAAAATTTAAATGCCTTTTTAGGTCCGGGTGCTCTTGTCGCAGTTGGTTATATGGATCCAGGAAACTGGATTACCAGTGTAGTCGGTGGTGCTTCCTATAAGTATAGTCTCTTGTTTGTTATCTTGATTTCATCTCTCATTGCCATGCAACTTCAGCAGATGGCAGGAAAGCTTGGTATTGTAACCCAGATGGACCTGGCTCAAGCAACGGCTCATCATTCACCTAAATGGCTTCGTTATAGTCTATGGGTGATTTTAGAATTAGCCTTGATGGCGACAGATCTGGCAGAAGTTCTAGGTTCAGCGATTGCTCTCAATCTTCTCTTTAAGATTCCGATTATGATAGCAATTCTCTTGACCGTGTTGGATGTTTTTCTCTTATTGCTTCTGATGAAATTTGGCTTTAAGAAGATTGAAGCTATTGTGACAACACTGATTTTAACCATTCTAGCAATTTTTACCTATCTGGTAGCTTTGTCACATCCAAGCTTCCAAGGAATCGTTGAGGGTTATCTACCGAATGCAACCTTATTTGAAAGTCCCTTGCCAGGGCATGAAAGTCAATTAACCTTGGCACTAGGGATCGTGGGAGCAACGGTTATGCCCCATAACCTCTATTTGCATTCTTCCTTGTCACAAACTCGGAAAATCAATCACAAGGACAAGAATGATGTTCGAAAAGCCGTGCGCTTTATGACCTGGGATTCAAATCTCCAATTATCCTTGGCCTTTGTGGTTAACTCCCTTCTATTAATTCTCGGGGCGGCTCTCTTTTTCGGCCATGCATCTGAGATTTCTGCCTTCTCTCAAATGTATAATGCCTTGCAGGATTCTACTATTGCAGGAGCTATAGCTAGCTCGACCTTATCAACCTTGTTTGCCTTGGCTTTATTAGCCAGTGGTCAAAATTCGACAATTACGGGTACCTTGACTGGACAAATCGTTATGGAAGGTTTCTTGCATATGAGATTACCTCAATGGTTCATTCGTTTGGCAACTCGTCTCTTTGCCTTGTTGCCTGTCATGATTGTAGCGGTTCTGTTTGGTCATCAGGAAAAAACATTAGATCAGTTATTGGTTTATTCACAAGTCTTTCTTTCGATTGCTCTTCCATTTTCAATCTTCCCACTGATTTATCTAACTTCTAAGAAATCACTGATGGGAGAATTTACCAATGCCAAATGGAATACCATCCTTGGCTATATCGTTTCCATTATCTTAACAATTCTCAATGTGAAATTGTTATTTGATATTTTCTAAGAAATTCACCCGAGTTATAAAACAAGCATATAAGAAAAAAGATACCCAAGATTTCTTGGGTATCTTTTTTAAAATAAACGGAAGACATGGGATTCGAACCCACGCACGCTGTTACACGCCTACCGCGTTTCCAACACGGCCTCTTAAGCCTCTTGAGTAATCTTCCAATACTTACTCAAATAGTCTACCATAAAGGCCCTTATCTTGCAATAAAAATTCTAGAAATAAGGAAAATGATAGATTTTGAAAGAAAATGATAAAAAATGCTTGATTTTTAAATAAAGTGTGATAGAATGAATAGTGTAAACGATAACAGGAGGTGATTCGGTGTTAAAAACAGAGCGGAAGCAACTGATTTTAGAGGAGTTAAATCAACATCATGTAGTTTCTCTAGAAAAATTAGTTAGTTTGCTAGAGACCTCAGAATCAACGGTTCGAAGAGATTTGGATGAGTTGGAAGCGGAAAACAAGCTTCGTCGCGTACATGGTGGAGCAGAATTGCCTCACTCTTTGCAGGAAGAAGAAACCATTCAAGAAAAATCTGTCAAAAACCTTCAAGAGAAGAAGTTGCTGGCTCAGAAAGCAGCCTCTCTCATCAAGGAACAAGATGTCATCTTTATCGATGCTGGAACAACAACTGCTTTTTTGATTCATGAATTGGTCAATAAGAATGTTACAGTCGTGACCAACTCGATTCACCATGCCGCACAGTTGGTTGAAAAGCAGATTCCAACTGTCATGGTTGGAGGAAGTGTCAAGATGGCAACAGATGCTAGCATCGGGGGCGTTGCTCTTAACCAGATTAACCAATTGCACTTTGATCGTGCCTTTATCGGGATGAATGGTGTGGACGATGGCTATTATACAACTCCTGATATGGAAGAGGGTGCTGTGAAGCGCGCTATTTTAGAGAATGCCAAACAGACCTATGTCTTGGTTGATTCGTCAAAAATTGGACAAACTTGCTTTGCCAAGGTAGCACCACTCAAACGAGCTATTGTTATCACAAGTCAAGGGCATGAGCTCTTGCAGGCTATTAAGGAGAAAACGGAGGTAATAGAAGTATGATTTATACAGTCACACTCAATCCATCCATTGACTATATCGTTCGTTTGGACCAAGTCCAAGTCGGTAGTGTCAATCGAATGGATAGTGATGATAAGTTTGCTGGAGGGAAAGGAATCAATGTCAGTCGTGTCTTGAAACGCTTGGATATTCCAAATACAGCGACTGGATTTATCGGAGGTTTTACTGGTAAATTTATCACAGATACTTTGGCTGATGAAGCAATCGAGACACGTTTTGTCCAAGTGGCAGAAGATACTCGTATCAATGTTAAAATCAAAGCAGACCAAGAGACAGAAATCAACGGAACGGGTCCAAATGTCGAACCAGCCCAGTTAGAAGAATTGAAAGCTATTTTATCTAGTCTGACAGCAGATGATACGGTTGTGTTTGCGGGTTCGAGTGCTAAAAACCTAGGAAATGTCATCTACAAGGATTTGATTGCCTTGACGCGGCAGACTGGTGCGCAAGTGGTTTGTGACTTTGAAGGACAGACCTTGATTGATAGTTTGGACTACCAGCCACTTTTGGTCAAACCAAATAATCACGAGCTTGGAGCGATTTTTGGAGTGAAACTCGAAAGTTTAGATGAAATTGAGAAATACGCTCGAGAACTCCTAGCTAAAGGTGCTCAAAATGTGATTATCTCTATGGCTGGTGATGGTGCCCTTCTTGTCACATCTGAGGGAGCTTACTTCGCCAAACCTATCAAGGGAACAGTCAAAAATTCAGTTGGAGCTGGTGACTCTATGGTTGCTGGATTTACAGGTGAATTTGTCAAATCTAAAGATGTAGTAGAATCCTTCAAATGGGGAGTTGCTTGTGGAACAGCAACGACATTCTCAGATGACTTGGCAACGGCAGAATTTATTAAAGAAACATATGAAAAAGTTGAGGTAGAAAAACGATGAAAATTCAAGACCTATTGAGAAAAGATGTCATGTTGCTGGATTTGCAGGCAACTGAAAAAACAGCTGTCATCGACGAGATGATTAAAAGTTTGACAGACCACGGTTATGTAACAGATTTTGAAACATTTAAAGAAGGAATTTTGGCGCGTGAAGCTCTCACTTCTACTGGTCTGGGTGATGGAATCGCAATGCCTCACAGCAAAAATGCTGCTGTAAAAGAAGCGACTGTTCTCTTTGCTAAATCAAACAAGGGTGTTGACTATGAAAGTTTAGATGGACAACCAACTGACCTCTTCTTCATGATTGCTGCTCCAGAAGGCGCCAATGATACTCACTTGGCAGCCTTGGCAGAATTGTCTCAATACTTGATGAAAGATGGCTTTGCTGATAAACTTCGTCAAGCAACATCAGCTGACCAAGTTATCGAACTTTTTAACCAAGCTTCAGAAAAAGCTGAGGAGCCAGTTCAAGCACCTACCAATGACTCTGGTGACTTTATCGTTGCTGTTACAGCTTGTACAACAGGTATTGCCCACACTTACATGGCTCAAGAAGCCCTTCAAAAAGTGGCTGCTGAAATGGGTGTTGGAATCAAGGTTGAAACCAACGGTGCTAGCGGTGTTGGAAACCAACTAACTGCTGAGGACATCCGCAAGGCTAAAGCTGTTATCATAGCTGCAGACAAGGCGGTTGAGATGGATCGTTTCGATGGCAAACCATTGATCAATCGTCCAGTTGCTGACGGTATCCGTAAAACAGAAGAATTGATTAACTTGGCTCTTTCAGGAGAAGCGGAAGTCTACCGTGCCGCTAATGGTGCAAAAGCTGCAACAGCCTCTAACGAAAAACAAAGCCTTGGTGGTGCCTTCTACAAACACTTGATGAGTGGTGTATCTCAAATGTTGCCATTTGTTATTGGCGGTGGTATCATGATTGCCCTTGCCTTCTTGATTGACGGCGCTTTGGGTGTTCCAAATGAAAAACTTGGCAATCTTGGTTCTTACCATGAACTAGCTTCCATGTTCATGAAAATTGGTGGTGCAGCCTTTGGATTGATGCTCCCAGTCTTTGCAGGTTATGTTGCCTACTCTATCGCTGAAAAACCAGGTTTGGTAGCTGGTTTTGTGGCTGGTGCAATTGCCAAAGAAGGTTTTGCCTTTGGTAAAATCCCTTATGCCGCAGGAGGAGAAGCAACTTCAACTCTTGCAGGTGTCTCATCCGGTTTCCTAGGTGCCCTTGTTGGTGGATTTATCGCAGGTGCCTTGGTTCTTGTTATCAAGAAATACGTTAAAGTTCC
Source organism: Streptococcus oralis (assembly GCF_026782375.1). Classification (GTDB taxonomy): domain Bacteria; phylum Bacillota; class Bacilli; order Lactobacillales; family Streptococcaceae; genus Streptococcus; species Streptococcus oralis_CL. The sequence goes on along the minus strand of NZ_JAKUWJ010000001.1, from coordinate 808,743 downwards.
TCGTTCACTTGAAGGTGCTAAATCTATCCTTATCCTACCGCTTTTCGGAACAATCTTGACAGGATTTGTTATGTTGGCTGTCAATATTCCAATGGCAGCAATCAACACTGCTATGAATGACTTCCTAGGCGGTCTTGGAGGAGGTTCAGCTGTCCTTCTTGGTATCGTTCTTGGAGGCATGATGGCTGTTGACATGGGTGGACCAGTCAACAAAGCTGCTTATGTCTTTGGTACAGGTACGCTTGCAGCGACTGTTTCTTCAGGTGGTTCTGTAGCCATGGCAGCAGTTATGGCTGGAGGAATGGTGCCACCACTTGCCATCTTTGTCGCAACTCTTCTCTTTAAAGACAAATTTACTAAGGAAGAACGCAACTCTGGTTTGACAAACATCATCATGGGCTTGTCATTCATCACTGAAGGAGCAATCCCATTTGGTGCCGCTGACCCAGCTCGTGCGATCCCAAGCTTCGTTCTTGGATCAGCAGTAGCAGGTGGTCTCGTTGGTCTTGCAGGAATCAAACTCATGGCACCACACGGAGGCATCTTCGTCATCGCCCTTACTTCAAATGCTCTTCTTTACCTTGTCTTTGTCTTGATTGGAGCAATTGTAAGTGGTGTGGTTTATGGTTACCTACGCAAACCACAAGCATAAAAAATATTAGAATAGAAAGATTGTTACCATTTGGTGCAATCTTTTTCTCTATTCGAAATGGCTGTGAAATATGGTATAATAGAAGAATGGCAAACAAGAATACTACAAAAACAAGACGGAGACCGTCTAAAGCAGAACTCGAAAGAAAACAGGCTATCCAGAGGATGTTGATTTCCTTAGGAATTGCCTTATTGTTGATTATTGCAGCCCTTAAACTCGGTGCAGCAGGTGTCACACTTTACAATCTCATTCGACTGGTGGTTGGAAGTTTGGCCTATGTGGCCATAGGTGGTCTCCTCATCTATCTTTTTCTTTTTAAATGGATCCGCAAGCAAGAGGGACTTCTATCAGGATTTCTCTGTATCTTCGCTGGCTTGCTCTTGATTTTTGAGGCCTACTTGGTTTGGAAATATGGTTTGGAGCAATCAGTTCTAAAAGGGACCCTGTCTCAAGTTATGACGGACCTGACTGGTATGCGGGTGACTAGCTTCGCTGGTGGAGGCTTGCTTGGTGTCGGACTTTATATTCCCATAGCCTTTCTTTTCTCAAATATCGGGTCGTACTTTATTGGAGTTCTTTTGATTCTAGTTGGGGCACTCTTGGTTAGTCCTTGGTCTATTTACGATGTTGCAGCCTTTATTGGAACTCAGTTCAGATCTTTCATGGAAAAACAGGAACAGAGAAAACAGGAACGCTTCATCAAGAGAGAAGAAGAGAAGGCTCGTCAAGAAGCTGAAGAAGCAGCAAGAATTCAGAGAGAACAAGAAGAGCAGGATGCATTACCGCTTCCTCCTGTAGATCCTGAAACGGGAGAAATCTTATCTGAAGTACCAGACTACGATTTCCCACCAATTCCTGAGGAAGAATGGATCGAACCGGAGATTATCCTCCCTCAAACTGATTTTGACGTTCCAGATAGGGAAGAAGATTTTGAGGATGAAGAGGTACAGGTTGATTTTTCTGCCAAGGAAGCCCTCGAATACAAGCTGCCAAGCTTGCAACTCTTTGCGCCAGATAAACCCAAAGACCAATCCAAGGAAAAGAAGATTGTTCGGGAAAATATCAAAATCCTAGAAGAAACCTTTGCCAGCTTTGGTATCAAGGTGACGGTGGAACGAGCTGAAATTGGACCTTCAGTAACCAAGTATGAAGTCAAGCCAGCAGTTGGTGTACGGGTTAACCGTATTTCCAATCTGGCAGACGACTTAGCGCTGGCTCTGGCGGCCAAGGATGTTCGGATTGAGGCTCCGATCCCTGGTAAATCCTTAGTCGGAATTGAAGTACCCAACTCTGAGATTGCGACCGTTTCCTTCCGTGAACTCTGGGAACAGTCTCAAACTAAACCAGAAAATCTCCTCGAAATTCCTCTAGGTAAGGCTGTCAATGGAACTGCTCGCACCTTTGACCTTTCCAAGATGCCCCACCTACTCGTTGCAGGTTCGACGGGATCAGGGAAGTCAGTCGCAGTTAACGGTATTATCGCCAGCATTCTGATGAAAGCAAGACCCGACCAGGTCAAGTTTATGATGGTGGATCCAAAGATGGTTGAGTTATCGGTTTACAATGACATTCCTCATCTCTTGATTCCAGTTGTGACCAATCCACGCAAGGCCAGCAAGGCTCTGCAAAAGGTTGTGGATGAGATGGAAAACCGTTATGAACTCTTTGCTAAGGTTGGTGTGAGAAATATCGCTGGTTACAATGCCAAGGTCGAGGAATTCAATAGCCAATCTGAGTACAAACAAGTGCCGCTGCCTTTGATTGTTGTTATTGTGGACGAGTTGGCTGACCTTATGATGGTGGCCAGCAAGGAAGTGGAAGATGCTATCATCCGCCTCGGACAGAAGGCACGTGCTGCAGGGATTCACATGATTCTCGCAACGCAACGTCCATCGGTTGATGTCATCTCTGGTCTCATCAAGGCCAATGTTCCATCACGAGTAGCATTTGCAGTTTCATCGGGAACAGATTCGCGAACTATCTTGGATGAAAATGGGGCTGAAAAGCTGCTCGGTCGAGGAGATATGCTCTTTAAACCAATTGATGAAAATCACCCAGTCCGTCTACAAGGATCCTTTATCTCAGATGATGATGTCGAACGTATCGTAAACTTCATCAAGGCTCAGGCAGATGCGGACTACGATGATAGCTTTGACCCAGGAGACGTTCCAGATAATGAGGGAGATTTCTCTGATGGTGAAGCTGGTGGCGATCCGCTCTTTGAGGAAGCCAAGGCTCTGGTTATCGAGACGCAGAAAGCCAGCGCTTCTATGATTCAGCGTCGTTTGTCGGTTGGATTTAACCGTGCGACCCGCCTGATGGAAGAACTTGAAATGGCAGGTGTCATCGGTCCAGCTGAAGGAACCAAACCACGCAAAGTATTGCAACAATAAAAAATAGCTTCTTTCCAAATCTGGAAGGAAGCTATTTTAGTGATTACTGGTTCGTTTTAGTTTCTGTATTTGTCGTATTTGACTGTGTACCGTTATCGCTTGTTTCTTTATTTGTAGCAGGTGTAGAAGAGTCCTGAGTTGTTGTTTTCTGTTCTTCTTTTTTCTCCTCTTTCTTGTTGGATTGGGAAGTTTCTTCTTGCGGAGTCTTTTCTTTAGTAGAAGTGTTGTCCTTGTTAGGTGTAGTATTTTCCTGAGGGGATTCCTTTTGAATTTCCTTGACAACAGTTGTTTGGGTTGTCGTCGGTTCTTTTTTGTTGTTTTTGTTATTATCCATGGCGTTCATGATGGTGATAGTAGCGGTGATGAGACCAAGGATACTACCGATAGTAGCAATCGTTTTTTGAAAGACAGTAAATCCCTTTTTGATGTGTTCAGTTTTTGATTTATTAGAAGTTCTACGATAATTAGACATGATACTCTCCTTTGATTATGATTTATTATACCTTATTTCTTTAAAAAAATCTTAAAAAAAGAGAAAACTACCTTTCTTGTCGAAGGTCTCTTTTCGTGATACAATAGAAGGAGTGATTTTAGAAAGCGTGAGAAAACATGATCTACTTTGACAATTCGGCGACAACTAAGCCTTATCCTGAAGCTCTAGAGACCTATATGCAGGTTGCTTCAAAAATTGTAGGAAATCCGTCTAGTCTCCATTGTTTGGGAGACCAGGCAACACGAATTTTAGATGCTTCCCGGCAGCAAATTGCAGATTTGATTGGCAAGAAAAGTGATGAAATCTACTTTACCTCTGGTGGAACAGAAGGGGATAACTGGGTCATCAAGGGTGTGGCCTTTGAAAAAGCCCAGTTTGGTAAGCACATCATCGTATCAGCTATTGAGCACCCAGCAGTCAAGGAGTCAGCCCTCTGGCTCAAAGGTCAAGGTTTTGAGGTGGATATTGCCCCAGTTGATGAGAAAGGATTTGTGGATGTTGAGGCCTTAGCAAGTTTGATACAACCTGATACGACCCTCGTTTCCATCATGGCAGTTAACAATGAAATCGGCTCTATCCAGCCCATTGAAGCTATCTCAGAACTTTTAGCTGATAAACCAACCATTTCCTTTCACGTTGATGCAGTTCAAGCACTCGCTAAAATTCCAACTGAAAAGTATCTGACTGATAGAGTGGATTTTGCCACCTTCTCGAGTCATAAATTCCACGGTGTCAGAGGTGTTGGCTTTGTTTATATCAAGTCTGGCAAGAAGATTACGCCTCTGTTGACTGGTGGTGGTCAAGAGGGAGACTATCGTTCGACAACTGAAAATGTAGCAGGGATTGCCGCAACAGCCAAGGCTCTTCGTTTGTCTATGGAAAAGTTAGCTATCTTTGCTAGTAAGACTGGGCAGATGAAGGCAGTCATTCGTCAAGCCCTTCTGGATTATCCAGATATTTTTGTCTTTTCAGATGAGAAAGACTTTACCCCTCATATCCTGACTTTTGGGATTAAGGGTGTTCGTGGAGAAGTCATCGTTCACGCATTTGAAGACTATGACATTTTCATTTCTACAACCTCGGCTTGTTCGTCCAAGGCAGGAAAACCTGCAGGTACCTTGATTGCCATGGGAGTGGACAAGGATAAGGCCCAGTCAGCTGTGCGTCTAAGCCTAGATCTGGAAAATGATATGAGTCAGGTTGAGCAGTTCTTGACCAAGCTAAAATTAATTTACAATCAAACTAGAAAAGTAAGATAGGAGCATTTATGCAGTATTCAGAAATTATGATTCGTTACGGAGAGTTGTCAACCAAGGGCAAAAACCGCATGCGTTTCATCAATAAACTTCGCAATAATATTTCGGACATTTTGTCCATCTATCCCCAAGTTAAGGTAACTGCTGACCGCGACCGTGCCCACGCTTACCTCAATGGAGCCGACTACACAGCAGTAGCAGAATCTCTCAAACAAGTCTTTGGAATTCAAAATTTTTCTCCAGTATATAAAGTTGAAAAATCTGTAGAAGTTCTGAAGTCTTCTGTCCAAGAGATTATGAAAGCTATCTACAAGGAAGGCATGACCTTTAAGATTTCTAGTAAACGCAGCGACCACAACTTTGAACTCGACAGTCGTGAACTCAACCAAACACTTGGTGGAGCTGTATTCGAAGCTGTTCCAAATGTCCAAGCTCAAATGAAAAATCCTGATATCAATCTTCAGGTGGAGATTCGTGAGGAAGCTGCCTATCTTTCCTATGAAACTTTTCGTGGAGCAGGAGGATTACCTGTGGGAAGTTCTGGTAAAGGCATGCTCATGTTGTCAGGAGGGATTGACTCACCTGTAGCTGGTTATTTAGCTCTTAAACGTGGTGTAGATATTGAGGCGGTTCACTTTGCCAGTCCGCCATACACTAGTCCTGGTGCCCTCAAGAAAGCCCACGATTTGACTCGAAAATTGACCAAGTTTGGTGGAAATATCCAGTTTATCGAAGTACCTTTCACAGAGATTCAAGAGGAAATCAAGGCTAAGGCGCCAGAAGCCTACCTCATGACCTTGACCCGTCGTTTTATGATGCGCATTACCGACCGTATCCGTGAGGTACGAAATGGTTTGGTTATCATCAATGGGGAAAGTCTTGGTCAAGTAGCCAGCCAGACCTTGGAAAGCATGCAGACTATCAACGCTGTGACTAGCACTCCAATCATTCGTCCCGTGGTTACGATGGACAAGTTGGAAATCATTGACATCGCGCAGGAAATCGATACCTTTGAAATTTCAATTCAGCCTTTTGAGGACTGCTGTACTATTTTTGCGCCTGATCGTCCTAAGACTAATCCTAAGATAGAGAATGCAGAGCAGTATGAAAAACGCATGGATGTTGAAGGCTTGGTTGAGCGAGCAGTGGCAGGGATTATGATCACTAAGATCACACCTCAAGCTGAAAAAGACGCTGTCGATGAGTTAATTGATAATCTCCTCTAATCAGAAAAACCAGAAGAATTTAGAATATTAAATGAAAAAAGTTAGTTATTTATCCTTAGAATGGACAATTACTGACTTTTTTTCTATTTTTATGGTATAATGAGATAAAATTTTGAATATAGAGAGTTTTCTGACAATGAATCATTCCTACTTTTATTTAAAAATGAAAGAACACAAACTCAAGGTTCCTTATACAGGAAAGGAGCGTCGTGTGCGTGTTCTTCTGCCAAAGGATTATGAGAAAGATACCGACCGTTTTTACCCTGTTGTTTACTTTCATGATGGGCAAAATGTCTTTTACAGCAAGGAGTCCTATATCGGACACTCTTGGAAGATTATTCCAGCCATTAAGCGAAACCCTGATATCAGTCGCATGATTGTTGTAGCCATTGACAATGATGGTTTGGGGCGGATGCATGAATACGCAGCTTGGAAGTTTCAAGAATCTCCTATCCCAGGCCAGCAGTTTGGCGGTAAGGGTGTGGAGTATGCCGAGTTTGTCATGGAGGTGGTCAAGCCTTTTATTGATGAGACCTACCGTACTAAAGCTGATCGGCAGCATACGGCTATGATTGGTTCTTCTCTAGGAGGCAATATTACCCAGTTTATCGGACTAGAGTACCAAGATCGAATTGGTTGTCTAGGTGTCTTCTCATCTGCTAACTGGCTTCACCAAGAAGCCTTCAACCGCTATATCGAGCGCAAGAAATTGTCGCATGAACAGCGCATTTTTATCTATGTTGGAACGGAAGAAGCGGATGATACGGACAAGACTCTGATGGCTGGCAATATCAAGCAAGCCTATATCGACTCATCGCTTCGCTATTACCACGATTTGATTGCAGGTGGAATACACTTGGATAATCTTGTTTTGAAAGTTCAGTCTGGTGCCATCCATAGTGAGATTCCTTGGTCAGAAAATTTACCAGACTGTCTCCGATTTTTTGCAGAGAAATGGTAAGTTAGGAAAGGAGAAAGCCAATGCATATTGAAAACCTTAGCCACTGGAGTGGCCACCTCAACCGTGAAATGTACCTCAACCGTTATGGACACGCTGGGATTCCAGTTGTGGTTTTTGCTTCATCTGGTGGCAGTCACAATGAATACTATGATTTTGGAATGATTGATGCCTGTGCTTCCTTTATCGAGGAAGGCCGTGTTCAATTCTTTACCCTATCTAGTGTGGATAGTGAGAGCTGGCTGGCTACTTGGAAAAATAGTCATGACCAAGCGGAGATGCATCGATCTTACGAACGCTATGTGATTGAGGAAGCGATTCCTTTTATCAAGCACAAGACAGGTTGGTTTGATGGCATGATGACGACGGGGTGTTCGATGGGAGCCTACCATGCACTCAATTTCTTCCTCCAGCATCCAGATGTCTTTACCAAGGTGATTGCTCTCAGCGGTGTTTATGATGCTCGCTTCTTCGTTGGAGATTACTACAATGACGATGCCATTTACCAAAACTCTCCAGTCGATTATATCTGGAATCAAAACGACGGATGGTTTATCGATCGTTACCGTCAGGCAGAAATCGTCGTCTGTACGGGCCTAGGTGCTTGGGAACAAGACGGTCTACCATCTTTCTACAAGCTCAAAGAAGCCTTTGACCAGAAACAAATTCCAGCCTGGTTTGCTGAATGGGGGCACGATGTCGCCCACGACTGGGAATGGTGGCGTAAACAAATGCCTTATTTTCTTGGACACTTGTATCTATAAAAGGAGTTGCCTATGAATTACCTTGTTATTTCTCCCTATTATCCGCAAAACTTCCAACAGTTTACAATCGAGTTAGCTAATAAAGGCATCATAGTCTTGGGAATTGGTCAAGAACCCTACGAACAACTGGATGAGCCTTTGCGCAATAGCCTTACCGAGTATTTCCGTGTGGACAATCTTGAAAATAGAGATGAAGTCAAACGTGCTGTAGCCTTTCTTTTCTACAAGCATGGTCCAATTGATCGTATCGAGTCCCACAATGAATACTGGCTTGAGCTGGACGCAACACTCAGAGAACAATTCAATGTCTTTGGTGCCAAACCCGAAGATCTTAAAAAAACCAAGTTTAAGTCTGAGATGAAGAAACTCTTCCAGAAGGCAGGCGTACCTGTTGTACCAGGCGCTGTTATCCAGACAGAAGCAGATGTAGACCAAGCAGTCGAGGCGATTGGTTTACCAATGATTGCCAAACCGGATAATGGAGTGGGAGCGGCAGCAACCTTTAAGCTTGAAACAGAAGAAGATATAAATCACTTCAAGCAAACATGGAACCATTCAACCGTTTATTTCTTTGAGAAATTTGTCACTTCCAGTGAAATCTGTACGTTTGATGGACTAGTGGACAAAGATGGAAAAATTGTCTTCTCAACAACCTTTGACTACGCCTATACACCACTTGATTTGATGATTTATAAGATGGACAATTCCTACTATGTCCTCAAGGATATGGATCCCAAACTGCGCAAGTATGGTGAGGCCATTGTCAAGGAATTTGGAATGAGAGAACGCTTTTTCCATATCGAGTTCTTCCGTGACGGGGACGACTACATTGCCATCGAGTACAATAATCGTCCTGCAGGTGGTTTTACCATAGATGTTTATAACTTTGCTCATTCCTTGGATCTTTATCGTGGCTATGCGGCTATTGTCGCAGGAGAAGAGTTTCCAAGATCAGAGTTTGAGCCCCAGTATTGCTTGGCAACTTCACGTCGTGCCAATGTCAACTATGTCTATTCAGAAGAAGACTTGCTTGTCAAATATAGCCAACAATTCAAGGTCAAAAAAATCATGCCAGCGACTTTTGCAGAACTACAAGGGGATTACCTTTATATGCTGACAACTCCAAGCCGTCAAGAGATGGAGCAGATGATTGCAGACTTTGGTCAACGTCAAGACTGATGAAAAGGATGAAAGGAGTTTGACTCCTTTTGTCCTTTTCTTAAAGATAAGTTAAATAAAGCGTTTTCCAGAGATTCTTTTAGAAAATCTGTTGCTAAAAGGCCTAAAAATTGATAGAATAAGGATTGTCTAAAAAAATTGAAGGAGAATCTATCAAATGGATTTTACATGGGCTATTAAATATGCCACAGAATTCTTGGGAACTGCTATTTTGATCATTCTTGGTAATGGTGCAGTTGCTAACGTTGAACTTAAAGGTACGAAAGGTCACCAAAGTGGCTGGCTCGTTATCGCGGTTGGTTACGGTATGGGGGTTATGATCCCAGCCTTGATGTTTGGTAATGTATCAGGAAACCACATCAACCCAGCTTTCACTCTTGGACTTGCAGTTAGTGGTCTTTTCTCTTGGGATCAAGTTCCATTTTACATCCTAGCACAAGTTTTGGGAGCAATCTTTGGTCAAGCTATGGTTGTAGCGACTCACCGTCCTTACTATTTGAAAACAGAAAATCCAAACAACATCTTGGGAACTTTCTCAACTATCTCAAGTTTGGACCATGGAACAAAAGAATCACGTTTTGCAGCTACTGTTAATGGTTTCCTAAATGAATTTGTAGGTTCATTTGTTCTTTTCTTTGCAGCACTTGGTTTGACTAAAAACTTCTTTGGTGCTGAGGTTCTTCAATACATGAAACAAATGGCTACTCAGGCTGGTCAAACAGTTGATTTAACTGAAATGGCAGTGAAAGCTCAAGTAGCACCTCATACAGCTGCTGGGATCTCAGTTGCGCACTTGGCACTTGGTTTCCTAGTGATGGCCTTGGTAACTTCACTCGGTGGACCTTCTGGGCCTGCTTTGAACCCAGCTCGTGACTTTGGACCACGTCTTCTTCACGAACTCCTTCCAAAATCAGTTCTTGGTCAACACAAGGGTGATTCAAAATGGTGGTATGCATGGGTACCAGTTGTAGCTCCAATTGCAGCGGCTATTGCAGCAGTAGCAGTATTCAAACTACTTTATCTATAATAAAAGAAACTGGGGGAACCCAGTTTTTTTGCTATAAAATTTTTAAATAAAACAGATATGGCTTGTAAAATATTCGAAAATCCTTTAAAATAAAAGAGTTGGAGGAATTTATGAGTGTGAATGAGATAGTTCGGATCATTCCGACTGTGAAAGTTAATAACCGAAAATTAAATGAAAAATTTTACATTGAAACCCTAGGGATGAAACCCTTGTTAGAAGAGTCTGCCTTTCTCTCCTTGGGAGATCAGACAGGTACGGAGAGATTGATTTTAGAAGAAGCTCCGAGCATGCGAACTCGCAGAGTTGAAGGGCTTAAGAAACTTGCTAGACTCGTGGTAAAAGTTGAGAATCCTTCTGAAATCGAGGGCATTCTTTCACAGATGAAGTCCCTTCCTCGCCTATTTAAAGGAAGCTGTGGTTATGCTTTTGAGATTGTTTCTCCTGAACAGGATTTGATCCTTGTTCATGCAGAAAATCATATTGAAGACTTAGTTCCGCTAGATACGATTCCGGAATTTTATTCAAATAAAAGTATAAAATACTTGAGTCAATTTGAGGTTTCCGTCGAGCTCCGTCTCCCTGAGGACAGGGAGAGTTTACTTGCTTCAGAAGTGGCAACTAATGCCATTACCTTTACTCAAGAGAAAGGTCCAGATTTGGCTGTTGAAAACAATGTTACCTGGGACTTGTCTATGCTGAAATTTTTGGTAAAGAATCTAGAGTTGACTAGTCTTCGTCAGAAATTTGAGGGCACAGACTATTTTATTCCAAAGTCTGAGAAATTCTTCCTTGGTAAAGATACCAATAACATCGAATTATGGTTTGAAGAAGCATGAAGTGGACAAAAATTCTAAAAAAAATAGAAGATCAAATCGAGGCAGGGGTCTATCCCGGGGCCTCTTTTGCGTATTTTAAGGATGGAGAATGGAGAGAATCCTACCTAGGCTTGAGTGATCCTGAGAAAGGTTTGAAAACAGAGTCAGGGCTAGTCTATGACTTAGCCAGTGTGAGTAAGGTTGTGGGAGTCGGGACAGTCTTGACCTTCTTGTGGCAACAGGGGAAACTAGACATTGATCGACCAGTGGCGGACTTTTTATCTGAATGTGATTACCCAGATATCACTATTCGTCAACTCTTGACCCACGCGACAGATCTGGATCCCTTTATTCCCAATAGGGATCAGTTGAGTTCTGAGGAATTAAGAGAGGCTATGTTTTATCTGAATAGACGTAGTAAAACTGCTTTTCTATACTCGGATGTTCACTTTTTACTCCTAGGCTTTCTTTTGGAAAAAATCTTTAACCAAGACTTGGATCAGATTATAGAAGAACAAGTTTTGGAACCATGGGGCATGAAGGAAACAATGTTTGGTCCCGTTGAGATTGCTGTACCAACAGTTAGAGGAGTAGCGGCAGGTAGTATCCACGATCCCAAAGCTCGTCTTTTGGGCAAACATGCTGGGAGTGCTGGTTTATTTTCAACTGTTAAGGATTTGCAAATCTTTCTGGAACATTACTTGAAAGATGATTTTGCTGAAAACCTAAGTCGAAATTACTCTCCCTTAGAGGATAAAGAGCGTTCGCTAGCTTGGAATCTGGAAGGAGACTGGCTTGACCATACGGGCTATACAGGTACCTTCATCATGTGGAATCGAAAGAAACAGGAAGTCGCCATCTTTTTATCCAATCGAACGTATGAAAAGGATGAACGTGCCCAGTGGATAATCGATCGAAACCAAGTCATGGAAATGATTCGCCAAGAAGAGTAGGGGGAAGAATGTCAAAAACCGTAAAAGGAATTCTATTTACAGTAGTTGCAGGGATTGCTTGGGGCTTGTCTGGAACCAGTGGCCAATACCTGATGGCACATGGGATTTCTGCTCTAGTCTTGACCAATCTGCGACTCATCATTGCAGGATTGGCTCTGGTTTTTTTAACTTATGCGACAGCAAAGGATAAACTCCTTGCTTTTTTAAAAGACAGAAAAAGCCTTTTATCTCTCTTGTTATTTGCCTTATTTGGACTTTTCTTAAACCAGTTTGCCTATCTTTCTGCCATTCAGGAAACCAATGCTGGAACGGCGACGGTTCTCCAGTATGTTTGTCCTGTTGGAATCTTGATTTATACTTGTATCAAGGACAAGGTAGCACCGACTCTGGCTGAGATTATTTCAATTGGTTTAGCAATTGGAGGAACGTTTCTTATTGCTACGCATGGGGAACTTGACCAGTTGTCGATCACACCTGCGGGTCTTTTCTGGGGACTCTTTTCTGCCTTGACCTATGCCCTCTATATTATCCTTCCTATCGCTTTGATTAAGAAGTGGGGAAGTATGTTGGTGATTGGTGTAGGAATGGTTATTTCTGGTGTTGGGGCTATTCCCTTCACAGGAGTTTTGTGGGTAAGTATACCGACTAGCTTGGATTTTCTCTTTGCATTTGCTGGCATTATCATCATTGGAACAGTCTTTGCCTATACAGCTTTCCTAAAAGGAGCTAGTCTAATAGGACCAGTTAAATCCAGTTTATTAGCTTCCATAGAGCCCATTTCAGCTGTTTTCTTTGCCTTTTTAATTATGAAGGAGCAATTCTATGCGATTGATTTTCTTGGTATGGCCATGATTCTGCTTGCAGTGACTATCATTTCTTTGAAAGATTTACTGCTGGAAAGTAAGCATAAATAAAAAATCCACTCAACTGAGTGGATTTTTGCTATCTATAAGATTAGTCTTTGTTTTCGTATGGCAAGATCAGATTCAAAATGATACCTGTCATCGCTGATAGGGCAGTACCTGAAAGGGTTACTGGACCGAGTTTAAGGATGGCTCCACCAAGTCCAAGTACCAGCATAGCACTTGCGATGATGAGGTTACGCATTTGACCGAAGTCTACACGTTCTTTGATTAAGACTTTCAAACCATTACTTGCAATAACTCCGTAGAGAAGGATGGACATGCCACCAAGCACAGCATTTGGAATGGTTGAAATCAAGGCAGTAAATTTACCTAGGAAGCTAAGAGCAATGGCGATAAATGCAGCGTTTCGGATAACGGAAACAGAAGCGATACGGGTCATACCGATAACTCCAGTGTTCTCACCGTAGGTAGTATTGGCTGGTCCACCGAGGAAGGCAGATACAGATGTCGCGATACCGTCACCAAGAAGCGTACGGTGAAGTCCTGGTTCTTTCAAGAACTGACGGCCACAGATTTGGCTCAAGACTGTGTGGTCTCCAATGTGTTCAGAGATGGTTACGATAGCGATAGGCAAGATAGCGATTGTTTCAGGGCCGAAGTATAAGTTGTACTCTTTAAAGGCACCACCTGTACTAAATGGCAAGTAGAAACCAGGGATTTCAAACCAGTTGGCTTGAAGGACTGGGGTGAAGTCCACAAGACCAAGAAGAACTGCGAAGATGTATCCACCAATAATTGCAAAGAGGAAAGGAATGATACGAAGGAATCCTTTTCCTTTTGTATTGATGAAGGCAGCAATGAGGAAGGTTACGACAGCAACAAGGGCATTTTTCCAGTTTCCATCAGCTACAAGACCAGCATTGGTCACGGCTGAGCCTGCAAGACCAAGACCGATAACGATAATCATAGGTCCGATAACGATAGGAGGCAAGAGTTTGTCAATCCATTTCGTACCAGCAAAGCGAACACTTGTTGCGACAATAACATAAATCAAACCAGTTAGAATAACCCCTGTTTGAGCAGCAGAGACGTCGCCGCCCATTTCTTTCATAGCAAGGGACATGGCTGTGATAAAGGCGAAGGATGATCCGAGATAGACTGGAACTTTAAAGCCAGTTGAAACCATATAAATCAGGGTTCCGACACCAGATGCAAAGAGGGCAACGGATACAGGCATTCCCAAAATCAAAGGAACTAGGATGGTCGCTCCAAACATAGCAAAAACGTGCTGGAAGCTGAGGAGGATACCTTTCCCAGCTGAAGGACGTTGATCAACGTCTAGTAACAAATCAACAGTTGATTCTTGTTTCATATAAACCTCACTTTTGGGCATCAAAAAAGAGCCCATTATTTTACAGCAACAGGCTCTCAGAGTAAGACTTCTTTAAAGAGAGGGGTATCTCATTAAAGAATTTCATATATTTCTGCGTCTTCGTCACCTCACGGGATGACATTAAAAACCTTTGCTTAGGATAGTATAGCAGAAAAAATTCGTTTTGTAAACGAATTTTTCCCGAGCCCAGAAATGCGAGAGCGAGGCAGATTTTGTAAATCATTTTTTCCCGAGCCAAGAAATAAAAAAGCGAGGCGAACTTTGTAAACATTTTTTTACTAAAAAAATTAAAGCGGGCGTTTGTTGGGCATGCCAGCTTTTCTTGGGTACTTGTTAGGCGTCTCCTTTTTCTTTTCGATGACCGTGATGTAGCGCGGATCTCCATTTGGTAGGGCATAGCTGAGGTTGTCCTCTACCTTGCTAAAGAGGAGGTTGAGAGCGTTCTTGGCTTCTAGTAATTCCTCAGGAGCATTGCTGGCCTTGAGTGCCAATAGTTTGCCACCGACTTTAAGATAGGGAATGGTCAGTTCAGACAAAACCTGCATACGGGCAACCGCACGAGCCGTTACCACATCAAACTGGGCACGGAAGTTCTTGTCTTGGGCAAAGTCTTCTGCCCGTCCATGGTAGAAGTGAACACCATCCAAATCCAACTCCTGAGCCAAAAGCTGAAGGAAGTTGATGCGCTTATTGAGCGAATCAATGATGGTTACATCTAACTGAGGATATAGGATTTTCATAGGAAGACTAGGAAATCCTGCCCCAGCCCCGATATCAAGAAGTTTGATAGTTTCATTTGAAATCAAACCTTGCAGGATGGGTGCAATCGAATCATAAAAATGTTTGAGATAAACTTCTTCTTTGTCCGTAATAGCGGTCAAATTAATCTTCTCATTCCACTCCACCAAGAGTTCAAAATACCGTTCAAATTGGTTCTTTTGCTGGTCCGAAAGTGGAAGATTTTGCTCGACGAGCAAGCTGTAAAATGTTTCTGGTTTCATAGTCGTTTCCTTCTCTAGTATCATCTTATTTTACCATATTCATTAAAATTTTGATATACTGGTAGTAATCTAAAAGTAGAAAGGAATAAGATTATGACTTGGATTATTCTTGGAGTTTTGGTTCTAATTGTTATTTTTGTGATTGTTAGCTATAACGGTTTGGTGAAAAATCGTATGCAGACAAAGGAGGCTTGGAGCCAGATCGATGTTCAGTTGAAGCGTCGTAATGATCTCCTCCCTAACTTGATTGAAACAGTCAAAGGCTATGCCAAATATGAAGGTTCTACCTTGGAAAAAGTGACAGAACTTCGTAGACAAGTAGCCGCAGCAACTTCACCAGCTGAAGCGATGAAGGCCAGTGATGCCCTTACCCGCCAGATTTCTGGTATCTTTGCAGTAGCAGAGAATTACCCAGACTTGAAAGCTAGCGCTAACTTTATCAAATTACAAGAAGAGTTGACCAATACAGAAAATAAAATTTCTTACTCACGCCAACTCTACAACAGTGTTGTCAGCAACTACAATGTAAAACTTGAAAGCTTCCCAAGTAATATCATCGCAGGACTATTTGGCTTTAAAGCTGCAGACTTCCTTCAAACACCTGAAGAGGAAAAGGCAGTTCCTAAAGTTGACTTTAGCGGTTTAGGTGACTAAGATGTTGTTTGATCAAATTGCGAGCAATAAACGAAAAACGTGGATTTTGTTGCTGGTTTTCTTCCTACTCTTGGCCTTGGTTGGTTATGCCGTTGGCTATCTCTTCATGAGATCAGGTCTTGGGGGCATGATTATAGCCCTAATCATTGGTCTTGTCTATGCCTTAACCATGATCTTTCAATCAACAGAGATTGTCATGTCTATGAATGGAGCGCGTGAGGTTGATGAGCAAACGGCGCCAGACCTCTACCATGTTGTGGAAGATATGGCCATGGTCGCTCAGATCCCCATGCCACGTGTTTTCATCATTGAGGATTCTTCTTTAAATGCCTTTGCGACAGGTTCGAATCCGCAGAATGCAGCAGTCGCAGCAACGTCGGGTCTTCTGGCTATCATGAATCGTGAGGAGCTAGAAGCTGTTATGGGTCATGAAGTCAGTCACATTCGGAACTACGATATCCGCATTTCGACCATTGCTGTTGCTCTTGCTAGTGCTATTACCCTGCTATCTAGTATGGCTGGTCGAATGATGTGGTGGGGTGGCGCAGGCCGAAGACGGAGCGAAAATGATCGTGATGGCAGTGGATTGGAGATTATCATGCTTGTCATCTCTCTCTTAGCCATTGTTCTGGCACCTCTCGCTGCAACCTTGGTGCAATTAGCCATTTCCCGTCAGCGGGAATTTCTGGCGGACGCATCCAGTGTGGAGCTGACTCGCAATCCTCAAGGGATGATCAATGCCTTGTGCAAGTTGGATAATAGCGAGCCAATGCATCACCATGTCGACGATGCTAGCAGCGCTCTGTACATCAATGATCCCAGGAAAGCTGGCGGACTTCAAAAACTCTTTTATACTCACCCACCTATCTCAGAACGAATTGAGCGTTTGAAAAATATGTAAAAAGAATCCAGAAATCGTCTCTGGATTTTTGCTATGTTCAACATTTATAAATCTTGTAAATCAACAACTTCCAAACCATCTTCTGTCAAACGATAGATACTCGTACAGACCTCTTTTAAGAAGCGTCTGTCATGCGAAACAGTGATCAGACCGCCGGGATAGGAGGCAAAGAGTTTTCTGATTTCGGGTTGAGAAGTGGGAGAAAAATTACGTGTAGGCTCATCCAGAAGGAGAAAGTTTGGTTTGCGCAACACTAAATCTAAAAGTAGGAGTTTACCTTGTTGCCCACCAGATAGGGAGCGGATTTGATGGTGCATCTCTGGATAACTGAAATTGAGACTGGCTAAGTGAGATTGGATTTTCTGTAATTCCTCTTTTTCCCCAGTTTGGCTGAGATAGGCTACTGGAGATAGATCCAATTCCAGTTTTTTGTGGTAATCTTGTGGCATAAAACCAAGCGAAATTTCTCTTTTGGCGCTAAGTAGTTGCTGCAACTTGACCAACAGAGTTGATTTTCCAACACCATTTGGCCCGATGATACCGATTTTATCTTGACCACGGACCGTTAGTCGTAACTCCTGAGCTAAAATGCGCTGGCCAATGGACAAATTTTCTTTTTCCAGTTGGACTAAGACTTTAGAAGTCGGTAATGGTTGGATGTCTGAAAAGAAAAGTTGGATTTGTTCCTCTTCAAGTGGCTTTTGGGTCATGGACTGAGCTGTTTTCTCAAAGCGTTTTTCTTGAGAGAGAACAGTTTTCATCTTTTTAGCCAATAGGCGACCAGCAGTACTGTCTTTGGTAGCTCGAAGTGCAGTTTCTACATTTTGCTTGACGCGACGATGCTTTTCCATGGTTTTGTCATAGGCTCTCTGGTCGTTAGCAGCTTGCTGGCTTTGTCTGGCAAAATTAGCCTTTCTCTGCTCACTATAGAGATCATAGTCTAAATGCTCGACTAGCGTTTCCGCTTGTTTCCGGTGCTTGACCAGTCGCAGGTGGACAATAGTATCTGCCGTTTGAGAAAGAAAGTCTTCATCATGGGAAATGAAAATAACAGTTTGTCTAATCTTTCGAATCTGACTTTTTAGCCAATCAACCGTTTTAAGGTCTAGGTCATTTGAAGGTTCATCCAAAAATAGAATCTCAAAGGGTTTGGCTAACTCATGTATGAGCTGAATTTTCAAAGCTTCGCCCCCTGATAGACTGCCAATTTCTTGGTCGCTAGCAAAACGGTCGCTATCAAAGTGCAACTCCTCCGCCAAACGATAAAGAATGCTGTAGTCTAAATCAGCGGGATCTAAAAAGAAGTAATCGTGTAGAGTCCTATTTTTTAACTCCTCAGGTAACTTTTGAGGAATGTAGGCCAGTGACTGAAGGTCAGACTGGATCTCTCCTTTGATAGTGAAATCAAGTAATGCTTCCCCCATTAAAGCTCGCATCAAAGTTGATTTGCCATTTCCTTCTTCACCAATAATAGCAACCTTTTCTCCGTCTTGGATAGTCATGGTTAGGTCAGATACAAGATTTCGTAGATCTTTGTTTTGTGTGATGGTCAGATGATTGATTTTTATCATATTGTCGCCCTTTCTAGAATGTCCATAGTGCATAACAAAAAGCTCTACTTTATCTAGTAGAGCCCAAAGTCACTGTCAAAACTCTATTTTCCTCGTTAAAAAGCTCGTCAAACTAGCTTGGAGCTGCCTACCCCAACCCATGAGGAGCATAGCTTTCTAGTTTTTTGATTTTCAATGAGGACAAGATACTAGAAAATCTAGTACAAAAAGAGCATGCAAAAAGAGACAAAAACAAGATCTACTAAATAAAGTTCTTTATTTGATAGACTTAGTTTTTCATGTCTCCCTTACCTCCGAGTATTAGTACCTCTATCCTATACCTTTAAGGATATTTTGTCAATAGTAAATTCAAAATTTTAAACTCTAAAATCCGAAAACGGGTCCATAAAGAGTCAGTACGTGTTTGACGTGCTCGTAATGGAACTTGTCATAGTTGCGCCAAGCAGTGCGTGCTTGATCGTTTAGTTTTAGGCTCCCCAGTCCGATCAAAAGACTGGTACATTGGTAAAATTTCTCAAGGTTGATCAAGATACTGTTGTCCAGCTTTTCTGCTTTTTTTAGTTCCTTAAGAGTGGTGTTCAGCAGCTCTTGTAGTCGAAGATCATCGGCTGTTCCTTGTTTGCAGCTTTGGTAGCTTTTATTTAACTCGGAAAGGAGTTGATAAGCTTCGGTGATGAGTGCTTTGTCTTCCATATGAGCATCCTCCTTGCTCTGATGTATTCTTGCCTATAGTATAGCACTAATCAGAAAATATGTCATAGTAAATATGTTAAAAAATGAGATTTTAATCTCAAAGTTTGGGAGGCTGACTTATAGCCTTTTCATGGTATAATCAAGTGAGTACATCTTTATGGAGGAAATATGAAGTTAAATATTCAAGAAATTCGTAAGCAACCTGAAGGCCTGCATTTTGAACAAGCTTTAGACCTGGCATCAGACTTGCGTGCCCGTAATCAAGAAATTTTAGATGTCAAAGATATCCTTGCGGTAGGGAAGGTCCAATACGAAGACCGCATGTATTTCTTAGATTATCAACTATCTTACACCATTGTTCTTGCTTCCAGTCGCAGTATGGAGCCAGTTGAATTGGCAGAGTCTTATCCAGTGACAGAGGTTTTCATGGAAGGCGCAACCAACCAACTAGATCAGGAAGTTCTTGATGATGACCTGGTCTTGCCTATCGAAAATGGGGAAATCGACCTTGCTGAAAGTGTGTCAGATAATATCTTGCTCAATATCCCAATCAAAGTCTTGACGGCTGAAGAGGAAGCTGGTCAAGGATTTGTTTCAGGTAATGACTGGCAAATCATGACTGAGGAAGAATACCAAGCCCAACAAGCAGTCAAGAAAGAAGAAAACAGTCCATTTGCTGGCTTGCAAGGACTATTTGACGGGGATGAATAATGGTCCTGTCAAAAAAACGAGCACGTAAAGTGCTAGAAGAAATCATAGCTCTCTTCCCAGATGCCAAACCCAGCCTTGATTTTACCAATCATTTTGAACTACTGGTTGCGGTTATGTTGTCAGCCCAGACGACAGATGCTGCAGTCAACAAGGCTACACCAGGTCTCTTTGCTGCTTTTCCAACGCCTCAAGCCATGTCTGTCGCGACTGAAAGTGAAATTGCTTCACACATTTCTCGCCTAGGACTTTATCGTAACAAAGCCAAGTTTCTAAAAAAATGTGCCCAGCAACTCTTGGAAGATTTTGACGGACAAGTACCTCAGACTCGCGAGGAATTAGAAAGCCTAGCAGGTGTTGGTCGCAAAACAGCAAATGTCGTCATGAGTGTTGGCTTTGGGATTCCAGCCTTTGCAGTGGACACTCATGTTGAGCGTATCTGCAAGCACCATGATATTGTCAAAAAATCGGCTACACCCCTCGAAGTAGAAAAACGTGTCATGGACATTCTGCCACCGGAGAAATGGTTGGCAGCCCACCAAGCCATGATATACTTTGGACGGGCTATCTGTCATCCAAAAAATCCAGAATGCGATCACTATCCTCAATTATATGATTTTAGTTCGTTATAAGTGAAAATAATGAATGTTTTTACTTGATTTGAACGGGTCTTTGTGATATAGTAATGACAATAAAATATTCCTTTAAACCTGTCCCGTGAGGCAGACAAGGAGCTGGATTAAGTAGAAGGGTGAAGTCTATACTGTTTGCGGTAGGGCTCGCTTGGCTATACATTCTGAAGTCTCCTTGTTAAGGAGACTTTTCTTTTTGGAGGTTTGTCATGAAGGCAAAAGAAGTTGTAGACGAATTGACCGTCAAACGCGCGATTACTCGAATCACTTACGAGATTATTGAGCGAAACAAAGATTTGAACAAAATCGTTTTGGCTGGTATTAAAACGCGAGGTGTCTTTATTGCTCGCCGTATCCAAGAACGCTTGGAACAGTTAGAATCTCTTTCAGTTCCAGTAGTAGAGCTGGACACCAAACCTTTCCGTGACGATGTTAAAAGTGGTGAAGATACTTCTTTAATCTCTGTTGATGTGACAGACCGGGAAGTCATTTTAGTGGACGATGTGCTCTATACAGGTCGTACCATTCGTGCAGCTATTGACAACGTCGTCAGCCATGGTCGCCCTGCTCGTGTGAGTTTAGCAGTTCTAGTGGATCGCGGACATAGAGAGCTTCCAATCCGTCCAGACTATGTTGGGAAAAATATTCCAACTAGTCGCTCTGAAGAGATCATCGTAGAGATGGCAGAACTAGATGGACAAGATAGAGTTCTTATTACCGAAGAAGCATAGATAGCAAAAAGGAGTTAACCATGTCAGAAAATCAACAAGCTTTGCAACATGTGGTCTCTATGGAAGACCTTACTGTAGATCAGGTCATGAAATTGATCAAACGAGGAATCGAATTTAAGAATGGAGCGCAGGCTTCCTATGAGGACCAGCATATTGTTTCCAACCTTTTCTTTGAAAGTTCGACTCGTACGCACAAGTCCTTTGAAGTAGCAGAGATTAAGCTGGGACTGAATCTACTCGATTTCGATGTGAAGACGAGTTCAGTTAACAAGGGTGAAACACTCTATGATACGATCTTGACACTGTCTGCACTTGGAGTGGATGCCTGTGTTATCCGTCACCCAGAAGTCGACTACTACAGAGAGTTGATTGCCAGTCCAACCATTACGACTTCCATTATCAATGGTGGAGATGGTTCAGGACAACATCCAAGTCAGAGCTTGCTTGATTTGATGACAATATACGAAGAATTTGGCCATTTTGAGGGGCTTAAGGTCGCTATCGCTGGGGATCTGGACCACTCACGTGTAGCCAAATCAAATATGCAAATTTTGAAACGTTTAGGCGCAGAGCTTTACTTTGCAGGTCCTGAGGAATGGAGAAGTCAGGAATTCGCAGACTATGGCCAGTTTGTAAGTATTGACGAGATCATCGATCAGGTGGATGTCATGATGTTCCTTCGCGTCCAGCATGAACGTCATGAAAGTGGAGTAGTCTTTTCAAAAGAAGGCTACCATGCGCAACATGGTTTGACGCAAGAGCGTTATGATCGCTTGAAAGAAAAAGCAATTCTCATGCACCCTGCCCCAGTCAACCGTGATGTCGAAATCGCAGACCATTTAGTTGAAGCGCCAAAATCACGCATTGTCCAACAAATGACCAATGGTGTATTTGTCAGAATGGCAATCTTAGAATCTGTTCTGGCATACAGAAAAGCAAAATAAACACAAGACGTTAAAAGACGCCTGAGAGCGTCCACGAGAGGTGACTATATGACAAAACGACTTCTAGTATTAGAAGATGGCACAGTTTTTGAAGGCAAGGCCTTCGGAGCAGATATTGATGTAACAGGTGAAATCGTCTTTAATACAGGGATGACCGGCTATCAAGAATCCATTACAGACCAGTCTTATAATGGACAAATCTTGACTTTCACATACCCTTTGGTGGGAAACTATGGGATTAACCGTGATGACTACGAATCCATCAGTCCTACCTGTAAGGGAGTAGTAGTTTTTGAAGAAGCGCGTAGAGCCAGCAACTGGCGCAATCAAATGACCTTGGACGAATTCTTGAAAACCAAGAAAATCCCTGGTATCTCAGGAATTGATACTCGTGCGCTTACAAAGATTATCCGTAAGCATGGTACTATGAGGGCAACCCTTACGCATGTTGGTGATACCATGGACCATATCGCAGACCAGCTCCAAGCAACAGTCTTGCCGACAGATAATATCAAGCAAGTCTCTACTAAGACAGCTTATCCTGCTCCTGGAGTTGGATTGAGTGTCGTTCTGGTAGACTTTGGCCTCAAACATTCCATTTTACGCGAACTTTCGAAACGGAACTGTAACGTGACTGTGGTTCCATACACAACTACAGCAGAAGAAATTCTCCATCTCAACCCTGACGGCGTCATGTTGTCAAACGGTCCAGGTAACCCTGAAGATGTTCCACAGGCACTTGACATGATACGTGGAATTCAAGGTAAAATTCCGATTTTTGGAATTTGTATGGGCCACCAACTCTTTGCTATGGCTAATGGCGCTAAGACCTATAAGATGAAGTTTGGTCATCGTGGTTTCAACCATGCTGTTCGCGAGATTGCAACAGGACGAGTAGACTTTACTAGCCAGAACCATGGTTATGCGGTCAGTCGTGAAGAATTGCCAGAGCACTTGATCATTACCCACGAAGAAATCAATGACAAGTCAGTTGAAGGTGTGCGTCACAGATACCAACCAGGTTTCTCTGTACAATTCCACCCAGACGCAGCTCCTGGGCCACACGACGCTAGCTACCTCTTTGACGAGTTTATCGAGATGATGGAAGCTTTTAAACAAGCCAACTAAGAACGAACAAGAGCTCGTCGGAGAATTTATGGAATTGAACACGGACGGAAAGCTCGGAATTTAGAGAAACTAAGGAAGGATTGCAATCCTTGGTTTCCAAAATTCAGTCGCTTTCTTATCGTCCTTTGTATCTTATTTAATGTCGCCCTGTGAGGCGACGAATAGAAAGGAGAAGATACATTGTTCGCGGAAGTGAACACGCCCTAAGAACTGTGTGAAAAAGATAAACATCGTCTTGACGCTGAAGGCGTCTGCACCGAGTTTCCTATTTTCACTTTGTTCTTGACGGGCTTTGTATCATAAACTATGCCTAAACGTACTGATATTCAAAAAATTATGGTGATTGGTTCTGGTCCGATTATTATTGGTCAGGCTGCTGAGTTTGACTATGCTGGAACCCAGGCCTGCTTGTCTTTGAAAGAGGAAGGTTATGAAGTTGTCTTGGTGAACTCAAACCCTGCAACCATCATGACGGATAAGGAGATTGCTGACAAGGTTTACATCGAACCGATTACACTTGAGTTTGTGACACGTATTCTCCGTAAGGAACGTCCAGATGCCTTGCTCCCAACTCTCGGTGGTCAGACAGGTCTCAATATGGCAATGGAATTATCTAAAAACGGTATCCTAGATGAGCTTGGTGTCGAACTCCTAGGTACTAATTTATCGGCCATCGACCAAGCTGAGGACCGTGACCTCTTTAAACAATTGATGGAAGAGCTTGAGCAACCCATCCCTGAATCTGAAATTGTCAATACAGTAGAGGAAGCAGTTGCTTTTGCAGCGACAATTGGCTACCCAGTCATCGTTCGTCCAGCCTTTACCCTAGGTGGTACTGGTGGTGGTATGTGTGCCAACGAGGAAGAATTGCGTGAAATCGCTGAAAATGGGTTGAAGTTGTCACCTGTTACCCAATGTTTGATTGAGCGTTCCATTGCAGGTTTCAAGGAAATCGAGTACGAAGTCATGCGTGACTCGGCTGACAATGCCCTAGTTGTTTGTAACATGGAAAACTTTGACCCGGTTGGGATTCACACAGGGGACTCCATTGTATTTGCCCCTGCGCAAACCATGTCAGACTATGAAAACCAAATGCTTCGTGATGCCAGCTTGAGCATCATTCGTGCCCTCAAGATTGAAGGTGGGTGTAACGTTCAGCTGGCCCTTGATCCGCATAGCTTTAAGTACTATGTTATCGAAGTAAACCCTCGTGTATCGCGTTCTTCTGCCCTTGCTTCTAAGGCGACAGGTTATCCGATTGCTAAGTTGGCTGCCAAGATTGCCGTCGGTTTGACCTTGGATGAGGTCATTAATCCAGTTACAGGTTCAACCTATGCCATGTTTGAGCCAGCCCTTGACTACGTCGTTGCCAAGATTCCACGTTTCCCATTTGACAAGTTTGAGAAAGGTGAACGTCGTCTTGGGACCCAAATGAAGGCGACTGGAGAAGTCATGGCTATTGGTCGTAACATCGAGGAATCACTTCTTAAGGCCTGTCGTTCACTTGAAATTGGGGTTCACCACAATGAAATGCCTGAACTTGCAGCGGTTTCAGATGATGCTTTGATTGAAAAGGTTGTCAAAGCCCAAGATGATCGTCTCTTCTATGTTTCAGAAGCCATTCGCCGTGGCTACACACCAGAAGAAATTGCTGAATTGACCAAGATTGATATCTTCTATCTTGATAAACTCTTGCATATCTTTGAAATTGAGCAAGAATTGGGTGCTCATCCACAAGAGCTAGAAGTTTTGAAAACAGCTAAGCTAAATGGATTCTCAGATCGTAAGATTGCTGAACTCTGGAGAACAACAGCTGACCAAGTTCGTCAACTCCGCTTGGAAAACAAGATTGTCCCAGTTTATAAGATGGTCGATACTTGTGCGGCAGAGTTCGATTCTGAAACCCCATATTTCTATTCAACCTATGGATGGGAAAATGAGTCTATCAAGTCTGAAAAGGAATCTGTACTAGTCCTAGGTTCGGGTCCAATCCGTATCGGGCAAGGGGTAGAGTTTGACTACGCAACTGTTCACTCTGTTAAGGCCATCCAAGCAGCTGGTTACGAAGCCATCATCATGAACTCAAACCCAGAGACTGTTTCTACAGACTTCTCGGTATCTGACAAGCTCTACTTTGAACCGTTGACTTTCGAAGATGTGATGAATGTTATC
The DNA here is from genome assembly GCF_026782375.1 of Streptococcus oralis. GTDB lineage: Bacteria > Bacillota > Bacilli > Lactobacillales > Streptococcaceae > Streptococcus > Streptococcus oralis_CL. Next base: position 783,633 of record NZ_JAKUWJ010000001.1, on the reverse strand, counting down.
GACTTGGAGCAACCAAAAGGCGTTATTGTTCAGTTCGGTGGTCAAACAGCTATCAACCTTGCAGAGCCATTGGCAAAAGCAGGTGTGACCATCCTTGGTACACAGGTTGCTGACCTAGACCGTGCCGAAGACCGTGACCTCTTTGAGCAAGCCCTTAAAGACTTGGATATTCCACAGCCACCTGGTCAAACAGCAACTAATGAAGAAGAAGCTGTGCTTGCAGCTCGCAAAATTGGTTTCCCAGTTCTCGTTCGTCCTTCTTACGTCTTGGGTGGACGCGCTATGGAAATCGTGGAAAATGAGGAAGACCTTCGCTCTTACATGCGTACCGCTGTTAAGGCTAGTCCAGATCATCCAGTCCTTGTTGACTCTTACATCGTTGGGCAAGAGTGCGAAGTCGATGCTATTTCAGACGGAGAAAATGTCCTCATCCCTGGTATCATGGAACACATCGAACGTGCCGGTGTCCACTCAGGTGACTCAATGGCCGTTTACCCACCACAAACCTTGTCGCAAAAGGTTCAGGAAACCATCGCAGACTACACCAAACGACTAGCAATCGGCCTTAACTGTCTCGGAATGATGAACATTCAGTTTGTCATCAAGGATGAAAAAGTTTACGTTATTGAGGTCAATCCTCGTGCCAGCCGTACGGTTCCATTCCTTTCAAAAGTAACAAATATCCCTATGGCTCAAGTAGCGACCAAGCTCATTCTTGGTCAAAACCTTGGAGAACTTGGTTATCAAGATGGTCTTTACCCTGAAAGCACTCGTGTTCATATCAAGGCTCCAGTCTTCTCCTTCACCAAGTTAGCTAAGGTAGATAGCTTACTTGGTCCTGAAATGAAGTCAACAGGGGAAGTCATGGGCTCTGATGCTACTCTAGAAAAAGCTCTCTATAAAGCCTTTGAAGCTTCTTACCTCCATTTGCCAACCTTTGGAAATGTAGTCTTCACCATTGCAGATGATGCCAAAGAAGAAGCCTTGGACTTGGCTCGCCGTTTCCAAAATATCGGTTACGGTATCCTCGCGACAGAAGGAACTGCAGCCTTCTTTGCTAGCCATGGACTGCATGCTCAGCCTGTTGGTAAGATTGGTGATGATGAGAAGGATATCCCAAGCTTTGTCCGCAAAGGAAAAATTCAAGCAATCATCAATACTGTCGGAACCAAACGAACTGCTGATGAAGATGGTGAGCAAATCCGCCGTTCAGCTATTGAACACGGTGTGCCACTCTTTACAGCACTAGACACAGCAAATGCCATGCTCAAGGTGCTAGAAAGTCGTAGTTTTGTCACAGAAGCGATTTAACCAAGAAAAAAGAGAAGACTCCAAGTCTTCTCTTTTTTGATGGGGAGTATAAAAGCAATAGGGAATTTCTTGACAAAGACAATGAAAGGGGTACAATGTTCTAAAAGAAGCAAGGAGGACCTAAAGATGATTATTTCAACTACGGGGATCGAAGGAAAGAAAATCCTAGAATACAAAGGAATTGTCTTTGGCGAAGTGGTTGCTGGGGTTAATATGTTCAAAGATATGGCGGCTGGTTTCCGTAATATTTTTGGCGGTCGTGCTAGTAGTTATGAAGGCGAATTAACCCAAGCGAGAGAAGAAGCTCTAGCAGAAATGATGGCGCGTGCGAGTGAACGTGGCGCAAATGCTATCATTGGGGTTAAGATGGACTATGAAACCTTAGGTGCTGAGAATGGTATGCTGATGGTTACCTGTAGTGGAACAGCAGTGGTTCTTGAGTCCTGATTTGAAGAAAGAAAAAAGAACAGTCGAAGCTGTTCTTTTTATTCTTATTTGAGACCGTATTTTTTGTTGAAACGATCCACGCGTCCATCTGCTTGAGTGAACTTTTGACGTCCAGTGTAGAATGGGTGTGAGTCTGATGAAATTTCCACACGGATCAATGGGTAAGTTTCGCCTTCGAACTCAACAGTTTCGTTAGAGCGTTTTGTTGAACCGCTAAGGAATTTGTAACCAGTAGTTGTGTCCATGAAGACAACTGGGCGATATTCTGGATGGATATCTTTTTTCATTTTGCAATATTTCCTTTCTGCCATGATCTCTTTGCGAGCCATAGATTGTTACCTTACTAGTCTATCAGATTCTGGTAAGTTTGGCAAGTCTTTTCCCTGATTTTATTAAAAATATCGATAAAAATCGCCCCAGTTTTTACTGAGGTGATAGGGAGAAGAATTATTGGTCCGCTTGACTTGGATCTTTTTGTTCTTCTTTCTCTTCATTTTTAGATTCAGTTGATTCTTCTTCAGATGATTCTTTTACTGTTTCACTTTCTTCAACAGTCTTATTTTCAGTAGTTTCTTCTTCAGCTAGTTCAGTTTCAACTGGTTCTTCTTTAACAGGTTCTTCATTTTCAGTTTCAGCTTTGACATGAGCTGGTTCTGTAGCTTCTTCTTCTTTTTGCTCGGTTTCCTCTTTAACTGTCTCTGTTTTTGCAGCTGTAGTTTCTTCTTTTTTATGTTCTTGAGTTTCTTTTTTGATTTCCTCTACTGCAGTTTTTACGGTAGTACTTGTTACGCGTCCGACTGTTTGAGCAAAATCTTTTCCTGATTCAGCTAATTCAGCTAATGAGTCTTTTGTGATTTTACCACCTGACATTGCCAAGAGACCAGTCACTACAAGGGCAATACTAGCAAGAAGGGAAAGAATCAAACCAAAACCGATTGAAACGCCGTATCCACCAATATGAGTTACATACTTGTTTATGCTGAATAAATTAATAAGAGTGACGAGGGTAGAAATTGCACCTGCAACAATGACACCAATTGTAAAACCTTTAGGCATTGGTTTATTGACATTATTCAAGCATGTCAGAACAATAGAGACAATAGCCGCGATGATAACAAACCAGCCATCTCCGTTAAAACCGTGCACACTATAGGACCCAAAAGCACCTGCATTTAAAGTAGCCCATGGCAAGAGTGAACCTAGAATGGCTACTCCAGCAGAAATAAGAATAAACAAACGATTTTTTTCCATTATTAAGTCTCCTTTTATTCAGTTTGATTTATTATACCATAAACTGAGGTACAAAGAAACCGTATATTTTCAGGAAAAAAGAATGTGAAAAGGCTAAGAATGAATCTTAGCCTTGATTTGTTCTTGCGACTTCTTGAAGCTTCCCGTATATTTGTTCATTTTCCTCTAAGCTATAAGAATTGGCTCCACTTGCTAACGGATGGCCGCCACCGTCATGTTCCTTGGCAACCTGATTGATTGGATGGATTTTACTACGTAAACGAACACGGTAATGTCCATCAGCTTGCTCGACAAAAATCCCCCAGAGACTGATACTGTCAATTCTTCCTGGTGCACCGACAATAGCTGCTGTTTCCGCATCAGTAACGTCGTATTTCTTCAAGATTTCTTGGGTGAGAAGAACGCGAGCAGCTCCGTTTTCATCAACTTCTAGATGGTCGTAGATGTAGCCTTGAAGTTTTGCAATCTTAAAGCTCATGGTATCCATTTGACGAGACAATCCAGCAAAGTCAAAATCAATTTCTCGGAGCTGGCTAGCTATTCTAAAGGTACGGGCACTAGTTGAAGGGTAGAGAAAACGCCCAGTGTCCCCGACAATTCCTGCATAGAGAAGTCGTGCCGCTTCACTAGACAAAGCTAGCTGATTTTCTTGAGCAAATAATGCAATCATCTCACTGGCGCTGCTTGAACTTGTATCCACCCAAGATAGGTCACCATAGATATCATCGTTTGGATGGTGATCAATTTTGATGGTGAAATCAGCTTGTTCATAGCGTTTATCATCGATACGAGCAGTATTGGCTGTATCGCAGACAATGACAAGAGCTCCTTGGTAGTCACTATCTTGAACAGTATCCATTTCTGCCATCCAAGTCAAAGTCGGTTCATTATAGCCGATAGCTTTGATGGTCTTTTCTGGAAAATGGTGTGTGAGAAGAGCTTTCAAGCCCACTTGACTCCCTAAGGCATCAGGATCTGGTTTCATATGACGATGAATGATAATGGTATCGTATTCTTTGATTTTCTCTAAAATTTGCTGGCAAATTTCCATAAATAACCTCAATTCTTTCTCATTTCATTGTAGCACAAGAATTTTTATTTTTAAAATGAAAAAGATATGATATAATGGAGAAAGATAAATTGAGGAGGACGATATGGCATTAGCAAAAATTGTATTTGCCAGTATGACCGGTAATACCGAAGAGATTGCAGATATTGTAGCAGATAAATTGCGTGATTTGGGCTTGGATGTCGATGTTGATGAATGTACGACTGTTGACGCTTCAGACTTCTTGGAAGCGGATATCGCAATTGTTGCGACTTACACTTACGGAGATGGAGAATTGCCGGATGAGATGATGGACTTCTACGAAGACCTAGCTGATCTCAACTTGAATGGCAAAATCTACGGAGTGGTCGGTTCAGGAGATACCTTCTACGACGAATTCTGTAAGGCTGTTGATGACTTTGATCGTGTATTTGTCGCGACAGGAGCAGAAAAAGGTTCAGAGTGCGTTAAAGTAGACCTTTCTGCCGAAGAAGAAGATATTGAACGCTTGGAACAATTCGCAGAAGAATTGGCTGCAAAAGTAGGATAAGAATCAAACTGCGCTGACTGGAAGAAGTCAGTGCGTTTTTTTATTAGTTTTTTTGGGATTTTACTAGCCTATTTAGAGGCTTTTTGATACAATAATTCAAATAAAGGAGGAGACTGTATGAGCTTAGATATTATTCGCCAAGAAATTGATCAAATCGATGACCAAATCGTTAAACTTTTGGAAGAACGAATGCATTTGGTTGAGGGTGTAGTTTCCTATAAGAAAGCCTCAGGAAAACCTATTTTAGATAGTAAGAGAGAAGAAGTCATTTTTGAAAAGGTAAGGAGTCGTGTAATCAATAAGAGCTACCAAGAAACCATTGTTGCGACTTTTTCAGATATTCTCAAACGTTCGCGTGATTATCAGGATCAAAACATCAAATGAAAAAAGAACAATTTTATCCGCTAGGGATTTTTCTAGCTGCAATGGTGGGCGGCCTTGTCCGCTATCTAGTTTCCACTTGGTTACCAGCTAGTCCAGAATTTCCTTGGGGCACCCTCCTTGTTAACTATCTGGGCATTATCTGCCTGGTCTATCTGGTAAAAGGCTATCTGGTCTATAAGGGAAGCAGTAAAGGTTTAGTTTTGGCTCTGGGTACAGGCTTTTGTGGTGGGCTAACAACCTTTTCTAGCCTGCTCTTGGATGCTGTGAAATTGCTGGATACTGGGCGTTATCTTAGTTTGATCATGTACTTGCTTTTGAGTATTGGTGGAGGCCTGCTCTTGGCTTATGTTCTAGGGAGGAAGAAATGGTAATCGTCTATCTTGCAATCGCCTGTGGCTTCGGAGCCCTAGTGCGGTATTTCTTTTCCCGCTATAATCAATCCTCGAAATTGCCCCTAGGAACTCTCATAGCCAATCTTCTCGGTTGTTTTTTGATTGGCTTGCTTTACAACCATGTGGAGTCCAAGGAAGTTTATACTATCCTAGCGACAGGTTTCTGTGGTGGGTTGACGACCTTTTCAACTCTGAATGACGAGTTGCAAAAACTGTTAAGTGACAAGAAGGTATTTTATAGCTATTTTCTCTTAACTTACCTAGGCGGTTTTCTAGCGATTTTTTTAGGAATTCTACTATAAATTTCTTTACTTTTAGGTGGAAATTTGGTAAACTGTATCTTGTGTGTAATGGACGCACAAAAATACAGTTTATCCGCTGAGGAAGGTTCCTCAAGATTGACAAAGATAGGAGAATAAAATGAATCCATTAATCCAAAGTTTGACTGAAGGTCAACTTCGTACAGATATCCCATCATTCCGTCCTGGTGACACTGTTCGTGTACACGCGAAAGTTGTCGAAGGTAACCGTGAACGTGTTCAGATTTTTGAAGGTGTTGTTATCGCACGTAAAGGTGCTGGCATCTCAGAAAACTACACAGTTCGTAAAATCTCTAACGGTGTAGGTGTTGAGCGTATCTTCCCAATCCACACTCCACGTGTTGAAAAGATCGAAGTTGTTCGTTACGGTAAAGTACGTCGTGCGAAATTGTACTACTTGCGTGCACTTCAAGGTAAGGCAGCTCGTATCAAAGAAATCCGTCGTTAATTCGACTAAAAAACTCTGCTTACCCAGCAGGGTTTTTCTCTAGCTCCCTTAGTTCAATGGATATAACAACTCCCTCCTAAGGAGTAGTTGCAGGTTCGATTCCTGCAGGGGGCATATAAAGAAGCGTAAAGAAAAAAAGAATATTTAAAGTGTTAGTTTAAAGGCAATCATCACAAGTTAGCTTTTTTAAATAGGTTAGTATTTTTGGAATTTTTGACCAAATTGTGACCAAAATTTGACCAAATATTTGTTTTGATTTTGATGATTATGAAGTTAAGTAGATCATAGGAGTAAGGCTTTATAGGTATAAGTTATTTATGTTCGCTATGTTAGTTAAATAATTAATTTTTGACTTGTTTATCTCTGTTTAATGTAAATTAGTTGTGAGAAACACCCACATTTTATATACAAATATGTAAAATGTGGGTGTTTCGTCCTTTCGCCTTAGTAGATAAGAAAAGGGAACTGACGGCTGTGGTACAGTCAATGATACTTCTTAGAAGGTAGCTAGAGTGAGATAGTGAGGTCTATGTGTTGTATGGTCGTGTGTGAGAGTAAAATCTTGCTAATGCCTTTGGGTAAGAAAGAGGGGATATTGAGTTATCTTTAAATTTGTGACCTTGGCGAAGGTAGTGGGCTGAGAGGCTGAAAGTATGCGAAGATAAGAGCATATATTTTATATTGCTATATTCTATTGAAAAAAAAACGTAAAAAGGCTTTGAAATAAGCCTTTTTATTTTGCGAAAAATTAACAATAACTAGTTTTTTATAAAACAGGTTTTGTCCTGATAAGAATTGAAAGTATTGTTAGTTTTCACAAGGAAATCTATTGAGTTCCTTTATGTAAATTAACAATATGAGTAGAGGTGTAGATAAAAGAAAAGAGGAATCAAAATGATTAACGTATCAAAATCATTGATTTTGTATAGAGAAAGAAACAATAAGTCAGAAGATGATCTAGCAAACTTTCTAGGTATTCAAAAGAAAGCATATAAACGCTATGAAAGTGGTGATCGTGAGCCTAGCATTGATAAACTTTACAAGCTAGCAAAATATTATAATTGTATGATAGATGATTTTATCAATGTAGATGAAAAATTCACTGTGAAACGTGAAGAAGTTTTATCAACGAAGGATTTAGATAGTCTAGGTTGTCACTATCAATTTTCTCATGGACTGGTAACAATGTTGACTAAAGGAAAAAGTTACGAAGAAACTATTCGATTTGCTGCTGATGATAAGACTAAGTATGTTCATAAGAGTGAAGTGAAACGATTCTTACTTGACCTAGCAGAGAAGATTTAGTATTAGAAAAGAGGTGTGTTAAAATCGAAGAGTATGGTTATAAGGAGGGGTTGAGGACTTATTCCGAAGAATGGATCATAAAAGAGTATAACCGAATCTATAGTCGATTCTGCTGGAATTTGAAAATCTATGCTCATGTAAAAAATGGTGCTGATGTTTATGTGTCTTCAAAAAAATGTTGTGATGATTTGTATTATCAGTTGTATGCTGTAGGTCAACTTACACGGAGTTATTACAGTAAAATTATGTCTAAGATTGAAAGAACCTATAATCGTTTTAGAGAAGATGGAGTGATTATTGAATTTTAAAATAATAAAATTTATTTTTAAAGAGATATGATATAATGTATATAACATTAAAAAAAAAAGGGGATATTTGAATGAAATATAAAAAGTCAATAGCTTTTTTATCAACTGCTATATTGTTGGCATTTAGTAGTGTTGTTCATGCTGATTCTGCAAGACAATCTAAGATTAAAGAATTAGATAATCAAAGAAGTGAACTTGCTAAGAAGAATGGTGTTACTGGCTATCTAGGTGATGGTCGTTGGTATTCACTTGTTGAGTCTGAGAATAAGGTTGATACCTTGAAGAAACAAGTTGAAGCCTTGAAAGTGCCATATAGTGAAAAGAATACTATTAAGGTAAGTCCTGCTTATGTTAAAGCATTAAAGGATCATTTTGATTTTAGTAAGAGTGAACAAGAACGAGATCAGGCAGAAGAAATTTTGAAAAGCGAAAGTGCGAAGTTAGCTTTACAGAAAAATGACTTTGTAACTGTTGGTTCTGATGAAGCTGAGGTTTATGATCTAGATAATCTTCCTAAAGAAGTATTGATTGAATTGAACTATTTTGCCTTTGATATGATAAATCAAGTAAGAAGGCAAATGGGAACTAAGGAACTAGTTCTTGCTGAATCGTCTATTGATTTTGCTAGTAAACTGTCTGTTAAAATGCAAAAAGCAGATAGAAGTGTAGAGTATTGGCACTATGTAAAAGGAATCAATGAGGTAGCTAGAGAGTATGGGTTGCCTACTTCTACTAAGGAAGATGAAGAAAAAAAATATGGTGCTCAATATTATGAAAATGGCGCAGGTACGACTCAGGGTTTATATGATGTTACAAAAGCACAATTAAAACGTACTATTTATAATGCCATTTTAGATTTTATGTATAATGGTTATGAATACCTTCATGCTCAATCTATTGCTGGAGTGAATTGGGGGAAGCCGAATAATGTAGATTATTTTGGTCTTTCAATTTTCTTGTTGAAAGATGGAACTCAAATGAGTTTTATTACTGTTTCGGACAAGCAAATTTCAAAATCAACTAAGAATAATTTTAGTACAAAAACTCCTGTGAATACTACAGAAAGTAACAGAAAATCAACTCTTGGCAAGAAAGAGAAAGAGTTGGAAGTAGAAAAAGGGAAGTTGGAAAAACTAAATATTTCTTATAAAGAATATGAAAAAATCTCTAAAGAAATTGATAAGTTAAACGAAGAAGAAGAAAAAGAAAAGGAGAAAGAGCGTAAAGCAAAAGAAGCCCTAAAAGAGAAAAAAGGCTGGATAAGAGAAGGAAACGATTGGTATTTCTATAAGAATAATCAACCTTTAAAAAACACATGGGAAAGTGATTATTGGTTCGGTTCTGACGGAAAAATGGCTACCGATTCATGGGTAGACAATGGTCGCTATTACGTTGACAAGTCAGGAAAATATGTTCAAAATAAAAATCAAAAGTATGGTTGGGTTCAAGAAGGAACAGTATGGTATTTCTATAAGAATAATAGGCCTATAAAAAACACATGGGAAGGTGATTATTGGTTCGGTTCTGATGGAAAAATGGTTACCAATTCATGGGTAGACAATGGTCGATACTATGTTGATGGAACTGGACGATATGTTCAGAATAAGAAACCTGCTCAGACAAAACCAACTCCATCAAAGGAGAAAAAGGTAGAAAAAAATCCAACTAAGCCTGATCCTGCTCCTTCATTTAAGAAGAATGGCTGGATTCAAGAAGGTAAGACGTGGTATTTCTATAAGAATAATCAACCATTGAAAAATACTTGGCAAGGTTCATATTATTTGAAATCAGATGGGAAGATGGCTGTGAGTGAATGGGTCTATGACTCATATTACAAGTCATGGTACTATCTAAAGTCGAATGGAGTTTATGCGAATAGTGCATGGCAGGGTTCATATTATCTGAAATCTAATGGAAAGATGGCAGAAAGTGAATGGATTTATGATAGTTCTTATCAAGCGTGGTATTATCTAAAATCGAATGGAGTTTATGCGAATAGTGCATGGCAAGGCTCATATTATCTGAAATCTAATGGTAAGATGGCAAAAAGTGAATGGATTTACGATAATTATTATAAAGCATGGTTTTATTTGAAGTCTAATGGTATCTATGCTCGTTCTGAGAGGGTACAAGGCTATTGGGTTGATGATTTAGGTAGATGGAAATAGATTAAGAGTCAGTTTTACTGGCTCTTTTTTTGTAGAAAAGGAGAAAATATGATTGTAGTTGTTTAGAAACTCTCTCGTTCACCATCAAGTGATTGAGAGTTTTAATTTGTTATAAATGTTTTTAGAAAAGGAGATAAATAATTAAATGTAAAAAGGACAAGAATATAAGGCTTATGGTTCAATCCGTAAAATGAAAGTTGGTGGTGCTTGTGGAGTTATCCTTGCATTTGAAATGTTGGGTATGGTAGTTTCTACAGGTTCGGTTTCTGCAGAAACTAAGGCAAACTTATTTATCTTTTGAAATTATTGCTAATTCTAAAATGAAATAGACAAAAACCGCTCAGCAGAGCGGTTTTCGTCTATTCTTGCCTTTTTACAATACCCAGGTACGGATAGCATGGGCTACACCAGATTCATCATTTGTTTTGGTGATGTATTTGGCGATTTTTTTGAGTTCTGGATTTCCATTTTCCATAACAACAGGGTTACCAACAACTTCCAGCATGGCACGGTCATTTTCTTCGTCCCCGATCGCCATGGTTTCATCTTTGGTCAATCCGAGTTTTTCAGCTAAGTGAGTGATGGCTGAACCCTTGTCTACATTCTTTTTAAGGAGTTCAAGGTAGAAAGGAGCAGATTTGTTGATAGAGTAGCGTTCGTAAAATTCTGCTGGTATCTTTTCAATCGCAGCATCGAGAATTTCTGGTTCATCGATAAACATACACTTAACGATTTCTTTGTCAGCCATTTCTTCAGGAGTACGGTAGAAAATAGGCATGCTGACGAGGGTTGATTCGTGCACCGTGTATTTTCCGATATTGCGATTGGCAGTGTAGATACCGTCCTTAGTAATAGCGTGCATGTGAACACCGAGTTTGCGACTGAGGAATTCCATATCCAGATAATCCTCATAGGTCAAGGATTCACTGATAATCTCGTGGCCAGTAGCAGTCTCTTGGACAAGGGCACCGTTGAAGGTTACAACATAGTCACCCTCGTCTCTCAACTGCAAGTCGTCCAGAAGTTTGGCAACGCCAGCGATAGGACGACCTGTTGCAATGACGACTTTGACACCAGTTTGTTTGGCGTCTTGAATGGTAGAAAAGACTTCAGGAGTGATTTCCTTTTTACTGTTAACCAGGGTACCATCGATATCGACGGCGATTAGTTTAATACTCATATATTTCCTCTATTCGTTCTTATTTGGGGTAAAATGATCGTTCTCAATCAAGTGTAAAAATTGCTGGGTAATGCTTGCGAAGATGCTGTTTTGGTCCAACATTTCTTTTGGGAAATAGAAACGATTATCTCCGTGGCGACTGCCAGCAAGGGATTGGACGATAGGAGACAGGCTAGAGAGTTCCGCCAGTTCACCATTTTTTTGTAAAATTTCAATCTGAGTCCGTGGATTTTCAGATTCGGGACGATAGATATCATAAGGGAGGTCAAAGTTCTTATGAATAGCAGTGTAGTAGTCTGGATCAAAACCGATTTCTTCAACCAGTTGTCTCATGGTTGCGAGTTGGTCTTGGTCTTCTTGTGAAAAGGTGATGGATTTAAAGACCTTGCGGTTGACAAAACGTTGCGACAAGTCAGCGAGAATCTTGTCAGGACTGGTCATCCAGAGCTGGAAGTAGGTATTCATCACACCATCATCCAGAGCCAGATAGTCAGATAGACTAACTTTCTTTTCAAAAAAAGGTAGCAAATGAGGAGAAGTTCGTGAAAAGAAGTCCTTGTCCTCAGGATAGAGTTCTTTGGCGCGTTTGAGGAGATTCTGTAGGAGAACTTCCATGGCGCGTGTTGCTGGGTGGAAATAAACTTGCATATACATCTGGTAGCGACTGAGAACATAGTCTTCGATGGCATGCATGCCATTGCGCTGAAAGGCGATCCCATTTTCGATAGGACGAATCACTCGGAGGATTCGAGTCAGGTCAAATTCCCCATAAGATGCTCCTGTAAAATAGGAGTCGCGCAAGAGATAGTCCATACGGTCCGCATCAATCTGACTAGAAATGAGCTGCACGACCTGCTTGTTAGGATAGGTATGGTCGATGACACTGGCTACCTTTTCTGGGAAATCTGGCGCCACTTGTAGCAGGACTTGGTGAATCTCTGTTTCAGGACTTTGGATGATTTCCTGGGTAATGGCCTCATGATCTGTATCAAAGAGATTTTCAAAAGTATGCGAGTAGGCACCATGCCCAAGGTCGTGTAGGAGAGCAGCGGTCATGGTCAAGAGAGATTCAGCAGGATCCCATTCTTCAGGGTATTTTTCTTCAAAAATCTCCGTGATACGTCGTGCAATCTCATAGACTCCAAGACAATGGGAAAAGCGGCTGTGCTCCCCACCGTGGAAGGTATAACTGGAAGTTCCTAGTTGCTTAATACGGCGCAGACGTTGAAATTCTTTTGTATTGATCAAGTCATAGATGACCTGATTATTGACATGGATATAGTTGTGAACTGGGTCACGGAATACTTTTTCGTTCATATGACCATTATAGCAAAATCCTGCTCTTTTTGGTAAAATAGTAGGACAAGAGACAGAAAGAGGATTTGATGTGAAGATTCGGATGCGAAATACGATTCAGTTTGATGAACAGTTGGAAGTTATCGACCAACTCTATGACGTGGAAGTGCGTGAAAAGGGAGATTATATCTATCTGCTTTTTTACAATGAGGAAAAGGAAAAAGTGGTGCTCAAGTTTCATCAAGAAGAACTGGTGATGAGCCGTTTTTCCAATCCGAAGACCATCATGCGTTTTCTAAAGGATAGTGATAGTCTGGCCTATATTCCTACTCCTATAGGGATGCAGGAGTTCATCATTCAAACGAGTCACTACAAATTAGATGGGCAAAAGATTGAGCTTGCCTATCAACTGCAAAATCAAGAGGGACACCCCTTTGCCAGCTATCAATTAGAAATTACATGGGGATAAGAAAAAGGTTGGCGAGAGCCAACCTTATTTGATATAGAGTTCTTGGTTTTTTAGGACAATTTCTCGAACTGTAGCAAACTTCTTGAGTTTTTTAAGTTCTTCAGGATGGGTTACGAGAGTGATCACATAGCCCTCTTTGCCCATGCGACCTGTACGCCCCGCACGGTGAGTGTAGGTTTCCATGTCTCTAGGAACATCAAAGTTTACGACACATTCTAGGCTATCAATATCAATCCCACGTGCCAGAAGGTCAGTTGCAAGGAGCAGGGTTAGTTGCTTGTCTTTAAACTTTTCCAAGATAACTTTTCTAAACTTGACATTGACATCACTAGCAAGAGAAACAGCCAAGATATCCCGATACTGTAGCTTTTCTTCTGCACTTCCAAGGTCTGATAGGCTGTTAAAGAAGACCAGACCACGGAAATCCTCAACATGAACCAGCTTTCGTAGCATATCCACACGATGGCGTTGGTCCACCTGCATGTAGAAATGTTGGATGTTGTCCAACTTTTGGTCAGAAAGATCAATGGTGCGCGTGTTGGTAGCAATCTTTTCTTGGTCAAACTTGGTCGTCGCACTCATATAGATGAGTTGATGGTCACGAGGTGCGTAGTGAGTGATTTTTTCGACAAAGTGAATCTGAGAATCATCGAGCAATTGGTCAAATTCATCCAGAATGATGGTTTCTACATTCATCATCTTGATCTTTTTCAATTTAATCAACTCAAAGATACGGCCAGGGGTTCCAATCAGAATTTCTGGTCCTTTTTTGAGGCGTTCAATCTGGCGTTTCTGACTGGAACCTGATAAGAAGAGCTGAGCAGTCAAGCCGATAGCTTCCGCCCATGTTTTACATACGTCAAAAATCTGTCCAGCTAGCTCTGTATTTGGTGCTAGAATCAAGAGTTGCTGGGCTTTTTTCATTTGTAGTCTGAGAAGACTTGGTAAGAGGTAAGCTAGGGTCTTACCAGTTCCTGTTGGGCTCACTCCCAAGAGGTTTTCTCCAGCAAGTATAGGCTCAAATAGTTGAGTTTGAATGGGGGTAAATTCTTGGAAACCGAGTTGGTCGCTCAATTTCTGCCATTCAGTGGGTAGTTTGGTTTTCATTTTTCTGCCTCAAATCTAATGCCAGCAGTCTGGCGCATAGTATATAGTAGCTCATGAACAGAGCCTGCATCATCCAGCCAGTTCTGGTAACGTGTCTTGTCTGGTTGCTGGATCATGTGTGCAAATGTTGCGACTTCCTCAGTCATCGTATGAGGAGCCTGTTGGATAGGGAGCTGGACTCGATTTCCTTTGTGGTCAGTAAAAATAGCTGAGTGGACATGCTCAATCGTGTTGAGGGTCAAGGTTCCATCTGCTGTGTAGATCTCGCAAGGAAGATTGGAAGTGATGTTTTTTCCAGCCTTGATATGAACTTGAAAGTCAGGGTAGAAGAGCATACCGTCTCCATTTAGGTCAATGCTATTGTCGAGCTGTTGAGCCTGATAGGTCGCGTCTTGAGCTTTTCCAAAGAGGCGAACGGTAGCGTAGAGAGGATAAATCCCCAAATCCATAAGAGCTCCGCCAGCAAAACGGTCTGAAAAGACATTTGGCGTCTGCCCAGCCAACAAGTCCGGCATCTTGGAAGAATACTTGGCATAGTTGAAATCTGCTCCCAGCACTTGTTTGTATGCTAAAAAGTTTTTGATAGTAGTAAAAGCTTCCTCGTGGTAGTTTCGTGCCGCTTCAAAGATAAAACAGTGATTTTTCTCAGCTGTCTGTCTCAAATCCATCCATTCATGTGGCTGAGTGACAGCTGGCTTTTCAAGAATGACGTGCTTACCAGCAGACAAGGCAGCCTTGGCTTGAAAAAAATGCAAGGAGTTTGGACTAGCGATATAAATCACATCAAAGGAAGACTTAAAGAAATCTTCTAATTGATCAAAGAGTTGGATATCTTGATAACGAGAAGCAAAGGTTGCGGCAGTTTCTAGTTTTCTAGAGTAGACAGCAACCAGCTGGTATTGGCCACTGGTATGGGCTGCTTCTGTGAAATGATGGCTGATAGCGCCTGTTCCGATAACACCTAATTTCAGCATAGATACTCCTTTTCCGACTTTAAATCCTTCCTTCATTATAACACAGAAAAGAAGGACTATCCAACAGATGGTAAAAATTTTCAAATGGACTACGCTTTTCTCAAAGAAAGTGGTACAATATTGAAATGAGTAAATGAAACTGAAATGGGAGAGATAATGAGATTATTACCAATAAGAAAAATATCTCGTCAGTCTAAAAGACTAGCGCTTTTTTTGACCTTTTGTGCAGGATATGTCGATGCCTATACCTTTATCGTTCGAGGGAATACACTTGTAGCAGGTCAAACTGGGAATGTGGTTTTTCTTTCTGTAGGACTCATTCAACAGAATGTCTCAGATGCCAGTGCTAAAGTAATGACCTTACTTTCCTTTATGATGGGGGTCTTTTTACTGACATTGTATAAAGAAAAACTCCGAATAGTAAAAAAGCCGATTTTGTCCTTGATTCCACTCGCGGTCTTATCCATAATCATTGGCTTTGTTCCCTTGTCAGTTGACAATATCTACCTAGTCCCACCTTTAGCTTTTTGTATGGGCTTGGTGACAACAGCCTTTGGAGAAGTGTCGGGTATCGCCTATAATAATGCCTTTATGACTGGGAATATTAAACGAACCATGTTGGCTTTTGGAGATTATTTCCGGACTAAGCATACGCCTTTTCTACGAGAGGGCTTGATTTTTGTTAGCTTACTTAGCAGTTTTGTCTTCGGAGTTGTTTTTTCAGCTTATTTGACGATTTACTATCAAGAGAAAACAATTCTAGGTGTTCCAGTGATGATGAGCATCTTTTACCTCAGTATGCTTTTTGCTTCTTGGAGAAAAAAAGGGAAAGAAAAAGCTTAATTTTGATTGATTTCACTTGTAAGAAAAAAGAAGATATGCTATACTTGAAGAGTTGACTATGCACAGTCCTGTGCAACCGCACGAACATCGTTGCTCGTCGTATACAAAATTTAAACTTTGTTATACTTAGAGCTTATATACTAAGTGGTTCGTCCCACGATGCTAGGCGAGTCTTCACAAAATACGGGGAAACCCTAAAAATCATAGGAGGTGCATAATGAGCACATACGCAATTATCAAAACTGGCGGAAAACAAGTTAAAGTTGAAGTTGGTCAAGCAGTTTACGTTGAAAAATTGAACGTTGAAGCTGGTCAAGAAGTTACTTTTAACGAAGTTGTTCTTGTTGGTGGTGAAAACACTGTTGTCGGAACTCCACTTGTTGCTGGAGCTACTGTAGTTGGAACTGTTGAAAAACAAGGAAAACAAAAGAAAGTTGTTACTTACAAGTACAAACCTAAAAAAGGTAGCCACCGTAAACAAGGTCACCGTCAACCATATACAAAAGTTGTCATCAACGCAATCAACGCTTAATTTTAAGGAGAACACATGATACAGGCAGTCTTTGAGAGAGCCGAAGATGGCGAGCTGAGGAGTGCGGAAATTACTGGACACGCCGAGAGTGGCGAATACGGCTTAGATGTCGTGTGTGCATCGGTTTCTACGCTTGCCATTAACTTTATCAATTCTATTGAGAAATTTGCAGGCTATGAACCAATCCTAGAATTAAACGAAGATGAAGGTGGCTATCTGATGGTGGAAATACCAAAAGATCTTCCTTCACACCAGAGAGAAATGACGCAGTTATTCTTCGAATCATTTTTCTTGGGTATGGCAAACTTATCGGAGGACTCATCTGAGTTCGTCCAAACCAGAGTTATCACAGAAAACTAACACGGAGGAAAACATTATGTTAAAAATGACTCTTAACAACTTGCAACTTTTCGCCCACAAAAAGGGTGGAGGTTCTACATCAAACGGACGTGATTCACAAGCGAAACGTCTTGGAGCTAAAGCAGCTGACGGACAAACTGTAACAGGTGGATCAATCCTTTACCGTCAACGTGGTACACACATCTATCCAGGTGTAAACGTTGGACGTGGTGGAGACGATACTTTGTTCGCTAAAGTTGAAGGCGTAGTACGCTTTGAACGTAAAGGTCGCGATAAAAAACAAGTTTCTGTTTACCCAATCGCAAAATAAAAAGGTCCAGTGAACCTTTTTATCCCGAGCCTTGAAATGAAAAGGCGAGGAAGCTAGAAGTAGCATTAAATAAGGCTTTCCGAGTTTTCGGAAAGCCTATTTTTTTATTTTGGTACCCACGCTGATACCCATCTTTTTTTAAGTCTTGTATAGTTGGATTTTATGATGGATATTCTTTTCCCTTTGTGGAAAACTTCTGATTTATGGTATAATAAACAGATAGAGAAGTTGGGGGTAGAAGATGAATATTCAACAATTACGCTATGTTGTGGCTATTGCCAACAGTGGTACTTTCCGTGAAGCTGCTGAAAAGATGTATGTCAGTCAGCCCAGTCTGTCTATTTCTGTGCGCGATTTGGAAAAAGAGCTGGGCTTTAAGATTTTCCGTCGGACGAGTTCGGGAACTTTCTTGACCCGTCGTGGCATGGAATTTTACGAGAAAGCGCAGGAATTGGTCAAAGGATTTGATGTTTTTCAAAATCAGTATGCCAATTCTGAGGAAGAAAAAGATGAATTCTCCATTGCTAGCCAGCACTATGATTTCTTGCCACCAACTATTACGGCTTTTTCAGAGCGCTATCCTGACTACAAGAACTTCCGTATTTTTGAGTCTACTACAGTTCAAATCCTTGATGAAGTAGCTCAGGGGCACAGTGAGATTGGGATTATCTACCTCAACAATCAAAATCAAAAGGGCATCATGCAACGGGTTGAAAAGCTTGGTTTAGAAGTTATTGAACTAATTCCTTTCCAGACTCACATTTATCTCCGTGAAGGGCATCCTTTAGCACAGAAAGAGGAATTGGTCATGGAGGATTTAGCGGATCTGCCAACGGTTCGTTTTACTCAGGAAAAGGATGAGTACCTTTACTATTCAGAGAACTTTGTCGACACCAGTGCTAGCTCCCAAATGTTCAATGTGACGGACCGTGCTACTTTGAATGGTATTTTAGAGCGTACGGACGCCTATGCGACAGGTTCTGGATTTTTGGATAGTGACAGTGTCAATGGCATCACAGTCATTCGTCTCAAGGATAATCTAGATAATCGCATGGTCTATGTCAAACGGGAAGAAGTGGAGCTTAGTCAAGCTGGGACTCTTTTCGTTGAGGTTATGCAAGAATATTTTGATCAGAAGAGGAAATCATGAAAAAAAGAGGAATAGTGGCAGTGATTGTACTGCTCTTAATTGCACTGGATCAGTGGGTTAAAGCCTATGTCGTCCAACAGATACCTTTGGGAGAGGTTCGGTCTTGGATACCCAATCTCGTTAGCTTGACCTACCTGCAGAATAGAGGAGCAGCCTTCTCTATGTTACAAGATCAGCAGTGGTTATTTGCTGTCATTACACTGGTCGTCATGGCAGGTGCCATTTGGTATCTACATAAACACATGGAGGATTCTCTCTGGATGGTTTTTGGACTGACTCTAATTATCGCGGGAGGTCTGGGCAACTTTATCGACAGAATGAGTCAAGGTTTTGTGGTGGATATGTTTCACCTAGACTTTATCAACTTTGCGATTTTCAATGTGGCTGACAGCTATTTGACAGTTGGTGTCATTGTTTTATTGATTGCAATGCTTAAAGAGGAAGTAAATGGAAATAAAAATTGAAACTGGTGGGCAACGTTTAGACAAGGCCCTGTCGGACCTGACAGAATTGTCACGCAGTCTCGCTAATGAACAAATCAAGGCTGGACAAGTTTTGGTTAATGGTCAAGTCAAGAAAGCAAAATACACTGTCCAAGAGGGGGATATCGTCACCTACCATGTGCCAGAACCAGAGGTTTTAGTGTATGTGGCTGAGGATATTCCGCTAGACATCATCTACCAAGATGAGGATGTGGCTGTCGTTAACAAGCCTCAAGGGATGGTGGTTCATCCGAGTGCCGGTCATACTAGTGGAACCTTGGTCAATGCCCTCATGTACCATATCAAGGACCTGTCAGGTATCAATGGCGTTCTTCGCCCAGGCATCGTTCACCGCATTGACAAGGACACGTCTGGTCTGCTCATGATTGCTAAAAATGATGAGGCCCACTTAGCACTTGCCCAAGAGCTAAAAGATAAGAAGTCTCTACGCAAATACTGGGCGATTGTTCACGGCAATCTGCCAAATGATCGTGGTGTGATTGAAGCACCGATTGGTCGGAGCGAAAAAGACCGTAAGAAACAGGCGGTGACTGCTAAAGGTAAGCCAGCTGTGACGCGTTTTCAAGTTTTGGAACGCTTTGGCGATTATACTTTAGTGGAGTTGCAACTGGAAACAGGGCGTACCCACCAAATTCGTGTCCATATGGCTTATATCGATCATCCAGTCGCTGGTGATGAGGTCTATGGTCCTCGTAAGACACTTAAGGGACATGGGCAATTTCTCCACGCTAAAACTCTAGGATTTACCCATCCGAGAACAGGTGAAACCTTGGAATTCACAGCAGATATTCCAGAGATTTTTAAAGAAACGCTGGAAAGGTTGCGTCAAACTGAGAATAGATAAAAGAGTTGAGATGCCTTGTCTCAACCTTTTTCATTTCAAGTCTTTTCTATTTTAAAGTATTCATGTTATAATGGATAAATATGAAGAATCGGAGTGAGAATATGAAGTACAAACGAATCGTCTTTAAGGTAGGGACATCTTCCTTGACAAATGAAGACGGGAGTTTATCAAGAAGTAAAGTAAAGGGAATTACCCAACAATTAGCTATGTTGCATGAAGCTGGACATGAGTTAATTTTGGTGTCATCTGGGGCAGTAGCGGCAGGGTTTGGAGCTTTGGGCTTTAAAAAACGTCCGACCAAGATTGCAGATAAGCAGGCTTCAGCTGCAGTAGGACAAGGTTTGCTCCTAGAAGAATACACAACCAACCTCCTCATGCGCCAAATCGTTTCCGCACAAATCTTGCTGACACAGGATGATTTTGTAGATAAACGTCGTTATAAGAATGCCCATCAGGCCTTGTCTGTATTGCTTCATCGTGATGCCATTCCTATCATCAACGAGAATGACAGTGTCGTTATTGATGAGCTCAAGGTTGGGGACAATGATACCTTGAGTGCTCAGGTAGCGGCTATGGTGCAAGCAGACCTTTTGGTTCTCTTGACGGATGTAGACGGTCTCTATACTGGAAATCCCAACTCAGATCCAAGAGCTAAACGTCTTGAGAAAATCGAAACCATCAATCGTGAGATTATTGATATGGCTGGTGGAGCGGGTTCGTCTAATGGTACAGGTGGGATGTTGACTAAGATCAAGGCGGCTACGATCGCAACGGAGTCGGGTGTGCCAGTCTATATCTGCTCGTCCCTGAAATCAGATGCCCTGATTGAGGCGGCGGACGAGACCAAGGATGGTTCCTTCTTTGTTGCGCAAGAGAAAGGCCTTCGTACCCAGAAACAATGGTTGGCTTTTTATGCTCAAAGTCAAGGAACGATTTGGGTAGATGGTGGAGCTGCAGAAGCACTTTCAAAAAACGGAAAAAGTCTCCTTTTATCAGGTGTGGTAGAAGTGGAAGGGAATTTCTCTTACCATGATATTGTCACAGTAGCAGATAAAGAAACAGGTCAATCTCTTGGAAAGGGACGTGTTCAATTTGGTGTCTCAGCCCTAGAAGATATGCTCCGTTCTCAAAAAGCTAAGGGAGTCTTGATTCACCGTGATGACTGGATTTCCATCACTCCTGAAATCCAGCTGCTCTTTACAGAATTTTAGAGGTGAAAAATGGTAAGGACACAAGAACAATTTGAACAAGTACAGGCTGTTAAAAAGTCAATCAACACTGCTAGTGAAACAGTGAAAAACCAGGCTTTGCTAGCTATGGCTGATCACTTATTGGCAGCTACTGAGGAGATTCTAGCGGCCAATGCCCTTGATATGGCAGCAGCCAAGGGGAAAATTTCAGATGTCATGCTGGATCGTCTTTATTTGGATGCGGGACGTATAGAAGCGATGGCAGCTGGTATTCGTGAAGTGGTTACATTACCAGATCCCATTGGTGAAGTCCTAGAGACAAGTCATCTTGATAATGGCTTGCTTATTACCAAGAAACGTGTGGCTATGGGGGTTATCGGTATTATCTATGAAAGCCGTCCAAATGTGACGTCTGATGCGGCTGCCTTGGCTCTCAAGAGTGGCAATGCGGTTGTTCTTCGTAGTGGCAAGGACGCCTACCAAACAGCCCATGCTATTGTCACAGCCTTGAAGAAGGGCTTGGAGACGACTACTATTCACCCAGATGTGATTCAACTAGTAGAAGATACCAGTCGAGAAAGTAGCTATGCTATGATGAAGGCCAAGGGCTATCTAGACCTTCTCATTCCTCGAGGAGGAGCTGGTTTGATCAATGCCGTGGTTGAAAATGCTATCGTACCTGTTATCGAGACAGGAACTGGTATTGTCCATGTTTATGTGGACAAGGATGCCGATGAAGACAAGGCTCTAGCCATCATCAATAATGCTAAAACCAGTCGTCCTTCTGTCTGCAATGCTATGGAGGTTTTGCTGGTTCATGAAGACAGGGCAGCGGATTTCTTTCCTCGCTTGGAGAAAGTGCTGGTTACAAGTCGGAAAGAAGCTGGACTGGAACCGATTCAATTCCGCTTGGATAGCAAAGCAAGTCACTTTCTTTCAGGTCGATCAGCTGAGGCCCAAGACTTTGACACCGAGTTTTTAGATTATATCCTAGCGGTTAAGGTTGTGAGCAGTTTAGAAGAAGCGGTTGCGCATATTGAAGCCCACAGTACCCATCATTCGGATGCTATTGTGACGGAAAATGCTGAAGCTGCAGCTTACTTTACAGATCAAGTAGACTCAGCAGCGGTTTATGTCAATGCTTCAACACGTTTCACTGATGGAGGCCAGTTTGGTCTTGGATGTGAGATGGGGATTTCAACCCAGAAACTGCATGCGCGTGGTCCAATGGGCTTGAAGGAATTGACCAGCTACAAGTATGTGGTTACTGGTGATGGACAGATAAGGGAGTAAGAGATGAAAATTGGATTTATCGGTTTGGGAAATATGGGTTCTAGCTTGGCGAAAGCTGTCTTGCAGGCCAAAACGGGTGCTCAGATTCTCCTTGCCAATCGCAGTCAAGCAAAAGTAGATGCTTTCATTGCCGACTTTGGTGGTCAGGCTTCCAGCAATGAAGAAATTTTTGCAGAAGCAGATGTGATTTTTCTAGGAGTTAAGCCTGCTCAGTTTTCTGAACTGCTTGCTCAATACCAGTCTATCCTTGAAAAGAGAGAGAGTCTTCTTTTGATTTCCATGGCGGCTGGATTGACCTTGGAAAAACTAGCGAGTCTTCTGCCAAGTCACCACCGAATCATTCGCATCATGCCCAATACTCCAGTGGCTATCGGCCAAGGAGTGATTAGTTACGCCCTGTCAGCAAACTGTCGTGCTGAGGACAGGGAACTCTTTTGTCAGCTTTTATCCAATGCGGGTCTATTAGTTGAGCTTGGGGATGGCTTAATTGACGCAGCAACAGGTCTTGCAGGTTGTGGACCAGCTTTTGTCTACCTCTTTATCGAGGCTTTGGCAGATGCGGGTGTTCAATCAGGATTGCCACGAGAAATGGCCTTGAAAATGGCAGCCCAAACAGTAGTTGGCGCTGGACAAATGGTTCTTGAAAGCCAGCAACATCCTGGAGTTTTGAAAGACCAAGTTTGCAGCCCAGGAGGTTCGACTATCGCGGGTGTAGCAAGTCTGGAAGAACATGCCTTTAGAGGTACAGTCATGGACGCAGTTCATCAAGCTTATAAACGAACACAAGAACTAGGTAATTAAGAGGTTGGATAACTCCCAACCTCTTTTATGGTCGATTGAATAGAGAAGAAACAAAAAGATTGTCACAAAAACCTATTTTTTTGATAGAATAGAAGGTAGAAAAAAAGAAATGAGTTAGACATGTCAAAAGGATTTTTAGTCTCTCTTGAGGGACCAGAGGGAGCAGGGAAGACTAGCGTTTTAGAGGCTCTACTTCCCATTTTAGAGGAAAAAGGAGTAGAGGTACTGACGACCCGTGAGCCAGGTGGAGTCTTGATTGGGGAGAAGATTCGTCAAGTGATTCTGGACCCAAGTCATACTCAGATGGATCCTAAAACAGAGCTCCTTCTCTATATCGCAAGTCGCAGACAGCACTTGGTGGAAAAAGTTCTCCCTGCTCTTGAAGCTGGTAAGTTGGTCATTATGGATCGCTTCATCGATAGTTCCGTTGCTTATCAGGGATTTGGTCGTGGCTTGGATATTGATGCCATTGATTGGCTCAATCACTTTGCGACAGATGGCCTCAAACCTGATTTGACCCTCTATTTTGACATCGATGTGGAAGAAGGACTGGCTCGCATTGCTGCCAATAGTGATCGCGAGGTCAATCGTTTGGACTTGGAAGGTTTGGACTTGCACAAAAAAGTTCGTCAAGGTTACCTTTCTCTTCTGGACAAAGAAGGAAATCGCATGGTCAAGATTGATGCCAGTCTTCCTTTGGAGCAAGTTGTGGAAACAACCAAGGCTGTCTTATTTGACAGAATGGGCTTGGCTAAATGAAACAAGATCAACTAAAGGCTTGGCAACCAGACCAGTTTGACCGTTTTGTCCGTATCCTAGAACAAGACCAGCTCAATCACGCCTATCTCTTTTCAGGTTTCTTTGGAAGCTTGGAAATGGCGCAGTTTTTGGCTAAGAGCCTCTTTTGTACGAATAAAGTAGGCGTTTTACCATGTGAGAAATGCCGAAACTGCAAGCTGATTGAACAGGAAGAATTTCCCGATGTTACCTTGATTAAGCCAGTCAATCAGGTCATCAAGACAGAACGGATTCGGGAATTGGTTGGCCAGTTTTCTCAAGCAGGGATTGAAAGTCAGCAACAGGTTTTTATTATCGAACATGCGGAGAAAATGCACCCCAACGCAGCCAATTCTCTGCTCAAGGTCATCGAAGAACCCCAGAGTGAAGTTTACATATTCTTCTTGACCAGCGATGAGGAAAAAATCTTGCCAACTATCCGGAGTCGGACCCAGATTTTCCACTTTAAAAAGCAAGAAGAGAAGCTCATCTTGCTCCTAGAACAAATGGGGCTTGTCAAGAAAAAAGCGACTCTTTTAGCCCAGTTTTGTCAATCGCGTGCTGAAGCTGAAAAACTGGCAAACCAGGCAAGTTTTTGGACCTTGGTGGATGAGAGCGAACACCTGCTGACTTGGTTATTAGCTAAGAAAAAAGAAAGTTATCTCCAAGTTGCGAAATTAGCCAGCTTGGCAGATGACAAGGAAAAACAAGATCAGGTCTTGCGAATCCTCGAAGTTCTCTGTGGGCAGGATCTCTTGCAAGCAAGGATTCGACAGATTCTACAAGATTTGCTAGAAGCTAGAAAAATGTGGCAAGCCAATGTCAGCTTTCAAAATGCCATGGAATATCTGGTCTTGAAAGAAATAAAAACTCAAAATGAAGGATAAAGAAAGGAAAGGGCTGGTTTATGGACAAAAAAGAATTATTTGACGCGCTAGACGATTTTTCTCAACAGTTATTGGTGACCTTGGCCGATGTAGAAGCCATCAAGAAAAATCTCAAGAGCCTGGTAGAGGAAAATACAGCTCTTCGCTTGGAAAATAGTAAGTTGCGCGAACGCTTGGGCGAGGTGGAAGCAGATACCCCCGTCAAGGCTAAGCATGTTCGTGAAAGTGTCCGCCGAATCTATAAAGACGGTTTTCACGTATGTAATGATTTTTATGGACAACGTCGCGAGCAGGACGAGGAATGTATGTTCTGTGATGAGTTGTTATATAGGGAGTAAGCATGCAGATTCAAAAAAGTTTTAAGGGACAATCTCCCTATGGCAAACTTTACCTAGTAGCAACGCCGATTGGCAATCTAGACGATATGACCTTTCGTGCCATCCAAACTCTGAAAGAAGTGGATTGGATTGCGGCTGAGGACACGCGCAATACAGGTCTTTTGCTCAAGCATTTTGACATTCAGACAAAGCAGATCAGTTTTCACGAGCACAATGCCAAGGAAAAGATTCCTGATTTGATTGGTTTTCTGAAGGCGGGGCAAAGTATTGCTCAGGTTTCTGATGCGGGTCTGCCTAGTATCTCAGATCCTGGGCATGATTTGGTCAAGGAAGCTATTGAGGAAGAAATCGCAGTTGTTACAGTTCCGGGTGCCTCTGCTGGAATTTCTGCCTTGATTGCCAGTGGCCTAGCACCACAACCACATATCTTTTACGGTTTCTTACCGAGAAAATCAGGCCAGCAAAAGCAATTTTTCGACTTAAAAAAAGATTACCCAGAAACTCAGATTTTCTATGAATCGCCTCATCGTGTGGCAGATACATTGGAAAATATGCTAGAAGTCTACGGTGACCGCTCGGTAGTCTTGGTCAGAGAATTGACCAAAATCTATGAAGAATACCAACGAGGTACCATTTCTGAGTTATTAGAAAGTATAGCTGAAACGCCACTCAAGGGCGAATGCCTTCTCATCGTTGATGGTGCTAGTCAGGATGTGGAGGAAAAGGACGAGGAGGACTTGTTTTCAGAAATCCAATCTCGTATCCAGCAAGGCATGAAGAAAAATCAAGCCATTAAGGAAGTTGCAAAGATATATCAGTGGAATAAAAGCCAGCTCTATGCTGCCTACCACGAATGGGAAGAAAATCAAGAAAGTGATTAAACAGGGAAGTTTGCCTTCTTCCCTTTTTTTGTTATACTAGTAAAAGAAAAATTAGAAAGATTTGTGGGAGTGAAAAAGTCCGGGGGACTTTTTCAGCCTGAGCCTAGAAACTCGTAATCTCGTAAGTTTAGTTGGCTTTTTCAATGTGAATCTTGTCTTCACACTCCCAAAGAGGTATTAGTGTCGTGTCTCAATCTTATATCAATGTTATCGGAGCAGGTTTAGCGGGGTCTGAAGCTGCCTACCAAATCGCAGAACGTGGTATTCCAGTTAAACTCTATGAAATGCGTGGTGTCAAGTCAACACCTCAGCACAAAACAGACAATTTTGCGGAGTTAGTTTGTTCCAATTCTCTTCGTGGCGATGCTCTGACAAATGCAGTGGGTCTCCTCAAGGAAGAAATGCGCCGCTTGGGTTCTGTTATCTTGGAATCAGCAGAAGCTACACGTGTTCCTGCAGGAGGTGCCCTTGCGGTGGACCGCGATGGTTTCTCTCAAATGGTGACCGAAAAAGTAGCCAATCATCCCTTGATTGAAGTGGTTCGTGATGAAATCACAGAATTGCCGACCGATGTTATTACGGTTGTTGCTACTGGTCCTTTGACCAGCGACGCCCTAGCTGAAAAGATTCATTCCCTTAATGACGGTGATGGATTCTATTTCTATGATGCGGCGGCGCCGATTATCGACGTTAACACCATCGATATGAGCAAGGTCTATCTCAAGTCTCGTTATGACAAGGGAGAAGCAGCCTACCTCAACGCTCCAATGACCAAACAAGAGTTTATGGATTTCCATGAAGCCTTGGTCAATGCGGAAGAAGCACCGCTCAATTCGTTTGAAAAAGAAAAGTACTTTGAAGGTTGTATGCCTATCGAAGTCATGGCTAAGCGTGGCATTAAAACCATGCTTTATGGTCCTATGAAACCAGTTGGTCTGGAGTACCCAGACGACTATACGGGGCCTCGTGATGGCGAATTCAAAACCCCTTATGCAGTTGTCCAGCTTCGTCAGGATAATGCGGCTGGTAGCCTCTACAATATCGTCGGTTTCCAGACCCACCTCAAATGGGGAGAACAAAAGCGTGTCTTCCAAATGATTCCAGGTCTTGAAAATGCGGAGTTTGTTCGCTATGGGGTCATGCACCGCAATTCTTACATGGATTCGCCAAATCTTCTTGAGCAGACCTATCGTTCTAAGAAACAGCCCAACCTCTTCTTTGCTGGTCAAATGACGGGAGTGGAAGGCTATGTTGAGTCAGCAGCTTCAGGCTTGGTTGCAGGTATTAACGCAGCTCGTCTCTTTAAGGGTGAAAGTGAAGCTATCTTCCCAGAGACCACAGCGATTGGAAGTCTGGCTCATTACATCACTCACGCTGATAGCAAACATTTCCAACCCATGAATGTTAATTTTGGGATTATCAAGGAATTGGAAGGTGAGCGTATCCGTGATAAGAAGGCTCGTTATGAAAAAATTGCAGAGCTTGCTCTTACCGACTTAGAGGAATTTTTAACGGTCTAATTTTTTTGAAAGAATTGCCCATGATACTATAAAAATCTTAGAAATTGTGATAAAATAGGTAGGATAAAAAAAGGAGAGTAAAAATGGCGAATCCCAAGTATAAACGTATTTTAATCAAGTTATCAGGTGAAGCCCTTGCCGGTGAACGTGGCGTAGGGATTGATATCCAGACAGTTCAAACAATCGCAAAAGAGATTCAAGAAGTTCATAGCTTAGGTATCGAAATTGCCCTTGTTATTGGTGGAGGAAATCTCTGGCGTGGGGAACCTGCTGCAGAAGCAGGAATGGACCGCGTTCAGGCAGATTACACTGGAATGCTTGGGACCGTGATGAATGCTCTTGTGATGGCAGATTCATTGCAACAAGTTGGTGTCGATACGCGTGTGCAAACTGCCATTGCGATGCAACAAGTGGCAGAACCTTATGTACGTGGACGTGCCCTTCGCCACCTTGAAAAGGGTCGTATCGTTATCTTTGGTGCTGGGATTGGTTCACCTTACTTCTCAACAGATACAACAGCAGCCCTTCGTGCAGCTGAAATTGAAGCAGATGCCATCCTTATGGCTAAAAATGGCGTAGACGGTGTTTACAATGCCGATCCTAAGAAAGACAAGACTGCCGTTAAGTTTGAAGAATTGACCCACCGTGACGTTATCAATAAAGGTCTTCGTATCATGGACTCAACTGCTTCAACTCTCTCTATGGACAACGACATTGACTTGGTTGTCTTTAACATGAACCAACCAGGCAACATCAAACGTGTTGTATTTGGTGAAAATATCGGAACAACAGTTTCAAACAATATCGAAGAAAAGGAATAAGAAAATTATGGCTAATGCAATTGTAGAAAAAGCTAAAGAGAGAATGACCCAGTCTCACCAATCACTTGCTCGTGAATTTGGTGGTATCCGCGCCGGTCGTGCCAACGCAAGCTTACTAGACCGTATCCACGTAGAATACTATGGAGTCGAAACTCCTCTTAACCAAATCGCTTCAATTACCATTCCAGAAGCGCGTGTCTTGTTGGTAACACCATTTGACAAGTCTTCATTGAAAGACATCGAACGTGCCTTGAACGCTTCTGATCTTGGTATTACACCAGCTAATGACGGTTCTGTGATCCGCTTGGTTATCCCTGCTCTTACAGAAGAGACTCGTCGTGACCTTGCCAAAGAAGTGAAGAAGGTCGGTGAAAATGCTAAAGTAGCTGTCCGCAATATCCGCCGTGATGCTATGGATGAAGCTAAAAAGCAAGAAAAAGCAAAAGAAATCACTGAAGACGAATTGAAGACTCTTGAAAAAGATATTCAAAAAGTAACAGACGATGCTGTGAAACACATCGACGACATGACTGCCAATAAAGAAAAAGAAATCTTGGAAGTCTAAAAATAAACAGAAAAACTCAGTTGGCATTGCTGGCTGAGTTTTATTCGAAAGAAGGAAATATGAATACAAATCTTGCAAGTTTTATCGTTGGACTCATCATCGATGAAAATGACCGTTTTTACTTTGTGCAAAAGGATGGTCAGACCTATGCTCTTGCCAAGGAAGAAGGTCAACATTCGGTAGGTGATACGGTCAAAGGTTTTGCCTATACGGATATGAAGCAGAAACTCCGATTGACCACTTTAGAAGTGACTGCCACTCAGGACCAATTTGGTTGGGGAACCGTAACAGAAGTTCGTAAGGACTTGGGTGTCTTTGTCGATACCGGTCTACCTGACAAGGAGATTGTAGTGTCACTTGATATCCTCCCTGAGCTCAAGGAACTCTGGCCTAAGAAGGGCGACAAACTCTACATCCGTCTTGAAGTGGACAAGAAAGACCGAATCTGGGGACTCTTGGCGTATCAGGAAGACTTCCAACGTCTGGCTCGTCCTGCCTACAACAACATGCAGAACCAAAACTGGCCAGCCATTGTTTACCGTCTCAAGCTGTCAGGAACATTTGTTTACCTACCAGAGAATAACATGCTTGGTTTCATTCACCCAAGTGAACGTTACGCAGAGCCACGTTTGGGGCAAGTGCTAGATGCGCGTGTCATCGGTTTCCGTGAAGTGGATCGTACCTTGAACCTATCCCTCAAACCACGTTCCTTTGAAATGTTGGAAAATGATGCTCAGATGATTTTGACCTACTTGGAAAGCAATGGCGGTTTCATGACCTTAAATGATAAGTCATCTCCTGAGGACATCAAGGCAACCTTTGGCATCTCAAAAGGTCAGTTCAAGAAAGCGCTCGGTGGCTTGATGAAGGCTGGTAAAATCAAGCAAGACCAGTTTGGTACAGAGATGATTTAGGCCTTATAGACATGATAAAGAAACTTGAAGAAATGAGTTTAGAGGAACTCTGGCAACTTTTTCCTATTTTTTTAGTAGAGCCCAAGTCAGAGTGGAAAGACTGGTATGAATCGGAAAAAACAAGTCTGAAAAAAATATTGGGTGCAAATGTTATTAAAAGAATAGAACATATCGGTAGCACTGCTATCCCTAATATTTGGGCAAAAAATATCGTTGATATTCTGCTAGAAGTAGGTGGAATAGAGGATTTAGCAAGAGTTAGGGATTTATTGGTGAAGAATGGGTGGCTAGTGATGTCGGAAAGTCCTAACAGGATTTCGCTAAATAAAGGATATACAGAGCAGGGATTTGCTGAGAAAGTTTTTCATTTACATTTGCGAATGACGGGAGATCATGACGAGATTTATTTTAGAGATTATCTCTGCCAGCATCCAGATATTGCCCAAGCGTATCAGGAATTAAAACTAAGTTTGTGGAAAAAATTTGAACACAATCGAGACGCCTATACAGATGCTAAAACAGATTTTATAAACCACTACGTTTCAGAGGCTAAGTCCAGTAATTTTCAAGAATCAGAAAAGTGTCATCAAAAAACTCTTGATAGGAGAAAGAATTGAGAAAATCATTTTACACTTGGCTCATGACCGAGCGCAATCCTAAAAGTAGTAGCCCTAAAGCCATCTTGGCAGACCTCGCTTTTGAAGAGTCAGCTTTTCCAAAACATACAGATGATTTTGATGAGGTGAGTCGCTTTTTGGAGGAACATGCCAGTTTCTCTTTCAACCTAGGAGACTTTGACGCCATCTGGCAAGAATACTTAGAACACTAGAGACAATGAGATGAGGCTAGTATTTTATTGTTCTCTTTGCTATAATAAAAAGAAATAAACGGATTAGAGAGGTTCTTTATTTGAAGGAACATTCAATAGACATTCAACTAAGTCATCCAGATGACCTGTTTCATCTTTTTGGTTCCAATGAGCGCCATCTTCGTTTGATGGAAGAAGAGCTCGATGTGGTGATTCATGCCCGTACGGAGATTGTCCAGGTTATCGGAGAAGAGACTGCCTGTGAGGAAGCCCGTCAGGTTATTCAGGCTTTGATGGTCTTGGTAAATCGTGGAATGACAGTCGGCACACCAGATGTGGTCACTGCGATTAGCATGGTCAAAAACGATGAAATCGACAAGTTTGTCGCCCTTTACGAAGAAGAAATTATCAAAGACAATACAGGGAAACCGATCCGTGTCAAAACCTTGGGTCAAAAGCTTTATGTGGACAGTGTCAAACAGCATGATGTGACCTTTGGAATCGGACCTGCAGGGACTGGGAAGACCTTTCTTGCAGTGACCTTGGCAGTGACTGCCCTTAAACGTGGGCAAGTCAAGAGGATTATCCTCACTCGTCCAGCAGTGGAAGCTGGCGAGAGTCTAGGTTTTCTTCCTGGTGACCTTAAGGAGAAGGTGGATCCTTACCTTCGACCAGTTTATGATGCCTTGTATCAGATTCTCGGCAAAGACCAAACGACTCGTCTCATGGAGCGTGAAATTATCGAAATCGCGCCCCTTGCCTACATGCGTGGGCGGACCTTGGACGATGCTTTTGTCATTTTAGATGAGGCACAAAATACGACCATCATGCAGATGAAGATGTTCTTGACCCGTTTGGGATTTAATTCTAAGATGATTGTCAATGGAGATATCAGCCAGATTGACCTGCCACGCAATGTTAAGTCTGGTTTGATTGATGCTCAAGAAAAGCTCAAGAACATTCACCAAATTGACTTTGTTCATTTTTCAGCCAAGGATGTGGTTCGCCATCCAGTTGTTGCTCAGATTATCCGAGCCTATGAACCAGCTCCAGTTAAAAATGAAGAAAAGAAGGAAGAAACAGAATAGCAAAAGAGCAGTTCAGATTTGAACTGCTCTTTTTAATGAGTGTATAGCTTTAAACAAGTTCGTCGATTGACGTGTGATCTTTATCGAGGCCTTGAGCAACTGGGAGGCTGGTCAAGTAACCTTGATAAGTGGTCACACCTTGACGCAAGCCCTCATCTTCAGCAATTGCTTGTGCGAATCCTTTGCCAGCAAGAGCTTCGATATAAGGAAGAGTGACATTGGTTAGGGCGATAGTAGAGGTACGAGCAACTGCACCAGGGATATTGGCAACGGCATAGTGGAGAACACCGTGTTTTTCATAGACGGGTTCATCGTGTGTTGTCACACGGTCAGCTGTTTCAATAACACCACCTTGGTCAACGGCCACGTCAACGATGACAGAGCCTGGACGCATTTGTTTGACCATCTCATCTGTCACCAATTTCGGTGCTTTGGCACCAGGGATGAGCACCGCTCCAATCACTACATCAGCATCTCTCACACTTGCTTCGATATTGAAAGAATTAGACATAAGAGTTTGGATTTGGTTTCCAAAGACTTCTTCTAGAACTGAGAGACGCTTAGCACTGATATCTAAAATAGTCACTTGAGCACCAAGACCAAGGGCGATGCGGGCAGCATGTGTACCGACGACACCACCACCGATGATGGTTACTTTTCCTTTTGGAACGCCTGGTACACCACCTAGTAGGACACCAGAACCACCAGCTTGCTTAGTAAGGAAGTGAGCTCCGATTTGAACAGCCATACGGCCGGCAACCTCACTCATAGGAACGAGGAGAGGTAGTTGTCCTTGATTGTCACGAACAGTTTCATAGGCAATTCCTGTTGTTTTTGCTGCTAGCATGGCATCTGCTAATTCTGGCGCAGCGGCCATGTGCAAGTAGGTGAAGAGGAGAAGATCGTCGCGCAAATAAGCATATTCAGAAGCTAGTGGTTCTTTTACTTTCACGACCAACTCGGCAGCCCAGGCTTCGGCAGCAGTAGCGACAATCTCAGCTCCTTGCTTTTGATAGTCAGCATCAGTAAATCCTGAACCGAGACCAGCATTTGTTTCGATGAGGACACGATGTCCACGAGAAACTAAGCTATGGACACCAGCAGGTGTGAGGGCAACGCGGTTTTCGTTATTTTTAATTTCTTTTGGGATTCCGATTAACATAGAGATAACCTACCTTTCAATTGACGGGATTGTTTTAGTTGTCACATTCCAGTTCATAAATCAAAAATGTGATGGTTTTATTGTATATGAAACCGCTTCAAAAATCAAGAAAAACTTGTCATCCAAATTTATTTATGCTAGACTAGTGAGAATCAAGCTCTAATGGAGGGAAAAGTATGGAATCAATATTTGTGAAATTTGCCCAGTATCCATCTATAGAAATGGAGCGTTTATTGCTCCGACCTGTAACCTTGGACGATGCAGAAGCTATGTTTGAGTATGCCTCAGACAGAGAAAATACACGCTACACTTTTCCAAAAAATCAAAGTTTAGAAGAAACCAAGAACAACATCGCTCAGTTTTACTTGGCTAGTCCCTTGGGCCGTTGGGGAATCGAACTAAAAAGCAATGGTCAGTTTATCGGTACCATTGATTTGCACAAGATTGATACTGTTCTTAAGAAGGCAGCTATTGGTTACATTATCAATAAAAAGTATTGGAATCAAGGATTGACAACAGAAGCCAATCGAGCCGTGATTGAACTGGCTTTTGAGAAGATTGGAATGAATAAGTTGACCTCTCTTCACGATAAGGAAAATCCTGCATCTGGCAAGGTCATGGAGAAATCAGGCATGCGTTTTTCCCACGAAGAACCCTATGCCAGAATGGATAATAAAGAACCAGGTAGAATCGTCACAAGAGTTCATTATGTCTTGACTAAGGAAGACTATTTTGCAAATAAATAAGCAGTTGAAAAGATTTTTCAGCTGTTTTTTTCTTCCTCTTACGAATAACTTAAGAGAGGAGAAAATATGGA
Organism: Streptococcus oralis; assembly: GCF_026782375.1. Classification (GTDB taxonomy): domain Bacteria; phylum Bacillota; class Bacilli; order Lactobacillales; family Streptococcaceae; genus Streptococcus; species Streptococcus oralis_CL. The sequence goes on along the minus strand of NZ_JAKUWJ010000001.1, from coordinate 750,271 downwards.
AGCAATTATCGAGAAAATCAAAGAGTATAAAATCATTGTCATCTGTGCTGGTTTGGGTTTGGCCTTGGGCGGATTTTTCTTGCTAAAACCATCTACACAAAAACCCGTCACAGAAACAAACTTGCAGGCTGAAGTTGCAGCTGTTTCAAAGGATTCATCATCTGAAAAGGAAATCAAGAAGGAAGAAAAGGATGAGTCTGCTGAACAAGATCTAATCACAGTAGATGTCAAAGGTGCTGTTAAATCGCCAGGAATTTATGATTTACCAGTAGGGAGTCGTGTTCATGATGCCGTTCAGAAAGCTGGTGGATTGACAGAGGAGGCAGATAGCAAGTCGCTCAATCTCGCTCAGAAAATCAGTGACGAGGCTCTTGTCTATGTTCCAACTAAGGGAGAAGAAGCAGCTAGTCAGCAGGCTGCCTCTGGAACGACTCCTTCGACAAGTAAAGAAAAGAAGATTAACCTCAATAAAGCTAGTCTGGAAGAACTCAAGCAGGTCAAAGGCTTGGGAGGAAAACGAGCCCAGGATATTATCGACCATCGTGAGGCAAATGGCAAATTCAAGTCGGTAGATGAATTAAAGAAGGTCTCTGGTATTGGCGCTAAGACCATAGAAAAGCTAAAAGACTATGTTACAGTGGATTAAGAATTTCCCTATCCCCCTAATCTATCTGAGTTTTCTGTTACTCTGGCTTTACTATGCCATTTTAGGAGCGTCCTATCTCTCACTGCTAGGTTTTGTTTTTTTGCTTGTCTGTCTCTTTTTCCAATTTTCTTGGAAATCGGCTAGTAAAGTTCTAGCGATTTGTGGAGTTTTTGGTTTTTGGTTTTTGTTTCAAACTTGGCAACAGACACAAGCTAGTCAAAACCTAGTGGATTCTGTTGAGAGGGTACGGATTTTACCAGATACCATCAAAGTCAATGGAGAAAGTCTGTCCTTTCGGGGCAAGGCTGACGGCCGTACCTTCCAAGTTTACTATAAACTCCAGTCTGAGGAGGAGAAAGAGCAATTTCAAGCCTTGACAGATCTTTATGAGATAGAACTAGAAGGAAAACTGTCCGAGCCAGAAGGCCAGAGGAATTTTGGTGGATTTGACTACCAGACCTATCTGAAGACTCAGGGGATTTACCAGACACTGACTATCAAGAGCATCCAGTCACTTAAACAGGTTAGCAGTTGGGATATAGGTGAAAGCCTATCCAGTTTACGTCGAAAGGCTATTGTTTGGATTAAGAGCCATTTTCCCGACCCTATGCGCAACTATATGACAGGGCTTCTTTTTGGACATCTGGATACCGACTTTGAAGAGATGAATGAACTTTATTCTAGTCTTGGTATTATCCACCTCTTTGCCTTATCTGGTATGCAGGTAGGATTCTTCATGGATGGATTTAAGAAACTCCTCTTGCGATTAGGCTTGACTCAAGAAAAGTTGAAGTGGCTGACCTATCCTTTTTCCCTTATCTATGCAGGTCTGACAGGATTTTCAGCATCTGTCATTCGCAGTCTCTTGCAAAAGTTACTGGCCCAACATGGTGTTAAGGGCTTGGATAATTTTGCCTTGACGGTCCTTGTCCTTTTTATCATTATGCCCAACTTTTTCTTGACAGCTGGAGGGGTCTTGTCTTGCGCTTATGCTTTTATCTTGACCATGACAAGCAAAGAAGGCGAGGGGCTCAAGGCTGTTGCCAGAGAAAGTCTGGTCATTTCCTTGGGAATATTGCCCATTCTATCCTTTTATTTTGCAGAATTTCAGCCTTGGTCTATCCTTTTGACCTTGGTATTTTCCTTTCTGTTTGATGTGGTCTTCTTGCCGCTTTTGTCCATCTTATTTATTCTGTCTTTTGTTTACCCAGTCACTCAGTTTAACTTTGTCTTTGAGTGGTTGGAGAACATCATTCGCTTGATATCGCAGCTGGCAAGCAGGCCTCTTGTCTTTGGTCAACCCAACGCGTGGCTGTTGATGCTACTGTTAATTTCCTTGGCTTTAGTCTATGATTTGAGGAAAAACATTAAAAAGCTAACAGTATTGAGCTTATTGATTGCAGGTCTCTTTTGCTTGACTAAGTATCCACTGGAAAATGAAATCACCATGCTGGATGTAGGGCAAGGGGAGAGTATTTTCCTACGGGATGTGACTGGTAAAACCATTCTCATAGATGTTGGTGGTAAGGTAGAAGCTAGTAAGAAAATCGAGGCCTGGCAAGAAAAGGCGACGACCAGCAATGCCCAGCGAACCTTGATTCCCTATCTAAAAAGTCGCGGAGTAGACAAGATTGACCAGCTGATTTTGACTAACACAGAGAAGGAGCATGTTGGAGATTTGCTGGAGGTGACCAAGGCTTTCCATGTCGGGGAGATTTTAGTATCAAAAGGAAGTTTGACACAGAAGGAATTTGTGGTAGAACTAGAAGCAAGCCAAACCAAGGTTCGGAGTGTGACAGTTGGGGACAAGATATCCATTTTTGGAAGTCAGTTAGAAGTGTTATCTACAAGGGAAAATGGAGAAGCTAATCCCGATGATTCCTTGGTTTTTTATGGGAAACTTTTGGATAAGCACTTTCTCTTCACTGGAAACTTGAAGGAGAAGGGAGAGAAGGATTTTCTAAAGCAATACCCTAACTTAGAGGTGGATGTCTTGAAAGCAGGCCAACATGGTTCTAAAACGTCCTCAAATCCAGTTTTTCTAGAAAAACTCAAACCAGAGATCACTCTCATTTCAGTTGGAAAGAACAATCGTGCCAAACTCCCCCATCAGGAAACTTTGACCCGACTGGAAGTCATCAAGAGTAAGATTTACCGAACCGATCAGCAAGGAGCCATTCGCTTTAAAGGATGGAATAGTTGGCGAATTGAAACGGTTCGATAAAATAGACAAACTTTTCGAAAAATTGACTTTTTATCTTGACAAGGAATAGAAAACTTGGTATCATATAAAAGTTGAGAAAAGCAGAAGTGAGAGCTTCTCGCCTTGTGACATCAAGTTGCCTGGCCCTACGGATGAAAAGTTTCTAAGAAACGCTATCATAACGTGCGGGCTTGTATCATTACGAGCCCGCTCTTGTTTTTCTCTAATAATAAAAAAGAGGTGAAAACCATAGCAAAGCAAGACTTATTCATCAATGATGAAATTCGTGTACGTGAAGTTCGCTTGATCGGTCTTGAGGGAGAACAGCTAGGCATCAAGCCACTCAGCGAAGCGCAAGCATTGGCTGATAGTGCAAATGTTGACTTAGTATTGATTCAACCCCAAGCAAAACCGCCTGTTGCTAAAATTATGGACTACGGTAAGTTCAAATTTGAGTACCAGAAAAAGCAAAAAGAACAACGTAAAAAACAAAGTGTTGTTACTGTGAAAGAAGTTCGTCTGAGTCCAACTATTGACAAGGGTGACTTTGACACAAAACTTCGCAATGCACGCAAGTTCCTTGAAAAAGGAAATAAAGTTAAGGTATCCATTCGCTTTAAAGGGCGTATGATCACCCATAAAGAGATTGGTGCAAAAGTTTTAGCCGAGTTTGCTGAAGCAACACAAGATATTGCGATCATCGAACAACGAGCTAAGATGGATGGACGCCAAATGTTCATGCAGTTGGCGCCAGCAACTGACAAAAAATAATTGTCAGAAAGTTAAATAAAGGAGAAAAAATCATGCCAAAACAAAAAACACACCGCGCATCAGCTAAACGTTTCAAACGTACAGGTTCTGGTGGACTTAAACGTTTCCGTGCTTACACTTCTCACCGTTTCCACGGAAAAACTAAGAAACAACGTCGTCATCTTCGTAAAGCATCTATGGTGCATTCAGGAGATTTCAAACGTATCAAAGCAATGCTTACTCGCTTGAAATAATAGCCTAACAGTAAGTAAACAATTCTAGGAAATATTTGGAGGAAATAAAACATGGCACGTGTTAAAGGTGGCGTTGTATCACGCAAACGTCGTAAACGTATTCTTAAATTAGCAAAAGGTTACTATGGAGCTAAACACATCTTGTTCCGTACTGCAAAAGAACAAGTAATGAACTCTTACTACTATGCATACCGTGACCGTCGTCAGAAAAAACGTGACTTCCGCAAATTGTGGATCACTCGTATCAACGCTGCAGCCCGTATGAACGGACTTTCATACTCACAATTGATGCATGGTTTGAAATTGGCTGAGATCGAAGTAAACCGTAAAATGCTTGCTGACTTGGCTGTTAACGATGCAGCAGCTTTCACAGCTCTTGCAGATGCAGCGAAAGCAAAACTTGGTAAATAATGACAAACTGTTTCATTCTTACTCTTGTGGTTTTTATCGCAGGAGTAAGGTGAAACTTTTTTGTTTTCTTTAAATGATTTTCTATTTTAGAGAGCAAATCACAGATTTTTTCAAAGAAAATAGGATATTTCTTGTATAATAGGAATATCTAAAAAGATTTGGAGTTAGAAGAAGATGATAGTTGGTATTGATTTAGGAACGACTAATTCTTTAGTAGGGGTTTATCAAGATGGTCAGGTTAAGTTGATTCCCAATGCTTTTGGTGAGTATTTGACGCCTTCTGTTGTGGCTTTGGATGACAATGATGAGATTATAGTTGGAAAAATTGCCAAGGAACGCTTGGTGACACACCCAAATAAGACGGTTTCACAGTTTAAGCGTTTTATGGGGACCAAACATGAGTTGACGCTAGGAAATCGAGCATATAAGGCTGAAGAATTAAGCTCCTTTATCATTCGAAAGTTGGTAGATGATGCAGAGACCTATCTTGGAGAAAAGGTCGAGGAAGTGATTGTCAGTGTACCAGCCTATTTCAACGATGCTCAACGCTATGCGACCAAACTAGCAGGGAAATTTGCAGGCGTTCAGATTGATCGGATTATCAATGAACCCTCTGCAGCGGCTCTTGCTAAAAGATCTATGGTAAACCAAGAAGATCAATCTTTTATTGTGGTCGATTTTGGCGGTGGGACTCTTGATATTTCAGTTGTAGAGCTTTTTGATAACATTGTCGAAATCGTGTCGATCGCAGGGGACAATCGTTTGGGAGGAGAAGACTTTACTGCGGCTATTGCTGAGGAATTTTTAGTTTCCAATCAATTAACCAAGGATACGATTTCCCGAGAATTTTATAGCAAAATTCTGGTACAGGCTGAAAAGACAAAACTAGAACTCAATGATAAAGAAGAAGTGAAGATGACGGTTCTGGACCAAGAACAGGAATACACTTTAGACTTGAGCTACCAACGCTTTTATGAGCTTTGTCAACCTCTGCTAGCCCGTGTTAAGGCCGTTTTGGATCGTGCCTTGATGGATGCACGCTATAGCTATGTATCATCAGATAACTTTGTTCTTGTTGGGGGGACTTCGAAACTCCGCTTGGTTCAGGACTTTTTATCCTACTGTATCAATCAAATGGTTCAGGTATCGGATGATCCTGATCGGATGATTGCGAGAGGTTGTGCCCTTTTAGCAGGAATAAAAGAACGTCAAGGTGAGATACGAGATTTATTACTGTCTGATATTTGTCCTTTTACACTGGGGATAGAGATAGTTGGCGACCGCTTTTCTCCGATTATTGAGCGAAATTCCACCCTACCTGCTTCACGCATTGAGCAGTATTATACTGCTGAATTGGGACAGAGCCAAGTCAAGATAAAGGTTTATCAAGGTGAGATGATGAAGGCTTCACAAAACCTCTTCTTAGGTGAATTAGAAGTTCCCGTACCTGTGAATACTCGCGAAAAAGAAAGTTTAACAGTTCGTTTCACCTATGATTTAAATGGAATTTTGGATGTCGAAGTGAAAATTGATTCCACACAGGAAGTCTTTAGTCATGTTATTCTCCAAGATAGCATTACCCTGACAGAAAAGGAAATCAAGGTTAAGCAAGCAGAATTGTCTCGCTATAAGATCAATGCTCAAGAAACAGAGGTTTACCGCTTCTTGATGGAGAAAGCAAATCGTCTTTACAGTATGCTTTTAGGAAGCAGAAGGGAAGAACTGATGGCATCAACTAGACAATTTGAAGAAGAAGTGAACAAAGCTTCTATGTACCATCTACCTAAACTCTATCAATCATTTTCAAACTACCTAGAGTTCTTAGAGCGAGGACTGTAGAAGAGGAGACGATATGAATATATGGGAAACTTTGGGGATAGAGCCAACAACTGACGTCAAGCTTATTAGAAGGCGTTATGCTGAACTGGTCCGCCTCTATCACCCAGAAGACCAACCAGAAATTTACCAAGAAATTGTTGAAGCATACCAAGAGGCCTTGACTTATGCGAGGTCTAGAAAAACGAGACTAGAAAATAGTCTAAGAAAAGCGAGTGACTCCCAAGAGGCTACTGAACTTGAAGAAGAGGCAAATGGAAAGTCTAACTCTAGTTTCAACTTTGAAAACTTGACTGAAGAAACAAAGACTGAGAACGAAGAGTCTGAAACATCTAGCCTTGATTTCAGTGATTATCAGCAATCAACTGATAAAACCAGCGATTCCTTTAATTTTGAAACTTTTAAAGCAGAAGAGGATGAGCCAAAGTCCACCCTTGACTTTAGTAGTTATAATGAAGCAGCCTATTTAATTCGAAATGCGGTTGAAAGTATTGTTAAAAATGATGATTACAGCCCAGAAGAGCAAGAACATCTATGGCGTCAGTTCTTTAGTCAGTATCAGTATGATATGGACATTGTTCAATCCGTTTTAGAGGAAATGGATGTTTATATTTTCAACAAATCGGAGCAATTTTCTATCGTCATTCCTTTGCTGGAAGACTATGTACCTGACTTTCGATACTGGGGATATTACTATAAACTCAAGTACTGGCAAGTTAAAAGAGATATAGCAGAAGAGGAAGGAAGTTCACTTGAAAGCGCACAAGAAGCCACTGAACAATTCTCTTATTCCTATCAACTTTGCCAAGAAATTCTTCAAGATTCTAACAAAGCAAATCAATTAAGTTCTTGGATAGAGTTTTTCAAGCACCCCTATTTGGCCTTTATGGTCTTGGATCAAGTAAATCAGAATCGTCAAATAATCAAAAGCGTTCCTGTTTTAACCTATATCCTTGAAAAAAACCGACAAGTCATATTTGAAGAGGATTATCCACTCTTGGATGACTTGGTTCATTACTTAGAGCAAGTAAAAGAGGAGCTGGGAGAAAACGTTGACTTTAGTCACTACGCTCTAGATAATCCAGATGAAGTTGAGGCGGCCTTTTATGAACTGCTCCATGCTCGCTATCAAGACGAATACAAACTTTTACGTGATTGGCAATATCTTTTTGAAACAGTCAAAGATCATACTCTCCTACTTTATTTGTTAGAAAAAGTGGACGTCTATCCTTTAACCAATGCGAAAGTGTTAGCTCTCGTTCTTCAATTTGTAGAGCGTTACAGTGATGAGGAAGCAAGTCCATATCTGAAAAAACTTCATTTCTGGAAGAGTGTCCAATCTTATCCTTCAGTGTTAGAGGAGTACGCACTAGATAAAAAAGAAAATTTTGACTACTGGTACAATGAAGGTTATCTCTATATTGATAAGCTCACCAAGAGTGATGAAGATATCAATAATTGGGAGAAGTGGAAAAGCTACTTTAAAGGAAGACCACGCATTCTAACGGTTTTGCTTCAACAGATCTATAAGGAGTACCATCGGTTTACAGACGGGGAGCTATTGAGATATGTTTTAACTCCTTTTCCGACCTCTAAAATGGCTAGCCAAATGATGACGGAAGAGACAGACCAGAAACTAGAAGAGATGACAGCCTATGCCTATGAACTTTGTCATCCAAAGGTCAAATTATCTTATTCGGATTGGAAAAAAAGACAGGTCTTAAAAAATAAGTTCCTTCAGTTTATCTTTAGCCTATTTACGATTGTGAGTTTGATACTCAGTGTTCTAGAGCAACCTATTTATAATTCTTGGGTTCATGCTGGTATGTTTTCTCTCTTTTACGTCTATATGCTAAAATTAAGGCAAACACCGATTGAGGAAGGAGTGACAGCTAGGGGATCAAAACGAAAATTCTACCATAGTCCCCATCCATGGTTCCTATTCATCTTGTTATTGCTCCTCGTCCTTCCATTCTTACCGTTTGGTCTCATTGGTGCCCTTATTTTCATTACATTTTTCTGTCTTATCGATGGCTTCCAGGTGAGTCAAGGGCTGAAGTGGGATTATTCTTTGGATAAGCTGATTCCTATCGGTATCTTTCTTTCTGCTGGCTTCTTATCCGCTTTGGTAAATCGAAGCCAGATCATTTCCGGAGTTGCAATGATGTACTTCCATATTTTTGTAATCCTTGTGATTTGTTTGTCTTTTACACGATTTAGTCCTGGATTTCCACCATCTCTGAAAAAAATTCTCCTTCCAGCAATCTTGGGGATCCTACTCTTTCAATTATTGCCTTTCGTTCACAGTCGTTTAGAGATCTTTAACCCAAATATCTTAAGAAATGAGACTCTGGCCTTGACGGTTATCCTCTTGTTAAATGGAATTGCCTTGTCTTATTTTACAAAGGAACAAGGCTTCATGATTGGTGTGAAGAAGGTCTTTATGATTTATGGATTGCAGATCTTTATTTTCCTAAGAAGACTGTTCCGGATTCTATTTGCACCTATACCTGATTTTAGCAAAGTTTATTTTGAAAAAGACCTGTTAATCTTGAATAGCGAATTTGCTTTCTACTTCCTCGAGGGACTCTTTGTCCTTATCATGCTTTTCCTTATTGGCAATATACGCAAGGAAAATCGGAAAAATTCTGCATAGAATGATAGCGCAGAGAAGAGGACTCTAGTTCAAGTTCCTAGTAAATTTTTCTGAATAAAGGTATAATGGAACTATTCAAATGAAAGAGGTAATGAAAATGGCTTCAAAAATGCTACACACTTGCTTGCGAGTAGAAAATCTTGAAAAATCAATCGCATTCTATCAAGATGCTTTTGGTTTTAAAGAGTTGCGTCGTAAGGATTTCCCAGATTATGCCTTCACGATTGTCTATCTAGGACTTGATGGTGATGACTACGAGTTGGAATTGACCTATAACTATGACCACGGCCCTTATGTGGTAGGAGACGGCTTTGCCCATATCGCCCTCAGTACACCTGACCTTGAGGCACTTCATCAAGAACATAGCGCGAAAGGCTATGAGGTTACAGAGCCAAAAGGCCTACCTGGAAACCCACCAAACTATTACTTTGTCAAGGATCCTGATGGTTACAAGGTCGAAGTGATTCGTGAAAAATAATCCAGTACAGTCAAGTAGAATGTTCGTTTTCTACTTGACTTTTTTACTTTGAAAGAGTATACTAATACAAGTTTAACCTTTAAGGGGAGTCCAGAGAGACTCACAAGGTGTCAGATAAAAGGGATAAGGGGACTCTCTGTGGAGACTTTTTAAGCGTGCGCATGAGTTCTATCCTATCTCGACTGAGACCTTGCAATAGCAAGGTCTTTTCTTTATCTGGTCCCCTTAAAATTTAAGGAGGAAGATCATGAATCCCACATGTAAGAAGCGTATGGGTGCGATTCGTTTGGAAACCATGAAAGTGGTTGCACAGGAGGAAATCGCTCCAGCAATTTTTGAATTAGTCCTAGAAGGGGAAATGGTTGAAACTATGCGAGCAGGCCAATTTCTCCATCTGCGCGTGCCTGATGATTCCCATCTCTTGCGTCGCCCTATTTCAATTTCGTCTATTGACAAGGCAAACAAGCAGTGCCACCTCATTTATCGGATTGAAGGTGCTGGGACATCTATTTTTTCAACCTTACGTCAGGGAGATACTCTTGATGTGATGGGGCCTCAGGGAAATGGTTTTGACTTGTCTGATTTAGATGACCAGAGCCAAGTTCTCCTCGTTGGTGGTGGGATTGGTGTTCCACCCTTGCTCGAGGTGGCTAAGGAATTGCATGCGGGTGGGGTGAAAGTAGTGACAGTCCTCGGTTTTGCTAATAAAGATGCTGTCATACTCGAAAAGGAATTGGCCCAATATGGTCAGGTTTTTGTTACGACAGATGATGGTTCTTATGGCATTAAGGGAAATGTGTCAGTCGTCATCAATGACTTAGACAGTCAATTTGATGCGGTTTACTCATGTGGAGCTCCAGGAATGATGAAGTACATTAATCAAAGGTTTTATGACCACCCAAGAGCCTACCTATCTCTGGAATCTCGTATGGCTTGCGGGATGGGGGCCTGCTATGCCTGCGTTCTAAAAGTGCCAGATAGTGAGACTGTCAGTCAACGCGTCTGTGAAGATGGTCCTGTTTTCCGCACAGGAACAGTTGTATTATAAGGAGAGGGTTATGACTAACAAACGTTTACAAGTTTCTCTACCAGGCTTGGATTTGAAAAATCCCATCATTCCAGCATCAGGCTGTTTTGGTTTTGGTCAAGAGTATGCCAAGTACTATGATTTAGATCTTTTAGGCTCCATTATGATCAAGGCGACGACACTTGAACCCCGTTTTGGCAATCCAACTCCCAGAGTAGCTGAGACACCTGCTGGTATGCTCAATGCAATCGGTTTGCAAAATCCGGGTTTAGAAGCTGTTTTAGCTGAGAAATTGCCTTGGCTGGAAAGAGAGTATCCTACGCTTCCTATCATCGCAAATGTTGCAGGCTTTTCAAAACAAGAGTACGCTGCCGTTTCTCGAGGAATTTCCAAGGCTGCAAATGTAAAAGCTATCGAGCTCAATATCTCTTGTCCTAATGTGGATCACGGCAATCATGGACTTTTGATTGGGCAAGATCCTGACTTGGCTTATGAAGTGGTAAAGGCAGCTGTGGAAGCCTCTGATGTGCCAGTTTATGTTAAATTAACCCCTAGTGTAACGGATGTTGTCACCATCGCCAAAGCCGCAGAAGATGCAGGGGCAAGTGGCCTAACCATGATCAATACCCTTGTTGGTATGCGCTTTGACCTTAAAACCAGAAAACCAATCCTAGCCAATGGAACAGGTGGAATGTCTGGACCAGCAGTCTTTCCAGTAGCCCTCAAACTCATCCGCCAAGTCGCCCAAACAACCGACCTTCCCATTATTGGAATGGGAGGAGTGGATTCGGCTGAAGCAGCGATAGAAATGTATCTAGCTGGTGCATCTGCCATCGGAGTTGGAACAGCCAACTTTACCAATCCTTACGCTTGTCCTGATATCATCGAACATCTACCAAAAGTCATGGATAAGTATGGCATTAGCAGTTTGGAAGAATTACGCAAGGAAGTCAAAGCCAGTCTGAGATAAGCTAGTCTTTCCTTATCGTCAACAAGAAATAGAATCTTCATCAATTTGTAATATTTCCGTCGATTAACTATGTTACAATAGGGTTTAGAAAACGTTATTGGAGCATTTAAATGAAACGATGGAAAGTGGCCCTAGTAAGTGCTAGCTTATTGGGGTGTTTTTTTACTGTAGTGGAGACAGCAAAAGCAGAAGAGGGGACTTGGCAAGGAAAGACCTACCTCAAAGCAGACGGGAAACCAGCAACCAAGCAATGGCTTTTTGACCAAACGCATCAGAACTGGTTTTATCTTAAAGATAATGGTCAACGTGCAGAAAATGGCTGGTTGACAGTTGGTGGTAAAGATTACTATTTTAACGAAGCTGGAAAATTAGCTACGAAAACGTGGGTTGGCCAGTACTATGTGACTGAAAGTGGTGCTAAAGCAAAGGAACAGTGGGTATTTAATCAGGAAAAAGAATCCTGGTATTATCTAAAGTCTGATGGTCAGAAAGCTCAAAAAGAATGGATTCAACAAGGTCAAGAAAAATATTACCTTAAAGAAGACGGGAAAATGGCCAAAGATGAGTGGATCACTCAAGGTGAGAACCAGTACTACATCAATTCACAAGGTAAAATGCTGAAAAATGCTTGGCTTGGTAAAAGCTATATATCAGAAAATGGTAATAAGGTTAAACAAGCCTGGATTTATGATGACAACTATAGCAGTTGGTTCTACCTTCAACAAGATGGTACCTATGCTGAAAATAGGTGGTTAACTATAGATGGGAAGGACTACCATTTTAAATCAGGCGGTTATCTTTCTACTGAACGTTGGATTGATCGCTTCTATGTTGCGAAGAGTGGAGCTAAATTGAAATCGGAATGGCTCTTTGATAAGAATTATGATGCTTGGTTTTACTTGAAAGCTGACGGAACCTATGCCGAAAAAGGCTGGGAAACGATTAAAGAAAAAGATTACCATTTCAAATCAGGCGGCTATCTTTCTACCGAGCGCTGGATAGATCGTTTCTATGTTGCGAAGAGTGGAGCTAAATTGAAATCGGAATGGCTCTTTGACAAGAATTATAACTCTTGGTTTTACTTGAAAGCTGACGGAACCTATGCTGAAAAAGGTTGGCAAACCATCAAAGGAAAGGATTACCATTTCAAATCTGGTGGCTACCTCTCTACGGAAACTTGGATTGACCGTAATTATGTGACAAGTAGTGGATCAAAAGCTGGTAAAGGATGGCTCTTTGATAAGAATTATAACTCATGGTTCTATATCAACTCTGATGGAAATTATGCCAATAAAGAATGGCTCTGGGATAATGGTTACTACTATCTCAAATCTGGTGGTTATATGGCTGCGAGTGAGTGGGTATGGTACAAGAATAACTGGTTCTACCTCAAGTCAAATGGAAAGATGGCTGAGAAAGAATTAATCTACGATTCATCCGACCAATCATGGTACTACCTTAAATCAGGCGGTTATATGGCAAAAAATGAAACTGTGGATGGTCATACCTTGGATGCTTCTGGTAGATGGCATGTTGCGGATAAAACCAAATATTACAAAGTTAAACCAATCACTGCCTATGTCTATAGTGCATCTGGAGAAATCTTGAGTTACATTAACCAAGGAAGCATTGTTTCACTGGATAGCTCGACGCGAAAAGGCGGCCGACTTGCAGTTTCGATTTCTGGCTTGTCTGGCTATATGAATCAAAGTGATTTGACAGCAGTAGATGAAGGTAGCGAGTTTATCCCTCATTATACTAGTGATGGGAAATTCCTCTACCATGAACTCTCTCCATATACGAGTATCAAAGTAGCTCCACACACCTCTGCTATGGTTATTGGTAAGAAGTACTACTCAACTGATGGAGAGCACTTTGATGGCTTTACCATTAAAAATCCTTTCCTCTATAAAAACTTAAGAGAACCAAGTAATTATAGTGCAGCTGAATTGGATAAACTGTATTCGATGATGAACTTGCAGGATAGTCCTCTAGCAGGTAAAGGAGCGACTTTCAAAGAAGCTGAGGAACGCTACGGTGTCAATGCCCTTTACTTGATGGCACATAGCGCTCTTGAAAGTGCGTGGGGACGTAGTCAAATTGCCAGAGATAAGAACAACTTCTTTGGTATTGCTGCTTATGATACTAGCCCATATCTCTCAGCCAAGAGCTTTGATAATGTGGACAAAGGAATTCTTGGAGCGGCCAAGTGGATTCGTGAAAATTACATTGACTATGGTAGAGACCACCTTGGAAACAAGGCAACAGGAATGAATGTTCGCTATGCTTCCGATCCGTACTGGGGTGAGAAGATAGCCAGCATCATGATGACCATCAACAGCAAACTTGGTGGGAAAGACTAATCAAAAGAAATCAACGGTAACTACTGAGAAGTGGTTATCGTTTTTGTTTTGAACATTGGAGGAGAAATAGTATAATAACAGTCTCTTTATTCTTGAACAATTAACAAAATGATAGTAAAATGTAATAGGAGATATTAATCTAATTACTATATAAATAGGAGAATTTTATGAAAAAGCTACTATCCTTCTCAATTGCCTTACTTTCAATCACAACACTAGTTGCTTGTTCTGGACATAAGGCGGAATCAAAGGTCCCAGAAGAAAAAATTGAACAGAAGCAACTCAAGTTTGATGAGAAGTTGTTTAAAGAAGCTGGACTCTTGCCTTTTAAAAATGAGAAACAACTAGAACTTGGGGAATTGGATTCTAAATCACGCGCAACGGGTGCTCATATTCAACTTAAGGACAGCGATGAGCCAACTGAGAAGAGAGAGCCTAAGATAAGTTATAACCCAGTTGGTTGGCATAACTATAATTTTTACTATGGAGATGGTTCTAAAAAGGCTTGGTTAATGAATCGAGGCCATTTGATTGGGTACCAATTTAGTGGATTGAATGATGAAAAGAAAAACTTGGTCCCTATGACTAACTGGCTCAATGCTGGAACTTATTATGGTACAGATAATACTAATCAAGAAAGTATGCTTTATTATGAAAATCGATTGGACTCTTGGTTGGCCAATCACCCAAACTACTATCTTGATTACAAGGTGACCCCAATCTATCAGAAAGATGAATTGATTCCGAGACAAATTGAATTGCAGTATGTGGGAATAGATGAAAACGGCAAACTCTTGGAAATCAAATTGGGTGGTAGTAAAGAAAAGGTTGATCAGTATTCAGTGACACATGTTATTTTAGACAATGTTTCAGCTAATGCGGAAATCAATTATTTGGATGGTACGGCTAAAAATACAGTTGAAAACAAAGAAGAAAAAGCTAAAAAAGAAGCTGAAGAAAAGGCTAAGAAGGAAGCTGAGGAAAAAGCCAAGAAAGAGGCTGAAGAAAAAGAAGTAACTGAAAAGAAAGCAAAAGAAGAAGAACAGGAAAAAGCTCGTCAAGCCGCACAAGAACAAGAAGAAAGCCAGGAATCAAACTCGCAATCAACAAATTCAGGTGGTTACTTTAGAGATAGAAACGGAAGATGGCACAGACCAAATGGTAAATTCGCTTCTAAGAAAGAAATTAGAGAAGCCGGATTGCAGTGGTAGTGAGAATTTAGCAGATACACAGTCAAAAAGCCGTTGGAAAACGGTTTTTTGTTATAATTAAATGAAGAATGTAGAATTAAAGGAGAATATCATGACTTTTGAAGAAATCCTGCCTGGATTAAAAGCTAAGAAAAAATATGTACGAACTGGTTGGGGAGGGGCTGAAAACTATGTCCAACTCTTTGACACTATCGAGCAAAACGGGGTTGCACTTGAAGTGACGCCTTATTTCCTCATCAACGTGTCAGGAGAAGGGGAAGGTTTTTCCATGTGGAGCCCGACACCTTGTGATGTTTTGGCGACGGATTGGGTAGAAGTGTATGACTAGACGAGTATTGATTACGGGAGTAAGTTCAGGGATTGGTCTAGCTCAAGCACGACTCTTTTTAGAGAATGGCTATCAAGTTTATGGAGTTGACCAAGGTGAAAATCCACTCTTACAGGGTGATTTCCACTTTTTACAGAGAGATTTGACCTTGGACTTGGAGCCAATTTTTGACTGGTGTCCTCAGGTGGATGTCTTGTGCAATACTGCTGGAGTTTTGGATGATTTCAAATCACTTTTGGAACAGTCTGCCCAGGAAATTCAAGAGATTTTTGAAATCAACTATGTGACTCCTGTTGAGTTGACTCGCTATTATTTGACACAAATGTTGGAAAATAAAAAAGGAATCATTATCAATATGTGTTCGATTGCCTCAAGTCTAGCTGGCGGAGGTGGTCATGCCTATACTTCCTCTAAGCATGCCTTGGCAGGATTTACCAAGCAGTTGGCCCTAGACTATGCTGAAGCTGGAATTCAGGTCTTTGGTATCGCTCCAGGAGCTGTTAAGACAGCTATGACCGCTGCCGACTTTGAGCCAGGTGGGTTGGCTGACTGGGTGGCTAGTGAAACACCCATCAAACGCTGGATTGAGCCAGAGGAAGTAGCAGAGATTAGCCTTTTCTTAGCAAGTGGAAAAGCGAGCGCCATGCAAGGACAAATCCTGACCATTGATGGTGGCTGGTCTTTGAAGTAGGAGGAGTTGGATGGAAATCAAAAAACACTTTGGAGTCTATGCTGTTTGCTTTGAAAATGGGAAGTTACTCTGCATTGAAAAAACGAGGGGCCCTTATCAACATCGTTATGATTTACCCGGTGGTAGTCAGCAACTTGGGGAAGGATTGACGGAAACGCTGATTAGAGAAGTTATGGAAGAGACGGGATATACTGTTAGAAGCTACTCTAATCCTCGAATCTACGATGTTTTCGTCAGGGAAGAGTTAAAAAATTTTATGGTTCACCATATCATGGCCTTGTATGATGTTGAAATGAATGAGATTGTACCTCAAGTTACGATTTCGGAAGCTGTGCCTGATGGTGGGAATGATTCACTTGGTTATATTTGGATGGATATTCAAAAAATCACAGAAGAAAATGCATCACCATTAGTCTTGAAGGTCATGTCTGAATTATTAGGATTTCCAGAGCTGGACAAGACCTTGTATATGAATTGGAAGGTGAGAGATGAGAAACCAACTTGCTCTTAGTGGCGAACAAATTGTTGAAAAAGTTTACCCTCAATTATTGCATCATGTTGGTATGATTCGTGGGGAATATTTGTTGAGAGAGCTTAATCAGAACATCCTATTAGCACGTTGTCAGCAATTTGTAAAAGATTATCTAGACACCATTTGCTCCTTGTACTCAGATGAAGAGGTTTGGTATCGTTTTTCAGAGTTAACAAATACAGAAGCTAATTGTTTAGAGGGAACTAAAGAGCATTTTGATGAAAATCATCCCTTGTTTGGATATAGAGGAACTAGGCGTTTGCTGGCGTGTCCTGATGAATTTCAGGCTGAGGCACATGTCGTTACAGAAGTTTATCAAACAAATCCCAATTTGTCTGTTATTTTTCCTTTTGTCAATAATTCTGAGCAGTTAAAGCAAGCTATTAGAGTATTGCGTGAGCATGGTTTTACTGGAAAAGTCGGCACAATGATTGAATTACCGTCAGCTTATTTTGACTTGGACAGGATACTGGAAACTGGTATTTCAAAGATTGTAGTTGGAATGAATGATTTGACTTCTTTTGTTTTTGCGACTGTGAGAAATAGTCAATGGCATGATATGGAAAGTCCAATAATGTTAGATATGCTGAGAGATATGCAGGATAAAGCAAGGATGAAAAAGATTGACTTTGCTGTAGCAGGCTATCTGAATGCTTCTTTCATACAAAAAATGAATCAGACGGGTATCAAGTGTATTATCCACTACAGTTCTATTCCAGAGATTTTTAATTTAGAGATTGACCATCCAGACCACCTCAAACGTGTAAAAGAAGTAAGTAAAAAATTACAAAGGAGAAAGCCATGACACCTCAAGAAATGTGGAATGCATATAAACAAATTAACCCCTCGATTGGAGATGAGATAGATGCCTGGGCTTTTGGAGTAGAGGCAGATCTCTTAGCTGACTTGGTTCTAAGAGGCGAAAAGACAGCAACTGCCTCGGCCTATGACCTCTACGCACTAGAAGACGAACCTCTTCCACAAGAAGGGACCTTCGATGTCATTTTAGACAGTCAAAATCAGGCTGTCTGTATTGTCGAAATTACAAAGGTCTCCGTTCAGCCTTTTCATCAAGTTTCTGCTGACCATGCCTACAAGGAAGGGGAGGGGGATAAATCTTTAGCCTATTGGCGTCAGGTTCATGAGGATTTTTTCACCGAGTGGATGAGGGAAACCGGACTGACTTTTACTCCTGACAGCAAGGTTGTTTTAGAAGAATTTCGCAAAGTCTACCCACTCTAGACTGCAGAAGGAAGAAAGTTTTGGAAATCACCGTCCAATCCTTTTTTCTTAAGCAAAACATGATATAATAAGTTTGTTTGAAGAAGAGTAAAACTCTTAAACTTAGAATAGGAGAAAACTATGCAAGCAGTTGAACATTTTATTACCCAATTTGTTCCTGAACACTATGATTTATTTTTAGACTTGAGTCGTGAGACCAAGACCTTTTCTGGGAAGGTGACTATTACTGGTCAAGCACAAAGTGACCGTATTTCCCTTCACCAAAAAGACTTGGAAATCACTTCTGTAGAAGTTGTGGGTCAAGCTCGCCCATTTACAGTTGATCATGAAAATGAAGCACTGCATATCGAGCTGGCTGAGCCAGGTCAAGTTGAATTGGTTATCGCATTTTCAGGAAAAATCACAGACAACATGACAGGGATTTATCCTTCTTACTACACAGTGGATGGTGTCAAGAAGGAAGTCTTGTCTACTCAGTTCGAGAGCCATTTTGCGCGTGAAGCCTTTCCGTGTGTAGATGAGCCAGAAGCCAAAGCAACCTTTGATCTCGCTCTTCGTTTTGACCAAGCAGCAGGCGAAATTGCCTTGTCAAACATGCCTGAGATTGACGTTGAAAACCGCAAGGAAACGGGTATCTGGAAGTTTGAGACAACACCTCGTATGTCATCTTACTTGTTGGCCTTTGTAGCTGGTGATTTGCAAGGGGTAACCGCTAAAACCAAGAATGGTACCCTCGTAGGTGTCTATTCAACCAAAGCTCACCCATTATCTAACCTTGATTTCTCATTGGATATCGCTGTTCGTTCGATTGAGTTTTACGAAGATTACTACGGAGTTAAATACCCAATCCCTCAATCTCTCCATATCGCCCTTCCTGACTTCTCAGCAGGTGCCATGGAAAACTGGGGTCTAGTGACTTATCGTGAAGTTTACTTGGTTGTGGATGAGAACTCAACCTTCGCTAGCCGTCAGCAAGTTGCCCTTGTTATCGCCCACGAGCTTGCCCACCAATGGTTTGGTAACCTCGTGACTATGAAATGGTGGGATGATCTTTGGCTTAATGAAAGCTTCGCTAACATGATGGAATATGTCTGTGTGGATGCCATTGAGCCAAGCTGGAATATCTTTGAAGATTTCCAAACAGGTGGTGTGCCGGGAGCACTTAAACGTGATGCGACTGATGGCGTTCAGTCTGTCCATGTCGAGGTTAAACACCCAGACGAAATCAATACCCTCTTTGACGGAGCTATCGTCTATGCCAAAGGAAGCCGTCTCATGCACATGCTTCGTCGTTGGCTAGGTGATGCGGATTTCGCTAAAGGCTTGCATGCCTACTTTGAAAAACACCAGTACAGCAATACCATCGGTCGTGACCTTTGGAATGCACTTGGACAAGCATCAGGTCGTGATGTTGCAGCCTTCATGGATTCTTGGTTGGAACAACCTGGTTACCCAGTTCTCACTGTCAAAGTTGAAAATGATGTCTTGAAGATTTCACAAAAACAATTCTTCATCGGTGAGCACGAAGACAAGAACCGTCTCTGGGTGGTGCCACTCAACAGCAACTGGAAAGGTTTGCCAGATACACTCGAAACTGAAAGTATCGAAATCCCTGGCTACGCCGCTCTTCTTGCTGAAAACAAAGGAGCACTTCGCCTCAATACTGAAAATACTGCCCACTACATTACAGACTATCAAGGAGATTTGTTAGAAGCTGTTCTTTCTGAGTTAGAGACACTTGATAATACAAGCAAACTGCAAACCGTTCAAGAACGCCGTCTGCTTGCTGAAGCAGGGCACATTTCTTATGCTGACTTGCTCCCAGTCCTTGATAAACTTGCTAAGGAAGAGTCTTACCTTGTTGTTTCAGCTGTTTCTCAAGTGATTTCTGCCCTTGAGCGCTTTATCGATGAAGGAACAGATGTTGAAACAGCCTTCAAATCACTGGTTGCTAAATTAGCTCGCCACAACTATGACCGTCTTGGCTTTGAAGCCAAAGACGGAGAATCAGATGAGGATGAATTGGTTCGTCAGTTGACCATTTCTATGATGATTCGCTCCAATGATGCAGAAGCTAGTCAAGTCGCTAGCCAAATCTTTGCAGCTCACAAGGAGAACCTTGCAGGACTTCCAGCAGCCATCCGTGCACAAGTTCTTATCAATGAAATGAAACACTATGAGACCAAGGACTTGGTCGCAACTTATCTGGACCTCTACACTCATGCGACGGATGCGGTCTTCAAACGCCAGTTGGCAGCTGCTCTAGCCTACAGTACAGATGCTGACAATATCCAAACCTTGATTCGTTCATGGAAGGACAAATTTGTGGTGAAACCACAAGACCTTTCTTCATGGTACCTCCAATTCCTCGGACACCAAGCTACCCAAGAAACTGTTTGGGTATGGGCGCGTGAAAATTGGGACTGGATCAAGGCAGCCCTTGGTGGAGATATGAGCTTTGATAGCTTTGTCATCTTCCCATCGCATATCTTTAAAACAGAGCAACGCTTGGCAGAGTACAAGGCCTTCTTTGAACCACAACTCTCTGACCTTGCGCTTAGCCGCAACATTCGCATGGGGATCAAGGATATCGCAGCGCGTGTTGACTTGATTAAACGTGAGAAAGCAGCAGTAGAAGCTGTTGTAGCCCAATATGCTAAAGCTTAATTCATTCGAAATGTAAATAAAAAACTCAACTTTCTCTCTAAAAACAAGAGAGAGTTGAGTTTTTTTTAAGGCAATTTTGGTATAATAATCATAACAAGGAGGAGTTTCTGATGATAAAAATCTTATTAGTAGAAGATGACCTAGGTCTGTCAAACTCAGTATTTGACTTTTTAGATGATTTTGCAGATGTCATGCAGGTTTTTGATGGAGAAGAAGGTCTCTACGAAGCAGAAAGTGGCGTTTATGACTTGATTCTGCTTGACCTGATGTTGCCTGAAAAAAATGGCTTCCAAGTCTTGAAAGAGTTGCGTGAAAAAGGAATTACGACACCAGTCCTTATCATGACTGCAAAAGAGAGTTTGGATGACAAGGGACATGGTTTTGAGTTGGGAGCGGATGACTATCTCACCAAACCTTTCTACCTAGAAGAACTCAAAATGCGGATCCAAGCCCTTCTCAAACGTTCAGGCAAGTTTAACGAAAATACCTTGACCTATGGGGATATTGTCGTCAACCTTTCAACGAATGAAGTGAAGGTGGAAGATACTCCTGTGGAACTACTCGGAAAAGAGTTTGAGTTATTGGTTTACTTCCTTCAAAATCAAAATGTTATTCTTCCCAAGACGCAAATTTTTGACCGTCTATGGGGGTTTGATAGCGATACAACGATTTCCGTTGTAGAAGTCTATGTCTCAAAAGTTCGTAAGAAATTGAAGGGAACAGCCTTTGCTGAGAATCTTCAAACCTTGCGTAGTGTCGGGTATATTTTAAAAGATGTTCAATAAACTAAAAAAAACATGGTATGCGGATGATTTCAGCTATTTTATTCGAAATTTCGGAGTGTTCACACTGATTTTCTCTGCTATGACCTTGATTATCCTTCAGGTCATGCACTCCAGTCTCTACACTTCTGTAGATGAAAAACTCCAAGCCCTTAGTAGCAGTCCCCAAGCGGTTATCCAGCTAGCCTTGAATCGGGCCACCGAAGAGGTCAAGGATATTCAACCCGCAACTGCGGATGCCAGCAAGGCTGAAATCAAGCCCAATGTCAGCTCCAATACGGAAGTCTTGCTCTTTGACAAGGATTTTAACCAACTCTTACTGGGCAATCGCTTTTTAGGCTTGGACAAAATCAAGCTGGACAAGAAAGAGTTAAATCATATTCGCCAAATCCAAGTTGTCAATAGCTATGGTCAGGAAGAAACCTATCGAATGGTCTTGATGGAAACCAACTCTTCCTCCGTATCAAGCAATGTCAAATATGCGGCAGTTTTAATCAATACCAGCCAGCTTGAGCAAATCAGCCAAAACCACGAGCATTTAATTGTTGTAGTTATGGCTAGTTTCTGGCTCCTGTCTTTAATTGCCAGTGTTTACCTGGCCCGCGTCAGTGTCAAACCCTTACTGGAAAGCATGCAAAAGCAGAAGTCTTTTGTTGAAAATGCGAGTCACGAACTGAGAACGCCTTTGGCTGTTTTACAAAATCGTTTAGAGAATCTCTTTCGAAAACCAGAGGCAACAATCATGGAATCCAGCGAAAGCATCGCTTCTAGTCTTGAAGAAGTTCGCAACATGCGCTTCCTTACGACCAATCTTCTCAACCTTGCACGTCGAGATGATGGAATCAAACCAGAAATAGCAGAAGTTTCTCCACAATTCTTTAAAACAACCTTTGCCAACTATGAGTTGATTGCTTCTGAAAATGATCGTGTTTTTGGCTATGAAAATCGAATTTATCGTCCCTTCATGACCGATCAGTTGCTCCTAAAACAGCTCATGACCATCTTGTTTGATAATGCTATCAAGTATACTGAAGAAGATGGGAAAATTGAGTTTGTAGTCTATGCTACAGATCGCCACCTCTATCTTACAGTAACGGATAATGGAATTGGAATCTCAGCTGCTGACAAGAAGAAAATCTTTGACCGATTTTACCGTGTAGACAAGGCGAGAACCCGTCAGAAAGGTGGCTTTGGTCTTGGACTATCTTTAGCCAAGCAAATCGTAGATGCCTTACGAGGAACGATTAGCGTAAAAGATAACAAACCTAGAGGAACAATTTTTGAAGTTAAGATCGCTATTCAATCTCCTTCGAAACGTAAGAATAAATAAAAAAGACAGTTATAGAACTGTCTTTTTTGATAACTAGAAAAGAGGTTGGTAGAAGTACCAACCTTTATTTTGAAAATTTTCGTTTCATTATCTTTCGTTGAAGTTGTAAAAGTGCGAAGCTTGTTGCCATAGCAGCGATAAAGGACAAAGCTGTATTTAATTTTAAGGCTAAAAAGATAAAACTAAAAAGTGCCATAAAAATACAGAAACAAGCGATATTTACAAAAAATAAAATCTCTTTTAGGTTAGGGCCGACTGGGGCTTCTGGTGTGTAATCTTGGTAAAGCGGAGTTTGTTTCGATTCGGGAGCTTGTTCAAACTCATAAGCTTCTAGTTTTCTTGCGGACATGATTCTCTCCTTAACAGTACATAACTATTTTATCATTTTTTATGCAGAGAATTATTACAGGATTGTTACAAAACTACTAAAGTCTCTTATCATCCTCTAAGTCGCTCTCTTGACACCTACAAGGGAAAATGGTAGCATGGATGTTACACTTAAAACAGATGACCTGACCTTCTCTTTTATAAATATACTGAGAAAGGAAAGGATAACTTATATAAATTGATAGCAAGCTGAGGCTTTTTCCTAAGATGATTTGTTAAGTTGCTACCTAGATACTTTTGAAGAGTATTGGTAGGAGTTGTTTTGAATGGATGGAAGGACAGAGATTCTGTCTATTGGACTGGGTGGCATTCTTGCTACCTCTGGGAAAAGTAAAAGGAGATAAGCATGTATCTTGCTATCAAAGAGATATTACGAAACAAACTTCGATATAGTTTGATCTTAACGACCATTTTTCTTATCGCTTTTATGGTCTTTTTTATGACCAGTCTAGCTCTTGGTCTTGTGCGAAACAACCGGGCCGCTATTGATAATTGGCAAGCGACGGGTGTCGTTTTATCCGACTACGCAAATGATAATTTGACGGCATCTTTTATTCCTGAAAAAGACTACAAGGAAAAGAGTTCTGAAGAGGCTGCTCCATTGGGTTATATGTTCGCTGTGACCAATCTAGTCGATGGTAGTGAAAAGATTAACGTTTCCATCTTTGCTCAAAACTGGGACTCTTTTATCTCTCCTAGTTTGACGGAGGGAAGGTACCCAGAAGGGGATGATGAGGTTGTCGTGGATCAGTCTTTTGAGAACTATGGGATGAAGCTAGGTGATGCCATTCAGCTCAATGGAAGTGAGACAAGTTACAAGATCGTAGGCCTGACTCAAGGAAATAAATTTTTTACCGAGCCTGTTGTCTTTACGAGTCTGACAACTTATTGGACCTTACAAGGAACCTTGAAAGCCAATCGTTCCATCTCTGCCTTGGTATTGAAAAATGACATAGAAGTGACTGGCGACGGACTGAAACAGATTTCCATTCCAAAAATGATTTCGAAAATTCCTGGTTACACACCTCAGGTTAATGTATTTTCAGGAATGATTCTCGCTATGATTGTTATCACAGGCTTGATTGTGGGGATTTTTGTTTATATCATTACCATCCAAAAACTAGGTCTTTATGGAATAATGCGAGCTCAAGGGATACAGATCAAAACCATTGTATGGTCTCTGTTCTGTCAAATCTTCCTCCTAGCTGGTATGGGGATTGCTTTAGCCTTGCTGGCAATCGGAGGAGTGATTTTAGTCTTACCAGCTACCTTCTTTTTCTATCCAAGTTGGATAGCCTATTCTGTCCTAAGTTTGGTAATTTCCTTGATGGCCCTTCTAGGTGGTGTCATTTCACTTCCACGCTTGCTAAAGGTGGACCCGATTACTGCGATTGCAGAGTGATAAGGAGAATAGTATGACAACATTGATAGAAATGAATCAAGTGACAAAAACTTACGGGGAAGGAAAGATGAAAGTCGTAGCCCTGCATGAGACGAATTTTCAGCTAAATGCGGGAGAGTTCGTAGCTATCGTTGGGCCCTCTGGCTCTGGAAAGACGACCTTTCTAACAACTCTAGGACAACTTCAGGAAGCATCGAGTGGAAAGATTCTAGTCAAAGGGAAGGAAACAGGCAGTTTGACGGAGAAGGAAAAAACAGATCTCCGTTTTAGAGAGTTTGGTTTCATTCTCCAGACTTCAAACTTAATTCCTTTTCTAACGGTCAAGGAACAGCTGGATTTGATAGACAGACTAGATAAGGGAAAAAATAGTAAAAGTGAGCGAAAAGAGCTGTTTGACTTGTTGGATTTGGAAAAAGTTCAAAATCATTATCCCAAAGCTCTATCGGGTGGCGAACGTCAGCGTGCCGCGATTGCTAGAGCGCTCTATAACAATCCAAGCATTGTGCTTGCAGATGAGCCGACAGCCAGTCTTGACACTGAGCGTGCCTACCAAGTAACGGAGATGCTGGCTGCCATTGCCCATGAACAAGGTAGAGGAGTTGTTATGATTACGCATGACACTCGTCTTCTTGATAAGGTTGATCGTATTTATGTCATGAACGATGGCCACCTAGTTGAAGAAACACATGCATAAAATAGAGTGAATGGTACAAGTTACTGTTCACTTTTTTGATTGGGAAAGATAGAAACAAGTTTAACTTTTTGTGAAACTCTCAGTAACCATAGCTGATTTTTGAGAAATGTGGTATAATTTTTCTTATGGAAAAGATTATCATTACAGCAACTGCTGAAAGTATTGAACAAGTTGAACAACTACTCGAAGCTGGCGTAGACCGTATCTACGTCGGTGAAAAAGATTTTGGTCTTCGTCTGCCAACGACCTTTAGTTATGAAGAGTTACGCACCATCGCTAATCTCGTTCATGAAGCAGGCAAAGAATTGATTGTTGCGGTTAATGCCCTCATGCACCAAGATATGATGGACCGTATCAAGCCTTTCCTAGACTTCTTGGAAGAAATCAAGACAGACTATATTACTGTTGGGGATGCAGGTGTCTTTTACGTGGTAAACCGTGATGGCTATTCCTTTAAAACCATTTACGATGCTTCAACCATGGTAACAAGTAGTCGTCAAATTAACTTCTGGGGTCAAAAGGCTGGCGCATCTGAGGCGGTTTTGGCGCGTGAAATTCCATCTGCTGAACTCTTCAAGATGCCTGAGATTTTGGAAATTCCTGCTGAAGTATTGGTTTATGGGGCTAGTGTCATTCACCATTCTAAGCGTCCGCTCTTGCAAAACTACTATAACTTCACGCATATCGATGATGAAAAAACGCGTAAACGTGACCTCTTCTTGGCAGAACCGAGTGATCCAGAGAGCCATTACTCTATCTTTGAAGACAATCATGGTACCCACATCTTTGCAAATAACGATCTTGATTTGATGACTAAATTGACAGAATTAGTAGAACATGGTTTCACTCACTGGAAGCTAGAGGGGCTCTACACACCCGGTCAGAACTTTGTAGAAATTGCCAAACTCTTTATTCAAGCGCGTGGCTTGATTCGAGAGGGCAACTTTAGCCATGACCAAGCCTTCTTGTTAGATGAGGAAGTGCGCAAGTTACACCCTAAAAACCGTTTTCTCGATACTGGATTCTATGATTACGATCCTGATATGGTTAAATAGGACACCAAAACCCGAAATAAAAATGTTCGGGTTTTTCCAGTGTATCCATGAAATAAAAACGGATACATGTTATAATAAAAATAGCTCTTTAATGGAGGTGTTTGAGTGGAAAATCTGAAGAAAATGGCAGGTATCAAGGCTGCTGAGTTTGTCAAGGATGGCATGGTAGTCGGACTTGGAACGGGCTCTACTGCCTACTATTTCGTAGAAGAAATCGGTCGTCGGATTAAGGAAGAAGGTTTGCAGATTACTGCTGTAACGACTTCCAGTGTGACCAGTAAACAGGCTGAAGGGCTTAATATCCCGCTCAAGTCGATTGATCAAGTAGACTTTGTCGATGTGACGGTTGACGGGGCGGATGAAGTAGATAGCCAGTTCAACGGGATCAAAGGCGGTGGTGGGGCCCTTCTGATGGAGAAGGTTGTCGCAACGCCCTCAAAAGAATACATTTGGGTGGTTGACGAAAGCAAACTGGTAGAGAAACTAGGTGCTTTTAAATTGCCTGTAGAAGTGGTTCAGTATGGTGCAGAACAGGTCTTTCGTCGGTTTGAGCGAGCTGGCTATAAACCAAGTTTCCGTGAAAAAGACGGCCAACGTTTTGTGACCGATATGCAGAACTTTATCATTGACCTAGCCTTGGATGTCATTGAAGATCCAATTGCCTTCGGGCAAGAATTGGACCATGTCGTTGGTGTCGTAGAGCATGGCTTGTTCAACCAAATGGTGGATAAGGTCATCGTTGCTGGACGAGACGGAGTTCAGATTTTAACTTCAACAAAAGCAAACTAATCAACATAATAAGGAGATACACTATGTCAAAATTTAATCGGATTCACTTGGTGGTACTGGATTCCGTGGGAATCGGTGCAGCACCAGATGCTAATAACTTTGTCAATGCAGGAGTTCCAGATGGAGCTTCTGACACACTGGGACACATTTCAAAAACAGTTGGTTTGAATGTGCCAAACATGGCTAAAATCGGCCTAGGAAATATTCCTCGCGAAACACCGCTGAAGACTGTACCAGCTGAAAGTAATCCAACAGGATATGTGACAAAATTGGAAGAAGTATCTCTTGGTAAGGATACTATGACTGGACACTGGGAAATCATGGGACTCAACATTACAGAGCCTTTCGATACTTTCTGGAACGGATTCCCAGAAGAAATTTTGACGAAAATTGAAGAATTCTCAGGACGTAAGGTCATTCGTGAAGCCAACAAACCTTACTCAGGAACAGCTGTTATCGACGATTTTGGACCACGTCAGATGGAAACCGGGGAGTTGATTATCTATACTTCAGCTGACCCTGTTTTGCAAATTGCTGCCCACGAAGACATCATTCCTTTGGATGAATTGTACCGTATCTGTGAATACGCTCGTTCAATTACACTTGAACGTCCTGCCCTTCTAGGTCGTATCATTGCCCGTCCATATGTTGGTGAACCAGGAAACTTCACTCGTACAGCAAATCGTCGTGACTTGGCTGTATCCCCATTTGCACCAACTGTTTTGGATAAATTGAACGAAGCTGGCATCGATACGTATGCTGTTGGTAAAATCAACGACATTTTTAACGGTGCGGGTATCAACCACGACATGGGTCACAACAAGTCAAACAGCCACGGAATTGATACATTATTGAAGACCATGGGACTTGCTGAGTTTGAAAAAGGATTCTCCTTCACAAACTTGGTGGACTTTGATGCTCTTTACGGACACCGTCGTAATGCTCACGGTTATCGTGATTGCTTGCATGAGTTTGATGAACGCTTGCCTGAAATTATCGCAGCCATGAGAGAGAACGACCTTCTCTTGATTACTGCGGACCATGGAAATGACCCAACCTATGCAGGAACTGACCATACTCGTGAATATATTCCACTTTTAGCTTATAGCCCTAGCTTTAAGGGAAATGGTGTCATTCCAGTTGGACATTTTGCAGATATCTCAGCGACAGTTGCGGATAACTTTGGTGTTGAAACTGCCATGATTGGGGAAAGTTTCTTAGATAAATTGGTATAAGATGACGCGATATGCTTTACTTGTTCGGGGCATTAATGTAGGTGGGAAAAATAAAGTTATTATGGCGCAACTTCGTCAAGAACTGACAGAGTTGGGACTGGAAAAGGTTGAAACCTACATCAACAGTGGCAATATTTTCTTTACTTCGACAGCTCCCAAAGCCCAATTAGTTGAAAAGTTAGAGGTATTCTTTGCAGTCCATTATCCATTTATTCAGAGCTTTTCTTTGCTGAGTCAGGAAGACTATGAAGCAGAGCTGGAGAATCTGCCAGATTGGTGGACTAAAGACCTGGCTCGAAAAGATGTGCTCTTCTACACGGAGAGCTTGGATGTGGATCAAGTGCTCGAGAAAGTGGACAGTTTGGAACTGAAAGATGAAGTGGTTCATTTTGGAAGACTTGGGATTTTCTGGGGGAAATTCTCTGAGGAATCCTACTATGCAACTGCCTATCATAAGTACTTGCTCAAGATGCCTTTTTATCGCAACATCACCATTCGCAATGCTAAAACTTTTGACAAAATCGGTCAAATGCTAAAAAAATAATAAAGGAGACACAATGGCGTTTTTAAATAAGATCAAGGAAACAGCTGCCTTCCTGAAAGACAAGGGAATCCAAGCTCCCGAGTTTGGTCTAATCCTTGGATCAGGTCTGGGAGAACTTGCAGAAGAAATTGAAAATCCAGTTGTCGTAGATTATGCAGATATACCAAACTGGGGCCGTTCGACAGTAGTTGGACACGCTGGTAAATTGGTATATGGTGAACTTTCAGGGCGCAAGGTCTTGGCTCTTCAAGGTCGCTTCCATTTTTACGAAGGCAATCCTCTTGAAGTCGTGACTTTCCCAGTTCGTGTGATGAAAGTCCTCGGATGTGAAGGTGTCATTGTTACCAATGCAGCTGGAGGTATTGGATTTGGTCCTGGTACCTTGATGGCTATCTCAGACCATATCAATATGACGGGGCAGAACCCATTGATGGGTGAAAACTTGGATGATTTTGGTCCACGTTTCCCAGATATGTCTAAAGCCTACACTCCAGAATATCGTGCTACTGCCCATGAAGTGGCTAAGAAACTTGGTATCAAGCTAGATGAAGGTGTCTATATTGGTGTAACAGGTCCGACTTATGAAACCCCAGCAGAAATTCGTGCCTATAAGACATTGGGAGCAGATGCAGTTGGTATGTCTACTGTTCCTGAAGTTATTGTGGCAGCCCACTCTGGCTTGAAAGTTCTCGGTATTTCATGTATTACTAACCATGCTGCTGGTTTCCAAGAAGAACTCAACCACGAAGAAGTTGTAGAAGTGACTGAACGTGTTAAAGGTGACTTCAAAGGCTTGCTTAAAGCGATTATTGCAGAATTGTAATTAATAATCAATCATAGAAAGGGTGGATTCAAGTTTTTTCTTGAGTTCACCTTGCTATAAAATAGTAAATGAAAAAGGCGGAGTAGGTGTTTAAATGCTACTCCCTCTTTAAAGTTTATAAAAAGAAAGGTAGAGCGAGGTGTTCTAATTTGAACACGAGCGGAAAACTTTTCTAGAAACTCAGAAAGGAAGGGAAGTTCGGATTTGAATTGAATCTGAGCTGTTCTCTTCTATATCAAAAAATTAAGAAAGGAATTGAACCCATCCTAAAAGCAGTGGGGAAAAGACAGTTGGTCTAGCGAGTATCGCTCGCTGCACCCAACTCCTATTTTCCCTTCGCTTTTTGACGGGTTTGGTATCTTTCTAAATATCAAATATAAATTAAAGAAAGGATGGGGTTACCGTATTCGCTGAACTGAATACGGGCGGAGAACTGTGTAAAAAAGATAAACTGTCTAACATCTGCGATGTGTCGTCAGTTTCCTATTTTTACTTTGTTCTCTGTCGCTATCCTAAATATACAATAAAGAAAGGTAGAGCAAGGTGTTCTAATTTGAACACGAGCGGAAAGCTTTTCTAGAAACTCAGAAAGGAAGGGTAGTTCAGGTTTGAATTGATTCGGACTGTTCTCTTCTATATCATAAAATCATAAAAATTAAGAAAGAAAGGAATTGAACCCACCCTAAAAGCAGTGGGAAAAAGACAGTTGGTCTAGCGAGCATCGCTCACTGCACCCAACTCCTATTTTCCCTTCGCTTTTTGACGGGTTTGGTATCTTATATTATGTCTATCCATATTGCTGCTCAGCAGGGTGAAATTGCTGATAAAATTCTTCTTCCTGGGGATCCTCTTCGTGCTAAGTTTATTGCGGAGAACTTCCTTGAAGATGCTGTTTGTTTTAACGAAGTGCGTAACATGTTTGGCTACACTGGTACTTACAAGGGTCACCGTGTATCTGTCATGGGAACTGGGATGGGAATGCCATCCATTTCGATCTATGCACGTGAATTGATTGTAGACTACGGAGTGAAAAAATTGATCCGTGTCGGAACTGCTGGTTCCTTGAATGAGGATGTTCACGTTCGTGAATTGGTCTTGGCGCAAGCAGCTGCAACCAATTCAAACATCATCCGCAACGACTGGCCACAGTACGATTTCCCACAAATCGCTAGCTTTGATTTGCTGGACAAGGCCTACCATATTGCCAAAGAACTCGGAATGACTACCCACGTTGGGAACGTTTTGTCATCAGATGTCTTTTACTCAAACTACTTTGAAAAGAACATTGAGCTTGGTAAATGGGGAGTTAAGGCTGTGGAAATGGAAGCAGCAGCTCTTTACTATCTAGCTGTCCAACACCACGTCGATGCACTTGCTATCATGACCATTTCTGATAGCTTGGTCAATCCAGATGAAGACACTACTGCAGAAGAACGCCAAAACACTTTCACCGATATGATGAAGGTCGGCTTGGAAACCTTGATTGCAGAGTAATCTGAGAATAGATTTTCAATTACATTAGTTACAAGAACTGTTGTAAGTGATTTATTTTCAATATCTTAGAAATGATAAAGAAAGAGTTGAAAATCCAACTATTGATTTTCAACTTTTTTAGAACCCAGCTTAAGGAGAAATGTGATGGATAAAATTGAACAATTACAAGACTTGATAGATCAAAGCCAACGGATTGTTTTCTTTGGAGGGGCAGGAGTGTCAACCGAGTCTAATATCCCAGATTTTCGTAGTTCAGATGGTGTTTATAGTCATCAGTTAGGCCGTCATTTTACGGCAGAAGAACTTGTTTCTCGGACCATGTTTGAGCGCTACCCAGAAGATTTTTTTGACTTCTATAAGAAATACCTGATTTATCCAGAAGCCAAGCCTAATGCTGCTCATTACTACCTAGCTGCTTTGGAAAAAATTGGCAAGCTAAAGGCTGTTGTGACACAAAATATCGATAGTCTTCATGAAATGGCAGGCTCCCAAAAGGTCTTTAAATTGCATGGGAGTGCGGACCGCAACTACTGCCTAGGTTGTCATCGTTTCTATGATTTAACTGCCTTTCTGGCCCTCGAGGGACCTGTTCCCCACTGCTTAGACTGTGGTAAGGTGGTCAAGCCTGACGTGACCTTGTATGAAGAATCACTTGACATGGATGTCTTTAGCCAAGCTGCACAAGCTATTCGGCAAGCAGACTTGCTGATTATTGGTGGGACTTCCTTGGTTGAGCTAGCCTAGTAAACTATTTTTCTGGGACAAATCTGGTCCTTATCAATAAAACCAGTATTCCACAAGACAGCCAAGCTACATTGGTCATTGAAGGCAAGATTGGGGAAGTCTTTTCGAAATTGAGACAATAAAAGAATTTTAGAAGATAGCAACAAAATCTTGTTACTTGAAAGAGAAAACTATCTCATTTACTGACCACTATCTCGCTCTTTAAGAGTTATTAAAAACTGGCTGAGAAAATCAAAACACCTTCACTGATATGATGAAGGTCGGCTTGGAAAACTTGATTGCAGACTAAAATCTAATAAAAAATCCTGATTTCAAGTGAAATCAGGATTTTTTCATGGATGCGATTTTTTCTGGGTCTGGTGTAACGCGAAGGGTCTTTTGTCCAGTGTAGGTTACAAAGCCAGGTTTTCCACCTGTTGGTTTGTTGAGTTTTTTCACTTCAATCATATCTACTTGCACGAGATTTGACAAGCGCCCTTTGGAGAAGTAGGCAGCTAGCTCCGCTGCATCTGTCTTAACTTCGTCAGAAGGGTCAAGATTTCCTGAGATGACGACGTGGCTTCCAGGGATGTCCTTGGCATGGAACCAGAGTTCTTCTTTGCGGGCCATTTTAAAGGTCAATTCCTCGTTTTGCAGATTGTTTCGTCCGACATAGATGATGGTCTTGCCATCGCTCGCCAGATACTGTTCTGGTTTTTTGCGTTTCTGGATTTTCTCGCGTTGGCGTCTTCTAATGAAGCCTGTTTGGATCAATTCTTCACGGATTTCAGCGATTTCCTCCAGCCCAGCTTGATTGAGAACAGTCTCAACACTTTCTAGATAGAGAATGGTTGCCTTGGTTTCTTCAATCAGTTCAGTCAGATATTTGACAGCTTCTTTGAGTTTCTGGTAGCGTTTAAAATAGCGTTGGGCATTCTGACTGGGTGTTAGAGCCTTATCAAGCGCAATAGTGATAGGTTGATTGGTGTAGTAGTTGTCCAAGGTAACCTGATCTTGGTCATTAGGTACTTGGTGAAGGAAGGTTGTCAACAATTCCCCTTTTTGGCGAAAATCCTCAGCGTTGTCTGTCGCCAGTAATTCTTTTTCTTGTTTTTTGAGTTTGTGGCGATTTTTCTGAAGTTCATTTTCAACACGGCGAATGAGTTCACTGGCCTGCTGTTTGACGCGATCGCGCTCTGCCTTGTCCTTATAGTAGGTATCCAAGAGCTCTGAAAGGCTGGCAAAAGGCTCTCCTACACGATTGGCAAAAGGAACTGGACTGAAGGAGGTCTCCGTTAGGTAAGGCTTGGTTTCTTGACCAAAAAAGTTACGGAAAGTGGAAAGTTTTTCACTAACCAGTATGCTTTCCAATTCATTTGCCGTATCGCGTCCTAGACCTTGAAAGAGACTTTGAAGATTTTTAGCTGTTAATTCCCGTGTTTGCAGGATTTCAAAGAGCTTTTCATCCTTGACTGTAAAAGGATTGAGAGATTCGGTACTTGGCGGAGCGATATAGGTCGATCCAGGAAGCAGGGTGCGGTAGCTATTTTGTGAAAAGCCAACGTGTTTAATGACTTCGAGGATTTTATGGCTACTTTTATCCACGAGGAGAATATTACTGTGTTTGCCCATGATCTCGATAATCAGAGTCGCCTGGATGTGATCCCCAATCTCGTTTTTATTGGAAACGGTGATCTCTACGATACGGTCATTTTCCACCTGCTCAATTGACTCAATCATAGCACCCTGCAAATACTTTCTCAAAACCATGATAAAAGTAGAAGGTTGGGCTGGATTTTCAAAGGTCGTTTGGGTCAGCTGGATGCGACCAAAAACGGGATGAGCAGAGAGGAGCAGGCGATGGCTTTGGCGATTGCTACGGATTTGCAAGACCAACTCTTGTTCAAAAGGTTGATTGATCTTCTGAATGCGACCATTGACCAACTCGCTTCGCAATTCCTCAACCATGTGGTGTAAAAAAAATCCGTCAAATGACATCGTTCTCTCCTTGTGATTGTATTCCATAGTATTATATCAAAAAGGTAGAATAAAATCATGGAAATATGGTATAATAAAGCCAAGTAAAGAGAATCGAGAAGTACATGTATATTGAAATGGTAGATGAAACTGGTCAAGTTTCACAAGAAATCTTGCAACAAACCCAAGAAATTTTGGAATTTGCAGCCCAAAAAATAGGAAAAGAAGACAAGGAGATGGCAGTTACTTTTGTGACCAATGAGCGTAGTCACGAACTCAACCTCGAGTATCGTGATACAGATCGCCCGACAGATGTCATCAGCCTTGAATATAAACCGGAATTGGACATCTCCTTTGATGAGGAAGATTTGCTTGAAAACCCTGAATTAGCAGAGATGATGTCCGAGTTTGATGCCTACATTGGGGAACTGTTCATCTCTATCGATAAAGCGCATGAGCAGGCTGAGGAATACGGTCACAGCTTTGAGCGTGAGATGGGCTTCTTGGCAGTACACGGCTTTTTACACATTAACGGCTATGATCACTACACTCCGGAAGAAGAAGCGGAGATGTTCGGTTTACAAGAAGAAATTTTGACAGCCTATGGACTCACAAGACAATAAACGAAAATGGAAAAATCGTGACCTGATTTCTAGTTTAGAATTTGCCCTGACAGGCATTCTGACTGCTATCAAGGAAGAACGCAATATGCGAAAGCATGCAGTGACGGCTCTAGTAGTCATCCTTGCAGGTTTTGTTTTTCAGGTGTCACGAATCGAATGGCTCTTTCTCCTGGTGAGCATTTTCTTGGTAGTAGCCTTTGAGATTATTAATTCTGCTATTGAAAATGTGGTGGATTTAGCCAGTCACTATCACTTTTCTATGTTGGCAAAGAAAGCCAAGGACATGGCGGCTGGTGCCGTACTTGTGGTTTCTCTTCTTGCCGCGGTGATTGGTGCACTTATCTTTCTCCCACGCATTTGGGATATATTATTTTAAAGATTAAGAGGAAATTATGACATTTAAATCAGGCTTTGTAGCCATTTTAGGACGTCCCAATGTTGGGAAGTCAACCTTTTTAAATCACGTTATGGGGCAAAAGATTGCTATCATGAGTGACAAGGCGCAAACAACGCGCAATAAAATCATGGGGATTTACACCACGGATAAGGAGCAAATCGTCTTTATCGACACACCTGGGATTCACAAGCCTAAGACGGCTCTTGGAGATTTCATGGTGGAATCTGCCTACAGTACTCTGCGTGAAGTGGATACTGTTCTATTCATGGTGCCAGCTGATGAGCCACGTGGTAAGGGCGACGATATGATTATCGAGCGTCTGAAAGCTGCCAAGGTTCCTGTGATTCTGGTGGTCAATAAGATTGACAAGGTCCATCCAGACCAGCTTTTGTCTCAGATTGATGACTTTCGTAATCAGATGGACTTTAAGGAAATTGTTCCGATCTCAGCCCTTCAGGGAAATAATGTTTCTCGTTTAATTGACATCCTTAGTGAAAATCTAGAGGAAGGGTTCCAGTATTTTCCAGCTGATCAAATCACAGACCATCCAGAGCGTTTCTTGGTTTCAGAGATGATTCGTGAGAAAGTCTTGCACCTAACTCGTGAAGAGATTCCTCACTCAGTTGCAGTGGTAGTTGACTCCATGAAGCGTGACGAAGAGACAGACAAGGTTCATATCCGGGCAACCATCATGGTTGAGCGTGATAGTCAAAAAGGTATTATCATCGGTAAAGGTGGCGCCATGCTTAAGAAAATTGGGACCATGGCCCGTCGTGATATCGAACTCATGCTAGGGGACAAGGTTTTCCTAGAAACTTGGGTCAAGGTCAAGAAAAACTGGCGTGATAAAAAGCTAGATTTGGCTGATTTTGGCTATAATGAAAAAGAATACTAAGTAGAGGTGGGCTCATGCCTGCTTCTTGTTTTTACAGAAGGAGGATTTATGCCTGAATTACCTGAGGTTGAAACGGTTCGTCGTGGCTTAGAAAAATTGATTTTGGGAAAGAAGATTTCTAATATAGAGATTGCTTATCCCAAGATGATCAAGACAGATTTGGACGAGTTTCAAAAGGAATTGCCTGGACAAGTAATTGAGTCCATGGGGCGCCGTGGCAAGTATCTGCTTTTCTACCTGACAGACAAGGTCTTGATTTCCCATTTGCGGATGGAAGGCAAGTATTTTTACTATCCAGACCAGGTTCCTGAACGCAAGCATGCCCATGTTTTCATTGAGTTTGAAGATGGTGGTACTCTTGTGTATGAGGATGTACGCAAGTTTGGTACCATGGAACTGTTGGCACCCAACCTATTGGAAGCCTACTTTATTTCTAAGAAACTAGGGCCGGAGCCAAGAGAGCAGGACTTTGATTTGCAGTCCTTCCAAGCTGCTCTAGCCAAGTCTAAAAAGCCTATCAAATCTCACCTTTTAGACCAAACCTTGGTAGCTGGCCTTGGTAATATATATGTGGATGAGGTTCTTTGGCGAGCTCAGATTCATCCAGCTAGACTTTCCCAGACTTTGACGGCAGAAGAAGCGTCAGCTATTCATGACCAGACTATTGCTGTTTTGGGTCAGGCTGTTGAAAAAGGGGGGTCAACCATTCGGACCTATACCAATGCCTTTGGAGAAGATGGAACCATGCAGGATTTTCATCAGGTCTATGATAAGACTGGTCAAGCATGTTCACGCTGTGGCACCCTCATTGAGAAATTCCAGCTCGGTGGACGAGGAACTCATTTTTGTCCTCGGTGTCAAAGGAGGGATTGATGGGAAAAATCATCGGAATCACAGGAAGCATTGCTTCAGGTAAATCAACTGTGACAAATTTTTTGAGACAGAAAGGTTTTCAAGTGGTGGATGCCGACGCAGTCGTCCATCAGCTACAAAAACCTGGTGGACGTCTTTATCAGGTCTTAGTCCAGCATTTTGGTCAGAAAATTATCTTAGAAAATGGAGAACTCAATCGTCCTCTCCTAGCTAGTCTCATATTTTCAAATCCTGAAGAGCGGGAATGGTCTAAGCGAACCCAAGGAGAGATAATTCGTGAGGAACTGGCAGCATTGCGAGATCAGTTAGCCCAGACAGAAGCAATTTTTTTCATGGATATCCCCCTGCTTTTTGAACAGGGATATGCCAACTGGTTTGATGAAACGTGGCTGGTCTATGTAGACTATGATATCCAATTAGAACGTTTCATGAAACGGGATCATCTTTCTAAGGAAGTAGCAGAGTCGCGTCTTTCCGCCCAGTGGTCTTTAGAAGAAAAGAAAAAATTAGCGAGTCGTATACTAGATAATAATGGCAGTCGTGATCAGCTTGTGAGTCAAGTAGTGAAGTTACTTGAAGGAGGCGATAGCTGTGCAAGAGATTAGTTGGAAAGAGAATCTTCGTGTCGCCTGGTTTGGTAGTTTTCTAACTGGGGCCAGTATATCCTTAGTCGTCCCTTTTATGCCTATCTTTGTGGAGCAGCTGGGAATTGAAGGGGACCAAGTTGCTTTCTATGCTGGATTAGCCATCTCAGTTTCGGCTGTTTCAGCAGCTCTAGTTTCTCCCATCTGGGGCATTCTTGCTGACAAGTACGGTCGAAAACCCATGATGATTCGAGCAGGCCTTGCCATGACCATTACTATGGGAGGTTTGGCCTTTGTTCCGAATATCTATTGGCTAATCTTTCTTAGATTACTAAATGGTGTATTTACAGGTTTCGTACCAAATGCGACGGCTTTAATAGCCAGTCAAGTTCCTAAGGATAAGTCTGGCTATGCTTTGGGGACTTTATCAACGGGAGTAGTAGCTGGAACTCTAATGGGCCCCTTTGTTGGGGGCCTGGTTGCTGAAATTTTTGGTATTCGAAATGTTTTTCTGTTGATTGGTGGCTTCTTGTTTTTAGCTGCACTCTTAACCATTTTCTTTATCAAGGAGGATTTTCAGCCAATAGCTAAGGAGAAAGCAATACCAACAAAGGAATTATTTGCTTCAATCAAGCACTCTCATCTTTTGATTAGTTTATTTTTGACTACCTTTGTCATACAATTTTCAGCTCAATCCATTGGACCCATTCTGGCTCTCTATGTGCGGGACTTAGGGCAGAACGAAAATCTCCTCTTCGTCTCAGGCTTGATTGTATCTAGTATGGGATTTTCTAGTATGATGAGCGCTGGAGTGATGGGAAAGCTTGGTGATAAGCTAGGGAATCATCGACTTCTGATTCTGGCTCAGATGTATTCAGTCATCATCTACCTTCTGTGTGCCAGTGCGACCAGTCCTCTTGAACTCGGTTTGTATCGTTTTCTCTTTGGTTTAGGAACGGGTGCTCTGATACCAGGTATCAATGCCTTGCTTAGTAAAATGACTCCCAAAGCTGGCATTTCAAGGATTTTTGCCTTTAACCAAGTTTTTTTCTACCTTGGAGGTGTTGTTGGCCCTATGACTGGTTCAGCAGTCGCGGGGCAATATGGCAACCACTCTGTTTTTTATGCGACGGCTGCCTGTGTGGCTTTCAGCTGTTTATGTAACTTAGTTCAATTTAGATCATTATTAAAAGTAAAGGAAATCTCGTGCGAGTAAAAATTAATCTCAAATGCTCCTCTTGTGGTAGCATGAATTATCTAACTAGTAAGAACTCAAAAACCCATCCAGACAAGATTGAAGTTCTAAAATATTGTCCAAAGGAAAGAAAAGTAACTTTACATCTTGAATCTAAGTAGAATTTATGGTAAAATAATAGGGATTTTAAGGAGTTTGATATGTATAACCTATTATTAACCATTTTATTAGTATTATCTGTTGTGATTGTGATTGCGATTTTCATGCAACCAACCAAGAACCAATCCAGCAATGTATTTGATGCCAGCGCAGGCGATTTGTTTGAACGTAGTAAAGCTCGTGGTTTTGAAGCTGTGATGCAACGTTTGACAGGTATTTTAGTCTTTTTCTGGCTAGCCATTGCCTTAGCATTGACGGTATTATCAAGTAGATAAGAAATGGGCGAGACTAGGTCTTAGCCTATTTTTATTTTTAACGACACTTAGAAAGTTATCAGTCAAAAAAATTTTAAAAATCTAGAAAGAAAACATGAAAGATAAAATTAAAGAATATTTGCAAGAGAAGGGGCGAGTGACGGTAAATGACCTAGCTCAGGCTCTCGGAAAAGATGGATCCAAGGATTTCCGTGAGTTGATTAAAAACCTGTCTCTGATGGAAAGAAAGCACCAGATTCGATTTGGAGAAGATGGAAGCCTTACCTTGGACCAAAAGAAGAAACATGAAATTACCCTCAAAGGGATTTTTCATGCCCATAAAAACGGCTTTGGCTTTGTTAGTCTAGAAGGGGAAGAGGACGACCTTTTTGTAGGAAAAAACGATGTCAACTATGCCATTGATGGCGATACCGTTGAGGTGGTCATTAAGAAAGTTGCTGACCGCAACAAGGGAACAGCTGCAGAAGCCAAAATTATTGATATCCTAGAACATAGCCTGACAACCGTTGTCGGCCAAATCGTTCTAGATCAGGAAAAGCCCAAGTATGCTGGCTATATTCGTTCCAAAAATCAAAAAATCAGCCAACCGATTTATGTGAAGAAACCGGCTATCAAGTTGGAAGGTACTGAAGTTCTCAAGGTCTTTATCGACAAATATCCAAGTAAGAAACATGAT
This sequence comes from Streptococcus oralis, assembly GCF_026782375.1. Classification (GTDB taxonomy): domain Bacteria; phylum Bacillota; class Bacilli; order Lactobacillales; family Streptococcaceae; genus Streptococcus; species Streptococcus oralis_CL. Next base: position 711,094 of record NZ_JAKUWJ010000001.1, on the reverse strand, counting down.
TTCTTTGTCGCTAGTGTGCTGGACGTGGTGGGGCACTCGACTGATGATGGGATTGACGTTCTTGAAGTCTTGGAATCCATGGATATTGTTTCAGAATTTCCAGAAGCTGTTCTCAAGGAAGCAGAAAGTGTACCAGAAGCTCCGTCTCAAAAGGATATGGAAGGTCGTCTGGACCTGAGAGATGAGATCACCTTTACCATTGACGGTGCGGATGCCAAGGACTTGGACGACGCAGTTCACATTAAGCCTTTGAAAAATGGCAATATCGAACTCGGTGTTCACATCGCGGATGTTTCCTACTATGTGACTGAGGGTTCTGCCCTTGACAAGGAAGCCCTTAACCGCGCGACTTCTGTCTACGTGACAGACCGTGTGGTCCCAATGCTTCCAGAGCGTTTGTCAAATGGCATCTGCTCTCTTAATCCTCAAGTCGATCGCTTGACCCAGTCTGCCATTATGGAAATTGATAAACATGGTCGTGTAGTCAACTACACCATCACACAAACAGTAATCAAGACTAGTTTTCGTATGACCTATAGCGCTGTTAATGATATCTTAGCAGGTGACGAGGAAAAAAGACAAGAGTTTAAGAAAATTGTTCCTGGTATCGAACTCATGGCCAAGCTTCATGAAAGGCTAGAAAGCATGCGTGAGAAACGTGGTGCCCTTAATTTTGATACCAGCGAAGCTAAGATTTTGGTGGATAAAAAAGGGAAACCTGTGGATATTGTCCTCCGTCAACGTGGCGTTGCAGAGCGGATGATCGAGTCTTTCATGTTGATTGCCAATGAAACGGTTGCCGAGCACTTCAGCAAACTAGAGTTGCCTTTTATCTATCGGATTCACGAGGAGCCCAAGGCCGAGAAAGTTCAGAAGTTTATTGATTATGCTTCCAGTTTTGGTATTCGCATTTATGGGACTGCCAGTGAGATTAGTCAGGAAGCCCTCCAAGACATCATGCGTGCTGTTGAGGGAGAGACTTATGCGGATGTATTGTCCATGATGCTTCTCCGTTCTATGCAACAGGCTCGTTATTCAGAGCATAATCACGGCCACTATGGGCTAGCAGCTGACTATTACACTCACTTTACGAGTCCGATTCGCCGTTATCCTGACCTACTAGTCCATCGGATGATTCGCGACTATGGGCGTTCCAAGGAAATAGCAGAGCATTTTGAACAAGTGATTCCAGAGATTGCGACCCAGTCTTCCAACCGTGAGCGTCGTGCCATCGAGGCTGAGCGTGAAGTCGAAGCTATGAAAAAGGCTGAGTACATGGAAGAACACGTGGGCGAAGAATACGATGCAGTTGTATCCAGCATCGTCAAGTTCGGTCTCTTTGTTGAATTGCCAAATACAGTTGAGGGCCTGATTCACATCACCAATTTGCCTGAATTTTATCATTTCAATGAGCGGGATTTGACTCTCCGTGGGGAGAAATCAGGAATAACTTTCCGTGTGGGACAGCAGATTCGTATTCGTGTAGAAAGAGCCGATAAGATGACAGGGGAGATTGACTTCTCTTATATCCCAAGTGAGTTTGATGTCATTGAAAAAGGCTTGAAACAAGCTGGTCGCAGAGACAGGGGTCGTGGTTCAAGTCGTCGTTCAGATAAGAAGGAAGACAAGAGAAAATCAGGACGCTTAAATGATAAGCACAAGCATTCACAAAAAGATAAAAAGAAAAAAGGCAAGAAACCTTTTTATAAGGAAGTAGCTAAGAAAGGAGCCAAGCATGGCAAAGGGCGAGGGAAAGGTCGTCGCACAAAATAAAAAGGCGCACCACGACTATACAATCGTAGATACGCTTGAAGCAGGAATGGTCCTGACAGGAACGGAGATCAAGAGTGTACGAGCGGCTCGAATCAATCTCAAGGACGGCTTTGCCCAAGTAAAAAATGGGGAAGTCTGGCTGAGCAATGTTCATATCGCTCCTTACGAAGAGGGCAATATCTGGAACCAGGAACCTGAACGCCGTCGCAAACTCCTGCTCCATAAGAAGCAAATTCAAAAATTGGAACAAGAGACCAAAGGGACAGGAATGACCCTTGTTCCCCTCAAAGTCTATCTCAAAGATGGCTATGCCAAGCTTCTTTTAGGACTTGCTAAAGGGAAACATGACTATGACAAACGGGAGTCGATCAAGCGACGTGAACAAAACCGCGACATCGCGCGTGTGATGAAAGCTGTCAACCAGCGTTAAGAAGAGGAAGTAAAATGGAAAAATTAATTGCCTATAAACGGATGCCCTTGTGGAATAAACAGACCATGCCTGAAGCAGTTCAGCAAAAGCACAATACTAAAGTCGGTACTTGGGGAAAAATTACTGTCTTGAAGGGGGCACTCAAGTTTATTGAGTTGACTGAAGATGGTGAGGTTCTAGCTGAGCACCTCTTTGAGGCAGGTGCAGACAACCCTATGGCGCAACCGCAAGCCTGGCACCGAGTGGAAGCTGCCACTGATGATGTAGAATGGTACTTGGAATTTTATTGTAAACCTGAGGATTATTTCCCTAAGAAATACAATACCAATCCAGTCCATTCAGAGGTCCTAGAGGCTATGCAAACGGTGAAACCTGGAAGAGCCTTGGATTTGGGTTGTGGTCAAGGCCGTAACTCTCTCTTTCTCGCGCAGAATGGTTTTGATGTGACAGCTGTTGATCAAAATGAATTGTCCCTTGAAATCTTGCAAAGCATTGTGGAACAAGAGGATCTAGACATGCCTGTTGGACTTTATGATATCAATTCAGCCAGCATTAGCCAAGACTATGATTTCATCGTTTCAACAGTTGTTCTGATGTTCCTACAAGCGGACCGCATTCCAGCTATCATCCAAAATATGCAGGAGCACACCACGGTTGGTGGCTATAACCTTATCGTCTGTGCTATGGATACAGAGGATTATCCTTGCTCAGTCAACTTCCCATTTACCTTTAAAGAAGGAGAGTTGGCGGACTATTACAAGGATTGGGAATTGATCAAGTATAATGAAAACCCAGGACATCTGCACCGTCGTGATGAAAATGGCAATCGCATTCAACTCCGATTTGCGACCATGTTAGCCAAGAAAATCAAGTAAATCAAGTCTTTACAAACGAATAGAAACCACTTTGCAAGGTTTCTGTTCGTTTTTATTTGTGGCAGCAGAATGGGACAAGCTTAATTTTATGCTATACTAGAAGTAGGAAATCAGAGCAGTAGAACTATATTGCTGACACTCTCAGCGAGAGAAAGACTTTATGATGGAGGTGGTCCAATGGCGAGTCTTTTGGTGGAATTGTATGATCGGCATGTATTGGAAAAGAATGTCTACCAAGCCTTTGTCAGTGATTGTGACGAGATTCTCTTCCTTTCTTTGACAAAAATAAGCAATGAAGAGAAAGTCTCTCTCCGTCAGTTTATCATGGAAGAAGTCCCCCATATCCAACGAGTGGCCTTTCGTCAGCTATCTTTAGAACAATTAACAGACCAGTTAGATTATTGCCTTGCAGGCTATGACCAAGTTATTATCGATGTTTTTGGCGGGGATTCACTACTAGCCTTATCTCTCTATCAATATGGCTTTGATCGGGACCTCCCGATTGTTGCCATGGATGTCGAACGAGGAAAACAATACAAGTGGGTGGCTGGTCAGTTAGAAAAAGAAGATTTGGACATTCCAACCCTAAGCATCCAACAGTTGATAGTCTTGCGTGGTGGAAAAATGCTCAAATCAAAACGCCCTATCCACTCAGCTCAGCAAATTGCAGCCATCAAAAAGCTAGCCAGCTCTGCCATTGCCAATCCTTCCCACTGGTATCAAGTGACCCAATTTTTCTCTCTAGCTAAGACCAATGACCTCCATGCGGAAACCGAAAAAATACTGGAAAACAACGGCAAGTATTACCTCTATCCAGAATCCCTGATCCCCTTACTAGTAGAAGCGGGGATGCTTCGTATTGAAGGCGAGGACAAGGAGCGAGTAAGCTACAGCTTTCCAAGTCAAGAAGCTCAAGTCTTTTGCCGCAACAAGGGGCACATTTTAGAGTTGTATCTTTATCTCTTGGCGCTCGAATCTCAGCTGTTTGATGAGTGCATGATAGGCGGTGAGATTGATTGGAATGGCATCTTTCCAGAGGCGGACAATGTTCAAAATGAGATTGATGTCATTCTGAGAAAGGGACGCTCGATTACCTTTATCTCTTGCAAAATGACAGATTTATCAGTTGAAGCCATCAATGAGCTAGAAGTCTATGCCAATCATTTTGCTGGGGAGAGTTGCCTCAAGTTGATTGTTTGTACGGGAAAAATCAATCCAGCTTATGCCAATCGTTGCCAGGAATATGGTGTGCTCGTCATTAGAAGTGAGCAGATTTCCAATCTCATTCCCATGCTAAAAAAATATTCTAAGAGACAAAAAAGATAAGAAATAATATCATGAAAGGCTGGAATTCCAGTCTTTTTTACTTCTTTTTCGAATAAATGAGAAAAGGAGGTAGACCATGTTCGTTGCTAGAGATGCCAATGGAAATTTGGTAAATGCACTCGAAAAAGACGTGACTAGGCAATATTATACTTGTCCAGCCTGTGGGGGCAGACTACGATTACGCCAAGGACAGAGCATTCGAACGCACTTTGCCCATGAATCTTTAAGAGATTGTATGGCTATTTTTGAGAATGAAAGTCCAGAACACTTAGGCAACAAAGAGGCTCTCTATCACTGGGCCAAGAAGGACAATCAGGTTGCCGTAGAATATAGTCTGCCCGAGATCCAGCAGATAGCGGATGTTCTCGTCAATGAGAAACTAGCTCTGGAGGTTCAGTGCAGCCCCTTGTCTCAAAAGCTTTTAGGCGACAGAAGTCAAGGCTACCGCAGTCAGGGCTATCAGGTTATCTGGCTACTGGGAGAAAAACTCTGGTTAAAAGAGAGACTTACACAACTGCAAAGGGGATTCCTCTATTTTAGTCAAAATATGGGTTTCTATGTTTGGGAACTAGATCTCAAAAAGCAAGTTTTGAGACTCAAATATCTTCTGCATCAGGACCTACGTGGCAAGCTTCATTTTCAGGTCAAGGAGTTTCCCTATGGAAAAGGAAATCTCTTGGAAATTTTACGCTTTCCTTATCAAAAACAAAAACTGCCTCGTTTTGCAGTCGTGCAAGATACCACTATCTGTCACTACATTCGTCAGCAGTTATACTACCAAACCCCTTACTGGATGAAGAAGCAGGAGGAGGCTTATCAAAAAGGGGACAATTTATTAAACCGTCAACTGGACGACTGGTATCCCCAAGTCAGACCAATAGAATCAGGAGATTTTTGTCAAATTAATCAAGATTTAAGTAGCTATTATAAAGAATTTTTCTCTTACTATCAAAAAAATCCGAAAAATAATTTCCAAAAGCTCTATCCACCAGCCTTTTATCACTTATATTTCTCAAAAAATGTGGTAAAATAGAAAGGATGGAGGAATCTTATGGTATTACAACGACATGAAATAAATGAAAAAGATACATGGGATCTTTCAACGATCTACCCAACAAACCAAGCTTGGGAAGAAGCCTTGAAAGACTTAACTGAAAAAGTACAAACAGCGTCCCAGTATGAGGGACATCTCTTGGACAGCGCCGACAGTTTGCTTGAGATTACAGAATTTTCACTTGACTTGGAACGCCAAATTGAAAAGCTTTATGTCTATGCACATATGAAAAATGACCAAGACACGCGTGAAGCTAAGTATCAGGAGTACTATGCCAAGGCTATGACCTTATACAGTCAGTTAGAACAAGCCTTTTCATTCTATGAACCTGAGTTTATGGAGATTAGTGAGGAGCAGTATGCGGCCTTCCTAGAAGCTCAACCAAAACTCCAAGTTTACAAGCACTTTTTTGACAAGCTCTTGCAAAAGAAAGACCATGTTCTTTCGCAACGTGAGGAAGAATTGCTTGCAGGAGCAGGAGAGATTTTTGGCGCTGCTAGTGAAACTTTCGCTATTTTGGACAATGCGGATATTAGCTTCCCATATGTCCATGATGATGAAGGCAATGAAGTGCAACTCTCACACGGTACTTACATCCGTTTGATGGAGTCTAAAAACCGTGAAGTGCGCCGTGGTGCCTATGAAGCCCTCTATGCGACTTACGAGCAATTCCAACACACTTATGCTAAGACTCTGCAGACGAATGTTAAGGTGCAAAACTACCGCGCAAAAGTTCGCAACTATAAGAGTGCTCGCCATGCAGCTCTCGCAGCAAACTTTGTTCCAGAAAGTGTCTATGACAATCTAGTAGCAGCAGTTCGCAAGCATTTGCCACTTTTGCATCGTTACCTCGAGCTTCGTTCTAAAATCTTGGGGATTTCTGATCTCAAGATGTATGATGTTTACACACCGCTATCTTCAGTAGAATACAGCTTTACCTACGAAGAAGCCTTGAAAAAAGCTGAAGAAGCCTTAGCAGTCTTGGGTGACGACTACTTGAGCCGTGTTAAACGTGCCTTCAGTGAGCGTTGGATTGATGTCTATGAAAACCAAGGCAAGCGTTCTGGTGCCTACTCTGGTGGTTCTTACGATACCAATGCCTTTATGCTTCTCAACTGGCAGGACAATCTAGATAATCTCTTTACTCTTGTCCATGAAACAGGTCACAGTATGCACTCTAGCTATACTCGTGAAACCCAACCTTATGTTTACGGAGATTATTCTATCTTCTTGGCTGAGATTGCCTCAACGACTAACGAAAATATCTTGACAGAGAAATTGTTGGAAGAAGTAGAAGACGATGCAACTCGCTTTGCTATTCTCAATAACTTCCTAGATGGTTTCCGTGGAACAGTTTTCCGTCAAACTCAATTCGCTGAGTTTGAACATGCCATCCACCAAGCAGACCAAAATGGAGAAGTCTTGACAAGTGATTTCCTCAATAAGCTCTACGCTGACTTGAACCAAGAGTACTATGGACTCAGCAAGGAAGACAATCCTCAGATCCAATACGAGTGGGCACGCATTCCTCACTTCTACTATAACTACTATGTTTATCAGTATTCAACAGGTTTTGCAGCTGCTTCAGCCTTGGCTGAGAAGATTGTCCATGGTAGTCAAGAAGACCGTGACCGCTATATCGACTACCTCAAAGCAGGTAAATCAGACTATCCACTCTATGTCATGAGAAAAGCGGGTGTTGATATGGAAAAAGAAGACTATCTTAACGATGCCTTTGCAGTCTTTGAACGTCGCTTGAACGAGTTTGAAGCCCTTGTTGAAAAATTGGGACTAGCTTAAGATGGTAGAGTCTTATAGTAAAAATGCCAATCACAATATGCGCCGGCCTGTCGTCAAGGAAGAAATCGTTGAACTCATGCGCCAGCGTCAAAAGCAGGTGACAGGTTCTTTGAAAGAATTGGAGACCTTCGCTCGCAAGGAAAACATTCCCATTATTCCCCATGAAACGGTCGCGTATTTTCGATTTCTCATGGAGACTATACAGCCTAAGAATATTCTAGAGATTGGGACGGCTATCGGTTTCTCAGCCCTCTTGATGGCGGAACATGCGCCAGATGCTAAGATTACAACCATTGACCGTAATCCTGAGATGATAGGCTTTGCCAAGGAAAACTTTGCCCAGTTTGACAGTCGTCAGCAAATCACCTTACTTGAAGGTGATGCTGTTGATGTTTTATCTACTTTGACAGAAACATATGATTTCGTCTTTATGGATTCGGCCAAGTCCAAGTACATTGTCTTTCTACCAGAAATCCTCAAGCACTTGGAAGTTGGTGGAGTAGTGGTCTTGGATGATATTTTCCAAGGAGGAGATGTTGCCAAGGACATCATGGAAGTCCGCCGAGGTCAACGCACCATTTACCGTGGTTTGCAAAGGCTTTTCGACGCAACTTTGGACAATCCAGGTCTAACAGCAACTCTAGTTCCACTTGGAGACGGTATTCTCATGCTACGAAAAAATGTGAAAAATGTAAGTTTACCTGAAATGGAATAATATTAAAAATCGTATAATCTTTCTGTATAAAAAACAGGAGGATTTTTATGTTTCAAACCACCATCAATATAGGCTATGCTCGCGTTTCTACCCAAAAGCAAGATTTGGGCTTGGAGGTGCAAATCGAGGCTCTTAAGCACTGTGTCCAGCTCTTTATCGAAAGTGAATCTGGTTCAAACAATGCACGCTCAGAGCTCGAAAAGGCTCTAAAATTGCCTCAAACGCTTTCGAAAAAAGGAACGCAAGTCACTTTCACCATCTACAAGCTTGATAGGCTTACGCGCTCTATGTTTAAATTGCTAGAACTGATTGAACAATTTAATGATTCGGATATTCAGCTAGTCAGTTTGCATGAAAAATTGGAAACTGACTAGCTCATTGGTAGGTTACTTTGTATGATTTTAGGATTTGTGGCAGAAAGTGAACTGGAAAATTTGCGATTTCGTACCCGTGAAGGACTTCGTAAAACCAAGGAAAAAGGCGTCAAACTGGGTGCTAAGCGAATTTCGAAAAAGAAGGAGGGGAGAATTATTGAGCAGCACTTGGAAGGAGTGGCAAGCATCAGAATAATAGCAAAAACAGAACGAATTTCGACCTCAACCATCTATAAAGTCTTGGAACGAAACAAGATTGCCAATAATCGCAAAAAAGTTTCGCAAATTTCTTGCTAAAAACCAGACAAAATGCTACAATGAAGGCGTAAATATGTTTCGATTAACGACTGTTAAACGATACACTTAAAAAACAAAAAAATACAAATCCAACACAGGCTCAAAACCTTGTTAAATTCGTATTTTCTGAAATATTCACATTGTTATTTTGAATGTTTCGCCAAACGGTCCTTACGCGATACACCAAAAACCTTGTCTCTCAAGTGGTTGAGGAGAACTTTACGAAATACTAAATCAAAAAATTAGGCTTTTTGTAGTATTTACATATCTTAAAAAGCAATTCTACATTCCTAAGGAGGAAATGATGAAAACGAATAAAATTGTTAAACTCGGTATCGCAACCTTTGCGGTTGCGGTGTTGGGGGCATTGCCAGCTTTTACAGCTCAGGCAGACACAAATGTGGCAGAACAGCCAAATACAGCTTCAAAACCAGTAGAAAATGCTAAACCAAGTGATTCAGAAAAACCTGAGGTTAAACCGGCAGAAGAAGTTAGTCCTGAATCTGATCCAGAAACAAATCCAGCAGAGTCTCAACCATCTGATACTCCTGAGGGACATGCGAACTCAAATGAAGTAGAAACTTCAAGTGAAGAAGAGAATGGGAGTAATACCTCATTTAATAACCATGTGAATAAAGTTAAGGAAGTTCGTATTGGATATAGATTCCGTATATTTACTTACCGTGGTGGTTGGGCATGGCATTATGCTCCGACTGATGAGGCCCGTGACTATAGTAGTTCTGAAAAATATCCAAGCACGACTATTAAGTTGCATCCTGGAGAAAGCTACACCTTGCCAGCTCCCCCTACCATTGCAGGTTATGTTTTCGAAAGAATGTCCACGTTAGGAATGAATCCAGGAGATACAATAAACTATGATAACGCACCTACTTCAACAGGTGCATCTAGTCATGGTTATCATATTTCGTATCTTTACCGTAAAGCAACCGAACATGCAAATGATCAAAAAATTGACCCAATTTTAATAGGTGCAAAAGTTGGTGAAGATGGCTATCATGAATTGGACGATAAATTCCCCCAAAAATATATTGAGCTACTTGCAGGAGAAAGCTATACATTCCCAAATGTAGAAATAGATGGCTACCGTCTTGAAAAGATTATTAATACCGGACCAGATGGAAATGAACTTTCTTATAAGGTTGGAGATGTGATTCATTATAGAAATAATGCTGGTGATGACCTAGACCGTGGACCGTATTTTAGTTATGTATATGAAAAAGTCCAGTCAGGTAGTTCTAATCAAAGTGGTAATAAACCTATTGAAAAGCCTTCTGACCAACCACAGCCTACTAAACCAGTGAAACCAGCTGAAGAGCCAAGCGTGACACCTGTAGTTCCTGTATCACCAACCACACCTGTGAAGCCTATAAGCCCTGTTACACCAGTTGTTCCAGATCAACCACAACCTGCTAAGCCGGAGAAACCAGCAGAGAAGCCAAGCGAGAAACCTGTAGTTCCTGACACACCAAAACCAGTTACACCAGTTGTTCCAACAGTCCCAACAACTCCTGTAACTCCTACAAATCCAGCTACTCCAAGCACAAGCCGAGTCCTTTCAAACGAAGCTGGAAGTGTTCAAGTTCGTGGCTCAGAGGCAACACTCAAAAATGTTAGCTACATCAAGGTAGAAGAAACCAAAGCTAAATCACTTGAGACGAAAAGCTACAAGGCTTATGACATTCATTTATATGACGCAAACGGCAAGGCTATTCAGCCAAATGGCATGGTTTTAGTGACCCTTTCTGCTGATAAGCCAGTTGAAAATGTCTACTATGTTGCCCCAGATGGCGCTTTGCAAGCACTTAATTTCAAGCAAGATGCAGATAAGGTGACTTTTGAAACCAACCACTTTAGTATCTATGCAATGACATTCAAAAATGTTGCTGCAAATCGCAATGACAGTAGCATACAAATGCCTATTGCTGTTGTAGGTGGTGAAAATACAACAACCACAGCTCAAAATAGCAATGGAGCAGATACCACAAAAGCGCAAGCTACACCGCTAAATAACAAGACTGAAGATGGGTCGAAAGCCCTGCCAAACACTGGCGAACAAAATTCAATTCTTGGATTTGCAGGCTTCCTTCTTGCAAGTCTTGGTCTAGCAGGCTTGACTTACAAAGGACGTCACTAAAAAATAACACAAGATAAACAAAGAACTTGAACTGTTGTTCAGGTTCTTTTTGGAATAAGAAAAAATGGAATCATTTAAAATTTAAAAGCTAGTATTTTTAGTCTTATTTAAGTTATCTGCTTTAAAATATGGTATAATGATTGAGTCGGTCTAGAGAAATTTTCGACCGTTTTTAGAAAAAGGAGTAAAAATGAAGAAAAAACTTATGGCAGGAGCCATCACACTTTTATCAGTAGCAACACTTGCAGCTTGTTCAAACAGTTCTGAAGGAAAAGATTTGATCAGCATGAAGGGCGATGTGATTACAGAACATCAATTCTTTGAAGAAGTAAAGAACAATCCAACTGCTCAACAAGTCTTGCTCAATATGACCATCCAAAAAGTATTTGAACAACAATATGGATCAGAGGTAACGGATAAAGATGTGGATGACGCCGTTGCTGAAGAACAAAAGAAATACGGTGATAGCTACAACAGCGTCCTTCAACGTGCAGGTATGACTCCTGAAACTCGTAAAGCTCAAATTCGCACCAGCAAATTGGTTGAATTGGCAGTTAAGAAGGCTGCTGAGAGTGAGTTGACAGACGAAGCCTACCAAAAAGCTTTTGAGTCTTACACACCAGATGTAACGGCTCAAATCATCCGATTGGATAATGAAGACAAGGCAAAAGAAGTGCTTGAGAAAGCTAAAGCAGAAGGAGCGGATTTTGCCCAGCTTGCTAAAGAATACTCTAACGACGATAAAACAAAAGAAAATGGTGGCGAAATCACTTTTGACTCTGCTTCTACAGAACTTCCAGAACAAGTCAAAAAAGCAGCCTTTGCCTTGGATGTGAATGGTATTTCTGATGTGATTACAGCTACCGGAACACAAGCATACAGCAATCAGTTCTACATCATCAAAGTAACGAAGAAGACAGAAAAATCTTCTAACTTGGATGATTACAAAGAAAAATTGAAGACAATCATCTTGACTCAAAAACAAAATGATTCTGCCTTTGTTCAAGGAGTAATTGGTAAAGAATTGCAAGCAGCAAACATCAAGGTTAAAGACCAAGCCTTCCAAAACATCTTCACCCAATACATCGGTGGTGGTGACTCAAGCTCAAGCAGCAGCTCTTCATCTAACTAAGAACTTAAAATACAAATCTCAAAAGAGGTTTGTATTTTTTATGCTTGAAACTAGAAAATGAGTAAAATTCGAAGGATTAAAGGATAAGAGTTTTTTTCTTTCTGAAAAAGTGGTATAATAGCAATCAAAACTAGAAAATAAAACGGAATTGGGAACAGAAGCGTCTGTTCCTATTAGAGTGGTGAAATATGAAAATTAGTAAAAGGCACCTACTAAACTATTCCATTTTGATTCCTTACTTCCTTTTATCGATTTTGGGGCTGATTGTGGTATATTCGACAACGAGTGCAACCTTGATCGAAGAAGGAAAAAGTGCCTTTCAATTGGTGCGTAACCAGGGGATCTTCTGGATAGCTAGTTTGATTCTGATTGCCTTAATCTATAAATTAAAATTAGGTTTCCTAAGAAACGGTCGTCTCATCTTTATCGTAATGATTGTGGAGATGGTTCTTTTAGCTCTGGCGCGACTGGTCGGAACACCTGTCAATGGAGCATACGGATGGATCTCTGTAGGACCTGTAACGATTCAGCCTGCAGAGTACCTTAAGATTATCATCATCTGGTACCTGGCACATCGATTTTCAAAACAACAAGATGAGATTGCGGTTTATGACTTCCAGGTTTTGACACAGAATCAGTGGCTGCCTCGAGCTTTTAACGACTGGCGATTTGTTCTGCTGGTTCTGATTGGTAGCTTGGGAATTTTTCCAGACTTGGGAAATGCGACCATCTTGGTCTTGGTGGCGCTCATCATGTATACGGTTAGTGGGATCGCCTATCGTTGGTTCTCGACCATTCTGGCTCTCTTGGCAGGGAGCTCAATGTTAGTCTTGTCTGTCATTCGCTTTGTTGGGGTTGAAAAGTTCTCTCAAATTCCTGTATTTGGCTACGTTGCTAAACGTTTTAGTGCCTTCTTTAATCCCTTTAATGACTTGGCGGGGGCAGGACACCAGCTCGCAAATTCCTACTATGCAATGGTAAATGGAGGCTGGTTTGGATTAGGTTTAGGAAATTCCATCGAGAAACGAGGTTATTTGCCAGAAGCCCACACAGATTTCGTCTTTTCGATTGTCATCGAGGAGTTTGGATTCGTTGGAGCCAGTATGATTTTGGCTTTACTCTTCTTCTTGATTTTGCGAATCATCTTGGTTGGTATTCGAGCAAAGGATCCCTTTAACTCCATGGTTGCTATCGGTGTCGGAGGCATGATTCTTGTGCAGGTCTTTGTCAATATCGGTGGGATTTCCGGTTTGATTCCTTCTACAGGGGTAACCTTCCCCTTCCTTTCACAAGGTGGGAACAGTCTACTGGTATTATCCGTAGCCATCGCGCTTGTACTGAACATTGATGCCAGCGAAAAACGTGCCAAGCTTATCAGCGAATACGAGAATCAAACTGATGAAAGTCTGTAAGGATTGTATGGAAAGGAAAGTATATGTCTCTTCAAAAATTAGAAAACTATAGTAATAAAGCAGTCGTCCAAGAAGAAGTCTTGATTCTGACTGAGCTATTAGAAGATATCACAAAAAATATGCTGGCGCCAGAAACCTTTGAAAAGATTATCCAGTTGAAGGAATTATCAACTAGCGAGAATTATCAAGGGCTCAATGACCTAGTGACTAGTCTTTCGAATGAAGAAATGATTTACATTTCTCGCTATTTCTCAATCCTTCCACTTTTGATTAATATCTCTGAGGATGTGGATTTGGCCTATGAAATCAATCACCAAAACAATGTGGACCAAGACTATCTAGGGAAACTATCTACAACAATTAAGATGGTATCTGAAAAAGAAAATGCAGCCGATATTTTAGAAAAGTTAAATGTCGTTCCTGTCTTGACCGCCCATCCAACGCAAGTACAACGCAAGAGTATGTTGGATTTGACAAATCACATCCATAATCTTTTGCGTAAGTACCGTGATGTCAAACTAGGTTTGATTAACAAAGAAAAATGGCACACGGATCTCCGTCGTTATATTGAGATTATTATGCAAACGGACATGATTCGTGAGAAGAAGTTGAAAGTAACCAACGAAATCACCAATGTGATGGAGTACTATCAAAGTTCTTTCTTGAATGCTGTTCCACGTTTGACGGCTGAGTATAAGAAACTAGCTAAGGAACAAGGTATCGAACTCCAACATCCAAAACCGATTACCATGGGAATGTGGATTGGAGGAGACCGTGATGGCAATCCTTTCGTAACTGCTGAAACCCTCAACAAATCTGCCTTGACCCAGTGTGAAGTCATCATGAATTACTACGATGAGAAAATTTATAACCTCTATCGTGAATTCTCACTCTCAACCAGTATTGTGAATGTCAGTAACAAGGTTCGTGAGATGGCTCTTAAGTCACAGGATAACTCGATTTATCGTGAAAAAGAACTCTATCGTCGTGCCCTCTTTGACATCCAAGCAAAGATGCAGGCAACCAAGACCTATCTTATCGAAGATAAGGATGTTCATCCGAGATATGCTACCGCAGATGAATTTTATCAAGACTTGTTGGCCATCCGAGATTCTCTATTAGAGAACAAAGGTGACTATCTGATTTCAGGAGAATTTGTCGAATTGATGCAAGCTGTCGAAATCTTTGGCTTCTATCTCGCCTCTATCGATATGCGCCAAGATTCAAGTGTTCATGAAGCTTGTGTGGCTGAATTGTTAGCATCAGCTGGTATCAACGATCATTATAGCGACCTTTCTGAAGATGAAAAATGCGCTCTCCTCTTAAAAGAGTTGGAAGAAGACCCTCGTATCCTCTCAGCAACTCATGCTGAAAAGTCAGAACTACTTGAGAAAGAACTGTCTATCTTTAAAGCTGCCCGCAAGTTGAAGGATAAACTGGGTGAAAATGTCATTCGTCAAACCATCATTTCTCACGCAACAAGTGTTTCCGATATGCTAGAACTAGCCATTATGCTTAAGGAAGTAGGCTTGGTTGATGCTCAAAAAGCCCGCGTTCAGATTGTTCCCCTCTTTGAAACGATTGAGGACTTGGATCATTCGGAAGAAACCATGAGAAAATATTTCTCTCTACCTTTGGCTAAAAAATGGATTGCTTCAAAAGATAACTACCAGGAAATTATGCTGGGCTACTCTGATAGTAACAAGGACGGTGGTTATTTATCATCATGTTGGACCCTGTACAAGGCGCAACAACAACTAACTGCTATCGGTGATGAATTTGGCGTTAAGGTCACTTTCTTCCATGGTCGTGGTGGTACTGTGGGTCGTGGTGGTGGCCCGACTTATGAAGCTATCACATCTCAACCACTCAAGTCTATCAAGGACCGTATCCGTCTGACTGAGCAAGGAGAAGTGATTGGGAATAAATACGGAAACAAAGACGCTGCATATTACAACCTTGAGATGTTGGTTTCTGCAGCCATTAACCGTATGATTACCAAGAAGAAGAGTGATACCAACACATCAAATCGTTACGAAGCTATCATGGATCAAGTAGTGGATCGTAGCTACGATATCTACCGTGACTTGGTCTTTGGAAATGAACATTTCTATGACTATTTCTTTGAGTCCAGTCCGATTAAGGCTATTTCAAGCTTCAATATCGGTTCGCGTCCAGCAGCTCGTAAGACTATCACTGAAATTGGCGGTTTGCGTGCCATTCCTTGGGTCTTCTCATGGTCACAAAGCCGTGTCATGTTCCCTGGTTGGTACGGAGTGGGATCAAGCTTTAAAGAGTTTATTGATCAAGATCCGAAGAATATCGAGTTTCTTCGTGACATGTACCAAAACTGGCCTTTCTTCCAATCTTTGCTTTCCAATGTAGATATGGTCTTGTCAAAGTCTAACATGAACATTGCCTTTGAATATGCCAAGCTCTGTGAAGATGAAAAAGTGCAAGCTATCTTTTACACTATTTTAGATGAATGGCAATTGACCAAGGATGTTATTTTAGCTATTGAAGGTTATGATGAACTCTTGGCAGAAAACTCTTACCTAAAAGACAGTCTAAACTATCGTATGCCTTACTTTAATATCCTTAACTACATCCAGTTGGAGTTGATCAAACGTCAACGTCGAGGTGAATTGTCAACAGACGAAGAAAGATTGATTCATACAACCATTAACGGAATTGCAACTGGTTTGCGTAATTCAGGCTGATATTCTACAAACTTCCTCTTTTTTCAAGGGGAAGTTTTTGAATTGTTTAAAAAATTCTAAAAATAAGCTTGACAAGTAGTTGAAAAATGATATAATTTAAACATTCAGAAAGTAATCTTGCTCATTTTTTAGAGAGTCTGTGGTTGGTGAAAGCAGATAGATGAAATTGATGAAATTGGGCTGAATGTACTTAAGAATTTGAAATCATAAAAATTCGGTGAGCACACCTTACAGTGCAACTCGTTATTGCGAGAAAGAGCGATAGGGATATTCCCTATAATTGAGGTGGCACCGCGCATCGACGTCCTCACACAAGTTTTTTGTGTGAGGACTTTTTCTATAGGGAGGAAAGATATTGGAATTTAAACGATGGCATCGCTTGATGATGTGATTTAAAAAGTTAAGGTAAAAGAATTAAGGAGAAAGAAAAATGAAAAATAAACGTTTGATTGGAATTGTCGCTGGATTAGCAGTATTGGTGGTGGCTAGCTTGATTTATTCATCAATGAACAAGCCAGCAGCTAAAGAAGAGCAAAAGGTCGCTAAGGTTGGTGTCCTTCAATTTGTTAGTCACCCATCCTTGGACTTAATTTACCAAGGGATTCAAGATGGACTAGCTGAAGAAGGCTATAAGGACGACCAAGTAAAAATCGACTTTATGAACTCAGAAGGTGATCAGAGCAAGGTTGCAACCATGAGTAAACAATTGGTAGCAAATGGAAACGACGTTGTTGTTGGGATTGCGACACCAGCTGCTCAAGGACTTGCTAGTGCTACAAAAGACCTACCTGTTATCATGGCTGCTATTACAGACCCAATCGGTGCTAACTTGGTCAAAGATTTGAAAAAACCAGGTGGCAACATTACAGGGGTGTCAGATCATAACCCAGCTGAACAGCAAGTGGAATTGATTAAAACTTTGACACCAAATGTCAAAACAATCGGCGCTCTTTACTCAAGTAGCGAAGATAACTCAAAAACACAGGTAGAAGAATTCAAGGCTTATGCTGAAAAAGCAGGTTTGACAGTCGAAACATTTGCTGTGCCATCAACCAATGAAATTGCTTCAACAGTTAATGTCATGACAAGCAAGGTCGATGCGATTTGGGTTCCCATTGACAACACCATCGCATCCGCATTCTCAACAGTTGTTTCAAGCAACCAAACAGCTAAAAAGCCAATCTACCCAAGTGCTACTGCCATGGTAGAAGCAGGTGGATTAGCATCTGTAGTAGTTGACCAACACGATCTTGGAGTGGCTACTGGTAAAATGATTGCCAAAGTTTTGAAAGGTGAAAAACCAGCTGATACGCCAGTTAATGTCTTTTCAACTGGTAAGTCAGTGATTAATAAAAAACTAGCGCAGGAACTTGGTATCACCATTCCTGAGTCCGTTCTAAAAGAAGCAGGACAAGTGATTGAATAAAGATAAAGGAGGAGCTGGACACATCTCCTCCCATTTTTACTAAAGAAAGAAATGAGTGAAAGATTATGATAGTATCCATTATTTCTCAGGGGATGGTCTGGGCGATTTTAGGTTTGGGAATCTTTATGACTTTTCGAATTTTGAATTTCCCTGATATGACTACTGAAGGTTCTTTTCCTCTTGGGGGAGCAGTAGCTGTAACCTTGATAACACAGGGAGTCAGTCCATTTTTAGCGACCTTAGCTGCAGTAGGAGCAGGTTGTCTAGCTGGTATGGCGACAGGTCTCTTATATACCAAAGGAAAAATTCCAACTCTCTTATCAGGGATTCTGGTCATGACTTCCTGCCATTCCATCATGCTCATGATTATGGGACGTGCCAATCTAGGACTTCTTGGAACCAAGCAAATTCAGGATGTCTTGCCTTTTGATTCAGACCTTAACCAACTCCTGACTGGATTAATCTTTGTAACTCTTGTTATTGGTCTCATGCTCTTTTTCCTTGATACCAAACTAGGTCAAGCCTACATCGCTACAGGTGACAATCCTGATATGGCTCGTAGCTTTGGTATCAATACGGGTCGTATGGAACTCATGGGTTTGGTTCTATCAAATGGGATTATCGCGCTTGCAGGGGCCTTAATTGCTCAACAAGAAGGATATGCGGATGTTTCTCGAGGAATCGGCGTGATTGTCGTAGGACTTGCTAGCTTGATTATTGGTGAGGTTTTGTTCAAGAGTTTAACCTTGGCAGAGCGTCTCATGACCATTGTCGTAGGCTCTATCGCTTATCAGTTCCTCGTTTGGGGAGTGATTGCTCTTGGGTTTAATACAAGTTATCTTCGTTTGTACAGCGCCTTGATTTTGGCAGTTTGCCTTATGATTCCAACCTTCAAAAGCAAATACCTGAAAGGAGTCAAGTTTAGCAAATGACAGCAATTGTAGAATTAAAAAATGCCACCAAAGTCATCACGAATGGCTTTAATGAGGAAAAAATCATTCTGAATGATGTTTCTCTTGAAATTTTCGAACATGATTTCATTACTATCCTAGGTGGAAATGGAGCAGGGAAGTCAACGCTTTTTAACACGATTGCAGGTACCTTACCTTTGACAAGTGGAAGTATTCGTATCATGGGCGAGGATGTGACGCATTTTTCACCTGAAAAGCGGGCTAAGTACTTGTCTCGTGTCTTTCAGGATCCTAAGATGGGGACGGCTCCCCGTATGACAGTGGCGGAAAATCTCTTGATTGCCAAGTTTCGTGGTGAGAAGAGAGGACTCCTGCCTAGAAGGCTTTCAAGCCATAGGGAAGAGTTTCAGACTACCATTGAAAAAGTGGGAAATGGGCTTGAAAAACATTTGGACACTCCGATTGAATTTCTATCAGGTGGTCAACGTCAGGCCCTAAGTCTTTTGATGGCAACCTTAAAGCGACCAGAGTTGCTCTTGTTGGATGAACACACAGCAGCTCTTGACCCAAAGACCAGTGTTGCTTTGATGGAGTTAACAGATGACTTTGTTAGTAAGGATCATCTGACAGCTTTGATGATTACCCACCATATGGAAGATGCACTGAAGTATGGCAATCGTCTGATTGTCATGAAGGAAGGTCGTATCATCCAAGATTTGAACAAAGAAGAAAAAGCAAAAATGAAGATTTCAGACTACTATCAATTATTTGAATAAAGTAGAGAATTTTTCGTCAAAAAATAGAGAAGAAAAACTTAGAAATATGGAAGTGTTTCTGAGTTTTTTATCTTCCCATTCTATCAAGAAAAATAAGGCAAAGAGAATTACGGAAAGTGTATGAAATGGTTTACTTTTTTTCAGAAATAAGCTATACTAGTTAACGTGAAACTATGATAAGATGGAGGTATTGTGTATGGTTGACAAGCAAGTCATTGAAGAAATCAAAAACAATGCCAACATTGTGGAAGTCATAGGTGACGTGATTTCTTTACAAAAGGCTGGACGGAACTATTTAGGGCTCTGTCCTTTTCATGGTGAAAAGACCCCCTCTTTCAACGTTGTTGAAGACAAGCAATTTTACCATTGTTTCGGTTGTGGGCGCTCAGGAGATGTTTTTAAGTTCATCGAAGAATACCAAGGTGTGTCCTTCATGGAAGCCGTTCAGCTCTTAGGAGAGCGCGTCGGTATTCAACTGGCTACGCCGGTACAGTCTCGTCCTCAACAAACTTCCCCTCATCAAGCTCTATACGATATGCATGAAGAAGCGGCCCGTTTTTACCATGCCATCCTCATGACGACCAAGATGGGAGAAGAAGCAAGGGCTTATCTCTACAAACGCGGATTGACAGATGATGTTCTGAAGCACTTCCAGATTGGACTAGCTCCAGCAGAGAGAACTTATCTCTATCAACGTTTGGCTGACAAGTTTGAGGAAAAGGATTTATTGGATTCGGGCTTGTTTTATCTGTCAGATGGTAATCAATTTTATGATACTTTTTTTGGACGGATCATCTTTCCTTTGATCAATGACAAGGGGCAGGTTATTGCATTTTCAGGTCGTATCTGGCAAGAAACGGATAGTCAGACTGCCAAATATAAAAATAGCCGCTCGACTGCAATTTTTAACAAGAGCTACGAATTGTATCATCTGGACAAGGCAAAAAAGGGAACAGGTAAGATTACAGAGCTCTATCTGATGGAAGGCTTCATGGATGTGATTGCAGCCTACCGTGCTGGTATAGAAAATGCTGTAGCTTCCATGGGAACAGCCTTAAGCAAGGAGCATGTTGACCACCTCAAACGCTTTACCAAAAAAATTGTTCTCAGCTATGATGGCGACAAGGCAGGGCAGGCAGCAACAGCCAAAGCTCTGGAAGAATTAAAAAATTTCTCAGTGGAAGTTGTCCGAGTACCTGATGCCATGGACCCAGATGAGTATTTGCAAAAGAATTCTGCTGAAGACCTGGCTTACCTTTTAACCAAGACTCGGATTAGTCCCATAGAGTTCTATATTCACCAGCTCAAGCCGGAAAATAGTGATAACTTACAGGCGCAAATCGAGTTCATTGAAAAGATTGCCCCCCTAATCGCCAAAGAAAAGTCTATCACTGCCCAGAATTCTTATATCCACATTCTGGCGGATAATCTACCTTCTTTTGATTACCAGCAGGTGGAGCAGATTGTAAATGAAAGTCGCATTGTTCAAAGGCAGGAAAGAGTCAAAGAGGAGCAACCTCCAGCAGCGATTAGTTTACATGTAACGCGGCAACTAACAGCAGTCATGGGAGCAGAGGCTCATCTCCTTTATAGGATGGCTGAGAATCCAGTTGTTCTAAATGACTACCGATTAAGAGAAGATTTTTTCTTTGATACCCCAGAATTTCAAATTCTTTACGAATTATTAAGTGCAGAGGGAGAAATCGGATCAGAGGAACTGTCTCATCAGACTCCTGAGGTTGAAAATGCCTGGTACCACGTGCTTAGCTTGGATTTGCCAGCTGAGATGTCGCCTCAAGAACTTTCTGAAGTCGAAGCGACTCGTAACCGTGCCCTCCTCAGCAAGGACAATTTAAGGATTAAAAAGAAAGTGCAGGAGGCTAGTCATGTAGGAGATACAGACACAGCCTTGGAAGAATTGCAACGATTGATTTCCCAAAAGAGAAGAATGGAGTAATAATGGCAACAAAACAAAAAGAAGTAACCACATTTGATGTGCAAGTAGCAGACTTTATCCGTAACCACAAAAAAACAGGAACAGCAACAGACGATGAAATCAACTCAAGTCTGGTTATTCCTTTTACTTTAGATGCAGACGGCATTGAAGACCTTTTGCAACGGATTCAGGATGCTGGAATTTCTATCACGGATAACGAAGGGAATCCAAGTGCACGTGTCCTTAGTACAGAAGAAGAACCAGAACTCAGTGATGAGGATTTGATTGGTTCAACTTCTGCTAAGGTTAATGACCCAGTCCGTATGTATTTGAAGGAAATTGGGGTTGTTCCTCTCTTGACCAACGAAGAAGAAAAAGAATTGGCTCTAGCTGTTGAAGCTGGTGATATCGAAGCCAAACAGCGTCTTGCAGAAGCCAACCTTCGTTTGGTGGTTTCGATTGCTAAGCGCTACGTAGGTCGTGGCATGCAGTTTCTTGACTTGATCCAAGAAGGAAACATGGGCTTGATGAAGGCTGTTGACAAGTTTGACTATTCAAAAGGATTTAAGTTTTCTACGTATGCAACTTGGTGGATTCGTCAGGCAATCACTCGTGCCATCGCTGACCAAGCCCGCACCATTCGTATTCCTGTTCATATGGTGGAAACCATTAATAAATTAGTTCGTGAACAGCGGAATCTCCTTCAAGAATATGGGCAAGAACCAACTCCTGAACAAATCGCTGAGAAAATGGATATGACACCTGACAAGGTACGTGAAATCCTAAAAATCGCTCAAGAACCAGTATCGCTTGAAACACCGATTGGTGAAGAGGACGATAGTCATCTTGGGGACTTTATCGAAGACGAAGTGATTGAAAATCCCGTAGACTACACAACTCGTATCGTTTTGCGTGAGCAGTTGGATGAAGTCTTGGATACTCTCACAGACCGTGAAGAAAATGTCTTGCGCTTGCGTTTCGGTTTGGACGATGGAAAAATGCGTACCCTTGAAGATGTTGGTAAAGTCTTTAACGTAACTCGTGAACGTATCCGTCAGATCGAAGCCAAGGCTTTGAGAAAACTACGTCAACCAAGTCGCAGCAAACCCCTTCGTGATTTTATTGAAGACTAAGAGTGAGGAATAGCATGGCTTATACAGAAGAGCAAATTGAAACGATCAAAACACGCATTTTAAATGCTTTGGAAGAAGTCATCGACCCTGAGTTGGGGATTGATATTGTCAACCTAGGTTTGATTTATGAAATTCGTTTTGATGGTGAGACAGGTCACACTGAAATTGATATGACCTTGACAACTATGGGCTGCCCACTGGCTGACCTTTTGACAGACCAGATACATGATGCGATGACAGATGTGCCTGAGGTAACCAATACCGAAGTTAAATTGGTCTGGTATCCAGCTTGGACGGTTGAAAAAATGAGTCGCTATGCGCGGATCGCCCTAGGAATTAAATAAAGACTAAGAAAAATGTGAGAGACGATTGGAAAATAAGGTAATTTTATCCTTTTTCCTTTGGTCTCTTCTTTCTTTTGCTGATTTTCTGGAAATAAAATGGTATAATGAAAGGTATGGAAAACGAAAAATTGCGTATTAATATGCTAAGTTCAAGTGAAAAAGTAGCTGGTCAAGGAGTGTCAGGAGCTTATAGAGAATTGGTTAGTCTCCTTCACCGCGATGCCAAAGACCAGTTGATTGTTACGGAGAATCTTCCTGTAGAGGCAGATGTAACTCATTTTCACACCATTGATTTCCCTTATTATTTATCTACTTTCCAAAAGAAACGCTCTGGGAGAAAAATTGGCTATGTGCATTTTTTGCCTGATACGCTTGAGGGGAGTTTGAAGATTCCATTTTTCCTAAAAGGAATTGTCAAACGCTATGTTTTTTCCTTTTACAACCGAATGGAACACTTGGTGGTGGTCAATCCCATGTTTATCGAGGATTTAGTGGCTGCTGGTATTCCGCGTGAAAAAGTAACTTATATTCCAAATTTTGTAAACAAAGAAAAATGGCATCCATTACCAGCTGAACAGGTTGCACAACTCCGGAAGGAAATGGAACTTGCGGAGGATCAGTTTGTCGTAATCGGTGCGGGTCAGGTTCAGAAACGTAAAGGAATTGATGATTTTATCCGTCTTGCTGAGGAATTGCCAGAAATTACCTTTATCTGGGCAGGTGGTTTTTCATTTGGTGGGATGACAGATGGTTATGAACGCTACAAGAAGATAATGGACAATCCACCCAAAAATCTTATTTTCCCTGGAATTGTGTCACCGGAACGGATGCGGGAACTTTACGCTATGGCGGATCTATTCTTGCTACCAAGTTACAATGAACTATTCCCAATGACCATCTTAGAGGCAGCTAGTTGTGAAGCACCGATTATGCTAAGGAATTTAGATCTATACAAGGTCATTCTGGAAGGAAATTATCGTGCTACCAGTGATGTTTCAGAGATGAGAGAAGCTCTTCTCGAATACAAAAATCATCCTGAAAAGTTGAAAGACTTGAAAGAAAAAGCTAGAGAGATTTCTAAAGAGTATTCCGAGGAGCATTTGCTGGAAATCTGGTTGAAGTTCTATCGGGAGCAGGCGGCTTTGGGCAAAAAGTGAGGTAATTTATGCGAATTGGTTTATTTACTGACACCTATTTCCCTCAGGTTTCTGGGGTTGCGACCAGTATTCGAACCTTAAAGACAGAGCTTGAGAAGCAAGGACATGCAGTTTTTATCTTTACAACAACAGATAAAGATGTGAATCGCTATGAGGATTGGCAAATTATCCGAATACCGAGTGTTCCCTTCTTTGCATTTAAGGATCGACGATTTGCCTACCGAGGTTTTACAAAGGCGCTTGAAATCGCCAAGCAGTATCAACTCGATATCATTCATACGCAAACAGAGTTTTCACTAGGTTTGTTAGGGATTTGGATTGCAAGAGAGTTAAAAATTCCTGTTATCCATACCTACCACACCCAGTACGAAGATTATGTGCATTATATTGCGAAGGGTATGCTGATTCGTCCAAGTATGGTAAAATATCTGGTACGGGGCTTTCTTCACGATGTTGATGGAGTGATTTGTCCTAGTGAGATCGTTCGGGACCTTCTCTCTAAGTACAAGGTCAAGGTTGAAAAGCGGGTTATTCCAACTGGTATTGAGTTAGCTAAATTTGAACGCCCTGAGATTAAGGAAGAGAATTTAGCTTCCCTTCGATCTAAACTTGGAATAAAAGAAGACGAGAAAATGTTACTGAGTCTTTCTCGTATCTCCTATGAGAAGAATATCCAAGCGGTACTGGTTTCCTTTGCGCAGGTTTTGAAAGAAGAAGACAAGGTGAAACTGGTTGTTGCTGGTGACGGTCCTTATTTGGACAGTCTGAAAGAACAAGCCGTCCAGTTACAAATTCAAGATCAGGTGATTTTTACTGGTATGATCGCCCCAAGTGAAACAGCCTTGTACTATAAGGCGGCAGACTTCTTTATCTCTGCATCCACTAGTGAAACCCAAGGGTTGACTTATCTAGAGAGTCTAGCTAGTGGAACGCCTGTCATCGCTCATGGCAATCCTTATCTGGATAATCTGATCAGTGACAGGATGTTTGGAACGCTCTACTATGGAGAACATGATCTTGCAGGTGCTATTTTGGAGGCCTTGATTGCCACTCCAGATATGGATGAGCAAAAGTTGGCTGACAAGTTGTATGAGATTTCGGCTGAGAATTTTGGGAAACGAGTTCATGAGTTTTACCTTGATGCGATTATTTCAAATAATTTTGAACAAGAATTGCTCGATGGAGAACCTATGAGTCAACGTTTTCTAAAAACTATTTTATATCTCCCTCAACAAGCAGTCAGCGTCCCGGTAAAAGAATCTAAACGCATTCTGAAAGCGTCTAAAAAACAGTTGTCCAGTATGCGAGACTACTGGAAAGATTAACAAAAAGTAAAAAAGGAGGAATAAAAGATGGCGAAAAAATTTATGAGAAGTGGGAAAGATCAGAAAATTGGAGGCGTTTGCGCAGGTGTTGCCCACTATTTTGATATTGATCCGACGATTGTCCGTGTGATTTGGGGAGTTCTAGCCTTTTGTTATGGAGCAGGGGTTCTTGCTTACTTGATTTTGTGGGCAATTGCACCTGTTTCTACAGAATATTAAATTAAAATTATAGAGTGAAAAGGAGAAACTATGGCTTTTGGAGATAATGGTAACCGTAAAAAAACAATGTTTGAAAAGGTGACACTTGTTGTCGTGCTCATCATGTTGTTTGTGACCCTTGCTGGTATCTTTGCAACGGCGCTTGGAGCTTTTAGCAGATTCTAAGCAAGTTGTTTAGACAGAAACAATAACTAATGACTGGGATTTCCCAGCCTTTTTAAAGTGAGAAGAAAATATGAGTATGTTTTTAGATACAGCCAAGATTAAAGTCAAGGCTGGTAATGGTGGTGATGGCATGGTTGCCTTTCGCCGTGAAAAATATGTCCCTAATGGAGGTCCTTGGGGTGGTGATGGTGGACGTGGAGGTAACGTTGTTTTCGTGGTAGACGAAGGCTTGCGTACCTTGATGGATTTCCGTTATAACCGTCATTTCAAGGCTGATTCCGGTGAAAAAGGAATGACCAAAGGAATGCACGGACGTGGTGCAGAAGATCTTCGTGTTCGCGTACCACAGGGAACTACTGTACGTGATGCGGAAACAGGAAAAGTCATTACAGACTTGATTGAACATGGTCAAGAATTTATCGTGGCTCATGGCGGTCGTGGCGGTCGTGGAAATATCCGCTTTGCAACACCAAAAAATCCTGCACCTGAAATCTCTGAGAATGGAGAGCCGGGTCAGGAACGTGAGTTGCAACTGGAATTAAAGATCTTGGCGGATGTCGGCTTAGTAGGTTTTCCATCTGTCGGAAAGTCAACTTTGCTTAGTGTCATTACTTCAGCCAAACCAAAGATTGGTGCCTACCACTTTACGACCATTGTTCCTAATTTGGGTATGGTTCGTACGCAGTCAGGTGAGTCCTTTGCCGTGGCGGACCTTCCAGGTTTGATTGAGGGAGCTAGTCAGGGTGTTGGTTTGGGAACTCAGTTTCTTCGTCATATCGAACGTACTCGAGTTATCCTCCATATCATCGATATGTCGGCTAGTGAAGGACGTGATCCTTATGAGGACTACCTTGCTATCAATAAGGAATTAGAATCCTACAACCTTCGTCTCATGGAACGTCCGCAGATCATTGTAGCCAACAAGATGGATATGCCTGAAAGTCAGGAAAATCTTAAAACTTTCAAGGAAAAGTTGGCAGCAAACTACGACGAGTTTGAGGAACTTCCAGCCATCTTCCCAATTTCTGGATTGACCAAGCAAGGTTTGGCAACTCTTTTGGATGCGACAGCTGAATTGTTGGATAAAACTCCTGAGTTCTTGCTCTATGATGAATCCGATATGGAAGAAGAAACTTACTATGGCTTTGATGAGGAAGAAAAAGCCTTTGAAATTAGCCGTGATGATGATGCAACTTGGGTACTTACTGGTGAAAAACTCATGAAACTCTTTAACATGACCAACTTTGACCGTGATGAGTCAGTCATGAAGTTTGCTCGTCAGTTACGTGGTATGGGAGTTGACGAAGCCCTTCGTGCACGTGGTGCCAAAGATGGCGACTTGGTCCGCATCGGCAAATTTGAGTTTGAATTTGTAGACTAGGAGATTGATATGGGAGATAAACCGATATCATTCCGAGACGCAGATGGAAATTTTGTTTCTGCAGCAGACGTATGGAATGAAAAGAAACTAGAAGAATTGTTTAATCGTCTCAATCCCAAACGTGCTCTTAGATTGGCACGTATGAAGAAAGAAGAAACACTTTCAAATGAATAAAAGAATCCCGTGATTTTAAATCACGGGATTTGTTCTATTCGCTAAAGAAAAATGGCGGGGCATATTTTTTAAGATTTTCAAAACATGTTTGTGCTTTTGTAGCATCTTCGCAGATGATCATGCAGACATCGTCTCCGCATAGTGTAGCAACAACATCTTTGAAATCAAGGGCATCAATGACAGCTCCAAATGACTGAGCCAAACCTGGAAGAGTCTTTAGAATGACTTGGTGTTGGACAGGACGTAACATGACAAGAGCATCTTCCATATAGTTTTCCAAGCGTTTCTCCCATTTAGAAATAGAACCAGTATTTAGTACATAGTAAGACTGATCTTCTTCCCGAACTTTTGAAAGGTTCATAGTCTTGATATCACGAGATAAAGTTGCTTGTGTGACTTGGATATCATTCTCAGCTAGTAAGGCTTGTAATTCTGCTTGGGTATGAATTTTATTTTTTGAAACGAGGGCGCGGATAAGTTGGTGTCGATGTTCTGATTTGTTCATAAAGTAAGTACTCCTTTTAAAAGGTACAGTAAGCGTGGACTGAACGAAAACGTCAGTCGGGTGGTAGGCGGTATTGTCACGTATGATGATGTCAAAGTCAGTAGTATAAAGAACTAGAGGGAGAGAATTTCCTTCTTTTAACTTGTCACTAGTATGGTGCAGATGAATGAGATATCTGTTCGTTCATCACCATTGATGTTCTTTAATGACAGTGTATCATCCAATTAGGGTAGCTTTTGTCACGGCTTGTTGTGAATTTCCTCTAAATGTCAATTCACAGAGATTTTCCAACATGTGGTGTGGTAGCGTGTATGATAAATTGTGACACATGTTGGTTGGGGGGAGTATCTTTTGTCCAAGGTTCATCTAGAGGCTTATTAAAATCTCTTATTTGAACTGGATTTGATACGAAGTTTATGTTTAGTTGGACTGTTCAAGTGGAAAACTTTGGTTATAGGAAGTTCAATGGTCATATTCATTGACTTTTCCTTGGAATATTTCCATATTGAAAATCTGGTACATTATACCTTTTGACAAGGTAGGATAAGACTAGACTGTGCTAAATCAACAGTCAACTGATAGTCTGTATTATCTCGAATTGTAATCTCAAAGTCTGTGGTGTAGAGAACCAAACGGAGAGTATCTCCTTCTTTAAGTTTGTAGATAGTTGGTTGAAGATCTAGCTTGAAGTCCATCCATTCATTGGGTTGGATTTCTTCAATCGTCAAGAGATTGGTTCGATTTTGAAGATTAAGGTAGCCTTTGGTGATGACACGTTGGGCACTTGGGTTGAATGGTAGTTCACAGAGATTTTCTAACATGTGGTAACGGCCATTATCAATGGTTCTAGCACTTAAAACCGATGGATAAGGCTGTAGATATTTCTTTTGTCCAAGTTCTAACAGTTGGGCTGATAAGAGCCCCTTGTTTGTACTTGATTTGAGACGAAGTTTCAGCTCAACTCGACCATTTAAATGAATGTCTTGACTTACTGGAAGGTCAATGGTGATCTGATTGGCTTTTCCTTGGTAAAGTTCTGTGTTGAAAGTCTGGTAAGTATTGCCATAACGCTCAAAATCTTCTTGTTCATAGTGGTTCTGAATCACTTTTTCTTCAGTTCCAAGTGAGAAAGTATGCAATTTATCTTGCTTGCCAAAGTCATCAAGACTCTGCCATGTTTGCGGTGCGGTATTGTCTTGCCAGATAACAGTAGGAAGCTGATAGTCTGTTGCAAGTCCTAACAATTTCTTACTTAACAAGGCATTCATGGATTCGCGGAAGTCTATGGACTGCCAGTTATTCATATAAACATGGGCACCATGATGGAAAAAGAGGTGCTTATTGATATGAGCTGGAAGAGCATGAAACATCTGGTAAACATGAAGTGGTTTGACATTCCAGTCCTGGGAACCATGTGTAAAGACGACCTCAGCTTTAACCTTGTGAGCATTAAGTAGATAGTTGCGGTCATGCCAAAACTGATTGTAGTCACCAGTCTTGCGATCTAATTGTTCTTTTACCTTTTCTAAATCTGCTTTGTGGGCTTCATTAGCACGGATATAGTCACCGGCTAAGAGATTGCGGGAGTAGGTCAATTCAGCAAGTGAGTCAAAATCCTCACCTGGATAACCTCCAGGGCTGGTTACCAGGCCATTTTCACGATAGTAGTTGTACCAAGAGGAAATACCTGCTTCTGCGATAATCACTTCCAAGCCATCAACTCCAGTGGTCGCAAGACCATTGGACATGGTACCTAGATAAGAAAGGCCAGTTGTGGCAACTTTGCCATTGGACCAATCAGCCTTGACCTCACGCTTGCGCGTGTGATCCGTAAAGGCACGACAACGACCGTTAAGCCAATCAATGATATTTTTATAGGCTTCAATCTGCTGGTAGTCACCGTTAGTCATCAAACCTTGGGAATCCTTGGTGCCAACACCAGACACATAAAGATTGGCAAATCCTCGAGGGAGGAAGTAATCGTTGAGAGTGTAAGAACTATTGATGTGAGTTAGCTTTTCTTCAGACTCAGAGACGAGTTCGGCTTGACCAAGAGGCTCGACAAAATCAACCTCAGGCTTCTCAAGTTCAATAATATGGGCAGGTTTGACCTCCAAGTCTCCTTCCATCTTGTAGAGAGCCTTGTCGCTGGCTTTGTCGTTGGTCCCTTGGTGATAAGGACTTGCTGTCATAACTGCAGGGATTTGTCCATCATAGCGAGGACGAATAATGCTGACCTTGACTAAATCAGGGAGACCGTCTTTATCAGTATCCACACGACTCTCTACATAAACAACTTCACGAATGACATCATGACTAGAGAAGGTTGCCAAGCTCTTGCCGTTAAAGTAGTGGTAGTGATTGTCTTCTGCAATAAGTCCATCACTAACAAGTTGGTCGATGAGCGTATTTCCCTTTTTGGTTCGAGTATTGAGCAAATGGTAGAGATTTTCAATCAAATCTCCATAAATAACAGGAAATCTAGTTTCTTTACGAAACTTCTCAGCATCCTCAAAATCAATAAGATAGTTAAAGCCTAAAAGTTGAAAAACTACGGTATAGAAAATATCAGCTGTCAGCTCTTTATCAGACTGAAAGAAGGTCAGTAGATCCGTTTCTCTATCTGCAGCTAGGGTAGATAGAGCGTAATCGGTATTAGTATAGGTGAAGAAACTCCAACGAATGAAGTCTTCAAACTGTCTCTTTATAGGCAGTTTAGATGATAGCTTTAAGCCAAGACTCTCTAATTCATCTAATAGTTGAGAACGAGGAGTGGGCAAGTAGCTGAATTGATTAAAACGCATGGCGCTCTCCTTTGAAGTGATAAATTTATTATATCAAAAAAAGAGGAAAAATGGAATAAATAAACTCAAATGAAATAAATTTTAAAAATAGGAATGAACTTTAAGCAAGTTATTATAAAATATTGAATAAATCTTCTAATTAAAAGCCACCTTAAAGATATTTATATGTAAATTTGCATAAGGGATTTTATTTCAATATTCGTCACTTAGCATAAAAATGTCCAAAATTACCATTAAAACTATTATAAGATATAGATATTTTATTATTCTTAATTTTCATTTTCAAGAAACATAAAGGATGAACAGTTGAAAAAATTTCAACAAGGTTTTGAAAGAAAGAGTCTGAGCCAGTTCATTATGGAACTTAAAATGGTATAATAGTACTATATTTAAAGCAAGGAGGAGATGGAATGATTGCACAGCTCGATACCAAGACTGTTTACAGTTTTATGGAAAGTGTGGTTTCGATTGAAAAATATGTACATACAGCTAAAGATTATGGCTATTCTCACCTTGCTCTCATGGATGTGGATAATCTCTATGGAGCTTATCACTTTTTAGAGGTGACTCGAAAATATGGAATCCAACCTTTAATTGGTCTTGAAATGACCTTAATTATAGATGAGAAGGCGATTTCTTTCCGTTTTCTAGCTCTATCTACTAAAGG
This sequence comes from Streptococcus oralis, assembly GCF_026782375.1. Classification (GTDB taxonomy): domain Bacteria; phylum Bacillota; class Bacilli; order Lactobacillales; family Streptococcaceae; genus Streptococcus; species Streptococcus oralis_CL. The sequence goes on along the minus strand of NZ_JAKUWJ010000001.1, from coordinate 680,108 downwards.
TTACCAAGAGTTGATGAAGTTATCCACTTTAAAAATGACTGGACGGAAAAATTGGTCTGACTTTTCCAGTCACCTTGAGGATGTTGCTGTTATTGTTCCTTATTTTGATGGAATCGATCAGCTGGATTTAGGTCATGATTATTTTATTGGGGTTAGTCCCGATAGTCACCAAGAAGTCTTTACCAAACCCATTCTTCCACTGTATCAGGTCAACTCCTTTGACAAAGAAGACCTACAGGTTTTACAAATCTTGTCGGCAATTAAGGATAATGTCAGTCTGAGAGAAGTGGATGTGCATTCACAGCAAGGGATCTTTCTACCAGCCTCAGACTTAGAAGCAAGATTTAAAAATCGCTTTCCTCAGGCACTTGCCAATCTTCAAGATTTGATAGAGAATGTTAGCTACCAACTTGATCCAAGCTTAAAACTCCCTCGCTTTAATCCTGAAATGCTTGCAGTAGAAGAACTTAGAGAGAGGGCTGAACAAGGCTTGATAGCCAAGGGGCTAACTTCAGTTATCTATCATGAGCGACTGAATGAAGAGTTGGCTGTTATTCATGATATGGGCTTTGATGACTATTTCCTAGTTGTTTGGGATTTGTTGCGTTTTGGACGTTCCCAAGGCTACTATATGGGAATGGGGCGTGGTTCTGCTGTGGGTAGTTTGGTCGCCTACTCACTTGACATCACAGGGATTGATCCAGTTGAGAAGAACCTGATTTTCGAGCGCTTTTTAAATCGTGAGCGTTACACCATGCCCGATATCGATATCGACATTCCAGACCTTTATAGACCAGAGTTCATTCGTTATGTTCGTGATCGCTATGGAAGTCAACATGTGGCACAGATTGTCACTTATTCGACCTTTGGAGCCAAACAAGCAATTCGTGATGTTTTTAAACGCTATGGTGTTCCAGAGTACGAATTAACAAATATTACGAAAAAAATCAGTTTCCGAGATACGCTAACGACGGCCTATGAAAAGAATTTGCAATTTAGGCAGGTCATCAATAGCAAGATTGAATACCAAAAAGCTTTTGAGATTGCTCGTAAGATCGAAGGTTATCCTCGTCAAACCTCTATCCATGCGGCTGGAGTCGTTATGAGTGACCAAGACTTGACGGACTACATTCCGCTAAAATATGGTGAGGATATGCTCATCACTCAGTATGATGCTCATGGTGTTGAAGCCAATGGACTTCTAAAAATGGATTTCCTCGGTTTACGTAACCTGACTTTCGTCCAAAAAATGCAGGAATTGCTTGCGGAGTCAGAGGGTGTTCATCTAAAAATCGAAGAGATTGATCTGGAAGACAGTGAAACTTTAGCCCTCTTTGCAGCTGGAAATACGAAAGGTATTTTCCAATTTGAACAACCAGGAGCCATTCGACTCTTGAAACGGGTGAAACCACAAGTCTTCGAAGAAGTGGTAGCAACAACATCTCTCAATAGACCAGGTGCAAGTGATTATATCGATAACTTTGTAGCTCGAAAGCATGGCAAAGAAAAGGTGACAGTGCTGGATCCTACATTGGAAGACATCCTGTCATCAACCTACGGTATTATGCTCTATCAAGAGCAAGTCATGCAGGTAGCTCAACGCTTTGGAGGATTCAGTCTTGGCAAAGCAGACATTCTCAGACGTGCCATGGGTAAGAAAAATGCCAAAGAGATGCATCTGATGAAGGAAGATTTTATCGCTGGTGCAGTAAAACTCGATCATTCAGAAGAGAAAGCCAACCAAGTTTTTGCCGTGATGGAAAAGTTTGCAGGTTATGGATTTAATCGATCCCATGCCTATGCCTACTCAGCCCTGGCATTCCAACTTGCTTATTTTAAAACCCATTATCCTGCTATTTTCTTTCAAGTCATGTTGAATTATTCGAGCAGTGATTATATTGTAGATGCTCTTCAGATGGGATTTGATGTAGCGCCTTTAGCAATCAACAGCATTCCCTATCATGATAAAATCACCCAGAAGACAATCTATCTTGGTTTGAAAGCCATTAAGGGAATGCCAAGAGATTTGTCTTACTGGATTATTGAAAATCGTCCTTTCTCAAGCATTGAAGATTTTGTCACACGTCTTCCCAAGAATTACAAGAAACTGTCGCTTTTGACTCCTTTGGTTGAACTAGGGCTCTTTGATGACTTTGACAAAAATCGCCAGAAAATCCTAGTGAACCTTCCCAACCTATTTGTTTTTGTTGAGGAGTTGGGTGGTCTCTTTGCAGATGCAAGCTATAGCTGGACTGAGACGGATGATTTTACGGAAGCAGAGAAATTTTACAAGGAGCAGGAACTAATCGGGGTTGGTATCAGTGCTCATCCTTTGCAAACACTTGCCAAACAAGCCCTTTATCCAACGGCACCCATTGCTACTCTCACTGAGGGGTGTCAAGCAACACTTCTAGTTGAAGTGCAAAAAATAAAAGTCATTCGAACTAAGAAAGGAGAGAGTATGGCCTTTCTACAGGTTCACGACAGTAAGTCTAAACTGGATGTGACTGTATTTTCAGATCAGTATCGAAAATTCGCTTCCATTTTATCTGAAGGGAAATTCTACTACATCAATGGCAAAGTTCAATCCCGAGATGGTCGTCTGCAAATGATTGCACAAGATTTGAAAGAAGCAGTGGCGGAACGATTCTGGATTCAAGTTAAAAACCACGACAACGATAAAGAAATTTCAACTATCTTAGATCAACATAAAGGCTCTATTCCTGTAATTATCAGGTATGTTGAGGAGGAGAAAACAATTGTTTCCTCCCAACATTTTGTAAAAAAAGATCCAGTTTTACTGGAAAAATTAGAGGGAATTGTTATGAAAACGATTTATCGCTAAAAATACGGAAAATAGAAGAATTTTCCAATTAAATGTGGTATAATCAGTAAGAATGTTAAAAGAAAAAGGAGCATAACCAAATGAAACGTATTGCTGTTTTAACCAGTGGTGGAGACGCCCCTGGTATGAATGCTGCCATCCGTGCGGTAGTTCGTCAAGCAATCTCAGAAGGAATGGAAGTATTTGGTATCTATGATGGATACGCAGGTATGGTTGCCGGTGAAATCTATCCACTTGATGCTGCTTCAGTAGGAGACATCATTTCACGTGGTGGTACTTTCCTTCACTCTGCTCGTTACCCTGAGTTTGCACAACTCGAAGGTCAACTTAAAGGGATTGAGCAATTGAAAAAACACGGTATCGAAGGTGTCGTAGTTATCGGTGGTGACGGTTCTTATCACGGAGCTATGCGCTTGACTGAGCATGGATTCCCTGCTATTGGTCTTCCAGGAACAATTGATAATGATATCGTTGGTACGGACTTCACAATCGGATTTGATACAGCAGTTACAACTGCTATGGACGCGATCGACAAGATTCGCGATACTTCATCAAGTCACCGTCGTACCTTTGTTATTGAGGTAATGGGACGTAACGCTGGTGATATCGCTCTTTGGGCAGGTATCGCAACTGGTGCTGACGAAATCATCATCCCTGAAGAAGACTTCAAGATGGAAGATATCGTTGCAAGCATCAAAGCTGGTTATGAATGTGGTAAGAAACACAACATCATTGTTTTGGCTGAGGGAGTTATGTCTGCCGATGAGTTTGGTAAAAAACTCAAGGAAGCTGGAGACACTAGTGACCTTCGTGTAACTGAACTTGGACACATCCAACGTGGTGGATCACCAACCGCTCGTGACCGTGTATTAGCATCACGCATGGGTGCACACGCTGTTAAACTTCTTAAACAAGGAATCGGTGGTGTCGCTGTTGGTATCCGTAACGAGAAAATGGTTGAAAACCCAATTCTTGGAACAGCAGAAGAAGGAGCTTTGTTTAGCCTAACAGCTGATGGTAAGATCGTTGTTAACAACCCACATAAAGCTGATCTTGAACTTTCTGCTTTGAACAAGAGCTTGTCCTAATCAACTTTCATTAATTTGGTAACATGACCTTAAAAGGTCGAATTATATAAAGGAGTCACAAAAAATCATGAACAAACGTGTAAAAATCGTTGCAACCTTGGGTCCTGCGGTAGAAATCCGTGGTGGTAAAAAATTCGGTGATGACGGATACTGGGGAGAAAAACTTGACGTTGAAGCTTCAGCTAAAAATATTGCTCAGCTGATTGAAGCTGGTGCAAATACTTTCCGTTTCAACTTCTCACACGGTGACCACCAAGAACAAGGTGACCGTATGGCAACTGTTAAACTTGCTGAAAAACTTGCAGGTAAAAAAGTTGGTTTCCTTCTTGATACAAAAGGTCCTGAAATCCGTACTGAATTGTTCGAAGGTGATGCAAAAGAGTACTCTTATAAAACTGGTGAAAAAATCCGTGTTGCAACTAAGCAAGGTATCAAATCAACTCGCGATGTGATTGCTTTGAACGTTGCTGGCGCTCTTGATATCTATGATGACGTTGAAGTTGGTCGTCAAGTTTTGGTTGACGATGGTAAACTTGGTCTTCGTGTTTTCTCAAAAGATGATGAAACTCGCGAATTTGAAGTTGTAGTTGAAAATGATGGCGTTGTTGCAAAACAAAAAGGTGTAAACATCCCTAACACTAAAATTCCTTTCCCAGCTCTTGCAGAACGTGATAACGACGACATCCGCTTTGGTCTTGAGCAAGGTATCAACTTCATCGCGATCTCATTCGTACGTACTGCTAAAGACGTGAATGAAGTTCGTGCAATCTGTGAAGAAACTGGAAACGGACATGTTCAATTGTTCGCGAAAATCGAAAACCAACAAGGTATCGATAACTTGGATGAGATCATCGAAGCTGCTGATGGTATCATGATCGCTCGTGGTGACATGGGTATCGAAGTACCATTCGAAATGGTTCCAGTTTACCAAAAAATGATCATTACTAAAGTGAATGCTGCTGGTAAAGTTGTTATCACTGCAACAAACATGCTTGAAACAATGACTGAAAAACCACGTGCAACTCGTTCAGAAGTATCAGACGTATTCAACGCTGTTATCGACGGAACTGACGCAACAATGCTTTCAGGAGAGTCTGCAAACGGTAAATACCCACTTGAATCAGTAACAACAATGGCTACAATCGACAAGAACGCTCAAACTCTTCTTAATGAATATGGTCGTTTGAACTCAGATACATTCGAGCGTAACTCTAAGACAGAAGTTATGGCTTCAGCAGTTAAAGATGCTACTAACTCAATGAACATCAAATTGGTTGTTACACTTACTAAGACTGGTCACACAGCACGTTTGATTTCTAAATACCGTCCAAATGCTGACATTTTGGCAATCACTTTCGATGAATTGACTGAACGTGGATTGATGTTGAACTGGGGTGTAATTCCAGTAACAACTGAACGTCCTTCAAATACTGACGATATGTTTGATCTTGCTGAAAAGATCGCAGTTGAACAAGGTTTGGTTGAATCTGGCGACGATATCATTATCGTAGCTGGTGTACCACTTGGAGAAGCTGTACGTACAAACACAATGCGTATCCGTACAGTACGTTAATCTAACTTTTAAAGCCTATCATATCAAGCTCCAAAGCTTGTGTGATGGGTCTTTTTTTTGTGAACAAAAATAAAAAAAGAGGCAGGAAATAATCAAGAGTAATGGGAAAAAATTGAAAATTATGGTATAATAGAATGAAAAGACCTTTTTAGTAAATTTTGAAAGAGTATAACATGAGAAAAATTGTCATCAATGGTGGACGTCCATTGCAAGGTGAGATCACCATTAGTGGTGCTAAAAATAGTGTCGTTGCACTTATTCCAGCTATTATCTTAGCAGATGATATTGTCACTTTAGATTGTGTTCCAGATATTTCAGACGTTGCTAGTCTTGTCGAAATCATGGAGATCATGGGGGCATCTGTTAAGCGTTATGACGATGTCTTGGAGATTGATCCAAGAGGCGTTCAAAACATTCCAATGCCGTATGGCAAGATTAATAGCTTGCGTGCTTCTTATTATTTCTACGGAAGTCTTTTAGGGCGCTTTGGCGAAGCTACGGTTGGACTTCCTGGTGGATGTGATCTGGGTCCTCGCCCGATTGACCTTCACTTAAAAGCCTTTGAAGCTATGGGGGCTAAGGTGAGCTACGAGGGAGATAATATGAATTTATCTGCCCAAGGTAAGGGTCTTCATGGAGCAAGTATTTACATGGACACCGTTAGCGTTGGTGCAACGATTAACACCATGATTGCCGCGGTCAAAGCAAAGGGACGTACTGTCATTGAAAATGCGGCCCGTGAACCAGAAATCATTGATGTGGCTACCCTTTTGAACAACATGGGGGCCCATATTCGTGGTGCCGGTACTGATATTATCATTATTGATGGTGTTGAGACGCTTCATGGGACTCGTCACCAAGTCATTCCAGACCGTATTGAAGCTGGAACTTATATTTCACTTGCTGCCGCGGTTGGTAAAGGTATTCGTATTAACAACGTTCTTTATGAGCATCTTGAAGGCTTTATCGCCAAACTAGAGGAAATGGGCGTTCGTATGACGGTCTCTGAGGATAGTATCTTTGTTGAAGAGCAGTCAGACTTGAAGGCAATCAATATTAAAACTGCTCCTTATCCTGGTTTTGCAACTGATTTGCAACAGCCTATCACGCCACTTTTATTAACAGCTCAAGGCCGTGGAACGATTATTGATACCATTTACGAAAAACGTGTCAACCATGTCTTTGAGTTAGCAAAAATGGATGCGGATATTACGACTACGAATGATCACATTATCTATAAAGGTGGTCGTACCTTGCATGGAGCAAGTGTTAAAGCTACTGATTTGCGAGCTGGTGCTGCACTTGTCATCGCTGGCTTGATGGCTCAAGGCCAGACTGAAATTACAAATATCGAGTTTATCCTTCGTGGCTACTCAGATATTATTGAAAAATTACGTAGTCTTGGAGCAGATATTACACTCGTCGAAGACTAAACCATTGAGGTGATTATGAATATTTGAACCAAATTAGCAATGTTTTCTTTCTTTGAAACGGAGCGCTTGTATTTGCGTCCTTTCTTTTTTAGTGACAGTAAAGCCTTTTATGAGATTGCTTCTGATCCAGAAAATCTGCAATTTATTTTTCCCAGCCAAGCAAGTTTAGAGGAGAGTCAATATGCTCTTGCCAACTATTTTATGAAGGCTCCTCTAGGTGTCTGGGCAATTTGTAATCAAGACAATCAGGAAATGATTGGTTCCATCAAATTTGAAAAAATCGACGAAATCAAGAAAGAAGCAGAAATCGGTTATTTCTTAAAAAAAGATGCTTGGTCGCAAGGTTTTATGACAGAGGCTGTTAGCAAACTCTGTCAACTTTCCTTTGAAGAATTTGGTTTAAAACAATTATCCATCATCACTCATCTGGAGAATCAAGCTAGCCAAAAAGTAGCCTTAAAATCGGGATTTAGTCTCTTCCGACAGTTTAAGGGGAGCGATCGCTATACACGAAAAATGAGGGACTATCTTGAATTTCGTTACGTAAAAGGAGATTTCAATGAGTAAACACCAGGAAATTTTGTCTTATCTGGAAGAGTTACCAATTGGGAAGAGAGTTAGTGTTCGTAGTATTTCAAATCACCTAGGTGTTAGTGATGGAACAGCCTATCGGGCTATCAAAGAAGCTGAAAATCGTGGCATCGTTGAGACTCGCCCCCGCAGTGGAACCATACGTGTCAAGTCAAAGAAAGTAGCTATCGAACGGCTAACCTATGCAGAAATCGCAGAAGTGACTAGCTCTGAGGTTTTAGCAGGTCAGGAAGGGTTAGAGAGAGAATTTAGTAAATTTTCTATTGGCGCCATGACTGAGCAGAATATCCTCTCTTATCTCCATGATGGAGGCCTTTTGATTGTAGGTGACCGTACTCGCATTCAACTTTTAGCGCTGGAAAATGAAAATGCAGTCCTTGTGACTGGAGGTTTCCATGTCCAAGATGATGTATTGACTCTTGCCAATAAAAAAGGTATCCCTGTTCTGAGAAGTAAGCATGATACCTTTACAGTTGCAACCATGATTAACAAAGCTCTCTCAAATGTTCAGATTAAAACTGACATTTTAACAGTCGAAAAACTCTATCGTCCGAGTCATGAGTATGGCTTTTTGAGAGAAACGGATACAGTCAAAGACTATCTAGATTTGGTACGTAAGAATAGAAGTAGCCGTTTCCCAGTCATTAACCAACACCAAGTGGTTGTTGGAGTTGTTACCATGCGTGACGCGGGAGATAAGTCACCTAGTACGACGATTGACAAGGTGATGACGCGAAGTATCTTCGTAACGGGTTTGGCAACTAATATTGCCAATGTCAGCCAACGAATGATAGCTGAAGACTTTGAGATGGTTCCCGTTGTTCGAAGTAACCAGACTCTACTTGGGGTCGTAACTCGAAGAGATGTCATGGAAAAAATGAGCCGTTCTCAGGTTTCAGCTTTGCCGACTTTTTCAGAGCAAATCGGGCAAAAACTTTCTTATCATCATGATGAAGTCATCATTACTGTTGAGCCCTTCATGTTGGAGAAAAATGGTGTCCTTGCTAATGGAGTCTTGGCTGAAATCCTCAACCATATGACCCAAGACCTTGTTGTCAATAGTGGGCGCAATCTCATCATAGAGCAGATGTTGATTTATTTCTTGCAGGCTGTGCAGATAGATGATACTTTGCGGATTCAGGCTCGGATTATTCACCACACGAGACGCTCAGCTATTATTGATTATGATATTTATCATGGTCATCAGATTGTTTCAAAAGCAAATGTTACAGTAAAAATCAATTAGAATCTAGGAGAAAAAATGATAACTTTAAAATCAGCACGTGAAATCGAAGCCATGGACAAGGCTGGTGATTTCCTAGCTAGTATCCATATCGGCTTACGTGATTTGATTAAGCCAGGCGTGGATATGTGGGAAGTAGAAGAGTATGTTCGTCGTCGTTGTAAAGAGGAGAATTTCCTTCCTTTACAGATTGGCGTGGATGGGGCAGTCATGGATTACCCCTATGCCACCTGTTGCTCTCTCAACGACGAAGTAGCTCATGCTTTTCCACGTCATTACATCTTGAAAGATGGCGATTTGCTCAAGGTAGACATGGTACTTGGTGGTCCGATTTCCAAATCAGACCTCAATGTATCTAAACTCAACTTTAACAATGTTGAGCAAATGAAAAAATACACCCAAAGCTATACTGGTGGTTTAGCAGACTCATGTTGGGCTTATGCGGTTGGTACACCGTCTGAAGAAGTGAAAAACCTGATGGACGTGACCAAGGAAGCTATGTATATAGGGATTAAGCAAGCAGTTGTCGGCAATCGTATCGGTGATATCGGTGCGGCCATTCAAGAATACGCTGAAAGTCGCGGTTATGGTGTCGTACGTGATTTGGTTGGTCATGGAGTTGGTCCAACTATGCACGAGGAACCAATGGTCCCTAACTACGGTATTGCAGGCCGTGGACTCCGCCTCCGTGAAGGAATGGTGTTGACCATCGAACCCATGATCAATACTGGGGATTGGGAAATTGATACAGATATGAAAACTGGCTGGGCTCATAAAACCATCGATGGTGGCCTATCTTGTCAATATGAACACCAGTTTGTGATTACAAAAGACGGTCCTGTTATCTTGACAAGTCAAGGTGAAGAAGGAACGTATTAAAACGAAAGGAGCATAGCTCCTTTTTTATATTTAGTTTAGATAAAATAGACAAGCGTAGCAAAGTTGTCACAAATTTTTTCTTTTGTAGTAAAATAAGATTAGAATTTTTTGAAAGTAGGTAATTCATTGGAATCTATTATATTTTTAGTATCGGTTTTTTTAGCCGGCATTCTGTCTTTCTTTTCACCCTGCATCTTCCCTTTGCTACCAGTCTATGCTGGTATTTTACTGGATAATCAGGGAAATTCGAAAAGCTTTCGCTTTTTTGGAAGAGACGTTGCATGGTCTGGTTTAATTCGAACCTTGTGCTTTATTGCAGGAATCTCCCTCATTTTCTTTATTTTGGGATTTGGAGCTGGATTCCTAGGGCATATGCTCTATGCTGATTGGTTTCGTTATCTTATGGGGGCAGTCATTATTCTCTTGGGCCTTCACCAGATGGAAATTTTGCATTTCAATAAACTGGAAGTGCAAAAAACAGTCACCTTCAAACAATCACAGTCGAATCACTATCTGTCAGCCTTCTTGCTTGGGATAACCTTTAGTTTTGGTTGGACCCCTTGTATCGGACCGGTTTTAAGTTCGGTCTTGGCTCTTGCAGCTTCAGGAGGGAATGGTGCTTGGCAAGGAGCTATACTAACCTTAGTGTATACATTGGGAATGGCCCTACCTTTCATCGTTTTGGCCTTGGCTTCGGGCTGGATCATGCCCTATTTTAGTAAATTAAAACCCCATATGATCCTACTAAAGAAAATCGGGGGAGCTTTGATTATTTTGATGGGCTTGTTATTGATGCTAGGGCAGTTAAATGCCTTGTCAGGAATTCTTGGATAAAAGGAGAAAAAGATGAAAAAAGTTATTTTTGCGGGATTGAGCCTCATGTCTTTATTGTTGTTGATTGCCTGTGGCGAAAAAGAAACCAAACAAACGGAAAGTCCCAAACAGCCCGCTGTACAACAAATCGCAGTAGGAAAGGATGCGCCAGACTTCACTCTGCAGTCTATGGATGGCAAAGAAGTCAAGTTATCAGACTATAAGGGCAAAAAAGTCTATTTGAAATTCTGGGCCTCTTGGTGTGGACCATGTAAAAAAAGCATGCCTGAGTTGATGGAATTAGCTGCCAAACAAGATCGAGACTTTGAAATCTTGAGTGTCATTGCACCTGGTCTGCAAGGTGAAAAAACAGTTCAAGACTTTCCAAAATGGTACCAAGAACAAGGCTACAAGGATATTCCAGTTCTATATGATACGCAAGCAACTACCTTCCAAGCCTACCAAATTCGTAGTATTCCAACAGAATACTTGATTGACAGTCAAGGTAAAATCGGAAAAATCCAATTTGGTGCTATTAGCAATGCTGATGCAGAAGCAGCTTTTAAAGAGATGAAATAAATTAAAGAATACGAAAAAAATCGCGAAGAATCGCGATTTTTTTATAGTTTTTCATTGATAAAGCGGATGAATTGGTTCCACCAAACTTTTAAGAAGAAGGCTTTTTCAACTTTTTTTTCAGAAACCATTTCAAAAGATGGTTTTTTAGAAGTGAGGTAGCCTTGACCGATTAAATCCTGGTCATCATAGGTTAGAGTACCGACAACCTTTCCTTCTTCCAAAGGAGCAGTTTCTGATGTTGATTTTGGTGTGAATTGAAGAGCTGATGTAGTTCCGCTTCCAACTCGTTGGACAACTGCAATATCTGACTTAGCGACTGCAGGCACGCTGTCTTCTTTTCCATCAAGGACAGTAACCTTACTATCATTGTATGCTTCACCTTTCTGAACAACAGTTTTTAAGGCAAAGTTTGCAGAAATATAATCTAAAAGTGCAGAAGTTGCAGTAAAACGCGCATAAGGGTTGGTATCTTGTTGATCTGCATTCAAAACAACCGTAATAATACGCATCCCTTTTTCGACAGTGGTTCCAACGAATGAAGCGCCAGCTTTATCAGTAGTACCTGTCTTTAGTCCATCAATACCACCACGATAGGCTGGCATTCCCTCCAACATATAGTTGGTTGAGTGGATTTCAAGTCCTGCAAAGGTAGAAGTTGGTTTTTTGGTGATCTCCAAAACTTGAGGATAATCTCGGATGAGGTTACGAGCAACGATGGCAACATCGTAAGCACTAAGTTTATTTTCTTCGTCTTTCTTAGAACCTGGATAGATGTTATCTCCAAGAGTCTCGTTGTTTAATCCAGTTGTGTTTACAATAGTTGCATCTTGGATTCCCCATTCCAAAAGTTTCGCCCTCATTTTGTCAACGAAGTCTTTCTCAGAACCGGCAATCTTTTCTGCTAGCGCAATTGCAGCACTGTTTGCACTGGATACCATTGTAGCCTCTAATAGTTGTTCAACAGTATAATTTCGAGCTTCCATTGGGACGTTACTCGCCTCAGAATTAGTTGTAAGTTTGTAAGGATAGTCCGAAATATCAACAGGTGTAGATAGGCTGATGGTTCCTTGTTCCAAGGCCTCATAAACCAAATAAACTGTAACCAGTTTGGTAATAGAAGCAATTTCTACGGGCTGATTTGCATCTTTCTCATAGAGGATTTTTCCAGTTGTAGCCTCGACAGCAATGGCATGTTTAGCAGCAACATCAAAACTTTGAGCTGAAACAGTAGAGATAGTGCCAAAAGTAAGAAGTGTTAGTAAGGATATAATTATTTTTTTCATATTAGCTTTATTTTATCATAAAGCAAAAAAATATTCTCGCTTTTTTACTAAAGCCAACTTATCTTTTTCAGAAATATGGTAAAATAGATAGAAGGAGGATAGTTATGTTCCGTAGAAACAAATTATTTTTTTGGACAGCCGAAATCTTACTATTAACCATTATTTTTTATCTTTGGAGAGAGATGGGGTCCATCATTACTCCCTTTGTCACAGTTATCAATACGATTATGATTCCATTCTTATTGGGGGGATTTTTCTACTACCTGACAAATCCAATCGTAACCTTCTTGGAGAAAAGATGTAAGATCAATCGTTTGATTGGTGTCTTGGTCACTCTTTGCGCCTTGATTGGAGCCATCGTGGTTGGTGTAGTTTATCTCTTACCTATTTTGATCAACCAGCTGACAAGTTTGATTATCTCTAGCCAAAATATCTACAGCAGACTGCAGGACTTGGTTATTGATTTATCGATGAATCCTATTTTCCAAAATATTGATATCCAAAAAACCATTCAACAGTTAAATCTATCCTATGTTGATATTCTCCAAAATATCCTTAATAGCGTCAGCAATAGCTTAGGAAGTGTCCTTTCTGCTTTATTTAGTACGATCCTCATTCTAATTATGACTCCGGTCTTCTTGATCTATTTCCTACTGGATGGCAACAAATTTTTACCGATGTTGGAACGAACAGTTCTCAAACATGACAAGCTGAACCTAACCAGTCTCTTGAAAAACTTGAACGCAACTGTAGCAAGATATATCAGTGGAATTGCGATTGATGCTGTCATAATCGGATGTTTGGCCTATGTGGGTTACAGTGTTATTGGTTTAAAGTATGCCTTAGTCTTTGCTATTTTTTCTGGAATTGCCAATCTGATTCCATATGTTGGTCCAAGTATTGGTTTGATTCCGATGATTATTGCAAATGTATTCACCGATCCTCAACGGATGTTAATTGCAGTTGTCTATATGCTGATTATTCAACAGGTTGATGGCAATATTCTCTACCCTCGTATCGTTGGAGGGGTTATGAAAGTTCATCCAATCACCATTTTAGTCCTTCTCTTACTATCAAGTAATATCTACGGTGTGATTGGCATGGTAGTAGCAGTACCTAGCTATTCTATCTTAAAAGAAATTACTAAGTTCTTTGCGAAATTGTATGAAAATCATAAGGAAGCCAAAGAACAAGAAAAAACAGAATCAGTTTAAAAATCAGGGAAACCTGGTTTTTTTACTTATATAAATAAGCTTTAAAACTAAAATATCATAGAAAAGAGGATCTTGATAAGAAGCGTAAGAAAGGGATCCCATAAGATTTAGATTAATTAACAAAATATGTGTAAAACACTTGCAATTTAGCTGAAATTTGATAAAATAGTAAGGAAAGTTAGACTGTATTGCCTACTGTCTATCTATAAAATATATTTTATTGGAGGCTTTTACTCAAATGGCAAAAGAAAAATACGATCGTAGTAAACCACACGTTAACATTGGTACTATCGGACACGTTGACCACGGTAAAACTACCCTAACTGCAGCTATCACAACTGTTTTGGCACGTCGCTTGCCTTCATCAGTTAACCAACCTAAAGACTATGCGTCTATCGATGCTGCTCCAGAAGAACGCGAACGCGGTATCACCATCAACACTGCGCACGTTGAGTACGAAACTGAAAAACGTCACTACGCTCACATCGACGCTCCAGGACACGCGGACTACGTTAAAAACATGATCACTGGTGCCGCTCAAATGGACGGAGCTATCCTTGTAGTAGCTTCAACTGACGGACCAATGCCACAAACTCGTGAGCACATCCTTCTTTCACGTCAGGTTGGTGTTAAACACTTGATCGTCTTCATGAACAAAGTTGACTTGGTTGACGACGAAGAGTTGCTTGAGTTGGTTGAAATGGAAATCCGTGACCTTCTTTCAGAATACGATTTCCCAGGTGATGACCTTCCAGTTATCCAAGGTTCAGCTCTTAAAGCTCTTGAAGGTGACACTAAGTATGAAGACATCGTTATGGAATTGATGAACACAGTTGATGAGTACATCCCAGAACCAGAACGTGACACTGACAAACCATTGCTTCTTCCAGTCGAGGACGTATTCTCAATCACTGGACGTGGTACAGTTGCTTCAGGACGTATCGACCGTGGTACTGTTCGTGTCAACGACGAAATCGAAATCGTTGGTATCAAAGAAGAAACTTCAAAAGCAGTTGTTACTGGTGTTGAAATGTTCCGTAAACAACTTGACGAAGGTCTTGCAGGAGATAACGTAGGTGTCCTTCTTCGTGGTGTTCAACGTGACGAAATCGAACGTGGACAAGTTATCGCTAAACCAGGTTCAATCAACCCACACACTAAATTCAAAGGTGAAGTCTACATCCTTACTAAAGAAGAAGGTGGACGTCACACTCCATTCTTCAACAACTACCGCCCACAATTCTACTTCCGTACTACTGACGTTACAGGTTCAATCGAACTTCCAGCAGGTACTGAAATGGTAATGCCTGGTGATAACGTGACTATCGACGTTGAGTTGATCCACCCAATCGCCGTAGAACAAGGTACTACATTCTCTATCCGTGAGGGTGGACGTACTGTTGGTTCAGGTATGGTTACAGAAATCGAAGCTTAATTCGATTTAGTTCCCAGAAGAACAATTATTTAAGTCAGACACTAAAAGAATCTTGCTTTGCAAGGTTCTTTTTTTATTCAAATTATCTTAGAAGGTCTTCTAGTATAGCGATATGATAGATTTTTTGGTATAATAAAGGTTATGGAAATCGAAAAAACCAATCGCATGAATGCGCTTTTTGAATTTTATGCTGCGCTTTTGACAGATAAGCAGATGAATTATATTGAACTCTACTATGCAGATGATTACAGTCTTGCGGAGATTGCTGAAGAGTTCGGTGTTAGTCGCCAAGCTGTTTATGACAATATCAAGCGGACAGAAAAGATTTTAGAAGACTATGAGATGAAATTGCACATGTATTCAGACTACATTGTCCGCAGTCAGATTTTTGATCAGATCTTGGAGCGCTATCCTAAGGATGAGTTTCTTCAGGAGCAGATAGAAATTTTAACAAGCATTGATAATCGGGAGTAATCATGGGTAGTCTAGTTATTTATCAAGGATTACCTTGCAAACTATTAGCCGCAGAGGAACCATTTCCTACTCGACTACAGATTATCTCGCCCAATGATATCTCTAAAGCTATGCAAATAGGTTTTAGCTGTTGGGGATATCCAAATGAAATCATGAAAGAAATCACACCCGAAGAACTTGAGTGTTTGCAACATTTCGGACGATTTCCACTGAATTGAGTAAATAGGAGAAAAAAATGGCATTTGAAAGTTTAACAGAACGTTTGCAGAACGTCTTTAAAAATCTACGTAAAAAAGGAAGAATCTCTGAGGCTGATGTCCAAGAAGCAACCAAAGAAATTCGTTTGGCCTTGCTGGAAGCCGACGTTGCTTTGCCTGTTGTAAAGGACTTTATCAAGAAGGTTCGTGAACGCGCAGTCGGACACGAGGTCATTGATACCCTTAATCCAGCACAACAGATTATCAAAATCGTTGATGAGGAATTGACAGCCATTTTAGGTTCTGATACTGCTGAGATTATCAAGTCATCTAAGATTCCTACGATTATCATGATGGTCGGTTTGCAAGGGGCTGGTAAAACGACTTTTGCTGGTAAGCTGGCTAACAAACTCAAGAAGGAAGAAAATGCACGTCCTTTGATGATTGCGGCGGATATTTATCGTCCAGCTGCCATCGACCAGTTAAAAACACTTGGACAACAGATTGATGTTCCTGTTTTCGCTCTTGGAACAGAAGTACCAGCTGTTGAGATTGTTCGCCAAGGTTTGGCGCAAGCGCAGGCCAACCACAACGACTATGTTTTGATTGATACGGCAGGGCGTTTGCAGATTGATGAGCTCTTGATGAATGAGCTTCGTGATGTTAAGGCCTTGGCTCAACCAAATGAAATCCTGCTCGTCATTGATGCCATGATCGGTCAGGAAGCGGCCAATGTCGCTCGTGAATTCAATGCTCAATTGGAAGTAACTGGTGTCATCCTTACCAAGATTGATGGGGATACTCGTGGTGGTGCGGCCCTATCTGTTCGTCACATCACTGGAAAACCAATCAAGTTCACTGGTACGGGTGAAAAGATTACAGATATCGAAACCTTCCACCCAGATCGTATGTCAAGCCGTATCCTTGGTATGGGGGATATGCTGACCTTGATCGAGAAAGCTTCTCAGGAATACGATGAGCAAAAAGCTCTTGAAATGGCTGAGAAGATGCGTGAAAACACCTTTG
Organism: Streptococcus oralis; assembly: GCF_026782375.1. GTDB lineage: Bacteria > Bacillota > Bacilli > Lactobacillales > Streptococcaceae > Streptococcus > Streptococcus oralis_CL. The sequence goes on along the minus strand of NZ_JAKUWJ010000001.1, from coordinate 663,435 downwards.
ATTTCAATGATTTCATCGATCAATTGGATCAGGTGCAAAACATGGGGCCGATGGAAGACTTGCTCAAGATGATTCCAGGTATGGCTAACAATCCAGCTCTTCAAAATATGAAGGTGGATGAGCGCCAGATTGCGCGTAAACGTGCCATCGTGTCTTCTATGACTCCTGAAGAACGTGAAAATCCTGATTTGTTAAATCCAAGTCGTCGCCGTCGTATCGCTGCTGGTTCTGGAAACACCTTTGTTGAAGTCAATAAATTTATCAAGGACTTTAACCAGGCTAAACAGCTCATGCAAGGTGTCATGTCTGGTGATATGAACAAGATGATGAAGCAAATGGGAATCAATCCAAATAACCTTCCTAAAAATATGCCAAATATGGGAGGAATGGATATGTCTGCCCTTGAAGGCATGATGGGACAAGGCGGCATGCCAGATATGTCAGCTCTTGGAGGAGCTGGAATGCCAGATATGAGCCAGATGTTTGGTGGAGGACTTAAAGGTAAAATCGGTGAATTTGCTATGAAACAGTCAATGAAACGCATGGCTAACAAAATGAAAAAAGCGAAGAAGAAGCGTAAATAGTCTATGCAAAGAATTGCTAGTTCTTCACAATTCATAAACTTATGTAGACAAGAGAGGGAACTTTGGTTCCCTTTTTTTACTAAAGTTTCAAGAAATATAATGTTTATATAATAGAAATTTCATGCTAACAAAAGAAGTTCGTTATTTCTATACCTAAACAAATAGTTTGAAAACTGAAATAATAAAAATTTATTTTAACCGGATATTATTTGAGTTTTATAAATAATAAAGGTATAATAGTACTGTATAACTTAACATTATATAAATAGGAATTTTAAGGAGTAGGAAGATGAAAAAAGTTTTGATGATGGCTTTTCTCACATTAACGATACTGTTTGGTTTCTTTTTTAATATGGAATCCAAAGTATCTGCTACAGAACATGCGGATGTTATTACCCGCGCGTATTTAGCAGATGAGAAGGGCAATGAACTAAACTCTCCAAACATAGACCAATGGCAACAATTTCGTCTAACAGTTGATTTCAATTTACACAATAATAAAGTAATGGCGGGAGATACTACTGTTGTAAAATTACCAGATGTACTTTATTTGCCTGTAACAAGTAACTACGATATAAAAGATCAGGATGGACATTTAGTTGCTAAAGCTGTAGTCGATCGAGAAACAAAAACTGCGACTATTACATATGAACCTTATGTTGAAACGCATTCAGATGTCAAAGGAACTTTTTATTTTTATGTACGTGTCAATCACGATCTTGTAAAAACTGCAAAGGAAATTCAGATCGATATTACAGTTAGTGGGAAAATTTATCCTGCAGGTAAGGTTAATTTCAAAGGCATTGGACAACCTATAAAGGATAACCTAAATAAGGTTGGTTGGCAAGATGCAACTGAACCAACTATCGGTCGTTATTCCATCTCTGTCAATCGCAGTGGTAAACCAATGACGGGTATTAAAGTGGTAGATGTACTTAAAATACCAAATGCTAGCTACAAACAAGAAACTTTTAAAGTCTATAAAGGAAATTGGGTGTTCCGTAATGGAGATTGGTTCTTAGACAATTCCGTTGATATTACTGCACAGACTCCGATAACATTTAATGCAGACAACTTCTCAGTCCAGTTGCCTGACTTGTCTGCGAACGAAGGTATTTGGATCAGTTACGCTGTTCAATTGCCTTATGTTCCAGTTGAAGGAGAACAATTCTCTAATGATGCCACTTTAACTACAACAAATGGTATAGAAGAAACTTATAAATCTGTCTATATCATCTATTCTGGAAATGGTAAAGCTGAAGGTTATACCTTTAAGGTTCAGATTAAGAAGGTTTCTGAAGATGGTTCTGCCTTGAAAGGCGCTCAGTTCGATGTGATTCGTGATCGTTCTGGTCAAGTTGTTGCAAAAATTGAAACAAACGAGCAAGGTATTGCTGAAGTAGGAAATCTCTTGAAGGATACCTATACTCTAAAAGAAACAAAGGCTCCAACTGGTTATGATTTAGCTGAAGATGTTAAGGTCAAGCCAGAAGACTTTGATACTACTTATAGATTAGCTACTAAAACAATTGTAGATAAGAAAACAGTCCCTGCACAAGCTCAATTAACAGCAAAGAAACTGTTAGTTGGTCGAAATTTAAAAGATGGTGAGTTTTCATTTTCTTTAAGTGACGCAAATGGGACAGTGATAGAAACTATTAAGAATAAGGCAAATGGGAACATCGACTTTACTGCTCTAAACTTTAATAAAGCAGGCATTTATAACTACACTATTCGTGAAGTAAAAGGCGATGAGAAAAATATCACTTATGATCCAAGTGAAATCAAAGCAACGATCACAGTAGTCGAAAACAATGGTAAATTGGTTGCTTCAGTTTCGTATGAAGGTGGAAAGAATACTTTTAAAAATACTTATACTCCACCGAGCACTCCTCCTGGTGGAAAGGAAGAGTTGCCTAAAACAGGTACGAATGACACTAGAATCCTTGTTTTTGTAGGTCTTATTAGTCTTGTAATTGCTAAATTCTTATTATTTCAGAAACGTGACTAATTGACAAATCTTAATTCATATAAAATAGTATTGTAAAAATCCTTTTTTAGATATAGAAAAACCTATTGAAACTTATATTTCAATAGGTTTTATAATGACTGGAAAAGTAGCGGTGAGTGATAATTCATATTCAAGGGTGAATGATAATGAGGAAAGAAGAGGTGATAGGTGAGTTTGAATATAATAATGTTTTTACCATGTTTATGAGTTATCTAACGATAATGTGAGAATTATTAGTGAATCAAAGAGAGGCATGTCTATAGATAATACCAAACTGTTAAAAAGATAATAGTTTTAAAGAGTGAAAAATAGTTTTTGGTGCTAAATTGGTGCTATTAAGAAAATAAAAACGCTGAAATTATTGATTTCAAGCGTTTTCTTTTGAATAACTTACTCTACTCCCACTCGATAATTTCCATAGCATATTTGTTTCTCTTTTTCTATATCAGTATTTCTTTAGCTCCTATTTTTAGTTGTTTTTATACCTATTTTTCGTAGTTTTTGAATTATTTAGTATCATATCAGTATCAAGAGTGATACTGAAAGATTTGTTAAGATTTCGACAAGCTGTTGTAGTTATTCATATTCTGACATTAAATTTTATTACCTAACCCGAGATGTATTCAAGTGCAGCATTATATGCAATATTATATATTTTTCTAGAATAAAATGGACCTATATAATTAGCTCTTTGTAAATCCTCTTCGGTTGATTTAAGAATATCTTCTATAGTTTTAATTCCAATTTTTTGAAGCTCATCTTTTTTATGTTGAGTTAAATCTAATATGTCCAATGGTCTTTTCAATATATTATTTAATACCAAAAACATATCTTCTGATGCATTTTCTAAACTAATACTCTTATTTATATCATTAAAAGCTGGCGAATTTTTACCATACTCTGTATAAATTTTAATGGATAGATTATCAAATATTTCCTTACTTCGTTCAACCACAGAAGTTGTCCCTTCACTAGCAACCACAACTCCTAGATTCAATTGATATCTATCATAAACTTCTCCACGTACCTTTGTTCCTTCTGTATGTAACCTAATAATTCCTGAATACTCAAGAATTCTAACAGAAGATTTTACTGATTCTGGAGCATCTTTGTGTATAGCAAAAAAAATTGTTTTCTTATTATTCTTTTCATTTTTATTCTTTGTTTCTTCTAAAACATCCCTTTCTATAAATGTCCTTCCCCAATCTATCATTTCTTTGTGCCCTGAATAAAATGATGACAATTTAGTGTGTTCTTGCCAAATTTGAACACGATAAAAATCTTTTATTGTTGAACTAACGTTATTTTTTTTAAAACTTTTAAATCCTTCACTAGCTTGTTCTATACTCTTAAGTAAAAGCCTTGGATTTCCATCACAACACATGATTAACGCATCAAAACATTGCCCCTGACTTTCTAGTTTTTCTATAAACTTAACATCATCTATTTGACACTTAACCATCTCTCTCATACTATTAATGTAATTCTTATCATTAATGTTTCTTTCAACTACCACACTATTAACATCATGAAATAACTGAAGTGTAGAATAATAGCTTATTCCTGGGTAAACAGCCGCCTTACAACAAATATACGGACTTCTCAAATCTCTAAACATGCTAAAAAATTCTCTTTGTTGCCTAGGTATAAAATTATGACAAGCCTCATCAAAAAAGAATATGACTTTTTCAACCGAAAACTTAACACAAAAATTTTTTATAATTTCTTTTATAAAATCGATGTCATCTACTACTCTAAAGTTTAATTCATCTATCCCTAATATTTCCACAATTTCCGTTTTCGAAATTTTTTTCTGATCTCTCCATGATCTTTCCAAAACTGTTATAAACTTATCAAGATTGCTTTCGCTTGATTTTTCGCGGTTAAATAACATTTTAAATGGATCACTATTTGCCGTAATAATACCCTTTTCAAGGATTGCATTTCTAAATTCATTCAATAGTTTCGCATACATCCAATACTGAAAATTTTTATTGTCAAAAGGATTATTAACAAGCATACTTTTGCTAAAACTCAAATATACCGGCAATACTTTTTTAGCAGAATATTCGCTATTCAACTCACTCTCAGCCACTTTAATCAGCATAGTCTTTCCAATTCCTCTACTCCCTATAAGCAATAATTGAGAACTAGACTTTAAATTATTTATAATATTTCTGTCTGATTTTGTTTCAACATATATTTTTTTTATTTCACTTAACTTAATATCTTCTGTTCTTATAATGAAATTTGTACTCATTTAAATTACCTCATATTCCGTTAATAAAGCATCCACTCTGTTAGTAAACTCATCAGGATGGTTTCCAAATCTAATACTTGTTCCAACAATAAGTAATGAAAGTATCTCTTTACACATTTTTAAAATATTGTCGCATATGTCTTTATTATATTTAACTTGAAAATCTTTTAATTGTTTCAAGTATTCATCTTTTCCATGAACATATTCTGAACATTCTCTGTAACAACTATTTATAGCGGAATTAAAAGTTCTGAAATCACCTTTTAAAAATAATTCCCAATACTGATTAATTAATATACCGTCATTTTCTTTATTAAATTCACTCCAAATAATATCTCTTTTATTGTTTTTCCAAAGTAAATACGCATAATTATTATCCTTAAATTTAAAAAGAGAAATCCCCATTTCTAAGATACATCTTAAGCTAATATAACTCTGTCTATAAAAACCTTGCAAACAAAAATATATTGATGCAAACGCATCATGTGTTATCTCCTTTAATAATTCATCAAATCCAAAATCTTCCCCTCGTTTTTGATAACAATTAATTAATAAGTATACTTCCGAAATAATATTTATATTTTCGTCAATAGCACACAAAAAATTTTCATCTATTTGACTTTTTTGTATCAACAAACTTTCTTTAATTTCAATTCCCATAACCCCTCCATTCTTTACCATCAAATTCCATAATATCATCTAAGCTACAATCCAATACCTTGCAGTTCTTCCCAAGGACTTCCACAGTAACATTCTCATTTTTATTAAGCTTATTTATCGTGTATGTACTGACACCTGCAAGTTCTGCCAATTCTTTCTTCTTCTTCATATAAATAAATTCTCCTCCAATAAACAATTCACCTAAATTCTACAACTCCCTTTTGAACCTACTCTTGGGACTTTTTAGTATGATAAATTGTAAAATATAGTGCAACAAAAAAACTCATAGTGTTTCAAAAAAAACTCATAGCGTTTCATTGGTGTAAACTGTAAGTAACCACACAAACAGAACCCGAGGAAAAACTATGAGCTACTCCCATCTTACCATAACTGACCGAATAAAGATAGAATCCTACTTGGAATTAGGTTTGAAACCTTGCCAAATTGCAAGTAAACTTGGCGTCCATAAGTCTACCATTTCAAGAGAGTTAAGACGATGCCAAAATGCTTATTCTGCAGCCTTAGCACAGGAACAGTACAACCATAGGGCTAAGCAAAAAGGTCGGAAGCCTTGTTTGACACCAAAGTTGAAAAAGGAAATTGAGGACGGTTTAAAATCCTCCTGGTCGCCTGAACAGATTTGGGGTCGCTATCAGCTTGAACAAAAGCCAATGGTCGCTTTTAAAACCATATATAACTGGCTCTATGCTGGTTTGATTGATCTGGATTTAAGCATTCTTCGCCGAAAGGGCAAAACTCGACAACCCAAAGAAACACGTGGGACATTTAGGATTGGTACGTCGATTGCCAAACGTCCTAAAGAGGTTCGGCAATCGTAAAACTTTCGGTCACTGGGAGCTCGATACTGTGGTGTCTTCCAGAGGCAAAAGCAAGGGGTGTTTAGCGACTTTTCTAGAACGAAAAACACGCTTTTACTTAGCTTTCAAGATACCAGATAGAACAGCCAAATCCATGTTTTCAGCCATCGAACAACTTTGTAGGCTATTTCCAAAAGAGGCTCTTAAAAGCTTCACCTCAGATAGGGGAAAAGAGTTTGCCTGCTATCCTCTGGTAGAGAATTTAGGAATTTCCTTTTTCTTTGCGGACGCCTATTCATCCTGGCAGAGAGGAAGCAATGAAAACGCAAATGGCTTACTAAGAGAATATTTCCCAAAGAAAACAGATTTAGCTGCTATCTCTGATGAGGCTTTGAACAAAGCCTTATATGATATCAATCACAGACCACGAAAATGTTTAGCTTACAGAACAGCTTGTGAAGCTCTAGTGGATGAGTTTGAGTAAATGTTGCACTTATTCTTGCAATTTATCGTATCAAAATAGTATCACTAAGACAGTTTTTACGCTTTTAAATCGCTAAAACCCTGCGTTTTCAACGGTTCTATAGCAGAAACATATTCGTTACCGTTACTCCCACTCAACGGTTGCAGGTGGTTTACTTGTGATATCGTAGACGATACGGTTAACGTGATCCACTTCATTTACAATACGTACAGAAATCTTTTGAAGGACATCCCAAGGAATTTTGGCAAAGTCAGCTGTCATACCATCGATAGAAGTGATTGCACGAATGGCGATTGTGTAATCATAAGTACGACCATCACCCATAACACCTACTGAACGAACGCCTGTGTTGACAGTGAAATATTGCCAGATATCGCGGTCAAGACCAGCTTTGGCAATTTCTTCACGAAGGATTGCGTCTGATTCACGGACTGTTTCAAGTTTTTCTTCAGTGATTTCACCCATGACACGGATCGCAAGTCCTGGTCCTGGGAATGGTTGGCGCCATACGATGTGGTCTGGCATACCAAGCTCTGTACCGAGGGCACGAACTTCGTCTTTATAAAGAGTGTTCAATGGTTCAATCAGTTCAAACTGCATGTCTTCTGGAAGACCACCCACGTTGTGGTGTGATTTGATGGTTTGAGCAGTATCTGTACCAGACTCAATCACGTCAGTATAAAGAGTTCCTTGAGCAAGGAATTTTACATCTTTTAGCTTACTTGCTTCGTCATCAAAGACATAAACAAACTCATTACCGATGATCTTCCGTTTTTGTTCAGGGTCAGAAATGCCAGCAAGTTTGTCAAGGAAGCGTTTTGCAGCGTCTGCTTTGACGATATTCAAACCAAACTTACCACCAAGCATCTCCATAACTTGGTCTGCTTCCCCTTTACGAAGAAGACCGTGGTCTACAAAGATACAGATTAATTGATCGCCGATTGCTTTCTGGAGAAGAACGCCAACGACAGAAGAGTCAACACCACCAGATAGACCGAGAAGGACACGTTTGTCTCCAACAGTTTCACGGATTTTTTGAATCTGCATCTCGATAAAGTTATCCATTGACCAGTCGCCTTTAGCCTTACAGATATTAAGGGCAAAGTTGCGAAGGATATCATTTCCATAGACAGAATGGCGAACCTCTGGGTGGAATTGAATACCATAGATGTGCTTTTCTGGGTTTTCAATAGCTGCATAAGGACAGTCAGCAGAAGTTCCAGTACGAACAAAATCAGCAGGAATTTCTGTTACAGCATCGCCATGGCTCATCAAAACAATCTGTTCTTCTGGTGTACCTTCAAAGAGGGCAGAAGGAGTGTGAGTAAGTGGGGATTGACCATACTCGCGGTTTCCAGCATCACCTGCTGGGACAACCTTACCTCCAAGTTTGTGGTTAAGAAGTTGCATACCATAGCAGATTCCCAAAATTGGAATACCAAGTTCAAAAATTTCTGGGTCAATATCAAATGATCCCTCTTCATAAACAGAATTTGGTCCACCTGAGAGAATGATTCCTACAGGGTTAATCGCACGAACCTCTGTAGCTGAAATCTTATGGCTTTTTAGCTCTGAAAAAACACCAATTTCACGGATACGGCGTGAAATTAGCTGGTTGTATTGGCTACCATAGTCCAGTACGATGATTTTTTCGACATCTTGCAAATCAGTTGAAATCTTGCTCATCTTTTTCCTTTCTCAAAAGAAATATCTTTTTCAATATTTTATCACAAATGAGGGCGAATTACCAACTAAACAAGGCAAAGATTGACTTTTTCTAATTAAATACGGTACAATAGAGAAAACAAAGAAAAGAAGTGAAAAGCATGTTACCAGCTTATATGAAAATCCACGATCAGATAAAAAAAGATATCGACGAGCATCGTTGGATGATAGGAGAAAGACTGCCAAGTGAACGGGATCTGGCAGATCAGTTTCAAGTCAGTCGGATGACCTTGCGACAAGCCATTTCTCTCTTGGTTGAGGAGGGGGTTTTGGAGCGTCGTGTTGGAAGCGGAACCTTTGTTTCTAGCACTCGAGTTCAAGAAAAAATGCGGGGCACCACTAGTTTTACGGAGATTGTCAAATCCCAAGGGAAAGTTCCTTCTAGTCAGCTGATTTCCTATAGGAGAACCATTCCCAATGAGCAGGAAGTGGCAAAGCTAGGTATTTCACCAACTGAGAATATCATCCGTATGGAGCGGGTTCGGTATGCCGATCAAGTTCCACTAGTCTATGAAGTCGCATCCATTCCTGAGAAATTTATCAAGGATTTCAAAAAAGAAGAAATCACCAGTCATTTCTTCCAAACCTTGCAGCAACATGGTTACCGAATTGGAAAATCCCAACAGACCATTTATGCGAGATTGGCTAAGGAAAAGATTGCCCATTACTTAGAAGTCGAGAAAGGGCATGCCATTTTAGCCTTGACTCAGGTTTCCTATCTCGATGATGGGACGGCTTTTGAATATGTTAAGAGTCAGTATGTGGGTGAACGTTTTGAATTTTATCTTGAAAACAACTAGTCTTAGAAGACTAGTTTTTCGTTTTTAAGAAGATTAGAATTGTCAAAACAATCTGCCTAGGCTTGATTTTATTCATTATTTACTATAAAATGAGAAGGAAAAACGTCAAACTTTTATATTGCAAATAGGAGAAAAAATGACAAAAACATTAAAACGTCCTGAGGTTTTATCACCTGCAGGGACTTTAGAGAAGCTGAAAGTAGCTGTTCAATATGGTGCGGACGCAGTCTTCATCGGTGGACAGGCCTATGGTCTTCGTAGCCGTGCTGGAAACTTTACCTTTGAGCAGATGGAAGAAGGTGTTCAGTTCGCTGCTAAGTACGGTGCCAAGGTCTATGTGGCTGCTAACATGGTTATGCACGAAGGAAATGAAGCTGGTGCAGGCGAATGGTTCCGTAAGTTGCGTGACATCGGAATTGCGGCAGTTATCGTGTCAGATCCGGCCTTGATTATGATTGCAGCAACCGAAGCACCAGGACTTGAAATCCATCTTTCAACTCAAGCCAGTGCAACCAACTATGAAACTCTAGAGTTCTGGAAAGAACTTGGTCTAACTCGTGTGGTTTTGGCTCGTGAAGTTTCAATGGAAGAATTGGCAGAGATTCGCAAACGTACAGATGTTGAGATTGAGGCTTTTGTCCATGGAGCCATGTGTATTTCTTACTCAGGTCGCTGTACGCTTTCAAACCACATGAGTATGCGTGATGCTAACCGCGGGGGCTGTTCTCAGTCTTGCCGTTGGAAATATGATCTCTATGACATGCCTTTTGGTCAAGAACGTAAGAGTCTTAAGGGTGAAATCCCAGAAGAATTTTCGATGTCAGCCGTTGACATGTCTATGATTGACCATATCCCAGATATGATTGAAAATGGTGTAGACAGTCTAAAGATTGAAGGCCGGATGAAATCAATTCACTATGTTTCAACGGTGACCAACTGTTACAAGGCGGCTGTAGATGCTTATCTCGAAAGTCCTGAGAAATTTGAAGCCATCAAACAGGACTTGGTGGATGAGATGTGGAAGGTTGCCCAGCGTGAATTGGCAACAGGTTTCTACTACGGTACGCCGTCTGAAAATGAACAGTTATTTGGCGCACGTCGTAAAATCCCTGAATACAAGTTTGTCGCTGAAGTGGTTGCGTATGATGATGCGACTCAAACGGTAACCATTCGTCAACGGAATGTAATCAATGAAGGCGACCAAGTTGAGTTTTACGGACCAGGTTTCCGACATTTTGAAACCTATATTGAGGATCTTCACGATGCAAAGGGAAATAAAATCGATCGTGCTCCAAATCCAATGGAACTCTTGACAATCAAGGTTCCACAACCTGTACAAGCAGGTGACATGGTTCGTGCTCTGAAAGAAGGGCTCATCAACCTCTATAAGGAAGACGGGACAAGTGTTACAGTTCGTGCCTAGATAAGGAAAAGGGAATGATTCAAGCTCAAGGTTTATTGGTAGATGATGAAAGCAGATGTGTTCATTATCATAGTGAAAAGGATATTGTTTCACTCCAGTGTTATGAATGCAAGAAATACTACGCATGCTATCAGTGTCACAATGCGATGGAGAAACATGTATTTTCTCCCTATCCCCTAAAACTTTCTAAGGATAAACCAATTTTATGTGGAGCTTGTAAGAGGATTATGACATTTCAAGAATATCAAAAGCAGATAGCTTGTCCATTCTGCTCATGTCCATTTAATCCAGCTTGCAAACTACATCATTCATTTTATTTTAAATAGACAAAAATAGATCCATGCTTTAAGCTTGGGTCTTTCATTATGTTTCAGAAAAATTAGAAAAAATACGGAATTTCTCACCTTAAAAAGAAAACTTTTCCATATAATAGTATTAAAAATAGTAAAATTAGAAATTAATTATCTTAAACGCTTTCAATGTTAGTAAAAAGTTGACAAAAACAAATTTTAGGACTAAACTAAGGAAGTAAATTTAAATAAAAAGGAGAATTCATTATGAATTTAACATTTTTGGGTCTTTGTTTTGCCTGCTTTGGTGTCTCAATCGCTGAAGGAATGATTATGAGTAGTCTTTTCAAATCTGCTGCACGCCAACCTGAAATTATCGATCAATTACGTAGTCTGTTGATTCTTGGGGTTGCTTTTGTTGAAGGTACCTTCTTTGTAACCTTGGCGATGTCATTCGTTATCAAATAGACCACTCTATTTAGAAAAAGAGGTGTCAAACCATGGAAGAAAGTGTGAATCCAACCTTAAATATTGGACCTATATCCTTTGATTTGACCCTACTTGCCATGTCTCTTGTAACTGTTTTGATGGTCTTTGCTTTTGTTTACTGGACTAGTCGTAAAATGACAATCCGTCCAAAGGGTAAACAAAATGCTCTTGAGATGATTTATGATTTTGTGATTAGCTTTTCCAAGGGAAACATTGGGGAAACTTATATGAAGGATTATTCCTTGTTCCTGTTTTCTCTATTTTTGTTTATCTTGGTAGCCAATAATATTGGTTTAATGGCAAAAGTACAAACAACAAACGGTTACAACTTGTGGACTTCCCCAACAGCTAACCTTGGATACGACTTATCCCTCTCATTATTAATCACCTTGATTGCCCATGTAGAAGGAGTTCGTCGTAGAGGCGTTAAAGAATATTTGAGAGCATTTGTTACACCTGGCTTTATGACTCCGATGAACCTTTTAGAAGAGTTCACCAATTTTGCCTCTTTGGCAATTCGGATATACGGAAATATTTTTGCCGGTGAAGTCTTGGCAGGCTTGTTACTAGCCTTAGCACAAAATGCCTTTTATTGGTATCCTTTGGCCTTTATCGCAAACATGTTATGGACAGCCTTTTCGATTTTCATTTCATGTATTCAAGCCTATGTCTTTACCATGTTGTCATCGATGTACATTGGTAAGAAGATAAATGCTGGGGAAGAGTAAGTAGAGGAGGATTAGAAGATGGATTTAACTATTAGTACCATTATTGGTGACTTTATTCTTATCGCTGGTTCCTTCCTTTTATTAATTTTTTTAGTGAAAAAATATGCCTGGGGAAATCTTACCAATATTTTAGATGAACGTGCTGAAAAAATTTCTTCAGATATTGACGGAGCAGAAGCTGCCCGTAAGAAGGCCGAAGAACTCGCTAGCAAACGTGAAGCTGAGTTGGCAGGTAGCCGTTCGGAAGCTAAGACAATTATCGAGAATGCAAAGGAAACAGCTGAGAAAAGTAGAGCTGACATCTTGGCTGAGGCGAAACTGGAAGCAGGACGCTTGAAAGAAAAAGCTAACCAAGAAATTGCTCAAAATAAAGCGGAAGCTTTACAAAGCGTTAAGGGTGAGGTAGCAGATTTGACGATTAGTCTCGCTGGTAAAATCATCTCACAAAACCTTGACGGACAAGCCCATAAAGAACTCATTGATCAGTACATCGATCAGCTAGGAGAAGCTTAATGGACAAAAAGACAATAAAGGTAATTGAAAAATACAGCATGCCTTTTGTCCAATTGGTGATTGAAAAGGGAGAAGAAGACCGTATCTTTTCTGACTTAGCTCAAATCAAGCAAGTCGCAGAAGAAACAGACTTGCCTTCTTTTTTAGCTCAAGTGGCAGTAGATGAGTCAGATAAGGAAAAAACCGTTCGTTTCTTCCAAGACTCAGTGTCACCATTAATGCAAAACTTTATTCAGGTCCTGTTATACAATCACAGAGCAAATTTATTTTATGAAGTAATTGTAGATTGTTTGAGTCGACTTGAAAAAGAAACGAATCGATTTGAAGTAACGATTGCCTCCGCTCATCCATTAACAGATGACCAGAAGGCGCGATTGCTTCCTTTGATTGAGAAAAAAATGTCTCTGAAAGTTCGGACTATCAAAGAACAAATCGATGAAAGTCTCATTGGTGGTTTTGTCATTTTTGCCAATCACAAGACAATTGATGTGAGTATTAAACAGCAACTTCGTGTTGTTAAAGAAAATTTGAAATAGAAAGTGGTGTTCTTTTGGCAATTAACGCACAAGAAATCAGCGCTTTAATTAAGCAACAAATTGAAAATTTCAAACCCAATTTTGATGTGACTGAAACTGGTGTTGTAACCTATATTGGGGACGGTATTGCGCGTGCCCACGGCCTTGAAAATGCCATGAGCGGAGAGCTCTTGATTTTTGAAAACGGCTCTTATGGTATGGCGCAAAACTTGGAATCAACAGACGTTGGGATCATCATTCTCGGTGACTTCACGGATATCCGTGAAGGAGACACTATCCGTCGCACGGGTAAAATCATGGAAGTTCCTGTCGGTGATAACTTGATTGGACGTGTTGTGGACCCACTTGGTCGTCCCGTTGATGGTCTCGGAGAAATCCACACGAACAAGACTCGTCCAGTAGAAGCACCAGCTCCTGGTGTTATGGAGCGTAAGTCTGTATCAGAACCATTGCAAACAGGTTTGAAAGCTATTGACGCCCTTGTACCGATTGGTCGTGGTCAGCGTGAGCTGATCATCGGTGACCGTCAGACAGGGAAAACCACCATTGCAATCGATACCATCTTGAACCAAAAAGGTCAAGATATGATTTGTATCTATGTAGCCATTGGTCAAAAAGAATCAACCGTTCGTACGCAAGTAGAAACACTACGTCAGTACGGTGCCTTGGACTACACAATCGTTGTGACAGCTTCTGCTTCACAACCCTCTCCATTGCTCTTCCTAGCTCCTTATGCTGGTGTTGCTATGGCGGAAGAGTTTATGTACCAAGGCAAGCATGTTTTGATTGTATATGATGATCTTTCAAAACAAGCGGTAGCTTACCGTGAACTTTCTCTCTTGCTTCGTCGTCCACCAGGTCGTGAAGCCTTCCCAGGGGATGTTTTCTACCTACACAGCCGTTTGCTTGAGCGCTCAGCTAAAGTTTCTGACGAGCTTGGTGGTGGATCAATCACAGCCCTACCATTTATTGAGACGCAAGCAGGAGATATCTCAGCCTATATCGCAACCAACGTGATTTCAATCACAGATGGACAAATCTTCCTTGGAGATGGACTCTTTAACGCAGGTATTCGCCCAGCTATTGATGCGGGTTCATCTGTATCTCGTGTAGGTGGTTCTGCTCAGATTAAAGCCATGAAGAAGGTTGCTGGTACTCTTCGTATCGACCTTGCTTCATACCGTGAGTTGGAAGCCTTCACTAAGTTTGGTTCTGACTTGGATGCGGCTACTCAAGCTAAGTTGAATCGTGGTCGTCGTACGGTAGAAGTATTGAAACAACCTGTTCACAAGCCTTTGCCTGTTGAGAAACAAGTGACAATCCTGTATGCTTTGACACACGGATTCTTGGATACAGTTCCAGTGAATGACATTGTTCGCTTTGAGGAAGAGTTCCATATCTTCTTTGATGCACAACATCCAGAAATTTTGGAAACCATTCGTGAAACAAAAGACTTGCCAGAAGAAGCAGTCTTGGATGCTGCGATTACCGAGTTTCTCAATCAATCCAGCTTCCAATAAGAATAGAGGTGTCAGATGGCAGTATCTCTAAATGATATTAAAACAAAAATCGCCTCAACCAAGAATACTAGTCAAATCACTAATGCCATGCAAATGGTATCGGCTGCTAAGTTAGGTCGCTCTGAAGAAGCAGCACGCAATTTTCAAGTTTATGCTCAGAAGGTTCGTAAGCTTTTGACGGATATTCTACATGGTAACGGATCTGGTGGCTCTACCAATCCAATGCTCATTAGTCGTCCAGTTAAGAAAACAGGCTATATCGTTATTACTTCAGACCGTGGCTTGGTTGGAGGTTATAATGCCTCCATCCTTAAAGCTGTGATGGAGCTGAAAGAAGAATATCATCCAAATGGTGATGACTTTGAAGTTATCTGTATTGGTGGTATGGGGGCTGATTTCTTTAAGGCTCGTGGCATTCAACCAATCTATGAATTGCGGGGCTTGGCCGACCAACCAAGTTTTGATGAAGTTCGAAAAATTATTTCAAAAACGATTGAAATGTATCAAAATGAACTTTTTGACGAACTCTATGTCTGCTACAATCACCACGTTAATACGCTCACAAGTCAAATGCGTGTGGAGCAAATGCTTCCGATTGTAGACCTCGATCCGAACGAAGCAGACGAGGAGTATAGCTTGACATTTGAGTTGGAAACAAGCCGAGAAGAAATTTTGGAGCAATTGTTGCCACAGTATGCTGAAAGTATGATTTACGGGGCTATTATCGATGCCAAGACAGCTGAAAATGCCGCAGGTATGACAGCTATGCAGACAGCGACTGATAATGCCAAGAAAGTTATCAATGATTTGACAATCCAGTATAACCGTGCCAGACAGGCGGCGATTACACAAGAAATTACAGAAATTGTAGCAGGTGCTAGCGCCTTAGAATAAGGCTTTAGTCCAGCTCGTATGAAAATGAACTTATACTCAATGAAGATCAAAGAGCAAACTAGGAAGCTAGCTGTAGGCTGTACTTGAGTACGGTAAGGCGACGCTGACGTGGTTTGAATTTGATTTTCGAAGAGTATTAGGACCTAGTTGAGCTAGGAACCGACAGTATCTTATATAGAATAGGAGAAGGAGATGAGTTCAGGTAAAATTGCTCAGGTTATCGGACCCGTTGTAGACGTCTTGTTTGCAGCAGGGGAACCACTTCCTGAGATTAATAATGCACTTGTCGTCTACAAGAATGACGAAAGAAAAACAAAAATCGTCCTTGAAGTAGCCTTGGAGTTGGGAGATGGTATGGTCCGTACGATCGCCATGGAATCAACAGATGGTTTGACTCGTGGAATGGAAGTTTTGGACACAGGTCGTCCAATCTCGGTTCCAGTAGGTAAAGAAACTTTGGGACGTGTCTTCAATGTTTTGGGAGATACCATTGACTTGGATGCTCCTTTTGCTGAAGACGCTGAGCGTCAGCCAATTCATAAAAAAGCTCCAACTTTTGATGAGTTGTCTACCTCTTCTGAAATTCTCGAAACTGGGATTAAGGTTATCGACCTTCTTGCCCCTTACCTTAAAGGTGGGAAAGTTGGACTCTTTGGTGGTGCCGGAGTTGGTAAAACCGTCTTGATCCAAGAATTGATTCACAACATTGCCCAAGAACATGGTGGTATTTCAGTATTTACCGGTGTTGGGGAACGTACTCGTGAAGGGAACGACCTTTACTGGGAAATGAAAGAATCAGGCGTTATCGAGAAAACAGCCATGGTATTTGGTCAGATGAATGAACCACCAGGAGCCCGTATGCGTGTTGCCCTTACTGGTTTGACCATCGCCGAATACTTCCGTGATGTAGAAGGCCAAGATGTGCTTCTCTTTATTGACAATATTTTCCGTTTCACTCAGGCTGGTTCAGAAGTATCTGCCCTTTTGGGTCGGATGCCATCAGCCGTTGGTTACCAACCAACACTTGCAACGGAGATGGGTCAATTGCAAGAACGTATCACATCAACCAAGAAGGGTTCTGTAACCTCTATCCAAGCCATCTATGTGCCTGCGGATGACTATACTGACCCAGCGCCAGCAACAGCCTTCGCTCACTTGGATTCAACGACTAACTTGGAACGTAAGTTGGTACAGTTGGGGATTTACCCAGCCGTTGACCCACTTGCTTCAAGCTCTCGTGCCTTGGCACCTGAGATTGTTGGTGAGGAGCACTATGCTGTAGCTGCGGAAGTTAAACGTGTTCTTCAACGTTACCATGAATTGCAAGATATCATTGCTATCCTTGGTATGGATGAACTCTCTGATGAAGAAAAAACCTTGGTTGCGCGTGCCCGCCGCATCCAGTTCTTCTTGTCACAAAACTTCAACGTTGCGGAGCAATTTACTGGCCAACCTGGTTCGTATGTACCAGTAGCGGAAACGGTTCGTGGCTTTAAGGAAATCCTTGAAGGGAAATATGACCAGCTACCAGAAGATGCCTTCCGTGGTGTCGGTTCAATCGAAGACGTCATTGCTAAGGCAGAGAAAATGGGATTTTAAGAGGTGACCTATGGCTCAGTTAACTGTCCAGATCGTGACACCAGATGGCCTCGTCTATGATCACCATGCCAGCTTTGTATCGGTTCGAACTCTGGATGGTGAGATGGGGATCTTGCCACGACATGAAAATATGATTGCGGTTTTAGCGGTTGATGAAGTAAAGGTAAAGCGAATCGATGATGATACTCATGTAAACTGGATTGCAGTGAACGGGGGGATTATCGAGATTGCCAATGACATCATTACCATTGTAGCCGACTCAGCAGAGCGTGCTCGTGATATTGATATCAGTCGTGCGGAACGTGCCAAACTTCGCGCCGAACGAGAAATCGAAGAAGCCCATGAAAAGCATTTAATAGACCAAGAACGACGTGCTAAGATTGCTCTTCAACGTGCCATTAACCGTATTAATGTTAGAAATAAACTATAAAAAATGAACTTGAAACTCAAGTTCATTTTTTTTCTTAGTTAGAAAAACTGATGCAAACTGCTTCTGGGACATGGAAGTCGTTAGAAAGCTCTGCAAGACGACCACTTTCAGGATTGCGCTTAAAGACCGTTGTATTATCAGAATCTTGGTGAACAGCAATCAAAAATTCCTGATCAGGTGTGATATCAAAATCACGTGGTGTTTTACCGTGACTTGGAACAATCTCTAATAATTCCAAACTACCATCAGCTAGGATTGTATAGACTGCAATGGAATCATGGCCTCGGTTGGAAGCATAGAGGTAGTTACCATCTTTTGAAAGACGTATAGCAGCAGTACCGTTAAAGCCCGTATACCCGTCCGGCAAGGTCGAAATAACTTGCATGCGTTCAAACTCACCAACACCATCATAAATCAAGACCTCTATGGTGCTATTCAGTTCGCAGATGAGATAGGCAATCTTATAGTGGTGATGAAAAACGATGTGACGAGCACCTGCTCCAGGCTGGCTTTGATAAGTATTTAGTTTACTTAGTTTGCCTTCTAGAGTAACATCGTAGGTCGTTACTTCATCTGTACCTAGATCACAGGTGACGAGATACTGGTCAGGTGTTAGATCCGTAAAGTGTACATGTGGGGAAGTTTGGTTTTCATGAGGACCTTGTCCACTATGCTGATCTAGATCCGTTTGGATGAGGCTACCATCCGCTTGACGTTTATAAACTAGAACCTGACCTTTATGGTAGTTGGCACCGTACACGAGACTACGCTTTTCATCCACTGCCACATAACAATGAGGAGCGCCATCTTCAACTACATGGTTTAACAAAGTGCCATCGGTCTTGTAAGCAGCGATGCCACCTAAGCCATCCTGACTTCCTACGGTGTATAAGTATTGTTTCTGGTCAAAGGCAAGGTAGGTCGGACTGGGTTCAGCAGCAAAAAGTTCAAGGTTTGCAAGCTGGCCTGTTTCTGTATCAAAATCTGCCTTATAAATCCCTTTAGATAAGCGACGAGTATAAGTTCCAAAATAAACAGTTTCTTTCATGTCCACACCTCTTAATAATGATAAGTTCATTATACCACAAAATAACTGCCATGATGCATCAGTCTTATTTATGTAAGCACTTTAAAAAAGAGTTATTTTAGATTAAAAATGGTATAATGAGAGAATGACAGAAAGGATGTATTTATGGAACATAAAGAGAAACATTTTAGCCTATCTTGGTTCTTCAAGTGGGTTTTAGATAACAAAGCTATCACTGTATTTTTAGTAACCTTGTTACTGGGGTTAAACATTTTCATTCTAAGTAAGATTAGTTTTATTTTTTTACCCGTTTTAGACTTTTTAGGGGTTGTCATGTTGCCAGTTATTTTATCTGGTTTACTTTATTACCTCCTCAATCCGATTGTTGACTGGATGGAGAAACACAAAATCAATCGTGTGCTTGCAATCAGTATTGTTTTTGTCATTATTGGAATTTTTATCATTTGGGGTCTGGCAGTCGCAATTCCTAATCTGCAACGTCAAGTCTTAAATTTTGCGAAGAATGTGCCGACATACCTGGAAGATGCTGATAAGGTGATCAATGACCTTGTAACCAAACGCTTGCCAGATGATTTTAGACCACAGTTGGAGCAGGTTCTTTCCAATGTTTCTAGTGAGGCGACCATGTGGGCCAGCAAAATCTCTTCTCAAGCTGTTAACTGGGTTAGCGCCTTTATCAGTAGCGTTTCCCAGGTCATTGTTGCGGTTATTATCGTACCCTTCATGCTCTTTTATCTTTTGAGAGATGGGAAAGGCTTGCGAGATTACCTGACTAAATTCATCCCAAACAAGTTAAAAGAACCTGTCGGACAAGTTTTGTCAGATGTTAATAAACAGTTGTCAAACTATGTTAGAGGGCAGGTTACAGTTGCTATTATTGTGGCAATTATGTTTATTATCTTCTTTAAGATTATTGGTCTCAGATATGCTGTGACTCTTGGTATTACGGCTGGTATCCTCAATCTAGTACCTTACTTGGGTAGTTTTCTAGCGATGTTACCTGCTCTGGTTTTGGGCTTAATAGCAGGACCTGTCATGCTATTGAAAGTTGTGATTGTCTTTATCGTAGAACAAACGATTGAAGGACGCTTCGTTTCACCTCTTATTCTAGGGAGTCAGCTCAATATTCATCCCATCAATGTCCTCTTTGTTCTCCTAACTTCAGGTTCTATGTTTGGTATTTGGGGAGTCTTGCTGGGAATCCCTGTCTATGCCTCCGCTAAGGTAGTTATTTCTGCTGTCTTTAACTGGTACAAAAAGGTCAGCGGTTTGTATGAAGAAGAAGGGGAGGAAAGCAAGAGTGAACAATAGTCAACGCATGCTCCAGGCTTTGGATGAACAAGATCTAAACAAAGCAGATCAGTATTTTCGCAAAGCACTTGAAACTGATTCGACCGAAGTTCTCTACGAACTAGCAAATTATCTTGAGGGAATTGGCTTTTATCCTCAGGCCAAGGAAATCTATCTAAAAATTGTGACAGAATTTCCAGAAGTGAATCTGAACCTGGCAACCATTGCTAGCGAGGATGGAAATGTTGAGGAAGCCTTTGCCTATCTGGAAGATATCACACCAGATAGTGATTGGTATGTATCGGCTTTGGTATTGAAAGCAGATCTCTATCAGCTGGAAGGTTTGACGGATGTAGCACGCGAAAAGTTACTGGAAGCCTTAAATTACTCAGATGATGCCTTATTAGTTTTTGGTTTGGCTGAGTTGGATAGTGAGTTAGGAAACTATCAGGAAGCCATTCAAGGCTACGCTCAGTTGGACAACCGCTATATTTACGAACAAACGGGCGTATCAACCTACCAACGAATAGGCTATGCATATGCTCAGTTAGGCAAGTTTGAAGCTGCAACTGAATTCCTAGAAAAAGCCTTAGAACTAGAATACGATGATCAAGCTGCTTTTGAACTGGCTAGTCTTTACTTTGACCAAGAAGAGTATCAAAAATCTGTTCTTTGCTTTAAGCAGATTGATACCATTTCACCTGATTTTGAAGGATATGAGTATGGTTATAGTCAAGCCTTGCACAAGGAACATCAGGTGGAAGAAGCCTTTCGTATCGTTAAACAGGGTTTGGAGAAAAATCCATTTGAAACTCGGCTCTTGTTAGAGGCTTCTCAGTTTTCTTATGAATTGCATGATGCTAAGGCAGCGGAGGACTTTCTCCTTACTGCAAAAGAAGATGCAGAAGATCTTGAGGAGATTTTCCTTCGACTCGCAACCATTTATATGGAACAAGAGCGATTTGAGGATATTATTGCTCTCCAAAGTCAAGAACCTGAAAATCTCCTTACTAAGTGGATGATTGCCCGTTCTTACCAGGAAATCGAGGATTTAGATAAGGCTTATGAGCTTTATCAGGAACTATCGCTTGATCTCAAGGATAATCCTGAATTTCTGGAGCAGTATACTTATCTCCTGCGTGAATTGGGGTATTTTGAAGAAGCCAAAGTGCAAGCTGAAGCATATTTAAAACTGATTCCAGATGATGTTCAGATGCAAGAACTCTTAGAAACACTTTAAAAGTTATCTCTCTAAAAAAACGTATCCGTCAATTTGACAGATACGTTTTTTTGAAACAAATAGAATTTTTTTACAAAAATCCTTGCTAAATTGTTTATTTATGCTATAATAGGAACAATAATTTTTAGGAGGTGCAGTATGTCTTATATGTTTGAGATATTACCAAGTTTATTGAACGGTGCAAGTATGACTCTTCAAGTCTTTGCTCTGGTCTTAATCTTTTCAATTCCTTTAGGGATTATCATCGCTTTTGCCTTGCAAATCCATTGGAAACCCCTCCATTATCTGATTAATCTCTATATATGGGTGATGCGAGGAACTCCCTTGCTCTTGCAATTAATCTTTATTTACTATGTTCTCCCTAGCATTGGGATACGTTTGGATCGTCTTCCTGCTGCTGTGATCGCTTTTGTATTAAACTATGCAGCCTACTTTGCTGAAATCTTTCGTGGTGGGATTGAAACCATTCCGAAAGGACAGTACGAGGCTGCAAAAGTGTTAAAATTTAGCCCCTTTGCTACGGTTCGCTATATTATCCTTCCTCAAGTGACAAAAATCGTCTTACCGAGTGTCTTTAATGAGATTATGAGTTTAGTCAAGGATACCTCTTTGGTCTATGCCTTGGGGATTTCAGATTTGATCTTGGCTAGTCGAACAGCAGCCAATCGGGATGCTAGTCTAGTTCCTATGTTTTTGGCTGGAGCGATATATTTGATCATGATTGGTCTTGTTACCATTGTAGCGAAAAAACTTGAGAAGAAGTACAGTTATTACAGATAGGAGGATTGCTATGTTAGAATTACGAAACATCAACAAGGCCTTTGGTGGCAAACAAATCTTAACCAATTTTAGCCTATCAATTCCTGAAAAGCAAATCCTTGCAATCGTAGGTCCATCAGGAGGCGGAAAGACCACCTTGTTACGTATGCTAGCTGGATTGGAAACCATCGATTCTGGGGAAATCTACTATAACGGCGAATCGCTAGCTATAGACGAACTAGAAAAGCGCAATCTTCTGGGATTTGTTTTCCAAGATTTTCAACTCTTTCCGCATTTGTCAGTTTTAGATAACTTAACTCTGTCTCCTATAAAAACAATGAATATGGAGAAGGAAGTTGCTGAGAAGAAGGCGCGTGGTTTGTTAGAACAACTTGGGTTATCAGGTCATGCTGAAGCCTTTCCGTTTTCCTTATCTGGTGGACAAAAGCAGCGTGTCGCCTTAGCGCGTGCCATGATGATAAACCCAGAAGTTATCGGATATGATGAGCCTACATCAGCTTTAGACCCAGAGTTACGGTTAGAGGTGGAAAAACTTATCCTTCAAAATAAAGAGCGTGGCATGACCCAGATTGTTGTAACCCACGATCTTCAGTTTGCTGAAAACATTGCTGATCAGATCCTTAAGGTTGATCCAAAGTAGGAGTAGGAGGTGCCTATGAAGAGAAAGAAAATTGCCCTTGTAATTGCACTGTTCTTTAGTTTCTTCCTGACGGCTTGTACTCAGAAGGCAAGTGATCCAAATCAGGATAATTGGGCCAATTATCAAAAGCAGGGAAGCATTACCATTGGCTTTGACAATACCTTTGTTCCCATGGGATTTGAGGAAAAGAATGGCCAGTATGCAGGTTTTGATATTGACTTAGCTCAAGCTGTTTCTGAAAAGCTAGGAATTCAGATTAAATTTCAACCCATCGACTGGGATATGAAAGAAACCGAACTACAAAACGGTACTATTGATGCCATCTGGAATGGCTATACAGCTACAGATGAACGGAAAGAGAAGATTGCTTTTACCATTCCTTACATGGAAAATCAACAAGTTTTGGTCTCTAAAAAGTCTCAAAATATCCACTCAATTAAGGATATGACTGACAAAGTTTTAGGGTCCAGGCTGGTTCTTCTGGCTATTTGAATTTTGAAGGCCAACCAGAATTACTCAAGAATCGAGTGAAAGACCAGAAGGCAAATCAATACCAAAGTTTCAATGAAGCCTTAATTGATTTGAAAAATGATCGGATTGATGCCTTATTGATTGACCGTGTTTATGCCAATTACTACCTTCAGTCTGAAGGAATATTAAATGACTACAATGTCTTTTCAGCAGGATTTGAAAGTGAAGCTTTTGCAGTGGGTGTTAGACCTGCTGATAAAACTTTGCTAGCTGCTCTAAATCAAGCCTTTGTATCACTATACCAAGAAGGAAAATTCCAGGAAATCAGCCAAAAATGGTTTGGGGAAGATGTAGCTACCAGTCAAGTTAAAAATCAAGAATAAGAAAAGAGATTGAGTTTTTCCTCAGTCTCTTTTTACATCGAAAAATCCTCTGGAAAGTACCAGAGGATAAGAGTTTATTTCATTGTTGGGAAGAGCAATACATCACGGATAGTAGTTGTATCCGTGAGGAGCATGCAGAGACGGTCGATACCGATACCCAAACCACCTGTTGGTGGCATACCGTATTCAAGGGCTTCAATGTAGTCGTAGTCGATACCTGTTGCTTCATCATCACCAAGCTCTTTAGCTTTAGCTTGGGCTTCGAAACGGCTAAGCTGGTCGATCGGGTCGTTCAACTCAGTAAAGGCATTACCGTACTCCTTAGTCATGATAAAGAGCTCAAAACGGTCAGTAAAGCGTTCGTCCTCAGGATTTTTCTTCGCGAGTGGAGAGACAGCTACTGGATGACCGTAGACAAAGGTTGGTTGGATCAAGGTTTCTTCAACAAATTCTTCAAAGAAGGCATTGATAACGTGACCAACTTCAGTGTAGTGTTTCTCAACTGGAACTTTCTTCTCAGTAGCGATAGCTTTAGCTTCCTCGAAAGTCATGTCTTGCCAGAAATCAACACCAGTAATTTCCTTGATAGCATCCACCATGTGAACGCGTTTGAATGGTTCGTTGATTTTGATTTCAGTTCCTTGATAGTTTACTGGACCATCACCCTTAACTGATTTAGCAACGTGTTGGATAATACCTTCCGTCAAGTCCATGATATCTTGGAAGTCCGCATAAGCTTGGTAGACTTCAATGGAAGTGAACTCAGGGTTGTGAGTGGCGTCCATTCCTTCGTTACGGAAGATACGGCCAATTTCATAGACACGTTCCATACCACCAACGATAAGACGTTTTAAGTGAAGTTCCGTCGCGATACGAAGCACCATGTCAATGTTCTGTGCATTGTGGTGTGTGATAAATGGACGAGCAGCAGCACCACCAGCTTCATTATGAAGAACAGGTGTTTCCACTTCAAGGAAACCTTTTTGGTCTAGATAACGACGGATTTCAGAGATGATTTTTGAACGAGTGACAAAGCGTTCAAAGCTTTCACGGTTAGAAATCAAGTCAAGGTAACGTTTACGATAAATTGTTTCAACGTCAGTCAAACCGTGGAATTTCTCAGGAAGAGGGCGAAGTGCTTTAGACAAGTGTGTGATGTGAGTTGCCTTGATAGAAAGTTCTCCCATATCTGTACGCATGACTTCACCTTCGACACCAAGGAAGTCACCAAGGTCAGCCTTTTTGAAGATTTCGTAGTTTTCTTCACCGACTTCATCTTTACGAACGTAGATTTGGATTTGACCTTCTCGGTCTTGAAGATGGGCAAAGCCAACTTTTCCTTTACCACGTTTAGTTACTAAGCGTCCAGCGATAGTAGCAGTTTCATTTAATTCATGTAATTGTTCTTTATCAAGTTCTGCAAATTTGTCTTTTAGTTCTTGAGAGTTAGCAGTACGTTCAAAACGTTTTCCGAAGGGATCGATTCCTTGTTCACGGAGCGCAGCCATTTTTTCACGGCGAACGATCTGCTGGTCATTTAGTTCTTCCATATGTTCTGTAGACATGGGTTCCTCCTAATTTTACTCAAAATTTGATACGATGAGTCATTTTTTGCGATACTCCCATTTTATCATAAATAGCAGAGAAATTCACGGATATTCTTTGAAAACTAAAAAGAACTTGACCATTAAGATCAAGTTCCATTATTTTCTTTGATAGGAAGTGTCATTCCATCTTTCCAGAGCGAAGGTTTCAAAATCCTCAGTGTCCAAAATTGTCAGACTAGCATTGGCCAAGCCTCCATCTTTGCGGAGGTGAGTTTCTTTATAGCCTAAAAGTGTACGAAGGCTAGCAGTGAGATTGGCCCCATGCCCGACAATCAAAATTCTTTCATCCGGACTTTCTTTCAGAGATTTGATAAACTGAATGGTTCGCTGAGTAGTACTGTAGAGGGACTCAGCTTCAAACATCTTCGTATCAAACTGAGCTAGATTAGAGCGAAAGGCCTTGATTTGTTGTGGGTAAATGGCATTGAGCGTAGCAATTTTTAATCCCTCTAGTTTGCCAAGTTGCCATTCACGTAGGTCAGGAATGCTCTTTAAAGGACAAGGGGGCTGGAGTTGACTTTGGATAATTTCAGCAGATTTAACTGCTCTGGGTAAATCACTAGAATAAATCTTATCAAAAGGTATTTCCTTGAGATACTGGCCCAGTTGTTTTAGGATGTCAATGGACTCTGAAAGAAGGGGAGAGTCGCCGCTAGCACCTTGAAAACGTCCTTCAAGATTCCAGACAGTCCGACCATGACGGACAAAATAGAGTTTCATCAGTTGTTTTCCTCCAAGATATCAGCAAAGTCTGCTTTTACAAAGCTGGTTAAGTCTTGAGGTCGGATGATGATACTATGCCCGACTTCTCCAGCAGAGACGATCATTTTTTCCAAATCCAAAGCAGTCTGATCAATAAAAATAGGATAATTGTGTTTTTGGCGAATGCCGACGGGGTTATTAGCCCCATGAATATAGCCTGTCGTTTTTTCTAGGTCTTTTTGTGGAATCATGCTCACTTTTTTATTGCCAGAAACTTTTGCTAGTTTTTTCTCGGCGAGGTGTTCTGTTATGGGAACAATTCCAATAATTGGTCCTGTCTTGTCTCCCATAAGAGCCAAGGTTTTAAAGATTTGGTTTCTGAAGTATTCAGGAGGAAGTTCTCCTTCAAGCGCATTGATTTGAATACCAGTATGGTCAATACCTGCCTTGGTCAAGATTTGTTCGACCAAGGTTTTTTTAATCTTGACTTTTTTTGCCATTATTTATACTTATCCTCCAACTGACTCATCCAGATACCAAGCCAGATACCAAGCGCAAAGAAGAAGGCAACGAGAACATAGCTCACAATGGAAAGTCCAGAGTATTGGATACTTTCAGCATTTCCAGCATTTGGAATCAAAATTAAAAGAGTACTTGAAAGAACAATGCCGATGATAAAGTGATAAACACGGGAGTGGTAGTTGTTCAAGGCATGGTCCATCAATTTTGAAAAGATAACGAGGGTTGCACCTGCACCAATTCCGATAGGAAGGAAGGTTCCAAATAAATCAAAGCTCTTAAAACCAGTGAGCATTGGAGCGTACAGTCCCAAAATCAAGAGTAGATTTGACGGACTTAAACCAGGCACCAAGATACCAAGTGCCAACAGAGCTCCCGCTAGGATGAAGCTAGCGAAACTGGCACTAAGTGAACCAACAACAAAGTTTAGCGCGTAGAGCCCGACTCCTGAAAGGATAAAGGTAGTCCAGAACCAGACTAGGTCAATCTTATCACGATCAGACTCTCGAGTAGACTCTTTAAGGAGGCTAGGAACTGTACCAATGATAGCCCCAGCAAAGCTCCATAAAACATAGACTTGGTAATTTTCTAACAAATACTCGATTGGATATGAAAATAGCCCAATTCCGAGTAACATCCCGATTGCTACTGGGATAAAGTATAGGACATTCTCTTTAAAATCCTTAAAAGGATGAGCCAGAAAAGAAATCATTCGCTCGTAGATACCCAAAATTGCGGCCAGAACTCCTCCAGAAATTCCGGGCAAGATAAATCCAAGGGCAATGACAATTCCTTTAATAACTCGTGTAATCCATGAAAACATAATATAATCCTCAATTTCATAAAATTCTTCTCTATTCTAACAATTATAACACAGACAGCAAAAAAATGAAAAAACAAGTGAAAAAGTTACGATTTTCACTTGTTTTATGGTCTTAAAAATAGCTTTCTAAAGGTTTCTTCTTTTTCCTTCAAAGTAGAAATCAGGTTAATATCTAAATGATGTTCAAATCCAGCAATGCTTCCTTTTGAAGTGTATTGATGGAGGTCATAGTCTAAACTGGTATTGGGTGTTGTTTCAAAGTAACCAGAGTCTGTCCCGTAAGAAGGAATCCAAATAGCAGTGAATTTATCTGTATTGATACTGTGTTCTTGCATGAAGTAAACTCCAATATAGATGCCGATATTTTTAGCACCTAAAGATTCCAGTTTAGCACGAAAGGCTTCAACCCCTTCGTTCATATCAGACATTGTTTTTTCTTCCACGTCCAACCAATAGTAACTAGGGTTGTAAGGTGAAGCAGCATTATAGAAAACTTCAGCGGCTTTTTCCATTTCTTCCTTGCTGGGGCTAGCTAGATAGGCATAGACTCCAACTGGGACATTACGCTTTTGAAATTCTGTAATATGACTTTTATAGGCTTTATCGATACCATTGGCATAAGCCGCATCATTTTTTTCAGTATGTTGAGCCCCATTGTGGACGCGAACAATAACACCTGAAATATTTTGAGATAAGGTATCGTAGTTGATTTCCTCAGGTCTTTGCCAACCAGAAACATCAATAATAGGTTTGTCAAGATTATGCAAGGCCTGATTTTCAACCTGGACTGCATTGGGTTTTGACTTGACAGGATGGTCTTCATAAGTTGGTTTATTGAGGATCAAAATAGCTATAAATATAGTAAATATAGTAAAAATAATAGCTGGATTAATCTTTTTTCTCATATCTATTTAGTTTAACGTAAATAGATAAAAAAATCAAAGAAAACATCGGAAAAAGTGAATATATGGGCGTCTTTTCCCTATTTCTCTGTTTGTTTACTCCTAAGAAACTAAATTATGGTATAATATAAGGGAATTTCTAGAGAAAAGAGAAGATTATGTCAAATTATGCCATTATTTTAGCAGCGGGTAAAGGTACTCGCATGAAATCAGATCTTCCAAAGGTACTTCACAAAGTAGCTGGAATTTCGATGTTGGAACATGTTTTTCGTAGTGTTGGTGCTATTCAACCTGAAAAAACAGTTACTGTAGTGGGTCACAAGGCTGAGCTAGTTGAGCAAGTATTGGCTGGTCAGACAGACTTTGTTACCCAATCAGAACAACTAGGAACTGGGCATGCTGTCATGATGGCAGAGCCAATTTTGAAAAATTGCTCTGGTCATACTTTGGTTATCGCTGGGGATACGCCTCTGATTACGGGTGAAAGCTTGAAAAATCTCTTGGATTTCCATATCAATCACAAAAATGTTGCGACGATCTTGACAGCTGAAGCGGCAAATCCTTTTGGATACGGTCGAATTGTCCGTAACGATAATGCAGAAGTTCTTCGTATTGTTGAGCAGAAGGATGCGACTGATTTTGAAAAACAAATCAAGGAAATCAATACAGGAACTTATGTATTTGACAATGAACGTCTTTTTGAAGCTCTTAAAAACATCAACACCAACAATGCCCAAGGTGAGTACTATATTACTGATGTGATTGGCATCTTCCGTAATGCGGGTGAGAAGGTTGGGGCCTATACTCTCAAGGATTTTGATGAAAGTCTCGGGGTAAATGACCGTGTAGCTCTTGCGACTGCAGAAGCAGTGATGCGACGCCGTATCAATCAAAAGCACATGGTTAACGGCGTTAGCTTTGTCAATCCAGAAGCAACCTACATCGACATTGATGTTGAGATTGCTCCTGAGGTCCAAATCGAAGCCAACGTTACCTTGAAAGGTCAAACGAAGATTGGTGCGGAGACTATTTTAACAAATGGAACTTATATTGTGGATAGTAATATTGGAGCTGGGGCTGTGATTACGAATTCCATGATAGTGGAAAGTGCAGTTTCAGATGGCGTGACTGTAGGTCCTTATGCCCATATCCGACCAGGTTCAAGCCTAGCTTCTCAGGTTCATATTGGAAACTTCGTAGAAGTCAAAGGTTCTTCAATCGGTGAAAATACCAAGGCAGGTCATTTAACCTATATCGGAAACTGTGAAGTAGGCAGCCATGTTAACTTTGGTGCTGGTACGATTACAGTAAACTATGACGGTAAAAACAAATATAAGACCGTGATTGGCAACAATGTCTTTGTTGGATCAAATTCAACCATCATCGCCCCTGTAGAACTTGGAGATAATTCTCTTGTTGGAGCTGGTTCAACCATTACCAAGAATGTACCTGCGGATGCTATCGCAGTTGGACGTGGACGACAAGTTAACAAGGATGAGTACGCAAGGCGCTTGCCTCATCATCCTAAGAACCAGTAGGAGTCGATTATGGAATTTGAAGAAAAAACGCTTAGTCGAAAAGAAATCTATCAAGGCCCTATCTTTAAACTGGTGCAAGATCAGGTAGAACTGCCAGAAGGCAAAGGTACTGCCCAACGTGATTTGATTTTTCACAATGGAGCTGTTTGTGTACTAGCTGTGACAGCTGAGGATAAAATTGTACTCGTTAAGCAATATCGAAAGGCCATTGAGGCTGTTTCTTATGAGATTCCCGCAGGAAAACTGGAAACTGGTGAAAATGCGGATCCAATGGCAGCGGCCCTTCGTGAATTGGAAGAAGAAGTTGCCTACACGGCTAAGTTAGAACTGTTGTACGACTTCTATTCTGCGATTGGATTTTGTAATGAAAAACTAAAACTCTACCTCGCTAGTGATTTGGTCAAGGTGGAAAATCCTCGCCCACAAGATGATGATGAAACCTTGGAAGTCCTAGAAGTAAGTCTAGAGGAAGCCAAGAACCTGATCCAGTCAGGTCATATCTGTGATGCCAAGACTATCATGGCAATCCAGTACTGGGAACTACAAAAGAAATAGAGGAGCAACCCATGGGAAAACCTTTATTAACAGATGAAATGATTGAACGTGCCAATCGTGGTGAGAAAATCTCAGGACCACCTCTTCAAGATGATGAGGAAACCAAAATCCTGCCTACTGCATCACAACATTTTGGTTATTCACGTTCTAGAGACCACGGTTTTAGTCAAGATACACTTACAATTGAAGTAGAACCAACGATTCATAAGAGCCGTCGTATTGAGAACACGAAGAGAAATGTTTTTAATTCGAAACTCAATCGCATCTTATTTGCAGTCATCCTACTCTTGATTTTATTAATTTTGGCGATGAAACTCTTGTAATTGAAAGGACATGAAATGAAAATTGGAATCATTGCTGCCATGCCAGAAGAGCTCCTATATTTGACTCAGAATTTGGACAAAGCTCAAGAAGTTCAGGTCTTGGGAAACACCTACTATACTGGCACTATTGGCAAGACAGAAGTTGTCCTAGTTCAGAGTGGGATTGGGAAGGTCATGTCGGCTACGAGTGTAGCTATTCTAGCTGACCATTTTCAGGTAGAAGCTATCATCAATACAGGATCAGCAGGTGCTCTTGCCGAAGGGATTGCTGTTGGTGATGTCGTGATTGCAGATAGACTAGCATACCATGATGTGGATGTGACTGCCTTTGGCTATGCTTATGGCCAAATGGCTGGTCAACCTCTTTACTTTGAATCAGATAAGAAATTTATCGCTAGGATTAAAGAAAACTTATCTCAGTTAGAACAGACCTGGCACCTAGGCTTGATTGCTACAGGAGACAGTTTTATAGCTGGAGATGATAAGATTGCTAGTATCAAATCCCACTTTCCAGATGTTCTAGCTGTTGAGATGGAGGGTGCAGCCATTGCTCAGGCAGCTCAGGCTCTTGGCTTACCTTTCCTAGTCATTCGAGCTATGAGTGACAATGCCAATCACGAGGCCTCTATCTCATTCGATGAGTTTATCATTGAAGCTGGACGTCGTTCTGCCCAAGTCTTACTAGCCTTTTTAAAGGCTTTGGATTAAGCGGAAATTTGACAGTTTATCTAGCTTATGATAAGATTTAAATAAAGAAAAGCTAGAAAACGTTTCAGAGGATATTATGAGTATTGAAATGACCGTCAGTGAGATTGCAGAGGTCTTAGGTCTATCTCGTCAAGCAATCAACAATCGTGTCAAAGAACTTCCAGAAGAGGACACGAAAAAAAATGACAAAGGTGTAACTGTAGTTACTCGAAGTGGCTTAATTAAGCTAGAAGAAATCTACAAAAAAACGATTTTTGAAGATGAGCCAGTCAGTGACGATGTAAAACAACGCGAACTGATGGAAATCTTGGTCGATGAGAAGAATGCTGAAATTCTTCGATTGTACGAGCAACTCAAGGCCAAGGACCAGCAGTTGGCAGAAAAAGATGAGCAGATGCGCATCAAAGACCGTCAGATTGCGGAGAAGGACAAACAGTTGGATCAACAACAACAGTTAACTCTTCAAGCCATGAAGGATCAAGAAACCTTGAAACTAGAGTTGGACCAAGCAAAAGAAGAAGTCCAAGCAACTAAAAAAGGCTTTTTTGCTCGCCTGTTTGGAGGAAAATAAAGAAGCTGTTTGGGTTATTCACTAACCTAATGGCTTCTTTTATTATTTATAGTTAAAATCGAGTCGAAATTGAGGGAAAAATGGAAAAATTACGAGATTATATTGCCTTTGATTTAGAGTTTAATCAACACGATGGGGTTACTCATTTAATTCAAGTATCAGCAGTCCGCTTTCAAGATGGACAAGAAAGTGCTGCTTTTGATTCTTATGTTTATACTACAGCCCCATTGAAGAGTTTTATCAATGGTTTGACTGGGATCACAGCTGAAACCTTGAAAGATGCGCCGAAAGTAGAGCAAGTTTTAAAAGATTTTCAGGCCTTTGTTGGCAAATCACCAATCGTTGGCTACAATGCAGCTAAGAGTGATTTACCAATTCTCTTGGAGCACGGTTTGGACTATCGTGACCAGTATAAGGTCGACCTATATGATGAGGCTTTTGAACGCCGTAGTTCTGACCTACACGGCATAGCCAATCTCAAATTGCAAACTGTGGCAAATTTTTTAGGGTTTAAAGGACAATCGCATAATAGTTTAGAAGATGCCCGTATGACAGCGCGTGTTTATGAAGCCTTTTTAGAATCGGATGAAGGAAAGCTATTATTGAAAGAACAGAGTAGTCTATCTATGAATCCCTTTGGGGGTTTAGATTTATCCCAATTTTTAGACTAGGAGTGCCTATGAAACCTGAAAAACCTAAGAAGCTAGGTTTTAGGAAGATATACTATAACCTAGATAAGATTTTATTTCTATTTTTCTTGATATTTATGATGGTAGAGTTTGTCTGGTTGCCATTGAATTCTTGGATTGCAGGGATGTTGCTCAGACAAACAGGTTATTTGTTTATTTCTTACAATAACTTTCTTACTATTATTCAAGGATCACCTTTTGTCAGTTTAGCCTTTCTCATCTTAATTGCAATCAATCTCTTGGTTGCTTATTTTCAGATTTGTCTTTTATTCATTGGGGCGCGTCACCTTCTCTACCATGAAAAGAGAACCTTGATTGAGTATAGTCGAAAAGTCTTTCAACAGAGTTTTCTATTTATGAAACGATTTAGTTTCTGTAAAATGGCCTTTGTCTTCTTTTACGTCGCTATGCTTTTTCCTTTCATCAGGAAAATTTTAAAAATCTACTACCTTAATAAGATTATTATTCCAGATTTTATCGTTACCTACCTTGAAGATAAGCATTGGCTAGTTGGTCTGCTGATTCTGTCCTCTGCTTGGATTTTACTCTATATTTCAGTTCGTTTCATGTTCGCGCTTCCCAAGATTCTCTTTGAAAAGAAAACAGTGAGAGAGGGAGTGAAATATAGTCTGCAAAAGACGAAAAAACACGTTATCTTTTATGCTTGGAACTTGCTCCTCATTATCATTAAAACCTACCTCTTTTTCTTTCTACTCTTGATTCCCATATTGTTTGCTCAAGTTGTAATGGATGAATTAACTCATAAAGAATCCCTAGTCCTAGGGGTAATCAATTATGTTTTGATTAAGAACTTCCATTATATGACCTTGACTTATTTTCTCGTTAAATTTGTTTCATTTTTAACTGGTGAAGAACTTGAAATCATGCCAAGAAGAAAGAAAGACCATTTGATGAGATGGGGAGTAATGGGCTGCGCTAGTATCGTTTTTGCTTTAGAGGGTTATATCTATCTTGAGTCTCCTGACACGAGTACCCCTTTGGTTATTTCTCACAGAGGAGTTTCCAATAAAAATGGAGTTCAGAATACAGTCGAGTCGTTAGAGAAAACAGCTCAACTAAAACCAGATTTGATTGAAATGGATATCCAGGAAACCAAGGATGGTCAGTTTGTAATGATGCACGATGCCAATCTGAAATCATTAGCAGGAATCAATGCTGCCCCTCAAGATTTGACTCTAGATGAATTAACAAATACAGATATTTACGAGAATGGTTATCAGACAAAGATTTCCAGTTTCGACGCTTATCTGGAACGCGCCAATGCATTAAACCAAAAATTGCTGATTGAGATTAAAACCAGTAGAAAAGATAGCCCTCAAATGATGGAACATTTCCTTGAAAAATATGGGACGACCATCAAAAAATATGGGCACCAGATTCAATCCCTTGATTACCAAGTGATTGATAAGGTTTTGAATTATGATTCTGAGATTCCGTCCTACTTTATTATGCCTTATAACAGTATCTTCCCAAGAACCAAGGCAACTGGTTACACTATGGAGTACTCAACTTTGGATGAATACTTTGTCAATAAACTCTGGACAACTGATCAGAGACTCTACGTTTGGACCGTAAATGGTTCTGACGCTTTCGATAAAGCTATTCGTCTAGGAGCCAACGGTATGATAACAGATGACCTAGAAATGGTACAGTCACAGGTATTGATGGCTCAGGATGACCCTGAATATACTGATTTGATTCTAAAGAAAGCCATGGGATTTTTTGACTTCTAAGAAAAAAGAGAAACATTCGTTTCTCTTTTCTTATGGATTAGAAAGGCAATTTTCCAGCGAAAGCACCAAGTTTCTTCTTAGTCGTTTCGTCGATTTGGTCCATCGCAGCATTGATAGCTTGAACAGTCATGTCAGATAGAGTTTCGAGGTCTTCTGGGTCAACAACGGCTGGGTTAAAGTTGATGCTTACAACTTTCTTATCACCAGTTAAGGTTGCTTGGACAAGGTCTTGAGCAGATTTTCCAATAAACTCCATAGCAGCAAGTTCTGCTTGACTTTGTTCCATTTGTTTTTGAAGTTTTTGTGCTTGACGCATCATGTTTTGCATATTCATCATAGCGGTTTACAGTTTCCTTTTTCTATTATTTTCCTTTTTATTTTAACAATTTTAGGATTAAAAGTCTAATAATAGTTAATTTGTTAATTATTAAATTTTCTGACAATTTATTGAAAAATGAGAGAAGACATGATATAATGAAACGTAAAATAAATTCAGGATCCCTGAAATGATAGGAGTAAATAATGAAAAAACTAGGTTTTGTTCTTTTATCTTCAGCCTTGCTATTGACTGCTTGTGCTAATAATCAATCTAAGCCAAGCAACACAAGTGATTCCTCTAAGGTAACAGCCTTGTCTGAAGACAAGCAAAAAATGCTTGATAAGGCAACCGCAGATTATAAGACTTTTGTACAAGAGCAAATTGATAAACTTTTGACTGATACGGAAGGCTTTGTCAAACTGTTGAAAGAAGGCAAATTAGAAGAAGCAAAGAAGGTTTATCCTCTGATTCGTATGTCTTATGAGCGTTCAGAACCGATTGCCGAAAGCTTTGGTGAGTCAGATGTCAAGATTGACTTTCGTTTGGCTGACTACGTAGATGAAAATAAGACTGAGGAAGGTTGGTCTGGTTTCCACCGTATCGAGCGTATCCTTTGGGAAGAAAATACAACTAAAGGAACTGAAAGTTATGGCGATCAATTAGTCAACGATATCAAAGAATTGAAGGCTAAGATTGCAACTGTAGATGTGGACTACAAGGTTATGTTGACTGGAGCAGTTGACTTGCTTAATGAAGTAGCGACAAGCAAGATTACAGGTGAAGAGGAAATCTACTCACATACAGATTTGTACGACTTCCGTGCCAATATTGAAGGTGCTGAGAAGATTTTCCAACTCTTTAAACCTTTACTAGAAAAATCAGATGCTAATTTAGTTAAAGAATTAGAAGCTGATTTCAAATCTGTTAATAGCTTGTTGGACAAACATATGACGGACAAGGAGCACTACAAACTTTATACAGACTTAACAAAGGAAGACACCAAAGAATTGGCTGAAGCCGTGACAAAACTTGGTGAACCTCTATCACAAATGGGTAAATTTCTTGATGGAGAATAAGTAGTATGACAAAGAAAGACGAAAATTTTTTTGAGAAAAAAATGGACCGTCGAGAATTTCTAAAAAAAGCGGGTATTGGAGGTGCTGGACTAGCACTAGGTCTCTCCGGTGCCTCCGCTTTTTTAGCACCTAGGTTAGACAAGCAGGAAAAAATCTCGTACGGTAATGAAAAGATTGACTTTTATGGGAAACACCAAGCGGGTATCACGACCCCTATGCAAAAAAATATCTATTTTGTCGTTTTGGACTTGCATACGACGGATAAGGATAAGATTATCCAACTGTTCAAGGATTGGTCAGATTATAGTGCCAAGTTGGTTGAGGGGGAATTGGTTAAAAAAGATGGTCAGAATGCTCTCTTGCCACCTAGTGACACTGGAGAAACCGTGGGGCTAAATCCTCATCGTTTAACGCTGACTTTTGGTGTGTCTGCTAGTTTCCTGAAAAAGATGAAATTAGAGCAAAAACGCCCTCAACTTTTTAAGGATTTACCTCCCTTCCCAAAAGAGCAACTACGTGAAAAATATATTGGGGGAGATATAGTTATCCAAGCCTGTGCAGATGACGAGCAAGTTGCTTTTCATGCTATTCGCAATCTTATCCGTAAAGGGAGAAATGCGGTGATTCTCCGTTGGAGCCAATCTGGATTTGCTGCTATTGGAGATCGTCTTGAGACACCACGTAACCTTTTTGGTTTCAAGGACGGAACTGCTAATGTAACCAAAGAGGAGGATTTTGATCGTGTTGTCTGGGCTGACAGCAAGGATTGGATGGAAAATGGATCCTA
The DNA here is from genome assembly GCF_026782375.1 of Streptococcus oralis. Taxonomy (GTDB): domain Bacteria; phylum Bacillota; class Bacilli; order Lactobacillales; family Streptococcaceae; genus Streptococcus; species Streptococcus oralis_CL. The sequence goes on along the minus strand of NZ_JAKUWJ010000001.1, from coordinate 626,946 downwards.
TATGGCTGTTCGCCGCATCCAGATGTTTCTCGATACTTGGGATCGAACCAATCTTGAAGAGCAAGAAAATACCTTTGGTCGCTACAAGGAAAGTGGCGCTCCCTTTGGTAAGAAGAATGAATTTGATGAAGTGGATTTGAGTCTTTTACCAGATGATTCGCATGTTCGATTAGCCAAAGAGGTAGATAAGCCACTCTTACGACGATCCTATTCATACTCAGATGGCATTGATGAAAAGACTGGACAATTTGACACGGGTTTACTCTTTATCTCTTTCCAAAAGGATCCAGATCATTTTGTCAAGGTTCAAACCAACCTCGGAGCTACAGACAAGATGAATGAGTATGTAACCCACATCGGTAGTGGTCTTTTTGCCTGCTTTGGTGGAGTAGAGAAAGGAGGCTATATTGGTCAGAAATTATTGGAAGACTAGTATTTGTTTCTTGACGTTGTCTTTTCTCTTGTTAGCTATCTTTCCTGTTAGTGCTAAGGAAAGTCTGAGTTCTTATTTTGTGAAAATTACGGATGCCTCTCAGGCTATAAAAAATGGAAATCAGGAACAAGCTAAGGCTCTAGTTAGAGAAATGGCGACGGATTTTGAAACAGTAGAACATGCTGATTCGGATGCTGGAAAGGTTGTCAAAGAAAAACTTGCTCTGTCAGGAGAGATTAATGAAGAAAATCTGACACAGATTTCATCTGCTCTTCTTGCATTTGAGAAAGAGCAAAATCCGGTAGATCTTGATGCTGAAAAAGAAAAGCTTATTAGTCGACTAAAACCACGTTTTGAGACTTTGGATAAGGCAATTTCTTCCAAAGACATAGAGCAAATTCGAGAAGCCTATAAAAAGATGAATTCCACTTGGACCATCAATGAAAGTGTGGTTCGTGACAATAGTACGGCCCATTATGGACGTGTTGAAACAGCTATCTCCTTCTTGCGTAGTAGCATAGAAACTGAGCCTACTGATTTTAACTCCATCCAGACTTCCTTTGAGGACTTAAAAAAGGCTATTGATGATTTTGTAACTGGAAAAGAAGTCGCAGAAGCATCTTCTGATTTAAGTCTCAAAGACGGTATTGCCCTTTTGAAGAAGGCTTTGGAACAATTCCAAGCTGGCGACCAAGCATCAGGAGCAGCTAGTATGAAGGAATTCATCACTATCTGGCCAACGATTGAGGGTTCTGTTAGCACGACCAATCCTTCCCTCTATACACGAGTTGAAAGTGAAAGTCCTGTGATTATGGTCAAGGGAAGTGAGAAGGAATATCAAGAAAAATTAGAAAAACTGATTGCAGATTTATCACAAATTGATACCAGTGCACGTTACAATGCCTTTGATGCTATGCTCATTCTCCTGAGAGAAGGGGTAGAGGCTCTCTTAATCGTCATGGCCTTGGTCACAACTCTAAAAGCAGCCAAGATGCGCAAAGGACTCAAGTGGGTATATGGTGGAGCACTATCAGGAATAGCTGCGAGTCTAGTGATTGCATTTATACTCCAAATTGCCTTTCCTGCTGTAACATCGGGGGCTAATCGTGAAATCATCGAAGGAGTTGTTGGGATTTTTGCGGTAGTGATGATGATTTTGATCGGAATCTGGCTTCACAGTAAATCCTCGGTCAAAAAATGGAATGACTTTATGGATTCCCAGATGAAAACTGTGACCAAGACAGGTTCATTCATTTCCATGTTTGCTCTAAGTTTTCTAGCTGTTTTTCGTGAAGGGGCAGAGACCATACTATTTTATGTAGGAATTTTACCGAGAATATCTCGTTTTGAGTTTATCCTTGGTATTTCTCTAGCTTTGTTAGTCTTGCTGATTACTGCATTTCTGATGAACAAGGCGAGTCAATTCTTCCTACCTCATAAGGTCTTCTTCCTACTGACGTGGATGATTTATGCTCTTGCCTTCAAGATGCTAGGTGTTAGCCTACATGCTCTCCAGCTGACCAATATGACACCTAACCACTTAGTTCCAGGTTTTCCTACTATCGATCTCTTGGGTATCTATCCAAGTTGGGAAGGTTTAGGAAGTCAGCTAGTCTTTTTGATAATTGTTTTGGCTGTCACATTGAGACAGGGTGAAAAGTAGATGGATACAAAAGAATTGACAATTATTGAACATCTGGTAGAATTTAGAAAGAGATTCATTGCTGTTATAGCCTGCTTTTCTATAGTCTTCTGTGGAGCTTTATTGTTTGCAGATCAGCTTTACTACTATCTAACTCATTCCTTTAATCAAAAGTTGATTGTATTAGGTCCAAATGATATTTTGTGGATTTATTTTCGCTTAGCGAGCCTAATGTCCTTTACTATTACGCTACCTTTTACAGTTTATCAGATTTGGAGTTTTGTCAAACCAGGGTTGAAAATCGAAGAAGCAAGAGCAATCTTTGCCTACATTCCAGCTAGTTTTATTTGCTTTCTACTTGGCCTAGCCTTTGGTTTCTACTTTGTAACGCCTGCCTTACTTCAAGTGCTTTTAGGGCTCGGGGAAGGATTATTTGAAACTCAATTAACAGCGCAGAACTACTTAGACTTTGTTTTTCAAACAACTATCCCTTTGGCCTTCATCTTTGAATTGCCAGTCATCATCGCTTTTTTAACGACGATTGGCTTGATTGGACCAGGGCTCTTAGTTACCTATAGACGTTATGCCTACTTTATTTTATTGGTACTCGCTGTTATTTTAACACCAGCTGATTTTATTAGCGATCTAGCCATGACAATTCCTTTAATCTCGCTCTATGAGCTTAGTATTGTAATTAGCAAGAGGATAATAAAGAAAAAAATGAAAGGAGAAAAGAATGGGAATCTTACGTGATATCGGTGCTCCAGGATTGATTATCATTGTTCTAGGTGCACTCTTAATCTTTGGACCAAAACGTTTACCAGAACTAGGTGAATCAATTGGTAAAATGCTGTCTGAGTTTAAAAAGGCAGTTAAAGGATCTGGTGAACAAGATCAGGAAAAGTAATCTATTCCATAATCATAGATAAAAACAAGAAAGTTAGGAACTGTAGCTGTGTAGACAAATTTGAACAGTTTCCTAGCTTATTTTTGTATTTAAAAAAATGTGTTTAAGTTTTCTTTAAGGTTTATATTATATTCTAAAGAACTCTATGTTAACCGAACGTTAAACGGAGGATATAGAGGATAACCTAATTTTATTTCTTAATTTATTATGAACTTTTCAGATTTAGTTGCTATTGTTCACTTTTTGGTCAAAATAGTGAGTTGGCTCGGCTAAATGGTGTTCTATCTTTTCTTCATGATAAAGATAGATTGTGATATAATAGATAGTAATGAGTTTTTTAGAATAAACTAAAGGAGAATATAAATGATCTATGCAGGAATCCTAGCCGGAGGAACTGGCACACGCATGGGAATCAGTAATTTACCAAAACAATTCTTGGAGTTGGGTGATCGACCTATTTTGATCCACACAATTGAAAAATTCGTCTTAGAACCAAGTATTGAAAAAATTGTAGTTGGAGTTCATGGAGACTGGGTGTCACACGCTGAGGACTTGGTTGACAAGTATCTTTCTCTCCACAAGAATCGCATCATCATTACCAAGGGTGGGGCTGATCGCAATACCAGTATCGAGAAGATAATAGAAGCCATTAATGCCTACCGTCCAATCACTCCAGAAGATATCGTGATTACGCATGACTCTGTTCGTCCTTTTATCACACTTCGCATGATTCAGGACAATATCAAACTCGCCCAAAATCATGATGCGGTTGACACAGTAGTAGAAGCGGTTGATACCATTGTTGAAAGCACCAATGGTCAGTTTATCACGGATATTCCAAATCGTGCTCACCTTTATCAAGGTCAAACACCACAAACCTTCCGTTGCAAGGATTTCATGGATTTGTATGGTTCCCTATCTGATCAAGAAAAGGAAATCCTGACGGATGCATGTAAGATTTTTGTTATAAAAGGGAAAGACGTTGCCCTAGCTAAAGGGGAATATTCAAATCTTAAAATCACAACTGTGACGGACTTGAAAATCGCGAAAAGCATGATTGAGAAAGACTAAGGCTATGATTAATCAAATTTATCAACTGACCAAACCAAAATTTATCAATGTAAAATACCAAGAAGAGGACATTGATCAGGAGAATCATATCCTGATTCGTCCAAATTATATGGCGGTTTGTCATGCGGATCAACGTTACTATCAAGGGAAGCGTGATCCAAAGATATTGGCTAAAAAACTTCCTATGGCTATGATTCACGAGTCTTGTGGAACTGTTATTTCAGATCCAACTGGGACTTATGAAGTCGGTCAAAAGGTAGTTATGATTCCAAATCAACCGCCTATGCAGAGTGACAAAGAGTTCTACGAAAACTACATGACTGGAACCTACTTCCTATCTAGTGGTTATGATGGCTTTATGAGAGAATTTGTCTCTCTACCAAAAGATCGTGTTGTGTCTTATAATGACATTGAGGACACAGTTGCTGCCATTACCGAGTTTGTGAGTGTGGGTATGCATGCCATGAATCGTTTCTTAAATCTTGCCCACAGCAAACGAGAGCGAATCGCTGTTATTGGAGATGGTAGTTTGGCTTTTGTGGTTGCCAATATTATCAATTACACTCTACCAGAAGCAGAGCTTATCGTCATTGGCCGTCATTGGGAAAAACTAGAGCTCTTCTCTTTTGCAAAAGAGTGCTACATTACTGATAATATTCCAGAAGATTTGACCTTTGATCATGGATTTGAGTGTTGTGGTGGTGATGGTACAGGCCCAGCTATCAATGATTTGATTCGTTACATTCGACCTCAGGGAACGATTCTCATGATGGGAGTGAGCGAGTACAAGGTTAATATCAATACGCGAGACTCTTTAGAAAAAGGTTTATTATTGGTCGGTTCGTCTCGATCTGGACGGATTGATTTTGAAAATGCAATACAGATGATGGAAGTTAAAAAGTTTGCGAATCGTCTAAAAAATATCCTTTATGTTGAAGACCCAGTGAGAGAAATCAAGGACATTCATCGTGTCTTTGCTACAGACCTAAATACTGCTTTCAAAACAGTGTTTAAGTGGGAAGTTTAAGAGATGGAGGCTAATTGTGGAGAAAATCATCAAAGAAAAAATTTCTTCTTTACTATCTGAAGAAGAGGAAGTCCTCAGCGTTGAGCAATTGGGAGGCATGACCAACCAAAACTATTTGGTCAAAACAACCAACAAACAGTATATTGTGAAATTTTTCGGAAAAGGGACCGAAAAGCTCATCAATCGTCAAAATGAAAAATACAATCTTGAATTGTTGAAAGATTTGAATCTCGATGTCAAGAATTATCTTTTTGATATTGAGTCAGGAATCAAGGTAAATGAGTACATTGATTCTGCAACAACGCTTGATTCCACTTCAATTAAGACCAAGTTTGAAAAGATTGCCCCAATTTTACAGACCATTCATGCATCAGGCAAAGAACTAAGAGGGGAATTTGCACCTTTTGAAGAAATAAAAAAATACGAATCCTTGATTGAGGGAAATATCCCTTACGCCAACTATGAAGCTGTGAGAAAAGAAGTATTCTTGCTAGAGAAAAGATTGGCTGATTTGGGTGTTGACAGAAAGTCTTGTCATATCGATTTGGTTCCAGAAAACTTTATCGAGTCACCTCAAGGTCGCTTGTATTTGATTGACTGGGAATACTCTTCCATGAATGATCCAATGTGGGACTTGGCAGCTCTCTTTTTGGAGTCTGACTTTACAAATCAGGAAGAAGAAGATTTCCTTGCTTATTATGAGAGTGATAAAACTCCAGTATCTCGTGAAAAGATTCGAATCTATAAAATTTTGCAAGATACCATCTGGAGTTTGTGGACAGTGTACAAAGAGGCTCAAGGTGCTGACTTTGGAGATTATGGTGTGAGTCGTTACCAAAGAGCTGTTGACGGTTTGACTTATTATGGAGGTTAGGATGAAGAATAAAAATGGTGTTTCTTTCGGTCTTCTCTCAGGTATCTTCTGGGGATTAGGCCTAACAATCAGTGCTTATATCTTTTCAATTTTTACCAATCTATCACCCTTTGTGGTGGCAGCGGCACATGACTTCTTGAGTATCTTTATTTTATTAGCTTTTCTCTTAATTAGAGAAGGGAAGGTTCGATTGTCAATCTTTCTAAATATTCGAAATGTCAGTGTTATTATCGGAGCCTTGCTAGCAGGACCAATTGGTATGCAAGCCAATCTTTACGCGGTTAAGTATATCGGTAGTTCACTTGCGTCTTCAGTATCAGCTATCTATCCAGCAGTTTCTGTTTTACTAGCATTTTTCATTTTGAAACACAAGGTATCTAAGAATACTGTGTTTGGTATTTTATTGATTATCGCTGGTATTATTGCCCAAACTTACAAAGTTGAGCAGGTCAATTCTTTTTATATCGGAATTCTCTGTGCATTAGTTTGTGCCATCGCCTGGGGAAGTGAAAGTGTTCTTAGTTCCTACGCCATGGAAAGTGACTTGAGTGAAATCGAGGCACTATTAATCCGCCAAGTAACCTCATTCTTGTCATACCTTGTCATTGTCCTCTTTTCTCATCATTCATTTGCGGAAGTGGCAGATGGGCAATTGCTCGGTTTGATGTTAGTCTTTGCAGCATGTAATATGATTTCATACTTAGCCTACTATATTGCTATCAACCGTTTACAACCTGCAAAAGCAACTGGTTTGAACGTAAGCTATGTCGTATGGACAGTATTGTTCTCAGCAATGCTTTTAGGTACACCACTCGATATGGTGACCATTATTACATCGCTTGTTGTTATGGCTGGTGTTTATATTATTATTAAAGAATAAAGGAGAATAGCGTGAAAGCAATTATCTTGGCAGCGGGATTGGGAACTCGTCTGCGCCCTATGACTGAAAATACCCCTAAAGCCTTGGTTAAGGTCAACCAAAAACCTTTGGTAGAATACCAAATTGAATTTTTGAAAGAGCGTGGAATTGATGAGATTATCATTGTTGTCGGCTATCTCAAAGAACAATTTGACTACTTAAAAGAAAAATATGGTGTTCGTTTAGTCTTTAACGACAAGTATGCTGATTACAATAACTTCTACTCACTTTATCTAGTAAAAGAAGATTTGGCTAACAGCTACGTCATCGATGCAGATAACTATCTTTTCAAAAATATGTTTCGAAACGATCTTAAACGTTCTACCTATTTTAGCGTTTATCGTGAAGACTGTACAAACGAATGGTTCCTAGTTTATGGTGATGACTATAAGGTTCAAGATATCATTGTTGATAGTAAGGCAGGCCGTATTTTGAGTGGTGTATCATTCTGGGATGCACCAACTGCTGAGAAGATTGTTGGCTTTATTGACAAAGCTTATGAAAGTGGAGAATTTGTGGATCTCTACTGGGACAATATGGTTAAAGATAATATTAAAGAACTAGATGTATATGTAGAAGAATTAGAAGGTAATAGCATCTATGAAATCGATAGTGTCAAAGACTATCAAAAACTAGAAGAGATTTTATCTTCTATTAAATAACCAATCCAAAAAAAGAAGGCTCAGCCTTCTTTTTTTGTGGTTGAAACGAAGGAGTGTTTGATATTGATTGTATTTATCAAACAAAACACAATTTATAAAAAAATGAACAAAATAAAACAAAAAATATTGACAACGATTTCATATAGTGTTATACTTATAGCATAAAAGTTAATTGAAAGAAGGGAAAATGTTATGGGATTAGATCATTTCTTTGACAAAGACCTCGTGTTTTGCTTAGAAGCGGATAATCAAGAACAACTCTTTGATCAGGTAGCAACCCTGTTGGAAGAACGAGAAATTGTAACTCCAACTTATCGTGAAGCCTTGATCACGCGTGAAAAGTCGTTTCCAACTGGCTTAGATATGGAATTTCTGGGCAAGGATTTGCCAAATGTAGCGATACCTCATACAGATATTGTTCATAATCTAGCTGAGAAAGTGGTGGTTGTTCGACTAGAAAAACCGGTAACTTTTCACAATATGATTGCTCCTGATAAGGAAGTAGCAGTATCCCTACTCTTCTTTATCATTAACAATTCAAGTTCGAGTCAAACCAATATTCTTGCTCAGTTGATGGACTTCTTTACTGGAAATGGTCACTTAGAAGATCTGGCAAAAATTTCTGAACCAGAAGCTCTCTACACTTACATTTCTGAAGCAACTGCTTAAATCGTACATTAAAATTATTAAATCGGAGGAAATCCTAATGATTAAAATTCTTGCTGCCTGCGGTGCAGGTGTTAACTCAAGTCACCAAATTAAAAGTGCTCTAGAAGAAGAACTTTCAAGCCGTGGGTATGACGTTCACTGTGATGCAGTCATGGTTAAAGATGTGAACGAAGACCTTATGAAAGGTTACGATATCTTTACTCCAATCGCTGCAACAGATCTTGGTTTTGAACCAGGTATTCCAGTAATCGAAGCTGGACCAATCTTGTTCCGTATTCCTGCAATGAGCGCTCCAGTATTTGACAATATTGAAGCAGCTATTAAAGAACACGGATTAAGCTAATTTATTCTTTATCTTGTTAACATTCATATAACTTAGAAAAACGGGAGGAACTATTATGGATGTCATTATCAATCTGGCCAACGATATCTTTAAACCTATCTTGGCTATGGGTGGCCCTATCATAATGCTGATCATTTTGACAGTGTTGGCCCTACTTTTTGGAGTGAAATTCTCCAAAGCGCTTGAAGGTGGTATCAAGCTTGCTATTGCCCTTACAGGTATCGGTGCCATCATCGGTATGCTCAACGGAGCTTTCTCAGCTTCACTTGCGAAATTCGTTGAAAATACTGGTATTCAATTGAACATCACCGACGTTGGTTGGGCACCACTTGCAACCATTACTTGGGGGTCTGCATGGACACTTTACTTCTTGCTTGTCATGTTGATTGTCAACGTTGTGATGCTTGCAATGAAGAAAACAGACACACTTGACGTTGATATCTTCGATATCTGGCACTTGTCAATCACTGGTCTTTTGATCAAATGGTACGCTGACAACAACGGTGTAAGCCAAGGAGTTTCACTCTTCATCGCGACAGCAGCAGTTGTACTTGTAGGTATTTTGAAGATCATCAACTCTGACTTGATGAAACCAACATTCGACGACCTTCTTAACGCACCAAGTTCATCACCGATGACTTCAACTCACATGAACTACATGATGAACCCAGTTATCATGGTTTTGGATAAGATCTTTGATAAAGTATTACCAGGTCTTGATAAATATGACTTCGACGCTGCGAAATTGAACAAAAAAATCGGTTTCTGGGGATCTAAATTCTTCATCGGTTTCATTCTTGGTATCGTTATTGGTTTGATGGGAACTCCACATCCAGTTGCTGGAGTAGAAGATGCATCTTCATGGGAACTTGTTATTAAAGGTTGGTTGAGCCTTGGTTTGACTGCCGGTGTCTGCTTGGAGCTCTTCTCACTCATCGGATCTTGGTTCATCGCAGCCGTAGAACCACTTTCACAAGGTATCACAAACGTTGCTACTAAACGTCTTCAAGGACGTAAATTCAACATCGGTCTTGACTGGCCTTTCATCGCTGGTCGTGCTGAAATCTGGGCTTGTGCCAACGTACTTGCACCAATCATGTTGATTGAAGCAGTGCTTCTTTCAAACGTCGGAAATGGTATCTTGCCACTTGCAGGTATCATCGCCATGGGTGTGACTCCAGCTCTCTTGGTTGTTACTCGTGGTAAATTGCTTCGTATGATCATCTTTGGTACACTCTTGTTGCCACTCTTCCTTCTTTCAGGTACTCTTATCGCTCCATTTGCAACTGAACTTGCTAAAGGCGTAGGTGCCTTCCCAGAAGGTGTGAGCCAAACTCAATTGATCACTCACTCAACTCTTGAAGGACCAATCGAAAAACTATTTGGTTGGGCAATTGGTAATGCTACAACAGGTGATATCAAAGCAATCCTTGGTGCAGCAGCCTTCCTTGTATTCTATGTAGGTATCTTTGCTTGGTATAGAAAACAAATGATCAAACGTAACGAAGAATACGCAGCAAATGCTAAATAATTCGCTCCTATAAAATGTAAATTGTGAAAACTAGGTTGTTAATTTCCGACATTGGGAGTGGCAACCTAGTTTTTTATATAAAGATCTAAAAATAGTTGGAGAATATAATGGTAATTGAAATCAAATCAGACCAGTTAACGGTGCAGTTTAAAACCTTAGGTGGCGCCTTATCGTCAATTAAGGACCGAGATGGCATTGAGTACTTATGGCAAGGAGATGCCACTTACTGGAGTGGACAGGCTCCAGTACTTTTTCCAATCTGTGGTTCTTTGAGAGAGGATACAGCAATCTATAGTCACGTAGATGGAACGGAAACTAAAGGAAGCATTCCTCGTCATGGTTTGGTCCGTAAAAATGAATTCAAATTAGTTGATCAAACAGAAAATAGCGTATCTTTTACTATCGAAGATGATGAGAATACATATCAAAACTATCCTTATCATTTCCGCCTTGAAATTACTTATGAGGTTATTGGCAAGACTGTTCGTACTCAATACAAAGTCCTTAATAAAGAAACGAATAAAGTCATGCCATTCTTTATTGGTGGTCATCCAGGATTTAACTGTCCTCTGCTAGAAGGCGAAACTTATGAAGATTACTATTTAGAGTTTGAGAAAGAAGAGACTTGCTCTGTTCCCCGTCCTTTCCCAGAAACTGGACTCTTAGACTTTCAAGATAGAAGTCCATGGTTGAATTCTCAAAAGGAAGTGAATCTCAGCTACGATTTGTTCAGTGTTGATGCAGTGACACTCGATGAGTTTCAATCTAGAACAATTGCCCTTCGTTCTCGTAAGCATGAGAAGGGATTAAAAGTACACTTCCAAGAGTTCTCAAATCTCATCATTTGGTCAACTTTGAATAAGGGACCATTCATTGCCTTTGAACCTTGGTCTGGATTATCAACATCTCTTGAAGAAGGAGATCATTTAGAAGATAAGAAGAACGTTCGTCTCTTGGAACCCGGTCAAGTAGACCAAATTGGCTTTGATATTGAAATATTCTAGATAAAAAAACCACAAAAACAAACATTTACTGTTGACTTTTTATAAAAATAGGAGTATATTATGTTTGTAAGCAACAAATGATGTTTGTAACAAACAAATAATCACTTGTTATATTCTCTTTCGAGGAGAAAGTTTGTTTCTAGGAACTTGATTTCCTGGACTTGGATAAGGTGATATTCATCTCATTCAATCAAATTTGTCACTAAACTGTTAGAAAGTCTTTTGTAGGTAAACTGCTAGCTATAAAAGTCTTTACTAGCCTAGAAAAATAAAAAGGAGTATACAATATGTCTATTGTTATCGGTGCAGATGCTGCAGGTTTGAGATTGAAAGAAGTTGTGAAAGACTTCTTGGAAAAAGAAAACTTCCACGTTGTGGATGTTACAGCTGAAGGTCAAGACTTTGTTGATGTGACTCTTGCTGTTGCTGCAGAAGTAAACAAAGAAGAACAAAATCTTGGTATCGTGATTGACGCTTATGGTGCTGGTCCTTTCATGGTCGCAACTAAAATCAAAGGAATGGTTGCTGCAGAAGTTTCAGATGAACGTTCAGCCTATATGACTCGTGGACACAACAACTCACGTATGATCACTATGGGTGCACAACTTGTTGGTGATGAATTGGCGAAAAACATCGCTAAAGGTTTTGTTAATGGTAAATACGACGGTGGACGTCACCAAATTCGTGTCGACATGTTGAACAAAATGTGTTAATTAGATTACAGTAAGAAAGGTAAGTTAAAAATGAGAATTGCAATCGGATGTGACCACATCGTAACAAATGAAAAAATGGCGGTTTCTGAATTCTTGAAATCAAAAGGACATGAAGTCATTGACTTTGGTACTTACGATCATGCGCGAACACACTACCCAATTTTTGGTAAAAAGGTAGGGGAAGCAGTTGTTAGCGGACAAGCTGATCTTGGGGTATGTATCTGTGGTACAGGTGTTGGTATCAATAACGCTGTTAACAAAGTTCCAGGTGTACGCTCTGCCTTGGTTCGTGATATGACAACAGCACTTTATGCAAAAGAACAATTGAACGCCAACGTTATTGGTTTCGGTGGTAAGATTACTGGTGAATTGCTCATGTGTGATATCATTGAAGCTTTCATTAATGCTGAATACAAGCCATCTGAAGAAAACAAAAAATTGATCGCTAAAATTGAGCATGTTGAAACTCACAATGCTCATCAAGCAGATGCAAACTTCTTTACAGAATTCCTTGAAAAATGGGATCGCGGTGAATACCACGACTAAGAGGTGACCTATGATTTTAACAGTCACAATGAATCCGTCCATTGATATTTCCTATCCTTTGGATGAGTTGAAGATTGATACTGTCAATCGTGTGGTGGATGTAACAAAAACAGCTGGCGGGAAAGGTCTCAATGTTACGCGAGTTCTTTCAGAATTTGGTGATTCTGTTGCTGCTACTGGTTTGGTCGGTGGTAAACTTGGTGACTATCTAGTAGAAAACATTGACGTTAAAGTAAGTAAACGTTTCTTCTCCATTCAAGGAGAAACTCGTAACTGTATCGCAATTCTGCACGGAGATAACCAAACGGAAATCCTTGAAAAAGGACCTGAAGTTCTGGAACAAGAAGGGCAAGATTTCTTGGCTCATTTCGAGAATCTTCTTGACACTGTAGAAGTAGTAGCCATTTCAGGTAGTCTTCCAGCTGGTCTTCCAGTTGACTATTATGCAAACTTAGTGAATCTTGCTAATAAAGCAGAGAAAGCAGTTGTTCTAGACTGCTCAGGTGCAGCTCTTCAGGCGGTTCTTGAATCACCACACAAACCAACAGTAATCAAACCAAATAACGAAGAATTGTCTCAGCTTCTAGGAAGAGAAGTTTCTGAGGATTTGGATGAATTAAAAGAAGTTCTTCAAGAGCCTCTATTTGCAGGGATCGAGTGGATTATCGTTTCACTTGGTGCAAATGGTGCTTTTGCAAAACATGGTGACACTTTCTACAAGGTAGATATTCCGAGAATTCAGGTAGTCAATCCTGTCGGATCTGGTGATTCTACTGTTGCAGGTATTTCATCAGGCCTTCTTCATAAGGAAACTGATCAAGAACTTCTTATCAAGGCCAATGTCCTTGGTATGCTCAATGCCCAAGAAAAGATGACAGGTCATGTCAATATGGCCAACTATCAAGCTTTATATGATCAATTAATAGTAAAAGAGGTATAAAATGGTTTTAACAGAAAATAAACGTGCATGCTTGCAAAAACTCTCTGACGAGAACGGCATTATCTCAGCTCTTGCCTTTGACCAACGTGGCGCTTTGAAACGCCTCATGGCTCAATACCAAACAGAAGAGCCAACAGTCGTTCAAATGGAAGAACTCAAAGTCTTGGTTGCAGATGAATTGACAAAATACGCATCATCTATGCTCCTTGACCCTGAGTATGGTCTTCCAGCTACAAAAGCGCTTGATGCCAATGCTGGTCTTCTCCTTGCGTATGAAAAAACTGGTTACGACACAACAAGCACCAAACGCTTGCCTGACTGTTTGGATGTTTGGTCTGCAAAACGCATCAAGGAACAAGGCGCTGACGCTGTCAAGTTCTTGCTTTACTATGACGTAGACAGCTCTGACGAACTCAACCAAGAAAAACAGGCCTACATCGAACGTATCGGTTCTGAGTGTGTGGCGGAAGACATTCCATTCTTCCTTGAAATCTTGGCTTACGATGAAAAGATTGCGGATGCAGGTTCTGCAGAATACGCAAAAGTGAAACCACACAAGGTTATCGGTGCTATGAAGGTCTTCTCAGACCCACGCTTTAACATCGATGTCTTGAAAGTAGAAGTTCCAGTCAACGTCAAATACGTTGAAGGATTTGGTGATGGTGAAATCGTCCATACTCGAGAAGAAGCAGCAGCCTTCTTCAGAGCACAAGACGAGGCAACTAACCTGCCATACATCTACTTGAGTGCGGGTGTATCAGCTAAACTCTTCCAAGAAACCCTTGTCTTTGCCCACGAATCAGGCGCAAACTTCAATGGAGTTCTTTGCGGCCGTGCAACCTGGGCTGGATCAGTTGAAGCTTACATCAAAGACGGTGAGGCAGCAGCTCGTGAATGGTTGCGTACAACAGGATTTGAGAACATTGACGAACTCAACAAGGTTCTTCAAACAACAGCGACTTCATGGAAAGAACGCGTGTAATAAAACCATTAAAGACTGAAATTAAAGACTGAAATTTTAATACTTACAAAAATCCCCACCAATCGGTGGGGATAGTTTTATGGTTTAGAAAGAATGATTTTTGTTTGTCTCGAAAGTTGGTCGAAAGTTTCTTTGTTCAGTTTGGAATCTGAAACGATGGTATCAATCTCTGAGATATTGTAGAAGGTGTAAAAATCAAACTTATTAAACTTACTGTGGTCTGCCAGTAGATATTTTTTATTAGCATTATTCAAGGCGATGCGTTGTGCTTCGCCCTCTTCCTCACTGAAGGTGGCAATAGCCTTATCCTTGATACCATTACAACTTACAAAAGCCTTAGAAAACTGAAGGTTTGTCAAATTCTGCAAGGTAAGTGTCCCTACAAAAGCACCAGTGATCGAGCGATAATTTCCGCCAATCAAGATCAAATCTGTTAGCTTTCGTTCGTTTAGGATGAGAAAAACTGGAAGACTGTTTGTTACAACACGAATATTATCGATAGGGAGCTCACGAGCAAAACACTCTAAGGTCGTTCCTGGACCGATAAAAATAGTTTCTCCTTCGTCAATCAAACGACCTGCAAAACGACTAATTTCTTGTTTTTCAGCAATCTGTAAGCCTTGTTTTTCAACGTTTGACCGTTCGTTGTTTAAGAGAGAACCTGTACGAAGTTTTTCAGCACCACCATGCACACGGACCAGTAAATCTTTATCTGCCAATTCTTGTAAGTAGCGACGAGCTGTCATATCTGATACATCCAGACGCGTCATGATTTCTTTTACAGTAATGGTTCCTTTAGTATTCACTGTTTCTAAAATACTATCTAGCTTTTCTTGCTTTAGCATCCTTATCACCTCGATTTCTACTATCATTATCTTACCATAAAACGCTCAATATATCAAATAGAAAAAAACAAAATAAAACAAAAAACAAAAATATCATGGTTGTTTTAAACAAACCATGATATTTTGAATGATTGGCCAAATTAGTCTAAACCGTAGTTGTAATCTTCATCTTGCATAGCTTCAACTTCACCAAGGAGATAACCATTTCCGACTTGAGAGAAGAAGTCGTGGTTAGAAGTTCCTGTTGAAATTCCGTTCATAACGATTGGGTTGACATCATCAGCTGAATCTGGGAAGAGCGGATCTTGTCCTAGGTTCATAAGAGCTTTATTGGCATTGTAACGAAGGAAGGTTTTAACTTCCTCAGTCCAGCCAACACCGTCATAGAGGCTTTCTGTATAACCCTCTTCGTTCTCGTAGAGGGTGTAGAGCAGGTCGTACATCCATTCTTTAAGTTTTTCTTGCTCTTCTTCAGGTAATTCATTGAAACCAAGTTGGAATTTGTAACCGATGTAGGTTCCGTGAACAGACTCATCACGAATGATCAGTTTGATGATTTCCGCAACATTGGCAAGTTTGTTATTACCAAGGTAGTAGAGCGGAGTGAAGAAACCTGAATAGAAGAGGAAGGTTTCAAGGAAGACGCTGGCAACCTTCTTTTCAAGAGGCGTACCATTGAGGTAGATTTCGTTGATAATTTCTGCTTTTCTTTGTAGGTAAGGGTTGGTGTTGGTCCATTCAAAGATTTCTTCAATTTCAGCCTTGGTATTCAAGGTAGAGAAGATAGAAGAGTAAGATTTTGCGTGTACAGATTCCATAAACTGGATGTTGTTGAAAACAGCTTCCTCATGCGGTGTTCGGATGTCTGAGCGAAGCGCCTGAACACCTGTTTCAGATTGCATGGTATCAAGAAGGGTCAAACCACCAAAGACTTTTCCTACCAAGTCTTTTTCCTTGTTTGATAGTTTTCTCCAGTCGTCAAGGTCATTTGACAAGGGGATACGAGTGTCGAGCCAGAATTGCTCAGTTAGCTTTTCCCAAGTTGATTTGTCGATGACATCTTCGATGGCATTCCAGTTAATGGCTTTGTAGTAAGTTTCCATTTGAAATCTCTTTCTGTATGTAATAATGCGATTGTCGAATCATCTCTATTTTATCATAGTCTGAGAAGAGTATCGCACAAAAAGTCGGAAGACCGACTTTTTAGTTTTTCATAGTATTTAAGATACTTATCAAGTTTTGTATGATGGGGAACTTAATCAGTAGTCTGAGAAAATGTGGTTGCCCCAGATAAAAATTAAATCACACAGCTTTCACATTGGTTAGCACCGACTTCTCCACCGTCGTCTGTAAAGGTACGGACGTAGTAGATAGACTTGATACCCTTGTTAAAGGCATAGTTACGAAGGATAGATAGGTCACGTGTCGTTTGTTTGTTTTCCTTCTTCCATTCGTAAAGACCTTTTGGAATATCACTACGCATGAAGAGGGTGAGTGAAAGTCCTTGGTCCACGTGCTCTGTTGCAGCAGCGTAAACATCAATCACCTTACGCATATCCATATCGTAAGCAGAAGTGTAGTAAGGGATAGTATCTGTTGACAAACCTGCAGCAGGATAATAGATTTTACCGATTTTCTTCTCTTGGCGTTCTTCAATACGTTGCGTAATCGGGTGGATAGAAGCAGAAACATCGTTGATGTAGCTGATAGAACCATTTGGCGCTACAGCAAGGCGGTTTTGGTGATAAAGTCCATCTGCTTGAACCTTTTCTCGAAGTTCAGCCCAATCAGCAGCATTTGGAATAAAGACGTCTTTGAAGAGCTCTTTGACACGGTCTGATTTTGGAACAAATTCACCAGTTACATACTTGTCGAAGTAGCTTCCGTTAGCATAATCTGATTTTTCAAAGTTGTGGAAGGTGATACCACGTTCGCGGGCGATATTATTTGATTCCACCAAGGTCCAGTAGTTCATAAGCATAAAGTAGATGCTTGTAAATTCAACTGACTCAGGAGATCCGTATTCGATGAGTTGTTGCGCTAGGTAACTGTGAAGTCCCATGGCACCAAGACCAAAGGTGTGAGCCAAACTGTTTCCGTGGTCGATAGTAGGGACAGCTACGATGTGTGAACTATCTGTAACGAAAGTCAAAGCACGAACCATAGCACGGATAGAACGACCAAAGTCAGGTGAGGTCATCATGTTGACCACGTTGGTTGAACCAAGGTTACATGAGACGTCTGTTCCCATTTGAAGGAATTCTTGAGCATCGTTGATCAAGCTTGGTTCTTGAACTTGAAGGATCTCAGAACACAAGTTGCTCATGATAATCTTTCCATCGACAGGATTCGCACGGTTAGCCGTATCGATGTTGACTACATATGGATAGCCAGACTCTTGTTGCAATTTAGAAATTTCAGTTTCCAAATCACGCGCCTTGATTTTTGTCTTGCGGATATTTGGATTTGCTACTAATTCATCGTATTTTTCAGTGATATCGATATAGTTGAATGGCACACCATACTCAAGTTCTACAGAATATGGACTAAAGAGATACATTTCTTCATTTTTACGAGCCAATTCGTAGAATTTATCTGGTACCACAACACCAAGTGAAAGGGTCTTTACACGAACTTTTTCATCGGCATTTTCTTTCTTGGTTGAAAGGAAGGCGATGATATCTGGGTGAAAGACATTGAGATACACTACACCAGCCCCTTGACGTTGCCCCAATTGGTTAGAGTAAGAGAAACTGTCTTCGAAGAGTTTCATAACTGGAACGACACCAGAAGCGGCTCCTTCATAACCTTTGATAGGTGCACCCGCTTCACGAAGGTTACTGAGGGTAATTCCCACACCACCCCCGATACGAGAAAGTTGAAGGGCAGAGTTGATAGAACGTCCGATAGAGTTCATATCATCCGTTACTTGGATCAAGAAGCAAGATACCAACTCCCCACGACGAGCACGACCAGCGTTCAAGAAGGAAGGAGTAGCAGGTTGGTAGCGTTGGTGGATGATTTCATTGGCAATATCAATCGCAACAGCTTCATCACCATCAGCAAAATAAAGTGCGTTAAAGAAGACACGGTCTTCCATGCTTTCAAGATAGTATTCCCCATCGTTAGTCTTCAAGGCATATTGATTGTAAAACTTATAGGCAGCCATGAAAGACTTGAATTGGAAGTTTTGATCTTTAATAAATTGAGACAATTCTTCCAAGAATTCTGGGCGGTATTTTTTGATAAATGCTGTTTCAATGTAGTTGTGTTCAATGAGGTAGTTGATTTTATCAGTGATTGAATCAAAAACCATAGTGTTTGGAACAACATTTTCTTTAAAGAAGGCATCCAAGGCTTCTTTATCTTTATGAAGCATGATTTGTCCATTAACAGGACGGTTGATTTCGTTATTGAGACGGAAGTAAGTCACGTCCTCAAGATGTTTTAATCCCATAAAATTTCCTTTATCTAATTACAAAAGAAAGGCTTCTAAGTTAGCCCTAGAAGCAGTTTCTTCTGGATGATGTACTAAGATTATGCTAACTGTTTTAGTTTTCCTGGTTGGAAACCTGAAAAAACTTCAGTTGGTGTTTGGATAATAGGAGCTGCGGTGAAACCGAGCTCTTTAACTTGATCGATGTACTCAGGTTGTTCATCAAGATTAATCTCACGATAAGCCACATTGTTGCTGTCCAAGAAACGCTTGGTCATCTTACATTGGACACAGTTGTTTTTAGAATAAACGGTTACCATTTTCGTAACTCCTCTTTCAAAATTGATTACTTTCTTAGTATATCAGAAAAAAAAACTTTGTCAAACTTTTTAAACTAAATCTTGTGCTAAAAAGTTACAGTTTCAAAAACAAAGCACAATATATAGTGTTTTGTCAGAGTGTAAAATTGGGTTTTCATTGAACTATCAAAGTTTATCAAAACAAAAAAACTATATACTGTATATTGGTAAGATAAATAGAAGATTTTCAGCAAGTTATCAGAAAGGAAATAGAAGAAAGTCCATAAAACACTTGAAAAATTATCTAGAAGGTGATATAATACAGTCTTGTAAGGGTTATCACATATAATCCAAAAAAGAAATAACTAAAGGAGAGTCAAACTATGGCTTCTAAAGATTTCCACGTAGTGGCAGAAACAGGTATTCACGCACGTCCAGCAACATTGTTGGTTCAAACAGCTAGCAAATTTGCTTCAGATATCACTCTTGAGTACAAAGGTAAATCAGTAAACCTTAAATCTATCATGGGTGTTATGAGTCTTGGTGTTGGCCAAGGTGCTGACGTTACAATTTCAGCTGAAGGTGCAGATGCTGACGACGCAATCGCTGCTATCACTGAAACTATGGAAAAAGAAGGATTGGCATAAGGAAAATGACAGAAATGCTTAAAGGAATCGCAGCATCAGACGGTGTTGCAGTTGCAAAAGCATATCTACTCGTTCAACCGGATTTGTCATTTGAGACTGTTACAGTCGAAGATACAAACGCAGAAGAAGCTCGCCTTGATGCCGCTCTAAAAGCATCACAAGACGAGCTTTCTGTTATTCGTGAGAAAGCAGTAGGTACGCTCGGTGAAGAAGCTGCTCAAGTATTTGACGCTCACTTAATGGTTCTTGCTGACCCAGAAATGATCAGCCAAATCAAAGAAACAATCCGTGCCAAGAAAGTGAATGCAGAAGCAGGTCTGAAAGAAGTTACAGACATGTTTATCACTATCTTTGAAGGTATGGAAGACAACCCATACATGCAAGAACGTGCGGCGGATATTCGCGACGTGACAAAACGTGTATTGGCAAATCTTCTTGGTAAAAAATTGCCAAACCCAGCTTCTATCAATGAAGAAGTGATTGTCATTGCACATGACTTGACTCCTTCTGATACAGCTCAATTGGACAAAAACTTTGTAAAAGCTTTTGTAACCAACATTGGTGGACGTACAAGCCACTCAGCTATCATGGCACGTACACTTGAAATTGCTGCTGTATTGGGTACAAATAACATCACTGAAATCGTAAAAGACGGTGACATCCTTGCCGTTAACGGTATTACAGGTGAAGTTATCATCAACCCAACTGATGAACAAGCTACAGAATTTAAAGCAGCTGGTGAAGCTTATGCTCAACAGAAAGCTGAATGGGCACTCTTGAAAGATGCTAAAACAATGACTGCTGATGGCAAACATTTCGAATTGGCTGCCAACATCGGTACTCCAAAAGACGTTGAAGGTGTCAATGACAACGGTGCTGAAGCTGTTGGTCTTTACCGTACAGAGTTCTTGTACATGGATTCTCAAGACTTCCCAACAGAAGACGAGCAGTACGAAGCTTACAAGGCTGTACTTGAAGGAATGAACGGTAAACCAGTTGTCGTTCGTACAATGGATATCGGTGGAGATAAGGAACTTCCTTACTTCGATATGCCTCACGAAATGAATCCATTCCTTGGATTCCGTGCTCTTCGTATCTCTATCTCTGAGACTGGAGATGCTATGTTCCGCACACAAATCCGTGCTCTTCTTCGTGCGTCTGTTCACGGTCAATTGCGTATTATGTTCCCAATGGTTGCGCTCTTGAAAGAATTCCGTGCAGCGAAAGCAGTCTTTGACGAAGAAAAAGCAAACCTTCTTGCTGAAGGTGTTACAGTTGCGGATGATATCCAAGTTGGTATCATGATCGAGATTCCTGCAGCGGCTATGCTTGCAGACCAATTTGCTAAAGAAGTTGACTTCTTCTCAATTGGTACAAACGACTTGATCCAATACACAATGGCAGCAGACCGTATGAACGAACAAGTTTCATACCTTTACCAACCATACAACCCATCAATCCTACGCTTGATTAACAATGTGATCAAAGCAGCTCACGCTGAAGGTAAATGGGCTGGTATGTGTGGTGAGATGGCTGGTGACCAACAGGCTGTTCCACTTCTTGTCGGAATGGGCTTGGATGAGTTCTCTATGTCAGCAACATCTGTACTTCGTACACGTAGCTTGATGAAGAAATTGGATACAGCTAAGATGGAAGAGTACGCAAACCGTGCCCTTACAGAATGCTCAACAATGGAAGAAGTTCTTGAACTTCAAAAAGAATACGTTAATTTTGATTAATCGAAAAGTCCTTGCAACTCAGTTGCAGGGATTTTCTTAAAGAATTTTCAAGCCAATCTTTCTTGTATAAACCCCAATCCTGAGAAATTTGTGGTCAGAACAAAAAATGCTTAACTGGTTCATAAAATTCTTGACAAGGTGGAAATTTAGGAGTAAACTATTAACCAGTTAAGTAATAGAGAGGAGTTTCTTCAATTTAGAAATGAATTGCAAATAGAAATATTAAAAAAGAAAGAGAGTTTCGATGAAAATTAATAAAAAATATCTAGCAGGTTCTGCGGCAGCCTTGATTTTAAGTGTTTGTTCTTATGAGTTGGGATTGTATCAAGCTAGAATAGTCAAGGAAAATAATCGTGTGTCTTACGTTGATGGAAAACAAGCAGCGCAAAAAACGGAGAATCTAACTCCTGATGAGGTTAGTAAAAAAGAAGGCATCAATGCCGAACAAATCGTCATCAAGATAACAGACCAAGGCTATGTCACTTCACATGGCGATCACTATCATTATTACAATGGTAAGGTTCCTTATGATGCGATTTTTAGTGAAGAATTACTCATGAAAGATCCAAACTATAAGCTAAAAGATGAGGATATTGTCAATGAAGTCAAGGGTGGATATGTTATCAAGGTAGATGGAAAATACTATGTTTACCTTAAGGATGCTGCCCATGCGGATAATGTTCGTACAAAAGAAGAAATTAATCGACAAAAACAAGAGCATAGTCAACATCGTGAAGGTGGGACTCCAAGAAACGATGGTGCTGTAGCTCTGGCACGTTCGCAAGGACGTTATACCACAGATGATGGTTACATCTTTAATGCATCTGATATTATAGAGGATACTGGTGATGCTTATATCGTTCCTCATGGCGATCATTACCATTACATTCCTAAGAATGAGTTATCAGCTAGCGAGTTGGCTGCTGCAGAAGCCTTCCTATCTGGTCGGGGCAATCTGTCAAGTTCAAGAACCTATCGCCGACAAAATAGCGATAACACTCCAAGAACAAACTGGGTACCTTCTGTAAGCAATCCAGGAACTACAAATACTAACACAAGTAACAACAGCAATACGAACAGTCAAGCAAGTCAAAGTGATGACATTGATAGTCTTTTGAAACAGCTCTACAAACTGCCTTTGAGCCAACGACACGTAGAGTCTGATGGCCTTGTTTTCGACCCGGCGCAAATCACAAGTCGAACCGTCAGAGGTGTAGCTGTCCCTCATGGTAACCATTACCACTTTATCCCTTATGAACAAATGTCTGAATTGGAAGAACGAATTGCTCGTATTATTCCCCTTCGTTATCGTTCAAACCATTGGGTACCAGATTCAAGACCAGAACAACCAAGTCCACAACCGACTCCGGAACCTAGTCCAAGCCCGCAACCTGCACCAAATCCTCAACCATCTCCAAGCAATCCAATTGATGAAAAATTGGTTAAACAGGTGATTCGAAAAGTAGCTGATGGCTATGTATTTGAGGAGAATGGAATCTCTCGTTATATTCCTGCCAAGGAACTTTCAGCAGAAACTGCTGCAGCCATTGATAGTAAACTAGACAAGCAAGAAAGTTTGTCTCATAAACTCGGAGCTAAGAAAACCAACCTCCCATCTGGTGATCAAGGATTTTACAATAAGGCTTATGATTTACTAGCAAGAGTTCATCAAGACTTACTTGATAATAAAGGGCGCCAAGCTGATTTTGAGGCTTTGGATAAACTCTTGGAACGACTCAATGATACCTCAAGTGATAAAGTCAAGTTGGTGGATGATATCTTGGCCTTTCTAGCACCGATTCGTCATCCAGAACGTTTAGGAAAACCAAATGCGCAAATTGCCTACACTGATGATGAGATTCAGGTAGCCAAGTTGGCAGGCAAGTATACAACAGAAGATGGCTATATCTTTGATCCTCGTGATATCACCAGTGATGAGGGGGATGCCTATATAACTCCACATATGACCCATAGCCATTGGATTAAAAAAGATAGTTTGTCTGAAGCCGAAAGAGCGGCAGCCCAGGCTTATGCTAAAGAGAAAGGTTTGACTCCTCCTTCAACAGACCATCAGAATCCAGGAAATACGGAGGTTAAAGGAGCAGAAGCTATCTACAAGCGCGTGAAAGCAGCTAAGAAGGTACCGCTTGATCGTATGCCTTACAATCTCCAACATACTGTGGAAGTCAAAAACGGAAGCTTGATTATACCTCATTATGACCATTACCATAACATCAAATTTGAGTGGTTTGACGAAGGTCTTTATGAGGCTCCTAAGGGGTATTCTTTAGAGGATCTCTTTGCGACTGTGAAGTACTATGTCGAACATCCAAACGAATGTCCGCATTCAGATAGTGGTTGGGGAAATGCAAGTGACCATGTTCAAAGAAACCAAAATGGTCAAGCTGATAACAATCATACGGAAAAACCATCAGTAGAGAAACCTCAGACAGAAAAACCTGAGGAAGAAAAACCGCGCGAAGAGAAGCCGAAGAGTGAGAAACCAGAATCTCCAAAACCAACTGAGGAGCCAGAAGAAGAATCGCCAGAGGAATCAGAAGAACCTCAGGTTGAAACTGAAAAGGTTGAAGAAAAACTGAGAGAGGCTGAAGATATACTTGGAAAGATCCAAGACCCCATTATCAAGTCCAATGCAAAAGAAACTCTCACTGGCTTAAAAAATAACCTGCTATTTGGTGCCCAAGACAACAATACTATTATGGCAGAAGCTGAAAAATTATTGGCTTTGTTAAGGGAGAGTAAGTAGTCGTAGCAACATTTTCTAACTCCTAATAACAGGATAGGAGAGCTAGAAAAGATAAAATCGAAAAATGAGAGCAGAGTGTGAGTTCTAGTTCTCATTTTTTTCATGAAAATGTGCAAAATAACTTGACATATAATGTAAATAAAGATAAACTATTTACTAGTTAATTAAATGGTTAAATACTAGTTAAGGAGTAATGATGAAAAAAAGAACGATCCTATTATTGATGGCCAGTTTGTTGGCTCTTGTCTTAGGAGCATGTAGTCAAAAAGAAAAACAAGAAGCAAAAGGGATGAAGATTGTCACAAGTTTTTACCCAGTCTATGCCATGGTCAAAGAGGTATCAGGTAACCTGAATGATGTTCGGATGATTCAGTCAAGTAGTGGAATTCACTCATATGAACCTTCAGCGAATGACATTGCTGCTATTTATGACGCGGATGTCTTTGTCTACCACTCGCATACACTGGAGTCTTGGGCGGGAAGTCTGGATCCAAATTTGAAAAAATCAAAAGTTAAAGTTTTGGAAGCGTCTGAAGGGATGACCTTGGAACGTGTACCAGGTTTAGAAGATGTAGAAGCTGGTGATGGTATTGATGAAAAAACACTTTACGACCCTCACACTTGGTTAGATCCTGAAAAAGCAGGCGAAGAAGCGCAGATTATTGCGGACAAACTTTCGGAGCTTGATAGTGCCAATAAAGAGACTTATCAAAAGAATGCCAAGAATTTCATCTCTAAGGCCCAAGAATTGACTAGAAAATACCAGCCTATTTTTGAAAAAGCGAGTCAAAAGACTTTTGTTACGCAACACACAGCCTTTTCTTACTTGGCTAAACGTTTTGGATTGAAACAACTTGGAATTGCTGGTATTTCTCCTGAACAAGAGCCAAGTCCGAGACAACTAACAGAAATTCAGGAATTCGTTAAGACCTATAAGGTCAAAACCATCTTTACTGAGAGCAATGCTTCTTCTAAAGTAGCTGAAACCTTGGTCAAATCAACAGGAGTTAGTTTGAAAACACTGAATCCTTTAGAAGCAGATCCTGAAAATGATAAAACTTACTTAGAAAATCTAGAAGAAAATATGAAAGTTCTTGCAGAAGAATTAAAATGAGGAGATGATGAAAATGAAGAAAAAGTATCTTGTGGCGGGATCGGCTTTAGTCCTTTCCCTAAGTCTTTGCATCTATGCACTGAACCAACACCAGGTAGAAGGAAACAAAGATAATAACCGTGTATCTTATGTTGATGGGAAACAAGACTCTCAAAAAACAGAGACTCAGACACCAGATCAAGTTAGCAAAAAGGAAGATATTCAGGCAGAACAAATTGTCGTGAAAATTACCGATCAAGGTTATGTGACTTCACACGGTGATCATTTCCATTATTACAATGGAAAAGTTCCTTTTGATGCGATTTTCAGTGAAGAACTTTTGATGAAAGATGCCAATTATCAACTTAAAGACGCTGATATTGTCAATGAAATCAAAGGTGGTTATATCATCAAAGTCGATGGAAAATATTATGTCTACCTGAAAGATGCAGCTCATGCTGATAATGTTCGAACTAAAGATGAAATCAATCGTCAAAAACAAGAACATGTCAAAGATAATAAGAAGGTCAGCTCTGATGTGGCTGTAGCAAGGTCTCAGGGACGCTATACGACAGATGATGGTTATGTCTTTAATCCAGCTGATATTATTGAAGATACTGGTGATGCTTATATTGTTCCTCACGGAGGACACTATCACTACATTCCAAAAAGTGATTTGTCTGCTAGTGAATTGTCTGCTGCTCAAGCCTACCTCTCTGGAACTAGAAAACAACCGAGTGTGACTGACTATCGTCCAAGTCAAAATGGAACCAGTCAAACCACTAATCCTGGTCAACAAACCGAAACACCAAGCAAACCAGAAGAGAGCCTTCAGAGTCTATTGCAGCAACTCTATGCTCTTCCAAGTAAGCAACGTTATGCAGAATCGGATGGCTTGATTTTTGACCCTGCTAAGATTTCAAGCAGAACACCAAGTGGCGTAGCGATTCCTCATGGAAATCACTATCATTTCATTCCGTATACAAAGCTTTCTGCTTTGGAAGAAAAGATTGCGCGTATGATTCCTCTTGCTATCGACAGTGGGAAACCAGCACCTTTGGAAAAACCAAGCAAACCAGTAGAACATCCTGATCAGCAAGGTCATCATCATGACCAAGACGGTAACCATGGAAGTCAGGGGACCAACCATGAAGATCATGACCACGATGGAGAGAACCATGACCATCATCATGACGAAGAACATGATCATGACTTTGCAGCTGATCGTGTTATAAGTGAGGATGAGCAAGGTTTTGTAGTTTCTCACGGAGATCACGCTCATTATTTCTTTAAGAAAGACTTGACTGCAGCCCAAATCAAAGCTGCCCAAGATCACTTGAAAGAAAATCATCAGTCGCAGCACGTTCAACCACTTGCAAAGACTGTGGAAAGTTTCTCAAGAGATGCTAGCGATGAAGAAAAAATCAAGTATATCTCACAGACCTACGGGGTTCCCCTCGAAGCGATTCGCATTTCAAATGGATTCTTTGTCTTTGGAAATCCGGATCAAGCCTATGATCCAACCCATATCCATCCCTATGCTGTTCGAAAAGAACATGTTCGTATTCCTCTCCAAACTGGAAATCCAGAACTGGATTTCCTAAATGAACTGTATACGACTGCCCTACGTGATGGGGTGTCTCCTTATAGTTTACAGGTAGAAAGTGGTAGTTTTGTGATTCCTCACGGAGACCACAATCACTACATCAAGGTTCAAACTAAGGGCTATGAAGTAGCTTTGAAAAACAAGATTCCAGCCCTACAATCGACCTATCAACCTGGGGCTTTTGATGAACAAACTGTTCTATCTAAGGTGGATCAACTTTTAGCAGATAGCAGAAGTCTCTACAAAGACCAGCCAATCATGCAGAGACGTGTTGAACTTGCTTTGGGGCAATTCACCGAAAATATGAAAAAATTGGCAACAAACTCAACTGCTGGATATCTAGCAACCTTGGATCTCTTTGATAAACAGTATATCCATGTGGATCAAAGTGTGGCACCGATTGAAACTTCACCTTTAGATAAGAAGTACCAAGCCCTAGTAGATAAGATCAATACACTGGATACGGACACTTATGGCTTGCCTAAGAAAGATCTTTTGGTACATTTGCAGGAAGCAAAACTAGCACAGGATGAGACAGAGTTGGCTGCCATTGAAGCGAAACTTCAGGCCTTGCAAGATTTCCGAGATCGGACAGGAGTCACAACAGTAGAGTACATCAAGTACTTCTACGAACATGTGTCTGATGGTCGTTTGAGAGAAGAACTTCGGAACCGTGTTGCCAAGTTGACATGGGAACTTTACCAGTCACAATCTTTCCTCAAAGCAATCGACTTGAACAAGTTATTCCCAACTATTTACCAAACTAAGCTAGAAGTAGAAGAAGCTCTCAAAGAAGAACCCGTTTCTACAAAAGCTAATAAGACTATTCTAGATACGGAAAAAGTAGATAGTCAAACTGCTAAGACAGCTATCTATGAATTCCTAAAAGAACTCTACGGTGATTTTATGCCAGAAGAGCGGGTTAGCAAGGTCAAGAAGGAAGAAGTGGATGCTCTCCTATCCAAAGTCGTTCAACTTCTAGCGCGTGTCAAAGAAGACGGTGTTAAACAATCCTTAGCTGAAGAAGCAGCCAATATCAAAGCAGCCGCAGAAAAAGAAAATGCAGACTTTGATGAAGCCAAAACACAGCTTGATGATCTCTTGAATCGTATTGCAGCAACTATCCAACGAGAGGAAAAACAAGCTGAACAGGATCCGCAAACGGTGATCGTCTATCAAAAACTTTATAATGTCTTGCTCTCTCTTCACAAGTATTTAGAAGATAACAAAGGATCAGATGCAGACTTTGAGCGTGTTGATGCTCTATTTGATCAACTCGCAGCCAAAAGTAGTGATAAGGAAGGTCTCCTCACTCTAGCTAAAGAGATCATTAGCTTGAATCAGGAACTCCGTTCAAAAGCAAGTGAAACTGATAGCCAATCTAAGTCTGAGAAAGACAGTGAAACAGCTGCTTCTAAACCAACAGAAAAGCAAGTACAAAGTGAGTCTGAGCCGAGTGCTCAACCAAACGAATAAAAAGAAAGACGAAGTAGCTCAGCTACCTCGTCTTTTTTAGTCATTATAAGATACAATACCAATGATGGTATCCACTGCACGCTCCATAGTCTGAAGGCTAACGTATTCAAAACGTCCATGCATGTTTTCACCACCAGCAAAGATATTAGGAGTTGGGATCCCCATAAAGGAAATCTTAGACCCATCTGTTCCACCACGAATTGGTTCGATAATTGGCGCGATCCCTAGATCTTCCATTACAGCTTTGGCAATGGTAACAGGTGTCATGTCTTTCTCAATGACTTCCTTCATATTGTAGTACTGGTCTGTCAGAGTCAAGCTAACGCGATTATTCCCAAGTTCTTGATTCATCTTGTCAGCAATAGACTGCATAGCTGCTTTACGTGCTTCAAAGGCATCCTTTTCAAAGTCACGAATGATATAGCTTGCACGCGCTTCCTCGACACTACCTGTCACATCCATAAGATGATAGAAACCTTGGTAACCTTCAGTCAATTCAGGTCGGTCATTCTCTGGAAGTTGATTATGAAAATCAATCGCTAGCTGAAGGGCATTGACCATTTGACCCTTTGCAGTACCAGGGTGGACATTGCGCCCTTGGAAATGGAGTTCAGCAGCAGCTGCTGAGAAAGTCTCGTACTGAAGCTCCCCTAGTGGGCCACCATCAACCGTGTAGGCAAAGTCTACATCAAAGTCTTCTGCATCAAACTTATTGGCACCGACACCGATTTCTTCGTCAGGTCCAAAACCAACACGGATCTCACAGTGTTTGATTTCGGGATGAGCAGTCAAGTACTCGATAGCGGTCATAATCTCAGCAATACCTGATTTGTCATCAGCGCCCAGCAAGGTTGTGCCGTCAGTTGTGATAAGCGTTTGACCTGGATATTTCTCAAGACTCTTAAAGTCAGCTGGATCCAGTTTAAATCCAGAATTCCCCAGTTCAATCGCACCTCCATCGTAGTTTTCGATGACTTGCGGATTAACGCCCTCAGCATTAAAGTCAGCAGTATCCATGTGGGAGATAAACCCAATCTTGCGTGTCAAGCTCGGATCATTAGCTGGCAAGGTTCCAATAGCAAAACCATTTGGTAGATAGTAAACATTTTGCAAACCAACACGTTTCATTTCAGGAATAAGAACGTTGGTCGCAAAATCTACCTGACTTTGCGTACTTGGAGTAGTAGTAGAGTGTTCGTCAGAGCGCGTATTGACCTTGACATAGGTCAAAAAACGATCTAAAAGGTTCGGATAAGTCATAAAAACTCCTTTAACAATCATAAAATAGAATGCAAACTTCGGAAAAAGCCTCATTCTGAAAATTTCATGAATTTTGAAAAAATATAATAATTCAAATTCAATAGACTTTCAAATGAAATCTTGGATATTTCAGAATAGAATATATGCATTTATATTTTATGAGATTTTTTTATTCTTTTTTCATTTTACCATAGAATAGTTTGAAAGACAAAGAAGAATCATACTCTTTTATTAATTGATATAATATAAAATTAATCATATTAATTGACACTGCGTGAACTTTATTGTACAATTATCTTGCAAATGTTTAGATTGATATAACAATAGATTTAAAACCAAAATAATTAAGGAGAATAAAATGAACATTCGCTTCGATTTTAAGAAAGTTCAAATTATTGCGCGCCATTTAGTTACACTGTTAGCTATTCTCTTTTTTTGTGCTCCGATAAGTCTGTTAAATGCTGATTCTACTACAGAACCTCAGACAACCCTTCATAAAACAATTACTCCGATATCGGGACAGGATGACAAGTATGAGTTGTCATTGGATATCACTTCTAAACTGGGAACGGAGACCCAAACGGATCCCTTGGATGTTGTTTTAGTAGCAGACCTCTCAGGAAGTATGAACAAGAGAGATGTTCCTTCTTCCACTGGCCGAACAATTACAAGATTGGATGCTTTAAAAAATACCCTTAAAGGAACTCGAGATCGTCAGGGATTAATTGATACGATTTTATCCAATTCAAATAATCGGTTATCCATGGTAGGTTTTGGCGGAAAGATTGATAATAAGTTTGCGGAACAAGCATGGAATTCCTACTACCGAAAATGGGAGTGGGGGTATCGGTATTGGCCGTATGAAGAGAGAACAGCATTTTATGATGGTGTATCCCCATGGGATGATGCAGAAACAATTTTAAATTGGAATAACGATGCTAGTGGTTCAAAGACTGCAGTCAGTAATATGAGAATTGCTGGTGGTCAATCAATAGGGACTGAATCAGGAATCGGTACAGGAACCAATATTAGCGCGGGTATTCGTATTGCCAATCAATTGATAGATAGTGCAAGACCAAATGCAAAGAAGGTTGTTATTGTTCTATCAGATGGTTTTGCCAATATGTATTACAACGACAGTGGTTATACTGTTTATAACTATAATAATCAAGATGGATCAGAAACGGCGCCTGAATGGTTCTGGAATAATTTAGATGTATCTATCAATAATCTAGCCTATAGTCTTGCTCCAAAACTTGATGGTTTTTATTCCATTAAATTTCGTTATTCAAACAATGTCGACAGTATTACTAGTCTGCAGTATTATATCAGGTACCACAATTCTTCCATTCCTAATGAAATCCTATCCGCAAACAATGAAGACCAGTTACGAGACAGTTTTAAAGATATCACAGATAAGATTCTGCCTCTGGGGGTTCACCATGTGACCATCAAGGATGTTCTTTCTAAGTATGTTCAGTTATTACCTAATGGATCTTCAGATTTTCGTGTCGTTAAAGAGAAAGATGGTAGCAGTGAAACATTAAGCAAAGAGCAAGTAACTTTTGATACCAAAACAACCTCAGAAGGATTAGTGGAAGTTAGGGCTAAATTTTCTCCTAATTATTCCTTAGAAGATGGAGCTAGATATGTTCTAAAATTCACTGTTATATCAAGTCAAGAAGCCTTAGATGTTATTGCTGGTGATAAAAAACTAGAGGTTGGTGATGCTGAGGGATCTGATGTCAATAAACTCTACTCCAATAAAGGTGCCAGTGTCACTTATTCTTATGGAATAGGGACCTCTCAAACCAAGACCAAAGATTATTCTGACAACCCAACCTTCAAACCTACGGATCCATTAACGGTTCCAGTGGAAGTCGAATGGCAGGGTGTGACGGGTGTGAGAACCGTTATAACAGCTAAGCAACCAAGTAATCTTGAACTCAAATTGGTTCAAAAGAACAAGAATGGGGGTTCAGACAATCAAGACTATCGAAAGACTAATGTAAATGTTAGAACAAATATCTTTAATGAAACGAGAAACTTTGAAAAAGTTGCTAAAGGATATCAATACGATTTAATAGCACCTGATGTTCCAGGTTTTACTAAGGAAGTAAAAAAAGAAGGAACGGACCAATCGCCAACCTTTAAAGTATTTTATCGTCAATTACCTAGTTTGACGATAAGAAAGATATTAGTCCCTGAAGATACATCGAATAAGAGTTTTAATATTAACATCGAGCTAACTGATAAAGAACGAAATCCTATAAATGGTACTTTTGGTGATATCAAAGTTACTAATGGACGTGCACAAATACCATTAACACATAATGCCGAAAAATCTCTAAAATATCTTCCGTATGGAACACATTACAAGGTTGAAGAAGAAGCGGCATCAACGAATGGTTACCACGTTACATATGAGAATCAAGAGGGTGATCTGAATAAAGACGAAAGCAGTATTGTCACAAATCACAAGCTTCCAAGTTTATCAGTCACAAAAAAAGTTACAGGCGTATTTGCCAATCTATTAAAATCCTTCAAGATTACCATTAACATCAGGGATGCTCAGAATAGCCCATTGAATGGAACCTATAATGCAACGGTGAATAATAAAAGAACCTCTCTGCAATTCACGAATGGTCGAGCGTCTATTGATCTCAACAAAGACCAAACCATAAAAATTGATGGACTTCCACTCGATAGTCACTATACCGTAGAAGAGGAATCAAACTCTTCGCGTGGATATCAGGTTTCTTATGAAAATCAAGAAGGCAAGCTGGATGGGGATAAGTCCGCGACAGTCACGAATAATAAGAATAGTGTACCTGAAACCGGAGTTGACTTCCTCAGCAGTACACTCATGTTAGGAATAATCCTTCCTCTAGGAGGAATCTTCTTTACAATCCTACTCGGATATCTAGTGGTACATAGGAGAAAATAATGCTACTTAAAAAGAAACATAAGAAAACAGTAACACAAGTCAATTGGGATAAGTCTCCGCCGAGTGTATGGGGAGATATCCTCTACTTAGTCAGTAAGCTTCTGATGGTTGGATTTGTACTGGCCACCCTTTACTTTTTTGTCTTTGGACTATTGAGATACAATGACGATGGCATGAAGCCAGCCTTAAAAGATGGCGACTTGGTTGTCTACTATAGGTTGGATAAACGTTATTCGATTGGTGATCTGCTCGTCTATAGTTATAAGGGCAAGGAAAGAGTGGCGCGTGTCATAGCAACCGAAGGAAGTACGATCGATATAAACGAAAATGGTCTCATCATCAATGGTTCTCCTCAACAAGAGCAGGATATCTACAAAGAAACGCTGCTCTATAAGGAAGGGGCTACCTTCCCAATGAAAGTTCCAGCAGGACAACTCTTTGTCCTCGGAGACAATCGAACAACGGCTGTAGATAGTCGTGCTTTTG
Source organism: Streptococcus oralis (assembly GCF_026782375.1). Taxonomy (GTDB): domain Bacteria; phylum Bacillota; class Bacilli; order Lactobacillales; family Streptococcaceae; genus Streptococcus; species Streptococcus oralis_CL. The sequence goes on along the minus strand of NZ_JAKUWJ010000001.1, from coordinate 594,082 downwards.
GAACCATTCCTATACAGGATACCCATGGCAAGGTGGTAACAGTCCTAAGGCGACGGGGCTTTTGATGATAATTTATGAAAAAAGAAATTTAAAAATAAAAGGAATAATCATGAAAAAAACATTTTTGAAAAAATTAGTTACTGCAAGTATTGCAGCTGTAACCGCCTTGTCGGTCTTTAGAGGAGTGCCAACATTTGCGGATACAAATGATGATAATCTCGCAACAGCTAGAGCAACAGGAGAAAGTGATGCTAAAGTTGCTATAAATAAAACTTTAAAAATTGCCGAAGGAATTACTACACCTAATGCAACTTTTACATTTACATTCACACCTCAAACTGGAACATCATCTAATGGGGCACCATATGAAACTGGAACGAATATTCCAGATCAGAGTGTAACTTTTCGTTCGTCAGATGTCTTGAAACCGAATGAAGATAGTATAAAAAAAGACACAACTAATATTTTTTATTCTGTTAGATATAATCATGCTGGTGAATATGTTTATAGAGTTGCAGAAAAGAATGATGGTTGGCATGCGATTTCCAAAAATGGTACCCCTATTGATTATATGACTTATGATACGCGTACATACGACATGCACGTTATTGTAAAGAATAAGAGTCGTGAGAATGGGACTTACATTTCATCTGTGTATTTTAAAGAAACCAGTAATACTAATGGCGCAAAAGTAAAACCTTCTACAGGCTCTGAAACATATAAATATGATTTATTTAGTAACATCTATCGAAAAGATGCTGGAAAAATTACGGACCCCAATGATCCAAAACCAAATAATCCAGATCAAGCTAACATAGATCCAACAGCAAATTCATTAGTTATTAAAAAAGTTGTGTCAGGATCAAGTGCTGATAAGACTAAAAATTTCACTTTCAAACTTACTTTTAAAAAAGCGTCGACTGAAGAAGCAAGTTCAATTAATGGTAGTATTGATGGAGTTTCCAAAACTTTTGAATATGATAGAGAAACTACAATTACTTTAAGACATAATCAAACTCTTGTATTTAAAAAAATTCCAGCTGGTACAAAATATAAATTAGTTGAAGTTAGTTCTCAGGGATATACTGCATCATCAGAACTCAAATCAAATGGTTTAATTAGAACACAGAATGGAACAAAATCACAAGATTTTACACAAGAAAACATCCTTATTGGTGAAAAGCCAAACGATAACACTATCACAAATAGCTTACCAGACGTTACCCCTACTGGTCTCTTGATTGATAACCTTCCTTTCATCTTGATGATTGGTCTTGGTTTGGCTGGATTTGTTGTTTTGTCTAAAAAACGCAGACAAGCTTAGGCAACTGGTTTGAATTATGAAAATCAAGCGTGAGAAACCAAAAAGGAGTTTGTCTAGGCGTCTGGTCCTTGCTGTAGATGCATTGATGAATCATATCCTGCTCCTCTTGGCTGCCTTAGTCTTTCTCTTTGGTTTCTACGCCCTTTGGGATGCCAATCAGGTTTATTCTCAGGCTTCATCAAGTGAGTATGAGGCTTATAGACCTGTTAGTACCAGTGAGAAGGATGAGCTTGCTAGTTTTTCTGGCTTTCACAAGCTACAGCAAGTCAATCCAGAGGTTCTCGGTTGGATCAATGTCTATGGCACCAATATCGACTATCCCTTAGTCCAAGCCAAAGACAATGAAAAATACCTGAACAAGGATTCTAAGGGAGAATTTGCAGCTACAGGGGCTATTTTCCTTGAGGCTCGAAATGAATCCAAGTTCGAAGACTTTAATACCATCATCTACGGTCACCATGTAGAAAATGGGGTTATGTTTGGAGATGTAGCAAAGTTTTCTGATAAGGAATTTTTTGACCAGCATCGCTACGGCAGTATTTACTATAATGGCGTTGAAAAAGGTCTTGAAATCTTTGAAATGCTCGAGGTGGACGCCTATGACTTTAACATCTACGATCCAGGTATTAATGGGGATGATCGGCGCCAAGAATATATCGATCACTTACTCTCGGTTGCCATTCACAAACGAGACATTACACTGGGGCCAAATGACCATATCATCCTTCTCAGTACCTGTTTCCTAGACGTAACAAATGGGAGACATATCGTAGTTGCCAAGATTACGGATACGGTTCCAAAGAACACCTTCCATACGAAAAAATCAAAACCATTCCCATACAGTGTCTTTGATGATTCGTCGCTCGGACGATTTCTCTCATCGATTCCTTTGTGGATATGGTACATCATCTTGTTTATCTTGCTCTTGCTATTGATCTTCTTGCTCATCATCCTCTACTTGATCTTGCGTCGTAGAAGAGAAGCAAAGGAAGAAGGAGCAGATACCATTACTGACTAAACTACCAATAAAAGAGAAAGGGACAGCCTCTCTTGCTCTTTTATTTTCAAGGCTAGAAAGGAGAAAGAAGGAAATATGAAAACAAATACGAGTCGCAAAGTCATAAAGGTCATTCTATCTCTCTTTTTAGCTTTATTCTATCTTTTTACCGGTGACAGGGTCCTTGCGAGCGACTACGATCACTATAATCCCATTGAAAAAGATGCGAGCAGTACGGGTTTTGAAACCCTGCAGCACTTGAATAAGGATGTTTGTGGTTGGATTAGCCTTGATGGAACCAAGGTAGACTATCCTCTCTTGCAGAGTCAGGACAATGTTAAATACCTTGACCGAAATGCCTTTGGTGATTATACTGTGTCGGGGTCTATTTTTCTAGACTATCGTTTTAATCCAAATTTTACTGACTTTAATACCATCATATACGGTCACTCTATGGCCTCTGGTGCTATGTTTGGGGAGATTCAAAAATTTGCGGATCAAGATTTTTTTGAAAAGCATCGCTATGGTTCTATCTATTATAACGGTCGTGAACGAGGGCTAGAGATTTTTGGGATTTTAGAAGTGGATGCTTATGACACGGAGATTTATCGAACCCTGAGTTCCAATGACGAGGAACATCAGGCTTACTATCAGTATCTGTTAAGCAAAGCCAAATACAAGCGAGATGTTTCCTTGACCTCAACGGACAAGATTGTTCTATTAAGCACCTGTTTCCTTAACATAACTAATGGACGACATATCCTCTTAGCTAAAATAACGGATGCGCCGGTAAAAGTAGCACAGGATAAGAGTAGAGAAGCAGTAGGAACGCGGTATTTCGATCACGGAATTCCCAGCCATTGGATCTACATCCTAGCCTTTCTACTCCTTATTATCGTCCTCTTACTTCTTATCCTCATCATCCTAATCATGAGGAGAGATAGAAATACAAAAGAACAAAAGAAATAGTAGACTCGGAAGCGTTTACTATTTTTTTCTTTCATGATAGAATAGATAGTGAAAATAATAACATAAGGATGATAATATGAAAAAAGCAATATTGATGATGACCTTTGGATCTCCAGAGGAGATTAGTTTTGAAGGAGTAGCAGAATTTTTTACAAACATTCGTCGTGGAGTTAGACCCCAAGATCACGAGATTCAGACTCTCTATGACAACTATGTCCTTATCGGTGGGACGCCCTTGCAGCGGATTACGCGAGAAGAAGTTGCCCTAGTTAGAGAGCGATTAGGTGAGGAGTATGGTATCTACTTTGCCAACAAATTTTCTCGCCCCTTTATCCCAGAAGTGATCAAGCAGATGGAGGCTGATGGTGTTGAAGAATGTATCTGCTTGATTTTGGAACCTCATTATTCTTTTTACTCAGTCATGGGGTATGAAAAGTTTCTGGAAAGCCAGCAGATCCGATTTTTAGTAATTAAGGACTGGTATCAACAACAGGCTTTGTTGGACTTTTGGACAGATGAGATTAGAAAAATTTTACGAAATGAGGTGGGAGAAGAGTCCTTCAAGGTAATCTTTTCAGCCCACAGTGTTCCCATTTTTGCCTTGGACTATGGAGATCCATATATCGATCAGATTTTCGATAATAGCAAGCTAATCGCTGAACAACTCGGCCTAATGACAGACCAGTATACCAATACTTGGCAGAGCGAAAGCGATATTGGAATCCCTTGGATCAAGCCAGATGTCTTAGAATATTTACGAGAACAAAAGCAATATCCCGAGCATTATATTTTTATTCCTATTAGTTTTATCAGTGAGCACATCGAAGTCTTGTTTGACAACGATGTGGAATGTTATGAGTTGTGTCAAGAATTAGGTGTCACCTACCATCGCCCACCTATGCCCAATACGGATAGCCGTTTAATTGACGCTTTAGTTGCTACTGTAAGAGCCAATGAAGACAAAGAATTTAAAGCTTTTCTCCCAGAAGAAGAAACTTTTGATGAGTTAGCTCCTTCAGCAACTACCAAGGACATCATGGAGGAGACAGACGATCTTCAGATGCCAGAATTTGTCAAAAAGCTCATTGAGAAAAAAGGCCGTGAAAATGTGAAGATGCCTTACTTGATTAAGAAAATGCTCGAAAAGGCTGGGAAGTTACCAAAAGAGTAAAGAAAAAAGGATTTAGCTTTAAGCTAGATCCTTTATTTGTCTTATTTTTTCTCAAGAAGAGCTTTGATTTCTTGAAGAACTTCGAGTTCAGTTGGAGCAGCAGGAGCTTCCTCAACCACTTCCTCTTTCTTACGAAGGTTTTGAGCTTTTTCAATACCTTTGATAACAAAGAAGAGAACTGTACCCACAACGAGGAAGTTGATAACAGCGCTCAAGAAGCTACCATAACCAACACCATTCCATGAAAGTTCAGCGATACGTTCAACGTTCGCAGCTTTCAAAGCTGGGTTCAAGAGAAGTGGAGTGATGATATCATTAACAAATGAAGTAACGATAGCACCAAATGCAGAGGCAATGATCACACCGACAGCGAGGTCAACAACATTACCACGAAGCAAAAATGCTTTAAGATCCTTTAACATTTTCATAAATTCCTTTCCTAATTTTCTAATTTATTATATCCTAAAATGTGACAAAAAGCAACTTGAACGCTCAAAGTGGTCAGTTGTTCCCTTTAAAAATATAGATTTTACTGAAAATATAGTTTAAAATGATGATCAAAATTTGTGCTAGGATAGTTTCAATCGTATTAACCCTATCTATATTAAATTCGACAAACTGGCCAATAAGATCAGGAAAGGTTGTAACAAAGATATAAGTTAAAAGGATGTCGAGACCAAGTGTTGAGAGACGAGCTAAGAAAAACTTAGCCAGGCGGGTTGGCCAATTCCTTCTCTCTTGTTTAAAGACGATTGTATCATTTGTGAGAAAGGCAAAGAGAATCCCGATAATATTAGCGAGGGCAGTTGCGAGGATTTCCTGGTGGCTGATATGGTAAATAAGTAAACGCGATACAATAGAAACCAAAGTAGTAGCGCCACCAAAAAATAGATAGGCAAGGATTTCGCTATCAAAAAAAGTTTTTATTAGTTTTTTCATGATTTTAGTATAGCATAAAGTCATATATTGTGCTATACTGGTAAGGTTGATTCACTCAACCCTTGGTGCTTAGCTTCTTTCATCAAGCATATTTTACGCGGGAAACCGCCAAAGGAGAAAACATGAAAAAATTAACTGTTCGTGACATGGCAGATATTGCCATCGTTGCTGCTATCTATGTGGTTTTGACCATTACCCCACCACTAAATGCTATTAGCTTCGGTGCTTACCAGTTCCGTATTTCTGAGATGATGAATTTTTTGGCTTTTTACAATCCTAAATATATCATCGGTGTGACGATTGGTTGTATGATTGCTAATTTCTTTAGTTTTGGCCTAATTGATGTCTTTGTTGGCGGGGGATCTACCCTAGTTTTCCTAAGTCTAGGTGTATGGCTCTTTAGCAAGTATAAGAAAGACTATTTGTTCAATGGTTTGATTCGAAAAGATCATTTCTTATTTTCAATCCTCTTCTCTATTTCAATGATTACCATTGCAGCAGAACTTCATATCGTTGCTGAAGCTCCATTCTTCTTTACTTGGTTTTCTACAGGGATTGGAGAATTTGCATCGCTTATCGTTGGTGCAATCCTAATCGGAAAACTAGGACAGCGAATCGATCTAACAAAATAAGAAGTTTATAAGCTAGATTCTTGATAGATCTAGCTTTTTTCATTTCAGAAATTTAAAAGAGAGCGCTTGACAAGAGCATAGAACTATAGTATACTTTTTAGGTAAGCTGATTTAGCTCAGTTGGCAGAGCGCATCCATGGTAAGGATGAGGTCGCCGGTTCAATCCCGGCAATTAGCATTAGATAGACAAAAAAACTCTTGATTTTCGAGAGTTTTTTATATTTCCCCCGCATTAGCCTTGACAAAGTCAGCAAAGCATAGTAGAATAAAACCTGCGATGAGTCGATAGGTAGTCTTCGGACTGCTATTGAGCATAAGGAGGTCATAACGCAGGAGCGGACCTTGATGAGTTGTGTGAACCTGCTCATCACATGAAGATGCCTCTTAGTCCCTGGTCAATGACTAGGGATTTTTAATTTTCAGAAAATATAACCCAAAAATGCTTTTCAATTTCTGGAAAAAGTAGTATAATACATCTATTATAGAAATTTTTAGAAAATTCCGAAAGAGGTTGTTTATGGGATATACAGTTGCTGTAGTCGGCTCGACAGGTGCTGTCGGAGCTCAGATGATAAAAATGTTGGAAGAATCAACACTTCCAATCGATAAAATTCGTTACCTTGCTTCTGCACGTTCAGCAGGCAAGACTTTGAAATTTAAAGACCAAGATATTACGATTGAAGAAACGACTGAAACTGCTTTTGAAGGAGTTGACATTGCTCTCTTTTCAGCAGGTGGTTCGACATCAGCTAAGTATGCACCATACGCAGTTCAAGCTGGAGCGGTAGTAGTGGATAATACATCTTATTTCCGTCAAAACCCAGATGTACCCTTGGTTGTTCCAGAGGTCAATGCTCATGCACTTGATGCCCACAACGGAATCATTGCCTGCCCTAACTGTTCAACAATCCAAATGATGGTGGCTCTTGAGCCTGTTCGTCAAAAATGGGGCTTGGACCGTATCATCGTTTCAACTTACCAAGCGGTCTCAGGTGCTGGTATGGGAGCGATTCTTGAGACACAACGTGAACTTCGTGAAGTCTTGAATGACGGTGTAAATCCACGTGATTTGCATGCAGAAATCTTGCCTTCAGGTGGTGACAAGAAACACTATCCTATCGCTTTTAACGCTCTTCCGCAAATCGATGTCTTCACGGACAATGATTACACTTACGAAGAGATGAAGATGACCAAGGAAACGAAGAAAATCATGGAAGATGATAGCATCGCAGTGTCTGCAACCTGTGTTCGTATTCCAGTTTTGTCAGCTCACTCTGAGTCAGTTTATATTGAAACAAAAGAAGTGGCTCCAATCGAAGAAGTGAAAGCAGCTATCGCAGCCTTTACAGGTGCTGTTCTTGAGGATGACGTAGCGCATCAAATCTATCCGCAAGCCATCAATGCAGTTGGTTCACGTGATACCTTTGTTGGTCGTATCCGTAAAGACTTAGATGCTGAAAAAGGAATCCATATGTGGGTTGTTTCAGATAACCTTCTTAAAGGTGCTGCCTGGAACTCAGTTCAGATTGCAGAAACGCTTCACGAACGTGGATTGGTTCGTCCAACAGCTGAGTTGAAATTTGAATTAAAATAGTCATATCGTTTAGGAGTTCAGATGAACTCCTTCTTTGAAATAGAGAGGTGTTTCTCATGTCTTATCAAGATTTAAAAGAGTGTAAAATCATCACAGCCTTTATTACCCCTTTCCATGAGGATGGTTCCATCAACTTTGATGCCATTCCAGCCTTGATTGAGCATTTATTGGCCCATCATACAGATGGAATTCTTCTAGCTGGAACGACTGCTGAGAGTCCGACCTTGACCCACGATGAGGAGTTGGAACTCTTTGCGGCTGTACAAAAGATTGTTAATGGACGTGTTCCTTTGATTGCGGGTGTAGGTACCAATGATACGCGTGACTCGATTGAGTTTGTCAAAGAAGTAGCAGACTTTGGTGGCTTCGCTGCTGGACTTGCTATCGTACCATACTACAACAAACCTTCTCAAGAAGGAATGTATCAGCACTTTAAAGCGATTGCAGATGCTTCTGACTTACCTATTATCATCTATAACATTCCAGGGCGTGTAGTTGTTGAATTAACTCCAGAAACCTTGCTTCGTTTGGCTGACCATCCAAATATCATCGGTGTTAAAGAATGTACCAGCTTGGCCAATATGGCTTACTTGATTGAGCACAAGCCAGAAGAATTCTTGATTTATACAGGTGAAGATGGAGATGCCTTCCATGCCATGAACCTTGGTGCGGATGGGGTTATTTCTGTTGCCTCCCATACAAATGGAGATGAGATGCACGAGATGCTCACTGCCATTGCAGAAAGCGATATGAAGAAAGCAGCAGCTATTCAGCGCAAGTTCATTCCTAAGGTCAATGCCCTCTTCTCTTATCCAAGCCCTGCTCCAGTTAAGGCAGTTCTGAACTACATGGGATTTGAAGCTGGACCAACTCGTCTACCTCTCGTTCCAGCACCAGAAGAAGATGCCAAACGCATTATCAAGGTTGTCGTAGATGGCGACTACGAAGCAACTAAAGCAACTGTAACAGGTGTCTTAAGACCAGATTACTAATAAAGACAATAAAATCCATGACCGCAAGAACGATCATGGATTTCTTATTTTCCTAAACAGAATTGGCTAAAGAGTTGGGTGATGAGTTCATCTGGAGCAGCATCCCCAGTGATTTCTCCGAGAATTTCCCAAGTACGAGTTAAGTCAACCTGGAGAAGGTCAACTGGCATCCCCAGTTCCAGGCCTTCATTAACTGCTTGTAGGCTTTCAACTGCTTTTTCAATCAAGGAAATGTGGCGGGCATTTGACAAGTAAGTGGCGTCTTGCTCAACCAAACCAGCATTTTCAAAGAAGAGGTTGTTGATTCTCTCTTCAATCTTATCGATATTTTGATTTTTAAGAACTGAAATACGAATGACATCTTCTGGAAGTTCAGAAGTTTCAATCGCTTCTGGCAGGTCAGTTTTGTTAAGAAGAATAATGCGGTTGGTATCCTGGCTGATTTCAAGAAGCTGTCTGTCTTGGGCAGTCAGAGGTTCACTGGCATTGAGCACCAGTAGAACCAAGTCAGCTTCCTTGAGGGCTTTTTTGGAACGCTCAACACCGATTTGTTCGACGATGTCATCTGTTTCACGGATTCCAGCTGTATCTATCAATTTAAGGGGAACACCGTTGATATTGACGTATTCTTCAATGACATCACGTGTAGTACCAGCGATATCGGTCACGATAGCCTTGTCTTCACGCAAGAGGTTATTGAGAAGGCTAGATTTTCCAACGTTGGGGCGGCCGATGATAGCTGTTGAAATTCCTTCGCGAAGGATTTTACCGCGACGAGCTGTTTTAAGGAGATTGGTTAGCAAATGTTCAAACTCCATAGTTTTCTCACGGACAACTGCAGTAGTGGCTTCTTCAACATCGTCGTACTCAGGATAGTCAATATTGACCTCAACTTGGGCAAGCGTATTGAGGATTTCTTGCCGAGTATTGTTAATGAGATCAGAAAGGGAACCGTCCAATTGTTTGACTGCAATGTTCATGGCTTTATCTGTCTTGGCACGGATGATGTCCATCACCGCCTCAGCCTGTGTCAAGTCCACACGACCATTTAGAAAGGCCCGTTTGGTAAATTCACCAGGTTCTGCTAACCGAGCTCCTTCACGGATAGCTAGCTGGAGAATTTCATTGGTGACGGCAATCCCACCGTGGGTGTTAATCTCGATAATGTCCTCGCGAGTGAAGGTCTTTGGAGATTTCATAACCCCAACCATAACCTCGTCCATAACCTTACCAGTCAAATGGTCAACAATGTGGCCGTAGTTCAGTGTGTGGCTGGCAACCTTACTCAAGTCTTTGCCTTTAAAAATCTTTTGCGCAATGGCAAAACTGTCTGTTCCGCTCAAGCGGACAATACCAATGGCTCCTTCTCCGAGAGGTGTGGAAATTGCAGCAATGGTATCAAATTCACGTGTAATCATGTTAATTCCTTTTTAAAAATGAAGTCTTTTATTTACTAATATCTCTTAAAATTGTAACAAAATAAAGTTATTTATTCAACGAATGCCACTTATAAAGAAAAGCCTAAGCAGATTGCTTAAGCTTTACTTAGTGCGCATTTCCCCTTGCGGGAAGTAAGCTCCTTCTGGCATATCGTTAATAATAACGTGAACAGCAGATTGTGGTGCACCAGTGTTACGTACCACAGCTTCAGTTACTTCCTTAGCTAAGGCTTTCTTTTGCTCTAGCGTGCGTCCTTCAAATAAATCGATGCGTACAAATGGCATAATAGTTTCCTCCACTCACTAAATGATTTCTTTTATTTTACCATATTTTGGCATTTAAAGCTTTGAGAAAATATGGTATACTAGAATGTAGCAAAAATTTAGAAATGGACGTGAAATAGAAGCATGGCACAGTTGTATTATCGTTATGGGACTATGAATTCAGGAAAGACCATTGAGATTCTTAAAGTAGCCTATAACTATGAGGAGCAAGGTAAAAGTGTTGTCATCATGACTTCAGCTCTTGATACAAGAGATGGTGTTGGCTATGTTTCAAGTCGGATTGGGATGAAAAGACCAGCAGTTGCTATCGATGATACTACGGATATTTTTGGATTTATTCGAGATTTACCTGAAAAGCCCTACTGTGTTTTGGTCGATGAAGCCCAATTTTTAAAGCGTCACCATGTTTACGACCTAGCGCGTGTTGTCGATGAGTTAGACATACCTGTTATGGCATTTGGTTTAAAGAACGACTTTCGTAATGAACTTTTTGAAGGATCTAGACATCTATTGTTACTAGCAGACAAGATTGATGAGATCAAAACCATCTGCCAGTATTGTAAGAAAAAGGCGACCATGGTACTACGAACGCTAGATGGGAAACCCACATATGAAGGTGAACAAATCCAGATAGGTGGTAATGAAACCTATATCTCGGTTTGCCGTAAACATTATTTTGCCCCTGAAATCAATAAGGAGAATGAAGAAAAATGAACATCTATGATCAACTACAAGCTGTAGAAGACCGTTATGAAGAGTTAGGAGAGTTGCTTAGTGACCCGGATGTGGTTTCTGACACCAAGCGTTTCATGGAGCTCTCAAAAGAAGAGGCTTCTACTCGTGATACGGTAACAGCCTACCGTGAGTACAAACAAGTCCTCCAAAACATCATTGATGCAGAAGAGATGATTAAAGAATCAGGCGGAGATGCGGACTTGGAAGAAATGGCCAAGCAAGAGCTCAAGGATGCCAAGGCTGAAAAAGAAGAATACGAAGAAAAACTAAAAATCTTGCTTCTTCCAAAGGATCCAAACGATGACAAGAACATCATCCTTGAAATTCGTGGAGCGGCTGGTGGTGACGAAGCAGCACTTTTTGCTGGAGACTTGCTAACCATGTACCAAAAGTATGCGGAAGCCCAAGGCTGGCGCTTTGAAGTCATGGAAGCTTCTATGAATGGTGTCGGTGGTTTCAAAGAAGTGGTTGCCATGGTTTCTGGTCAGTCTGTATACTCTAAGCTTAAGTACGAATCAGGTGCCCACCGTGTGCAACGTGTCCCTGTGACAGAGAGCCAAGGCCGTGTCCACACCTCAACAGCGACAGTTCTTGTCATGCCAGAAGTAGAAGAAGTAGAGTACGATATTGATCCAAAAGACCTTCGTGTTGATATCTACCACGCATCTGGTGCTGGTGGTCAGAACGTCAATAAGGTTGCGACTGCCGTTCGTATTGTTCACTTGCCGACCAATATCAAGGTTGAGATGCAGGAAGAACGTACCCAGCAGAAGAACCGTGAGAAGGCCATGAAAATCATCCGTGCGCGTGTGGCTGACCATTTTGCACAGATTGCCCAAGATGAGCAAGACGCTGAGCGTAAGTCAACTATCGGTACTGGTGACCGTTCAGAACGGATCCGTACTTACAATTTCCCACAAAACCGTGTTACAGACCACCGTATTGGCTTGACCCTCCAAAAACTAGATACCATCTTGTCAGGTAAATTGGATGAAGTTGTAGATGCCTTGGTTCTTTATGACCAAACACAAAAATTAGAAGAATTAAACAAATAATGAAATTAGCTCAATTATTTTCAGATTTTGAAGAAGAATTGATAAGACAAGGAGAGGAAGCAGAAAGCCTCTCTTTTGTCTATCGTAGCCTGAAAAAACTCTCTTTTACAGATTTCGTCTTTGCCCTCCAGCAAGAAGTAACAGAGGAAGAAAAACAATTTGTAGAGGAAATTTACCAGCAGTTAGTGGCTCACAAACCGGCGCAGTACATCATTGGTCACGCAGATTTCTTTGGAATGCAGTTAAAAGTGGATGAGCGAGTTTTGATTCCTCGTCCAGAAACAGAAGAGTTGGTGGAACTCATCCTCACAGAAAATCCTGAGGAAAATCTTAAGGTCCTAGATATCGGGACTGGAAGTGGCGCCATAGCTCTTGGATTAGCTAAAAACAGACCAGATTGGTCAGTGACAGCAGCAGATATTTCCCAAGCCGCCTTAGAGCTTGCATCAGAGAATGCTAGCAATCAAAATCTTAATATATTTTTTAAAAAATCTGATTGTTTTGCAGAAATTTCTGAAAAATATGATATAATTGTATCCAATCCACCCTATATCTCTCGTGAAGATGAGTCAGAGGTTGGTTTGAATGTTTTGCATTCAGAACCTCATCTAGCTCTCTTTGCAGATGAGGATGGCCTAGCTATTTACCGCAGAATTGCGGAAGATGCAAAAGACTATCTCACAGATGGTGGTAAGATTTACCTTGAAATTGGATACAAACAAGGTCAAAGTGTTCCTGCGCTTTTTAGGAAACATCTTCCTGAAAAACGGGTACGAACACTCAAGGACCAATTTGGTCAAGATAGGATGGTTGTAGTTGATGATGGACAGGATTAGACAAGAGTTGGAAAAGGGCGGGGCAGTCGTTTTACCTACCGAGACAGTTTATGGTCTCTTTGCTAAGGCCTTAGATGAAAAAGCTGTCGACCATGTTTACCAACTCAAACGTCGTCCCAGAGATAAGGCACTCAATCTTAATGTCGCTTCTCTAGAGGACATCTTGCACTTTTCAAAGAATCAGCCAACTTATCTAGAAAAAATTGTAGAGGCCTTTTTACCGGGTCCCTTGACCATTATCCTCGAAGCCAATGACCGAGTTCCCTATTGGGCCAACTCTGGTCTTGCAACTGTCGGATTTCGGATGCCGAGTCACCCCATTACACTTGATTTGATTCGAGAGACAGGTCCTTTGATTGGGCCGTCTGCCAATATTTCAGGTCAGGCGAGTGGAGTGACCTTTGCTCAAATTCTAGAGGATTTTGACCAAGAGGTTCTGGGTTTGGAGGATGATGCTTTTCTAACTGGACAGGATTCGACGATTCTGGATTTGTCTGGAGACAAGGTGAAAATCTTACGCCAAGGGGCGATTAAGCGAGAAGATATTCTTGCACAGTTGCCAGAGATTTCTTTTGAGGAGGAATGAGATGCTAAGAGATTTGCAAGAAACAGATGTGAATGCTATATGTGAGATTAACCAAGAGGCTTTGGGCTATTCTTTTAGTCCAGAGGACACAGCTAGTCAACTAGCTAGACTGTCTCAGGATTCCCATCATTTCCTACTTGGTTATGAGGATGAAGCCAGCCATACCTTGCTTGGGTATGTCCATGCTGAAGTTTATGAATCCCTCTATTCCAAAGCAGGATTCAATATCTTAGCTTTAGCAGTTTCGCCTCAAGCACAAGGCCGAGGTATCGGTAAAAGCTTACTGCAAGGGTTGGATCAAGAAGCAAAAAGACGTGGTTATGGGTTTATCCGCTTAAATTCTGCCGATCATCGTCTGGGTGCTCATGCATTTTATGAAAAAGTTGGTTATACTTGTGATAAAGTGCAGAAACGGTTTATTCGCATCTTTTAGTTTATTTTCTTAAACTAAAGGACCAGTCACACTATAAAGGAGAAGACCTATGATTTTTGACAAAGACGATTTTAAAGCATACGATGCTGATCTATGGAATGCTATTGCCAAAGAAGAAGAACGCCAACAAAACAATATCGAGTTGATTGCTTCGGAAAACGTGGTTTCCAAGGCTGTTATGGCAGCTCAAGGGTCTATCTTGACAAACAAATATGCCGAGGGTTACCCAGGACGCCGTTATTATGGTGGAACCGATGTAGTAGACGTGGTAGAAACTCTAGCTATTGAACGTGCAAAAGAAATTTTTGGTGCTAAATTCGCCAATGTCCAACCTCACTCAGGAAGCCAAGCCAACTGTGCGGCTTACATGGCCTTGATTGAGCCAGGTGATACCGTTATGGGGATGGATTTGGCAGCAGGTGGACACTTGACCCACGGAGCTCCAGTTAGCTTCTCTGGTCAAACCTACAACTTTGTTTCTTACAGTGTTGATCCTGAAACGGAACTCTTGGACTTTGATGCTATCTTGAAACAAGCCCAAGAAATAAAACCAAAATTAATTGTAGCGGGTGCTTCAGCCTATTCTCAAATTATCGACTTCTCAAAATTCCGTGAAATCGCAGATGCCGTTGGTGCTAAGCTCATGGTCGATATGGCCCATATCGCTGGTTTGGTTGCAGCTGGACTTCATCCAAGCCCAGTGCCATACGCTCATATCACTACAACAACGACCCACAAAACTCTTCGTGGACCTCGTGGTGGTTTGATTTTGACAAATGATGAAGACCTAGCTAAGAAAATCAACTCAGCTATTTTCCCTGGTATTCAGGGTGGTCCTTTGGAGCATGTTGTCGCTGCTAAGGCAGTTTCCTTCAAAGAAGTTTTGGATCCAGCCTTCAAGGAATATGCTGCTAATGTCATCAAAAACAGCAAGGCTATGGTTGAAGTCTTCTTGCAAGACCCTGATTTCCGTATCATTTCTGGTGGTACTGAAAATCATCTCTTCCTAGTGGATGTGACTAAGGTTGTAGAAAACGGAAAAGTTGCTCAAAACTTGCTGGATGAAGTCAATATTACCCTAAATAAAAACTCAATCCCATATGAAACCTTGTCACCATTCAAGACAAGTGGGATTCGTATCGGATCTGCAGCCATCACTGCACGTGGATTTGGTGAAGAAGAAAGCCGTAAAGTTGCTGAACTCATCATTAAAACCCTTAAGAATGCAGAAAATGAAGCTGTCTTAGAAGAAGTGAGAAGTGAAGTCAAAGCGTTGACAGATGCCATCCCACTATACGAGGACTAATACTTTTATGGACATTTATATTAAGAAAGCTATTATCCATCAGTTCAGCCCAGATGATACTGAGTTGTTTCTAGCGGATAAGTTTCTCAATATCACTCCAAAAATCGAAGAATACCTGCGCAAAAAAATCGAACGTGTGTATTCAGATGAAGCTAAGACTGGGATTTTCGAAGAAGAAAATCCCTTCTTCAATCACATCACAGATGATTTGTTGGAGACATCAGTAACACTGGCTAATCTCTGGAAAGAGGAGTTTAGCATTTCTGAAAATCTCAAGACCAATGACTTGGTTTTTGTTCAGTTTTCTAAAGAAGGCGTTGAACATTTTGCTTTCTTGCGAATTGCTCTACGTGAGACCTTGACCCACCTTGGTGGAGAAGTTGATAACCCAATCAAGCTAACTCAGAATAACCTTCCTGGATTTGGAACGGGAGCTGACGAGGCCTTGGTGGTTAATCTACAGAGTCGCAAGTACCATCTGATTGAAAAACGAATCAAGTATAATGGGACTTTCTTGAATTATTTTTCAGAAAATCTCCTAGCTGTTGCCCCTAAGATTTCGCCAAAAAAATCCATCAAGGAACTGGAAAAAACGGCTCAGAGAATTGCAGAGTCCTTTAACACAGATGATTTTCAATTTCAATCTAAGGTCAAATCAGCGATTTTCAACAATCTTGAAGAAAACAATGAGTTGTCTCCTGAGAAATTGGCTAATGACCTTTTTGACAACAATCTGACAGCTCGTTTGAGCTTTATCGACCAAGTCAAGGAAGCCGTACCAGAACCAGTCCAGTTCGATGAAATTGATGCCAGTCGTCAGCTCAAGAAATTTGAAAACCAAAAACTCTCCTTGTCAAATGGAATCGAGCTCATCGTTCCCAACAATGTATACCAAGATGCGGAATCGGTCGAGTTTATCCAAAATGACAATGGAACCTATTCTATCTTAATTAAAAATATCGAGGATATTCAAAGTAAATAATGTTTAAATTTATAAGAAGAGTGCTTGTGCTAGCAGTCTTCCTTTTTGCAGGATATAAAGCTTATCATATCCATCAGGATGTTAAACAAGTCATGACCTACCAACCCATGGTTCGAGAAATCTTGAGTGAAAGAGATACCCCAGCCAATGAAGAGTTGGTGCTCGCCATGATTTATACCGAAACGAAGGGAAAAGAGCGGGATGTCATGCAGTCTAGTGAGTCTGCTAGTGGCGCTACCAATACCATCAAAGACGATGCCTCTAGTATTCGCCAAGGGATACAGACACTAACAGATAATCTCTATTTGGCACAGAGCAAAGGAGTAGATGTCTGGACCGCCGTTCAAGCCTATAATTTTGGACCTGCCTATATCGACTTTATCGCTCAGAATGGCAAGGAAAATACTCTGGCCCTAGCCAAGCGTTACTCCCGAGAAACGGTTGCTCCTATCCTTGGAAATACCACTGGGAAGACCTACACCTACATCAACCCAATTTCTATCTTTCATGGTGCAGAACTCTATGAAAATGGAGGAAATTATTACTACTCGAGACAGGTACGCTTTAATCTCTACATCATGAAATTCTTTAATTTCTTCTAAACATCTGGTTTGACCAGGTGTTTTTCACTATAAGCTTTCTTTAAGATTGTTTTATTACCCTAGAAAGGTAAAGGAGGGAATATCCCATGAGAAAGAAATTCTTTCTAACAAGTGCTGCAGTATTGTGGGCCGCAATAGCTATGACGAGTGTCCACGCAGCAACCGATGTTCAAAAAGTAATCGATGAAACCTATGTACAACCAGAATATGTCCTAGGTTCTTCTCTATCTGAAGACCAGAAAAACCAAACTCTTAGCAAACTTGGCTATGACGCATCAAAAGACACCAAAGATATCAAAACCATGACACCTGATATCTATTCGAAAATTATGAATGTGGCTAATGATGCTAGTCTACAGCTCTATTCGTCGGCTAAAATTCAAAAGCTGGGTGACAAATCACCTCTAGAGGTCAAGATTGAAACGCCTGAAAACATCACCAAGGTGACGCAGGATATGTACCGTAACGCAGCAGTGACGCTGGGAGTGGAGCATGCCAAAATCACAGTTGCAGCTCCTATTCCAGTTACAGGTGAGAGCGCTCTTGCTGGGATTTACTACTCGTTAGAGGCCAATGGTGCTAAAGTTCCGCAAGCCAATAAAGATCTAGCTCAAGAGGAGCTAAAAGCCTTGTCCGATATCAATGCTGAAAATAAGGACAAGTCAGGTTACGATGCCAATAAGCTAAATGCGGCCATGGCAGATATCAAGGCAGGAATAGCAAAGGCAAAAGAAGCCAAAGGAAATCTGACAGAAGAAGATGTCCGCAAAATCGTTGAAGACACACTAAAAAACTACAAACTCGATCAGGTTATAACAGGAAACCAGGTCAATATCATCATCAATTTTGCACTTAACCTCTCAAAGAGTGATATTTTGAACAATGCTGACTTCACTAAAACCCTAAATGACCTCAAGGAAAGCATTGTATCCCAAGCTGGAGATAGCTTTAAAAATATCAACCTCAACTTTGATGCCAATAAAGCGCTAGAAGAGGGGGGCAACTTCTTTAGCTCTCTTTGGCAAGCCATTGTCAACTTCTTCAAGAGTTTTGGTGCTTAGGTCATTTCATGATATAATAGATGGTAACAGAAATGTTGCCGTCTTTTTTGTCGGCCGATAGAAAGTGAAAAATATGTTAAAGAAAAATGATATTGTTGAAGTTGAAATTGTTGATTTGACCCATGAAGGTGCTGGGGTGGCCAAGGTAGAAGGTTTGGTTTTCTTTGTAGAGAATGCTCTACCAACTGAGAAAATCCTCATGCGAGTCCTTAAAGTCAATAAAAAGATTGGCTATGGGAAAGTTGAAGAATACCTTACTTACTCTCCACATCGTAACCAAGACCTTGACCTAGCTTATCTACGCTCAGGTATCGCTGATTTGGGGCATCTTGCCTATCCAGAGCAGCTCAAGTTTAAAAGCAAGCAAGTCAAGGATAGTCTCTACAAAATTGCTGGCATTAGAAATGTAGAGGTCGCTGAGACACTAGGTATGGAACATCCAGTCAAATATCGCAATAAGGCGCAGGTGCCCGTTCGTCGAGTGAATGGTGTCTTGGAAACTGGCTTTTTCCGTAAGAATTCGCATGACCTTATGCTACTCGAAGATTTCTTTATTCAGGATCCGGTGATTGACCAAGTTGTAGTAGCTCTTCGAGACCTGCTCCGTCGTTATGATTTGAAACCTTATGATGAAAAGGAACAGTCTGGCTTGATTCGCAACCTCGTTGTGCGTCGTGGTCACTATTCAGGACAAATCATGGTTATCTTAGTGACTACACGTCCTAAAATTTTCCGAGTGGAGCAATTGATTGAACAAATCATCAAGCAGTTCCCAGAGATTGTCTCTGTCATGCAGAATATCAATGACCAGAATACCAATGCGATTTTTGGGAAAGAATGGCGCACACTTTATGGCCAAGACTATATTACGGACCAGATGTTGGGAAATGATTTCCAAATCGCTGGCCCAGCTTTCTACCAAGTCAATACTCAAATGGCGGAGAAACTCTATCAAACAGCCATTGAGTTTGCGGAGTTAAAAGCAGATGATGTGGTGATCGATGCCTATTCAGGGATTGGAACGATTGGATTATCCGTTGCCAAGCATGTTAAAGAAGTATACGGTGTTGAAGTGATTCCAGAAGCAGTTGAGAATAGCCAGAAGAATGCTGCATTAAATAATATCACAAATGCCCACTATGTCTGTGATACTGCTGAAAATGCTATGAAGAACTGGCTCAAGGAAGGTATCCAACCAACCGTTATCTTGGTCGACCCACCACGCAAGGGTTTGACCGAAAGCTTTATCAAAGCAAGTAGCCTAATTGGGGCTGACCGCATCGCCTATATCTCTTGTAATGTCGCAACCATGGCGCGTGATATCAAACTCTACCAAGAGTTGGGATATGAATTGAAAAAAGTTCAGCCGGTGGATTTATTTCCGCAGACGCATCACGTTGAGTGTGTGAGTTATTTAGAGAAACGTAGTTAAACCTCAAAAGGTTCACCAAACCTTTTGAGTCCCACAAACGCATCATGTTGAGGTGGTATCACTGCTTGTACAAGCTGAGGCATCAGCGAAGTAGAAGCAGATGTTCCGCCCATGGGATAGGACTCGTAGAATGAGGAGGGAAACCGACGAAATGATACGGTAAGTCCGAACCGCTGAGTGCATGGCTCTGCTCTTCCGATCTGAGACAGTCGAAAAGTAGAAGGGGATGGTATTGGGATCAATCAATGAGTAACAAAGTAACAGCATGATTCGAAACATTTGCTTGTAATTTTCGGAGGAACATCAATATGGATGGAATAACAAAAGATTCTATAAAAACGGCTAAACTAATAAAACAATTATGGCCCCAATTGACCAATAAAGAAGCTATTGATGAAGTAAAAAAATATACGAATGGCAAAAATACTACAATCTTTACTGAAGTTGAAGGTGACACAATTGTAGGTCTAGCACTATGTTCACTCAGATTTGATTATGTTGAAGGTTGTAAATATAGTCCTGTTGGATTCTTAGAAGGGATTATTGTCGACGAGGAATATCGTTTAAAGGATATTGCTAAAAATCTCTGTACAAAATGTGAGGAATGGGCGAAAAATAAAGGATGTAAGGAATTTGCAAGTGACTGTACTTTAACGAATACGGATTCTATAAGATTTCATCTCAATATTGGATTTCAGGAGGCAAATAGAATTATTCATTTTAAGAAGAAACTATAATTTAGAAACGTGAATAAACTTGTTTAAACTTTATGTATCTTTAGAAAGTGTGTTAACTTGAAAGAACAAATTTTTTTGATGGGTGGGAATCCCCCAATAACGAAATATAGTATTGTTGATAAAATTGTATTATCAAGGAAGATTGAAAGAATTGTTATTTTTACAGTTTTTCGAGATAATTAGCAACCCTATATGAAGAAGTACACGGAAGTTTTCCAAAGTCAATTTCCTAATCTAAATACTGATTACTTACTTTTGGACACTGAGCAGATTGATTTTGATAGCTATTTAGACGCTGATCTAATCATCATCGGTGGAGGAAATATGGAAAAATATATAGCTACTTATGTCAATCAGGAGTTCAAAAATTATATCGATCATATGCTTAATAAAGGGGCAAAAGTTATAGGATTTTCTTCAGGAGCCCTATTATTAGGAGAAAAAGTCTATGTCTCACCTAATGATAATTCAGATCATCAGATAAAGATAAAAAATGGATTAGGAGTCTTTAGTCAGTTTTTAATTAGTGTCCATTATGATTCCTGGAATGATAAAGCAAATAAGGATATAGCTGAGGAACTCGTTAATGTTCCCATAATTCCACTAAATGATCATTCATGTCTTGTATTGGATAAACTTGGAAACATCATAGAGAAAATTGACTAGTTTTAATCATGCGAATCTGAATCTACGAAACTAAAGTATTGACGAAATGAATAGTGAAAAGCCTTGAT
Organism: Streptococcus oralis; assembly: GCF_026782375.1. Lineage (GTDB taxonomy): Bacteria > Bacillota > Bacilli > Lactobacillales > Streptococcaceae > Streptococcus > Streptococcus oralis_CL. The sequence continues at coordinate 573,241 of NZ_JAKUWJ010000001.1, read as the reverse complement.
TGTAAGGCTTTTTTGTGTTTTTATGATAGAATATAGGTAGTTATAATCGATAGCAACTAAGAAGCAGTAAAAATATTATTCATAAAATAATCAAGATTAGGAAGAAAAAAATGACAGAAATTGACAAAAAGAATTTAAAAAATTATCTTTATTGTACATTTGGAATTACTTATATAGCTTGGGGGCTTCTTGCCATCTTTACTCAATCTTATATTTTGGGATTGGAAACGATTATAGGTAGAATATTACATATAGTTGGTGCACTTGGACCAGCTATTGCAAGTGGATTTTATTTAAAAAGTAATAATATAAAATTTAAACATTTTTTATTTAATAAGATAGAAAATAGTAGTATTTATTTCATTTATCATATGTTAGCAATTTTGATACTATTTTCTGTATCTTCCTTAGAATTAAACGGAGTATCAATTTATCTGATGCCATTATTCTTTATACAACTAATTTTTTTTGGTGGTGGACATGAAGAATTAGGATGGAGAGGAATATTACAACCGTTACTTGATAAAAAATATACTTATTGGCAATCTAATTTGATTGTAGGATCAATTTGGGGAATATGGCATCTGCCTTTATGGTTTATAGTTGGAGAAAGTCATCAAGGATTTCCTTTTATTTTATTTTTTATATATACATTATTTTTAAGTTTTGTTTTAGGACTTCTTTACCGCCAAACCAAATCTGTGGGATACTGTATATTATTTCATGCGTTCGCAAATTTGTTAAATCTCTATTTTGTGTTAAAAATTAATTTTATTTTTATTATCATTTTTATTGTTTATTTAATCTATACTATATTGGCAAGTAACAGAATTAGTAAGGAAAAAATATTTTAAATTTTTGATCAGTATAACTATTATCGAAAGTAATGATTGATGTATTTAGATGATCAATGTTAGTGAATTTCAATTCGATGTGGTATCACTGCTTGTTCAAACTGATTTAACAAGTATTTATCTAGTGAAAGTCCTACAGTAAGGAGTTTAAACATGAAATTCCATGAATTTGGTGATAAGAATTTGCCTCCTATTTTACTGATACATGGTGGTGGCAGTTCTTGGTGGAATTATCTTCGTCAAGCACGGATCTTGTCAGAGAAGTATCGTGTCATTCTACCCACCTTGAATGGCCACGGCGAAGAATATCAACTTGATTATGTTTCTACTGAAGATTCTGCTTTGGAGATTCTAGACTATATCAAAGCAAACTGTGGTGGGAAATTGTTTGCAATCGGTGGTGTTTCACTTGGTGGTCAAATTGCCATGGAACTTTTGTCTTTAGACAGTGAAATTGCTGAGAAGGCCATCATAGATGGAAGCCTCTGTATTCCTCAACCAAGGTTAGCTAAAATCAGCATCTTTCTAGTGTCTCTATTTGGTAAACTGATGTTCAATAAATTCTCTTGCAAACTTCAGTTCAGCATGATGAACAAACTCTATCCTAAACTGGCTTTTCCAGAGGAAATAAAAGCTTATTATTTGGAGGATTTGCCAAGGACGCCTATCAAAACATTGGTGACCATTTACAAAAACTATATGGGATGTTACAAGCTGAAAGATATGATTTCTGCTAGCAAGGCTCAGGTTCTGTATATCTATGGTGAAAAAGAATTGAACTGTGTGAAAGAATCAGCGAAATTATTTCATCAGCTACATTCAAATACAATTTTGTATGAAGCAAAGGGCTATAACCACGGCTATTTATCAGCTTACCTGCCTTATGAGTGGATTGATTTGGTGGTGCCATTTTTAAAGAGTGACTCATTAGAAATGTGTAACGAATCTGATATGCCATAAGGAGGAATACCATGCTAGGAGCAATAGTTGGAGATATTGTAGGTTCAGTTTACGAATGTAATAATATCAAAACGAAGGATTTTCCTTTATTTTGTGAGGATTGTTTTTTCACGGATGATACGGTAAGTCCGAACCGCTGAGTGTGTGAGTTTGTTAGTGAAACGTAGCTAATCCTCAAAATAAAGAAACTAAAACTCCATTATTTTGAGATGACAACCTAAACTGTTTTTAAGGAGGTGTTATATTGATAGAGAGCAGACCTGAGTTTGATAAAATCTCATCCTTTGATGAATTTAATAAATATTACTGGTATCGTGATGAACTTTCACAGATATGCAGGTCATTAGGACTTGAATATAGAGGTACAAAACAGGAACTCAATGATATTATTGAGCAGTACTTCAAGGGGAATTTGATTAAAAAATCATCAATAAAAAGTAAGAAGAAACAAGTAGAAGTCGTTACCTTGGACACGCCCTTACTTGAATGTGGATTCTCCTTTAATGCACACTTTAGAGAATATTTCTCAACTTTAACAGATGTTTCACCCTTTAAGTTTACTGCCGATATGGCTACAGCTTGGAGAAAAGTAAAAAGAGAAAATGATTTTAGTTTTACAATCCAAGATATGCTAAAAGTTTATGATGGAAATTCAGATTATGCTAAGTATGACCATTCGGTTTGTCAATGGAACCAATTTTTAAAGGACTTCTGTGCTGATGAAAATAGTCGTAACTACTCAAACAAGTTAAAAGTTGCTTCTATTCTTTGGAAAGAAGTTAAAAATTCAAAAAATGAAAAAATTTATTCAAAGAATCTTTTGACCGAATATGCTGATAGAATAAAAGACTATTGTAAGTAGAAACGCCATCTCACTTGGTGGCAGAGGCAGCTTATGGTATTCCTTATTGGATAAAGGATAAAGCTTATTCTGATTTGGATGAATCCTTAAAGGATGTAATTAGGTGATGGGAAAATAGAATAAAATTATATTAATCTCCGGTACGTCTGATTACTATTTTTTGAGATTTCATTATATAATAGCATTATATGTAATGACTGATGTAGTTACACTAACATTTCTATTTAAAAATTAAGGAGTACTATCAATGAAAAAAGCAATGTTAATTATCAACCCTACCTCTGGTGGGGAGAAGGCTTTGGATTATAAAGAAAAGCTGGAGAGTAAAGCCAAAGATTATTTTGAGCAGGTGGAAACCAAAATTACCGAAAAAGCCTTAGACGCAACACACTTTGCTGAGGAAGCGTCTCGTGAGGAGTACGATGCAGTGGTTGTTTTTGGTGGAGACGGGACTGTCAATGAAGTTATTTCAGGTATTGCTGAGAGAGACTACATTCCTAAGTTAGGGATTATCCCTGGCGGTACTGGTAACCTCATTACGAAACTTTTGGAAATCAATCAAGACATCGATGGCGCGATAGATGAACTCGATTTTAACTTAACCAACAAGATTGATATTGGTAAAGCGAATGATAACTATTTTGGTTATATCTTTAGTATCGGTTCTCTGCCTGAGGCGATTCACAATGTTGAAATCGAGGACAAGACAAAATTTGGTATCCTTGCCTATGCTGTAAATACAATGAAGTCTGTCATGACGGATCAGGTCTTTAACATTAAGATTGAGACAGAAAATGGAAATTATGTTGGTGAAGCTAGTCATGTTTTGGTTCTCTTGACAAATTACTTCGCTGATAAGAAAATCTTTGAAGAAGACAAAGATGGCTATGCCAATATTTTGATTCTAAAAGATGCTTCTATATTCTCAAAATTATCCGTCATTCCTGACTTACTAAAAGGAGATGTTGTCGGCAATGATAATATTGAGTATATCAGAGCGCGTAATATTAAGATCTCTTCAGATAGTGAATTGGAGTCAGATGTTGACGGAGATAAATCCGATAACCTACCTGTAGAAATCAAAGTCCTAGCTCAGCGAGTAGAAGTATTTTCGAAACCGAAAGAGTAGAAGGTAAAAATTAGTTTTTCTTTCACAACGAAATCGATTTTATATCAACGATTGGAGGAGGAATGGATTCTCTATTTGATGAATTTCGAACAATTTGTTCTCATTTAAACCAAGTCGGAATCACTCCCACGCTCATGGGGTCTTTGGGGTTTGAATACCGATCAAATGAAGAATGGGGGCCATCTGACATTGACATTCATGTGCCTGGCGACCCTAGAGGTTGGGAAGCACCTGATCATCTCCGGATTTATGACTGGGACAAGATAATGGAAGTGATGAATCGCTTAGGCTATACCTTGATAGATATTCATGAGCATGAATTCCAAAAGGATGGTCTGAGTGTTGAGTTTGGAAGTATCGATTCTTTACCTGATTTTGCAGGGGTATCGGAATCGGATATAGAGCTGATTCATCTTGAAAACATCACATTTCGTGTTCCAAACCTAGAACAGTATTTAAGTATTTACAAGGCTTCTTCCCAAGATTCCTATCGAAATGAACACAATAACAATAAGGATTTTAAAAAAATTGTGTGGCTGGAAAGACATTTGTAAATCATCATTTGAAAAGTAGCTAGTTGTAAGACTGGCTGCTTTTTTATTTATAGAACCAAACCGCCCGAAACTACGAACAAACCTTGCAAATAAAATACGAAAGTAGTATACTAGAATCACAATAATGAAAACGTTTGCGCAATGAGATGAATAAAAGTAAACTAGGAGACAGAACAATGGAATTAACAGCCATTTACCACAGACCAGAGTCGGAGTATGCTTATCTTTATAAAGACAAGACAATGCACATTCGTATTCGGACCAAGAAAGATGATATTGAAAGCATGAACTTACATTATGGAGATCCGTTTATCTTTATAGAGGATCGTTATGAAGCAATCAAGAAGATGACCAAAGTTACCTCCGATGCTTTGTTTGATTACTGGCAAGTGGAGGTTACGGTCGGCTATGCGCGACTCCAGTATCTCTTTGAACTCAAGGATAAGCAAGGTCAGAGTATCTTATATGGCGATAAAGGATGTGTTGAAAATACGCTAGAAAATCTTCATTACGAAGGAAATGGTTTTAAAATTCCTTATATCCATGAAATTGATGCTTGCCATGTTCCTGACTGGGTGGCAAATACAGTTTGGTATCAGATTTTCCCAGAACGTTTTGCTAATGGCAATCCTGAGATTTCACCTGAAGGTGCGCTAGCTTGGGATTTCTCTATCAAACCAAAGACGAGCGATTTCTTTGGCGGTGATTTACAAGGTATTATTGACCATCTGGATTACTTGCAAGACTTAGGGATTACAGGACTTTATCTCTGTCCTATCTTTGAATCTCCAAGCAATCACAAGTACAATACGACGGATTATTTCGAAATTGACCGTCATTTTGGTGATAAGGGAACTTTTCGTAAACTGGTGGAGGAGGCCCATCAGAGAGGGATGAAAATCATGCTTGACGCTGTTTTCAATCACATTGGGGATCAGTCTCCACAATGGCAGGATGTCCTCAAGCATGGTGAAGATTCTGTTTACAAAGACTGGTTCCATGTTCAAGAGTTCCCAGTGACCAAGGATAAGCTGGGGAATCCAAGAAAGCTCCCTTATCATACCTTTGCCTTTGCCAGCTATATGCCCAAGCTCAATACGGCAAATCCTCAAGTAAGGGACTATTTACTAAGCGTTGCGACCTACTGGATTGAAGAGTTTGATATCGATGCTTGGCGTTTAGATGTGGCTAATGAAGTCGATCACCAATTTTGGCGAGATTTCCGGAAGGCTGTCTTGGCTAAAAAGCCTGACCTTTATATTCTTGGAGAAGTCTGGCATACTTCACAGCCTTGGCTAAATGGCGATGAATTTCACGCAGTCATGAACTATCCACTCTCTGACAGTATCAAGGATTATTTCTTGCGTGGGGTTAAGAAGTCCCATCAATTTATCGATGAGATCAATAGCCAGTCTATGTACTATAGACAGCAAATTTCGGAAGTGATGTTCAATCTCTTGGATTCGCACGATACGGAGCGCATTTTAGCTACTGCCAAGGGAGATAGCCAACTTGTTAAGTCTGCCCTTGCCTGCCTCTTTTTACAAAGGGGGACACCGTGTTTCTACTATGGAACTGAGTTAGAATTAGACGGAGGACCAGACCCAGATTGTCGTCGTGTCATGCCTTGGGAACGTGTATCCGACAGTAATGAGATGCTTCATTTCATAAAGGAATTGATTCTGCTTCGCAAGAGTGTCGCATATATAATCCAGCATGGGACCTATAGACTGAAAGAAATCAAGTCAGATGTGGTATCTTTAGCATGGAATTATGATGGACACAAAGTCCAAGCTATTTTTAACCAATCAAGTGAAAACTATCTTGTAGACCGTGATTCTGTAGCGCTAGCCAGTCATTGCCAAGAATTGGACCAGCAACTGGTGATTTTGCCTAAAGGTTTCGTCATTCAATAAAAATAGGATTAAAAAGACTGTAATGAATGGGTGATTCGTGCAGTCTTTTTTTGACTTATGTAGTATAATATAGCTAAGTCAACGATTACTAGCTGCATGATTAGCGAATGGTGTTTAAAATGAAAAAGAGACTTGTAGTCTAGAAGGAGAATTTCATGAAACGAACGAGAAAAGTAGCAGCCTTGGGACTGTGTTTACCCTTATTACTTGGATTTGCTGCTTGTCAGCAAAATAATACTAGGACTGACGCTACAAATCAGACACAGGCCAGTTCAGATAAAGTTCCTTGGACGGCTTCATATACCAATCTGAACAATCAGGTCAGCATCGAAGAGGTCAAATCTTTCTTATCAGCGCACTTGGATCCAAATAGTGTTGACGCATTTTTTAGTCTTGTTACAGACTATAATGCGACTGTCGGCTCCACTGGCTTAAGTGGTGATTTTACTTCCTTTACAAAGACAGAGTATGATGTAGAGAAAATCAGTAATCTCTGGAATCAAAAAAAGGGTGACTTTGTCGGGACCAACTGCCGTATCAATAGCTATGCGCTCTTAAAAAATTCAGTCACAATCCCAAAACTTGAAAAGAATGATCAGCTACTTTTTGTGGATAATGATGCTATCGATAAGGGAAAGGTGTTTGATGCGAAAGACAAGGAAGAGTTTGATATTCTATTTTCTAGGGTGAAGACGGAAGCGACTACGGATGTAAAAGTTCACGCGCAGAAGATGGAGAAATTCTTCTCCCAGTTTCAATTCAATGATAAAGCTCGGATGTTGTCTGTTGTGTTGCACGATAATTTGGATGGAGAGTTCCTTTTTGTTGGACACGTTGGTATTTTAGTGCCAGCTGATGATGGTTTCTTATTTGTAGAAAAACTGACTTTTGAAGAGCCTTATCAAGCTATTAAGTTTGCGAGCAAGGAAGACTGTTACAAGTATCTATCCACCAAATATGCGGATTACATAGGTGAAGGACTAGCTAAGCCATTTATTATGGATAATGATAAGTGGGTTGAAGGATATTAAGGTAGGCAAGGGAGAAGCAGTATGGAGACAGTAGTAGCGCTTTTAGTTGTCATTATTATCGGATTCTGGGCTGTAAACATTCTCAAGCCTCGTATGGCAAATAAAAAGGAAAGATTTATTGGCTACATGCAGCGCTATGATATAGATGGTGAGGGATACCAGTCAGAAGTCTGGGAAGTGACGGAAGATGAGAATGAGAAATAAGGAGGAGAGTCCAAAAACAGTAGATATCTTGCTTTTTTCAAGAAAGGGGATTAACTAATTGGAGGAAACATTATGGGAATGATTGCTAATTATCAATATCTATCTGATAATGAATTAAGCCAAATAGTGCCAGATTCTCGTCAGGAAGAGGAATTGTTTGACTTAGTAGAGGATTCTACTAATGAAAATGAGATGTTGATAGATATTGACAAAATGTGGGATGCCTTGGTCTTTGTCTTGACAGGATTTAGTAGTTCAGAATTTTTGGATGACAATCCCTTGAGAGAAGCGGTTTTAGGAGTGACTCCTTTAGAAGAAGTGTCTGAGTACATAGCCTATACTGAAAAAAACAAGATAGCCGAGATCGTAGAAGCTCTAGAAAGTTTTGACATGCACAGAGCCTTGGCGGACTTTAGCATGGAAGCATGCAAGAAAGCCGACTTGTATCCTGATATTTGGGATTATCTTGAGGATGAGGAAGAAATCAAGTCTTTCATTTTAACCTGCTTTGTAAAAATGAAGGACTTTTATAAGAAAATCTTAACTCTCAGGGGGAATGTCTTAGTGACTATTTGCTAAGTAATTTTACTATCATTTAGTCTGTTGAAATACATAGAAATTGATTATAGAACTTGTGATCTTAATAAATTATAAATATTTAACATGGAGATTTTAAGAGATGGGAAAAATTGAATGGGACAAGGTAAAGACTCGCTTAGACGCTTTGCTCGTCATTGATGAGTATCAAACAGATCCAGACAAGAACTGGCTTCGATTGATAGTTAAGAGTGAGGAAAGCTATGGAATCCGTTACCTTATTGACAACGGTTCTGGTGATTCTCTAGATGTGATATTTACTGATAAAATGATTTTTGTAAAAGGCTTTGATCATGAAAGCAATTTAAGTCAGTTTGCTGCGGACGAGTGGAATCAAGACGTCATAGACGGATTTTATAAAGGACTGGATGAAAAGTATCAAAGCATTTATTCAGAAGAGCAAAAAGATGAAACAACCTTCTTTATCTGGTATGACGGTCAAGAGCATCAAAATACCTACCAAGATCAGGACGGTGGTGAATGGTTATTATCCTATTTCTTTGAAAGTTTTGAGCGATTTCGTGAGTTTGTGGCGGACTATTATTCAATTACAGTAGATGAGGACTTACTTAAAGTACTTTACAATCAAGGACATCTTTCAGGAGTAGAATTAAAGCAATTGATTTCTACTTCCTAAACTGAGGTTTTTATGAAGCGGAACCGAAAACCTTATTTATAGCAATTTATAGCTTATTAAGATGAAAATCGGATTAGTAAGACCGACAGTCTAAATGTAATGGTTGTAGTTCATTTTTCTTATACCTATAACATTTTAAAACGATTTTCTTTTATCGTTAAATACCATTTTGCGAACAAAAAATGAAATTCTTTAAAAAACTTTCACAAAACACTTTACAAGCTCTTGTAAACATGATATAGTTATAAGGCTTAGAAAATGAGATGATGTTTTCTAGCAAATATAAACCCGAGTAAAAAATGCCTACGGACAGGCAGGGTTGAATGCCGAAGCGTGGTTGAAAAGCCACATTATTGATAGGGTTAAAAGCCTACTTTTATAAGTTGATGTTAGGACGCCTGTCCTAATTCATAAATTTTAGTGTGGTGAAAGCACACGTCATCTTGTGAAACGATCAATAAAGTACGTAATATTTGCTACTAGAGAGTTAGGAAACATCGGGAACAGACATACTCAACAGAAACCAAAATAAACACGTCAGAAGATTGCAGAGCAGGTGAAAACCTGCTCTTTTTTCATAAGTCAAACTTTGGTCGCCCTCATCATTTTGAGGAGCTAAAAATACGGTAAAGGAGTATGTCTTGAAAAAGTTAGATCAAAATCAGGCCCCTATTTATGAAGGTCTGATAAAGCTAAGAAAGAAACGGATTGTTCCCTTTGATGTACCAGGTCACAAACGCGGACGGGGAAATCCAGAACTTGTTGAATTGTTGGGAGAAAAATGTGTTGGCATTGATGTCAATTCGATGAAACCCTTGGATAATCTCGGCCATCCTATTTCGATTATTCGGGATGCGGAGGAATTAGCTGCGGATGCTTTTGGAGCAGCCCATGCCTTTCTCATGATTGGGGGAACAACTTCATCTGTTCAAACCATGATTCTTTCCACCTGCAAGGCAGGAGATAAGATTATTCTGCCACGTAATGTCCACAAATCTGCTATCAATGCGCTGGTTCTATGTGGCGCCATTCCCATCTATATCGAGATGAGTGTAGATCCTAAAATCGGCATCGCTTTAGGACTTGAAAATGACCGTGTTGCGCAGGCAATTAAGGAGCATCCAGATGCCAAGGCCATTTTGATTAACAATCCTACTTACTATGGAATTTGTTCAGATCTTAAGGGATTAACAGAGATGGCTCACGCCGCTGGAATGAAAGTCTTAGTAGACGAGGCTCACGGTGCTCATCTGCACTTTACAGATAAACTTCCTTTATCCGCTATGGATGCAGGAGCAGATATGTCAGCTGTATCTATGCATAAGTCTGGTGGTAGCCTGACTCAAAGTTCCCTTCTTTTGGTTGGTAATCAGATGAATCCTGAGTACGTTCGTCAGATTATCAACCTGACCCAGTCTACATCTGCCTCTTACTTGTTGATGGCTAGTCTAGATATTTCGCGTCGAAACTTAGCCCTTCGTGGTAAAGAGTCGTTTGAGAAAGTCATTGAGCTTTCCGAGTATGCTCGTCGTGAAATCAATGCTATCGGTGGCTACTATGCTTACTCTAAAGAGTTAATAGACGGTGTTTCCGTTTGTGATTTTGACGTTACTAAGTTGTCAGTCTACACTCAGGGTATTGGCTTAACCGGTATCGAGGTTTATGACCTCTTACGGGATGAATATGACATTCAGATCGAGTTTGGTGATATCGGCAATATCTTGGCCTATATTTCGATTGGTGACCGTATCCAAGATATCGAGCGCTTGGTTGGTGCTTTGGCTGATATCAAGAGACTCTACTCAAGAGATGGAAAAGATTTGATTGCTGGGGAATATATCCAGCCCGAGTTAGTGCTGTCTCCTCAGGAAGCCTTTTACTCAAATAGAAGAAGTTTAACCCTGGACGAATCTATTGGACAAGTCTGTGGGGAATTTGTCATGTGCTATCCTCCAGGGATTCCTATCTTGGCTCCTGGTGAACGAATTACACGAGAAATTGTAGACTATATCCAATTTGCCAAGGAACGTGGTTGTTCCCTCCAAGGGACGGAAGATCCTGAGGTCAATCACATTAACGTCATTAAGAGAAAGGAGAACTAGATGGATTTATGGTTTTCTGAAGTTCATACTCCAGATGTCAAATTGTCCCTGAGAACAGCCAAGCAACTATACGCTGGTAAAAGTGAATGGCAGCATATCGAAGTCTTGGATACGCCAGCTTTTGGAAAAATACTGATTTTAAATGGGCATGTCTTGTTTTCAGATGCGGATGATTTTGTTTACAATGAAATGACTGTTCACGTTCCCATGGCTGTCCACCCGAATCCAAAGAAAGTCTTGGTTATTGGGGGTGGTGACGGTGGTGTTGCTCAAGTATTAACCCTCTATCCTGAACTGGAGCAAATCGATATTGTGGAACCAGATGAGATGTTGGTTGAGGTCTGTCGTGAGTATTTCCCAGACTTTGCTGCAGGGCTAGATGATCCCCGTGTTACCATTTACTACCAAAATGGACTACGATTTTTACGAAACTGTGAAGAGGATTACGACATCATCATCAACGATGCGACAGATCCATTTGGACATACGGAAGGGCTCTTTACCAAGGAATTTTACGGAAACAGTTACAGAGCCTTGAAAGAGGACGGCATCATGATCTACCAGCATGGTAGTCCTTTCTTTGACGAAGATGAGTCAGCTTGCCGAAGTATGCACCGCAAGGTCAATCAAGCCTTTCCAATCAGCCGGGTTTATCAGGCACATATCCCAACTAGTCCTGCTGGCTATTGGTTGTTTGGATTTGCATCGAAAAAATATCACCCTGTCAAAGATTTTGACAAGGAAGGCTGGAAAAAACGCCAGTTATTTACGGAATATTACACTGCAAACTTACATGTGGGAGCCTTTATGTTGCCCAAGTATGTTGAGGACATTTTAGAAGAAGAGGAAGGAAAAAAATGAGTCGTTTACTAGTTATTGGATGTGGGGGCGTTGCCCAAGTTGCTATTTCAAAGATTTGCCAAGATAGTGAAACTTTTAAAGAAATTATGATTGCTAGCCGTACAAAGTCAAAATGTGATGACTTGAAGGCTAAATTAGAAGGTAAAACAAGTACAAAGATTGAGACAGCTGCTCTTGATGCTGACAAGGTTGAAGAAGTGATTGCTTTGATTGAAAGCTACAAGCCAGAAGCTGTTTTGAACGTAGCTTTACCATACCAAGATTTGACCATTATGGATGCTTGTTTGGCAACAGGTGTTCACTATATTGATACTGCCAACTACGAGGCTGAGGACACAGAAGACCCTGAATGGCGTGCTATTTATGAGAAACGTTGTAAGGAACTTGGTTTTACAGCTTACTTTGACTACTCATGGCAATGGGCTTATCAAGAAAAATTCAAGGAAGCAGGTCTGACTGCCTTGCTTGGTTCTGGTTTTGACCCAGGGGTAACCAGCGTCTTTTCAGCTTATGCACTCAAACATTACTTTGACGAAATCCATTATATCGATATTCTAGACTGTAATGGTGGTGACCACGGTTATCCATTTGCGACGAATTTTAATCCAGAAATCAATCTCCGCGAGGTTTCTGCGCCAGGTTCTTACTGGGAAGATGGAAAATGGGTCGAAGTCGAAGCTATGTCTATCAAGCGAGAGTATGATTTCCCTCAAGTTGGACAAAAAGACATGTATCTCCTCCACCATGAAGAAATCGAATCATTGGCTAAGAACATTCCAGAAGTTAAACGGATTCGTTTCTTTATGACTTTTGGACAATCTTATCTAACGCACATGAAATGCTTGGAAAATGTAGGGCTCCTTCGTACGGATACCATTAACTTTAACGGTCAAGAAATTGTGCCAATCCAATTTTTGAAAGCCTTGCTTCCAGATCCAGCTAGCCTTGGGCCTCGTACAGTTGGTAAAACCAATATCGGCTGTATCTTTACAGGTGTCAAAGACGGTATTGAAAAGACCATCTACATCTACAATGTCTGCGACCATCAGGAATGTTACGCAGAAGTTGGTTCACAAGCTATTTCTTACACAACAGGAGTTCCAGCTATGATTGGGACAAAATTGGTTATGAACGGTACTTGGAAACAACCTGGAGTTTATAACCTTGAAGAATTAGATCCAGATCCATTCATGGAAGCTTTGAATGAGTACGGATTGCCATGGGTTGTGGTAGAAAATCCACAAATGGTGGACTAATGAAGCTAGAACATGTACCAACACCAGCTTACGTCATTGACTTAGCAAAGTTAGAATCCAACTGTCGCATTTTACAATATGTACAAGAAGAAGCAGGTTGCAAGGTTTTGCTTGCCCAGAAGGCATATTCCCTCTACAAAACCTATCCCTTGATTAGCCAGTACCTATCTGGTACAACTGCAAGTGGTCTCTATGAAGCTAAGCTGGCTAGAGAAGAATTTCCGGGGGAAGTCCATGTCTTTGCGCCAGCTTTCAAGGATGCGGACTTGGAGGAATTGCTTGAGATAACAGACCATATCGTTTTTAACTCTGAGAGACAATTGCGTAAACATGGGCCTCGTTGTCGTGAGGCTGGTATTAGTGTAGGTCTACGTCTCAACCCTCAATGTTCAACGCAGGGTGACCACGCGCTTTATGACCCTTGTGCTCCTGGCTCTCGTTTTGGTGTGACACTTGATAAAATCCCTAGTGATTTGTTGGATTTAGTGGATGGTCTTCATTTTCATACCCTTTGCGAGCAAGGTTCAGATGATTTAGAGACAACTTTGAAAGCAGTAGAAGCGCAATTTGGTTCGTACTTACATCAAGTCAAATGGCTCAATATGGGGGGCGGACACCACATCACAAGAGAAGGTTACGATGTGGATTTGCTGATTTCAGAAATCAAGCGTATCCGAGAAACTTACAATCTTGAGGTCTATATCGAGCCGGGTGAAGCTATTGCGCTCAATGCTGGTTATCTAGCAACTGAAGTATTGGATATTGTAGAAAACGGTATGGATATCTTGGTTTTAGATGCCTCCGCGACCTGCCATATGCCAGATGTACTTGAAATGCCCTATCGTCCCCCATTGAGAGATGGTTTTGAAGCGCAAGAAAAACCTTATACTTATAGACTCTCTTCAAATACTTGCCTAACAGGGGATATCATTGGGGATTACAGCTTTGAGAAACCGATTGAAATCGGCGATCGCCTCTATTTTGAAGATATGGCTATTTACTCATTTGTCAAAAATAATACCTTTAACGGGATTGGACTTCCAAGTTTGTATCTCATGGATAAAGAGGGTGAGTGCAGTCTAGTCAAAGCATTTGGCTACCGAGACTTTAAGGAGAGATTATCATGATGGACAGTCCAAAGAAATTAGGCTATCGTATGCCTGCAGAGTATGAACCTCATCATGGGACTCTCATGATATGGCCTACTCGACCAGGCTCTTGGCCCTTTCAAGGCAAAGCCGCTAAAGCAGCCTTTAGCCAGATTATCAAAACGATTGCTCAAGGGGAAACTGTTTACCTTTTGGTGGAGCAGGACTATCTATCTGAAGCACAATCCTATCTTGGAGACAAGGTCGTTTATTTAGACATTCCCACCAATGATGCCTGGGCGCGTGATACAGGTCCGACTATTCTTGTAAATGATGAAGGCCAGAAATTAGCTGTGGATTGGTCTTTCAATGCTTGGGGTGGAGCTGTAGATGGTCTCTACCAAGACTATGAAGATGATGATCAAGTAGCCAGTAATTTTGCTGAAGCCTTGGAAATACCTGTTTACGAGGCTAAACCTTTTGTACTGGAAGGCGGAGCGATACACAGCGACGGTCAAGGAACCATTCTCGTGACTGAAAGTTGCCTACTAAGCGCTGGTCGCAATCCCCACTTGACTAAAGAGGAAATCGAGAATACCTTATTAGAGAGCCTTGGAGCTGAAAAAGTTATTTGGCTTCCTTATGGTATTTATCAGGACGAAACCAATGAACACGTTGACAATGTTGCTGCCTTTGTTGGTCCTGCAGAGCTTGTTTTAGCTTGGACAGACGACCAAAACGATCCCCAGTATGGTATGTCTGCAGCTGACCTTGCTCTTTTAGAGAAGGAGACGGATGCAAAAGGTCGTCCCTTCACTATTCATAAGCTTCCTATCCCAGCTATTCGTCAGGTTGTCACTAAGGAGGATTTACCAGGTTATACCTATGAAGATGGGGAAGAGGAGCGTTATGAGGGCGAGCGTCTTGCGGCTTCCTATGTCAATTTTTATATTGCCAACAAGGCTGTCTTAGTTCCACAGTTTGAGGATGTAAACGACCAAGTGGCTTTAGATATTCTCAGCAAGTGTTTCCCAGACCGTAAAGTTGTCGGAATACCAGCCAGAGATATTCTCTTAGGTGGTGGCAACATCCACTGTATCACCCAACAAATCCCAGAATAGGAGAAAAAGATGAGAAATGTAAGAGTTGCAGCCATTCAGATGCAATGCGCTAAGGATGTGGCAACAAATATTCAAACCGCAGAGCGTTTAGTACGTCAGGCTGCTGAACAAGGCGCACAAATTATTCTCTTGCCCGAGTTGTTTGAACGTCCCTATTTCTGTCAGGAACGCCAGTATGACTACTATCAGTTTGCCCAGTCGGTGACAGAAAATACAGCTATTCAGCATTTTAGGGTGATTGCTAAGGAACTAAAAGTTGTTCTACCAATCAGTTTCTATGAAAAAGATGGCAATGTCTTGTATAACTCTATCGCCGTCATTGATGCTGATGGAGAAGTGCTGGGCGTTTATCGGAAGACCCACATACCAGATGACCATTATTATCAAGAAAAGTTTTACTTTACGCCTGGTAACACTGGTTTCAAGGTCTGGGATACTCGCTACGCTAAGATTGGGATTGGCATCTGTTGGGATCAATGGTTCCCTGAAACAGCGCGCTGTCTTGCTCTGAATGGTGCTGAATTGCTCTTTTATCCTACAGCCATTGGTTCAGAACCAATTTTGGATACAGACAGTTGTGGTCACTGGCAACGTACCATGCAAGGGCACGCAGCAGCAAATATTGTCCCAGTCATTGCAGCCAATCGTTATGGTTTGGAAGAAGTCACTCCTAGTGAGGAAAATGGTGGACAGAGTTCCAGTCTTGACTTCTACGGTTCGTCCTTTATGACGGATGAAACAGGAGCTATTCTAGAGAGAGCTGAAAGACAAGGTGAAGCTGTTCTGTTAGCCACCTATGACCTTGATAAGGGAGCAAGCGAGCGCCTCAACTGGGGACTATTTCGAGATAGAAGACCCGAAATGTACCAACGAATTACGGACTAGAAGGTAACTTTCATAATAAACTTTTGATATTCACGCCTGTCTTACAAAAATGTAAGATAGGCTTTTTAAATGTAAGATGGGTGTACGATTATACGTAGAAATGTATGCTATACTCTATGTAGATTAAAAAGAAAGAGGTTTATTATGAATAAATTGAATGCGACGCAGTTGAAGTATCTGATGGCGGCAGTAATGGTTCTAGACCATATTCCTCATATCACCGGAATTGTTTCTCCTCTGTGGGAAGGTATTCTTCACGCTATGACCCGTTGTGTTGGAGTTTGGTTTGCCTATATGGCTATGGAAGGCTTCATCCATACTCGAAATCTGAAAAACTACCTCATCCGACTTTGGTCTTGGGCTCTTGTCATGTTTGCTGGAAATAGCCTACTCAATGCCCTATTTGCAGCTAAAGGGGTAATGGTAAATAATAACATTTTCTTGACTTTGGCAATCGGTGTCACCATGCTTTGGATTGGTTTTCCTCAAAAAGAGATGGAACAAAAAGAGAAGTTGTGGCGTCGGATTGGACTTGCTGGACTCTTAATTTTCGGTTGTCTTTTTACCGAGGGTGGTATCACCATGCTACCATTTCTCTTGATTAGTTACTCTTGTCGAAATCGCAAGGGATTGCGAAATCTCCTATATGCCTTTCTTTGGGCCTTCTTGTTAGTGACTTCCATCCAAATTTACGACACTTGGCACCAAACACTGGAAATGATGCTTTACAATTCTGACTGGCTCTTTATCACCGTATTTCCTTTTTTGGCTTTGTATAATGGACAGCGAGGACAAGAAACCAGTTGGAGTAAATATTTCTTTTATATTTTCTACCCAGCTCATCTATGGATTATAACCTTGATTGCTTATTTGGCTAAATAGTTTCAATATTCATTAGCTCCTTCTTGCGTAAAATGTGAGAGGAGCTTTTCTGTATCCGGAATTCCTAACAAAACATGTTATAATAGTTTTAGAAAGGACGAGGTTTATGGCGAACATACTTGTAATTGAAGATAATAATGAAATTCAGGAAATTTTAAAAACCCTTCTTACTGAAGAACACGAGGTGATCCAAGCCTTTTCTGGTACGGAAGGTATCATGCAATTTGATAGAGGTGGCATTGATCTCGTACTGCTAGATATCATGCTTCCAGGGAAAAATGGCGACCAAGTCTTGCAAGCCATTCGACAAACTAGTCAGACTCCAGTTATCATGCTCACTGCTTTGAGTGATAAAAAGCTTATCAGCCAATATCTATTAGACGGTGCCAATGATTACATAGTAAAACCCTTTGATTTGAACGAAGTCTTTGCCAGAGTCACTGTACAGTTACGCCAAAACGGTGAACATCAGTCAGAAAACAGCAGAAAAACTGAAAACCTCCTACAAAACTTTAAAAATATCCAGTTCGATGCGGATAGTTTTGAAATAAGTAGCACAACTGAAACCATTCGCCTTGCAAAGAAAGAGTGTCAAATTCTCCAAATGTTGCTCCATCATCCTAAAAAAATCTTCACCAAGGAAGAACTCTATGAGTTGATTTGGGAAGAAAGTTACCTGCCTGGAGACAATACGCTCAACACCCATCTAAGCAATCTCCGTAAAAAACTGCATCAACTGGATCCAAATCATGAGTACATCGAAACCATTTGGGGAGTTGGTGTTCGATTAAAAGGAGATAAATAATGAATTACATTTTGGTATCAATATTACTCCTTTCTAACATTATTTTGGCGATTTCTTTGATTCGCTATCATATAGCAATTAGAGATTTAAGCAGACAAATCGAAGAGAAGATTCGCTCGGGTAGCATGAAAAGAATCGGGGTAAACTTCTTTTCAAGGACCATTTTGCATCTACACAACCAAATTGAGAATCTATTTCAGGAAGTGGAGCAAAATCAGCTCATCATGAAGCGTGAAAAACGCACCCTCGATATGGCAATCAGTAACATTGCTCATGATATTCGTACACCTTTGACAATCGCTTCAGGATATACTCAGCAACTAATAAAACACTCCGATAATAGTTCAGAAACCTTAAATAAAATAGCTCATCATCAGGATTTGGTTTCCAAACGGTTGGAAGCTCTTCTTGAATACCGTCATTTGATGGAAGGAGCAGTCAAACCGAAACTGGAAGAGCTTGATTTATCAACCTTTATAACGAAGAAGACTTTAGCTTATTACGACGTTTTTCAATCTTCACAGATTGTTCTTGATTTTAACGTTGAACCAGGATTGAAAACGACGACTGATGAAGACTTGCTGGATCGAATTATACAAAACCTCCTTGGAAATGTTCTCAAGCACGGTAAGGAACAAGCTCGACTTTCTTTGAAAAAGGAAGAAAATAGGCTTATTTTGGAAATTGATAATCTAGTCAAAAAACCTATCAAGAATATAGACAATCTCAGTAATCGTTTTTATTCTGAAAATCTATCAGACACAGAAGAATCCTCTGGTTTAGGTCTCTATATTACCGAGGAATTAGTTCATCTTCTTGGAGCGAATATGAAACTATCCACTGATGGAGAATGGTTTTCAGTCTTTATCTATTTTTAACAGAAGAAACCTCCTCTATATCCTAGAGGAGGTCTTTTTTATAAGCTTTTCTTCTTGAAAATAATCAGTCCACTGAAAGAGAAGAAAAGTATGACCGTTACGCAAACCGTGATGATATAGAGAATAGCTTGACTATTAGTAGTCATAGCATAGGCAAAATCTAGAATTAAATATCGTAGAATTTCAATGTCTGGGAAAAGAAGCATTGGCGTAGAAAGGATGATAGAACTAATCAGATAACCAATAAATACGGCAAGATAAGAATGAGTTAGGTAGAGAATAAAGGAAACAATGGAAAGCCAAGCAAGGAGACAAAGGAATTGAAGGGAAATCGTCAAGAAGAGATTAGTAACAAAACTATCAGGCATTGTACCAAGTCCGTTTAGTAGAGTCGCGGGAATAAAGGCAATCACAAGACTGGTGATGAGTTGTAAGAGAGCGATACTAGCAAGTACAAAGGTTTTGGCTAGGAAAAACTCGGTACGAGAAACACCCACTGTTAAATTATTTTTATAGAGTTTGCCGATTAAATCAACTCCAAGAACAAGGCATGCCAGGACGATGCAGAGAAAAACGAGGTTTGAACCATTGCTAGACGCGTTGATAAGAGCTTGGACGCCGTCCCAACCTTTGGTAGGAAATTCTGTTTCAGGTGTAGTATTTACTGACATTAGATGTCCTGTAGCTCCGATAGTAGCACCCATTAACATAAGTGCAAAGAGAATGAATTCTGTAATCCAGAATCCTTTGGAGCGGAAAAGACGGTAAAAATCTGCTTGAATGGTATGTATCATGATTTTTCTCCTATTCTACCAATTGTGTGAAGTATTCTTCTAGGTTTTGACGGGCAAAGTAAATCTCATCAATAGCAACATCGGCCAAAGTTAGTTGCTTAAGAATCTGTTTGACATCTTGTTCATTACCAAAGATATGGATTTCATTTTCAGGGTTTACAACCTTAAACTGGAGCTGGATTTGTTCTTTCAATACCTGACAAGCTCTTTCTTTGTCGCTTGTTTTAAGCACAATATAATCCTCACTTAGTGTTTCAAACTCAGCTTTGCTGATTTCACGGATAATCTTACCTTGATCCAGAATACCAAAGCGATTAGCTAAGAGATAGAGTTCTGACAAGATATGGCTAGAAATGAGGATAGTTATGCCTTTTTCTTGATTGAGTCGTTGAATCATCAGACGAAATTCTTTGATCCCAATTGGGTCAAGTCCGTTAATAGGCTCATCTAAGATAAGGAAGTCTGGTTTTGATAGAAGGGCAATGGCGATACCAAGTCTTTGTTTCATTCCTAGCGAGAAATCACGGAAGACTTTTTTACCTGTATCTGACAAACCTACATAATCCAGTGTTTCTTGAATGATTTTATCAGCATTTGGAATATGACGTATCATACAATAATATTTCAGATTCTGGTATGCTGTTAAGTGATTATGGGCTACAGGCGATTCGATAACTGAACCTACTCGAGATAAAGCTTTGGTCCACTCATTTTGTTCTTGACTAGAAAAGAGGGAAATAGTTCCTTTATCCGCAAACAGTAGTTGTGTAATTATTTTGATAAGAGTAGTTTTACCTGCTCCATTTTTTCCAATTAGACCATAAATATCTCCCTCTTTTATGGTTAGACTAAGATCTTGAAGAATAGCTTGTTGACCGAATTGTTTGGTCAGTCCATGAATTTCGAGTACTGTTTTCATGATTTTCTCCTTTTGATTTATTTTTCTAACTTTAGTATAAGCTATAGAAATCAAAGAAACATCAAGTAATTCTAAAGAGTTTCTAAAGTTTTGTAATTCTTAAAAGAAACAAAACCCAGTTGATATGAACTGGGCTTCTCAATTATAAAATATACTTCTCAATGGCACGCGCGACGCCGTCTTCTTCGTTGCTTGCTGTAACGGCATCAGCAAGAGATTTGACATGATCACTAGCATTTCCCATAGCAATACCAAGCCCTGCAAACTGGAGCATTTCGATATCGTTATTAGCATCGCCCATGGCCATGATTTCTGAGGAATCAATCTTCAAAATCTCAGCTAGTCGTGAAAGAGCAGTAGCCTTGGTCGTTCCAAGGGGCATTGCTTCATAAATGACAGGCTGCGAACGAACTCCACTGAATCGTTGACAGAGTTCCTCAGCAAACCGTTGCTCAAAATCGTCTGTTTGCTCTTTGGTGCCTAAAAACATACCCTGAAACATACGGTACTTACCACTGGTAGCTTCCTCAAGGGAAATTTCAGTCAGGTCTGAAAAAACAAGTTTAGCATCATTTTGAACGATTTGATTAGGTTTACCACCGAGGACAAAATAATGTTCTTCATCAAAAAGAGTCAACTGGACGTCGCTTTTTTCAGCCAGGTCATAGAGGTATTCAATGTCAGCTGGACTGAGTTCTTGCCAGTCAACTAGACTCCAGTCACTGGTCTGGTGAGTTGAGCAACCGTTATTGACAATGACGTACTCGTTCTGTAGGTCAAGTCCTAGTTTTTTGTAATAAGGAAGAACACCGAAAAGCGGGCGACCTGTACAGAGAACCAGTTTGACGCCTTTTTCAATAGCTTTGTGAATAGCAGTAATGTGGGCTTGTGGGATTTCCTTGGCTTCATTAAGGAGGGTTCCGTCCATATCCAAGGATAGTAGTTTAATCATAAGACTTCCTTTTCTAGGTGTTTTGCTTTTATTATAGCATATTTTGGAGAAGATGATGATCAAAGCGACAGGAGCTAATTGATTTTGCAGTTTAGGACGTTTCGATGACAATTCAAGATTTGAAGAGGATATTTTGCAAAGATGTGCTATACTAAACTTGTCAAAGTTGCAACTAGACAAACATAAAAAACTAACTTAAAATATAATAGTTTTTTTGTAAGTAGTTATGAGTAGCAGATTACTCAACTAATCTGAACAATAATGGGGGAATACATCATGGTTTTAATGAAAAAAAATATAAATCTAACAAATGAAGAATTAGAGTTGATACAAGGTGGAGCAGATCCCTATGGTAAAAATCTTAATGGTAGATATGATTGGGAAATAGAACCAGTATTAACTCTGCCGGTTCATGGATTTTGTCCCAGAGGCACCTATGATTTAGGATATATTGGAGGAGGCAATCATCTTTGCAAAGGAAGTGCTGCGAGATTTTAAGTAAAATTTATTAGTAATATGAAGAGACGAGGGGAGAAAAGCTGAGGTACAATATGAAAAAACGAAGTATTCAAATTTTACTAGCATTGTCCTTAATTTTTTACAAATCAACTTGGTTTTGGAGGCTTTTCAATCACCTCGCAAAACCCTATCTACCAGCAAGTCGTGAGTTTTTTCAGATTCTGCTTTTGATGGAGAGTGGAGTTCTTTTCTTAGCAGTCCTCCATTTAAAAGTTTTTGAAGGTAGAAAAATTATGCAATTCAAGTGGCAGCCGAGGTACTTTATCTACCTTTTACTGGGCTACATCATTTCGTATATGTCCGACTTCCTCTTGTCTTATTTCATCCCCTCGTCCTCGAATCAAATTTCTTTGAATGAAACGATAGAAATGATAGGGCGACAGGAATTACCCTATTTCTTGCTCATAGTTTGCTTCATCGGCCCTATTGCTGAGGAATTGATTTATCGCGGTGTGCTTATGACAACCTTTTTCAAAAACTCACCTTGGTACGGAGATATCTTGCTTTCTGCTATTATTTTCGGTTGTATTCATATCAATTTCGCTTTAACACCTCTTGCTTTTTTCATTTATGCTAGTGGGGGTCTTATTTTAGCCCTATTGTATCGGATGACTAAAAATCTCTACTATCCAATAGTACTTCATATCCTTATCAATATCACTGCCTTCTGGGACTTGTGGTTACTCCTATTTTCAGGAAGTTAGCTTACTGAAAAAATGTCGGAATTTTCCGGCATTTTTCTTTTCAATAGATGAGCAAGAACCGATTATTTATAGGATTGCTTAATTAAAAAATGGTATAATAAAAGGTAATGAAAAATTCCAACGAGGCAGAGATGAAATTACTTTATACTGATATTCGGACTTCTTTGACAGAAATCTTGACCAGAGAGGCGGAAGAGCTGGTTGCTGCAGGCAAGCGAGTCTTCTACATCGCCCCCAACTCTCTTTCATTTGAAAAGGAACGTGCTGTGCTGGAATGCTTGTCCCAGCAGGCTTCTTTCGCGATTACTGTCACGCGCTTTGCTCAAATGGCTCGTTACCTGGTTTTAAATGACTTGCCTACAAAGACCAGTCTTGATGATATCGGTCTTGGGATGGCCTTTTATAAATGCCTTGCTGAACTCGATCCCAAAGAGTTACGAGTTTTTGGAGCTATTAAACAAGACCCTCAATTTATCCAGCAGTTGATTGAACTTTATCATGAGATGACAACTGCTCAGATGAGCTTTTTGGACTTGGAAAGTTTGACCGATGAGGACAAGAGAGTAGATTTACTCTTAATTTTCGAGAAAGTAACGGCCTATCTCAATCAAAGCCAGTTGGCTCAGGGAAGTCAGTTGTCCCATTTGATTGAGGCTATTGAGAATGACAAGGTAAGTAGTGATTTCAGTCGGCTGGCTTTGGTTGTCGACGGTTTTACCCGTTTTTCCGCCGAAGAAGAGCATGTGGTGGATCTACTCCATCGTAAAGGTGTTGAGATTGTCATTGGTGCATATGCAAGTAAGAAGGCCCATACCAGCCCGTTCACTGAAGGCAATCTCTACCAAGCCAGTGTAGAATTTCTCCATCATTTAGCTGCTAAATACCAAACCCCTGCTCAGGATCGTTCTAAAACTCATGAGAAGATAGATAGTTTTGACAAGGCCTCTCGTTTGCTGGAGTCTTCTTATGACTTTTCAGAAGTCATTTTGGATGTTGATGAGAAGGACCGTGAAAATCTGCAAATCTGGTCTTGCTTGACACAAAAGGAAGAGTTGGAGTTGGTAGCCCGTAGCATCCGTCAAAAATTACATGACCATCCAGACTTGAGTTACAAGCATTTTCGCATTCTGTTAGGAGATGTGGCTTCTTATCAGTTGTCCTTAAAGACCATTTTTGACCAGTACCAGATTCCATTCTATCTTGGTAGAAGCGAATCCATGGCTCATCATCCCTTGGCCCAGTATGTGGAGTCTATTTTACGTTTGAAACGCTATCGTTTTCGTCAGGAGGATTTGATTAATCTTCTCAGAACCGGTCTGTATACTGACCTTAGTCAGGCTGATATTGATGCTTTTGAGCAATATCTCCGCTATCTTGGCATCAATGGCTTGCCATCCTTTCAGCAAACCTTCACCAAATCCCACCATGGAAAGTTTGATTTAGAGCGTTTGAATGCCATTCGATTACGTGTTTTGGAGCCTCTTGAAACCTTATTTACTAGTCGGAAACAGAAGGCTGAAAATCTCTTGCAAAAGTGGAGTATTTTTCTAAAAAATACTGCTTTAAGCAAGCAGATGCATGGTTTAACAGCTACTATGGAAGCACTAGAACAGGAAAGACAAACCGAAGTTTGGAAAGCCTTCTGTCATGTTTTAGAACAATTTGCAACCGTTTTTGATGCTTCACAAGTAAGTCTGGAGGACTTCTTAGCCTTGCTCCACTCAGGGATGACTTTATCTCAGTATCGCACTATTCCAGCGACAGTGGACACTGTTCTGGTGCAGAGTTACGATTTGATTGCACCACTGACTGCTGACTTTGTCTATGCCATTGGACTAACGCAGGATCATTTACCAAAAATTGCACAAAATACGAGCCTTTTAACAGACGAAGAAAGACAAAGTCTAAACCAAGCGACAGAAGAGGGAACACAATTGCTGATTGCAAGCAGTGAAAACCTCAAGAAAAATCGCTATACTATGCTTTCTTTAGTCAATGCTGCCCGTAAACAGTTGGTGTTGTCAGCGCCAAGTCTTCTCGATGAAAATGAGAGTAAAGAATCTGCCTATCTTCATGAACTGGTGAGTTTTGGATTTAGCAGAAGAGAAAAGAGAATGAACCATAAAAAACTTAGCAAAGAAGATATGGGTTCTTATCACAGTCTCTTGTCTAGTCTCGTTGCCTATCATCAGCAGAGCGGGACAAATGATACTGAGCAAGATTTGACCTTTGTCAAGGTCTTGGCGCGTGTCATGGGGAAAAAACTTGACCAAAAAGGCCTTGCGAATCCTGCCCTCCCAACAAGTCCAAGCAGCAAGCCATTAGCAAAGGATACCTTGCAGGCTCTTTATCCAGTTGACAAGGAGTTTTATCTATCTACATCAGGTTTGACGGAGTTTTACCGCAATGAATACAGTTATTTCCTCCGTTATGTCCTTGGTTTGCAGGAAGAATTACGCCTGCGTCCAGACGCTCGCAGTCACGGGAATTTCTTGCATCGTATTTTTGAACGTGCCTTGAAACTGCCTGCTGAAAATCCGTTTGACAAACGTCTGGAACAAGCTATCCAAGAAACCAGTCAAGAACGCGAATTTGAAGCCATTTATCAGGAAAGTTTGGAAGCCCTGTTTACCAAGGAAGTTCTACTTGATGTCGCGCGAACTACGGGCCACATCCTTCGTCATAATCCAGCCGTCGAAACCATCCAAGAGGAGGCAACATTTGGTGGCAAGGATCAGGCCTTTATCCAGTTGGATAATGGTCGCAGTGTCCATGTGCGAGGCAAGGTTGACCGTATT
This sequence comes from Streptococcus oralis, assembly GCF_026782375.1. Lineage (GTDB taxonomy): Bacteria > Bacillota > Bacilli > Lactobacillales > Streptococcaceae > Streptococcus > Streptococcus oralis_CL. The sequence goes on along the minus strand of NZ_JAKUWJ010000001.1, from coordinate 547,933 downwards.
GACCGCCTGAAAGCTGATGGAGCGTTAGGAGTGGTAGACTACAAGTCTAGTCTTACTCAGTTCCAGTTTCCTCATTTCTTTAATGGGCTTAATTCCCAACTGCCCACCTATCTTGCTGCCCTAAAAAGAGAAGGGGAGCAGAACTTTTTCGGTGCCATGTACTTGGAAATGGCTGAATCAGTCCAATCTCTCTTGACCGTTAAGAGTTTGGCAGGAGCGGTAGTAGAAGCCAGCAAGTCTATGAAATATCAAGGCCTCTTTTTAGAGAAAGAAAGTAGTCATTTAGGCGAATTTTACAATAAAAACAAGGCCAATCAGCTGACAGGCGAGGAATTCCAGCTCTTACTAGACTATAATGCCCATCTTTACAAGAAGGCAGCTGAGAAGATTTTACAAGGTAAGTTCGCCATCAATCCATACACAGAGAATGGCAGAAGCATTGCCCCATACGTTCAACAACATCAGGCTATTACTGGCTTTGAAGCAAACTACCATCTAGGTCAAGCACGTTTCCTAGAAAAGTTAGACCTAGCGGATGGCAAACGACTGGTCGGAGAAAAGCTTAAGCAAGCTTGGTTTGAGAAAATGAGAGAGGAGTTGAATCAATGAAGCCCATTTCCTTTTTTACTGAGGAAGAAATTCAAGAACTACAAGAAGCAGAAGCGAGTTCAAGCAAGGAACAGAAAAGAACTGCCGAGCAAATCGAAGCCATTTATACCGCAGGGCAAAATATTCTGGTCTCAGCGTCTGCTGGTTCAGGGAAAACCTTTGTCATGGCAGAGCGCATTCTGGACCAATTAGCCCGTGGTGTCGAAATTTCTCAACTCTTTATCTCGACCTTTACCGTCAAGGCTGCTACTGAACTCAAGGAACGTTTGGAGAAAAAAATCAGCCAACAAATTCAAGAAACCAATGATGTTGATCTCAAACAACACTTGGGACGTCAATTGGCAGACCTGCCAAACGCTGCCATCGGAACCATGGACTCTTTCACACAAAAATTCCTAGGAAAACATGGCTATTTGATTGATATTGCACCGAACTTCCGTATTCTGCAAAACGAAAGTGAACAGTTACTCTTAAAAAATGAAGCTTTTCATCAGGTTTTTGAAGATCATTACCAAGGTGAGAATAAAGAGAACTTTAGCCGTTTGGTGAAGAACTTTGCTGGACGTGGCAAGGATGAACGAGGTCTGCGCCAGCAAGTCTACAAAATCTATGATTTCCTCCAATCCACCAGCAGTCCACAAAAATGGTTGAACGAGTCTTTTCTCAAAGGGTTTGAAGAAGCTGACTTTGTAATTGAAAAAGACAAATTATCTGAGCAAATCAAACAGGCGCTTTGGGATTTGGAAACTTTCCTCCGTTATCATCTGGATAATGATGCCAAGGAGTTTCCAAAAGCTGCCTATTTAGAAGCTGTTCAACAGGTTCTGGATCAAATTGGCTCCTTAAATCAAGAGTCCGATAGCCAGGCTTATCAAGAAGTGCTTGCTCGTGTTGTCACCATCTCTAAGGAGAAAAATGGTCGAGCTCTGGCTAATTCTAGTCGTAAGGCCGATTTGAAAACACTGGCTGATGCCTATAACGATGAGAGAAAGGTCCAGTTTGCAAAACTTGGACAACTAGCAGACCAGATAACAATTCTCGACTATCAAGAACGTTATCATGAAGATACCTGGGATCTAGCTAAAACCTTCCAAACCTTTATGAGTGATTTTGTGGAGGCTTATCGTGAACGTAAACGCCAAGAAAGTGCCTTTGAATTTGCTGATATCAGTCATTACACCATTGAAATTTTAGAGAATTTCCCACAAGTTCGTGAGGCTTATCAGGAACGTTTCCATGAAGTCATGGTCGATGAGTATCAAGATACCAACCATATTCAAGAACGAATGCTGGAACTGCTGTCGAATGGCCATAATCGCTTTATGGTGGGGGATATCAAGCAGTCCATCTACCGATTCCGTCAGGCAGACCCACAGATTTTCAATGAGAAATTCCAACGCTATGCGCAAAATCCTCAAGAAGGCAAGTTGATTCTTCTTAAAGAAAATTTCCGCAGTAGTTCAGAAGTGCTGTCAGCAACCAACCATGTCTTTGAACGCCTTATGGACCAAGAAGTTGGTGAAATCAACTACGATAGCATGCACCAGCTTGTTTTTGTCAATACCAAACTGACGCCCAATCCTGAGAACAAGGCAGAATTTCTCCTCTACGACAAGGACGACAGTGAGCAAGAGGACGAAGAGAGCCAAGTAGAAACAAAACTAACAGGTGAAATGCGCCTAGTCATCAAGGAAATCCTAAAGCTCCATCAAGAAAATGGTGTAGCCTTTAAGGAAATTGCTCTTTTGACTTCCAGTCGCAGTCGTAATGACCAGATACTCCTCGCTCTTTCAGAGTATGGAATTCCTGTAAAAACAGACGGAGAACAAAATAATTACCTCCAATCCCTAGAAGTGCAAGTCATGCTCGACACTCTTCGTGTCATTCACAATCCCCTGCAAGACTATGCCTTGGTTGCCCTTATGAAGTCTCCAATGTTTAGCTTCGATGAGGACGAGCTGGCACGTTTGTCCCTTCAAAAAGCAGCTGATAAAGTACAAGAGAATCTTTATGAGAAACTGCTTCATGCTCAAAAACAAACAGCTGATCAGAAAGAGTTAATTCACAAACCTTTAGAGGAAAAACTAAATCAATTCATGGATATCTTGGATTCTTGGCGCTTGTATGCCAAAACCCAGTCCCTTTATGACTTGATTTGGAAGATATACAACGATCGTTTTTACTATGATTATGTCGGGGCCTTGCCTAACGGTCCTGCCAGACAGGCCAATCTCTATGCTTTAGCTTTGAGAGCAGACCAGTTTGAAAAGAGTAATTTCAAGGGCTTGTCTCGTTTTATTCGAATGATTGATCAGGTTTTGGAGGCCCAGCATGACCTCGCAAGCGTAGCAGTAGCTCCGCCTAAGGATGCGGTAGAACTCATGACCATTCACAAAAGCAAAGGATTGGAGTTCCCTTATGTCTTCATCCTCAACATGGATCAGGACTTCAATAAGCAAGACTCGATGTCTGATGTTATTCTCAGTCGTCAGAATGGACTTGGTGTCAAATACATTGCCAAGGTAGAAACAGGAGCAGTGGAAGCACACTATCCTAAAACCATCAAACTCTCCATTCCTAGCCTAACTTATATCCAGAATGAGAAAGAACTGCAATTGGCTAGCTATTCTGAGCAAATGCGTCTACTGTATGTTGCTATGACACGGGCTGAGAAAAAGCTCTATCTTGTCGGTAAGGGCTCTCGTGAAAAGCTAGAAGCCAAGGAGTATCCAAGATCTGAAAACGGAAAACTCGATAAACATACCAGACTTCAAGCCAAGAATTTCCAAGATTGGATCTGGGCGATCACTAAAGTATTTGCTAGAGACCATCTCAACTTTAGCTATCGTTTTCTTGGTGAAGACCAGCTGACCAGAGAAGCTATCGGAGAATTGGAAAACAAGAGCCCTCTACATGATAGTTCTCAAGCAGACAATCGCCAGTCAGAAACTATCAAAGAAGCTCTGGAAATGCTAAAAGAAGTAGAAGTCTATAATACTCTTCACCGTGCGGCTATTGAACTTCCTAGCGTCCAAACTCCTAGCCAAATCAAGAAATTCTACGAACCAGTAATGGATATGGAAGGGGTACAAATTGCTAACCAAACCAAATCAACAGAGAAGCAAATCAGCTTCGATTTACCAGATTTTTCAACTAAAGAAAAGGTAACTGGAGCTGAGATTGGTAGTGCCACTCACGAACTCATGCAGAGAATTGACCTTAGTCAGCAACCAACACTTGATAACCTGAAAGATACTCTGCACCAAGTTCAAACCAGCCCAGCTGTTAGAGACAAGATCAATCTTTCTAAAATCCTAGCTTTCTTTGATACGCCACTCGGTCAGGAGATTCTCGCTAATACTGACTATCTCTATCGTGAGCAACCTTTCTCCATGCTCAAACGCGACCAAAAGAGTCAGGAAGACTTTGTTGTTCGTGGAATCTTGGATGGCTATCTTCTTTATAAGAATCGTATCGTTCTTTTCGACTACAAAACAGACCGTTACGATCAACCAAGTCAACTCATAGACCGCTATCGTAGTCAGTTAGCCCTATATGGAGAAGCCTTATCACGAGCCTATTCGATAGAAAACATTGAAAAATACTTGATTTTACTCGGAAAAGATGAGGTTCAAGTTGTAAAAGTATAATTTATACTCTTCGAAAATCAAATTCAAACCACGTCAGCTTCACCTTGCCGTACTCAAGTACAGCCTACGGCTAGCTTCCTAGTTTGCTCTTTGATTTTCATTGAGTATTAGAAAGGAGACCTCATGACACTTCCAGTTAGAAAATCCTTGCACGATGCGGTTTTACAGGCTTCAAAAGCCGATACTTGGGATCAAGCTACCAAGGAATGGAATGAAGTTTCCTTGATTTTTAATGGCATTGGGCGTAGCAATTGTATCTGCGGAAATGCCATTAAATATGCTTACGAACTCTTTAACAATGTCACAGGACAACGTCTCTTTCCTATCGGCAGTGACTGTGTTCGCCATTTTCATCGATTAAGTCTTGACCAGCAACTAGAAGAGGAAGAAAAACTTCTCAGAAAGCTTGAAAATCTGACTAGAAAAGTTAAGAAAAAGGAAAAAATCAAGGTCAATAAAAGCGATTTTGACGAACGACTTCTAAAATGGTTTTGGGATAAAGGTGTTTTCAAATCCAATCTTGGAAATCAATTTGCACCTGAAAAAGACTACCAGCTCTTCCTAGAAGTCTTTCAAGGTGGAAGTTGGACCAAGGCAGACACCAAAAAGAAGGCTCGTTTGGAAGAAGTCCTTGAAAAGTGTATCAAACCCTTTCTACTTGGAAAGTCTGATGATCAACTATACCTTGTCAAACTAGGCAAGGAGAAAATCGATTACGAGCAGCATTTACGGATTCAAGCAGAGAAAGAACGTAAGAAAAGAGATAAAATCGCCAAGAAATACGCTGACAACCTCATTCTTGCTATGGGGCCTGCAGAACGAGCCTATCAAGATTACTTTGGCTTTAGAGAAACTCTCACACCAGAAGAACGAAAATGGGAAAAAATTCTTTTTGGAAAGAATAGAGAAGAACGAGCTCTCAAAGCAAAACAAAACCCAAAAGAGCTTGAAAAAGAGCAACGAATTGCGAACCAAGATCCTATTGAACGAAAGCAAAAACAAATTTTGCTAATAAATTCTTATTTTCGTGATTTACCAGATGAAAAATCCAGGTTCTCTCGACTCTTGCTGGAGTATCGAAAATATGGTGAAGTGCCCTTTTCAGAAGATTACTTAACTGAGCATCTAATCGATTTTTTCTACAGGATGAAGGCCTTTGAGTTTGAGATTGCTCCAGATAAAGCTGCTGAATTTTTAAAAGAATATTTAAGAGCTGACTATTTATCCCCAGCGCAAATTCTCTGGAGTGAAACGATTGTCACAAATTGTGTCTGCCCTTTTCTCTCAAGAATAGACTTATAAGAAAAACACCTATCATCAATATGACTTGATAGGTATTTTTCTCGTACTTTGATATAACAATACATTATTTATGCAAACATTTTTACTATATATACTCATTTTTGTAGACAAAAGCCTATGCAAAGAGGGTTCATTTATGATAGAATAGATGGTAAGAAAGAAAACGTTTTTATCACGTTTTTTTTAGTCGGAAGGGGAATTATTATGGCTACTATTCAATGGTTTCCGGGCCACATGTCTAAGGCTCGGCGACAAGTTCAGGAGAATTTAAAATTTATTGATTTTGTGACGATTTTGGTGGATGCTCGCCTACCTTTATCTAGTCAAAATCCTATGCTAAACAAGATTGTGGGTGATAAACCCAAACTCTTGATTTTAAATAAGGCTGATCTGGCTGATCCAGCAATGACAAAAGAATGGCGTCAGTACTTTGAATCACAAGGTATTCAAACTCTGGCAATCAACTCCAAAGAGCAAGTTACCGTAAAAGTTGTGACAGATGCAGCCAAAAAGCTTATGGCTGATAAAATTGCGCGCCAAAAAGAACGCGGTATAAAAATTGAAACCTTGCGTACTATGATTATCGGAATTCCAAATGCTGGCAAATCAACCCTGATGAACCGTTTGGCTGGGAAAAAGATTGCGGTGGTCGGCAATAAACCAGGTGTTACCAAGGGGCAACAATGGCTCAAAACCAATAAAGACCTTGAAATCCTAGACACACCAGGGATTCTTTGGCCTAAGTTTGAAGATGATGCTGTCGCACTGAAACTAGCCCTAACTGGAGCTATTAAAGACCAGTTGCTTCCCATGGATGAAGTCACCATTTTTGGTCTCAATTATTTCAAAAAACATTATCCAGATAAGCTAGCTGAACGCTTCAAACAAATGAAAATTGAAGAAGATGCTCCTGTTATCATCATGGATATGACACGTGCTCTCGGTTTCCGAGACGACTACGACCGTTTTTACAGCCTCTTCGTGAAGGAAGTTCGTGATGGAAAGCTCGGTACCTATACCTTAGATACATTGGACGACATCGATGACGACGATTAAAGAAATCAGAGAACTTCTTGCTACTGTCAAAGACTTAGACAATCCCCTTTTTCTTGAACTGGAAAAAGATAGCCGAACTGGAGTTCAAAAGGAAATCACCAAGCGAAAAAAAGCCATTCAGGCTGAACTGGATGAAGACCTTCGCCTGGAAACTATGCTTTCTTATGAAAAAGAACTTTATAAGCAAGGATTGACTCTAATTGCAGGTGTTGACGAGGTCGGCCGTGGTCCTTTGGCTGGTCCTGTGGTCGCTGCAGCGGTAATCTTGCCTAAAAATTGTAAAATTAGAGGCCTCAACGATAGTAAGAAAATCCCCAAAAAGAAACATTTGGAAATTTTTCAAGCCGTTCAAGACCAAGCTCTGGCAATCGGCATTGGTATCGTGGATAATCAGGTCATCGACCAAGTCAATATCTATGAAGCAACCAAGCTTGCTATGATAGAAGCAATCTCTCAGCTCAGTCCCCAACCTGAGCACCTCTTGATTGATGCCATGCAGCTTGATTTACCGATTTCCCAAATAGCAATCATCAAGGGAGATGCCAACTCGCTCTCTATCGCAGCCGCATCCATAGTTGCCAAAGTGACACGGGATAATTTAATGAAGGATTATGACAACCAGTATCCTGGATATGATTTCGCTGCTAATGCTGGATATGGAACAGCAAAACACTTAGAAGGTCTTGATAAACAAGGAGTTACTCCCATTCATCGGACCAGTTTTGAACCAGTCAAAACACTGGTTTCAACTAAGAAAGACAAGTAAGAGGAAATGATTATGGAGGAACAGTCAGAAACACTCAGTTCCAAGAAAGAATTTGCCTTTGCCTCAAGCACCATATTATCCCAAGTTGGACGGGGAATCATTGTTGGTCTCGTCGTCGGGCTAATCGTCGGATCTTTTCGTTTCTTAATCGAAAAGGGCTTCCATCTGATACAAGGACTCTATCAAGATCAAGCGCACTTAGTGCGCAATCTTTTTATCATTGGCCTATTTTATGTAATAGTTTGCTGGCTTAGCGCGAAACTAACTCGGTCAGAAAAAGATATCAAGGGTTCAGGAATTCCTCAAGTTGAAGCTGAACTAAAGGGACTGATGAGTCTCAACTGGTGGAGTGTCCTCTGGAAGAAATATGTATTAGGTATTCTTGCTATTGCCAGTGGCCTTATGCTAGGTCGGGAAGGGCCAAGTATTCAACTTGGAGCAGTTGGTGGTAAAGGTATTGCCAAATGGCTCAAATCGAGTCCAGTAGAGGAACGTTCCCTGATTGCCAGTGGAGCAGCTGCAGGTTTAGCAGCTGCCTTTAATGCACCAATTGCAGGTCTCCTCTTTGTTGTAGAGGAAGTCTATCACCATTTTTCACGATTTTTCTGGGTATCAACTCTAGCAGCTAGTCTCGTAGCAAACTTTGTTTCTCTGCTCATATTTGGCTTAACACCCGTACTGGATATGCCAGACGACATTCCTCTCATGACCCTAGACCAGTATTGGATATACCTCCTTATGGGAGTTTTTCTCGGGCTTTCTGGTTTTCTCTATGAGAAAGCTGTACTCAATGTTGGTCGAGTTTATGATTGGGTTGGTCAAAAAATCCATTTAGATAGAGCTTATTATCCAATCCTAGCCTTTATCCTTATCATACCAGTCGGGATTTTCTTGCCACAAATTCTCGGTGGTGGAAATCAGGTCGTTCTTTCCTTGACTGAGCAAAATTTTAGTTTTCAAGTTCTATTAGCTTACTTTTTGATCCGCTTTGTTTGGAGCATGATTAGCTATGGAAGTGGCCTCCCAGGAGGAATTTTCCTACCCATTTTGGCGCTCGGTTCCTTACTTGGTGCCCTAGTTGGTGTCATTTGTGTCAATCTTGGGCTTGTCAGTCAGGAACAATTCCCTATATTTGTCATTCTGGGAATGAGTGGCTACTTTGGGGCAATTTCCAAGGCTCCCTTAACCGCTATGATACTTGTTACTGAGATGGTAGGGGACATTCGAAACCTCATGCCACTTGGCTTAGTGACCTTAGTCGCCTACATTGTTATGGATCTGCTCAAGGGTGCTCCAGTCTATGAGGCCATGCTCGAAAAAATGCTGCCAGAAGAAGCGACAGATGAAGGAGAAGTCACCCTCATTGAAATCCCTGTATCAGATAAAATAGCAGGAAAACAGGTTCACGAGCTCAACTTGCCACATAACGTACTCATCACCACCCAAGTCCATAATGGCAAAAGCCAAACCGTTAACGGCTCAACTAGAATGTATCTGGGTGATATGATTCACCTAGTGATTCCAAAAAGTGAAATTGGAAAAGTCAAAGATTTGTTGTTATAAGTTCTTTTTACATAATTTATTTTACGTAAAATATTATTGAAAGGATTCTCTATGAAAAGAAATAAGGCAATTGCAGTATATTTGCTAGGCACATTTAGCCAAATAGCATCAGTTTGCCTCCTTTTCTTTCTCTTGAATCATTTTTCTATTCATTCCAATCTATTATCTATTTTAGGAATCTTTCTAGGTGGCATTTCTTCAGCACTTTGGGGAATCATTGTTGCAAATCACTATTTTCATATTCCTTTTAAGAAGATCGTTAACGATTTTTTTAACATTCATACCAGTTACAAACATTATTTATTATCTTTTTTCCTTATTGTCCTTGATTTTTCTTTTCTAATGTTTGGTGGGCAAATAGTAGAATTTAGCTGGTATCTCCCATTTTTGATATTCTTCAAATTTATTGTCTTTGGTGGTATAGAAGAGATTGGATGGCGATATGTCTTTCAACCAATTTTACAAGAAAAGTTGCCATATTTTTACTCAACAATCCTAACCTTTTTCAGCTGGGCAATTTGGCATCTGTTGTTCTTTTACATAGATGGCTCCCTAGCAACTCTGCAAATTCTACCGTTTTTATTTGGATTGCTAACGAATTCTTTCATACTCTCAGCTCTTTATATCAAAACAAAGAATCTCTGGATTTGCGTTATGACACATTCGATCATTAACGTCTTGTCTCAGCTAACCATAGACATTGAACGATACGAAACCTACCTTATTAAAATCTTCGTCATCTTGGTATCCTGCTATATGGTAATACATAAAAAAGATGAGTATAGTTGTTAGCTGATTTTGTTGGAAACAGTATTATTCTTTGGAAAAGTTATTTGCTAAGGGGGACATACATCATAATGAAAATACTCGATGTTTTATATAATTTTTATGGTGATTTTGATTTCATTGAAGAAAAATACAATGAAAAATACGAAGGTATTCTTATCAATATAAAGGAAGAGCAAGGGTATAAAAGATGCCGCTTGGCAAAAAGAACACCAAAAAAAGAAGGATATTTTACAGTTTTTTGGAAAAAAGACCAAAACAACAAGAACATTCCTTATACCAATGAGGACTTAGGAAATGAACTTATAATCGTTATCATTGATAATGATAAGAGGGGACTATTCATTATTCCAAACGAGGTGGCTATTCGTAAAAACATTCTGTCGACAAAAGATAGCAATGGAAAAATGTCTATGCGATTTTATCCTCCTTGGTGCTCAAATTTAAATACAACAGCTCGAGCAACACAAAAATGGCAATTGCAATATTTTAGAGAAATTAAAATATAAACATATTGCCGGATTACATACACACAAAAGACCTGTTTCTTATGATTGTGGAACCAGGTCTTTGTTTTTTCTAGAATCCATCAAACACTTATAACATCTTTCCGAAAAACTATAATTTTCTTGAAAAATATATAAGTCTATGCTATACTACTAGTAGACTTAATTATGGAGAAAATAGATGAAACGTGAGATTTTACTAGAACGAATCGACAAACTAAAACAAATCATGCCCTGGTATGTTCTGGAATACTACCAATCTAAGCTTGCTGTTCCATACAGTTTTACAACCTTGTATGAATACCTCAAGGAATATGACCGATTTTTCAGCTGGGTTTTAGAGTCTGGGATTTCAAATTCTGATAAAATAGCTGATATTCCTTTATCGGTCTTGGATTCCATGTCTAAGAAAGACATGGAATCCTTTATTCTTTATCTACGAGAACGACCTTTGCTGAATGCTAATACAACCAAACAAGGCGTTTCACAGACAACCATCAATAGAACCTTGTCAGCACTTTCCAGTCTATACAAATATCTAACTGAGGAAGTTGAAAATGATCAGGGCGAGCCCTATTTCTATCGTAATGTAATGAAGAAAGTTTCAACCAAGAAAAAGAAAGAAACCCTTGCTGCCAGAGCTGAAAACATCAAGCAAAAACTCTTTCTAGGTGATGAAACAGAAGGTTTTCTAACTTACATCGATCAGGAGTACCCGCAACAGCTCTCCAACCGAGCTCTATCATCATTCAATAAAAATAAAGAACGTGATTTAGCTATTATTGCCCTTCTCTTGGCCTCAGGTGTCCGCTTATCTGAAGCTGTTAATCTGGATCTAAGAGATCTCAATCTCAAAATGATGGTTATCGATGTCACTCGAAAAGGTGGTAAACGAGACTCGGTCAATGTCGCAACCTTTGCTAAGCCATACCTAGAGAATTATCTCGCCATTCGAAATCAACGCTATAAGACAGAAAAGACAGATACAGCGCTCTTTCTGACCTTATACCGAGGTGTTCCCAATCGTATCGATGCTTCTAGTGTTGAAAAAATGGTTGCTAAGTACTCAGAGGATTTCAAAGTGCGTGTAACACCCCATAAACTACGCCATACCTTAGCAACCAGACTCTATGATGCAACTAAATCGCAAGTTTTGGTCAGTCACCAATTAGGACATGCTAGCACACAAGTCACTGACCTCTATACCCATATCGTCAATGATGAACAAAAGAATGCTTTAGATAGTTTATAATCGTTACATATTATAAATTATGTAAAGCAACTATCGCAAAAAAACGAAAGATAAAAGGAATTGATCTTTCGTTTTTTAGTTATTTAAACTCAATCCAGTAGTTACGGTGTGGCTCTATAATTACTGGTTTACCCCAAAAGGCTTGCAGATAGGCTAGATTTGCTGAGCTTATAGGTTTTTTTGAATCATTGTACTGCTCAGCACTCTCTTTAGTTAGAAAACATTTTACTGCTTCATAAGAAGTTCCATCAGATGATTCTCTTTCGATTCCCATATAAGAAATTTCGTCACCACTTTTAAGATCGTTAGTTAACAGTTTACCAATAAAGAACACTGTCTTATTTTTCATAAGTTCATAAGCCTTACTATTTTCAAGTCGGTTGTTTGCTGCAGCATACATAATACAAAAACTATCAACAATGTCTTTCAAAGGCATTAAGTCTTCTTTGTTTACTTTGATTTCATCGGGGAGAAGTCCTCCAATTATAAGATTTTGGAAATAGGCTTGCTGGATTACATTATCTAAAGCCATCCCTAAAGGAATTTGAACAGCTTGGTATCCTAAAGGCTGAAGATCTTTGTATTTCTTATCATAATGTTTTTGTGTGATGCTTATATTTAAACTTTCAGTTTGAGAAATTTCCGCATTTCTATAAAAAGCAACAACATTGCGGTCTAACTGTTCAAATAGATTAAGTTTTTCTACTGGAATTTCTATCATAATGAATAACTCCTTTTCATTTTTCATCACTATTATAATCTAATCAGCATGATTATTAAGTTTAACCCTAATAAAAGAATCCATCATAAATGGATTCTTTTTCCTTACCCCACTACTGCTTCAGCGATTTCTTCACGGCTAATACCAGCAAAGTAGCGCGTAATATCAATAGTTTCTAGAGCTTTAAGAACATCCTCACGTTCGTATTTCACGCCACGAAGGATATCTTCTACAGCTGCAACATCTTCGATGCCAAAGAAGTCACCATAGATCTTGATGTCTTGGATTTTTGATTCAATGACGTTGGCAAAAACTTCAACCTTACCACTAGTGAATTTTGTTCCACGACGGATGTTAAATTCAGGTGATTTACCGTAGTTCCAGTCCCAAGTACCAAACTTGGTATCCTTGATACGATTGATTTCCGCCAATTCTTCTTCTGAAAAGACGTATTCAGTCATCACTGGGTACTCTTTTTTCATGTATTCCAATAGCAAATCACGGAATTCCTCAACTGTGATTTTTTCTGGTAATTCATTGACAATATTGGTTACACGAGCACGGACGGATTTCACACCTTTTGACTCAAATTTGTCTTTTGAAACCTTGAGGGCGTTAGCAAGGACTGACAAATCAACGTCAAAGAGCAAGCAACCATGGTGCATGATACGCCCATTGATATAGGCTTGGGCATTGCCACAGAATTTCTTACCGTCAATCTCAAGGTCATTACGGCCTGTGAACTCAGCTTTAACACCGAGTTGAGCCAAGGTATTGATAACTGGAGTTGAGAAGCTCTTGAAGTCAAAGGCCTTGTTTTCATCTTCTTTTGAAATTATGGTGTAGTTGAGGTTGTTTAGATCGTGATAAACAGCTCCGCCACCACTGATACGGCGGACTACCTCAATACCATTTTCTCGAACATAGTCACGGTTGATTTCTTCGATAGTATTCTGGTGACGACCAACAATGATAGAAGGTTTGTTAATCCAAAGTAGGAAGATTTGATCCTCATCTAAAAGGTGTTTAAAGGCATATTCTTCCAAGGCGATATTAAAGGCAGTGTCGTTTGAATGATTGATAATATATTTCATAGTATTTCCAAAAATTTAGTTTTTAAATTCTGTTCATAGCAATCCAATTTTCTAAAGTGGTAAAAAGAAATGTAACGATAACACGTTACATTTCTCGGAAAAATTGAGACAAGAGGCTCAATTTTTAGGCATGGAACTCTAATAGAGGTCGCTGCCGTCCGTACTACTTTAAGAAAATTTAGTTGAAAATCTTATTTATTTTTTCTTAGGTGAATGAATAGCCATTCCTAAAACATCCGCAAATGCTTCGTACATCACTTCAGAGTATGTTGGGTGTCCGTGGATGGTCTTCAGCATTTCTTCAACAGTGATTTCCATTTCGATAATGCTTGATGCCTCGTTGATCAATTCTGCAGCTGCAGGACCGATGATATGAACACCAAGGATTTCTCCGTATTTCTTATCTGCAATGACTTTTACGAAACCTTGAGCCGCATCAGAAGCGATAGCGCGTCCGTTAGCGGCAAAGTTGAATTTACCGATGGCAACATCGTATTTCTCACGAGCCTGCTCTTCTGTCAAACCGACTGCTGCTACTTCAGGAAGAGTGTAAATGGCTGCAGGAGTCAAGTTGAGTTTTGCTACGACGTGATTTCCTTTAAGCGCATTTTCAGCGGCAACTTCACCCATACGGAAGGCTGCGTGAGCCAACATCTTGGTACCATTGATATCACCTGGTGCATAGATACCTGGAACAGAAGTTTCCATGTATTCGTTGACCTTGATGCGACCACGATCCAATTCAAACTCAACATCGCCAATACCTTCAAGATCTGGAACACGACCGATTGAAAGAAGAGCTTTGCTTGCGATGATATCGTCTTTTCCTTCAACTTTAATACGAAGTTGACCATTTTCCTCGATGATTTCTTGCAGTTTTGTACCTGTTAAGATGGTCATTCCTTTACGTTCAAGGATCAACCGAAGGTTCTTAGAAACTTCCGCATCCATAGCTGGAACGATACGGTCCATCATTTCGATAACAGTTACTTTTGAACCAAATGTCATGAAGGCTTGACCAAGTTCGATACCGACAACACCACCACCGATGATAACAAGGCTTTCTGGAACTTCGTTCATTTCAAGAATGTCGTCACTTGTCATCACGAGTGAAGATTCCATACCAGGAACATTGATCTTGCTGACTTTTGAACCACCAGCAAGGATGATTTTCTTGGTTTCAAGCAATTCTGAACCATTAACTAAGACATTCTTGTCTTTAGTGATGGTACCAATTCCTTTATGAACATCTACTCCATAACTACGAAGAAGTCCCGCAACTCCACCAACAAGAGTATTAACAACTTTAGATTTAGTTTCTAAAAGTTTGTCCATATCAACAGTGAAGTTAGGATTTTCAATCACGATACCACGATTAGCAGCATGACCGATATTCTCGATAATTTCAGCGTTGTGAAGGTAAGTCTTCGTTGGGATACATCCGCGGTTCAAACAAGTTCCACCAAGTTCAGATTTCTCAACAAGAGCAACCTTACCACCTAATTGAGCTGCTTTAATGGCAGATACATAACCAGCAGGTCCACCACCAATAACGACTATATCGTAAGCATCATCGCTCTTACCATCATCGTTTGAAGCATTTGCTGCAGATGCTGGGCTAGCTTCTGGTGCAGCTGCTCCAGCTGATGGGATGTTTTCACCTTCCTCACCAAGATATCCGATAACTTCAGTAACAGGAACAGTCTCGCCGTCACCTTTTAGGATAGCGATCAAATAACCGTCTTCTTCTGCTTCCAATTCCATGCTGACTTTGTCAGTCATGATTTCCAAAAGGATTTCTCCTTCTTTTACAAATTCTCCGACTTTTTTATTCCATTGGACGATTTGTCCTTCTGTCATATCCACGCCGGCTTTTGGCATAATTACTTCTAAGGCCATATCTTACTTCCTTTATCTATATTTCTAAAAATAAACTCTTTAAACCAACATTGAGATTGGGTTTTCAATCAAAGCTTTCAAGTCTTTCATAAACTTAGCACCAGCCATACCATCTACGACACGGTGGTCAATTGTTAAACCAAGACTCATAATTGGACGAATCACGATTTCACCATTAACAACAACTGGTTTCTCAACTGTTGAGCTAACCCCCAGGATGGCTGAGTTTGGTTGATTGATGATTGGACCAAACGATTGAACCCCAAACATTCCCAAGTTACTGATGGTGAAGGTTGAATTTTGCAATTCACTTGGAGCTAGTTTACCATCCAAAGTACGTCCAATGACGTCTTTGAAGGCAACAACCAACTCAGACAAGCTCATTTTTTCAGCATTATAAACAACTGGTGTCATCAATCCATTATCCATTCCAACCGCCATCGCAAGGTTGACGTAGTTGTGAGTGATAATGGTTTTACCATCTTCCGTTAACGAAGCGTTGATGTATGGGTGTTTCATCAGAGTCTTAACAACCGCAAGTGAAAGCAAGTCTGTAACTGTAATTTTCTTACCGGTTGCTTCCATGATTGGTTCTAGAACTTTCTTACGAAGGGCAAGCATTTCAGACATATCGACATCGTAGTTAAGCGTAAAGGTTGGTGCAGTCAAGTAAGACTCAACCATACGTTGAGCGATAACCTTACGCATCGGTGTCATTGGAATACGCTCGATTTCTCCATAAGGTGTTACGTTATCTGGAACTTCTTCAACTTTCTCGATTTGAGCAGGTGACTTGATTGTCTCGTTCTCGATATTTTCAGGAAGGAAAGCTAAAACATCCTTCTTCATAATCTTACCACGATGACCAGTTCCTTGGATTTCTTGCCATGCAATGTTATGTTCAAGGGCAATTCGTTTTGCGAGTGGCGAAATGCGAACCACATTAGTGTCTTTAAATGTTTCCACGTCTTCTTTGTGGACACGACCGTTTGCGCCTGAGCCAGAAACATCGTAGAGATTAATTCCTAAATCATCCGCTAATTTTCTAGCTGCAGGAGTCGCTCTTAGCTTATCATCAGCCATGACCTCTCCTATTCTATTTATGATGCAAAGGGCGTTTAAAAGCGACCGAAAAATAGGAAATCAACGCAGACTTCGATGAAGTCAAGGTGATTTATCTTTTTTCCGAGCTTTTAGCCCGTGCTCTAATCTAAGATACTAAGGACGCAGAGAACTTTGCATCACTAGATACAAAGTTTCTTCGTCTAAATTGATACATTTTACATAATTTATGTTATGTATTACTGTTTGTTATGAGTTTTACGGATTGCATCTTTGATGCTTTCAACTGTTGGAATCATCGCATTTTCAAGGTTTTGTGCGTAAGGCATTGGCACATCTTCTCCTGCACAACGACGGATTGGGGCATCCAAGTAATCAAATGCTTCAGATTCAGAAATAATAGCTGAAATCTCTCCGATATAGCCACTTGTTTTGTGGGCGTCGTTGACCAGAACAACCTTACCAGTCTTCTTGACTGAGTTAATAATGATATCCTTATCAAGCGGTACAAGGGTTCGTGGGTCAACAATTTCAACCGAAATTCCTTCTTCTGCCAATTCCTCAGCAGCTTGCATAACACGACGAAGCATTTTACCGTATGTTACGACAGTTACATCTGTTCCTTCGCGTTTAATTTCACCAACACCAAGTGGAATTGTATAGTCAGGATCTACTGGTACTTCACCTTTCTGGTTAAATTCCGATTTGTATTCAAGAATGATAACAGGGTTATTATCACGGATAGAAGACTTGAGAAGTCCTTTCATATCCGCAGGTGTTCCTGGAGCTACAACCTTAAGTCCAGGAATGTGAGTAAACCAAGACTCTAGAGATTGCGAGTGCTGGGCTGCAGAACCAACTCCGTTACCAGCTGCACAACGGACAGTCATTGGAACCTGACCTTTACCACCAAACATATAACGTGTTTTAGCAGCTTGGTTGACGATATTGTCCATGGCAATAACGGAGAAGTCCATGAATGTCATATCGACTATTGGACGAAGCCCCGTCATGGCTGCTCCTGCTGCTGCACCAGAGATAGCAGCTTCAGAAATAGGACAGTCACGGACACGTTCTGGACCAAATTCTTCAAGCATTCCAACAGAAGTTCCGAAGTCTCCTCCGAAGACGCCGACGTCTTCTCCCATCAAGAACACATTTTCATCGCGACGCATTTCCTCAGACATAGCAAGGATAATGGTGTCACGGAAGGACATTGTTTTTGTTTCCATTTTTATCTCTTTCTCCTTAGTCTGCGTAAATATCTTCAAATGCGGATTCAAGCGGTGGGAATGGGCTTTCCTCAGCAAATTTAACAGAAGCTTCTACTGCTTCCTTGACTTGTGCTTGGATTTCTTCCAATTCTTCAGCGCTAGCAATGTTATTTTCAATAAGGTAATTGCGGAGGTTTTCAATTGGGTCTTTTTGTTTCCACAATTCCACTTCTTCGCGAGTACGATATTTACCAGGGTCTGATGATGAGTGACCAAGCCAGCGGTAAGTGACACTTTCAATCAATACAGGACCATTGCCACCACGAACATGGTCTACAGCTTTCTTAAATCCTTCATAAACGTCGATGACGTTGTTTCCATCTTCAATAAACATTCCAGGAATTCCATAAGCTGCGCTACGGTGATGGATATGTTCCACGTTAGTCATTTTCTTGATATCCGCAGAGATCCCATAACCGTTGTTAATGCAGTAGAAAATCACTGGAAGGTTCCAGATGGAAGCCATGTTCACTGCTTCGTGGAAGACACCTTCGTTAGTCGCTCCATCCCCAAAGAAGCAAACGACAATTTTTCCAGTATGTTGCATTTGCTGACTGAGGGCTGCACCAACAGCGATTCCCATACCACCACCTACGATACCATTGGCACCAAGGTTACCAGCATCAAGGTCAGCGATATGCATGGAACCACCTTTTCCTTTACAAGTACCGGTGTACTTACCAAGAATTTCAGCCATCATTCCGTTGAGGTCAATCCCTTTGGCGATAGCTTGACCATGACCACGGTGGTTAGAGGTGATCAGATCATCTGGATTGAGGGCCAGCATCGCTCCGACGTTAGCAGCTTCTTCTCCGACAGAAAAGTGAGTCATACCGGGAACTTTCCCCTTTTTCACTAACTGAGCGATTTTTAAGTCCATGCGACGGATTTCTTCCATCTTACGGAACATCTCTAGCAAAAGATTTTTATCTAAAGTTGACATAATCTTGCCTTTCTAACATTGTTCTTACCTTACTATTTTACCTTTTTTAGTATACGCTGTCAAAGTATTTGTTAAGAAAAATTCACAAAACACAAAAAAGAAATCCCCGACGAAACAGGGTTTTCTTTAATTAGAATATTTTTTTCACAAACTTGTTTTCAATTTATTTTCCAAAAATTAGTTGGTTTTTTTCATGATCGTTTGCAAGCGCAATTGATAGAGGATAGCACTAACGACTAAACTCGCTATTAAACCAATCCAGTAAGAATAGGCTCCCAAAGTTGTTACTTGGTCTAAGAATAAACCTAATGGAATGGACACAGCCCAGTAAGCAATTACTCCAAGATAAAAGGGAACAACCGTGTCCTTGTAACCTCTGAGAATTCCTTGCAAAGGAGCTGCAACAGTGTCAGCTAACTGGAAAAATAGACTATAAGTTAGGAAGGTAGATGTTAGTTTAATGAAGTCTGGATTATTTCCATATAAACTGGCTACGACATCTCTCAAGATATAGAGGAAGCTTAAGGTAAAACCTGCAAATATCAACGCTATCCAACGACCAATTTTGATATAGGTCTTTGCATCATCAAAACGCTTTGCCCCAACCTCATAAGAAACCACTATTGCCATAGCAGAAGAAATGCTCACTGGAAAGGCATACATGAGAGTTGAGAAGTTCATGGCTGACTGGTGGCTGGCAATAATCATAGACGAAAACTTTGCCATAATCAAACCAACGACTGAAAAAATAATCACCTCAGCAAATACAGTACCACCGATTGGTAAGCCCAAACGAATCCCTTCTTTGATCTTCACTAGATCAAGCGGAAGTGGTTTTTCCAAATGAAACTCTTTTAACTTTTCCTGCTTTAAAAGAATGATGACTGAGATTCCAAGGAGGCACCAATAAGCTAGGGAAGTACCTAAGCCTGCTCCTGCTCCCCCTAACTCTGGAAACCCAAAGGCACCGTAAATTAACAAATAGTTAAATCCACAATTTAAAGGTAGTAATAAGAGCATAAGGTACATAGATAGCTTGGTCAGACCGAGTGAATCAAGTAGCGATCGGATAACACTGAAAAGCAGCAAGGGAATAATTCCGATAGACAAGTACCAAAGATAAGAAACCGAAACAGCTGCCACTTGAGCTTCTAGACCGATATGGTTTAAGACAGGTGGCGCTAAGAATACTACCATGCCAAGCAAGACCAAAGACAGTCCGAAAGCCAAGTAGATGAATTGGTAAAAGTCAGATGCTACTTCTTCCTTTTTGCCTCGTCCTAGATGATGGCCTATAATTGGAACCATGGCCGAAACAATCCCTGTTAAAAAAGTAAAGAAAGGATTCCATAGACTCGTTGCAGTTGATACTCCTGCCAAGTCCATGGTATTGTACTGCCCAGTCATGGTTGTATCAACAAAAGAGGCAGAATAATTTGCAAACTGATAAATCAGGATAGGGAAAAATATCTTAAGAAATAAGACAAACTTATCTTTAAATTGATGGGTTGGGTACATAAGTGCTCTCTATTCTTTTCTTTTTAAGAGCAGAGTCCCATCTAGTTTTGATAGACAATTTGTCCCTTACAGATGGTATATTTGACCTGCCCTTTTAAAGTTTCACCGATAAATGGTGAATTGGCTGATTTTGAAGCAAAGTCTGGACCAACAGTACGATCAGCCTTGTCATCAAAGATAGTGATATCAGCTGGACCATTCTCAGCCAAGTAACCCGCTTCAAAGTTATATAATTTAGCTGGATTAACAGTCATTTTTTCTAGCAATTCCATCAAGCTTAGCTCACCAGCTTCCACTAAATAAGTCAAACCAAGAGAAAGAGAGGTTTCTAAGCCAGTCATACCAGATGGCGCTTTGGTGATATCCTCGACATTCTTCTCGTCTGCATGGTGAGGCGCGTGGTCTGTCGCGATTACGGAGATGACTCCCGACTTAAGGCCTTCAATCACGGCACGACGATCTGACTCCAAACGAAGCGGAGGATTCATTTTGGCATTGCTTCCTTGTGTCAAAAGGAGCGCTTCTGTCTTAGAGAAATGCTGTGGCGCTACTTCTGCTGTGACTTGCGCTCCCAAACCTTGAGCGAATTCCACTACCTTGACACTTTCCTCCTTAGACAAATGCTGAATATGAACATGAGCCTTGGTTGCATAGGCAATCATAACATCTCGCGCAATCATGGCGTATTCTGCCACCCCTGTCGCACCACAAATATGGAAATGTTCCTTAGCGATGTTTTCGTTAAAGCCAAGAATTCCATTCAAACCAGGATCTTCCTCGTGAAGACTGATAAAGGTATTGAGTTTTTTGGCTTCTTCCATGGCTTTCTTGACAACTTTACTACTTTCAAGTGGAATACCATCATCTGAAAATCCAACGGCTCCAGCTTCCAAAAGTGCCTTAAAGTCTGTCAAGTCTTGCCCATTAAAGTTCTTAGTAATGGTGGCTACTGTCTTGACATTGATTTTTTCCTTGGCAGCTGACTGAAGAACTTCTTGCAAAGTTTCTACGTCCGAAATGGTTGGACTAGTATTAGCCATCATGACAACCGTTGTAAAACCACCTGCAGCAGCCGCTAGTGCCCCAGTATGGATGTCCTCCTTGTGGGTCTGACCCGGTTCACGGAAATGAACATGGATATCAACCAGTCCAGGCGCTACCACAAGACCAGTAGCGTCAATCAGTTCTGCTCCTTCTTTCTTGATTTCAGGCGCAATTTTGATAATCTTTCCATCTTCAACCAAAACATCACTGACTTGATCCAAACCAGACTTGGGATCCATTACACGACCATTTTTGATTAGTAGCATCTGCTTTCTCCTTTATTCATAAAAATCAACTTGGGTATCCAACAATTTATCCCCATCATAAACAAACTTAGCTGAAAAGAAGGGTTTATCCTCTAAAAGCCACTCAACAAAAGTGTGATCACCCTCCCAAGTTGGCTTGCTCAAAACCTCGTCATAGGGAACCCATTCTAAAGTTCCTTCATTGCAGTCAATCAAGTCACCCTCAAACTCTGTCACCTTAAAGACATAGGTGTACCAGTCTAAATCTGGTGTGAATTCTGGAAAAGTGATAACACCTTTTAGAACCGGCTTGGCTTTGAGCCCTGTTTCTTCAAGAATTTCACGCGCCGCGCATTCCTGAGGCGTCTCTCCTCGCTCTAGCTTACCACCCACACCAATCCATTTGCCAGCATGGACATCATTGGGCTTTTTATTGCGATGGAGCATGAGTAGTTCTTTTCCGTTATCAATGTAGCAAATCGTCGCTAACTGAGGCATATTTTCTCCTTATCTAAGCCAATCGATTGGCTCTTGTCCTGTCTCTCTTAAGAATGCATTGGCCTTGGAAAAAGGTTTGGAACTCCAAAATCCTCTGTAAACAGATAAAGGACTTGGATGGGCTGATTCGATAATCAAATGCTTAGGATTTGTCACCAATGATTTCTTCTTGCGTGCATAGGCTCCCCAGAGTACAAAAACTACAGGCCTGTCTAGATTATTGACCACCCGAATCACAGCATCCGTAAAAGGCTCCCAAATCTGCCCAGCATGACCGTTTGCCTGACCAGCAGGAACGGTCAAACAAGCATTGAGAAGTAAAACTCCTTGCTCAGCCCAAGCTGTCAAATCATGGGATGCTTTAACTCCAATATCATCTGCTAATTCTTTCAAGATATTTTGCAAGGATGGCGGAGCTGGAATAGCATCTGGAACCGAAAAACTCAAGCCCTGCGCTTGACCTGGTCCGTGATAGGGGTCTTGCCCTAGAATCACCACCTTAACCTCTTCAAGCGGTGTAGTCAAGAGAGCCTGAAAAACTTTTTCCTTAGGTGGGTACACAGTTCCTTGCGCATAGACCTGCTCCATAAACTGATTGATTTTCCCGAAATACCCCTCAGGTAATTGCTCCTTAATCAAAGCATGCCAAGATGAGTGTTGCATCTTTCTCTCCTTTACCGTATCCATCTAAAAGCACGTTTTAATTCATCTATACCATTCTCAAAAAAGCATAGACCGTGTGCAAGTATAATCTTATCAGGTTTCCAGTTTAACATACGGAAAAAAGACATTCTTGCTTCCCTTTGTCTTCCTAAAAAAGTCATCCGATAATCGATAGGAGTTTGTCCATCAGGGGCTGTTACACGAGCTAAACGATAAAATCTTCTGCGGATTGGACTAGCTATTTTTTCCGATTCAAAATTCTCTATAAGGTCCGTTACAATGAGTGTTTTAGTTGATTTATGAAAAAACACCACTTCTTCAATCACAGAACTACCCTTAAAAATAAGTTGATCAATCTCATCAGACCATAGATCAGGAGCCTTATCTGTTAAGGGAGCATCGAATACCACCTTGACATTCTGACTGTTCGCTCTCTCTTCAACTCCTGGACTAGACCATGCTTGTGCATAAGGATATCTTTTTTTCCAATCTGCAATATAGGCGTAGTGAATCTTATTTGGTGAAATCAGGTAAGCGACTCTGCCCAAAGCGTCCAGTTCAGTAAAGAGCTCCTCATTTGGCGCAATAGGAGAATGAATCCAGAGTTTTCCATCCTTTAACTTTATCACCGTCATACGTGTCTGAAAAGGAAGTTTGAAGACCTTCATATCCATTTGTATCAAGTCACCATCTGCTATCCAGATATTTTGATCAACTTCCTTTAGTGTATACAATGGTTCATAAAGAGAAAGTTCTGGTTTTGACATCGTTTACTATTCCTTCATTTTAACTGCCTCTATTATAGCAAAAAGTGGCTATTGAAACCACTTTTTACAGTTCTTATATATACTATTATCGATCCTATTATTTTACATTAGTATTTACATCAAAGAGAGAATTAATCAGCCATTAAAAACTTTCCGATTGTATCCACAGCATAGGAAAGTTGATTATTTACCGACTTCATCCGTTCAAGATTAACGTCCATATAGTAGAGTTCAGATAAGCCACCCCTAGGAAGAAAGAGTGAATGATGAATATTCATCTTCTCACGTGTACTTAAATCTATATGATTGCTTATGAAATACTTTAACTCTTTTAACGTATTTATTTGAACAACTACACCTTTTAGCTGATACTGCTCAATGAGGTTTAGTAAGTTGTCGATCTCTTCAATTACTTTAGTTTCCATATCATCCCCTCTTAGAAAGAGCACTAGATAGCATCCAAACAAACCATCAAGTCTTGGTAAGAATGGACTTCGTAAGTCGGCTGTGCTTGCGTCTTATTTTCTAGATGATAGGGATTGTACCAGATAGTATCGATACCAGCATTATTGCCACCTTGAATATCAGCTGTTAGGGAATCTCCAATCATCAGGACCTTTTCTTTATCAAATCCATCAATCTGCTGACCGATTCTTTCATAGAACAGTGCGTCAGGTTTTTGCGTTTGCAACTGCTCGGAAATAAAGACTTGGTTGAAATAGGGAGCAAGACCTGATTGAGCCAAACGACCCGTCTGAATCGCAGTAATGCCATTTGTCACAGCGTATAGCTCATAATCTCTCTCGATGAGGCTGTCCAAGAGTTCATGTGCGCCTGAAAGAGTTTGTCCCTGCTGCGCGAGGTAAAATTGGTATCGCTGGGCAAGTAACCTACCGTCTTTCTCCAGTCCAAAATGAGCAAATAAACGAGAAAAGCGCGTGTTAACCAGTTCTTGTTTACTGATTTTCTTTTGCTCCAAGTCCTTCCAGAGAGCCTTGTTCATAGGGACGTAATAGTCTTTATAGGCTTGAATATACGCAACTCCTTCTTCCTTTAGAAGTTGCGTCAGAGCCACATCCTCAGCAGCATCAAAATCAAGCAAGGTGTGGTCAAGGTCAAAAAGTAGAAATTTGTAAGGCAATTTGGTGTTTTCCTTTCTGAAAATTCATTAAGAACATTATAGCATAAATGAAAATACATAAACATAAAACTCTCTAAGAAATCAGAAATCCTTCTTCGAGAGTTTTATCTATGGTTCTATTACAGCTGGATAGGTTATTTAAAATATATCACATTCTTAAGTAAGATTTTAATTATTATAAAGTGTTTTAATAAAATAGGTTTTCAATGAGAGATTTATATTAATTTTTCAATATCCTTAAATCTATACCAATTCTATTAAAAAATTTTTCGCCAGTATTTGTATCTATAAAATATCTCCTCTCACCTTCGTAAATAAGTGTAATTTCTGTTCCAATAGGCATGTTAAAAATTGGTAATACTGCAGGTTCTATTTCAACAATTGTACTCTAATCACATACTGACATATTTTCTGAATGTGATAGATACTATGCAGTATCTATTTTGGAAAAAAACGCCATCCATTATCTAGTTCATCAATGGAATCCTCTCGGAATATTCATTTTATATTCGCCTTATTTTTTAAAATATTATTGGACACTATTGAAGCATCTAATCCCATTCCTGTTTTACACATATTTATAACCTCTATTTGCTATTATACTATCAATTCCATCTATTCTGAAGTAACTACTGTAAAATAAAAATGTTTTCCATTACTATCTATATACTGGTTGATATAATCTTTTGCTACAGAAATAGACTCTAGTGAATCATTATCTTTATTTCTAGGAGAATAATACCAGCTATCATAAGTCAACTCAAGTCCCCTATCTCCTTCTACATAGACATCGCCACCAAGAATCATAAACTTTTTCGACTCTATCCAGTCAATATATGCCAACATATCTTTATAAGTGTATGCATAACTTGCAACACCCAATTCTGCTAGCGATTGACCTCTATTTTCAAAATTAAATTTACCTAGTTCCATATGATTGGACTCCTATTTTGCTTTCAATGAGAATAAGTTGACAATCTCGAATCAGTTCAATGTTTTTATAATATATTTGTAAAATAATAGTTCTCATTTACAATCTCCAAAGTTTGAATTAAACTATTTCATATGATGTCTCTTTTTAAATAATTTTTTTAATATTTATCTCTAAAAGCTTATAAATTTTTCAATTCTACTGCAAATATGGATGCAATTTAATTTCTCTATTAGAGTTTTTCGAAAATATTCTAGCTAAATTGTTTCTGAAATACTTTAAATTTTCCAATCGAGTATTTACATAGAATTTGCAACGATGTAAGCTGTTTTCATTATCAGCAATTTCCATGTCCACTTCAATTTTTAATTCTTCTTTTAAGTTGATGGGAGTTAGTAAGAAGTTAAAATACCCACTTCCCCCCTCACTATCGTCTCCAAAAATAATCTCTTTCATTTGATGAGGATTTTTTATATATTCATCCATAGCAATATATACCTTGCTCATCTTCTCTTCAAAAATGTAGCATACTTGATAAATTGTTAGATATTTTGTCTCACAATCCAGTCTTATTTCACAAAATTTTTCTGTTTCATCGAACCGCTCAGTCCGTAGAATTATATTATCCAAGATATTTCCTCCATTCATTCCCTCTACCCCAACTCTCTCGCTATTTTGCTTTTTTCAAGTTTTCCCTTAGTAATTCGTTTCCATAAAACAAGTAGGTTCAAACTATAAGATAGGCGTACGAGGTAGTAATTTAGCCATTCGATAATGGCAAAAAGCTGTATTAGTGTGGCTATAGTAGCCACTTGGAAACTCTGTGTATTCCATACAATAAATAGATAGGACGGCTGTGAACTCTCCCAAACAGAGGGACACCAACTCTTTTCTAACTTTCTCTTTTTGTATGTTCATCATCTCACCCACCTATCTATCATCCTATATCAGAAAAAAAGCATTCGAAGCATTTTCTAGTCAATATTTCTCAGAATGAAGGCATTCTAAGCATCGAACAGTTCGATTCCTTTAATATAAATGCAATTCTAAACTTAGAATTGCTATAAAATAAATGTTTTAGGGCTATTCTAAGTCTATGATAGCCTTAAATTTTAATTTTTGAAGGATTCTAAAGCTAGAATAGCTCAAAAATCACGAGAATGAAGCTATTCGAAGCTTAGAAGAACCTTTGGTGAATTTCAATAGCACTTCAACTAGCTATTCTTACAATTTTTCTGATGAGCTTTGAGCTTTTTCAGAGCCCAATCATAGTGACTGGAAGTGGCACTCACAAGGTAGGAACCTAGAGTTGTCCCTCCCGTCCACTTATAGACACCTTTTGTGAACAATTCGTCATTGCCGAAGCCTTCCATCAACTCTAAAACCTCTTTATGCGATTGCTCTAGTAGCCTAGTCGCTTCTTCTAAGGACGTTCTCTGGTGCTTCTTCCAAAAAGCGACATTCATTTCTCCATAAGTTTTCCAATTATAAGGTTTAGGGAGAAAAGGTCTTTCATGACCCTTTTGATTGGAATGTACCCAGGTCAAAAGTAACTGATGCCATTCATAGAGATGGATCAGAACATCCCGTAGATTTTTATCTCTTTTCCAGTGAGCTTCTTTTTTCTTTTGGTCTTTTGAAAAATCAAATGGAGTCTGTAGCTCCTCTTCACTTAACTGAGAAATTAGGAGATTAAGTTTTTCATAGTTTTCCTTAGAGACTAGCACTAATTCCTCTTTTGTTTTTGGTCTAGGCATAGACGTTCTCCCTTCATTTTCAATTAGGTTAAGGTATTTTCTTACTTCATTATACCATAATCAAAAAGCAGTTCTTCATTTTACGAAAAACTGCTTTTACTGACTAGTTATTTTATGCTTATAGTCACTAGTTTACATATAAATCTCTAAAGCGGTCATCCACTTCAGCTATCTGATAGAGCAAGTGGGCTAGTTCTTGGTATTCTTCTTTTAAACATGAAAGATGGGCTTGGCCAAATAGAGTAGCCAATTCTTCTTTTAATCTGGCCCCTTCGGGATCATGGTCTTTTAAGAATTTACTGAGATAGAGATTTCGAACAGCAGCAAGTTTAAAGCTGAAATATTGATGCAATTGTTTTTGCTCCATATTTAAGCCATTTTCAGCAACTGCTTTTGCATAGTATTTCAATACACCACTTTGGCCATTCAGATATCTGGCCCTCATAATCCTCGCCGTTTCCTGATAGATTTCAGTCTGACTAGGACTCTTTACCTTCCTAAAATTTCCCCACATGGAGTAAGATCCACGCTTATAGTCAATAGTCTCCGCCTTCCAAGCTTCTATAATGTCATTAAAAGCAACCTTCATACAGGCAAAACCTGCTGGATCATGCAAATAGTGATACTGACCATCAAGAGCATACACGGTTACAAAGTGATCCACACCATAAAGGATTGTGTGATTGGGATTGTAGGTCAGATGCCCCATATCAAGAGGTCCCAGTACGACAGGTCCATTGGACAGAAATGTTTCCAACTTTCCTTTAATCTCTTCCAAATCTACTTCCGCGCCATCTTTTAGATAGAAGTCCTCATAGTCAAACCCAAGTATTTTTAAGGAATGGGAGATGGAAAGATCTGGCATTCCATTATCAAAGAATACTAGAGGGTGCTGCTCATCTTCCTTTACGATACTAGCGCCATTTCCCATCACCATAATTGCCTCTAAAAAGTCTGCTTTAAAGTCATAACCATAGGTTTCTAGTGTCATTGCCAATGAATAGCTATAGCAAAGTGACACATCTCCAAAATACATCTGCATATTCATGCCTCCTTATCTTCTATGAGACTATTATACCGAGAAAACTATTCGCATGCCCCATAAATTCCAAACAAAGAATATAGCATGTTTGATATACAGACATGAATTTCCACAATAAAAGACTCTGTAGAGGTTCTTTCTACAGAGTAAGATTTGCATCTTTATAAAAAATCAGAAAATGATTTAGTCCTTGATCACTGGTATCCAGAGTTCCATTTGATAGTCTGGTGACGACATGTCGTCTTCGGAATAGACTTCAAAATCTGGAGCACCTGAATGACGATAGCCTGTTTCTGGGAAAAAGACTTCCAAGACATATTTCCAAGCATGGTGAATGCTTGCTGGTATTGGGCCTTTGACTGGTACGATAGCATATTCGGCTTCAGAGATGTCTTTGATTGACAGACCCAATTCTTCTGCTTTAGCTTTATCCGTCACATCATAGGCAGCCATATAGTTGATGATTTCACCTTCTTTGACATCCGAGCAGACGCCAAAGGATTGGCCACTCCCAAAACCTTCTAGGCTTTCAAAACTGTGATTGGCATAGAGCTGCTCCCATGCAGACGGACACTGGCTATTGTCAATTGCTTCCAATAGGACTCCCGCTACAGTAAAAGCGGCTTTCTTTTGAATCTTGATATCCATGTTCTTTCCTCCTGTAATCTTTAAGGATAATTGAAGTCTAGGAAAGACCCGATAAGGTTTTCCATTTCGAACTTCTGAGGGGGTTGCACCATGGAATTTCTTAAAAGCTGCGCTGAAGGCATCCGCAGACTCATAGCCATATTTCAGTGCTATATCAATGACTTTCTCAGTGGTTTCCCGCAAGTCTGTCACAGCTTCTGACAGCCTGCGATTGCGTAAATATTCTGCCAAGGTCATATCTGCCATGATGGAAAAGAGTCTGCTAAAAAGAGGATAAGAATAGCCTGATAGCTGCTGAAATCTTTTCATATCCACTTCCCCAGTCAGCTGCTGCTCCAAATAATCCATGGTTTGATTGAATTGATGCATCATATTCGTTTCTTCTTACCTCCACAAGATACAAACGTCGTTAAAAGCAAAGTGAAAACAGAAAAATTGACGCTAGAGCTTCTAGTTCTAGAAATTTTCTCTTTTTCGAACAGCTTTTAGACCGTGTTCAATTCTATTTATAGTCTAACAGATATCAGATACTTTCGCCCTAGAATCTTTGTACAAGATTTAAAGGTGTAAATTTCTATAACTTATCCTTTAATTTCTCAACAAAGAGATAGGCTGCAGGACAGGTCAAGGTGTTCTTAATCGTCAAATGGTTGATTTGATGGATCTTTTTACGATCTGTATGGGGAAATTCACGACAGGCCTTTGGACGAACATCATAGATGGAGCAGAGATTATCTCCTCCTAGAAAGGGGCAGGGCATGGATTTGAAAACCTTGTCCCCATCTTCATCAACTTGTAAAAACTCTGCTTCAAAGGCTGGTAATTTCATCTTAAAATACTTCGCAATACGAGTAATATCGGCTTCTTTAAAGTCGGGTCCCAAGGTCTTACAACAGTTAGCACATGCAGTGCAATCGATCTCAGCAAAAACTTCTTCGTGAATCTGCTGGGCAATCTTATCTAGATTCTTTGGTGGCTTTTTCTTTAGATTGGCTAAGACTTTTCGGTGCTCCTTTTGCTTTTGTAAGGCTAGTTGGTGATAGTACTCAATATCAATTTCTTTAGACATAGTTTCTTTCTAATACAAGTGTTTTTGTCTATTATACCATAAGTTATTTTTCATTTTTGAGTATTGCACATAAAAAGCCCTTCGGATAAAATCCGAGGGGCTTAAAACGTTGTCAAATCAACGATTATTTTTTAAGGTTGTAGAATGATTTCAATCCACGGTATTCAGCTACTTCACCAAGTTGGTCTTCGATACGAAGCAATTGGTTGTACTTAGCAATACGGTCTGTACGTGAAAGTGAACCAGTCTTGATTTGTCCTGCGTTAGTTGCAACTGCGATGTCAGCGATTGTTGAATCTTCAGTTTCACCTGAACGGTGTGATACAACTGCAGTGTAACCAGCTTCTTTAGCCATTTCAATAGCTTCAAAAGTTTCAGTAAGAGTACCGATTTGGTTAACTTTGATAAGGATTGAGTTAGCAGCACCTTCTTGGATACCACGTGCAAGGTAGTCAGTGTTTGTTACGAAGAAGTCGTCACCTACAAGTTGAACTTTCTTACCAAGACGTTCAGTAAGAGCTTTCCATCCATCCCAGTCGTTTTCATCCATACCATCTTCGATAGTGATGATTGGGTATTTGTTAACCAATTCTTCAAGGTAGTCGATTTGTTCTGCAGATGTACGAACAGCAGCGCCTTCACCTTCAAATTTAGTGTAGTCGTAAACTTTGCGTTCTTTATCGTAGAATTCTGAAGATGCACAGTCAAATCCGATAAATACGTCTTTACCTGGAACATAACCAGCAGCTTCAATCGCAGCAAGGATAGTTTCAACACCATCTTCAGTTCCTTCGAAACGAGGAGCGAATCCACCTTCGTCACCTACGGCAGTTTCCAAACCACGTGATTTAAGGATTTTCTTAAGAGCGTGGAAGATTTCAGCACCGTAACGAAGAGCTTCTTTAAATGTTGGTGCACCAACTGGCAAGATCATGAACTCTTGGAAAGCGATTGGAGCGTCAGAGTGAGAACCACCGTTGATGATGTTCATCATTGGAGTTGGAAGAACTTTAGTGTTGAATCCACCAAGGTAGCTGTAAAGTGGGATTTCAAGGTAGTCAGCAGCAGCGCGAGCTACAGCGATAGACACACCAAGAATTGCGTTTGCACCCAATTTACCTTTGTTAGGAGTACCGTCAAGTGCGATCATAGCACGGTCAATAGCTTGTTGGTCACGTACATCGTAGCCGATGATTGCTTCAGCGATGATGTTGTTTACGTTGTCAACAGCTTTTTGTGTACCAAGACCACCGTAACGAGATTTGTCACCGTCGCGAAGTTCAACTGCTTCGTGTTCACCAGTAGAAGCTCCTGATGGAACCATACCACGTCCGAAAGCACCTGATTCAGTATAAACTTCTACTTCAAGTGTTGGGTTACCGCGTGAGTCTAGGACTTCGCGAGCGTAAACATCAGTAATAATTGACATTTTTTACTCTCCTTTGAGTTAAATTTTTTACACCTCTATGATACCTTAAAAATAAGCGTTTTTCAAGAAAAAACGTTATCTTTGTGCAAATTTTCCTTAACTTTATAAAGTAATCGCTTTCAAATCGTTCCGTTAATTCTAGTTAAAAATTTTTTTGTCTCTCAATTAGTGGATAGTGTCAATAAGTAACAATTTAAGGAATGCATAGTGATAAAATATTTTACAATTTTATATCAAATCGATAAATCACTTTAAAAATTGACTTAAATTTGTTACCATATTATAAGACAAATAATTAAGGAGACTAATAATGAAAAATAAATCCATTTTCACTATTTTGTTTTTAGCAGTTTTTTTATTAACAGCTTGCTCACATAATAGTAACAATATTGTTGAAAAAAATAGTGACGGAACTTCTACTATTACTTATACTGATGGTAGTAAAATTGGAACCAATGGCAAAGATTTTACAATTTTACAGGAAGATGGAGTTTCGCTTGTATATCTTGACCAAGATAAAACCTATCAATACCAAGGTCCTGATGGTAGTTTTGTTTCAAAAGACAGTGGCGGATCTTACACTATACAACTTCCCTCTGGCGAGAATATAATTTTGTATTCAAATGGTTCTTATTTAATTAGTAAGACTGACGGAAGTTCTGAAACAGGTACAAACAAAGAAGAACTTAATAAATACTTGATTTCTAAAGATTTCACTATTTTTTCTGAACTTGATAAAAAAGTTTCAGATATATTAGAATATATCAAGAAGAATAATTAAGTAGTATTGATCTCCTTCTAAGTATAGAAGGAGATTTTATTTTGGACTTCAACGTTATTTATGGTAAAATCAAACTATGACAGATTTATCAAAACAACTACTAGAAAAAGCTCATGGTGGGCCGAAATTAAACCCAGATGAACAACGCCACTACCTCGGTACTTTCGAGGAAAGAGTTCTAGGCTATGCGGATGTTGAGACAGCCAATAGCCTTCAGTTACAAAAGGGATTTTTAACAATTTTGGAACATTTTCAAGAAAAGACAGAACCTCTTTTTGTGAAGATTTTGCCAACTATCGAGTTTGACAAACAAGTATTCTACTTAAAGGAAGCTAAGAAAACCAATAGTCAAGCTACGATTGTATCAGAAGATCACGCTTCTTCTCCTTTAGGCCTAGTTATTCATTCGAACGAACCTGTTCAAGTGGATGAGAAGGATCTTCGACTGGCTTTTCCAAACCTATGGGAAGAGAAAAAGGAAGAGGCCTCTAAAAAATCCATCTGGAAAAAGTGGTTCGGCTAATCCTTCCTCAACTTTAGTAAACGCCCAATATTAGCTGCTGTGTGCTCCAAATAGAGGCTTGCTTTTTTCAGACTGTCTTCTAAAGGCTCACTTTTCTCTAGGATAGAGAATGCTGCTTCTATATTTTCAAATGGTAGGGGAGGCAAATCGTCAGCAAGACTACCACAAATAGCGATAACTGGAACTCCCTTAGGAGTTCTTTTTGCTACACCGATAGGAGCTTTTCCAGCGAAGCTTTGACTGTCCAGTCTGCCTTCTCCAACGATAACCAAGTCAGTATCTTCAACCCGCTTGTCAAAGTCTATCAAGTTCAAACAAGTGTCAATTCCAGATACAATACTGGCCTCAGCAAAGGCACAGAGTCCAGCAGCAATGCCACCGCCAGCTCCTGCTCCCTTCAAAGAAAGGGTTGAAGGTGAGAATTTTTCATAGAATCGCTGTATAGCCAAATCTACTGTCTCAAACAAAGCAGGATCCAAGCCCTTTTGTTTTCCAAATGTATAGGTCGCTCCTTGATGACCACATAAAGGGCTCACGACATCTGCTAAAATGCGGATTTTCACATCTTCAGGAATCCTATACAAGTTGCTATTTGAAACTGACTCGAACTCAAGCAAAGTCTGACCGCAAGCAGGCAATTCTTTTCCCTTCTTATCATAAAAACGATAACCTAAACCAGCAGCAATACCTATCCCACCGTCATTACTAGCCGTACCACCAACTCCGATATAGATTTCTTTCATCCCTTGATTAATGAGATGGTGAATCAACTCTCCAATACCTCTGGTTTGGATGTGAAGAGGTTTTCGTTTCTCTTGGGGAATCTTTCCAAGACCAACCAAGTCAGCAACTTCAAAGAGCGCTATTTGATCTTTTTGAAAGTAGCGCATTGCTTCTTTAAGACCAAAAGGTCCCGTAACCTCTTGCCATTTTTCTTCGAGTTCAAGAGAATGTCGAATAGCATCTACAGTTCCTTCCCCACCATCACCAACAGGACAGAGCAGACATTCTACATCCGATATTGACTGTTTGAAGCCTTTTTTTATAGCTTGAGCGACCTCTTCTGCTGTCAAACTTTCTTTAAAAGAATCAGGTGCAATTACAATTTTCATAGTTTCCTCTCATTCTAAGAAATCAATCAAAGGAAGAACTTCCAAAAAATCCCTCGTATCTACATGACAAGCTATCTCTGCTTTTACGACCTCCTTGGCACAAAAGGCTATGCCGTGACCTGCTGACTTTAACATCAAGAGGTCATTGGCACCATCACCGATGGCAATCGTTCTTTCTTTGGAAAGTCCTAATTCCTTTCTCCAAATCTCAAGAGTAGCTTGTTTTACTTGACCTGTCACAATTTCACCAACTAATTTTCCAGTTAAAAAGCCGTCTTTGACTTCCAACTGGTTGGCAGAGAAATAGGAGATACCAAGGGATTTTGCTAATCTCTCAACTATTGGTGTAAATCCACCAGACACTAGACCTACTAGCATGCCCTTGTTTTGAAGTATGGAGATAAATTCTTGAGCATTCTTGGACAGGTGAATGGATTTGAAGACAGTATCAAAAACTGAAATCGGAAGACCTTTTAACAAAGCCACTCTTGCTCTTAAGCTTGTTTCAAAGTCCAATTCACCTCGCATTGCCTTTCTCGTAATCTCTGAAATTTCTTTTTCGCAACCTGCTTCTCTTCCTAAAAGATCAATCACTTCCTCTGCTATCAAGGTGCCATCAACATCCATGACACACAGGCCTTTTACTTGGCTCATCCCTTCTCCTCTTTTCTAAACAGCCCAAAAATCGTATGAAAGAATCATACGATTTTATCTATTAGTTGACTAGACTATGGTACAAATCAAGATAAGACTTGCAAGCTGTATCCCATGAGAAATCACATTCCATAGCTTGTTTTTGTAGATTTCTCCAAACGTCTGGCTGGTTCTTATAAACATCCAAGGCTGTTTTGAAACTCCAGTTAAGCCAGTATGGTGTTAAATTGTCGAAGCTAAATCCAGTACCAGTTCCCTCGATCGGATTGAAGGATTGAACTGTATCTCTTAGTCCGCCAACCTCATGAACCAATGGTAGAGTTCCGTAGCGCATCGCCATCATTTGTGACAAGCCACATGGTTCAAAACGGCTCGGCATGAGGAAGAGGTCACAAGCTGCGTAGATTTCTTGAGCAAGTTTGACGTCAAATGTGATATTTGCCGATAGCTTGTCAGGATAGACTTGAGCAAACCATGAGAAGGAATGTTCAAAAGCAGGATCCCCTGTTCCTAAAAGAACGATTTGAACGTCCTCTTGCAAGAAACGATGCAAGCTTTCTACCACAACATCAAAGCCTTTTTGGCGGGTCAATCGAGAGACAATCCCAACTAGAGGAACATCTGCTCTCACAGGTAGACCAACTCTCTCTTGCAATTTTGCTTTGTTTTGAGCTTTTCCAGATAAATCTTCCTTATCAAAATGATAGTCTAAAAGAGCATCTGTCTCTGGATTATAGAGATCAGTATCGATTCCATTAACAATTCCCGAAACCTTACCTGACTCCATGCGAAGAATCTGGTCCAAACCGCAACCAAACTGACTAGTCATAATCTCATGTGCATAGCTAGGAGATACGGTTGAGACACGATCCGCGTATAGGATACCAGCCTTCATCCAGTTAAGGCAATCATTCCAGCGAAGGGTGCCATCAGCATAGCGTTCAAAGCCAACACCGAACAAATCCCACAACATTCCTTCAGAAAATTGACCTTGAAATTCCAAATTATGAATAGTTAAAACTGTTCTGATTCCTTGATATGCTTGAATCCAATGGTACTTCTCCTTCAACAAGAAGGGAATCATGGCTGTGTGGTAGTCATGAACATGGAGAAGGTCAGGGATAAAGCCGATGCGTTCCATGGCTTCAAGAGCAGCCAGTTGGAAAAAGGCAAAGCGTTCACCATCGTCAAAATCACCGTACACATGACCGCGGAAGAAATAATATTGATTATCAATGAAGTAGAAGGTAACTCCATTCAAGACCGTTTTCTTAATACCACAGTACTGTCTACGCCACCCTACACTAACTTCAAAGTGGAGAACATCCTCTATCTGGTCTCCGAACTTAGCTTCTACCATATTATAATAAGGCAAGAAAACTGCAACTTCGTGCCCCGCTTTTACAAGTGATTTAGGAAGTGCGCCAATGACATCGCCCAAACCACCTGTTTTTGAAAAGGGTGCTCCTTCTGCTGCTACAAATAAAATTTTCATGAATAAATGTCCTCTGTTACTGTTTCACCCTTCTTAACTACAACTGGATGTTCTGCTGTTCCTCGAATGACAACACCGTCCGCAACTTCAACACCCTTGTCCAAGATAGCATATTCAACTTGGGCACCCTGACCAATCACAACTCGAGGGAATAAAATGCTGTCCTTCACCACACTATCTTTGTGAACATAAATGTTACGAGATAGGACTGACTGAACTACTTCACCCTCAATGATACTACCAGAAGCAAACTGAGAATTACTTACTTTTGAAGTATTCGCATAGTAGGTTGGTTCTTCATTCTTAACTTTGGTATAAATCTTTTGATTTGGTGAGAAAAGAGAGTAGAATTTTTTAGATTCAAGCATATCGATATTTGCTTGATAATAGGACTGAACAGAATGAATGTTCGCTAAGTAGCCTGTGTATTCGTAAGCAAAAGCTCCTTCTTTTGCAGCTAAATCGCGGAGAACATAACGCAACTTTTCAGGATATTCTTTCTGAGCCTCTTCTTCAAGTCGTTCAATCAACCAAGGAGTATCCACAACAAAGATATCTGTAGACATGTTGAAGAGCTCATCCGTAGATTTGTTATCAAAGAGTTTGTGCGAACGAACATGGTCAGTTTCATCAATTTCCAAGATAGCATTCACATCTGAAATGTCTTTCTTCGGAAGTTTTTTATATACAACTGTGATCGGCCCTTTCGTTGTATTGTGTAGGTGGAAGACTTGATTCAAGTCAATATTCACCAGCACATCGCAGTTGATCGAAACTGTCTGGTTTGAACCTGAACGTCTCAAGTAGGTAAGAAGCTGTTGGTAATACTCTTTTCCAACTGTACTGCTTTCAACACGAGTATTGTAAATTCCTAGATAGTAGTGACTTAGAAGTGTTGACAAGCCCCACTCACGACCCGAACGGATATGGTCGAATACAGAACTGATATTATCTTGTTGGAAAATACCAAAGATACTACGAACACCTGCATTTGCAAGACTGGAAAGGGGGAAGTCAATCAAACGGTATTTCCCACCGAAAGGCAAGCTAGCTACCGGACGGTGTTCTGTTAACGTTGACATATCATGAAAACCAACTGTGTTTCCTAAAATGGCTGAATATTTATCAATCTTCATCTGTTGCTACCCCCACTACTTCATTGTATCCTACTACTTGTACTTCGTCAGTTCCGTCAATCTCTACGCCGTCTGCAATAATGGCACCTTCACCAATAATAGCACGAGTAATCTTTGCTCCATGGCCAATAATAGCCCCACTCATGATGACAGAATCAACGACTTCCGCTCCCTCACGTACTTGTGCTTCTGTTGATAGAATCGAACGTTTAACCGTTCCATCTACAAAACAGCCATCCACGACCAATGAATCTTCAACGTGTGCATGCGCACCAAAGTAGTTGGGTGGTGAGATCAAGTTTCTTGAGTAAATTTTCCACTGGCGATTACGGCTATCCAAGGCATTTTCTGGTGAAATATACTCCATATTGGCTTCCCAAAGTGACTCAATCGTACCAACATCTTTCCAGTAGCCATTAAATTCATAAGCATAGACACTTTCACCAGACTCGAGATAGGTAGGGATAACGTTCTTCCCAAAGTCTGACATATCCACATTGCTCTTTTCAGCAGCAACAAGCATATTGCGAAGTCGTTTCCAGTCAAAGATATAAATCCCCATAGAAGCCTTTGTAGACTTAGGTTGCGCAGGTTTTTCTTCGAATTCAACGATACGGTTATTGGCATCTGTATTCATGATACCAAAACGGCTAGCTTCTTTGAGAGGTACGTCTAGGACAGCTACTGTCAAACTGGCATTGTTATCCTTATGGGACTGAAGCATATCATCGTAATCCATCTTGTAGATATGGTCACCAGAAAGAATCAAAACATACTCAGGATTAACACTATCAATATAGTCGATATTTTGGTAGATAGCATGACTGGTCCCTTCAAACCAACGGTTTCCTTCACTTGCGGAATAAGGTTGCAGAATTGAGACCCCTGAACTAATACCATCCAAGCCCCAGCTGGACCCATTTCCGATATGGTTGTTCAAGGCGAGAGGCTGGTACTGAGTAATAACACCGACATTGTGAATCCCAGAGTTAGCACAGTTTGAAAGCGCAAAGTCAATGATACGGTAGCGCCCACCGAATTGCACCGCTGGTTTGGCAATGCTTTGAGTGAGTTTTCCGAGACGAGTTCCTTGCCCACCCGCAAGGATCAAAGCTAGCATTTCATTCTTCATTTTCTACTCCTTTTTATAGACATGTGAACGTTAAAATCGTAAGAAGGTCGGAAGTCAAACTTTTTATAAAAATAATAGGAAGTCCATTTTTCTTGTCTTTCAAGTCCAATCCAAGTAAACCAACTAGTAACATCTTACATCATTACCTAATCAATAGCATTCTACTCTTTTTGCTTAGTCGGTTTCAAACGACGCTTAATCTTCCAGATACTTGCTCCCATTGCAGGCAAGGTGAAGGTCAAGGTCTGCTCATAATCCTTCCATAAACCTTCTTGAGTTTGAACCGTTTGATTGTGTTCTTTCCACACTCCTCCCCATTCTTCTAATTCTGTATTCCAAACTTCTTCATAGACACCTGCGACAGGAAGTCCGATTGTAAAGTCTTTACGTTCAACCGGTGCCATATTAAAGACGCAGACTAACATCTCATCTTTTTTACTCTTACGAATAAAGGAAAGGACACTCTGATCTCTATTATCTGCATCGATGATTTCAATACCGTCATAGCTAGTATCAATCTCCCAAAGACAACGATGGTCTTTGTAAAATTGATTAAGCTGTGAAGTAAAGTGTTTCATCTTAGAGTTCATGTAATCTTCTAAGTTTGACCATTCTAATTGCTCTTCAGATTTCCATTCTAAGAATTGACCGTATTCACTTCCCATAAAGAGCAATTTCTTACCAGGGTGGCAAATTTGATAGGTGTAAAGATTGCGCAAGCCTGCAAATTGATTGTAGCGATCGCCCCACATCTTGTGCATCATACTCTTCTTGCCGTGAACGACTTCATCGTGTGAAAAAGGTAAGAGGTAGTTTTCTTTGAAAACATACATAAAGCTGAAAGTCACTAGATTAAAATCATACTTACGATAAATAGGATCTTCCTCATAGAAACGAAGAATATCATTCATCCAGCCCATGTTCCACTTATAGTCAAAGCCAAGTCCACCTGACTCTTTCGAACCAGTAATCTTGGTAGCTGACGAACTTTCCTCCGCTATCATCATCACATCTGGGTGCTCTGTCTTGATCACATCATTCAAACGTTGAAGGAAATAGTAACCTTCGTAGTTGAGGTTCCCGCCGTCTTTATTTGGAGTCCATGGGGCATTATCGTAGTCGAGATAGAGGATGTTGCTAACCGCATCTACTCGAATACCATCTAAATGATAAAACTCAATCCAATGTTTGATACTAGAAATCAAGAAAGACTGAACTTCATTCTTCCCAAGGTCAAAGTTAAGAGCTCCCCAACCGTAGTTATGGGCCTTGTTGTGGTCTTGGTATTCAAAAGTAGGAGTTCCATCATAATAAGCAAGAGCATCATCATTGATAGTGAAATGACCTGGAACCCAGTCCACAATTACACCGATGTTATTTAAATGGCATTCCTCAACAAAATCCTGAAATTCTTCAGGTCGTCCATAGCAATGTTCTAGAGCAAAATACCCCATGAGCTGATATCCCCAACTCAAACCAAGCGGATGCGCCATTAAAGGCATGAACTCAATGTGAGTATAGTTCATCTCAACAAGATAAGGAATCAACTCTTCTTTTAGTTGTGCAAAGCTATAGGGACTACCATCTGGATTTCTCTTCCAAGAGCCAGCGTGCGCTTCATAGATATTGACTGGACGTTCCGCAAAACCTAGCCGTTTTCTACGTGCTA
Organism: Streptococcus oralis; assembly: GCF_026782375.1. GTDB lineage: Bacteria > Bacillota > Bacilli > Lactobacillales > Streptococcaceae > Streptococcus > Streptococcus oralis_CL. Next base: position 508,196 of record NZ_JAKUWJ010000001.1, on the reverse strand, counting down.
ACCAAAGACCATCCTTCCATTTCTTTTCAGGAATATTTGTTAGAATAGCTCCTGTACCTGGGCGTGCTTCAAAACGGAGAGCCAAAGGATCAACCTTCATAATCTGATGACCATTTGCACGAGTGATATGGTATTTATAGATTTGCCCTTCTTGAGCTAGGCTAGTAAAAACTTCCCAAACCCCAAATTCATTTCGAACCATAGGAATTTGATTTTCTATCCAGTTAGTAAAGTCACCTACTAAATGAACTGCTTGAGCATTTGGTGCCCAAACTCTAAATGTATACCCTAATTCTCCGTTAAGCTCCTCTCTATGTGCTCCGAGATAATGCTGAAGATGGATATTCTCTCCAGTTGTAAAGGTTCTTAAAGCTTCAAAATTGTTCATTCAATCCCCTTTCTTTATGTAAGCGTTTTCTATATTTCTATTATACTATCTTTTGAGGGAACTTTCAAGAGATTTCCGTAATTAATGTTATATTTTTATGAAAGCCTTCAAAAAATTATCTTAAGATTTTAAGTACTTTCATCTATTTGGCAAAAAATAATGTTTATTCACATATATTCTTTTCAATTTATATACTATTGTTCGCATTCCTTTTTTATAGTAAATTTATATTGAAAATAAAATCAGGAATTTTGTCCTGACTTTTAAGGTTATTTCATATCAAAAACAATAGATTTAACATTTGTCATGGCTTCTATACTATATCTGATACCTTGAACCCCTGCACCGGATCCTTTTACACCAAGAAATGGGAAGTTATCTGGTCCTCGTTGTGTTTTATTATTGATGTGAACTGTTCCCACTTCAAGTCTTTCAGCAATCTCAAAAGCTTTTTTAAAATCATTTGTAAATACAGATGACTGAAGTCCAAACTCAGATTGATTTGCGATGGCAATCGCTTCTTCTACATCTGCGACACGAATAATCGGTAAAACGGGTCCAAATGGTTCTTCCCAGGCTAATTTCATATCTCTTGTGACATAATCAAAAAGTCCTGGCCAAATGAGATTATTCTCACGTTTGATTGGGCTAAGCGCTTTGGCTCCTTTTTCCTGAGCATCTTCAATCAATCCCCAGATGAAATCAGCTGAAGCATTATCAATAACAGGAGTGATATCAGCATTGTCAAAAGGATTACCAACTGTTAGTTTTGCAACTTCAGTCTGGAGTAAATCTGCTAATTTGTCTGCTACACTATCAACGACCAATACACGCTTGATAGCTGTACAACGTTGCCCTGAATAACTAAAGGCACCAGCTACGATTTGCTTAGCTGCGTGTTCCAAATCAGCATCTTCTAATACAATAGCTGCGTCTTTTCCACCAAGTTCAAGCATGATAGGCCGCATACCAGCCAGGCGACCGATTCGCTCACCAATTGGTGTTGAACCCGTAAAGTTGATAAAGTTCACTTCTTTGTGCTCAATAATGTAATCTCCAATCTCAGAACCTCGTCCAGTAATGGTATTCAATACTCCAGCTGGAATACCTGCTTCATCAAAAGCCTTGGCCAATAAGAGACCTGAGATAGACCCTTGTGTTGGTGGCTTAAACAGAACGACATTTCCTGCAATCAAAGCTGGAGCAATCTTTGATGCAGATAAATTTACAGGATAATTAAATGGAGCAATGGCGAGTACGATACCAACGGGTTCCCGGCGTACAATGGACATTTTATTTTTACTGGCAGCTTCAAAACCACCACCTTCCATGGCTTGCCCAGTGATACGAAGTCCTTCTTCAGCAGTATATCTAATCAAATCAGCTGTACGGACTACTTCTCCTATAGCTGCCTGAATTCCCTTTGCCACCTCTTTGGCAAGTATCGTTCCAATTACTTCCTTGTCACGTTCTAAAATATCTGCTGTCTTATGCAGATAGGCCGCACGTTCTACGGGTGCCAAATCACGCCAAGCAGATAGCGCTGCTCGACCAGCTTTCATCACTTCATCAACTTCTTCCTGACTCATATCCGGTACAGTACCAAGCTTTTCCTGATTAATAGGAGAGTAGATTGTAATTTCATTCTCTGATGATTTCCAATTTCCGTTTACTAAATTCTGATAGTTTGTCAAATCCGCTTCCTCCTGAAAATGATTAAAACTTATTTTAACAAATTTTCAGAAAATTACAACCCTTTTTGTGAAAATTTTGAGATTTTTTTCACAAACTTGATTCTTCAAATAGTTTGACACTTAATTCTACTCTTCATTGAAAACTTATACATAACAAAAAGGATTAGACAATCTAACCCTTTTAGTTTATGTATTTAAGAGAGTACTTTTAGCACAGCGACACTAGTATTGTCGATTACATTCGACTCCTTTGAACGACTATTTGTCACAAGCATTTCTAGATTTCCTGCATTTTCAAAGTAGAAGGAAGTTCCCTTTGCATTAAATACGACCAATAGATGTTCTGGTCCCCCGTGAATCTCGTAAACAATCCATCCGCTATTTTCTGTAGCCGTGTGGACAAAGACATGACGGTAAACTTCTTCGTATGTAGGATAAGAAAAGGCGCTAGTCTGTGTTTTCAGTCGAATAATCTGACGGACAAAGTCAATGCTCTCTTGTCTTTCATTGATCAAATCCCAGTTTATTTGGTTGACACTGTCAGGAGCGTTGTAACTATTCATAGCACGTTCTCGGTCTGCGGGAGTGAGTTGTCCATCTTCACCTGTCGGAATTAACTTGGTTCGACCAAATTCTTGGCCAATTTCCATAAAGGACATTCCTTGCATGAGCAGGTTCATTGCTGTCGCTGTCTCAACCTTGCGCATAATCTGGTCTGAACTTTGATCAGGATGAAGAGTCGCTAGTAAATCATGAAGATTGTAATTGTCATGGGCTTCAACATAGTTGAGAACCTGATTTGGACTCAGATAAGAGCCCAACTCTCGGCTACCAAGAATAGCCTTGGCTACGATAGGTTCGGTGGCTGCACCACTTACAAATCCTGACTTGATTGCACCATAAACTTCTCCCCCTTTGATCGCATCACGCTGATCATCGTTGAAGAATCCGATATTTGGCATTTGGTAGGCATTGTCCTTCTTGGCCTTGTCATAAGGTGTAAGACCTGTTCCCATATCCCAGCCTTCTCCATAAGTGATAATACGGGGGTCAACCTCATCTAGAGCCCAACGAATTGCTTGCATGGTTTTAACATCATGAATACCCATCAAGTCAAAACGGAAACCATCAATATTGTATTCTTTCACCCAGTATAGGAGAGAATCAATCATGTACTTACGGAACATTTCATGTTCACTGGCTGTTTCATTTCCTACTCCTGTACCATTTTGGAAGGTTCCATCTCGGTTCATGCGGTAGTAATAATCTGGAACTGTTGTCTGGAAAGGCGCATCAACCGTTGAGAAGGTGTGATTATAAACCACGTCCATGATGACACCAATTCCTGCATCATGATAGGCCTGAACCATGGTTTTTAGATCACGAACGACCTGTCCTGGATCATCTGGATTGCTAGAGAAACTTGGTTCTGGTGCATTGTAGTTTTGAGGATCATAGCCCCAGTTATAGGTTACGTTTCCTTCCTCATCGTACTCCTTATGGCGATCAAAGATTGGTTGAAGTTGAACATAGTTGCAGCCAAGTTCTTTGATATAGTCAAAGGCGGTTGCTTGTCCGAATTGGTTAGTCGTTCCTGTCTGTGCAGCTCCAAGGAAGGTTCCACGGAGATGCTCTGCCACTCCAGATGTTGGAGATTTGGTCAAATCTCGGATATGCATTTCACAGATAACGGCTTTACATGGATTTTCCAAACGCCAAGGAGCTTCTGTCCCATGTTTGACTTCAAATCCATCTACTTGTCTCTCTTTGTGTGAGAGAATAACAGAACGTTTTCCGTCAGGACTGGTTGCAATTGTATAAGGATCTCTTGTCAAACTCTTGTGATGAGGGAATTCAATCTGATACTGATAAGCCTTGCCAGCAAGATTTTCATCCAGGTCTACACTCCAAACACCAATGGTATTGTACTTATGACTATATGAATAGCTATTCCCACGCTCTAGATTAAAGATTTTCCAAATCGGAGCATCGTTGCTGGTGTTTTCATAGACAACCACCTGTACAGCTGTAGCTGTAGGAGCCCAAAGTTTAAAACTTGTCTGATAATCTGAAAGACTGTAACCTAGTTCTCCTTGGTAGCCCCAGTGGTGATCGTAGCTAGCGCTATGGATTGCTTTATCAAAAGCAAATGGATTTTGATCTTTGTAGTAAGGACTAGCAATGGCTGGGTTTTCAGAATAATAAACCGTCTCGTCACCCTCTAAAATCCAAACCTCTGTCAGAAGCGGATAGTAGTTATAACGCACTGGATATTCCTTAATTTTTCCATCAATCTCAGCTGAGAAGTTTAGGTTTTCTAACTTTTCTTGACTTGTAACTGTGAAAGAGAACTTTGCTCCAAAAAAGTCATTCTCATAATACAATTTTTCAACATTGTCCGCCTGTTTTCTACTAAATGAACAGGTCGCATAATCCCCATTTTTTCGATGAAAATGGATGACTACTGGGTATCTATACATTTCTTTTCCTAATTTCTAATTTCAATTTAAATTTTTTATGTGATGCTGATAGATTCAGCGATTGAATCTCTGACTGACAATAGACTCAATCTATGTAAAAACACTTCAGGAGAGGTAGTTTCTGACTATCTAAGACCTAGCTGGCTGCTATTCTTTACAAACTTTCCAACCAAGCTTCATCTCGAACTTCGATACCAAGTTCTTGTGCTTTTTGGAGCTTGCTTCCTGCATCCGCTCCTGCTACGACTAGATCTGTTTTCTTGGATACACTGCCTGTTACCTTAGCTCCCAGACTTTCGAGTTTGCTTTTTGCTTCTGAGCGCGTGAGACGTTCCAATTTTCCTGTTAATACAACTGTCAAACCTGACAAGGCCGCATCTGCTACTACTGTCTGCCCTTTGTAGTCCAGATTGACTCCAGCTTCTTTCAACTCGTCTAAGAGAATCTTCGATCCTTCTGTAGCAAAATAAGTCTGAAGGCTTTGGGCAATTACATTACCCAAGCTTTCTATACTTGCCACTTCTTCTGGATTAGCTTGAACTAAATTTTCGATAGAGTGGAAATGTTGGAGCAAAAGCTGACTAGCCTTACTTCCGACATGGCGAATCCCTAAACCGAATAAAAGCTTTTCAGCAGAGTTTTCCTTGGATGCTTGAATGGCCTGATACAGTTTAGAAGCAGACTTTTCCTTGAAACCTTCTAAAAGGAGGAAATCGTCTTCTTTCAAACGATAAATATCTGCTACATCCTTGACTAGATTAGCAGCAAAGAGTTTCTCAACTATGGAAGGACCAAGGCCTGTAATATTCATGGCATCTCGAGAGGCAAAGTGAATCAAGCCTTCCATAATTTGAGCAGGACAGCGAGGATTGATACAACGTAGAGCAACCTCATCTTCAAAATGAAGTAACTGACTGTCACAGCTCGGACAGTTAGTCGGAATATCTAGTTTTTCTTCAGAAACACGCTTGGACTCTACCACTCGTAAGACAGCAGGGATGATGTCCCCAGCCTTATAGACGATAACCGTATCGTCTTTGCGAATATCTTTTTCAGCAATATAGTCTACGTTGTGTAGGGTCGCACGGCTAACGGTAGTACCAGCAAGCTGAACAGGTGTCAAATTGGCAGTTGGCGTGACAACCCCAGTACGGCCTACTGTCCAGTCAACTGAGAGTAGTTTGGCTTCTTTTTCCTCAGCAGGGAACTTGTAGGCCACTGCCCACTTAGGCGCTTTAACTGTAAAACCGAGTTCTTCTTGACCTGCTAGGTCATTGACTTTGATAACCACTCCATCAATATCGTAAGGTAGATGTTCCCGTTCTTGTCCTACTTCTTGGATAAAATTCCATATCTCATCCATGCTTTCAGCCAAGATTCGTTTAGGATTAACTACAAAACCAAGTTGTTCAAGATGCTTCAAGACTTTTTCTTGGCTATCACGAGTAGAAGGGCTTGCTTCTTGATAGAGAAAAGTCGCAAGATTGCGCTTGGCCACTACTGCTGTATCCAACTGACGGAGGGTTCCTGCTGCTGCATTACGAGGATTAGCAAATTCAGGCTCTCCATTTTCTTGGCGAGCTTGGTTGACCACTTCAAAGGAAGCGCGTGGCATGTAACACTCCCCACGAACTGTGATATCTAGTTTTTCTGGCAAGGTCAAAGGAATATCCTTAACGCGTTTGAGATTTTCAGTGATATTCTCACCAATAGAACCATCTCCACGCGTCGCCCCAGCGACCAAAATCCCCTTCTCATAGGTAAGAGAGATAGACAAACCATCGATTTTCAACTCACAGATATAAGTGGGATGAGGTAATTCCTTTCGCACACGCGCATCAAAAGCTTCTAACTCTTCACGTGAAAAAGCATCCTGCAAACTATAAAGAGGATACTGATGACTGTATTTTTCAAAACCATCTAAAACCTTACCACCAACACGATGGGTTGGACTGTCTGCTAAAACTTGATCTGGATAGGCAGCTTCCAACTCGACCAACTCTCGGTAGAGGCGATCGTACTCGCTATCTGAAACCGAAGGATTGTCACTCGTATAGTACTCGCTCGCATAGCGGTTGAGTAAGGCAACTAACTCATTCATTCTTTTATTCATAAAACCATTTTACCACAAACCAAGCCCTCCTCACAATGGAGAAGGGCTGAAAAAATAACAAGATTATCAAAAAATAAGAAAATTTCTTACACCTGCTCCGATAATTCTTCCCATTCAAGCATAGCCGCTTCCTGACGATGGTTGATTTTTTCCAGTTCAGCCTGCAACTCCATGAGTTTTCCGGCATCATTTGTTTCTAGCATTTGTTCAGAAATGGCTTGACTTTGGGTTTCTAATTCTTCAATTTCTGCCTCCAAGTTCTCGATTTGACGCATGAGCTTGCGGGCTTCTTTCTGACTTTTTTTCTGAGCTTGGTAGTCATTAACAGGACTTGCTTCTTTTGCTTGATTACTAGTAGAAGGTTCCTCATTCTGTCTTACTTCTACTTCTGCCTTCTTTTCAACATAGTAGTCATAATCTCCAATGTAGAGGGTTGAACCACTCTCAGACAATTCCAGTACATGAGTGGCTACACGATTGATAAAGTAACGGTCGTGGCTGACAAAAAGAAGGGTTCCATCAAAATCAATCAGGGCATTTTCTAACACTTCCTTACTATCAATATCCAAGTGGTTGGTTGGCTCGTCCAAAATCAAGAAGTTATTGTTTTCCATAGACAGTTTAGCAAGCAACAAACGAGCGCGTTCACCACCAGACAGCATGCCAACTGATTTCTTAACATCATCACCAGAGAAGAGGAAGGCACCTAGGCGATTACGGATTTCAACCTCTGGTGTTAGTTTAAAATCATTCAAAAGTTCATCTAGGACACTATTGCTTGGTGTTAGCTTGCTTTGAGTCTGATCATAATAACCAACCTCAACATTTGCTCCAAAACGCTTCTCTCCTTTGATAAGAGGAATCTGGTCTACTATTGACTTGATAAAGGTTGACTTCCCAATACCGTTTGGTCCAACGATAGCAACAGCATTCATCTTGCGAAGGTCAAGATTTATCGGTTCTGACAAAATTTCCCCATCATAACCAATGGCTGCATTTTCAACTGTCAGGACGACATTACCAGATGTTTTTTCAGACTGGAAGGTCATATTGGCTGATTTCTTCCCAGATTCAGGCTTATCCAATCGCTCCATTTTTTCCAGTTGTTTACGGCGCGATTGGGCACGTTTGGTTGTCGAAGCTCGTACTAAATTGCGATTGACAAAGTCTTCCAGAGCAGCGATTTCCTTCTGCTGCTTTTCATAGTTTTTTGCCTCAGTTGCTAGTTTTTGCTCTTTTTGTTCAACAAAACGAGAGTAATTCCCCACATAGCGATCCAAAGAATGCTTGGTCAAATCGAGTGTAATTGTTGCAACCTTGTCCAAGAAATAACGGTCGTGACTGACAATAATAAGAGCACCGCTATAATTTACCAAGTAATTCTCCAACCAGGCAATGGTTTCAATATCCAAGTGGTTGGTTGGCTCATCCAAGACCAAGAGATTTGGCTTTTCAAGGAGCATTTTTGCAAGAGCAAGCCGAGTATTTTGACCACCTGAAAGCTCAGCAATTTTCATCTGCCACATAGTCTCGTCAAACTTGAAACCATTTAAAATCGCTCGAATGTCTGCTTCGTAGGTAAAACCGCCAGCTTGACGGAAATTCTCAGACAAACGGTCGTAGTCTGCCATGAGTTTATCTAGTTCCGCTCCAGTTTTCTCACCCATCTCCAACTCCATCTGCCGCAGTTGTGTTTCCGTACGCCGTAAATCATCAAAAACATGGAGCATTTCGTCGTAAATGGTATTCTCAGACTCAAATCGACTGTCTTGGGCTAGGTAGGAAAGAGAGATGTCTTTTTTCTTATTGATTTCCCCTCTAGTTGGCTCCTCTTCTCCAACTAAAATCTTCAACAGAGTCGACTTTCCTGCCCCATTTTTTCCAACGAGGGCAATTCTGTCTCGTTCATCAACTTGCAGATTGATATTATCAAAAAGAACCTCTCCTGCAAAAGAACGTTCAATTTTATTGGCTTGTAAAATAATCATGATTCTATTTTACTATCTTTTTCAATTTTAGACAATTGCAATGAAAAAAGTTCGAGTTTATACTCGAACTTTTTATTTTAGTATCCAATGCCTCCACGGAATGTGCGAGCCATATCTTTTAAATCATAGTTCTTAGAAGAGGTATCGATTGTCCATTTACCATCCTTCTTCGTCATTTTGATTTCATAGCCCTCTTTTCTCATACTATTGCTAGTATCTAGAGGAGTTGATTCAAATTGACTTGGAGCATTTTCTAAGATGTACTTCTCACCAGCTTTCATAGCTTCTGAGTAGTTGCTGTACTTACCTTTGTTTTCGTCGTAGAATTTACGGCTCAATTCATAGACATTCAAGTTATCCAAGTCAATCGTTTCAGGTCTTACATAGATAACGGCGTAGTCTGGCAAGTATGTTTTAACTTTGTAATCAATTTTTGCTCGTTTAGAGTTTGCTTTGATATACGCCTCAGCAAATGTACGAAGCTCGGCATCTGAAGGTTTGTAGTTATAGAAACCTTTTCCGAATGATTCTACAAATTTCTTGATGAACTCTTCTCTATCAGCCTTGACATCGTTTGTAAATTCAGCATCACCATCAGAAGATTTTTTATCATCTGCAAGAGATACGACTTGAGCCTTGTTATCAGATGTACTTAAGTTCGTTCCGCCACCAGAGCTTTCTCCATTCAGGTAAACGGCATCGACATATTTTTTCATTACTTCTTTAGCTTCATCAATGTGATCCTCGTATTTGCTTGGATCAACTTTGATAGCTACGTCGTTATTCTTTTTAGAGTCTTCTTTGATGTCTTCGTAGAAGCTAGGTGCAAAATGAAGCTCATATTTAGCATCTTTGTCTACTTCATAAACAACATAACCAGCTACACTCTTACCTTTAGAGATGCTATCTCCATAAGACATGAATTTAGTCTTGCTGTCGCTTTCATAGATTTGAATTGGTTCTACTTTTTCATCTTTTTCATTGTAAAGGGTGATATCGCGGCTAGTGAAACTGAACTTTTTATCACGGTTGTTTTTGATTTCTACTTGAAGAGCAAGGTAGCTTGAAGATGAATCTTCATCTTTAGGCAATACAAACATACCATCTTTAACAGATACTTCAAAGTTGGAGTTTGAGGCAGTACCGTTGTCGCTTGCCTTCTTTGTTGATCCACAAGCAACAAGTGCTAAAGCTGATACCAGCAAAGCAGAATGCTTAAGAATTTTTTTCATAATAGAATATCTCCTTTTATTATTTACTATATTCTACCATAGCGATAATAAAATTCAAAATAGAAACCGAACCTTTTAAAAAAAACTTAAAATTATAGAATAATAGCTTAAATTTTTCCAAAAAATTATTTTAAGTATAGAAGCATCATCTTAGAGAATCAATAGGAAGTCACGTTTTTTCTTTGAAAACTTTTTCTATATATTTTTCTAAATTTATTAGGAATTCAATTTGAAACCGTTTGGTTTTAAACTCTTGTTTATCCTTTTTAGGGGAATGAAAAAAGCTCGATACGAGTAATAGCGACTATGCTAACGTTTTACTAAAATCCTAAATCATGGTATAATGAATCCGATTAAAACAATTTACAATAAAAGGAGACGCTCAATGACTTACCAAGAAAACTATCAAAAATGGCTTGATTTTGCTGATCTTCCAGACTACCTTCGTCAAGATTTGGAAAATATGGACGAAAAAACAAAGGAAGATGCCTTTTATACCAATCTTGAATTTGGTACTGCTGGTATGCGTGGTTTGATCGGTGCTGGTACAAACCGCATCAACATCTACGTTGTTCGCCAAGCAACTGAGGGTTTGGCTCGTTTGATTGAGTCAAAAGGTGGAAATGAAAAAGAACGTGGTGTGGCGATTGCCTATGATAGCCGTCACTTCTCACCTGAGTTTGCCTTTGAATCTGCAGCAGTTCTTGCTAAACACGGTATCAAATCTTACGTATTTGAAAGCCTCCGTCCAACTCCAGAACTCTCATTCGCTGTTCGTCACCTCAACTGTTTCGCAGGTATCATGATTACTGCCAGTCACAATCCTGCTCCATTTAACGGTTACAAAGTTTATGGTGAAGACGGTGGGCAAATGCCTCCACATGATGCAGATGCTTTGACAACTTACATCCGTGCTATCGAAAATCCATTCGCTGTCGAAGTTGCTGATGTCGAAGCTGAAAAAGCTTCTGGTTTGATTGAAGTCATTGGCGAAGCTGTTGATGCAGAATACCTTAAAGAAGTTAAAGACGTAAACATCAACCCAACCTTGATTGAAGAATTCGGTAAAGACATGAAGATTGTCTACACACCACTTCATGGTACGGGTGAAATGTTGGCTCGTCGTGCTCTTGCTCAAGCAGGATTTGACTCTGTTCAAGTTGTTGAAGCACAAGCAACTGCAGACCCAGACTTCTCAACTGTAAAATCTCCAAACCCAGAAAGCCAAGCAGCCTTTGCCCTTGCTGAAGAACTTGGTCGTCAAGTTGGCGCTGATGTTCTTGTTGCAACTGACCCTGACGCTGACCGTGTTGGTGTTGAAGTTCTTCAAAAAGATGGTAGCTACCTCAACCTTTCAGGTAACCAAATCGGCGCTATCATGGCTAAATACATCTTGGAAGCCCACAAAAATGCTGGGACTCTTCCTGAAAATGCAGCCCTCTGCAAATCTATAGTCTCAACTGACTTGGTAACGAAGATTGCTGAAAGCTACGGGGCAACCATGTTCAACGTCTTGACTGGTTTCAAATTTATCGCTGAAAAAATCCAAGAATTCGAAGAAAAACACAATCACACTTACATGATGGGATTTGAAGAAAGCTTCGGTTACTTGATTAAACCATTCGTACGTGATAAAGACGCCATCCAAGCCGTTCTTGTCGTTGCTGAGCTTGCTGCCTACTACCGTTCACGTGGTTTGACACTTGCTGACGGTATCGAAGAAATCTACAAAGAATACGGCTACTACGCTGAAAAGACTATCTCTGTTACCCTTTCTGGTGTTGATGGTGCAGAACAAATCAAATCGATTATGGCTAAATTCCGTAACAATGCTCCGAAAGAATGGAACGCAACAACTATCACTGTCGTAGAAGACTTCAAGGCTCAAACTGCTACTGCTGCTGACGGTACTGTTACAAACTTGACAACTCCTCCAAGTGATGTTTTGAAATACACACTTGCTGACGGTTCATGGATTGCAGTTCGCCCTTCAGGTACAGAACCAAAAATCAAGTTCTACATTGCTGTTGTGGGTGAAAGTAATGAAGATTCACAAGCTAAGATTGCCAACATCGAAGCAGAAATCAATGCGTTTGTAAAATAAAAATCTATAAAAGATGAGACCAACCAATCTCATCTTTTTTTCGTATCAAATCTAAGCATTTTTAGAAACTTTATGGCATACTAGACTTATCAATGAAAGCGAGGTAATCTCATGGAACAATTTTTAGAAAACATTAAAGACCTTGAAGTCACTACAGTTGCGCGTGCACAAGAAGCACTCGATAATAAAGAAACAGCAACCTTCTTTATTGGTCGTAAAACTTGCCCTTACTGCCGTAAATTTGCTGGCACATTGGCAGGTGTCGTATCTGAAACTAAAGCTCACATCTACTTCATCAACAGTGAAGAACCAAGCCAACTCAATGAATTGCAAGAATTCCGCTCACGTTATGAAATCCCAACCGTGCCAGGTTTTGTCCACATTGCAGATGGACAAATCAAGGTCCGTTGCGACTCTTCCATGTCCGCACAAGAAATCAAGGACTTTGCTGGATTGTAAAAAAACCACTCGTCGAGTGGTTTTTTTATGGTCTAAATTACTTTTTTTCAAGCAAGTCTTGTATCATTCTATGCAGTTCTTCTATCTTCTCAGATTGTTTCTCTAGTAATATTCTTTGAGTTATTAATTCGTCTTGGAGTTTATCAAATTTTATCTGCTCATCTGGATTATCCTTTACAAAAAAGTTTGTCAAGGCACTTGTTAACATCCCTATTGTTCCAATACCGACTAGCATCAGTAAAACAGCTAACCATTTGCCAAAAATAGATTCAGGAACAATATCCCCATAACCAACAGTCGTTACCGTTACAAGCGCCCACCAAAGACTATCTGAGAAAGATTTTTCTTCAACAACAGATAAAATTGAACTACCTACCAGTACAATAAAAGAATTGAGATAGAAAATATACAGTAAGCCATTTGTCCGTAAGAGTTTGCTAACCTTCTTTTCCAACTTGCCAGTCAATCCTACGATTCTTAAAAGACGAGTGAGTTTCAGTAATTTTGTCAGTCTTGCTAAGCGGAAGATACGCCCTAATCGAAATACTGTAAAAATAGCGTTTAAAGGAAGGATAGCTAACAAGTCAAAGATATTTTCAAGGATAAATCGCAATTTTCCTTGGCTTGAAAAGAAGCGCCAACCATAATCTACCACAAAAACAAACCAAATCACTAAATCAATGATGCTGTAGGGAGGATTGTCCAAATCAATCATTTCCGCAAATCCAAACAAAACCAGAACAACCGATATCAGTGCTAGAATGATAATCGTTGTATCATAGTAATCTCTAAATAACCATTTTTTATTCAAAATATTACTCCTATATATTTTTAAACATTATACCACACTAAATCCCTGATAAATACATAAGAAAAGAAGGCACTCGCCTTCTTTTTATATATCTGTCAATGGTGTTGCGGTATCTGGTGAAGTGTCGTAAACCTTAAAGTCAACTCCGACTCCCAAATCGGCTTGAGCTAGCTGATTGACCATGGTCATATGAGCCAGCTCCTTGATATTGTTCTCTTTGGACAAGTGGCCAAGATAGATTTTCTTTGTTCGATTTCCCATGGCACGAATCATGGCCTCAGCACCGTCTTCGTTAGAAAGGTGACCGAGATCTGATAGAATTCGCTGTTTGAGTCTCCAAGCATAAGATCCCGCTCGTAAGATTTCTACATCGTGGTTGGACTCGATGAGATAACCGTCAGCATTCTCAACAATTCCTGCCATACGATCACTAACATAACCTGTGTCAGTCAACATGACAAAACTCTTATCATCCTTCATAAAACGATAAAACTGAGGCGCTGCCGCATCATGACTAACCCCAAAACTCTCGATGTCGATATCGCCAAAAGTTTTGGTTTTTCCCATTTCAAAAATGTGTTTCTGCGATGAATCCACCTTACCGAGGTACTTGCTATTTTCCATAGCCTGCCAGGTTTTTTCATTGGCGTAAAGGTCCATACCATATTTGCGAGCCAAGACACCGACTCCATGAATATGGTCTGAATGCTCATGCGTAATCAAAATCGCATCCAAATCTTCAGGCTTACGATTGATTTCACTCAAGAGACTGGTAATTTTCTTACCCGACAAGCCTGCATCCACTAAAATTTTCTTTTTTGGGGTTTCCAGATAAAAGGAATTTCCACTGGAACCTGATGCTAAAATACTGTATTTAAAGCCTATTTCACTCATTCTAGTCTTCTATTTCGTCCTCCCATATTTCTTCTTTCACTGCATCCTTATCATAAGGGAGCACGATGGTAAAGGTTGATCCCTTACCGTATTCACTTTTGGCCCAAATAAAGCCATTGTGTTGTTTGATGATTTCTTTGGCGATGGCTAGACCTAACCCAGTTCCACCTTGTGCACGACTTCTTGCGCGATCCACACGGTAAAAACGGTCAAAAATCTTCGGCAAATCTTGTTTTGGAATACCTAGACCTTGGTCTTTGATGGATAAAATCATCTGGTCATCAGTGGTTTTCATGCTGACAGTGATTTTCCCACCATCTGGTGAGTACTTGATAGCATTGTTGAGAATATTATCAATCACCTGGGTCATTTTATCGGTATCAATCTCGATCCAAACAGAATTGATTGGGTAATCTCGAACCAGCTCATATTTTTTCTCTTGATCCTGACCTCTCATCTTGTCAAAACGGTTAAGGATAAAGGTGATAAAGGCTGTAAAGTTAATCAACTCTACATCCAACTGAGTAGTCGCATTATCAATACGAGAGAGATGCAAGAGATCCGTCACCATCCGCATCATACGGTTAGTTTCATCAAGCGAAACCTTGATAAAATCAGGGGCTACAGGATCATACAAGGCTCCCTCGTCCAAGGCTTCAAGATAAGATTTAACACTGGTCAAAGGAGTTCTCAACTCATGACTCACGTTTGAAACGAAGAGTCTCCGCTCGCGTTCTTCCTTCTCCTGCTCGGTCGTATCATGTAAAACGGCAACCAAACCAGAGATGAAACCTGACTCACGACGAACCAAAGCGAAACGTACACGAAGACTCAGGTATTCACCATTCACATCTTGGGAATCAATCATCAACTCAGGAATCTGTGTAATCAGGTCACGCAGTTCATACTCATCCTCTATCTTAAGCAATTCTAAAATGCTTTTGTTAAGGACATCCTCTTTCTGCACACCTAATTGTTTCTTGGCCATGTCGTTAATCATGGTAATCTGACCACGGCGATTGGTCGCAAGCACTCCATCTGTCATGTAAGAAAGAATACTATGCAGTCTTTTACTCTCTTGTTCCAGATTTTCTTGGGTCAAACGAATAACTTCTGACAAATCATTGAGGTTATTGCTAATATTGGTGATTTCTGTACTTCCTTGCAAGTCCAAAACTTGAGAATAATCACCTGCAATCAAGTCCTTAACCTTTTGATTTATCTCTTTGAGACGGATATTATCTCGACGGTTCTCCAGCAAGAGCAAGGTCACCACCAAGATAAAGCCAAGTAAAATCAGGATAAAGATAAAATCGCTGGTCAGAATAGTTTGTCTAATATCTTCAATCATTATTTCTCATATAGTAGCCAACACCACGACGGGTGAGGATATACTCTGGACGGCTTGGAGTATCTTCAATTTTTTCACGCAAACGTCTAATGGTCACGTCCACTGTACGAACATCACCAAAATAATCATAACCCCAAACAGTCTCAAGCAAGTGTTCACGCGTAATCACTTGTCCAATATGGGAAGCCAAGTGATATAAGAGCTCAAACTCACGGTGGGTCAAATCTAATTCCTCACCGTATTTTTTGGCCACGTAAGCGTCTGGAACAATTTCCAAATCACCAATCTGAAGTGGCTGGGATTTTTTCTCATCAGACTCTTGGCTATCAACTGAAACCAGGTCTGTACGACGAAGTAAAGCCTTGACACGCGCCTGCAACTCACGATTTGAGAAGGGTTTTGTGACATAATCATCTGCACCCAGTTCCAAACCGATAACCTTGTCAAACTCGCTATCCTTAGCTGAGAGCATAATAATAGGAACACTACTAGTCTTACGAATAGCTTTAGCAACTTCTAAACCATCAATTTCAGGTAACATCAAGTCTAGGATAATAATGTCGGGTTGCTCTGCTTCAAATAGCTCGATTGCCTCACGACCATTGAAGGCTGTGACAACTTCGTAGCCTTCTTTGGTCATATTGAACTTAATAATATCTGAGATTGGTTTCTCATCATCTACAATTAATATTTTTTTCATTTTATCACCTTTTTCTCTATCTATTATAACAAAAAAATGGAAAGAAGACACAAATGGCTAATTCCAGTCCCCATCTCCAAGAGCTGTTTTATAAGCCTGCCAAATTTTTTGTTGAGGTTTAGCGAGGGGGTAGTCAGCAAACTCTTGAGGAGAGAGCCAGCGAATTTCTCTGTCGGAGAACTGTTTTGATCCTGTCACCTGACCTGATAGGATTTGAATATGCCATTTACGATGACTAAAGACATGCTTGACCTGGTCAAATACTTGATGGGACCAATTCACTTCTAAATCATAATCTTGCTCAAAGTTTTCTTGAGGGCTTGGCCCAAATGCTCTGCTTTCCTCTTTGACTTGAGAAAAAAGATCTAGCTGATCATCTTCTCTAGAAAATTCTTCGACTTCAATCAAGGGGAAATGCCAAAATCCAGCTAGCAGTTTTTCGCTTTCGTTTTTCTCTAGTAAATATTGACCTCTATCATTGCGCACAACCAAAGCCTTGAGATAAATTGGAAGAGGCTTTTTCTTAGGTTCTTTAATCGGATATCGATCCATGGTTCCCTTCTGATAGGCTGCGCTAAAGTCTCTAACAGGGCTTTCTTCAGGTCGAGGATTAACTGGAGACTCAATATCAGAGCCCAAGTCCATCAAAGCTTGATTAAAATCTCCCGGCCGTTTCGGATCAATTAAGATTTCCATCATAGCTTGGAAAATCTTTCGATTACTAGGAACTCCGATATCATGATTGACCTCAAACAAGCGAGATAAAACTCGCATGACATTGCCATCAACTGCTGGCTCGGGTAGATTAAAAGCGATACTGGAAATTGCTCCCGCAGTATAGGGGCCAATCCCTTTCAAGCTAGAAATTCCTTCGTAAGTGTTTGGAAATTTGCCTTCAAAGTCTGTCATAATCTGCTGAGCCGCCGACTGCATATTGCGTAC
This sequence comes from Streptococcus oralis, assembly GCF_026782375.1. Lineage (GTDB taxonomy): Bacteria > Bacillota > Bacilli > Lactobacillales > Streptococcaceae > Streptococcus > Streptococcus oralis_CL. Next base: position 491,040 of record NZ_JAKUWJ010000001.1, on the reverse strand, counting down.
GCGGGAATAATAGCCCAAACCCTCCCAAGCCTTCAGCAGACGCTCTTCAGGGGCATTCGCCAGACTTTCAATAGTTGGAAACCAGTCCAAGAATCGTTCGTAGTATGGAATAACTGTATCCACCCTGGTCTGCTGCAGCATGATTTCAGATACCCAGATGTGATAAGGATTTTTACTTCTCCGCCAAGGTAGTTCTCGCTTGTTTTCATCATACCAATTAAGGAGTTTCTCACGGAAAGAAATGATCTTCTCCTCTGGCCACATGACGATATCGTATTCTTTCAAATCTAACATATATCTAGTATAACATAGAAGCTTCTAACTGTCCTTTTCTCAGTACTAAAAAGCCTCTTCCCATGGGAAAGAGGACTAAATCTTATTGATGAACTGCTTGGGCTGCTGTGATAAGGGTCAACTTGTAAACATCATCTGCATTACATCCACGAGAAAGGTCGTTAACAGGTTTGTTCAAGCCTTGCAAAACAGGTCCGACAGCCGCAAAACCACCAAGGCGCTCAGCCATCTTGTAACCGATATTTCCGGCTTCGATACCTGGGAAGATAAAGACATTCGCTTGACCAGCTACCGTACTTCCTGGAGCTTTAAGAGCTGCAGTTTCAGGAACAAAGGCAGCATCAAATTGCAACTCACCATCAATCTCAAGGTCAGGACGCAAGTCGTGAGCAATTTTAGTTGCTTCTACGACCTTATCGACACTTTCACCAAAGCCTGAACCTTTAGTAGAATAGCTTAGCATAGCAATTTTAGGTTCAATACCAAACATCTTAGCTGTGATTGCTGAGTTGATGGCAATTTCAGCCAAGGCTTCTGCATCTGGATTGATGTTAATGGCACAGTCTCCAAATAGGTAACGTTCCGTACCGCGTACCATGAGGAAGGCACCTGAAGTACGAGTTACGTTTGGACGAGTTTTAATGATTTGTAGGGCTGGGCGAACTGTTGAGGCAGTTGAATGAATCGCACCAGATACCATTCCATCAACCAAGCCCAAGTATACCAACATCACACCAAAGTAGTTGACATCTTCAACCAAAACTTTGCGCGCTTCTTCTTCAGTCATTTTGCCCTTACGACGCTCTACTAAAGCAGCAACCATTTCTTCAAATCGAGGATAGTGTTGAGGGTCAATGACTTCATAACCATCCATGATCCCTTCGATTTCGAGATAAATTTTAATTTTTTCAGGGTTTCCAAGCAAAACAGGGATTACTTCTGTTTCTTTTACCAAGCGTTTTGTCGCTTGAAGAATACGTGGCTCTTCCCCTTCAGGGAGAACAATACGAGCATTTTTGCCAACTAGGTTGGCTTTGAGATTTTCAAAAACTTCCATGAGTTTTCTCCTTTAAGAAATTAAATTATACTCAAAATAGATTTTAAAGAGTATTAGTTGATAACTGAGTAATAAGATTGCTGAAATCATCCGGCAAGGAGCTTTCCAGCTCTAGCTGACGCTCCAAGAAGGGATGATAAAATGATAAGAAATGGCAATGCAAGGCCTGTCGTTGAATCCCATCATCTAGGCTGTCTCCATAGAGATCGTCTCCCAACAAGGGAAAACCGATGTGAGAAAAATGCACTCGGATCTGATGAGTTCGTCCAGTATGCAGGCGAATATCGACTAGGTGAATATTTCCATAGGACGCTACAACTTTGTAAGACGTATGAGCGTATTTCCCACCTTTGGCAACCCGTCTTGTGATAATAGAGTCCACATCACGCGCAATTGGTGCGATAATCTCCCCCTCTGGCTCCAAGACACCAGCTCCTTTAACTAAAGCAAAGTAACGTTTTTCGATAGACTTTCGTTGTAGTTGCTTGTCTAAACGTGCATGAGCGTAGCCGTGCTTGGCAAAGAGCATCAAACCAGATGTATCTCTATCAAGCCTAGTCACGATGTGAACTTGCTGGTTTTCATATTCTTGCTTAACATAGTAGCCCTTGATAAAATTGGCAATTGTATTGGAATGATTAACACTGGGGATGGAAGCTACTCCATAAGGCTTATTCAAAACCAGAAAATGGTCATCCTCATAGATAATATCCAGTGGACGCTCAATTGCTTCAAGACTCTCAAACCCTTCCTCTGAAGGGATATCAATAGTCACCCTGTCTCCAATATCTAAGAGATAAGTCGCATTTTGAGGTTGGTCATTGACCAGAATAGCCCCACCTCGAAACTTAATCTTAGCCAAAAGTCCCTTGGAAACCTCATGTTTCTTGAGGAAAGTTTTGACTTTGACATGCTCATCTGTGGTAAATTCGAACCTCATTCATCCACCTCGCCGATGAAGGCATCTTTGACACGATTCCAGAAACTAGTGTGGCTTGGTGTCGCTACGAAGTGAATTTTATGATGGTCGATTTGATACTCAATCCGTTCGATATTACGGAATGAATAGACGCTGTTATCGACTGATATCGTGTGGTAATCATTGCGTGTCGGTAAGAGTTCAATCTTATCCTTTTTGGGAATAATGATTGATGATCCCAGAGTGCGATAGACTCGGTTGTTAAGACTCGCTATCTCCGTCAACTGCAAGGCTTCAATGGTCGGATGCAAGACAGCTCCACCCAAGGACTTGTTGTAGGCAGTACTTCCCGTCGGCGTTGAGACAGTCACACCATCTCCACGAAAGCGCTCGAATGGAACATGGTTAATGATGATATCCGCCACCATGGTGCGGTCTGATCGACGGATACTCGCTTCATTTAAGGCTCGGAAGATTTTCACTTCTCCATTTTCAAGCGTTACCTTAACATTCAAGACTGGATAAGAAACTTTGGCACCAGTATCGAGTAGGAGATTGGTCACCAACTGATCCAACTCAAAATCACGATAGTCTGTGTAGAATCCCAAATGCCCTGTATGAACACCTACAAATCGAACCTTGTCTAACTGATTCTCATACTTGTGGAAAGCGGACAAAAGCATCCCATCTCCACCAATCGAAATAACGATATCGGGATTTGTATCATTAATTATAAAATGCTGTTTTTTGAGTTTTTCCCTCAGTTTATGTAAAACTTTCTGACTCTGCGGTTTTCTATTTGCTATGAGGTCAACTCGTTTACCTGTATTCTTCATCTGTATCGTCACTATTTCCTACACCGTCATTTAATTTTCTGCTCAATGGATCAAAGAGTGCCTGCGCTTCCTGAATGTCATCTCGAATCTTACCCATTTCTTCATCTAGCTGATGAGCAATTTTGGCTGTGATTTCCAGCCTTTTCCTGATTTCTTCTGGAAAATCGCCCTGGTATTTATAATTAAGTGAGTGTTCAATCGTAGCCCAGAAATTCATGGCTAACGTCCGTATTTGAATTTCCGCCAAAATCGTCTTAGCTCCGTTGATCGTATCAACCGTGTACTCGACAACCACGTGATAAGAACGATAACCTGAAGCCTTACGATGAGTGATATAGTCTCGTTCCTGAACGACTCTCATATCTTGGCGTTTACGTAGAATCTCAACTACCTCTTTAACGTCATCAACAAACTGAACCATGACACGTAAACCAGCAATATCTTGCAGATCATGTTCTAGACTTGCATAAGTAATTCCTCGACGAGCCATTTTTTCTTTAATACTTTCAATCGGTTTGACACGACCCGTTACAAACTCAATCGGAGAATGCTTGTTTTGCTTTCGATACTGTTTGCGAATCCCCCGAAGTTTGATCTTCAATTCACCAACAGCCTGAATGTAAGGATCTAAAAATTCTTCCCATTCTATGGTCATACTTTCTCCCTTGTAATGTTTGATTGCTCTGTCGAAAATCTTTGATTTTTTCAGTACATTCGTATACAATAAATACATTGTCCATTATACCATAAATCGCTTTCAAAGATATAGAAAAGGTTGAAAAAATGAAACATTTAGAAATAGAATTGAAAACACTTCTGAAAAAAGAGGAATACGATCATCTAAAAAAACAGTTTTCCCATATCCAACCCGTCCTTCAGAAAAACTACTACATTGACACGCCAGATTTCCAATTGCGTGAAAAGAAGGTTGCCATGCGCATTCGCACCTTTTCAGATTGGGCGGAGTTGACCTTAAAAGTACCTCAAACTGTAGGAAATATGGAATACAACCAGAAACTAACTCTTCCAGAAGCTGAATCATACCTAGAAAAACAAAAACTACCTCAAGGGCTCGTTCTAGAGAAGCTCGCTAAGATTGGTATCGAAAGTCATGACTGGCTTGTCCTAGGCTGTCTTTCAACTCTACGTTATGAAACGAAAACAGAAATTGGCTTAATGGCCTTAGATAAAAGTCACTACTTTGACCAGACGGACTATGAACTGGAGCTTGAAGTCACTGACCATGAAAAAGGGAAAGCCGATTTTCAGAAATTTTTAGATGAAAATCAGATAACTTATCAGAAAGCTCCATCAAAATTAATTCGTTTTATTAAAAGCATTAAAAAAAGCTGAAATAATCTCCTTTTTTTGGTAAAATAGAAAAGATAAAAATAATAGAATCTTCATTAAGAAAAGAAACTTTTCCAAAGAAGATTCACAAAGTTTACAGAGGACGGTCTATAATGTCAGATAGAAACAACATGAAACTTTTCACCCTAAACTCTAACCCAGAAATCGCTCAAAAGATTGCTGATACTGTTGGTGTCCCTCTTGGAAAATTATCTTCACGTCAATTTTCTGATGGTGAAATCCAAGTCAATATCGAAGAGAGTGTTCGTGGGTATGACGTCTATATCATTCAATCAACAAGCTACCCAGTTAGCAACCACTTGATGGAATTATTGATTATGGTTGATGCCTGTGTTCGCGCCAGTGCTCATAGTATCAACGTCGTCCTTCCTTACTTTGGCTATGCGCGTCAGGATCGTATCGCTTCTTCACGTGAACCACTGACAGCTAAATTGGTTTCAAATATGTTAGTAAAAGCTGGGGTTGACCGTGTTCTAACTCTCGATCTCCATGCTGTACAGGTACAAGGTTTCTTCGACATTCCTGTGGACAATCTTTATACAATTCCTCTATTTGCTAAACACTACTGCGACAAAGGTCTTCTTGGTTCTGATGTCGTTGTGGTTAGTCCAAAGAACTCTGGTGTTAAACGTGCTCGTAGCTTAGCTGAATACTTGGATGCTCCAATCGCTATCATTGACTATGCTCAAGATGACTCAGAACGAAGTGAGGGCTATATCATTGGGGATGTTGAAGGTAAGAAAGCCATCCTGATTGACGATATCCTAAACACTGGTCGTACTTTCTCTGAAGCAGCAAAAATCGTTGAACGCGAAGGGGCAACTGAAATCTATGCGGTTTCTAGTCACGGCCTCTTTGTAGAAGGTGCTGCTGAACTTCTAGACGCAACTAACATTAAAGAAATCCTTGTAACAGACTCTGTAGCAACAAAAGAAAGAACTCCTAAAAATGTATGTTACATTACTGCTAGCGAATTGCTCGGTGATGCTATCATCCGTATTCACGAAAGAAAACCAGTCAGCCCACTCTTTGCCTACAACAAAAAGAAATAAGGTGATTCTTTGATTTATTTGGACAATGCTGCAACTACACCTATGTCAGCTGTAGCTATCGCAGAAATGACCAAGGTCATGCAAGAAACCCATGGTAATCCGTCAAGTATTCATAGTCATGGTCGCCATGCTGGTAAACTGCTCCGTGAAGCTCGTCAAGACTTGGCTCACTTACTTGGAACCAAACCTCAACATATCTTTTTCACGTCTGGTGGTACAGAAAGTAACAATACTGCCATTATCGGCTATTGTCTCCGTCATCAGGAACGTGGCAAACATATCATCACAACAGCTATTGAACACCATTCTGTCCTTGAGACCATTGATTATCTGGTTCAACATTTTGGCTTTGAAGCGACCATCATCCAACCAGAAAATCAAGAAATCGCTGCCCAACAGATTCAAGAAGCTTTACGTGACGATACCATCCTCGTTTCAACTATGTATGCTAATAATGAAACAGGGAGTCTCTTGCCTATTGCTGAGATTGGACATATTTTAAAAGACCATCCTGCTGCTTATCATGTAGACGCTGTTCAAGCTATCGGGAAAATTCCTATCCATCCTGAGGAATTAGGAATTGATTTCCTCAGTGCTTCTGCTCACAAGTTCCATGGTCCAAAAGGAGTTGGTTTCCTCTACGCTTCATCTATGGACTTTGATTCCTACTTTCACGGTGGGGACCAAGAGCAAAAAAAACGGGCTGGAACAGAAAACCTTGCAGCCATTGTAGGTATGGTTGCTGCTCTCAAAGAAGATCTGGATTATCAAGTTGATTATTACCAAAAACTAAGTTCCCTTAAAACAGTTTTTCTAGAAGAGATTGCCGATTTAGACTACTATCTCAATGAAAGTCGCAACCAACTGCCTTATGTTTTAAATATCGGTTTTCCTGGTCAGAAAAATGATTTGCTTTTACTTCGGTTAGACCTTGAGGGAATTTCAATTTCAACTGGTTCCGCTTGTACTGCTGGTATTGTGCAAACCAGTCATGTACTCGAAGCTTTCTATGGACCCGATTCGCCTCGTTTAAAAGAATCTGTCCGTATCAGTCTCTCTCCTCTCAATACTGAGGAAGAACTGAAACAACTCGCACAAACCTTAAAAAATATTATTGGAGATTAAACTAATGGCATTCGAAAAAACCATTAAACTACAAAACTGTCGCTACAACTACACACTTAGTCCAACTGTTAAAAAGTTCACACTGAAAGACAATACTTTCTTTGAAACAAAAGTAGGAAACTACGAACTGACTCGTCTACTTGAGAAAGTACCTAATAGTGGTGAAGGTTTCAACCTAAAAATCATCATCAATAAAGACCTTACAGGTGTTAAACTCAACATTACTGATAAGTCCGGTCTTCGTTTGGTCAATATCTTTAAATCAGATGATCACCATATCCACCAAGAAAAATTCTACTTCCTCATGGATAGTCTTGTGGAACGTGGGATTTTCACTAAAGAGGAAAGATAAGACCTCATGTATCGTCTCACCTATTTAGATAGTTACCAAATTGAGCGCATACTTGAATATACCGACTACGATGAGCTCATGTTATCCCTATCAGGATGCGTGACCCTACCAGATACATTCCTGGTAACCTCGTTAACCTTTCATGATAAAGTGATCTACCGAGGATTAGTCGGAGATCTCTATCGATTTCTATCACAAGTTCATTTTTTAGATAAAAACTAAGAATTTTCTTAGTTTTTTCTTATTTTTGTTGATTTTTTCACAATGATTCTATAAAATAGAAGAATAGAAAGGTTGTGATTTTGTGAAAGAAAAACAGTCTGCTATTCCAAAAGCAACAGCAAAAAGACTCTCACTTTACTATCGAATTTTCAAGAGATTTCATGCAGAAAAAATCGAACGTGCCAACTCTAAACAAATTGCAGAGGCTATCGGTATCGATTCGGCGACCGTCCGTCGTGATTTTTCCTACTTTGGTGAACTAGGAAGACGTGGATTTGGTTATGATGTTAAAAAACTCATGACGTTTTTTGCTGACCTCCTAAATGATAACTCCATCACCAATGTTATGTTGGTTGGGATTGGTAATATGGGGCATGCCCTTCTCCACTACCGCTTCCACGAGCGCAACAAAATGAAGATTATCATGGCCTTTGACCTGGATGACCATCCTGAAGTCGGTACTGAGACTGCTGACGGGATTCCCATCTATGGTATATCTCAAATCAAGGAAAAGATTAAGGACGCAGACGTTAAAACTGCTATCCTAACTGTTCCAAGTGTCAAATCCCAAGAAGTAGCCAACCTCTTGGTAGATGCTGGTGTAAAAGGCATTCTCAGTTTTTCTCCTGTCCACTTGCACCTTCCAAAAGATGTGGTCGTTCAGTACGTCGATTTGACAAGTGAACTCCAAACCCTCCTCTATTTTATGCGGAAAGAGGATTAGAAAGCGAAATCATTTATGAATAAACCTGTTATTGGGATTACAGGAAATGAAAAAGCTCATCCAGATGATGACATCATGATGAGCTATGCAGCAAAAGGCTTTGTTGAAGGAGTCAAGGACGCTGGCGGAATTCCCATTATCCTTCCGATTGGTGACCAAGAAATGGCACATCACTATATTAGCATGATTGATAAACTCATCCTAACTGGTGGGCAAAATGTCGATCCAAAATTCTATGGTGAGCCAAAAATAATTGACAGCGATGACTACCATTTACAAAGGGATATCTTTGAACTAGCTCTTATCAAAGAAGCTATCCAGCAGAAAAAACCGATTTTTTCTGTTTGTCGTGGGACCCAGCTTTTTAATGTTGCCATGGGAGGCACACTTCATCAAGATATCGAAGATCATTGGCAGGATTGTTCCGCTGAGTACACTACCCAGCGTCTCCTTACTGAACCAGATACCATCCTCAGAGAAATCTACGGAGAAATCTCTCATATTAACTCCTTCCACCATCAGAGTATCAAGGATTTGGCTCCAAATTTAAAGGTTGTGGCCTATGATCCCAAGGATAAGATTATCGAGGCAGTCGTAACAATAGATGACATCCCATTTCTTGGTGTCCAATGGCATCCAGAATTTCTATTTGAAAATCGCCCCAAGGATAAAACACTATTTGACTATGTTGTTAATGAACTTTAAATCAGATCAGTCTTTTCACGGTAACTAAAGTAATCAGAGTGAGAGACAATCAGATGATCCAGAAACACCAGTCCCATTAGTTCACAGGCTTCCTTGACTAACTTGGTTACATGGTCATCATTTCGGCTAGGTGCTACTGCACCTGAAGGATGATTGTGGACTAAAATAACAGAAGTCGCCATATGCTTGATGGCATAGTGAAGGATTTCCCTCGGTTCAGCAATGCTACGTGTCGCGGATCCGATAAAGATGGTCTGCTGATGAATGATTTGATTTTGAGTATTGAGATAGAGCGCCACTAGGTGCTCTTGTTTTTTATCACCAAGTTCCTGTTGCATTTTTTTAGCTAGCTTTTGACTGCTGAGAATACTTTCCATCTCAAGGGTTTCATGCTTGTGAATACGATTTCCTAGTTCAATCACTGCTTGTAGTTCAATAGCTTTAATGCGTCCAATACCAGACAGACTCTGCAGTTCCTGCAGGGTCATTTTTTTCAAATCAGTTAGACTGGTCAAACTGTTCAAGACTTTCTGGGAAATCTCAAAAACATTTGCCTGACGCGTTCCGGTTCTGAGTAGTATAGCTAGCAATTCTTGATTGCTCAGTGCCTCTACTCCTTCTTTAACCAGTCTTTCTCTAGGCAAAAGTGAATCTTCTTGGAAAGAAATGCTGTACATAAAAATCCTCCTCACTTTATTATTCGTGAGAAGGATGGAAAATTAGATTTTTTTCTCAATTGGTGCCACACTGGCTAGGAGTTTTTTCAGCCCTACTTCTGGGAAATTGATTTTCAGTTCCTGCGTAGCACCACTACCCGAAACTTCAAGGACTGTTCCCTCTCCCCACTTCTTGTGAAGGGCAATATCCCCAATAGACCAGTTGGTATCGCTCGTATCAGTTTTATTTCCAGCTGTATATTGTCCAAACGGGAGACTACTTGACTGGATAGAGCTTGGTGCAGCCTTGCGTTTTCGTTCTTGAAGGGCCTGAGCTAGGCTCATACCCTGACCGAAAGCAATCCCACCACTGCTATAAGAAGCCTTGAAACTGGTGTTAGCTGGTCGAGCCAAGCCTTGATATTCAAGCAAGTCCGAACTGATTTCATTGATGAAACGTGTTGGACGGTTATAGTTGGTCTTCCCAAACAGTAATCGAGAGTTGGCATTGGTTAGATAGAGGATTTTTTCAGCACGCGTAATACCGACATAGGCCAAACGGCGCTCTTCTTCCAGCTCATCAGGATCCTCAGCTGCTCGACTAAGAGGAAAGACATTTTCCTCCATTCCGATGATAAAGACGACTGGAAACTCAAGCCCCTTAGCAGCATGCAAGGTCATCAAGGTTACTTCAGATGTCTCCTGACTGCCTGAATCCGTATCCGCAATCAAGGCTAAGTCATTCAAGAAACGACTGAGTTTATCCAAACCTGTTTCTTCTTCTTGACTATCAGGATTGTCGTCAAAATTCTTTGTAACAGATAGGAACTCTTCGATATTCTCAACCCGAGCCTTGCTTTCTAAGGTTGCTTGGGTATTAAGAATCTCGACATAACCTGTTTTTTCAAGAACTGCCTCAACCAATTCTGTAATGCTTAATTGATCCAGTTGCTCTCGCAAATCCAAAATCATATTGGCAAAATCCCAGATAGACTGGGCTGCTTTCCCTTTGATGCCAGATAACATGATATTGGCTGAAGCATCTAGCATGGACAGCTCTTGTAGGTTAGCAAAGTCGCGAATTTTCTCAACGGTTCCTGGCCCAATTCCACGTTTCGGCTCGTTGATAATGCGCTCAAAACTGATATTGTCACTCAGATTAGCAATGAGATTGAGGTAGGCGATAATGTCACGGATTTCCTTACGGCTGTAGAACTTGGTCCCACCAACCATAGTATAAGGAATATTGGACTTAAGCAGGGCCTCCTCAATAGTACGAGATTGCGCATTAGTCCGATAAAGAACTGCAAAGTCTTTGTGAAGAAAGTTTTGGCTACGACCAAGTTCATCAATGGTTTTGGCTACAAAAACAGCCTCATCTTGTTCGTCATTGGCACGATAGTAAATAATCTGATCCCCATCAGCATTCTGAGTCCAGAGATTCTTAGGACGACGATTTTTATTATTTTTAATGACGTCATTGGCTGCTTGGAGAATGTTTTTTGTCGAACGATAATTTTCCTCTAACAAAACGACCTTGGCGTTAGGGTAATCTTTCTCAAAATCCAAGATATTCTGCATATCAGCCCCACGCCAACCGTAGATAGACTGGTCCGCATCACCGACCACACAGATGTTTTTAAAGCGTGAAGCCAAGAGTTTGACCAATTGATACTGGGCATGGTTGGTGTCTTGGTACTCATCAACATGAATGTACTGGAACTTCTGCTGATAGTAAGTCAAGACGTCAGGATTTTGATCAAAGAGACGCAAGGTCAGCATAATCAAATCATCAAAGTCAACGGACTCAGACTGACGAAGCTCCTTTTGATAAGCTGTATAACATTGAGCTACGATTTGCGTATACATATCACCAGCTTGAGCAGCATAAGCCACATCATCAATTAGGTCATTCTTAGCATTGGAAATGCTTCCCAAGATTGTCCGCTCATTCCATTTTTTCGGATCCAAGTTTAACTGCTTGAGAATGCGTTTCATAAGTGTACGTTGTTCACCAGGATCTACAATAGTGAAATTACGATTGTAGCCGATATGATCTGCATCACGACGCAGAATACGAACACACATGGAGTGAAAAGTCGCAATCAGACAGTCCTGAGTAGCTGGATTAAGACCATAAGCACGCTCTTTCATCTCACGCGCAGCCTTGTTGGTAAAGGTAATGGCCAAGATATTCCAAGGATTGACCATCTTTTCATCAATCAAATAAGCAATACGATGGGTCAAAACTCGGGTCTTCCCAGAACCAGCCCCCGCCATGATTAACAAGGGCCCTTCTGTCGTTTGCACCGCCTCAGCCTGACGGTCATTCATTCCATTCAATAATACGTTCATCTTCTCTTCCTTACTCTTGAAGTCAATGTTTCTATTATATCAGAAATCAGGTAAAATAGAAACTTTACAGAGAACACTTTGATAAGCCAAATTTTCATCAGTGCTTACAATACATGTATTTTTCAAATGAAGTTGAGGTTATTCTTTGACAGGAAAAAGAGCTTGGATAGCATTTCCAAACTCTTTTAATATCATCTAAATCTTAGAACAAGCCTAGAACGGTTCCGTCGCTTTCAACATCCATATTGAGAGCTGCAGGTCGTTTTGGAAGTCCTGGCATGGTCATGACATCACCAGTAAGGGCAACGATAAAGCCAGCCCCTAATTTTGGTACCAATTCACGAATGGTAATTTCAAAGTTCTCTGGCGCTCCAAGTGCATTTGGATTGTCTGAGAAACTGTATTGAGTTTTCGCCATACAGATTGGCAATTTGTCCCAACCATTCTGAACGATTTGGGCAATTTGCGTTTGAGCTTTCTTCTCAAAGTTGACTTTGCTACCGCGATAGATTTCAGTAACAATCTTTTCGATCTTTTCTTGAACAGAAAGGTTGTTGTCATAAAGGCGAGTATAGTTGGATGGATTTTCAGCAATAGTCTGAACAACCGTTTCGGAAAGCGCTACTCCACCTTCCGCGCCATTGGCCCAGACACTAGCCAACTCAACTGGCACATCAATAGAAGCACAGAGTTCTTTCAAGGCTGCGATTTCAGCTTCTGTATCAGAAACAAATTCGTTAATAGCGACGACTGCAGGCACTCCAAATTTACGGATGTTCTCAACGTGGCGTTTCAAGTTAGCAAAACCTGCACGAACTGCCTCAACATTTTCCTCTGTCAAAGCATCTTTAGCCACACCACCATTCATCTTGAGGGCACGAAGGGTTGCAACGATGACTACCGCATCTGGAGAAGTTGGCAAGTTTGGTGTCTTGATATCAAGGAATTTCTCAGCGCCAAGGTCTGCACCAAAACCAGCTTCAGTAACAGTATAATCAGCCAAGCGAAGGGCTGTGCTTGTTGCTAAAACAGAGTTACATCCATGAGCAATGTTGGCAAATGGACCACCATGTACAAAGGCAGGTGTACCATAAATTGTCTGAACCAAGTTCGGTTTAATAGCATCCTTCAAGATCAAAGCTAAGGCACCTTCAACCTTCAAATCACCTACAGAAACAGGTGTACGATCATAGCGATAGCCGATAACGATATTAGCCAAACGGCATTTCAAGTCCTCAATGTCCGTCGCCAAGCACAAAATCGCCATGATTTCAGAAGCAACTGTAATATCAAAACCATCCTCCCGTGGAATACCATTTAGAGGGCCACCAAGTCCAACGGTCACATGGCGCAGAGCGCGATCGTTCAAGTCCACAACACGCTTCCAAATAATACGACGTTGGTCAATTCCCAGCTCATTTCCTTGGTGCAAGTGATTGTCAATTAAAGCAGAAAGGGCGTTGTTGGCAGTTGTAATGGCATGCATATCCCCAGTAAAGTGGAGGTTGATGTCTTCCATTGGCAACACTTGGGCATAACCACCACCAGCAGCACCACCTTTAATCCCCATTACTGGACCAAGTGACGGTTCGCGAATGGCAATCATGGTTTTCTTGCCGATTTTGTTTAAGGCATCTGCAAGACCAATAGTAATGGTTGACTTCCCTTCACCAGCAGGTGTTGGGTTGATGGCAGTAACCAAGATCAATTTCCCAACTGGATTGCTCTCAACTGCTCGAATTTTATCAAAGCTGAGCTTAGCCTTGTACTTTCCATACAACTCCAAATCATCGTAAGAAATCCCAAGTTTCTCCACAACATCCACGATTGGCTTCAACTCAATACTCTGTGCGATTTCAATATCTGTTTTCATAGCAAACTCCTCTAACATCTAATATGATAACTCATTATAACACAAAATGAGATTTTTAACACTCATTAGGCTCGTTAATGTTCGTAAATATCAATATTTTATGGGATATAATAGCGCTTTTTAAAATTTTATATGCTTTTATAGCTTTAGACTATACAAGTATCTTCGTTTTTATCAAAAAATTATCGATTTCATTTTACTTACTGTTTATTTTTGTGTACAATAGTGCTATGAAAATTTTAGTCACATCGGGCGGTACCAGTGAAGCTATCGATAGTGTCCGCTCTATTACGAACCATTCCACAGGTCGCTTGGGGAAAATCATCACCGAAACCTTACTTGCTGCGGGGCATGAAGTTTGTTTGATAACGACAAAACGAGCTCTGAAGCCAGAAACTCATCCCAACCTAAGCATTCGAGAAATTAACAATACCAACGACCTTCTTGTTGTGATGCAAGAACGTGTCAAGGAGTATCAAGTCTTGATTCATTCGATGGCAGTTTCTGACTACACTCCTGTTTATATGACTGGACTAGATGAAGTTAAGACGAGTTCTAATCTGGAAGAATTATTAGATAAGAAAAATAAAGAAGCTAAGATTTCTTCAACTGATGAGGTGCAGGTTTTATTTTTGAAAAAAACACCCAAGATTATCTCCCTAGTCAAAGAGTGGAATCCTTCTATTCATCTGATTGGTTTCAAACTGTTGGTTGATGTTACTGAGGATCATCTTATTGAAGTTGCTAGACAGAGTCTTGTCAAGAACCAGGCTGACTTAATCATCGCAAATGACCTGACTCAAATCTCAGCATATCAGCATCGGGCAATCTTTGTTGAGAAAGATCGTCTTCAAACCGTTCAAACCAAAGAAGAAATTGCAGAACTTCTCCTTGAGAAAATTCATGCTTACGATTCATAGAAAGGAAAGCCATGGCAAACATTCTAATCGCAGTGACAGGTTCCATAGCCTCCTATAAAACAGCTGACCTCGTCAGTTCCTTGAAAAAACAAGGCCATGATGTCACTGTCTTAATGACCGAGGCGGCAAGAGAGTTTATCCAGCCTTTGACACTACAGGTACTCTCACAGAATCCAGTTCACCTTGATGTCATGCAGGAACCCTATCCTAATCAAGTCAATCATATCGAAAGAGGAAAAGAAACAGACCTTTTTATCGTTGTCCCTGCTACTGCTAATACCATTGCCAAACTTGCGCACGGTTTTGCGGATAATATGGTGACCAGTACCGCTCTTGCCCTACCAAGACACATCCCTAAACTCTTAGCTCCGGCCATGAATACAAAGATGTATGACCATCCGGCAACTCAGACAAACCTTAAAACTTTAGAAACATATGGTTACAAGCTCATCTCTCCAAAAGAATCCTTACTTGCATGTGGTGACTACGGAAGGGGAGCTTTGGCAGACCTGGATATTATTTTAGAAAGAATAAAGGAAACACTCAATGAAAAAACGCTCTAATATTGCTCCGATTGCTATCTTTTTTGCGACCATGTTGGTCATTCACTTTCTGAGCTCACTCTTATTTAATCTATTCCCATTTCCAATCAAACCAACTATCGTTCATATTCCTGTTATTATTGCAAGTATTATTTACGGCCCACGAGTTGGTGTTACACTCGGTTTCTTGATGGGGCTACTCAGCTTGACGGTTAACACGATTACAATCCTTCCAACCAGCTACCTATTCTCACCTTTTGTACCAAACGGAAACATCTATTCTGCGATTATCGCTATTGTCCCTCGCGTTTTGATTGGTCTGACACCTTATCTAGTTTATAAACTATTGAAAAACAGAACGGGTCTCATCATTTCCGGAGCTCTTGGTTCACTTACAAATACAGTCTTTGTACTTGGGGGAATCTTCTTCCTTTTTGGAAATGTCTTCGATGGAAATATCCAAAAACTCCTAGCAACCGTTATTTCAACCAACTCAATTGCTGAGCTTGTCATCTCTGCAGTTCTAACAGTAGCAATTGTCCCACGTTTACAAACCTTGAAAAAATAAAACAACTCCACTTTCGTAATGAAAGTGGAGTTTTCATATTTAATGCATGAGAATAATCAAAAGAATGTGAACACCGAGTCTCACTACATGATGTGAAAGAGGAGTTGGTTCTTGGTTTCTCTGACTATCCAAGTATATACTTACCGACAATAAAATCAAACCCAAAGTAATCATCATATTGACAAAATGAACAATTTCTAACATGATTCCTATAACTTCCATATAGTAAAATCCTACTAAGGGATTAAAGACAAGTGAAAGAGCCAAAACACCTGCTAATAGAGAGATTAACGAAAGGACCAATAAACTATAAACTATGAAACGAGTCCAACCTGAGACAACTTTCCCTTCTTTTTTCTGCTTTGACATCATCACGATTACCACAACTAGGTAAACAACAAGTATCATCACATTCTCTCCTAAATCAAAAATTCTTTACCACATTTTAACCAAATATGTCTTAAAAATCAATATTGGACCTTGACTTGGCTGACTTTTTATTGTAATATACTTGTGTATATACAGATAAATGGAGGTTCTTATGGATATACGGAAAAAAACGCAGTTTATGACTATGACTGCCCTACTCACTGCAATAGCGATTTTGATTCCAATCATTATGCCTTTTAAAATCGTTATCCCACCGGCTTCTTACACCTTGGGAAGTCATATCCCCATCTTTATCGCCATGTTTCTTTCGCCTTTGATGGCAGCTTTTGTTATTATTGCTTCTAGTCTTGGTTTCCTGATGGCTGGCTATCCGCCTGTTATTGTACTCCGTGCCTTCTCTCACATTGTTTTTGGTACTTTGGGGGCTTTGTACTTAAAGAAATTCCCTGAAACCTTGGATAAACCAAAGGCATCTTGGATTTTTAACTTTGTTTTGGGTGTTGTTCATGCTATCGCTGAAGTAATAGCTTGTATCATCTTTTATGCTACTTCAGGGACAAATGTTGAAAATATGTTTTATGTTCTCTTTGTCCTAGTTGGTTTTGGCACAATTATCCATAGTATGGTAGACTATACATTAGCACTAGCTGTCTTTAAAGTGCTTCGAAAACGTCGCTAAAAGGAAAAACTATGACAAAGGATCGCAAACAAGCTCTTCTCAAACTCTTAAAAGAGGCACCAAAAGCCCTCAATGGCCAAACCTTGGCTGAACACTTTCATGTCACTCGTCAGATCATTGTACAAGACATAGCCATTCTTCGAGCTGATGGGGCTCCTATCCTATCCACAAATCGTGGCTATATCTATAAAGAAAATAATACCAGTCCTTACGTTCACAAACTATTCAAGGTCAAACATGAGATGGAAGAAATCGGTCAAGAACTTCTAGCTATTGTAGATAATGGCGGACGTGTTCAGAATACTTTGATTGACCATCCAGTTTATGGAGAAATTGAGACCCTACTCAAACTCACCTGTCGTCGAGATGTCCAGCATTTTCTAGAACAAGTCGAGAACTCTGACTTTAGACCACTTTCAGAATTGACAGATGGCACCCATTACCACCTTGTTGAAGCCGAAACACAACAAGACCTCCACTATATCGAGGAGGCCTTGGATAAACTTGGTTATTTAGTAAAAGACTAAAAAGTTTCTTTCTCCCAGCCATCATCTGCACGGTGGCGATAGAAGAACTCAGACTTGTCAGGTGTTTCCATCATTTCCATCAGAGGCAACATATCATAGGCCAGTTCCAAGTTAGGAATCTGGTCTTTTTGTACCCAAGATACTTCTCCAAATCTAAAAATTTGAGGTTTATATATGGAGAATTAGCTGTAACATGCTCTAAACACTATCCCTTTAATTTTACATTGAAAATCTTCTCCGTAATTTTTCACACTTTCGTTCCCTTAATTTTACTTTCGAGCGATAAACATACCATATTCTTTAGGAATGATCAACATACCATTATTAAACTCACTTTCCAATCTTTTACGTATTATTTCTTCTTCTAACGAACCTATTTCTGAAATTCCTTTAAAGGATTGGATGTATTTAACTAGGTCATCTATACTAGTTACCTGTAACTCATCATCATAGAGCAATATATCGACAGAGTTAAAGTACCTACTTAGGTAACTTTTGCCATTTTGTAAAGTAAAAGTTTTATTTTCCAAATCTTGATTAACCTCATCTTTAAATAAGCCTGCCAAATAATCTACAACTCCATTTTCACCAAATGTAGCACAGTAAAAAATTCCACCTGTTTTTAAGACTCTATTCACCTCAGAGAGCGCTTTATGAATATCATTTACATGATGTAGAAGCATATTAGCAATAACAATATCAAACGTTTCATTCTCAAAAGAAATCTTTTGAATATCCATTATTTCATAGTTGACATTGTCTCGATTTCCAATCACTGACTTCGTTGTTTTCACCATATCTTTAGAAAAATCTGTAATAACCAACTGCTTCATTTTATCTATAGAATCACTGTTACTTTTCCACAGTTCTCCTGTACCACATCCCAATTCTAGAATTTTTACTTCATCAGTAATTTGGTAGTTGGAAAATATCCAATTGTTAAATCCTAATTTATTTTTTGAATACTTCTTATGTATGTTTACTCTAATATCAAGATTATCTTGTTTTGCATATTGTTCAATTACTTTATCATCCATTTTCTGGTACTTCCTTTCACATTTTAAGATTATACCATAAAATAAAACAATCTCCGATTTCAGAATGGAAGGTGGAGATTGTTCAAAATATAGATAGAAAAGAATAATAAGAAACTTAGAAGTATTCAGTTGACTTACACCGCATACTTAGCCTATATTTCAGTACCTACCTTTAAAGAATAACACCTACCAACTAATCATAGAACTAAAAAATTTCTTTCTCCCAGCCGTCCTCTGTACGATGTCGGTAGAAAAATTCAGACTTGTCAGGTGCTTCCATCATTTCCATCAAAGGCAGCATATCATAGGCCAGTTCCAAGTTTGGAATCTGGTCTTTTTGCACCCAAGATACTTCTCCTTCCTCTGAGGATTGGAGACTTCCAGTAAACTCTGTCGCCTTATAACAAAAAACGATGTAGCGCCCACCTGTATCTAAGGGCCAATTTTTAATACCGACCAGTTGTGGATTCTTAATCGTTAGACCTGTTTCTTCATAAATCTCACGAATGACAGACTCGGCAAAGGCCTCGCCGTTCTCAACATGTCCTCCTGGAAAGGCATAGCCAGACCAGCGATTGTTTTCAGGAGAGCGATATTGCATGACTACTCGCTTATTTTCTAGATCTTCGATTAGACAGATGTTGGTTAAAATGGTTGCTTGCGCACGGGACATAGATTTGCTCGCTTTCTAAGTTGTTATATGCCTTTTTCGAACTTGATATCAGATTTCATGATGAATGGATTAATCAACTCGTGATGTTCATAAGTAGTACGAGCCAAAAAACCTCTAGAAATGATGATTTCTTTATCTTGTATATGATAGTCTATATTGATAGGGATGACTAAATCCGACATAATAGACAAAGCAAAAAATGCTGCAAACCAAAGATAAAGTGCCACTAATCCACTAAATACTTGAAAAATAAGGTGATACCATTGAAAATCTCTTGTTCTATAAAAGATTCTCCATGGATAGATTAAGAAGGTCAAACAAAGAATGAAAAACCAACTATTCCACAAAATTGGCGTAAAGGATAGGCCAAAAACCAACAAGATCAAATGAAGGATCACAAAAGTCAGCAAAGCCAAATAGAGTGTTTTAAATGAAAATAACTTAATTCGATTTTCTTTTTTCATGATTTTTCCTCTTTTTGTCCTTATATTTCAAAATGACCATTAATATCGCTGGAATGAAGAAAAAGATTAGATAGGTAGCAATCGGGAGCCAGATGTAGCGATAATCGATCGATAATAGGGAAGGAATTTTTTTAACATTTCTCCCTTTCACCCCAACAAGTAAGTGGAGGAGAAAAATAGGTCCGTTTATGAATAGAAAAGTTTTTTAAAATCCTTGTACTGAAGCCTTGTTGCTAAAACCATCTCTAAAAATACCTTGATAGAATGTGTGAACCAAAAAGACAAAATTCATAATAATTGGCAAGACATAGGACATTTCTTGATATGGTTTCGGGATAAGTGACGTCCCGAACAACACATACATGATACCAAAAATAGATAATAATATTATACCACCATCCATAAAAGAAGCAATCTTTGAATGTCTTTCCAGCCACAATTGGACGTGAGCTACCAAAGAATACTTTTTATGGATTTTTCTCATTTTTCTGTCCTGTTGTTTGACCTTCTTTTTTCTCTTAATCTTTCGTTCCATTTACGCCTCCTTCTTCTCTTTTCTATCCGTATAATCAAAAGCAGAATGCCCAGCCCCAAGAAAAAGAAAAAGAGATAACTTACAATAGGAGCCCAGACATAGGCCGGATCCATAGAAATTATAGGGGGGAAATTCGTTGACTTACGACGTCCTAGCCAATTCAGACCTACCAAGAGATGAAAGGGAAAAAGAAGACCATTGAACCCAATAAATCCCCATGAAAAGTAACGCCATTTCTGAAGTTTATCACTACTAAAACGAAAGACAAGGAAATAGGTTGATAAGATCAGAAGGATAAGATTGAAGCTTAAGGGGGAAAGATAGTTCATGTTCGGTAATGGATAACTGATGTAAGAGGCAGCAAGAAATGATACAAACATAGATCCAAATAATACACTCGTATCCAAAAGTTGACCAATCCTTCTGTGCCTTTCCATCCAAAGAAAAATCCTCTTAGTCCAAGAAGACTTTTCTTTTGTCTTGTACTTCATTTGTCTACTCATCTTCATCTTCATCTACTCCTTTTTTTGAACCTTTAGAGAGAAAGAAGATTGCCAAAGTTAACATCAAGACTAGAAGGTAGATGACAATAGGAAACCAGATATAGGATGACTCCAGTGAAAACAAAGGTGACAGAACGACTCTTCCTCTTTTTCTCACACCAATCAGTTGAAAAATGAAGCTAAGGATATTGATATAAATAAAGGGTTCACAAAATCTTTTAAGAGTCCTTTCTTTTTCAGTTTTCACTGACAAAAAGAGAGCATAGAACCTATTACCCAAAATAAAAAGATTTAATTGCAAGGGAAATAAAAGCTCTCTGTACCGAAAATCAGCTGGAAGGCTTTTGTTCTGTGATGTTGTGAATTCTATAACTAGGAACAAGATGATATAAAAGATAATATCAAGCATAAATTTGACAAATCGATGCCCTTGTAACCAAAAACGAACAGAATCTAAGCTCGATGACTTCTTCTCTTTCAAATTCATAATAACTTCCCTCTATTTAAAATATAATCTAAAACATGATTGTTTGTTCATTGCGTAATCTGAAAACAAAATCGCAATTCTATCAGTATTTAACTCTCAGATTTTGAGGATTTCTTACGTACCATTCTAATTTCAGTGATAGGATTTCCAAGGTCAAGTATTTTTTCTTGCCTATCAAAAGAAAAAACCATTTTTTGATAGAATGCAATCGCACGCTTATTCTCTTTTAATACCTATAAAAATATTTCAGAGAACTGTTCAAGAGTCGTCAGAGCTTCCTTCATTAACTTCTGAGCAATACCTTTTCCATAATAGTCTTTTAAAACATATAAGGCAATAATTTCGCCAGCTTGAATAGTCTCATCACGAAAGTTTCCATAACTGATAAAACCAACTACCTTCATGCCATCCATCGCGATCAATGTATTTTCTGGATATTTTTGACTAAAGAATCGACATCTTTCTAATGTCATCGTCTCCTGAAATTCTGCAGGTAAAAGGTCATCATAAGCCTCTCTCCACGTCTGCCAATGAACGAGGGACTTACCTTCTATCTCTTCAGGAGTTTCCATCTGTTTGACAGTGATGACCATTTGCTTCCTCCCATTCTTCTCTCAAAATGCCGTATTTAATACTATCATAATAAACACCTTGATAATAACGAACTTTTGGAATATGAGCTTCTTTTTTCATTCTTAATTTCTCAGCCAATTTCATCATACCAAAATTTCCTGACCAAGTTGTCAAACCAAGATGCTCCAACTCCAAGTAATCCTGAAATGTCCGATCTATCCACTGTAGCATAGCAGCTTTTCCAATTCCAGAGTTCCAAAATTTGTTATCATAAATACAAATTCCCAATTCCATCCATCTTGTTTGTTTACATACCCAGTAGCGCGAAACAGTCCCAACTAATTTATCATCAACAAAAATACCAAGGCGATTTGAGTTGTTTAGAGTAGATTCTGATTTTTGTAGTTTAAATTCTTGAAAATTAGGAAAATGCTGATAATCGTCATAATAGGGAGCATCATACTGCTTCCAAATTGGATTAGATTGTGAATAAGCAATTTCCCACAAAGACACTAAATCTTCTTCAATTAGTTTTCTTAAATAAACCATACTTTTTCCTAATCCAACGCCTTGACTTCCACAGCAACTTTTTGCAGATATTTTTGTCTTGTTGAACTTGTGTTTACCTCACGTCCTAACTCGCCTAAAATTGAAACTTTCTTTGTTTTGATTCCACAATGATTCAGGACAGCATTCTTTAATACTGATATTCCATAACTGTCTGGGATATTGATAGGACCTGAAAATACTTTGTACCACCATGTTGGTGCCATTGATGTTGCGTAAATACTGGCTGTTTTTCCTTTTAGTAACTTTTTAAACTGCTGACCTCTTAAGTAGTTCCAAATAAAACTTCCTTGATTATTGGCAGAGTATGCAATTCCTGGCGTGAAAACACGATCAATCCACCCCTTCAATAAACTAGGCATACTACTCCACCAAATTGGATAAACAAAAATGAAATGATCTGCCCACTGAATTAATTCCTGAGATCGAAGTATGAAGGGGTCCTCTTCCATCCGTTTTCGATAACCATAACGTAATACAGGATCAAAATCTATCTCATTTAGGTTAATAGATTCAAGCTCATGATGATTTGAGTCAATATTTTCTACAATCGTTTGAAAAATTTCTTGACAGAAACTTCCCTTGTCAGGATGTCCATTGATGACTAAAATTTTCATTCGTTTTCTCCTATCTAATCCAACGCCTTGACTTCCAACATCATATCACGAATCTGAGCTGCCAGTTCAAAGTCAAGCACTTCGACAGCTTCTTGCATTTGTTTTTCCAGTTTTTTGACGAGTTCCTTGCGCTCTTGTTTATTGAGGCTATTGATATCGACTTCCTTGTCCTCTTCCTTAGCAACTGCCTTGGTCACAGCAATCAGGTCACGGATTTCTTTCTTGATTGTCTGAGGCACAATACCGTGTTCTTCATTATAGGCCATCTGGATTTTCCGACGGCGGGCAGTTTCATCGATAGCACGTTGCATAGACTGAGTCATGGTATCAGCATACATGATGACATGACCTTCACTGTTACGGGCGGCACGTCCAATGGTCTGGATGAGTCCACGCTCGTTACGGAGGAATCCTTCCTTGTCAGCATCTAGAATAGCAACCAAGCTTACCTCGGGAACGTCAATCCCTTCGCGGAGCAGGTTGATTCCGACCAAAACATCAAAAACACCCAAACGTAGGTCACGGATAATCTCCGTCCGCTCCAAGGTCTTAATGTCCGAGTGCATGTACTTAACCTTGATGCCCATTTCCTTGAAGTAGTCGGTTAAGTCTTCAGCCATTTTCTTAGTCAAAGTGGTGATAAAGGTCCGTTCATTCTTTTCAACACGGGCATTGATTTCACCTAGGAGGTCATCAATCTGTCCCATAGTCGGACGGACTTCCACTTCAGGGTCCAAAAGACCTGTCGGACGAATGATTTGCTCAATCACTGTCTCCGTCTGTTCATTTTCATAGTCACCTGGTGTCGCTGAAACGTAAACAATCTGGTGTACATGGCTTTCAAACTCCTCCCGACGGAGAGGACGATTATCTAAGGCAGACGGCAAACGGAAACCATAATTAACCAGCATTTCCTTACGCGAACGGTCTCCATTGTACATACCTTTGATTTGCCCCATGGTCATGTGACTTTCATCAATCATGATCAAGAAATCATCTGGGAAGAAATCAAGAAGCGTATAAGGAGGCTCTCCTTCGCTACGACCATCCATGTGACGAGAATAGTTTTCGACCCCATTGGTATAACCCATCTCACGCAACATTTCAATATCATACTCTGTCCGCTGCTTCAAACGCTGGGCTTCTAGCAGTTTGCCTTCCTTCTCAAATATGGCTAACTGCTCTTCTAATTCTGCCTGAATCTTGGCAATCGCAACTTCCATGTGGTCGTCATTGGTCACAAAGTGAGTGGCAGGGAAAATCGCCAAATGATCGACTTCTCCCAATACCTGACCTGTCAAAGCCTCAACTTCACGGATACGGTCGATTTCGTCTCCGAAAAACTCTACTCGAAAAGCGTGTTCATCACGGGAAGCTGGGAAAATCTCCACCACATCCCCTCGAACGCGAAATCTTCCCCGTTGGAAATCAATATCATTGCGTTCAAACTGAATATCCACCAAGTCATTCAAGAGTTTGTCACGAGAAATCTCCAGACCTGGACGGAGACTAACGACACTATCAGCATATTCCTTTGGCGAACCCAAACCATAGATACAAGAGACTGAAGCCACGACAATGACGTCATTACGCTCCAAAAGGGCTGAAGTCGCTGAGTGGCGAAGCTTATCAATCTCGTCATTGACGGAACTATCCTTCTCAATGTAGGTATCGCTAGAAGGGACATAGGCCTCTGGTTGGTAATAATCGTAGTAAGATACGAAGTACTCGACTGCATTTTCAGGGAAAAATTCCTTAAATTCTCCATAGAGCTGACCAGCAAGAGTCTTGTTATGAGCAATGACCAGAGTTGGTTTATTGACTTTGGAAATGACCTGACTCATGGTATAGGTCTTCCCAGTACCAGTCGCCCCCATCAGAATCTGAGCTTTTTCTCCACCCTCGATATTATCAACCAACTGTTCAATCGCTTGGGGTTGATCTCCTGAAGGTTGGTATTTTGATACTAGTTTAAATTTATTATCTGTAATTCGATTTATCATGATCGCCTCGTCTGCATTTTTCTATCCTTCTATTTTACCATAAATTCCACTAGATTCTTTATCTCTGAATTTATCAGGGTTATAAATCCATGTTATATCTTCTTACATAAAAAGTCTTAAAATTTGCCTTCTGAAATATTTTCTGTTATAATGGGAAAATATTCGGAAAGGAGACTAAAAATGAAGAAAAAAATCCTAGCATTTTTGCTAATTTTATTTCCCATTTTCTCACTAGGAGTAGTAAAAGCTGACACAGTTAAATCTAAGTATGTTATTGCAAGTGATTCATCTTTTGCTCCCTTCGTATTTCAAGATTCAAGCAACGAGTACACTGGTATTGATATGGACTTGATCAAGGCTATTGCCAAGGATCAAGGATTTGAGATTGAAATTACTAATCCTGGATTTGACGCAGCTATTAGCGCTGTTCAAGCAGGACAAGCAGATGGTATTATCGCTGGAATGTCTGTTACGGATGCTCGTAAAGCTACATTTGACTTCTCAGATTCCTACTACACAGCTAATACCATTCTCGGTGTAAAAGAATCAAGCACTATCGCTTCTTATGAGGACCTCAAGGATAAAACCGTTGGTGTTAAAAACGGGACGGCTTCTCAAACATTCCTTACGGAAAACCAAAGCAAATACGGTTACAAGATTAAAACTTTTGCAGATGGCGCATCTATGTATGACAGTTTGAACACTGGGGCTATCGATGCCGTGATGGATGATGAGCCAGTTCTCAAATATTCTATCAGCCAAGGTCAAAAATTGAAAACTCCAATCGCTGGAACTCCAATCGGTGAAACAGCCTTTGCGGTTAAAAAAGGAACAAACCCAGAATTGATCCAGATGTTCAATAATGGACTTGCTAACCTCAAAGCTAACGGAGAATTCCAAAAGATTCTTGACAAGTATCTAGCTAGCGAAACTTCAACTGACTCTACAAGTACGGTTGACGAAACAACTATCTGGGGCTTGCTTCAAAACAACTACAAACAACTTCTTAGTGGA
Source organism: Streptococcus oralis (assembly GCF_026782375.1). Classification (GTDB taxonomy): domain Bacteria; phylum Bacillota; class Bacilli; order Lactobacillales; family Streptococcaceae; genus Streptococcus; species Streptococcus oralis_CL. Next base: position 465,400 of record NZ_JAKUWJ010000001.1, on the reverse strand, counting down.
CTTGGAATCACTCTTGCTCTAGCGCTTATTTCATTTGCAATTGCCATTGTCATCGGTATTATCTTTGGTATGTTTAGTGTTAGCCCATACAAATCTCTTCGTCTAATCTCTGAGATTTTCGTTGACGTTATCCGAGGTATTCCATTGATGATTCTTGCAGCCTTCATCTTCTGGGGTATTCCAAACTTCATCGAGTCGATTACAGGCCAACAAAGTCCAATCAATGACTTTGTAGCTGGTACTATCGCCCTCTCACTCAATGCGGCAGCTTATATCGCTGAAATCGTTCGTGGTGGGATTCAAGCTGTTCCAGTTGGGCAAATGGAAGCCAGTCGCAGTCTTGGTATCTCTTATGGAAAAACCATGCGTAAGATAATCTTGCCACAAGCGACTAAATTGATGTTGCCAAACTTTGTCAACCAATTCGTTATCGCTCTTAAAGATACAACCATCGTCTCTGCTATCGGTTTGGTGGAACTCTTCCAAACTGGTAAGATCATCATCGCCCGTAACTACCAAAGTTTCAAGATGTATGCAATCCTTGCTATCTTCTATCTTGTAATTATCACGCTTTTGACTAGACTAGCGAAACGCTTAGAAAAGAGGATTCGTTAATGGCAAAACTAAAAATTGATGTAAATGATTTGCATAAGTACTATGGAAAAAACGAAGTTTTAAAAGGTATTACTACTAAGTTTTATGAAGGAGATGTTGTTTGTATCATCGGTCCTTCCGGTTCTGGTAAATCCACATTCCTCCGTAGCCTTAACCTCCTCGAAGAGGTAACGAGTGGCCACATCACAGTAAATGGTTATGATCTGACTGAAAAATCAACCAATGTCGACCATGTTCGTGAAAACGTGGGAATGGTCTTCCAACATTTCAACCTCTTCCCTCACATGTCCGTCCTAGAAAATATCACTTTTGCTCCTATTGAACACAAACGGATGACCAAAGAAGAAGCTGAAAAATTGGGGATGGAGTTGCTTGAAAAGGTTGGACTAGCAGATAAAGCTAATGCCAACCCAGATAGCCTTTCAGGTGGTCAGAAACAGCGTGTAGCTATCGCTCGTGGACTTGCCATGAATCCTGATATCATGCTCTTTGATGAGCCAACTTCCGCTCTGGATCCTGAGATGGTTGGAGATGTACTGAATGTTATGAAGGAATTGGCGGAACAAGGCATGACTATGATTATCGTAACCCATGAGATGGGATTTGCTCGTCAGGTAGCCAACCGTGTTATCTTTACGGCTGATGGTGAATTCCTGGAAGATGGAACTCCAGATCAAATCTTTGATAATCCGCAACACCCTCGTCTAAAAGAATTTTTAGACAAGGTCTTAAACGTATAAAACGAAAGTGTGAGGTTCTCCTTACACTTTTTTAATTGCGTATTGGATTTTTTGTTTTTTTTGAAAATTATGATAAAATAAAAACTATGATAATGAGGAAATCTCATCCCTAGTCCAACTAGGAAAAAATATAGAAATTAGGTAGCTAGATGTCATCAAAGGTTATTGTTACAATTTTCGGTGCGAGTGGAGATTTAGCTAAACGCAAACTCTACCCTTCCCTTTTCAGACTCTATAAATCAGGCAATCTCTCTGAGCATTTTGCTGTTATCGGAACAGCTCGTAGACCTTGGAGTAAGGAATATTTTGAATCTGTAGTTGTCGAGTCTATCCTTGATTTGGCAGATAGTACCGAGCAAGCTCAGGAATTTGCTAGCCATTTCTACTATCAAAGCCATGATGTGAATGATACGGAACATTATATTGCTTTGCGCCAATTACAAGCTGAGCTCAACGAAAAATACCAAGCTGAACACAATAAGCTCTTCTTCTTGTCCATGGCACCACAGTTCTTCGGAACCATTGCCAAACACCTCAAATCTGAAAACATTGTCGATGGCAAAGGTTTTGAGCGCTTGATCGTTGAGAAACCATTTGGTACAGACTACGAAACAGCTAGCAAACTCAATGAAGATCTCCTTGCGGCCTTTGATGAGGAGCAAATCTACCGTATCGACCATTACCTAGGTAAAGAGATGATTCAGAGTATCTTTGCTATTCGTTTTGCCAACATGATTTTTGAGAATGTTTGGAATCGCGAACACATCGATAATGTTCAGATTACCTTTGCAGAGCGCTTGGGTGTAGAAGAACGTGGTGGCTACTATGATCAATCTGGTGCCCTTCGTGATATGGTGCAAAACCATACACTCCAACTCCTCTCTCTTCTAGCCATGGACAAACCAGCTAGCTTTACAAAGGATGAGATTCGTGCTGAAAAGATAAAAGTCTTTAAAAACCTCTATCATCCAACTGAGGAAGAATTGAAAGAACAGTTTATTCGTGGTCAATATCGCTCTGGTAAAATCGATGGCATGAAATACATTTCCTATCGAAGCGAACCAAATGTCGATCCTGAATCCACAACAGAAACTTTCGCATCTGGTGCCTTCTTTGTAGATAGCGATCGCTTCCGTGGTGTTCCTTTCTTCTTCCGTACTGGTAAACGCCTGACAGAAAAAGGCACTCATGTCAATATCGTCTTTAAGCAAATGGACTCTATCTTTGGTGAGCCTTTGGCACCAAATATCTTGACCATCTATATCCAACCAACAGAAGGCTTCTCACTCAGCCTAAATGGTAAGCAAGTAGGTGAAGAATTTAACCTGGCACCAAGCTCTCTGGATTATCGTACAGATGCTACTGCTACCGGGGCCTCACCAGATCCTTACGAGAAATTAATCTACGATGTCTTGAATAACAACTCTACCAACTTTAGCCACTGGGATGAGGTAAGTGCTTCTTGGAAATTGATTGACCGTATCGAAGAGCTCTGGGCTGAAAATGGCGCCCCACTTCATGACTATAAAGCCGGAAGTATGGGACCTCAAGCTAGCTTTGACTTACTTGAAAAGTATGGAGCCAAATGGACCTGGCAACCAGATCTACAGCCAGCTGACCGACAGTGAAAACCATTATTACCAATACGATATAGAAAACTAACTCGTCCAAGCCGAGATCAAAAAGCCCGCCGGCAACACCGAGATTTGGACCTACGCCTACGACCCGTTCGGCAGAAGGCTTTCCAAAGAACGCCAAGACAAACTAGCTTGGACGAGTACCGACCCCAAACGCACCCATTTCGTCTGGGACGGAACGCGATTACTTCAGGAGTACACCTACAAAGGCAGCTACACCTATCTCTACACCGACCAAGACAGCTACGAACCCTTAGCCCAAGTCTTCCGTAACAATCAAGACGAAGCGCAATACCTCGCCTATTTCCACAACGACCAAATCGGCATCCCGAAAGAGATGACCGACATCCACGGCAATCTGTTATGGTACTGCGAATATACCGCTTGGGGTCGTCTGAAAAAGGACGGGCGTATCTATCAGAACGCGCATCAGCCGTTCAGACTGCAAAACCAATATACCGACCGTGAAACTGGGTTGCATTACAACCTGAAGCGCTATTACGAGACTGAGGCCGGGCGGTTTGTGAATCAGGACCTGATTGTGTTGCTGGACGGGAAGAATTTGTATCAGTTTGCGCCGAATGCCCAAAGATGGGTTGACACTTTATGATTATCTCCAAGTCGTATTTTAGATAGAGCCCTTGGAGGGAAAAAGGGAGATAGGCTTTCTGCACACCATCTAATTCCTGTAGAAATTTGGGCAGAAAAGAAAGATTTCTTAGATAGAATTAGGCTTCAGGGGCATCGGGATCGGGCTAGTAATGGTTTATTAATTCCTTGCAGAAGAGCTGCTTATTTGGATGGAGTAGGAAAAGGTATGAGAGTCTATCATAGTTCTAGTCATCCAAATTATAGCGATATGGTAAGACAGCGGTTAGATGCCATAGAGCAATCACAGATGTCTGATAAAGAGAAGAAAAAATCTGTTCGCAAGCTTCAAATTGAATTAAGAAGGCGGATTTGGGCAGGAAATGTCACGCAGGTTACTACATGCAGTAGCCAGAAAAATAGAATGAATTAATTTTGGTTATTATGTAATAAAGATTTAAAGGAGTCATTTCTTATGGATAATTTTTATGCAATGCTAGTAGATTATGAAAGTAAAAGTTGCCCGGGAAAGATGCTTGGTTTATTTTCTACTGACATGATGAATCCTAAAAGTGAATCATTTCATTCAGTAGATATGAGCAAAGAGATTTTTCAAATTAATCAAGAAAAAATATATCTGAACTTATGGAAAAAACGAAAATTAAATTTTGATTATTACTTTGAATCGGCTCATCTTTTTTCACAAGAATGTTGGAGTCTACTCAATAAATACAGAATTGCTCCTCATATTTCCATTCCTGTAATTGTTGCAATTTCTAGTCAAAGCGTAGCTGAAGAAAAAGCTTATAAGCTTGTTGCATTCGAAAACAATCAATTTTTTGATAACCGAACTTCTGTTTTCCAAATAGGAGAGATGGGAACCATTTTACCTTCTAAAATAAATTTCACTGATATGGAATATGATTTATTTCAGTTAAATGACACTATATTGCATAATATATTAATAGTAAGTGCTAATCTCATGAATGTTTTAAAAAATGCTAACCTCGATGGTTACAAATTCGTCTCTTTGGATGATTTATTAGATACATTCATGAATGACCATAATTTAAGTATAAATGACTTTATTAAGCCCAAACGAGAAAAGCTACCATAGCAAAGCTTATTTCACAGGTGGGATGTTTATCTTCGGGTATGCACACGTTTTTTAATTTAGTCAAAGTTTACTTAGCAAGCCGTAGACCGCACAAAATCTTCAATCCTGACGTAGGGTGTATGTGGCACTCACGCGGTTTCTGTTTTTCAGACGATCTCACTATCTTCTTTGATGTCGTCCGAAGCATTTGTTCTTTAACAATCTCATTAGCAATTAACATAGAGGTCGTCTGAAAACAAACTTTCAGGTGACCTTCATCTTATTTCGTCAAAAATATGCGCACGAAAGGGTTTTCATATCATACTACTTCCTTTTAAATAGAATAAAAGGCGTATATAAAATTATGTAGGAAGGATGATTTCGGAAACCAAACGGCAGGGATTAATTTCTAGGAAACAGGCAGCAAGATTGCGTAGAATTATTGGTAAATGTTCCTAATTTTATTAATGTAAATATATTAGAAAGGGTTAATATGAACTACTTGATTAAGCCATTTGAATCAATTGGTGATTTTGTATTTGGTACTTCTCTTGAGGAAATACAAGAAAAATATGGAAAACCAGTAAGAATGGTTGAAGATAATATTATGAATAATAAGGTGGAATATAGAAATGCTTGTGAGTTAGTTTATGAAAACGATAAATTGGTTTATGGATATTGCTTAAAAGATTCTAGTCCCATATTAGGAGATATTGATATTTTTAAAAATTCAATCGAAGATCTTAAAGCCATCGATTCAGAATTTATCGAAGGAAAAAAATATATCCTTTTTAAGAATCTCGGAATTTGTATAGGAGGTATGACAGGGAAAAAAATTCCTGAAGGCAAGTTATTAATTGCATTCGATAAAAATCACTTTGATTTTTTTGAATGTTTTATCGAGGTCTAATCGAACTGTAGCCAATGAAACTTCCAATTACGATGTAAAGTAAGTCGTAGCCCGCACAAAATCTTCAGTCTTGACGTAGGGTACGTGCGGTACGTACGCGGTTTCGCCTATCAAAACCACATCAACGAAGACGGAGAAAACCGACAACAAACCCACTACTTCCACTACTTCCACTGCGACCAATCGGCATCCCGCGTGAAATGACCGATAAGGACAGCAAGCTCTTGTGGTTCGGCGAATACACCGCCTGGGTCGTCTGAAAAAGAATGAAAGGGTTTACAAGGATGCGCATCAGCCGTTCAGACTGCAAAACCAATACTTCGATGAAGAGACCGGACTGCATTACAACTTCTTCAGGTATTATGAGTCTGAGGCCGGGCGGTTTGTAAATCAGGACCCGATTGAGTTGAAAAGTGGTGAGAACCTTTATGAATTCTCACCAAATATAAATAGTTGGTTTGATCCTTTAGGATTAAGTCCTAGAAATTTACCAGAAATTGCATCAGAAATTGCATCAGAAATGGTAATTCAATTGGAAAAAATGGTTGAAGGGTATACATGGAAATGCTGGTGTATTTCCTAAATCTGTAGCAGATAAATTACGTGGTAAATCTTTTGATAGTTTTGATGATTTCCGAGCTGCCTTTTGGAAAGAAGTAGCAAAAGATCCAAAATTAGTTGAGGGTTTTTCGAAGGCTAATAAGAAAAGGATGGCTCAGGGGAAAGCACCTAAAGCAGCCAAATGTCAACATGATGGTAAAGTAAGTTCGTATCAAATACATCATAAAACTCCTATTAATCGTGGTGGTGTTTATGATATGGATAATATGCTGATTGTTACACCAAAATTCCATAAAGAGATACTAGACCCGAAATACCATTTTGGAGGAGGATAGCATTATGTTGGATAGATTATATTTAATCAAACTGATTGATCAGTTAAGAAATTTTGAAGGCTCAGAAGAGGATGAAGATGTATTTCTTGAAAAATTAGAAAATTTGGTCACAGATCCAAATATATCAGATTATATATATTGGACAAACATGAGCTCCGAGGAAATAGCTGATAAAGTACTTAGTTACAAACCTATTATCCTCCCTGATTTAAGCAATTCTAAGTCTACATGAAATTTTCAGTTTTAATGTAACGTATATGCGGAATACATACATGTACTATGCGCAATAAACGACCTAAGAAGAAATGTTGATTATTTGACAAATTATAACTTAAAGGAGTAATGAAAATGAAAATTAAGAGTTTAGTTGAGAAAATGGGTGGAGTTCAAAGGTTTACATTTGAACCACTGATTCCTACATCTAGAAAATCAATGTCTAAATTTTTAGATATTACTAAAGAAGAATTTTCAGATTATTTGGATTATCTTGAATTATTTGGTGGAGAGACAGGATTTATAAAAGAATTTAAGTTAACCCCATATAGTGATTTGCCTGAATATTGTTATCCTGATGACGATATTCCTGTAGGTGGTAATATCGAATGGAGTGGTGGAGATTTAGGTTTTTTTTATGGTGAAAATATAAACTACCAAAAAAACTCCCAAATTAGTGAAAGGCTTGAAAAATACAAAAATAGAATACCAGATAATTTTCTACCAATATCAAGTAATGAATTTGGTGATTTGATTTGTCTATGTACTCAAGGAGAAAGAATTGGGCAAATTTTCTATTGGGATCATGAAAATGAATGGGATGAAGAAGATTATTTGGATGAATTTGGTGTACAAATGCCTGAAGAAGTAAAGATGCAAAATATGTATTTAGTCGGAGAAGATTTGTATGACTGTTTTAATCGTATGGTCTTAGAAGAAGAATAATTATTTGAAATTATCCGATTATCATTGGAGATAATATTATGGATTTTGTTTTATTTGATCACCAACTATTATTGAACAGAAGTAACGATATTGATTATAAAGAAGGTATTATAAAATCAACTATTTCATTAATGAATTTTCTTAAAAAAAATGATTTACTCATAGATATTGATCCTTTTAATGAGGACGGTTCTATTAAAGAAAATATTGTTATTAGAAAGTCTAATGTAACTGATGAAGGATTCCAATTATTTGTTAAACCAGTAAATAATTGGTGGGATGCTTTGGATAGGGGAACTCCTCCCGAGAAAGTTACTATTTTGGAGAATGGGTTGAAAAAAATTCGTGCTGCGAAAAAGTAATTTTATATTCTCAGACGGCCTCAATATCTCTTTTGAGGTCGTCTGAAACATTCGTCCTTTTTAAAATTTCTCATCCACAAACTGGGTAACCTGATCTACCGCCGGCTGTCCAATGTCGAAAACCAATATTACCAATGCGATTTAGAAAACCAACTCGTCCGCTAAATTAAAACCTACTACATGGTCTCGCTATATTAAATCATCAAGGAAGTGTTAAAATGAAAAAGATAGAGCTAATAAAAAAATATATTAAAGTAAATGAAATGGGTAAAGCACAGGATTTGATATTTAGAAGTATTAATGATTCGGATATTGATATTCAAGAAAGAACTGAGTTGATTGATTTATTTGTAAAATTAATTCCAGATGATCAATCTAGCTTAATTAAAGAAATGGAAGTTTTGCTTAGTGGAAAAGATCAAATACTTACATACTTTTCAAATAAAATAAAGGAACTTCCTAGTAGAGAAGATGTGCCTATAAATGTAGAGAATATAGAGTATGTTGAAAAAATCTTTCTAAATTTGGATTTAGAAAAAAATACTAAAGAACAGAAGATTAAAAATTTACTTGATGAAAATTATTATGGTAGATTAAAAGATATGTATATAAGGAATATCAACAAAGTATACTTCTCCTCGAGCGGTAGAGAAAAGATCAGTATAGCTATTGAAAAAATATTCACTATATTGAGTAAAAGAATTGATAATTTAGATGCGGAAAATAATATTTATGTTTATTTTATGGAGGAGGTAATGTGCGATATAGAATTACTTATAAAATACTATGCTTTTGATAAGGCTGATTATTTTATTGAATCAATAATCAAGTGTTATAAAGAAAATTATTTTCCTTATAAATGGGAGGGAAAATACCCAGATGGGAACATTAAATATCTAACTTAGAAATTAGTAATTCGTATCTCGTATAAAGCCTCCATTTCAAACGTAAACAAGCCGTAGCCCGTATGAAACCTCCAATACTGACGTATGGTGTGTGCGGTACACACGCGTTTTCTGTTTTTCAGACGACCACTGTAATGAAATAAAACTTAAATTAAATTTTAAATAATTGAGAAAATAAGATGGATATGCCAATTATTGTGAATGATAATGGAGATATTAGTTTGTTTGCCAATATCAAAGATGCAGAATTATATTTAGAACCAGACGATATCAAACAAAATTTCTATGAAATATTTAATAGAAATGGAGATTTATTAAAACCAATTATATTAAAAAATAGTAAAAAATTTCTTTTTGGTAACTTTATAAAGGAGAATATACAAATAACACCACATATTCCTAATATAAATGATAGAGAATATTTAATCAAGTTATTATTTAATTTTTGTAATAATATTAAACTTGAAGTTCCAAAGGGAATTAATCTAAATGATTTAATTGATAAACTGATCAAAGAAATTGGCTTTACTAAATAATCGTATACCGACGGCGAAGTGCAGAACTACTTCTACGATCTGCATGACCACCTGGTTAAAGCCGAAATCTTCAAAAAAGACGGCACGAAAGAGACTTGGGTCTACACCTACGACCCCTTGGCACAGGTCCGCAATTGGACAACTAAAGACGGCGAAAACCGACAACAAACCCACTACTTCCACTGCGACCAAATCGGCATCCCAAGAGAGATGACCGACAAGGACGGCAATTTGTTGTGGTTCGGCAACTAAACCGGCTAGGGCCGTCTGAAAGAGGAAACCAAGGTAACTGATAGCGCATATCAATCCTTCCGCCTGCAAAACCAGTATTGCGACCGTGAGACGGGGCTGCATTACAAATTCTTCAGGTATTATGAGCCTGAGGCCGGGCGGTTTGCGAATCAGGAGCCGATGGGGTTATTTGGTGGAGATGATTTATATCAGTTTGCACCGAATTCTATTGGGTGGATTGATACTTTAGGTTTAGCACGTAGAGGAACTTACAGAGGAGACAGAGGGAGCCATAAAGGAGGAGAAACTAATCACTCTCCAGCTTGGGGAGCATATAAAGATTTACCAAATAGACCATCTTATGGTTCTGCACCTGTGTATCATATGGATAAAGCAGATCATAGAGGCATGTCAAGTACAGGGAGTTCAACTACTGCTCGTCGTTGGAGAGCGCAACAAAGACAATTTATCCTTCAAGGTCGATGGGATTTGGCTATGGAGATGGATATTATTGAGACTAAGAGGAAATTTATAGATAAATATGATAAGAGATTGAGAAGGATGGTGCGAGAAGCTGTTAGACAGAAATTAATCACTAAATATCAAGCATCTAAACTAAGAAAGGTCATTGGAAAATGCAAGTGAATGAAGTTAAAATTATTCCTTTTAAAGGCATAGATTTAGGTAATCGTTTTTTTCAACTTGGAAATACGATGGAGCAAATTATTGCTAAATATGGAAAGGCAGCAAAGGTTATAGAAGATAACATTCTTAAAATTACTTCTGAATATAGAGAGGCCTGCACATTAGAATATAAAAATAATAAATTAGTTAGCATTATTTGTAGTAAACATCTGAATCCAATATTTGATAATTTAAATCTTTTTGAGCCTGAAAATATTAAAGAATTAAAAGAAGAATATGATTGCATTGATGGAAAAGCATATATTACATTTCCCACTTTAGGTATTTCCATAGGTGGCATGTCCAAAAAAAGGATACCTGAAGGTAAAGTTGTTATAGTCTTCGTAAAAGAGGAGATAGATACTTATGAATTTTTTGCTAATGAGGATTGAGAAGCTGTCGCTCGCTTAAATCCAAGCCGTAGCCTGCATAAACTCTTAAGTCCTGACGTAGAGGGTGTACAGTACGCACGCGGTTTCTGTTTTTCAGACGGCCTCAATATCTCTTTTGAGGCCGTCTGAAAGACATTGTTCGAGGAGGACTATATTATGGAAATTAAAAATAGAGATGACTTTCTAGTTTTTTTTAAAGAATTCATTACTGAAATTCATACAGAAGATTTTGAAAATAATACACTAGATAGCTTTTTAGAAGCCATGAAAAATTGGATTGAAGATATGGATGGATACTATAAAAATATAGGTATGAGAGAATATAACGACAAAACTTTAAATTGGAGTATGTTAGCAGACATTTTGAATGCCTCACGAATATATGAATAGCAATAAGTAAACGTAGTTCGTCTGACAAAACATTTTTCAGACGACCTTCGTCTCGAAGAGCAAACCCGCTTCGTTTGGGACGGCAGCCATCTGTTACAGGAGCAAAATTCAGACGGCAGATATACCTATATCTACACCGACCCCGACAGCTACGAACCCTTGGCTCAGGTACATAACCGGACCAACGAAGACGGCGAAAGCTGCCAACAGACTCACTACTACCACTACGACCAAATCGGTATTCCAAAATAGATGACCGACAGCAGTGGCAATCTGTTGTGGGACGGCGAATACACCGCCTGGGGTCGTCTGAAAGAGGAAACCAAGGTAAGGGATAGCGCATACCAACCGTTCCGGCTTCAAAACCAGTATGCCGACCGTGAAACGGGACTGCATTACAACTTCTTCAGGTATTATGAGCCTGATGCGGGTCGGTTTGTGAATCAGGACCCGATTGGGTTGCTGGGCGGGGAGAATCTGTATCGATTCGCGCCGAATGCTCAAATGTGGATAGACAGATTGGGTCTTTGGGGAGATATGAATGGTGCAAGTGCCACAATTTCGGCGGGTGGAGTTAGTGAAACTTACCACAGTTCAAGAACTGGCCATGCTGAAATTAATGGTTTAAATGATTTTTCTCGAAGAGGATTATTAACAGGGAAAGATGTACAAATTGGTAATATTACCGGCGAATTCCGTTCTAGTGGTTCTAAACCTGTTGGTATGTGTACAAATTGTCGTGCCGGTATTTTTGATATTTTGAAAAGAAGTGGTGCAAATAGTGTTTCTTTCCCTGAGACAAGAGGAAATAAAGTTTTGGGAATGATAAAAATTGACGCCTCAGATTTTTGATGACGTACGCAAAGAATTGAGGGCTGTCCGTAATATGGCTGGGACTGACCGAATGCGTTTGGATGCAGCTTGGAAGGTTCTTCATAAATATAATAAGCATGGAAGGTGTTGATTGTGAAAGAAATAATTCATATTAATGAGAGTTCGATTGAATATGACCCTAAAGTAGGTTATCTAAATATAACTTGCGAGTTACCTTTTATATGTGGAGAAGGGGAGTTATATGTCGAAAATCCAAACCCTAATGATGAAAGATTTACTGTAATTAATATTGGGCTATCCTCAGATGATACCTTAGAAGTGCATTTGAACTCAGGTGATTTTGTTGTCGTTAAAAGCGACATGGATGTGAATAAATATTTATTTAAAAAAATTATTGGGGACTTTAGAGATTTCAGTGGATATAATAATAGTGATGATAAATTTAAATTTATTTTCAAGGATAATTCTTTGGAGAGTTTTGATTTATATAGAGATAATGATAATGAAGATTTGGTGTTTTCAATTTCTCTGTTCAAAGAAGAGAATTATTATAGCTTAATTGTTTTTGAGCCTAACCGACCGTGGCAAAAAGATGAAATTGCTAATTTTCAATTTGACGGAAAACAAATTATTTGTCATCTTAAAAACAGCGATATTTTTAACTCGGAAATTGTTTGTGTTCCTTATATTACGGACCTCATTAATAATATATCTGAATTACTTGAATAATAGACAAGGCTGGATTACCAAACCCAACAAAACCTCTTATCTAAAACTTTTCAGACGGCCTCAAACATTTAAGGCCGTCTAAAAAACAAAGAAGCTTCAGAAACGTCATTCCCACATGATTTAGGTGGGAACGACCTCGAAAACCAAACCCACTACTTCCACTGCAACCAAATCGGCATACCGCGCGAGATGACCGACATCTACGGCAATCTCTTATGGTACGGCGAACACACCGCTTGGGGTCGTCTGAAAAAGGACGAACATCAGCCGTTTAGATTGCAGAACCAATACTTCGATGAAGAGACCGGGCTGCATTATAGTTTCTTTCGTTACTATGAGCCTGATACTGGACGTTTCATCAATCAGAACCCGATTGGATTAGCTGGCGGGGAAAATCTTTATTGGTTCGCTCCTAATGGGCAAGATTGGCTAGATCCTTTAGGTTTGGATAGAAAACCAAACCACCGCTTAAGATCACAAATGCCTAATGCGATGCGAGATCATCATACTGTTCCTCAAGAAATGCTTAAAGATGAAGATTTTGTAGCTCAATTAGAACAATGTGGACTTAAAAGTAAAAAGGCAAGACGGCAATTTATAGATCAGCAAATAGTACGTATTGATGCAAAAAACATGATGATATACATAGGAGAGGTTGGAACCAGCAATAGAAAACTTGGTTTAGTAATAATCCTAATTTCAAATTATCTGACATAATGGATCAAATACAAGTTATGATGAAACAACACAACATTCCTAGAGCAACTAGAAATTATGTTAGAAATATAAACGAAATGGGCCAACTGCCTTTATAATTGGAAAAAAATAATAGATTTTTTGTGAAAGGTAATAATTATGAAATTATTTGAAGTTTATAGCGATCTTTCCTCGCTTTCTGAAAAAACTGATATTTACGGCGATTTTGCTCATATTTTATGGGAAGGACATGCCTCTAAAAAAACTAGAAATGTTCCTAGCCCTGAAATATATATTGATCGACTAGGTCCTGATGTACCAGAGGCCTATGTATCGAACAGAAGCTTGATAGTTTCCCAAAAAATTAAAGATTCTTTATTTACTTCAGGACTAACTGGATTTACTCCAATTCTTGCAGTCAAAAATAAAATTATTAAGTGTGATTGGAAAAATCTTTCAGAAGATTATTTTGAAAAATATTACTCCATTGATGATGTAATTGAGAAAGGTAGACACAATCAATCAATTGCAGACAAAATGCCAAATTTGTGGTGGATAAAAGCTAATGATTTTATTAGATTTCATAAAAAATCTCCTCAAGAATGGGATTATGCTATTGATAATGAATCGGATTTTTATCATGGTGCAGGGGATAAATTAGGAGTTTTTGTTTCTGAAAAAGCTAAAAGCTTCATGGATTCTTTATGCTTACCATTAAAATATAACGAACTTTGAAACTTATTTTTTTTATTTAACAAATGTAGTCTACATAAGTAATAGGTGCTCCTCTTCATGATTATAAATCAGGTATTATGCCTAAAAGAACAAAAATGAAAGTTGGTATTATTGGTCCACAGGGTCTTAAATATCCAGGAGGATCATTACAATTTATAGTGCATTCAGAAGAGGTTCAAAAAGTCAAATCGAAAAAAATTAAAAGAAAAGGAAAGTGTTAGAAATGCCTAAGTTAAAAATTTTGAATGAAACTCCTTTAGACTTTCAAGAAAATTTTTTGTTTGACAAATGGGAAGTCAGTTACCTTGATTTGATGGAAGTTAATCAAGGTTCTCCCTTAGTTGGAAGTCTGTCCATTAACGGTCAAATTATTACTCAAGGACAGGGTTTTGGAGGGCCTTTGTTGTATTTCAATAGAAAAATATATATTCCAGTTTTCATTAGACGATTTTGGGGTGTTGGATTTAGGCTTGCAATATTAAATTTAGATGATTTATCACTTGAGTATATTGGAGGTATCGAAGACTTGGTTTATTTGAAAGAGATAAATGATAATAGAATTTATTTCTATACAGATATATATAAAAGCACAGAAAAGAATTTAACTTTATATGAACAAGTATAACTCAAGGCTATGCTGTAAACAACATAGCCAAAGGACTTCCATATTAATTAAATTTAAAGAATTTAATCAATGGAAACGCGAGTTCTGGTACGACCAAGCTTTAAAAGAATTATCAAGAAGAGGTATTTAATGATTAGCCAAGAAACAATGAATTTACTTATTAAATATTTTCAAGATTACCCTGAGTTTAAAGGGATACCCGCTAGTAGTGAGGAAATTAAACATGCTGAAAATATTTTAGGAATAAAATTTCACGATGATTACATTGAATTTATTAAAAAATTCGGCGGTGCAAGCGCTGGTTTGGATATCCATGCTTTCCATAATTCAACATTAATTGGAAAAGAAACAGTTATCGAATTAACACAGGGATTTCAAAAACTTTTAGAATTACATGAACAACCAATGAATAAACTTTATGCAATATCAGATGATGGTTTAGGCAATCCTATTTTAATGGATCAACAGGGACATATTTTTATTTATTATCATGATTCATCAGAAATGGAAATGTTATATGAATCACTTGAAAACTTATTTAAAGAAACATTGTTGGGTGAATAGCAAGCCGTAGCCCGCATGAAACCTCCAATCACGACGTAAAGTCTTCGCGATACGCATGCACGCGGTTCCTGTTTTTCAAACGACCTCACTATCCTCTTTAAGGTCGTCTGAAATATTGGTTCTTTAACAATCTCATTACCAGTTAGTTGCAAAATGTAGTTTCTCGAGGAGCATTATAATATTATGGAAATTAAAAAAGAGTCCAACGACTATACTATTAAATTAAACAACTATGAAGTATTAGTTTTTTTTGAATGTCTTGTTAAGTTCGTTGAAAATAATGAAATTACTGATGAAGCTGAGCAAAAAATATTATATGACTTAGAATGCTTATTAGAATCCACATTAGAAGAACCTTTTATGGAAAATTATAAAGATCTAATACATATTGCTAAAAAATCTATTATTAATAATAAGCAAGCTGTAGATTGAGACGAGCCTCAACAAATTAGTTAAAGCCCAAATCTTTAAAAAAACGGCAGCAAAAAGACTTGGGACTACACCTACGACGCCTTGAAAAGAAGGATAGGCAAAGGTTTTCTGAAAGATGGAGAAGTTTCAGGAATGTCATTCCCGCATGATTTAAGCGGGAACTGCCAGAAAACCCACTACTTTCACTGCTACCAAGTCGGTATACCGCGCGAGATGACCGACATCCACGGCAATCTCTTATGGTACGGTGAATACACCGCTTGAGGTCGTCTGAAAAAGATGAGAGGGTTTATAAGAACGCACATCCCAAGAGGGCTTTATAAAAAATTCGTCTCAAGGATAACTATAACATCCATCTAATACAAAAATCGCCTTATATTCTTCTTGTTATTGAGGATATTGATACCTTTAAAACTGGAGTTATTAATCTCTTTAATGACTTACTTGATCCTTATAAAAAGTATCTGATTTATCGTGATTTTATCAAAACATATCGCAATATGACTCCGATTGAAATAACTTAGTTCTGTCATCAAACAGAACTTTTTTTCTTGATTAAAGTCTATATCTAGTATATAATCAATCTATAACGTATAGATTGGAGATATATCATGGCTATAACTTTATCGAAACAATACAATTTTAAACTGAATGAAGCCACTATGGAACAAGCTCGAAAAATTATCAAGGAAAAGGGAATGACAATGACAGATGCTATTTCTTTATTTGTGGAGCAAATAGTCCTGGAGCAAGATTTGCCTATTAAGACGGCCGTAGATCTACATAGAGAACAGTTGATTGAAGAATTACAAGCCCAATCTGAGCGTGCCTTGAGAGGATACGAGGCAGGCGAAGGAACTTCCCTAAACGATATGAGGGTACGTTATGGCTTATAAAGTGATTGCTTCAAAAGAGGTCGAGGAAGCTATCGACAATATACACGACTATATAGCTACGGTACTTCTATCCCCTCAATCCGCCAAAAATACTGTGGCTAAAATCTTAGATAGCTTAAAAAGTTTAGAGATTTTTCCTGAAGCAGGCTTTGACGCTGATGAGAGAATCGGAGTAAAGATTAACAGCAAGTATCCCTCACGAGGAAAAATTATAGACCAATATGTTTTGCTTTACTTTATTGACCAAAAACGAAGCACTGTTTTTTTATCTCACCTATTCCACACTAAAAGTGACTACGTCACTTTGTTACAAAAAGACAATATAAAAAGGCCAAATACTTGAGACAACTTTCTTAAGTTTATAAGCTACGAAAACTTAATTTTTGCTACCGTCTTGGTTTAACAATACGGTATATATAATATTTTACAGCTATATCCCCTTTAGAAACGTGATTTAATAAAGATTTAAACACTATAGAGTATATCTTTGTAAAATACGGTTTAAAATTGGAGCAAGTAAAATGAAAAAGTTACTGATTGGAACTATTTTGCTTTTGACTGGAGCTTTAAAAATGTCACAACCACTTAAAAAAATACTCAATATAATGATTTGACTGTTAGATACTATTTAGGAATGACTTTTCCTAAGTATAACCATCCTGCAAAATTGTATGATGAAATCAATTTAGATAAGGTAGACAATATCCGAAAAAGCAAAGAGACTATATCTTATTATATTGGGTTTTATAAAGATGGAAAATTAATAAAATTTGAGAAATATAGTAATGATAACAAAGTAATGGATTTTGTTTATGAATATGATGAGAGGGGAAATCTAATCAAAATTTATAAAAATAACATTGAGGTAAGAAAACCGCTCCAAAAGAAAAGAGAGAAGAAAAAAACTGGTGCTTGTTAAATTGTTAAAGGAGGTTGTTATGCTTAGTTTTTATGATTGCGATAAAAATTTATCTGAAAATGATTTCAATGAAGTTGAAAAAAAATTAGAAATATCTTTTCCAGCTTCATTCAAGTCCCATTACTTCAAATGGAATGGAGGTACTCCCACTCTTTCTTGTTTTGTCAATGATACTATCGATTTTGACTATATTGAAATTCGCGACTTCATTCCAATGAAATATTCTAAGCAGTTTGAGGATGATCCAGATTTTACATTAGAAGGAAGAGCTATAAATGAATGGAAAGTTAATGAGTTACCTATAAATCTGATTCCTTTTGCTTTTGATTGGGGAGGAAATTACCTCTGTTTAGAAAAAAATAGTTGGCAAATTATTTATTATGTAAGGGATGTATGGAGTGAAAATATATCAAGAGAAGCTAATTTTAAAAAAAATTCAATTATTATTGCGAAATCATTTGAGGAATTTTTAAATTGTTTAGAAGAAAATCCTGATGATTGATAAACTGGCGTAGCGTCGTGTATATATAGTAAGTGTAACAAGCCATAGCTCGCATGAAACCTTCAATCTCGAAGTAGGATGGACGCGCATGGATTAGCTATACTCCTGATGAAAGTGGAAAAACTACTACTTATGGCACATGGGGAAACAATCCAACAAGGAAAGGTAATGGATTATTTACCAATCTTGAGCAAGATAGAGGGGCATATGCAACTCGTTCAATGTACCTTGACGATGTAGCAGAAAAACGACTAATAAACAAAAATTATGAATATAAAAAGAAAGGAGAAGATACTTGAACCCTAGGCAGACCTTGTTCTAGCTTTGCTAGAGATGCATGGAACGCGGGAACTAAAGAAGACCTTAACTCTAATAGAGTTGGTGGGTTAGGCCCCATCAGCAATTCTACCACTCTCAAAGAATTAATCATAAAAGCCAATGGAGGAGTAACAAATGCAACAACTGATTTACCTAGAAAAAATAGTATTGTCTCCTTTGGTTCAAGTGGTAGATCTTCAGGTTCTTCATCATCAAATTCATCAGGAAGTTCATTATGAAAATTAAAGAAATTATCCCTTTTCTTATGAGTATAATATCATCTGATTGTTCGTTAACTAATAATGAAATTGATATTAACGACATTTGGAATTTTAAAATTACTATTACTGAAGCTCAAGAAAATAGAGAAGCTCATTTGACAGGTTTACTTGGTAATAGTGCAATGGGAATATCAAGTATGGAAACTACTATTTACAATGACAATGAATTAAATATTATTATATTTCAGAAACTAGCAGGATCAAAATATTCTGGGAAATTAGACAAAAGTATTATTATTGGCAAAAATATTAGCAAAGTTACTTTTGGCTCAACAAGGAGAATCATATGGTATAACTAGCCCAGACGGAATCAAACTCCAATAACTCCTGTAAAATGTAAAAGAGAATGGGACAAAAGTCCTGGCCTCTCAATTGTCTTTGGATTGTCGAGCAAGACGCAGTGGTTGAGTGGGCTCTACTACGCTGATTTCATCAGCTTTTACAGCCCTACTCAACTGTGCGGAGGTGGGACTACGAAATCGAATTCTAACGAATTACCGATTTCTGTCCCACTCTCTATCTCTTCAACAGGAGCAACCCATGGCCGTCAATAAAATCGCCCATAAAAGCAGCAAGCTCCGAGTTGTCTTTACCGTGCCCGATTTCTGTTGGTCGCCACCACCCGCTCCGCCTGCAAAACCAGTACACCGACCGTGAGACAGGGCTGCACTACAACTTCTTCAGGTATTACGAGCCAGAGGTTGGGCGGGGAGAATCTTTATTGGTTTGCTCCAAGTGCAAGCAATTGAATAGATCCATTAGGCTGGATTTATTGGAAGAAAGGCACCCCTAAGTTCGCTAACTGGCGTTTACCAAAAGATGGAACATGGACAGGTAGCTCTATTGGACATGCATTAAGTGATATTCCAGATAATGCAAAAATTAAATTTGAAATAGTTTAGATTATAGAAAGGTAGAAATCATGTTTTCTGATTTATTAGAATTGAAGAATTTATCCAAAGAACAGCAAACAAAAGCTATATCTTTAAGTAAGAAATTTAGCTCAACGAATAAAACCGACTTGGAAAAAGCAAATAATTTATTATTTAGCTTATTCTGCTCAGATCAGCGTGAAGGGGTGGATATATGCTTAAAAGTCCTAACTGGTTTAAAATTTAATGGTAATTTTAATTTGTGGGCATTTATTCAGCCGAGCTATTGTCTTAAGTATTATTTAACAACCGATGAAAGTGTTAAAGAAGAAATTACTAGGATGTTACGCGAAGATGTTAAATCTAAGTGGCATGATGATGATGAGCATCAAGAATTTATACAAAAAATTCTTGATGGTGAAGTTGTACAGTCCGCACAAGAAGAACTTGATAGATATATAGATGATGGAATTAAAGAGGAATATATTTGGCGTGTAAATTTACTTATAGAATATTTATATGTGTTGGCTTTGGGTGCAACAGGGTCATTGAATAAGTCTGCTGTTATGGACGAAATTAAGAAGAACCTAGTTAGATTAAGAGAAATTATCAAGCAGTAGCCCGCATGAAACCTCCAATCCCGACGTAGGGTATGTGAGGTACGCACGCAAGCGGTTTTTGCTTTTCAGACGACCTTTGTTGTATTGCGTTCAACCACAGCTACACCTACGATGCACTGGGTAACCTGATCCACCGCCAGCTGCCCAATGTCGAAACCAGTACTACCAATACGATTTCGAAAACCAACTCGTCCGCGCCGAAATCAAAAAGCCGCCAATAAACCTACTACTTCCACTGCGACCAAATCGGCATCCCGCGCGAGATGACCGACATTCATGGCAATCTCCTGTGGTACGGTGAATACACCGCTTGGGGCCGTCTAAAATATTTCTTCAATAACAATCTAGGCCAAAACCGCCTACGAATACGGTCAGGACGGTCATACTCAAAAAATACAAGAACTTAAAAACAGATTAAACAATCTAAAAAAGAGCATAAAAAAATTGTGTCACGAGTATTAAATAAAATCCAGATATTAAATTTATCAACATAGAACTATGGGTATTGTTAATGAAAAAAGAATTATTATGTATTTTAAAAAAATATGAAACGCATCCTGATTTTTTGGGTGACACTATTGAAGATGTAAATCAAGTAGGTGGTATAGATGATACAGTTTTACATATTGCAGCCAGAAATAATTCTTTAAATGATGCTCTTGTATTTCTTCAAAATGGGGCATTAATCGATCTTAAGGGTGACTTAGGATATACCCCCCTACATTATGCATGCATGTTTGGAAATATAGAAATGGTGAAATTACTCCTTGATAATGGATCTGATAAAAATATACAAAATGAATTTGGGGAAAATGCTGTTAGAATTGCAATTAACTCATCCAGTGAAAATAAAGAGAAGATAGTTAAACTATTAAATAATTTTAAAAAACATAAATAAAAAATTAATTATAAATCAATCTTGGTGGGCTATAGCATGCATGAACCCCCTAATCTTAACGATATGGTATTGAAGGAAATATGCTTCTATCAAAAAATTTATGGAGGATACTTTTGTGTTCAAATTAAAATTATTTCCCGAGGATTTTTTTAATCTATGTATTAAGCGTAAAGTAGAAATTAAAAAGTTAGATAAACTTCCTAAGCTGGATAATAACTATTTGTTATTTATTACTAAGTATCAGGAGATAGAGATAATACCTGATATTTCTCTTTTTAATTATGAAAAGGCTTTAAATGAAAATAGATACTTAGAGTGTCATTATCCCGAAATATCAAGGTGTTTTTGGAGTATTGGACAAGCAGGACAGGGAGACGGATGGTTTTTAAATAAAATAGATAATACCATTTTTCATTATAATCATGATGCTGGAGAGTATACCAGATCTGGATTTACAAATTTAGGGATAGATTTCTCACAATTTATCCAGTTGGCTTTGTTATACAGAGATTTAGAATACCTATTAGATGAAGGAGAGATACTTACGGAAAATATAAAAACTGAGTTTATATATTCAGTAAATAGTATAAGCAATAATTTGTTTAATGTTTATCCATTTAAGTATTTTTAATTGGAATATTCAATAAATTTATTAAGTAAGCCGTAGTCCGTATGAAACCTTCAGTCCTGACATAGGGGGTGTGTAGTACGCACTTTCAGCCTTTCAGACGACCTCGAAGAGGAAACCGGATTCGTTTGGGACGGCAGATATACCTATATCTACACCGTTCCCGACAGCTACGACCCCTTGGCGCAAGTCCACGACTGGACAACTGAAGATGGCGAAAGCTGACAACAAACCCACTACTTCCACTACTACCAAATCGGCATCCCGAGAGAAATGACCGATGGTGAAGGCAACCTGGTTTGGTTCGGGGATTATTATGGTTGGGGTAAACTGAAGAGCGAAACGAACGTAACGGGAACAGCGCACCAACCCTTCCGATTGGGTTGTGGGTGGAGAGAATCTGTATCAGTTTGCACCTAATACCTAAGTATGGGTCGATTGGTTAGGTTTAGCTGGACTTGATATGAATTTATTCCCAGCTAATGAAGACATACACTCTTACGTTCAAAAAGTTGCCAATAAATCGAATACTTTCCAAGTAGGAGGGCATGACAATCCTTCGTTGATGGTAGATGGGGCTACAGGTGAAAGATTAGATACTAAAAAATTAGCAGCTAGAATTTTAAAAAAATCCTAACTATGAATCAGGTATGACGGTTGAGATTTTATCCTGTAATACAGGAAAAGGAGCAAACCCTCTCGGAAAACAAATTGCTAATGAATTAAATACTATAGTTAAATCATCAAATGAATATCTTTGGTTCCCAAGTAACGGGAAATTAACACCGATGGGAATCAACACCTTTAATATCATGTAAACAACAACCAGAAAGGAATGAGAAAATGACTAATTGCATATCAACAGGTAGTATTTATTGGATTTCAGATGAAGAAATTCATATTCTCGAAGAGAAGACCACTAATGGAGATAAAAACTCAGCATTTAAATTGTATCAATACCATATGTTTGTATCTTTAGATCAAGATTTGGAATTTAAATGGCTAGAGATAGCGGCAAAAAATGGACATCCAATTGCCCAATTCAATTTAGCTGATTTATTTTTCACACAAGGCTATAAAGAGAAAGCCATATTTTGGGCTAAAAAGGCATATAGAAATGGTGCCAAACTACCAGACGAATTAAAAATATTGATAAATATCAATTAATTAATAAGATTTAGCCGATTATCGTTACAAACCTAAAACTTCTGGAGGAGGAGAATTAAGAAAAAAAGCCAAGAAATTTCTTAGAAAATTGAAAAAAGCAGGTAAGAAATGCCCTTAAATTTTTAGGAGAATTTAAATGAAAAAAAATGGATACGTTAATTTTAACTTTTTAGATTGTAAACCCAATATAAATAATATATTAGTTGGGCTAGATTTAGACTATTCAAATAAAGTGATAGCGCCAGATGGTCATGAGTTAGCATTGGTTGCTTTTATACCAATTGAAAATCTATTAACAATTGCACCTCAATTAAAAACAGATTTTCAGGATAAGGAATATAAAGATAAAGCAATTTACGTTTTTTCTTATTATGATGAAGAAGATTATTTTCTTGACTACATTACTGAAATTGACGATGCTATTCAAGGATACACGAGAGTTATCATCGGAGATAAACATCAGTTCAAGTTTAACCTAGATAAATTTTATCCAATTAATCCTATTGAGAATTTAGATGAAATGAGTTTTTTAGGAGGACGACCTGAATATTTACAGCAAGAGAGTGATGATTTTCTAGAAAAATATATTTTCATAGGTCAAATCTTAGGAATGGATCTACCTGAAAAAGTAAATGAAATTTTTTATCTAACTGAGAACATCGGATATATTTTTATAAATCGAGATCTATCTGGTGGATTATTCTTCGTACAAACAACTTAAACAAAACTAAAAAGGATTAAATTATGAATGATAGTATTGAAACTATATTAAATAGTTTTCTGATGGAAATGTATAAATGGGAAGACAACGCTAATAAGCATATTGATGCAGGCACAGATATTCCTGATGAGATATTGAAACAAACACTAAAGGAAATATACGATAAATACCTAACAGATAAACCAAGAAAAATGGGAAAGTTAGAATGTACGACTATTAACTACCCTCCAACATTCAATCCGAACAATGAGAAAATCATTGAAATAGAAGAAAAAGGTAGCTCTATAACTGTAAAAAGTGATGTGCTTTACGCTGGAATGGAAACACAAAGACTTTATAAATTTAAAAAAAGGCAGGCCTCTGGAAATTAGATAATGTAAAAGAATTTGATAGTTATGATGGGAAATGGTATTCTATACATATATAAATTAAAGTAATTAGCAAACCGTAGCCTGCACAAAAACTCTCAGTCCTAAGGAGTATTTTATGAAAATCAAAGAATTAATTGAAAAATTAGAACAAAAAAGTAGCCATCAATTTTTGAAAGCAATATCAAAACCAGAATTTGCTTTTTCTTTGCCACAAGATTTAAAATTCTTTTATGAAAATTATGAATATGCTATTCTCAATATTAATACTTCTTGTGAGATAAGAATCAGTTCACTTTCAGAATTGCAACCAACAAACCAAATTCTATATCCAGCTGATGATGTTATTTGGGAGGAGTTGGCAGATGATATCAGTAATGATTGGTTCATGATTGCATCTTCACAAGAGCTCAGTCAATATATCAGCATAGATTTAAATGAAAAAAGATTTGGTTTTTGTTATGATAGTTTTATAGAAACTCATGCTACACCTGATGAGTCTCCCATTATTGCTAAGTCATTTACAGAACTACTGGAGAAATTGGTTTCAAATGAAAAAGAATGGTTTTGGTTAGATTCCTCTTTTCAAAGCTATGGTGATGCTTATGAAGATGAATAAGTAAGTTGCAGCCCTTATGAAACCCTCAATCACAACAGAGAGTATATTTGGAGTGCACGTAAGTAATTTCTAATTTTCAGACGGCCTCTAGCAAATCGCCTTACCCGACTTCGGCGTACGGCTACTGTTTGCTGAAGTCGATTCCGGACATGGTAATCAATATAGGAGTAAAAAATGAGCAAAAAACCAACCGCCGCCATGAAACGCGCCCTTAACGACATAATTGAAAATGTTACCGTTACCAATGACGAGGACTACCAACACAAACACGGCTATCTGGACGAATACATCCGCCAAGGCATTACCCTGTTCACCGACCGCTGGTATGACGACTTTTTGGAGACGGACTGTGAAGTCAGCTACACCGCCACCGAAGTCATATATGATTTGCATCTTGAATTGTGCATCCCGCTTGCCGAATTCCTGCAAGCCCCGAGCGAAAGCATGTTCCGCGCCATGATGGCAAAAGCCTATTTCCTCACCATGGGCTATGTGCGCCACCACCTCACCGGCAAACCGCTAGATACCGGAGTCAGCGTCAGAGACAGCCAATTCGCCTTCCTCGCCTCCCTCTTTTTCAGCCGCGACGAACAAGCCCTCAACTTCGCCGCCCTGCAAACCATCATTGCCAACCCAGTCGAATGCATCCGACCGCAGGAAACCGATGCCGCCCGCACCCTCATCCCCCTGTCGTTCCGCCTCGCCCAAGACCATCTTGCCCTGCCGATTGACCAAACGCAGCCAGATTTGTTCGCCTTCTCCGAACTCTACCAAACCGCCTACGCAGGCTTTGACAGTAGCGACGCCGAACAGGTGAAACAGATTTTCAACGACCTCGCCGACTATCACATTCAGCAAAGCCGCACCGACAAAAATCGCTACCCCGAATTTGAATACCCGCTGGAACAATGGATGCCGTGGGAAATCCTCGCCCTGCTGCGCCTGCGTACGCAAAAAGGCTTGGACAACAGTATGATTAACCACCCGCTGATTACTCCGTTTCTCCCCTTTGTCGGCTTAGAACCGGGCGGCTTTTTCGACGACGCGCAAAAAAACCTGCGTCGCGCCGTGTTCAAAGAATTTGGTTACCAACCTGTTGTTGATTTATAAATATCTGTGGCAACAAGCGTGCGTTGGGGGGCTAAACTCAACCCAAAGCAGCCTGAAATCCTTGTTTTCCTGTTTTCAGCAAGCCGTAGCCCGCACAAAACCTTTAGTTTTGACGTAGGGTATGTGCAGTACACACTCACGCATTTTCTGTTTTTCAAACGACCTCACTATCTTCTTTTGAGATCATCTGAATCATTTGTTCTTTAACAATCTTGTTTCCGAAGACGAGTGTTTCTACATCAACTGCCTTGCCTCCGTCACCATCAACGGCAAAGAACTGGTGCGCTATGACTACGACCACTTCGGCAACCTGATCCACCGCGAACTGGCCGACGGCGAAGTACAGAACTATTTCTACGATTTGCACGACCAACTGGTTAAAGCGGAAATCTTCAAAAAAGAACTCGTAAAGCACCTCGCCCAGCTGGAAAAAAACGACAAATACCTCCACCTGGAAAATGTTAAGAAACAATATGTTAAGGAATTGTTTATGGAAATTATTTCAAGAAATACGTATTACAAAATAGAAGATGATATTCTTACTATTGCATTTGCAGATAGTGACAAACCTAACCCTGATAATTACTTAATCTTGCAAAGAGAAGTTGATGACTTAGAATACTATTATTATGAAATTAATAGTCAACAATATTCAGGGGTAGGTGGCTTCAAAAAGGTAGAAATTTATTCTGATAAATTAGTTATTTATTTTCAAGAAAAACAAAAAATTTATCAAAATAGTATTGAAAATCTAATTATTACTTATATATCTGATAAAAGATTAAATGAATATATTGAGTATATTTTTGGGGAATCTGATTGTGAGGTTGTAGTTTGCTAATGAAAAATAAATCTATGTGGAACCCAGTAGTAATTTCATTTGATGAGTCCGATGATGAAGGTTTGTCATATATCTACTTTGATTTTGGAAATTTTCATTATTTCACCCTAACCTTCAATCAAGATGAAGATGATCAAATATACCTTGAATTCAATGAACAAACGTTTTCAATCGAAAGCAATAACGTTGCTTATGATTTAAAAGGTAATACTTTATCATTCGATTTCGGAGAAGATATTCAGAAATCTTTGAAAATCGAGAAACATATTGATATTGAAATAAATATAGACACTGATATGGTTTCGTTTAGGAAAACACTAGAAAATATTTTTTTAGCAAAAAACAGATGGAGCGCACGTAAGTAATTTCTAATTTTCAGACGGCCTCGAAGAGGAAACCGGATTCGTTTGGGACGGTAGATATACCTATATCCACACCGATCCCGACAGCAACGACCCCTTGGCACAGGTACACAACCGGACCAACGAAGAAGTCGAAAAACGTCAACAAACCCACTACTTCCACTACGACCAAATCGGCATCCCACGTGAGATGACCGATAAAGACGGCAACCTCTTGTGGTTCGGAAACTACACCGGCTAGGACCGTCTGAAAGAAGAAACCAGAGTAACGGATAACACATACCAGCCGTTGAGGTTGCAAAACCAGTATTGCGACCGCAAAACGGGCTGCATTACAACTTCTTCAGCTATTATGAACCTGATGCGGGTCGGTTTGTGAATCAGGATCCAATTAGGCTATGGGGTGGGGAGAATTTTTATCAATTTGCATTTAACGCAAAAACTTGGTTTGACCCATTAGGTCTATTAAATATACAGTTTGGAAGTAATCCTAATCAAATTTATCACGCCTTTCGGCATACTGATGATTTAGGATTAGATAGAGAGTTAGTAAAAAAAGCAGTAATAGCCGATTTATCCAAATGTGCTAATCAAGTCCCAAATGGCAAACCTTTTAATCAAAAAATTACAGTAAATTGTATAGATATTCAATATACAGCATTTGAATTAAAAAATGGTACTTTAAATGTAAGGAGGATACATGGAATTTAATAAACGACCGCTTACAAGTAATGAGGTTAATCTACTCAAAATTTTATTGGCTAATAAAAAGCCCCAATATGATAGTTTAAAAACCTCTTTTACTGATAGTGTTATTTCTCTTGATGATGGGGGGATGGGTAGCATTTCATTTTTAAATGAGCATAATGAAAAAAACAATCTAGAAATTATAGCTATATCAGAATATCAATTTAATGACAAAGATGATGTCCCTGTATTAGCGACGTTATACTCTTATAGCGATGGAAGATTATATGAACTAGATATATGGAAGGTAGATTTTAGCCCACTGTTAGCCTATCCAAATGAAGAATAATCTAAACCGAATCCAAACGAGATGTATTAGGACGGCTGATCCACACCCTTGCCCGCGACGGCGGCGACAGAGTTCGGGAAACCGCTTACCAATACGCCCCGGACGGCAGACAGATCAACTATCTGTATTACGGTAGCCGACACCTGCACCAAATCAGCCTCGACGACGAAGTCATTACCGACATCGAACGCGATAAGCTGCACCGCGAAATCTTCCGCACACAGGGCAAATTCTCCAGCCGCTACGAACTCGATCCCCTAGGTCGTCTGAAAAAGAATTAGAGGGTTTACAAGAACGCTCATCAGCCGTTTAGATTGCAAAACCAATACTTCGATGAAGAGACGGGGTTGCATTACAACTTCTTCAGGTATTATGAGTCGGATGCAGGGCAATTTATCAATCAGGACTCAATCGGATTACTTGGTGGAGAGAATTTATATAGATTTGCACCTAATGTGCAAATCTGGGTTGATCCAAGTGGAAACATTGCATTCATTCCAATATTAATTGTTGCTGCCTTCTGGAGCTGCTACTGATGCTTGCATTCAAGTAGTTTCTAACATAGCAAATGCAAAAAATGGAGTGATATCGACTATGGAAGAGTTGCAACTAGTGGTGCTATCGGTGCAGTAGTTGGACCAACATTAGGGAAGGTTGGCAAATTAGCTGCCAGTAAATGTAAAAATTCCTTTGGCCCTGCAAAAAACTGGTATAGAAAGAAACCATCCTATAGCAAGTCTGGAGGGTTTAAAACTCAAAACTCTATTTCATGGGGTGCTTCTCCAGCTAAAAATGGAAAATATGTTAGTCAAATAGGAAATCCCACACTAAGAAGGTTTAATCAATATATTCGAAATAAACACCTGCCTCCAAGTAGATTATGGTGGAGAACTAAAGATCCAGGGCATTTTCATATCAAAAAGTAAATAAATATAGAGGATTGGAAAATGTATAAAAGAATTCAAAGAGAAAGTAGTGAAAAAAACACTCAGATTAACTTGAAAAATATTTTAGAAAAAGTAAATAAGAGTCCAAATTACCGCTGCTTTTTATGTGCAACTGGGTTAGATTTAAAATTTTTTGAATCTCTATCTAAAAATCATAATGTTAAGATTATATGGCATGGTAACCTTAAAAAAGGCTTTTTTGGTTTTTTGTTAAAATTCATTCCAAGTCGTATAGGAATTATTGAATTTTTAAAACCAATTGACGAAGATTATTTTGAAAATCTTTTATATGATTGCGGTCCCTCTCTAACAACTATAGTTATTATGAGCAATGAAAATAAAATCCCAAATTTCATAAGCTCATTTCAAAATAATCCAAGTCTAGAAAATTTTGAATCGAGCATACTAGAAGATGACAATGCTCTAATTTATGTCATTGGTGTCAGCGATATCGATGATAGTATTAATTACGAGGAAATAGTCTTTACACAGGATGCATGGTTAGATATTCTTAATAACAAACCACATGACTAATATGCTAGAAATCGTCGAGTTGTTTACACAACAGCAAGTTGTAGCCTGAATATGCAGGTTGTGTACCGTACGCACGCGGTTTCGCCTATCGAAACCTCATTAATGAAGACGGAGAAAGCGACCAACAGACCCACTACTTCCACTGCGACCACATCGGCATACCGAGGGAGATGATCGACATCCACGGTAATCTGTTGTGGTACGGCGAATACACCGCCTGGAGTCGTCTGAAAAAGGACGAACGCGTCTATCGGAACGCGCATCAGCCGTTCAGACTGCAAAACCAATACTTCGATGAAGAGACCGGACTGCATTACAACCTGATGCGGTATTACGAGCCTGAGGCCGGGCGGTTTGTGAATCAGGAAAAGATTATGCTATGGATAAAGCAACAGGATGTTTAAAAGGACATGATGATCCACAAGGAACAGGACATGGAAAGTACCCGCACATAAATATTAGACATCTGGATGGAAAAAAGTGCGTATTGATGTTATAGGAGAATAGATATGTTAAATTTATCTAATTTACAAACAAAAGGATATGATGAACTTATTGAAATTGATGGAGAAGTTGTTTATCAAGTGTTTGCTATTAAGAAAAGTAATGGAATTTATATTACATATTACTATACGGTACCCAAAAATAAATTGGATCAGGCTGAAGATTATGAGATAGAAGAATTCAATGAATTTAATGAATTTGAATTAGCTATAAAACATATTCAATCAAAAGGAGCAAATCTATCAAGATTTAATGTATTTAAAGGTAACAAGCCTCTTTAAGACCATTTTTAGACCATAGGTTGGGTCGACGAGACCCAACAAAACATAAGGTAAGCTCTCCAGCCGTTACGAACTAGACCCCCTAGGCCGTCTGAAAAGGCAAATCCAGCAGCGAACTGTTCTCCTTCAATCCCGCCCACAATATCCTCGACATCCCGACGAAAAAGGTCAAACCATACTAACCAGGAAATAATATGAATACTATTTTTAAACTAAATGAAAAATTGGAAAACTTACCCTCTATTTTAAGTATTGAGGATGAATTATTTTTTATCGATAGATTACAAACGTTACCTATTGATGAAATTAGGAAAAATAAAGAAATATTTAAAAGAATTATCTCAGCTATCCAAGAATCTCACCAAGACAACGGGATATTTGAAATAACAGATGAAAATATTAAGACTTTCTTTGAATTTGTTATCTGGATTAGAAATTTAAAAAAACTATATCACCTTGATTTTGAGAAATATATAGATGGGTTAGACACAAATTTTGATGGTTCACAACAAATTTGATCCTCAAATGAAAAAACTATACAGCAAGACGTAATGAGTAAAACTCGTGGAGACAATAAAGGATTTACATTAAGAGAATTAAATTCACGGGGTAATGAATTTACTGATCGTTACATTCAATACCACCCAGGGAGCCCTAGGCATTATGAGGGAGCACCTTATTGGAAAGTATCTTCTGGTAAAGGTGGAACGCAAAGATTTCCTGCAGAATAATATGAAAGGTTGATAATGAATATTTATGATGAAATTATCCCCGCGAAGAGTTTAGGGGGAATCAGATTAAAAGACAATATTAAAAATTACTCCAGTATCATTAATGAATATAATTTAAATGGAAAATTAAAATTTTTTCAAACTAATATTTATTCATGCAGATATATATTTACTGATATCCCAATTGAAATTAACGTAGATATTACTTCAGGAGAAATTTATAAAATTTCTGCATTAGAAGGATATCAAGGCAAATTCAGAACTATTAAAATAGGAATACCTATTAATGATATCTTAAATTCTAATTTAGGTTTCTATTACGATGAATGTGAAGAAGCTTTTTTTTCAAAAATTATTGAAGGAATTGCACTGGAAGTTTCTGAAGATGACCCTCCGTTCGAAGAAGCTATCAAAATGAATATAAAATATATCTCTGTTTTTGATCCAACCGCTTTTGATAAATAAATATAATTAAGCGTTGAATATTAATTGATTATGACTAAACAGAAATTCAAATAGTTGTCCTAGGTTAGGTTGAGACTCAATGTTCCAGTAAGATTGTCTGAAAGAGGAAATCAAGGTAACGGATAGCGCATACCACCCCTTCCGCCTGCAGAACTAGTATGCCGACCGTGAGACGGGGCTGCATTACAACTTCTTCAGGTATTATGAGCCTGATGCGGGTCGGTTTGTGAACCAGGATCCTATCTTACTATTAGGTGGGAGCAATTTGTATAGTTTTGCTTCTAATACAAATGCTTGGTTTGGTCCATTAGGTTTGAAGAGAAAACGGAATAAGAAGCTTAGAAGAATTATTCCAGTATGATGATATTATGGATGATGTTGATAAGTGGTCACTGATTCCTGTTAGTCAAAGACAAAAATATTTGATTAAGGATAAACTACCTAGTGCAAAACAAAGAAGCGTCCAACAAAATCGCATGATGCGTAGAAACTTTTCTCGAAGACAAAAAAGCTTAATACGAAAGTGGGAACTTGGAACAGGGCATACATGGCCTGCAGGAGCCACTCCTCATCATATAATTCCACTTAAAAATGGTGGTTCAAATACATGGTGGAGTCCAACTCCTGTGAAACACCCTCATACTGGAACTATACACGGTACTGGGTCTGCCCTACGAACACATTTGCCATATAGCACCCTCAACAGGAATAATTAACTATATTGTTCCTAGATAATAGATATAAAAATTGAATGAAGGATATTAATTTATGGATAATTTTAAAAAAATTCTTGTAGATATACAAGATTTAATCAAATCTAGTAATGGAAACTTAATTAATTATGGAAAATCAAATTTTGTTTTTAAAAAAAGATATGATGTTTCTTTAGATGAGATAAATGATTTTGAAAAAAAATATAAAGTCACATTCCCTAGAATATATAGAGAATTTCTTCTAACAGTAGGATCTTGTACTTTGTTTCAAGATGAGTTACTACCTGGATTCGATTTTTTAGCTCCTAATGAGCTTTATGATTGGTCACAACAAGTTTTTGAAGGAACTGATTGTAATTTATTCCCTAATATCTTAATTACTATTTCCATTCCAAGAACTGGCGATCAAGCTGGTTTCCTTCTTACAAAAGAAAATGAAAATTTTGGTGTTTTTTTTCCTGATGTTCCTCCTGAAGAGTGGGAAGAGGATACTGAATTTGAAAAATTTGAAGACTGGCTAGAAAACTTGATGAAAGAAAAACTAGAGGAAATTTAAAAAATTTTGAACAACCAATTTTAAAAATATTCATTATTTAGCAAATCTAACAAAAATAACACCATGCCGTCTGAAAACACTATCCTAAGCCTTATCAGACGGTCTTTCCCCTTCTTTAACAATTCAACTTCTCACTATCGTTTACGACCGCAGCGGCAAACATCTGTGTGGTGTTGCCTACCGTAACCACATCATGATTGAGCGCAACCAGCAAGCCGTAGCCCGCACAAAACCTTCAGTCCTGACATAGGGGGTGTGTAGTACGCACTCGGTTGCTGTTTTCAGACAATCTTTGTTGTATTGCGTTCAACCGCCACTATACCTACAACAAAGGCGCTAACCAGATATCGCCTATCGTGAAGAAGGTCGTTTATAATAATCAAAAACAATCCTGCAAGATTGACTTGCAGGATATTTATTTTGTATTAAATCAAGCCTTCTAAGAGACCCTTCATAAAGTTTTCTGAGTTAAACTCTCCGATATCATCGATTTTTTCACCGAAACCAATCAATTTTACAGGGATATTAAGTTCTTCGCGGATAGCCAGAACAACACCACCTCGAGCAGTTCCATCAATCTTGGTCAATACAATACCAGTAACAGGGGTGATTTTAGAAAATTCTTTGGCCTGTACTAGAGCGTTCTGACCCGTAGAGGCATCAAGTGCCAGGAATGTTTCATGGGGTGCCTCTGGAACGACACGTTTGATAATGCGACCAATCTTCTCCAACTCGGCCATGAGGTTGTCCTTGTTTTGCAGACGACCAGCCGTATCAATCATGAGAATATCAACACCTTCTGCAACAGCGCGCTCCATCCCATCAAAGACCACACTTGCTGGATCAGCTTTTTCAGGCCCTGTCACAACAGGAACATCCACACGGCGGCCCCATTCTGCTAGCTGGGCAACGGCACCAGCACGGAAGGTATCCGCAGCAACCAGCATGACCTTCTTGCCAGCTTGTTTATATCGATGAGCTAATTTCCCAATAGAAGTTGTTTTCCCAACACCGTTAACACCAACAAAGAGCATGACTGTCAAGCCATCTTGGAAATGGATTTGTTCATCGTAATTGCCATCCTTTTCGTAGAGCTCAACCAATTTCTCGATAATGACACGGCGGAGTGCGTCAGGTTTCTTAGCATTTTCTAATTTGGCTTCATAGCGAAGCTCTTCTGTTAGGTTCGAAGCGACCTGCACACCGACGTCACTCATGATGAGGAGTTCTTCTAATTCCTCAAAAAAGTCTTCATCGACAGAACGGAAGTTGGCAAAGAAGGCATTCAAGCGGGCTCCGAATCCCGTACGCGTTTTCTTAAGACTGCGGTCATATTTTTCCTGAACCGTTTCTTCAACTTGTGGATATTCTTCTACTACTTCAGAAGCTAGATCTTCTTCGAACTCTACAATTTTTGGGTTCTCTTCTTCTAGAATTTCTTCCGACTCTTGGAATTGTTCCAATTCATCAGATTCTAGCTCAAGATCTTCTTGAGTCATTTCCTCGACTGCTTCTGACTCAATCACTTCTTCTGTCGAGACTTGAGGAAGTTCTTCTTGAGCAAGTGTTTCTTCTACTTTTTCTCTTGTTGTCTCTTCCTGACTTGTTTCTTCGATTGCCGTTTGATTTTCTTCAACCTCTTCTGACAAATCAAGATTTTCCAGAGCTTCTTTTACAATATCTTCGATTTTCGGCTCTTCTTTTTTCCCGAATAAACGGTCAAATAATCCCATATTCTAATTCTCCTTTAGCACGTATTCTTCGATAGCCCAAGCAACGGCTTCCTCGTCGTTGGTCATGGGGGTAATGACATTGGCAACTTCTTTAACTGCAGGAACTGCATTTTGCATGGCAACTCCCAGACCTGCCCACTCTATCATAGAAAGGTCATTGGCCTCGTCACCACAAGCCATGACTTGACTTTGGTCGATTCCTAAGTGTTTAATTAATTTCGCTAAACCTGTTGCCTTGTGGACATTTTTCGGCGACCATTCCAATAAGAGTTCTCGCGATTTGAAGATCTCATATTGGTCAAACAATTCTGGAGAAATCTCCTGAATGGCTGCATCCAAGGGTTCTTGGGCAAAGGCAGTCACACATTTATTATAAGTGATCTGACTCGATAGCTCTTCAAAAGCGACCGGCACGAAAGTCAGAGCTGGGTTGAACTTAGCATAGAGACTTTCTTGGTCTGATTGGATTTGATAGACTGTTCCTTCTGAAATGGCATCTAACGGAAGTCCGAGTTTTTCAGTTTCCTCGTACAATCGTGCCACATCGTCGATTGAAAAGACGGTTTTATCGAGAATCTCTCCAGTATTTTTCTGTACCAGACCACCATTAAAGGTGATGGTGTACTCGTCTTCTTGACCGTCAGTTCCTAGCTCATGGAGAAAGAAATCCATAGCCTTTAGAGGACGACCCGTTGTCAGTACGACCTTGATGCCACGATCACGCGCAGCTTTTAAGACTGCCTTAGTTCGATCTGTCAGCTTTTTATCCGTTGTCAGCAAGGTGCCATCCAAATCGAGTGCAATCAATTTAATATCTGCCATTACAAGCCCTCCATATAAGCCATTACTGACTGGTCCTTATGGTGGCCAATCACGGTCTCTGCCAATTCTAAAATCTCTGGTCGCGCGTTTTCAGGAGCGATTGGATGCCCGACGACCTGCATCATGTGAAGGTCATTGAGATTGTCGCCAAACGCCATGACCTGATCCATGCTAAGCCCCAGTTTTTTGGCTAGCTCAACAATAGCCACTCCTTTATCAACATAGTCCAAGACAATATCGATGGATTCAAAACCAGTTGTCATGGCTTTCACACCAGGAACATTTTCATTGACCCAGGCCTCCCCAGCTTCTATCGTATCTTCTGTAAAGTTAGTAGTAAATTTAAAAATCTCATCTGTGATATCTTCCAAACTCGCTACTTTTTGAATATTCTCATTGTAGTGACGACTAATCATGAGATAAGTCTCATCCACTGTTTCCAATACATAACAAGCTTTTTTCCCCGTCAGAAGCATTTTACTTTCATCAAAATAGGGTGATTTCTTTAAAGCATCAAAAGTGCTCAAGTAAAAGTCCCGAGACATCGTAGCCTCGTACATATTTTCCCCATGAAACTCAACGTAGCTGCCATTTTCAGCTATAAAAATCACTTCGTCACGCACATCCGCAAATAGCTTTTTCAAAGACAAGATACCACGACCTGAAGCCACTGCAAAATAAATTCCCTTTTCCTTGTAGGAAACAAGCAAGTTTTTGAGGCGTTCCATATCAAACCGACCCTCTCCGTCTAGAAAGGTTCCATCCATATCGGTTGCTACAAGTTTAATCATAAAATCCTTCATTCTCCAATTGATAAATCTACCTTCTATTATACCATAGATAAGCTAAAAAAGGACTAGTACAGTAGGATTGGCTACTGTATTGCCGTGCTTTATCGGTAAAGTAGAAAAGGGCTTAAAAATTAGAATCGTAGAACTTTTTTCAGATAGTTTAAAAAGTTTGTATTCCCCTACTCTTTTCTCTATAATGAAAAGAAAGGAGATGACTATGATAGAAATAAAACATGAAATTGATGCAAACTTTGCAGGACGACTCAATATTTTAAGAGCGGGCGTTCTCGGTGCCAATGATGGGATTATTTCCATTGCTGGAGTGGTTATCGGGGTTGCTAGTGCGACAAGCAATATCTGGATTATCTTTTTATCTGGACTAGCCGCTATCCTCGCTGGTGCTTTTTCTATGGCAGGTGGCGAATATGTCTCTGTATCCACTCAGAAAGACACAGAAGAAGCTGCTGTAGCTAGAGAGCAATTACTCTTGGATAAAGATATGGAATCTGCAAAACAATCCCTCTATGCTGCTTACCTTCAGAATGGTGAGTGTGAAACGTCCGCCCAACTCTTGACCAACAAGGCCTTTTTGAAAAATCCTCTTAAAGCCTTGGTCGAAGAAAAGTATGGAATCGAGTACGAAGAGTTTACCAACCCTTGGCATGCTGCGATCTCTAGCTTTATCGCCTTTGTACTGGGAAGTCTTCCTCCTATGCTTTCAATCACCGTCTTTCCAAGCGACTATCGCATTCCTGCTACTGTTCTTATCGTAGCCCTTTCCCTTCTTATTACCGGCTATACCAGTGCTAAATTAGGAAAAGCTCCTACGAAAACTGCTATGATCCGTAACCTCTGTATCGGACTTCTCACCATGGGCGTAACCTTCCTCTTGGGACAACTCTTTAGTATCTAAGCTAAAAGAAATACCTCGACCAGCATCGAGGTATCTTTTTTACATTTGTACAATCTTGCGATAGCTTCTTGAAGTAATCATAAAGATTAAGACGTAAACGATGAGGAAGATGGCACAAATGGAAAGTGTAACAGTCAACATCATGGTTGCATCGAGCACGCCAATGACTTTTAGGATGAGGCTAAGCATATGATAGGCAAAAGCAAGGTGTAGAAAGGCAAAGAGCAATGGAAGGAAGAAAACAGTTAGAACCTGTTTGTTAATCGTTTGCTTGATTTGCTTTTGATCGAGTCCGACCTTTTGCAAAATGATAAAGCGTTCACGGTCTTCATAGCCCTCAGAGATTTGTTTGTAATAGATAACGAGGACTGTTCCAACCATAAAGATGATAGAGAGGAAGATACCGATGAAGAAGACACCTCCATAGAGGGCACTGATTTGTGCACTGCTATCAGCCAGATTGCTTCCGTATACATAGCTTCCCTCTTTGTTTAATTCTCTATTAAAGTTATTAAGGAATTTTGAAAAATCATCAGCGAGTTTGAGCTGTTCTTCCTCACTAGCTGTTACATTCATACCGCCATAAAGTTGATCAAAGAGAGAGGAATCCGGATATTGATCAATAAAAGCTTGCAGATTAGGCACAACAAGATAATTGTAGTCAGATGTGAGAATGTTAAACTGATTTGGCACATGTTCCAGAACGAAATCATTTTTAATTTCTTCTTTAACAGTGTAAGTCTGGTCATTTAGAGTGAGTTCTTTCTGCCCTTCAAGCACCTTATTCTTAGTAAACAAGCCGACTTCATTGCCTGAAAGGGAGAGTTTTTGACCAGTCATGATTTCATAGTCTTTTTGATCAAAGACCATGAAAATGGTTTTCGGTTGGACAAAGTTATTCCCCTTTTTAAAGATACGGAGTTTGGCTCCATCTTGACTCTCGATGCCAAAATTGCTGTGACGAAAGACTTCTTTTTTGGTGACAGTTAATCCCTTATCGCTAGCATACTGACTCAAAAGTTTATCTAAATCTTCTTTATCAACATTTCGCCCTGAAATTCCAAAATCATGTGGATTCATGAATTTCTTGAAGGTTTCTGAAGCCTTGAAGATACTAGTTGCAGCAGACATGGTCACCAAGACCATGGTTGAAAGAATGGCAATCGTCGCAAGACCAACCGCATTTTTCTTCATACGGAAGATGAGATTGGATACGGAAATCATGTTGTTGGGTTGGTAATAATAACGCTTGTTTTTCTTCAAGATTTGTAGGAATACTGTAATCCCTGCATTAAACAAGAGATAGGTACCAAAGATTACCAGCAAGACTGCTACAAAGAAAATTATGAGTGCAGTTAAAGGATTTTCAACTGTCACTGCTAGGTAGTAGCCAGCTCCCATACTAATCAAACCTAGAATGGTCTGAAGGCTTAAGAAACGTCCTTTTTTCTCACCACTGGCCTTCTCACGAGAGAGCTGTAGGGCATTCATGCGTGCAATCCGAAAGGCATTGATAAAAACCAAACCTAGGAAAATAGCTCCAAAAATAAGGGTAACTAGGATAAAGACACTTGGTTGGAAGGTCGCTACGAGCTCCACCTTCATATTCATTAGCTTCAGAAGCAGAGCAAAGATGAGCTTATCAAAGAGAGCTCCTAAGCCAAGTCCAGCTGTCAAGGTTAGAGAGCCAAATATAAGAAGCTCCTTAAAGACCATGCTGATCAAATGGCGTTTTTCTAATCCTAACATGCCATAAATCCCTAGTTCTTTGGAACGGTTTTTCATGACGAAACTATTTGCATAAAAGACGATAATGGCCGAGGCAATAGTGACAATCACCATACCAAGACCAAGCGTCATGGAGATAGTCTCTCCCCCTCGAATCTTGCCAATATTGGGGTTAAGTGTCAATGAGTAAAAGAGATAAGTGATGGTCACAGCTAAGAGAACAGCTAAAGCAAAGGGATAGTAGAGTTTGCGGTTTTTGATTAAGTTCGATACCGCTAACTTATTGGTCAATCGAAACATACTAATTCACCTCGCTTGCCATGACTGTCAAGGTATCAGAGATTTCCTGGAACATTTGACGTTCTGTCTTGTCTCCACGGTAGATTTGGTTATAGAGAATCCCGTCCTTGATAAAGAGAACGCGCTTGGCCCTGCTAGCTGCAGCTGTAGAGTGGGTTACCATGAGAATAGTTTGCCCGCGCTCATTGATTTCATCAAAAACATCTAGAAGAGCTGCAGATGACTTGGAGTCAAGTGCCCCAGTCGGCTCATCCGCAAGAAGAATTTCAGGTTCAGTGATGATGGCGCGTGCTACTGCTACCCTTTGTTTTTGACCACCCGAGATCTCGTAAGGATACTTCTCCTGCAATTGATTGATGCCCAAATTTTCAGCTGTCACTACCAATTTCTTCATCATCTCCGTGATGGGTTTTCGAGATAAAACTAGCGGAAGCAAGATATTGTCCTTAACAGACAGGGTATCAAGTAAGTTAAAGTCTTGGAAGACAAATCCCAACTTCTCACGACGGAAGCTAGAAGCCTGAGAATTTTTAATGGTTGCTGTGTCTGTTCCGTTTAGGTAAACCTGCCCGCGAGTTGGTTTATCCAGCATAGCTAGAATGTTGAGCAAGGTAGACTTCCCTGATCCAGACTCTCCCATGATAGCAACGTAGTCACCCTTTTCTACTGTAAAGTGAATGTCTTTGAGAGCCTCTACTTGGTTGCCTTGGAAACGTGTTTTGTAGATTTTTTGAACGTGTTTTACATCTAAAAGTGTCATGATTTTCTCCTTCTTAATATCCCATCAATTGAAATGTTGCTTGCATCATAGCGTATCCCAGTTGAACACGCTCGATATCTTTTTGACTTGGTTTTCTTCTTTTCTTTTGTAAAATTCTTTTCATAGTATTGCTCCTTTGTTCTTTATGAGTCTAGTTTATCGCAAAAAAAGACGGCTTGCCATAACCTAACCTTACAAAAGAGACTTTAATCTTACATTTTTGTAAGATTGAAGAATATCAAGTAATTTCGCTATCAATATTTTACCATAAAAGAAAGGCAAGAAGAAAACCCTTGCGGATGCAAGGGGTTTACTGTAAATATTCTATATGATAGCAAAGTTGTTTATTTTTCTATACCTCACCAAAACCAGCCATCATTGTCTTCAATGGCTTGGGCTTCCTTACGCTTGCGTGGTCCTGTTCCGTACATTTCTGCTTCGATTTCTTCCTTAGTTGGCAGGATGGAGGCGAGGATGATGTAAATTATCACACCAATTCCAAAATTTGCTACGGTAAAAATGGCGAAGAGAAAGCGGACTAGGGTTACATCAAAATTCCACTTGTCTGATAGACCAGCTAAAACTCCTGACACCATACGATTTCGTCTCATTTTATAAAATTTTGTATTCATGATTGTTTCCTCTTTCGGTATTCTTACAAGTAGTATAGCATGAATCAGAACTATCATCATCAGTCCTTAGGCCGATTTATGATGACGAGTTTGCCACGGCAGACGCCACAGCGATAGCGTTTGGTATCAATCCTTCGCTTACGCTGATAACTTTGCTGGCAGGTTTGACACTGATAGACTAGGTAGAGAATTTGAGTTTGTGTTTTCAAAGGTGGTACAAAGCGCAGTCCATCCACTTCTTTCAATAGTTCCTTAAATTCTCGGTCCTTATGGCGATAACCCTTTTTCTGAAAATAAAGGTGATAGTGACAGAGTTCATGGCGCACGATTTTACGAAAGACTTCCAAACCTAGTTCATTATAAACCTTGGGATTAAAATCCAAATGCCCATTCTTGGGGAAAAATCGCCCACCTGTCGTTCGCAGACGAGAATTCCACTGGGCTTGGTGCGTGAAAGGTCTACCAAAGTCTTCTAGTGAAACAGACTGAACGTACTCAGTCAGTTTCATCTGGATCTAGGAGCGACAGATTGACTTTTTCACGTTCAGTATCGATTTTCTTGACCCAAACCGTTACCAAATCTCCGACAGACACCACTTGGCTAGGATGTTTGATAAATTTGCGACTCATATGGGAAATATGAATCAAGCCATCCTCGTGAATCCCGATATCAACGAAGGCACCGAAGTCAACGACATTCCGCACCACACCTTCCAGCTTCTGGCCGACTTTTAAGTCTTTGATATCCAAGACATCTTGACGGAGAACTGGAGCATCAAAAGAATCACGGAAATCACGACCAGGTTTTAGGAGGTCAGCAATGATATCTTTAAGGGTTTCTGGACCGAGGTCTAGTTCTTGCGCCATTTCTTTGACTGAAAGGGACTTGAGTTTGCTTTGAGCTTCTTCATTCAAGTCCTTGATATCCAAGCGTTTGAAGAGCTCCTTAACTGCAGCATAGTTTTCTGGGTGAACACCAGTATTATCGAGGATATTGCTACTTTCAGGGATACGGAGGAAACCAGCAGCCTGCTCAAAGGCTTTGGCACCGAGACGAGGAACCTTCTTGATTTGAGCGCGTGAAGTGATTTTTCCCTCTTCTTCACGGTATTTGACAATATTTTCAGAAATGGTTTTATTTAGTCCAGCTACGTGGGAAAGAAGAGCTGGGCTGGCTGTATTGACATTGACACCGACTTGGTTAACTACGGTTTCAACGACAAAGTCCAGACTCTCAGATAGTTTCTTCTGACTGACATCGTGTTGGTATTGACCGACACCGATTGACTTAGGATCAATTTTGACCAATTCAGCAAGGGGATCTTGCAAACGACGGGCGATTGAGATAGCAGATCGTTTTTCAACGGTTAATTCTGGAAACTCCTGACGAGCAAGTTCACTGGCAGAGTAGACAGAAGCTCCACTTTCATTGACGATAACATAGCTGACTTCTGGAAAATCTTTCAGAACTTCCGCCACAAAGGCTTCACTTTCCCGACTGGCCGTTCCATTTCCAATGGCAATAATTTCCACACCGTATTGACCGATCAGGTCGGATAAGTCTCGCTTGGCTTCTTCAATCTGACGAGCTGATGCTGGTTTAACGGGATAGATGACTTGGGTCGTCAGCATTTTCCCAGTCGCATCAACAACGGCTAGCTTGGCACCTGTACGAAAGGCAGGGTCGAATCCTAGAACCACGCGCCCTTTCAGCGGAGCAACCAAGAGGAGATTGCGCAGATTGTCTGAAAAGAGTTGGATAGCCCCTTCTTCTGCTTTCTCAGTCAATTCTGTCCGAATACGGCGCTCGATAGCAGGCAAGACCTTTTTCTTAACTGACTGTTGAACCACTTCATCAATATAGGCATTTTTAACCTTAAAACGAGCTGCAAAGAAAGCTAGGATACGATCCGTCGCATGTTCAAAGCCAACTTTTAAGATGCCTAATTTTTCGCCACGGTTGAGGGCTAAGGTTCGATAGCCCTGTATGTTGCCAACTGTCTCCGAGAAATCGTAATATATCTGAAAAACTTGTTTTTCATCAAGATTTTCATCCTTGACTTGCGAAGTGATTTTAGAGTGTCTCAACACTTCCTGATAAGTCATAGCACGTAGATTGACATCTTCAGATAGGGCTTCTACCAAGATATCAACTGCACCAGCCAAAGCTTGTTGACCAGTCGCAAATCCTTCACAGACAAACTTCTCAGCCTCTTTCTCTAAGTCAGCTACGTTCTGCAAAATCAAGCGTGCGAGAGGGAAGAGTCCAGCTTCACGGGCAATGGTTGCCTTGGTCCGACGCTTTTCCTTATAAGGAAGATAGAGTTCTTCTACATCTGCTAGTTTTTCGGCAGCTAAGATAGCTTCTTCCAATTCCTTTGTTAGCTTACCTTGTTCTTGAATCTTAGCCAAGACAGCTTCCTTGCGGTCATTGAGATTAGTCAGGCTTTTATCCAAGTCGATAATGGCCTTAATCGCCACTTCATCCAGACTACCAGTCATGTCCTTCCGGTAACGTGCGATGAAGGGAATCGTCGCCCCTTCAGTGGTCAAGCTTAGAACGGTATCGATCTGCTTTAAGGTTACACCCAAATCTTGGGAGATTTTTTCATATTTTTTATCCATAAACCTATTATACCATAAGGAACAAAGCTTGTTTCACCTTACCTGTTTTTACCTCTTTGATTATCAAAATAAAAATAATCCCTTTTCCGCAAAATAATAGTATAATAGAGGTAACATTTAGAAAAGAGGTAGGCCCATGGCTGTTAAATTTACAAAAACCGACGACTTGGACAAGATGTTTGAAGAATTCGCCAAACTTCCTGACTTAACACAAGTCACTTTCCCAGATGACAAAGACAAAAAAGAAAAAGTTGAGAAGAAAAAATAGATGACTGTTTTCCAATCTCTTCCTCCTAGTGTATTACAAGCGGGGGCTATTTTTCTCTCTATCATGATTGAAGCCCTTCCTTTTGTCTTGATTGGGAGTCTCATTTCGGGCTGGATTGAAGTCTATATCACACCAGATAAAGTCACTGAGTTTCTCCCTCGCAATCGTTGGGGGAGAATCTTTTTTGGTACCTTCATTGGTTTTCTCTTTCCTTCTTGCGAATGTGGGATTGTTCCGATTATCAATCGTTTTTTGGAAAAAAAGGTGCCCAGCTATACAGCAGTTCCCTTTCTGGTGACCGCTCCCATCATCAATCCTATCGTTCTTTTCGCTACATACTCTGCCTTTGGCAATTCATTAAAGTTTGCCTTTTTGCGAGCT
Organism: Streptococcus oralis; assembly: GCF_026782375.1. Lineage (GTDB taxonomy): Bacteria > Bacillota > Bacilli > Lactobacillales > Streptococcaceae > Streptococcus > Streptococcus oralis_CL. The sequence goes on along the minus strand of NZ_JAKUWJ010000001.1, from coordinate 422,022 downwards.
CTGGGAGCCATTGTAGTTGCTTTGGTATTGGGTATTTTTCTAGGATTTTTCTGGAAGGAACCCATTCAAAAAGAGAATCCTATTGCTTGTCATAAACATGACTTTTCACACCTGACACCTGCTAGAAAAGTTTTTCAGGTCTTTATACAGGCTATTGACGAGTTTTTCGATATGGGGCGTTACCTGGTCTTTGGCTGTCTCTTTGCAGCTATCGTGCAAGTCTATGTCCCGACTCGGATCCTCACCTCTATCAGTGCTAGTCCAGTCCTTGCGATTCTCTTGCTCATGTTTCTTGCCTTTCTCCTTTCCCTCTGTAGTGAGGCGGATGCCTTTATCGGTGCTTCTCTCCTCTCGAGCTTTGGTCTTGCTCCTGTTCTTGCCTTTCTGGTCATTGGTCCCATGCTTGATATCAAAAATCTCCTCATGATGAAACACTACCTCAAAATCAACTTCATCTGGCAATTTATGGGCATCGTGACATTGCTTGTCTTGCTCTATTCTTACATGATAGGGGTGATGCTATGATTCGATTTTTCATTCTACTAGGCTATTTTGCTCTGACCCTTTACCTCAAGCTATCTGGCAAACTCAGCCACTACATCAACCTCCACTATTCCTATCTAGTCTATATCTCCATGCTCCTTTCTCTTCTGTTGGCTCTGGTCCAATTCTACATCTGGATTAAGAAAATCAATTCTCACAGCCATATGGAAAGTCGTCGAACTAGACAAATCAGCATCCTGTTACTGTCACTACCTCTCTTGATTGGAATTGCCTTTCCGACAGTAAGTTTGGACTCAAGAACCGTATCTGCCAAAGGCTATCATTTCCCACTCGCTGAGGGAATCGATACAGCTATTCAGGCAAGCGAGGGTACATCTAGTCAATACCTCAAACCCGATACCAGTACCTATTTTTCCAAATCTGCTTATGAAAAGGAAATGAGGACAACAGCTGATAAATACCTCTCCCAGCCAACCATTCAAGTCACAGACGAAAACTATATGGAGGTCATGGAAGTTCTCTATGACTATCCACAAGAGTTTGAAGGAAAGCAAATCGAGTTTACAGGCTTTGTCTATAACGATCCTAGTCATCCAGATAGGCAGTTCCTCTTTCGATTTGGAATCATCCACTGTATCGCAGACTCTGGTGTATACGGACTCTTGACCAAGGGAAACTCACGCCAGTATCCTGACAATACCTGGATTACCGCTAGGGGAACCCTGACCCTCCACTATCATAAAGAACTCAAACAAAAACTCCCAACACTGGAAGTTGAGAGTTTCACAAAAGTAGACAAACCAGAAAATCCTTATGTCTATCGTGTGTTTTAAAAAGAGTAGCCTTTGCAGGCTACTTTTTTTGTCCATTATATGAATTTCATTCTACCTTCTCTTTCGAATTGATAGCAAACTCTTACTCTCCATCCTTCCAGTTCCGAGCAATTTCTTCGTCTTTCTGGAGTTGGTCTACGAGCTCGTCGATGGAGTCAAATTTAACCATATCGCGGACACGGTCTAGCCAATAGACCATGACTGTCTCACCGTAAATATCGTCTGAAAAGTCGAAAATATTGACTTCAAAACGCGGTTCTTCTCCATCAAAAGTAACATTTTTCCCAACACTTGCCATTCCACGATATCTCTGACGTTGCACTTCGATATCGACTACATAAACACCGTCTGCTGGCATATAGGTTCGATCTCTTAGGACCAGATTGGCTGTTGGATAACCAATAGTACGCCCTCGTGCATTTCCGTGAACGACCATTCCACGAGATGGGAGCGGAGTGCCGAGCAGATGATTGACTTCCTTTACATCTCCATCAAGAATTGCCTGACGAATCCGTGTAGAACTAATCTTGCCCTTTTCATCCTCAACTGGAGGAACAATGATAATCTCTCCATCAAAATAATCCTTCAGGTCATCCGCAGTTTTCTTATCTGAACCAAAGGTGTAATCAAATCCTGCTACGATAATGGCTGGTTTTAAAGCTCTAACATAGGTATCAAAGAATTCTTGACCCGTTAAACTAGCAAATTTGCTACTAAAGTCCAGTAAGAAAAGAGCCTCTACTCCGTGCCACTTCATCTTGTGCTCCCGTTCCTCGTGATTGACGATATGGAGCATGAGCTCAGGTTGGTAAGGTTGTAAGGCAAGTTTTGGTGACTCTGTAAAAGTCATCACGACAACTGGCAGATAATCCTTCATTGAAGCCTTGCTGGCTACTTCAAAGAGTTTCTGATGCCCCTTGTGGATGCCATCAAAATAACCAAGTACAAGGACTGTTTTACCCGGTACTGCAATGTCTTTTTCGTTCTTAATAGGTACTGTTGTAATCATGAAACTATTATATCATAGAGCAAGTCTTTTCGCTAAGAGGAAATCCCAAATGTCGTTTTTTGCGCCTGATCTGACCTTGATAGACAATTCAAGCTATGAGTTTTAAAAAATAGCACCTCCTAAGAGATGCTATCGTTTGGTAACTAGTCTACTGTTTCTTCCAAGTCTTTTAACTTAACCGAAACAATCTTGGAAACACCTGATTCTTGCATGGTAACTCCATAGATAGAATCCGCTGCCGCCATCGTTCCCTTACGGTGGGTCACGACGATAAACTGACTATCCTTGTCAAAACGATTGAGGTAATCCCCAAAACGTTTGACATTGGCTTCGTCCAGCGCCGCCTCTACCTCGTCCAAGATGACGAAAGGAATAGTCTTAACTCGGATGATTGAGAAGAGCAGAGCCAGAGCTGATAGGGCTTTTTCACCACCACTCATGAGGTTGAGAGATTGGATTTTCTTACCTGGTGGTTGAACAGAAATCTCCACACCAGCTGTTAAAAGATCGCCCTCAGTCAATATCAAGTCTGCCTGACCACCGCCAAACATCTGTCTAAAGGTTACTTTAAAGGACTCACGAATAGCCTCAAAGGTTGATTTGAAGCGCTCCTTAACCTCATCATTCATCTCTGCGATGGTCTCAAGGAGTAAGTTTTTCGCAGACAAAATATCATCTCGTTGGCTATTGAGGAAATCCAGACGGTTGTGAACTTCTTCGTACTGGTCAATTGCGTCCAAGTTGACCGGACCGAGTGAGCGAATAGCTTTCTCAAGATCTTTAACCTCTTGTTCTGCCAGATTGAGGTCTTCCAACTCATGCGCTTTTTCTAGAGCCTCAGTGTAGCTGATCTGGTACTGGTCTGTTAATTGAGCTTGTAGATAGCGCAAGCGTTCGCTGACCTTTTCTTTCTTGGCTTCAGCACGTGTTTGTTTGCGAATCCACTCTTCATTTTGCTGACGAGCTTGATCCAAATGGCTGGCAATATCATCCAGTTGGCCTTCGATATCATCCAACTCAAACTGCTTGCGTATCAAACCTTGTTGGAGGTTTGTTTTCTGAGTTTTGGCCTCTTCCGCCTGCTGACTTAGCAAATCTGTATCAACCTTCTCAAGATTATCAATCTTTTCTTGGAGGAAACGCTGGATTTCCTCTTGTTCGAGATTGAGGTTATCCAATTCCTTACCTAGGCGTTCAATATCAGTCACTTCATACCGCTTTTGTCCTTGCAGTTCTGACTTAAGCAAACGTGCTTGCGCTACTTGTTCCTGCAAGTTTTGATAGCGTTCTTGAATAGCGTTTTTATTAGACTTGATCTCTTCAATCTCAGCTTCCAGATTTTGCTTTTCACTGGCAATAGTAGCAAGGCGCTCTTGGCATTTTTCCTTATCCGCTTGCCAATCTCCTTCAGATAGGCGATTTAATTCCTCTTCTTGAAGTTTCCAAAGCGTTTCCAGTTCTTCGGCCTGCTGATTGGTTTGTTGATAAGCAAGGTACAAACCTTGCTCCTGAATACGAGCTTGCTCACCCTGAGATTTGATGGCTTCTAATCTTTCTGTTAATACTGCCATCTCATCTTGCAAGGTCTTCAAAGTCGCTTCTTCTGACCGCAAGTCAGCTTCTTCTTCAGCAATTTCTTTTTGTAATTGTTCCAGCTCTGGCTTGATGAAAATACTATTGTTTTGACGATTGGCACCCCCCGCGTAGGAACCACCTGTACGCAACTCTGTCCCATCCAGTGTCACCATGCGAACCTGATAACGAACTTGGCGAGCTGCCGTACGCGCGTGTTCTACTGTGTCAAAGATAGCCGTCGTAGCTAACAAATTCTTAAAAATGGCTTCTAGTCTCTTATCAAACGACACCAACTCATCAGCCATACCAAGGAAGCCTGGACTTGAGGCGACAGCATCCTGATTCTGACTAGAAATGGTACGAGCCTTGATAGTCGTCAATGGAAGAAAGGTTGCACGACCAGCTCTGTTACGTTTTAGGAAATCAATTGCCTTGGTTGCCGCGTTTTCATCTTCTACGATGATATGCTGACTGCTAGCTCCAAGCGCAATCTCCAGGGCAGTTTGATAATGCACATCAAAGGTCAAATGTTCACTGACTGCACCAATGATCCCACCAAGACGGGCTTTTTCTTGAAGAACACTCTTAACACCCGCATAAAAATTACTATGATTTCTTAGGATGTTTTCCAAACTCTGGGCTCTAGCCTGCTTGTTTTTGAGACTGTCTAGACGGTCAAAGAGTTGGCTCTGCTGGGCTTGGAAAGAAACTTTCTGCTCCTCTTGCTCCTTGGCACTAGCTTGGTAGTCAGCCAATAATTTCTGAACCTGCTCCTTGGCAGTTTCAAGCTCAGCCTGCTGTTGACTGGCCTTTTCTTTAGCTGTAGCCAGTTGTTCTTTCAATTTCTCAAGTTGATCAGCTTGTTTTTGAGATAGTTGACGGCTGTTCTCCAGTTCATTCTCGATGCGGGTCAACTGGTTTGAGACATCCGCTTCTTCTTGTAAAAGAGCCACAAAACGTTCACGCAAGAGCTCGATCATCTGGTCAGGATCATCAGAAAATGCCAACAACTCTGCTTCTAGGCGATTGAGTTCCTTGTTATTTTCAGCTAGAGTTTCCTCTAACTGTTCCAGATTCTCTTCTTTTTCAGCCTTTTCCTTACTTAGAGCCTTTCTCTTATCTTCCAAAGCAGTCAAACGGGCTTGCGCTTCTTGTTGATTAAGGGCAACTTGCTCGGATTCCAGTTTGGATAGGGCTAGTTTTCGCTCTAAGTCACTGATCAAACTGGTCAAATCCATCAAGCTTCCTTGATCCTTGGTCATTTGAGCTTGGAAATCCTGGCGTTTCTTTTTAAGACTTTGATTTTCCTCTTCTAACTCTTCACGCTTTTGGTAATAGCTAGTCAAGAGTTCCTGAACTTGCGTTAGCTCTTCTTCTGTTAGCTCTAGTTCAGCCTTATTTTCCTTGATTTGGGCAACCAGTACATCCAAGTAAATTGCCTTGCGTTGACTATCCAAGTCGAGAAACTTGCGAGCATTCTCGGCTTGTTTTGCAAGGGGCTTGATTTGATTGTCCAACTCGTAGATAATGTCTTCTAAGCGGTCGAGATTGTCTTGAGTTTGTTGCAGTTTGCTTTCTGTTTCTTTTCGACGAGTCTTGTATTTTAGAACTCCAGCAGCTTCTTCAAAAATAGCTCGGCGTTCTTCGGGCTTGGAGTTAAAAATTTCCTCAACCTTCCCTTGGGAAATGATGGAGAAGGAATCCCGTCCCAAACCGGTATCCAAGAAAAGGTCATGTACATCACGAAGACGGACTTTTTTGCCATCAATTCGATACTCGCTATCACCACTACGATAGATATGGCGTTCTACCTTAATGACTTGCCCTGCATCCTTGATGAAGCCATCTTCATTATCCAAGGTCACGACAACAGAAGCATAATTGAGTGGTTTGCGACTTTCTGTCCCAGCAAAAATGACATCGGGCATCTTGCCACCACGAAGGCTCTTGACACTGGACTCTCCCAAGGCCCATCTCAGACTTTCTGTGATATTTGATTTTCCAGATCCATTGGGCCCAACGACAGCTGTCACACCTTGGTCAAAGACTACCTTGGTCTTGTCAGCAAAGGACTTGAATCCCTGAATCTCAATTTCCTTTAAATACATGAATCCAGTCCCTTCTCAACTGCATTTTTTGCGGCCTCTTGCTCTGCCAATTTTTTAGAACGACCTTGACCTTTTCCGATGCTCTTGCCTTCAACCAGAACTTCTACATCAAAAACCTTGTCATGGGCAGGTCCCGTTTCAGAGGTCACCTGGTAACGAATATCCACATCTCCATTGACCTGGAGCAACTCTTGCAGGTGTGTCTTGTAATCCTTAATCATTTCAAAGTCACCTGCTTCAACCTTGGGGATCATGACTTGATAGATAAATTCTTTTACCCTAGCAACATCCTTGTCTAAAAGCAAAGCACCCAGAAAGGCTTCAAAGGCATCACCAAGAATGGTGTCACGATTGCGCCCACCAGACTTTTCTTCCCCTTTTCCTAGTTTGATAAACTGATCAAACTGGCAATCACGCGCAAAACCAGCCAAACTCTCCTCACGGACAATCATGGCACGGAGCTTGGACAAATCGCCCTCTGGTTTCTTAGGATATTTTTTATACAGGTATTCTGAAATCAATAATTGCAGAACAGCGTCTCCTAAAAATTCCAAGCGCTCATTGTGTGAAATTTTTAAGAGGCGGTGCTCATTGGCATAACTCGTATGAGTAAAGGCAGTTTCTAGTAGCTTTTTATCTGCAAATTCGATTGCAAAACGGTCTTTCAGTACAATTTGTAATTCTTTCATACCAACCTCTTTCTAACTGATATCAGTCCTTCTTATTATATCAAAAAAAGCCCCCTGAGTCACTTTAAAACGGGACTAGAGAGGAATTGAGCATTTTTTAGAAGGCAATTTTCAATTTTAGGGGCAGTATAAAGAAAAAAGCCTTTAAATAAGGCTTTTTTAGGCTGTTTACATCCACCCTGAGGGAATCGAACCCCCATCTCAAGAACCGGAATCTTACGTGATATCCATTACACTAAGGGTGGAAACTTGTCTTATTATAACAGAAATTTGCTCTAATAACAAGTTTTTTATGGGTGGACTATGCGTCCATTAGTGGGATGCATCACCGTTCCAGATAGAGTTTTTCACGATAACATAATCAACGTGCTTGAGGTCGGCAAGTTTTCGTCCACCTGCGTAGGAAATGGCACTTTGCAGATCCTGCTCCATCTCAGTAAGGGTATCTTGTAGATGACCTTTGGCAGGAAGTAAGATGCGTTTTCCTTCCACATTTTTATAAGCACCCTTTTGATATTGTGAAGCGGAACCATAGTATTCTTTGAACTGTTCGCCGTCGACTTCAATCGTCTTTCCTGGGCTTTCGATATGTCCTGCAAAGAGGGAACCAATCATGACCATGCTAGCACCGAAACGGATAGACTTAGCAATATCACCATGAGTACGAATCCCACCATCAGCAATAATCGGTTTGCGAGCTGCCTTAGCACACCAGCGAAGTGCTGCCAACTGCCAACCACCTGTACCAAAACCAGTCTTGACCTTGGTGATACAAACCTTACCAGGGCCGATTCCAACCTTGGTAGCATCCGCACCAGCATTTTCCAATTCACGCACAGCTTCTGGTGTTCCCACATTCCCAGCAATGACAAAAGTATCCGGCAATTCTTTCTTGATGTGCTGAATCATAGAAATCACGCTATCCGCATGACCATGAGCAATGTCAATCGTGATATACTCAGGAGCATCAGCCTTGAGTTGGCTAACAAAATCATACTCGTAATCCTTAACACCAACAGAAATGGAAGCAATGAGCCCTTGATCATGCATGCGTTTGATAAAAGGAATGCGCACCGCTTCATCAAAACGGTGCATAATGTAGAAGTATCCGCCTTTAGCTAGTTGCTCTGCAACATTCTCATCCAAAATCGTCTGCATATTTGCAGGTACAACAGGTAGTTTGAAAGTGTGATTTCCAAGTGTGACACTCGTATCTGCTTCTGCACGGCTTTTAATGACACATTTATTAGGGATCAACTGAATATCTTCGTAATCAAAAATTGGAAATTCATTTAACATATCGATGTCTCGCTTCTCTTGTAATGACCTACCTATGCTTGCGCATCCCTACGTCTTTTCCGACGTTTCCTTGATTCATTATAAACCAAAGTACAGTTTTTGTCAAATAATTTCAATAATCAAATTATATTGTTCGGAAATTACTTATATAAATAGCAAAAAAGTGAAGAGACTATTTTCTCCCCACTTCTTCATCAATAATCGCTTTAAAATTTTCTTCTGAGCTTTCCATCATTTTACAAAATTCATTATAAGATGAAGTTTTTTGAGGGATTTGGATAGACCATTTCTTCAACAAAGCTCCATAACCTGCTAGCTCTCCTATCTCACTATTTACTGATTGCTCTATACTAGGAAAAATCAATCCAGCTTTCTCAGCTTTTAAAATATGAGAATAGGAAATCAGCTGGAATAAGTCCTCACGGTTGATTCCTTTTTCAGTAAACTCCAGTTTCTTATATTTTGCATCTAGAACAATCTTTCGTTCTCTGTCATAAAAATCTGGATATACCTTTCGTTTCCCAACAGAAAATACTGAAATTCCGTCCGTCTTATCCTTATTTCTGGGATGTACAAAACCTTTTGGCAACAAGGTGTAAACATACTCTTCCCAAAGCCAGGCAACATCAAAAAGAATACCATGGATTTTTTGCTCTTGATATCCTAAACCGTGCTTTTCTTGGTTTAGGATCATCAGGCAAAGCTCTTGCAACTTTCTGTACTCTCTGAAATAGGCATGTCGAATAGGTTTGGTTTTATTCATTCTGATAATCTTGGCACGATTAGCTAGTTTATAAGCTGGAGTCACACGCGTAATTTCTGTCATATTTTCACGATTACTATCAAGCAGAACTCCGAAACTTTTCTGATTCTTTATGTACTCAATCGTATGTCGAATCAACTGCATGAGTGGATTATCATAGGTGAACTCTCTCGTTGTGTAGGCAACATTTCCCATAAAAGGAAGGTTTTTCTTGAGATGATTTCTTACATCAATCACTCCCTTTACATGACTGTCGTTATGAGAAAATCGCTGGTATTCCTTATACAGACCTTTTCGAATTGCAGCTTGTAGATACTTGGGGAAGAGATACATCAAAAGTTGATAGAGCTTATCTTCACGCGACAAAGCTACATCTAAACTAGTGAGATTGATATGAAGAACCTTTTGTAAAAGATAATGCAAAAAATGGTCGTTACTTTCATCAGAAAAACGAGAGGAAATCGTCAATTTTTCCTGACCACACCCCAGAAAACCAATCACATTTCCAGTCTTAATTTCCTGATTGACAGTTTCAAAAATCTTTTGGTCCTTCTCTAAATCTGGAGTATGAGTCAAATCATTTGGAAAAATAAAGATATTATCCTCTCTAGAAAGGTTATCCAGTGTTCTATCAAGAAGAGCTTGACTTAGTTTGGGATATTCTGCGACAAAATCTTCTTTAGCAATTTTATGCTGATTATCAGTTATCCGCATCTTTATCACCAGTATCTTGGAGTTCTGTTTGCTCGTTATTTGTCAGATTAAATGCTTTTTTCAATGTTGCCAGAGTTTCAGATTCCTTATAAGAACCCCGTAAGTAATCTTCCAAAAGTGGTTTGAGATAATCAGACCAGAGTAATTCATAGTCAAAATCCACTTCCTTCAATTTAAGGAAATAACTTGGACCGATATGATAATGACTATTTAGCTCCTGAACTTTTTCGATTTCAGCATTCAAGTTTCTTAGACGAATTTTAGCTTCTTCGGCATGGATATTCAGCTCTTTATCCAACATTCCAACTTGACTCTCGGCAGTAACTTCAACAAAACGGAAACGACGACGCATAGCAAAATCAAATGTATCCACTGATCGGTCAATATCATTCATGGTTCCGATGATGTAAACATTTTCGGGGATATAAAACTTTTCATCCGTCTCATGTAAATTAGCATACTGGGTAGAAACACTTCCCTTTTCACCACGATAACCAGGGTCGATAGAGAAAAAGAGTTCACCAAAAATCTTAGAAATCTCCCCACGATTGATCTCATCGATAATAAAAACGAATTTCTTGTCTGTGTTGATCTTTGTTGGAGAGACATAATCTTTCAGACCAAATCTTTTCTTTAAAGTTTCAAGGACTTTTTTTCCTTGGTTACGATAAAAGGGCTGTTTCAGATAATTTTCGTCTTTATAGAGTTCATAAACATAAGATTTTGTTAAGACAGTTCCTTTGGCTTTAGTTTCATAATTGATATTAAAATTATTTCGACTATTTACTGTTAGATAGGAAAATTCTGTCAAATATTCTTTTTCATCTCTACTATTAACATACTCAAGATAAAGATCCCAAGCTTCATCAAAATTATCTTGTCCTCCAGTTTTCTGAGCTTCTTTAGCCTTCTGACAGAACTTCTTAAAAATTCCGTCCTCTAGCTTAAACTCAATAGCTCCATCGCCATTTGATACCGGTCTCAACCCCTCTACAAAATCCGTATAATCATAGGAAGGGTGAAATTGTACAAAGCCGATTTGATCTTCATTACCACCCGTTAGCTCTGTCGCTATTTCTTTAGCAAGATAAGTTTTTCCTGTACCAGGAGCACCACGGAGGATGAGGTTTTTGGATTTTTCTAATTTATTTAAATAGTCAATAATATTATTATTCATAACAACTTCCTCTATATTTCTTCTGTATGTACCATTTAAAATAGATTTATATAAATTGATACGTTCCTTATTTCTGTCACAGTTGATGGTTTGTCTTGCACCTTTTTTACGTTGGTATTCCCATCCACCATCTACTTTCAACCATTTAACACCAATACAATGTTTAAATGTTTTTTTAGATTCGTCAAAATAATAAGGTTTCACACATTGACCAATTCCTAAAATTTCCTTAAACCCTGAGGTAGCTATTATGTAATCATCTTTTTTTATGTCATGAGCAAATTTCCAAATAAATTTATCTCTCTGTTTTCCTTGCTTTAATTCTTGATGATTATTATAACCTAAAATATTAGATAAATTAGAATCAAAATCTATACAAGCAATATTTTCATCCTTAAATAATGACCAGACCTTTCCACCTCCTCCTGCAACTATCATCCAATAATTTACTTTCTCTTCCATTTTGTTACTCCATTTTCATATATAGGAAAGTTAGTATCCAAGATTACTTAATCCTACTTTCATTTATTTCATATATAGAATATCATATCCTATATAAAAAGAAAAGAATTTCTAAAGAAAAAGCCTAGTGTAGAGGTTTTCTTCCCTTTCAACACTAGACTTCTTTATTTATCTTAGTAATACTCACCCTGACGGTAGTCCCATGAGTTAAAGGTATCTGACAGGTGCATCATGATTTTATCAATGTCAAGCCCTTTACGGATCACAACTGGAGCTGGTGAGATTGAACGAGCTCCTCCTTGTTCTGGGATGAGTTTGCCGTCTTTATCAACCATGGACACCATAACACCTTGCTCGTAGCGAGTTTCGATTGTTTTGTCCGGTTGGATAGATGCCACATAGTCGTCTGCCTCGATGACAAGGTCCACTGCTCCTTCTATACGTTCTCCGATACCTTCCACCTTACCGCGGTTTCCTTTTCCAGATGGGTTAGCTGATGAGGCGTAGACCATTTTACCTTCTTCCCACAGTTTAGCAGCCAATTGTTCACCAGCTTTACCAAACTTGATGACAAAACAGCTAGTACCACGAACGTCTGTCATGAGCTCTTCACGGCCATCACCGTATCCTTTAAGTTTTTCAAAAGCTTCTAGTTTCCATGGAAGGATACAACCGAGGAGAATGTCTTCGTCCCAATGTTTTTGGTAGAAGGCTTCAATTTCTGGGTTGAGTTGTGCTAAAGCGCGAAGCTCATCCATGCTACCGCAGAGGACAACACCTGGTTTGTTACGGTTACGCTCTTTGGCTGCGAACTTACGCTCAAGTCCTGCTTTATCGCTAGTCATGATAATGTAACCAACTTTTGTAGGGCAAACGATACATCCGCCCTCACCTTTTAAAATGTCATAGCCTTCTTGAGAAAGTGTTCCGTTCCATTGAATGTGTTTTGTCATAGTTCTATTTCCTTTTCTATTTTTATTCTATTCTATTCTATTCCTGCCAATAGGCTGGGCGTTGTTTTTCATAAGCAGCAATCAAATCTTCGTACTGCAAGGTAATACCGATATCATCCAAACCATTTAAGAGCTTGTGTTTCCATTCACTATCGATTTCAAAAGTGAATTCTCCAACTGGTGAGATGATTTTTTGTTGTTCTAAGTCCACGGTTACCTGGTCAGTCGGTTGTAGTTGGGCTAGTTTCTCTCGAACATCTCTGGGCTGGACAATGGGCAACATGCCATTATTGAGTTCATTATTGTAATGAATGTCTCCAAAAGACCCTGCAATCACGACCTTAAAACCGTAGTCTGCTAGAGCCCAAGCTGCGTGTTCTCTGGACGATCCTGCGCCAAAGTTATCCCCTGAGATAAGGATACTGGCTTTTCGGTATTCTGGTCGGTTAAAAACAAAGTCTGGATCCTCAGTATACTTGTCGTCCAAATAACGCCAAGCATACATGAGGTACTTACCAAAGCCTTTCTTATCAATTAACTTGAGAAACTGCTTGGGAAGGATTTGGTCAGTATCAATGTTATCATTCATAAGAGGAACGGTCGTTCCCGTATAAACTGTAAATTTCTCCATATCCTCTCCTTACTGGGCCTCTGGCATTTGCCGAACATCTACAAAGCGCCCTGCGATAGCTGCCGCAGCTGCCATGGCTGGACTGCAAAGATGGGTCTTAGCGCCAAATCCCTGTCTATCTTCAAAGTTACGGTTACTGGTTGAAGCACAGTGGACACCATCAGGGACCTTGTCGGGATTCATTCCTAGACACATGGAGCAACCTGGGTCTCTCCACTCAAAGCCAGCATCCAGAAAGACCTTGTCCAAGCCCAACTTCTCAGCCGCTCGTTTCACAGGACGAGAGCCTGGAACTACAATTGCTGTTAGATTGGGAGCTATTTTCTTTCCTTTGACAAATCGCGCGGCCAGTTGTAAATCGCTGAGACGAGCATTGGTACAAGACCCGATAAAGATATAGCCTAGTTCAATATCTGCTGGCTTCTGACCAGGCTCCAAGTCCATGTAATGATAAGCTCGTTCATCATTCATATCCTTAATTTCTGGGAAGCTACTGTCAAAGTCAACCCCCATAGCAGGATTGGTTCCCCAGGTCACCATAGGAGCCAAGTCTGAGACATCCATCCGGATAAGCTTATCATAAACAGCATCCTCATCGCTGACAAGCGTCTTCCAGTCAGCAACCGCCTCTTCGAAATCTTCTGGAACACATTCTCGTCCCTTGAGATAGTCAAAGGTGGACTGATCTGGATTCATAATGCCCATTTTAGAGCCAAACTCGATGGACATATTGCAGATGGTCATGCGCTCTTCCATGGTCAAAGCATCAATCGCTTGTCCACGATATTCCACCACATAGCCTACACCACAAGCAACGCCGTACTTGGCAATTAAGGCTAAAATGTAATCCTTAGAATAAACTCCTTTTTGAGGAACACCAGTGAATTCTACCAGCATTTTCTTGGGTTTGACCTGCCAGAGGGTCTGGGTAGCAAAGACATGCTCGACCTCACTGGTCCCAATCCCAAAGGCGATAGCTCCGAAAGCTCCGTGAGTAGCCGTATGGCTGTCTCCACAGACGATGAATTTTCCTGGTTGCGTCCGTCCTGTTTCTGGACCTACCATGTGAACGATTCCCTGCTTTTCAGAACCATGGGCAGCATGTTCAATCCCAAACTCCTCAACATTTTCAGCAAGCTTATCAATTTGAGCCTTAGAAATCACATCTCGAATATCGTAGATATTGACAGTTGGTACATTGTGGTCAAAGGTCCCAAATGTCAAGTCTGGTCGTCTCAATCTGCGACCTGCATCTCGTAATCCTTGAAAAGCTTGGGGACTGGTCACTTCATGAATATAGTGCTGGTCCACATACATGAGTTGGGGCTGCCCCTCTTCTCCTATGATGACATGGCGGTCCCATAGTTTATCAAAAATCGATTTTCCTGCCATCCATTACCTCCAAATGAAATATAGGGCTACTAGTGTGGTTACCATGCCAAGGAACCAAACCGTTTTAAAATACCATTTTCGAGTCTTGTGATGAAAGGTCATTCCTGCTAGCCATGCACCAAAACCACCACAGAAAAGTGCTATCGTCAAGAGAATCTTCTCTGGGATCCGCCAAGCACCTCTCCTTGCCTTGGATTTGTCGATTCCATAAATGATGAAAATTATGACATTCCAAATCAAGAGGGTAAGCGTGATTCCTTCATTTATCTTCATAGTCTTTCAATGATGGCTTCCGTCATTTCCTTGGTAGAAGCCTTTCCTCCTATATCTCTCGTTAAAATTCCTGCTGCCAAACTGGCTTCTACAGCATGCTCGATACGCTCTGCATCCTCATAACGTCCAAAGCTGTCTCTCAGCATCATGGCAACTGACAAAATCATAGAGATAGGATTGGCAATTCCTTGACCTGCAATATCAGGTGCCGAACCGTGAATAGGTTCATAAAGACTTGGGCCTTTTTCAGAATGACTGGCTGATGGCATGACGCCAAGTGTGCCTGATAAAACGCTTGATTCATCAGATAAGATATCTCCGAAAAGATTTTCCGTCACGATGACATCAAACTTGGCAGGATTGGTAATCATAAGCATGGCAGCTGAGTCCACCAACTGGTGTTCCAAGGTCACATCTGGGAAATCCTGAGCGACTTCCTCAGCTACTCTCCGCCAGAGTTTTGAAGTCGCTAGAACATTTTGCTTGTCGATGCTGGTAAGGATTTTTCTCCGATTTCTTGCGATTTCAAAGGCTTCTCGAAGAATCCGCTCCACTTCCTCATAGCTGTAGTCGTTGATATCACGCGCTTTGCGCTCTTCTAGGATATGATCTCCAAAGTAGATCCCACCTGTCAACTCACGCACCACGACAAAGTCTACACCAGCAATTCGTTCCGATTTGAGAGGTGACAAATGCTTGAGACTGTCAAAAATCTTAACAGGCCTAATATTGGCATAGAGATTGAGTTCCTTACGAAGAGCCAGCAAGCCTTGTTCAGGGCGAATCGTTGCCCCATCATACTGGGGACTACCGATAGCCGCAAGGAGAATAGCATCTGCTTCTCTACTTGCCTTGAGGGTTTCATCAGGTAAGGGATGCCCCGTAGCATCAATACCTGCACCTCCAAAGGTGCGTCTATCTATTTCATAGTCAAAACCTGTTTTTGAAGCTAGAGCTTCCAGAACTGCTAAACCAGCTTCAATGATTTCTGGACCAATTCCATCCCCTGCTAGAGCTACTATTTTTTTTGTCATAGCCTTCTCCTTTACACACTAGGCATATCGCGGTAGGAAACACTACGCCCCATCTCACCAGCATTCTCCTTTTGAACAAAGGTATTGGCATTGATGTAGGCAATAGCCGAAGCCTTCAGTACATCGAAATCAAGCCCTGCTGCGTTAAAGATGGTCTCTGTATCTCTATTTTCAACAGTGACCAATACCCGAGCCTGAGCATCGATCCCATCTGTCACCGCATCAATTGTGTAAGACACCAAGCGAACGGATTGATTGAAGAACTTATCGATAGCGTTGAAGATAGCCTCAACAGAACCTTGTCCTGTCGCATTAAACTCAACCTTCTCACCATCCATATTAGCAAGGCTGACAATTGCTTCAATGTCTTTATCCGCATGGGTTTGAAGTTGTAAATCATCAAAGTGGAATCCTTCTGGGTTTTCAACCATGATTCCAGCTACCAGAGCACGAATATCTGCATCTGTGATTTCTTGCTTTTTGTCCGCTAGTGCCTTGAACTTAGCAAAGAGTGGTTTGATGTCTTCTTCAGTAAAGTCTAGGGCCAATTCCCTTAGTTTTTCTACAAAAGCGTGGCGACCGGACAATTTTCCAAGCGGAAGACTGTTACTCTTGACACCAACCAATTCAGGTGTAATGATTTCATAGGTAAGAGGATTTTTAAGAACCCCATCTTGGTGAATACCCGATTCATGAGAGAAGGCATTTCCTCCAACAACCGCCTTGTTTTTAGGAACTGGAATACCTGAGAAGCGAGAAACCATTTCTGACATATTGATGGTTTCGTTTAGGATAATGCTTGTCTCAGCTTGGTAGTAATCTTGGCGAATATTAAGCGCCACTGCAATTTCTTCCAAAGCAGCATTGCCAGCTCTCTCCCCGATACCATTGATGGTTCCTTCGACTCGTCCTGCTCCATTCTTAACAGCAGCAAGGCTATTAGCTACTGCCATTCCGAGGTCATCGTGACAGTGAGGCGAATAGATGATCTGACGATCGGTCTTGACATTCTCAATTAAGCATTTGAAGATGGCACCATATTCCTCTGGCGTAGTAAATCCAACCGTGTCAGGGATATTGATGTAGGTCGCACCTGCATCCACAGCTGTCTGCACAACTTGCAAGAGGAAATCCAACTCTGTTCTGGTCGCATCCTCTGGAGAAAATTCGACAATTTCAAACTTAGAACGAGCATAAGAAACATGTTCACTGATTGCTTCCAAAATCTCTTCCTTGCTCTTATTGAGCTTATACTTACGGTGAATCGGACTAGTCGCGATAAAGACGTGAACCTGAGGATACTTGGCATCCTTGAGCGCCTCGTAACAAGCATCTATATCAGACTTGACCGAACGTGCCAAACCTGTCACCGCTGTTTTCTTCAAGACCTTGGCAATCTCCTGAACTGCTGTAAATGAATCTGGACTCGCCGCTGGAAAACCAGCTTCGATAGCCGAAATCCCCCATTTCTCCAGCTGTCTTGCAATGGCGACCTTTTCCTTGATTGAAAAGTTAACGCCTGGTGTCTGCTCACCATCACGGAGACTGGTATCTAGAAACTCAACTCTACGCATGAGAATTCCCCCTTCAAAATTTCAGTATAGAAAAAACATCTCGCTCGGAAACCCAAGCGAGATGTTGATTTACTCCCGCTTGGTAAGCCAAACAGGACTAATGCTTCTGCACTAGCCCGAGTACCTCAACAACAAAGCAAATTGATTAAACTTAGCTGTTTTCATGTTTGACTTTCTCCTTCGTTTGATGTCTTGTTAAGTATTTTAGCATAGGAAAAATCTCTTGTCAAGAAAAAATCCAATATTTTCTGAAAATTTCTTCAGTAAAGAATATTTTGCTAATTGAAAGTATTTGAAAACACAAGGGAATTTCCTTACTTTTTCAATGTCAAATTCCAACTGATTTCTAGCAAATCTAGAACTTCGTTATCCGATAAACTATCATCAAGAGCAAGACTAATCCAGTAGCGTTTGTTCATATGAAAGGCAGGGTAAATACCCTTTTGTGAGAGTAAGTCAGTAACGCAGTCATGTTTGAGGTTGACGGCTTCCACTTGCCCTTCTCTCCCCTTATCTAGCCTATCCCAAGGAATTCTCATTAAAACAGCATACCACTTTTGACTATCTTCACGACGTAATACCGCTGTATCAGGAGATTTCTCCCACAGATATTCCAACTGATTGCCATATTTTTCTTGAACTTGTTCCATAATGCGCTTAGTCTGAGGGCAGATAAAATTCTGCACGTCAAAACAAGCCTTCCGAATCTGATAGAGAATCTCCAAACAAGCCTCACGAACACTTCCAACAAAAGACCCTCTCATGCTTTCCATATGGACTTGAGGATAAAGGTCACCAGTCTCCTGATCAAAAACTTGAAAGCTCACATTATCCGTTGTGATGGACACAGTCATGACAAAGTCGCCATCCAAGATCTGGAAACTGTAGGCCCAGACTCCCTCATTTTCTATAAAACCGTAAGCACTGGCTTTTTCTTGATTCAACTGATAGGATTTAAAAATTTCAAACATAAGTGAAAACTGCTACCCAAAGCTAGCAGTTCCTTTCTATTTTTTAAAAGACAACCTTAGTACCGTGCAATTGAGTCACGCCCAGTTGGTCGATAAAGGATTGACGGTTGTCCAAGTCAATCCCTCCGCCTGGTAAGATTTCAATTTTACCTTTTGCATGTTCCAAAATTCTGTGATAGTGGGCAAAACGTTTTTCTAACGAGTCACCAGATACGCCAGCACGAGTCAAGATACGAGTGACACCAGCTTGGCTGAGCCAGTCAATAGCTTCCAACTGGTCTTCTTCGCTCAATTCATCAAAGGCCATGTGGAAGACAATTTCCATTCCTTTTGATGCGGCAATTAACTTCTCTAGATTAACCTTATCCAACTTTTTATCAGCAGTTAAAGCACCAAAGACGACCCCTTGACTACCTGCTTGAGCAGTTAAACGAATGTCTTCTAGCATGATGGCAATTTCAAGATCAGTATAGACAAAATCGCCACCACGTGGACGAATCATGGTCATAATGGTCGTATCGTAGTTAGCTGCTAATTCAACAGCTGCCTTGGTTACTCCATAGCTTGGTGTTGTCCCGCCAACGGCTAAATTATCACAGAGTTCGATTCGACGAGCCCCAGCCTGCATCGCTTTTTCAAGCAAGGTCACATTTTCAGCACAAAATTCGTAAATCATTTGATTCTCCTTGAAGATTACTTTTAATTTATTATATCATATTATTTAAATATGCTTTCATTTTTATCAAGGAAAATAACTACTATTTTTATCTATTCTTTGTCAGGAATGACTTTAAAGAGATAGTAGGTGATAAAGATAGTCAAGGCTCCCAGACCGATTTTGACTGGCAAAAGAGGGGCAAAATAGATAGAAATCCCCATCAAGATATAGATAGATACGATGATTTTTTTCTTTCGTTCTCGCGCTATTGACTTGGTCTCGCGAAAGTCAGCTACATAAGTCTGATAGAGCTTGGTGTGATAAAGCCAGTCTTCAAATCTCTTTGAAGACTTGGAAAAGCAAGCAATTGATAGCAAAAGGAAGGGCGTTGTTGGCAAGAGGGGCAAGACAACCCCAACAAGAGCCAAGGCTAAAGAAATAAAACCAATAACTAGGTAAATAATACGCATGTCTTCTCCTAATTGAAATAATCTTCTACTAGTTTCCCACAAAGTGAGGAAATTTGTCAAGCTTCAAGTAAAAAGAGCCTGAAATTTATTTTCAGGACTCTTCGTGTTATTTAATTTTTTCTTCTTCGTAGTCGCCATTACTACATACAACCTGCTTGCCACCACCACGGACCTTTTTCTCCACGAGGAAGTGTCCGCATTTTGGACAATCACGTCCAATTGGTTTGTCCCAGGAAGTAAATTCACATTCTGGGTAACGATTGCAACCATAGAAGATACGATTGCGCTTGGTTTTGCGTTCGATGATTTGTCCTTGATGACAACTTGGACACTCGACTCCAATCTCTTTGACAATCGCTTGTGTGTGACGGCAGTCTGGGAAATTGCTACAAGCATAGAATTTACCAAAACGGCCTAGCTTAATCACCATTGGACTACCACAGACCTCACAGTCAAATCCAGCTGGCTCATCCTTGATCTGAATTTTTTCCATTTCAGCTTCAGCCTTGGCTACATCTTTGGAGAATGGTTTGTAAAATTCGTCAATAACACGTTGCCACTGTTCTTTTCCAACCTCGACATCATCCAGTTTTCCTTCCATTTCAGCTGTAAAGGTCACATTTACGATGTCTGGGAAATATTCAACGATGAGCTTGTTAACGATTTCTCCTAATTCTGTTGGTTCAAAGCGTTTGGCTGCCAGACGAACATAATAGCGTTTCTGAATGGTTTCAATGGTCGGAGCATAAGTTGAAGGACGTCCAACACCATTTTCTTCCAAGGTCTTGATAAGAGTCGCTTCCGAATAGCGAGCTGGCGGTTGGGTGAAATGTTGTTCTGGCTTGCTATTGACCTGCTTGACCACATCTCCTACTGCCATATCTGGCAACATCTTGTTCTTGTCAGAGTCATTGTAAATAGCAAGATAACCATCGAACTTCACTTGACTACCATTAGCTGCAAATTGAACCCCATTTTGAGAGAGCTTAACAGCCATGGTATCAAAGATAGCGCCTGTCATCTGGCTAGCCACAAAACGGTTCCAGATAAGGGTGTAGAGCTTGAGCTGGTCTTTGTCCAAGTACTTAGCGATGCTTTCAGGTGTGTTAAAGACACTAGATGGACGAATGGCTTCGTGGGCATCTTGAGCACCTGAAGCATTCTTGACCTTGCTACCATGCTTGGAATACTTGCTACCAAAACGGTCGTTGATGTAGCTTGCTGCTTCATTCTGAGCCACAGGACTGATACGAGTAGAGTCTGTACGCATATAGGTAATCAAACCTTGCACGCCTGTACCGATATTAATCCCTTCATAAAGCTGTTGAGCAACCATCATGGTCTTACGAGTACGGAAGTTGATTTTATTGGCAGCGTCCATCTGCATGGTTGAGGTCGTATAAGGTAGGGGCGCATTGCGTTTGCGCTCCTTCTTATCTACCTGATCCACTGTAAAATCTTTACTCGTTAGATGGGACAAGACTTCTTTGACCTCTTCATTGGTGGTCAATTTCATCTTTTTGCCATTCATACCATAGAAAGAAGCTTGAAATTGCTTGGTTCCCTTCTTAAAGACACCATCAATTGTCCAGTATTCTTCCGGTTGGAAGGCATTGATTTCATTTTCACGGTCAATGATGAGCTTAAGGGCAACAGACTGCACGCGTCCTGCTGATAAGCCCTTCTTGACCTTTTTCCACAAAATTGGCGAAATCGAATAGCCTACCAAGCGGTCCAAGACACGACGAGCTTGTTGGGCATCGACCAAGTCCATATCAATCTTGCGAGGTTCTTTAAAAGCATTTTTCACTGCGTCCTTGGTGATTTCATTAAAGACCACACGATTGGCATCATTCTCATCCAAATCGAGAATATGAGCCAAATGCCAGGAAATCGCTTCTCCTTCACGGTCCGGGTCACTCGCAAGAAAGACTTTATTGGCCTTTTTAGCTTCTTTTTTCAAGTCATTAATGAGAGGACCTTTTCCACGGATATTGATATACTGCGGTTCATAGTTGTTTTCAATGTCGACAGACATACTGGATTTTTTCAAATCACGGATATGCCCGACACTGGCTAGAACCTTGTAATTTCGTCCTAGATACTTCTCAATCGTTTTCGCCTTGGCAGGCGACTCCACAATGACTAGATTTTTTTTAACTGTTGATTTTTTCTTCTTTGTTGCCGTAGCCACACTATCACACCTTTTCAAAGTAATAAACTTTATAAAGTGTAAACCATTTTTCTATAGCTGTCAAGACTTAACTCCTATATATAGAAGAAAAGTTTAACTGAATAATCAATTTCTCCTTAAAATTCAAACTCTGCCAACACATCTTGACCACTAGTGACCAGTTTTGCTCCCTCTTGGATCAAGTGGTGGCAACCATCTGAATGGCCATCAAGAATGTTCCCTGGAATAGAAAAGACATCGCGTCCTTCCTCCATGGCGCGTTCACAGGTAATGAGACTCCCTGACCGCATCCTTGCCTCTGCTACTATAACTCCACGACACAATCCTGCAATGATACGATTACGGGCTGGAAAGTGAAATTTCAAGGGTTCTTCACCTGGACCGTACTCACTTAGCACTAGATGATGATTTCCAATGTAGTCCTGCAAGCGTTTATTAGCACGTGGATAAAAAACATCCAATCCTGTTCCAATGACAGCAATCGTTCTCCCTCCATTCTGGAGCGCAGCCATATGGGCAGCGGTATCGATTCCTTTTGCTAATCCACTAACCACGATTAACTCGTTTTCTAAACCTTGGATAATTTTCTGGATCGACTTAGCACCTTGACTCGAACAAGAACGACTCCCTACAAGAGCAACCTTTGGAAATTTCAACAAGTCCAGATTTCCTTTATAAAATAAGAGCGCTGGAGCATCATAAATCTCACTCAGATCCCAAGGATAACAGTCATCAAGAATAGAAAAGGATGGAAATTTTTGGAACTCCTTTTCCAACTGTGCATCATCTATCTGGAAATAGCGTTCCATAAAGACCGCAGGATTACGGCAACCTGATATTTCTGCAATATCACCTAACAAAAGTTCCTGCTCTACAGTCTCGTCATATTCAAGGACAGTTAAAATCTGTTGATTGGTCAGTCCAGCTTTGCGCAGTTTATAGATTTCATAGTTATCAATTTTCATAAGAAACTCCATTTCTATTTCTACTCTCTTATCTATTCGTAAAAATCATAAAAAGAAGACATGATAATCTGATTTTTACATTTATTCAGCTTTCGTATTTGATAGCTTGCGTTTATCAAAAATAGAAAAAACTCTTGAGAAAAATTCAAGAGTTTTCTATTTCTATTCTTCATCCATGCTCAAGACGCTGAGGAAGGCTTCTTGAGGAACTTCGACAGAACCAATCGCTTTCATACGCTTCTTACCAGCTTTTTGTTTTTCAAGAAGTTTGCGTTTGCGAGAAACGTCACCACCATAACACTTGGCCAGTACGTTTTTACGAAGGGCCTTGATATCCGTACGAGCCACAATCTTGTGGCCAATAGCTGCCTGAATTGGCACCTCAAACTGTTGACGAGGGATGATTTTCTTGAGCTTATCAACGATGAGTTTCCCGCGTTCGTAGGCAAAGTCCTTGTGGACGATAAAGCTAAGAGCATCGACCTTATCACCATTGAGAAGGATGTCCATTTTGACCAGCTTAGATGGGCGATACTCTGACAATTCGTAGTCAAAGCTTGCATAACCACGTGTCGAAGACTTGAGCTTATCAAAAAAGTCAAATACAATTTCAGCAAGTGGAATTTGATAGATGACATTGACACGATTGTCATCAATATAATCCATAGTCACAAAGTCCCCACGCTTGCGCTGAGCCAGTTCCATCACCGCTCCAACAAACTCCTGCGGTACCATGATTTGAGCCTTAACATACGGTTCTTCAATGGTCGCAATCTTAGTTGGATCTGGGAATTCTGATGGATTTGACACATCCATAGACTCACCGTCAGTTTGGTTAACCTTGTAGATAACAGAAGGAGCTGTCATAATGAGGTCAATGTTAAACTCACGCTCTAAACGCTCTTGGATAACATCCATATGGAGAAGTCCAAGGAATCCACAACGGAAACCAAATCCAAGAGCCTGAGATGTTTCTGGTTCAAATTGAAGACTGGCATCATTGAGCTGCAATTTTTCAAGAGCTTCACGAAGGTCATTGTACTTATTTGACTCAATTGGATAAAGACCTGCAAAGACCATAGGGTTCATTTGCTTGTAGCCATCTAGAGGCTCTGTGGCAGGATTGCTTGCTAGGGTCACTGTATCACCGACACGAGTATCTTGAACCGTCTTGATAGAAGCCGCAATATAACCAACGTCACCTGTGGCTAGGAAATCACGTCCTACTGCTTTCGGAGTGAAAATTCCGACCTCCGTCACATCAAAGGTCTTGCCATTGCTCATGAGCTGAATCTTATCGCCAGGTTTAACAACTCCGTCCATGACACGAACTTGGAGGATAACCCCACGATAAGCATCATAAACTGAGTCGAAAATCAAGGCTTTGAGTGGAGCTGAAACATCACCAGTTGGTGCGGGAACTTTCTCTACGATTTGCTCGAGAATTTCTTCAATACCAATACCAGCTTTGGCAGAAGCTAAAACTGCTTCGCTGGCATCTAGTCCGATGACATCCTCAATCTCTGTACGAACTCGCTCAGGATCGGCTGCTGGTAGGTCAATCTTGTTAATAACTGGAAGAATTTCCAAATCATTATCCAAGGCTAGATAAACATTGGCAAGCGTCTGAGCCTCAATCCCTTGGGCTGCATCGACCACCAGAATAGCTCCCTCACAGGCTGCTAGCGAACGCGACACTTCATAGGTAAAGTCCACATGCCCAGGTGTGTCAATTAAGTGGAAGATATAGGTCTCCCCATCTTTTGCAGTGTAATTGAGCTCAATGGCATTGAGTTTGATGGTAATCCCACGTTCACGCTCAAGATCCATACTATCCAGAAGCTGGGCTTGCATTTCACGACTAGAAACCGTCTCCGTCTTTTCCAGAATGCGGTCTGCCAGCGTTGACTTCCCGTGGTCAATATGGGCGATAATAGAAAAGTTCCGGATCTTCTCCTGTCGTTTTTTCAATTCTTCTAAATTCATGATTCTCTTCCTTTCAGGGTATCTATTTATTATAAATTGTTTTTAATATTTTGACAAGACCATACCCTGTAAGGAGTACTAATCTTCGGCGATAAAGCCGTCATTTTCAATAAAATAGTGTTCGGTCATGCCTTGGTCAGTAAAGACGATTCCATGAAGGACACCACCATAGACGGCTCCTCCATCCATCCCAACTTTGCCATCTTCTGTCACCCAAAGGTCAGCAGTACCTGGTTTCTGATCTAGTAGACCATAGACTGGTGTATGCCCAAAGACAATGTTTTTCCCAGTATGATTTTCGGCTTCGTGGAATGGTTTTCTGAGCCAGACCTTCTTGTAATCAGTCGTTTCATGCCAATCATCCAAGGTCAAATCAATACCAGCATGCACAAAGATATACTTGTCTGTCTCAACAACAAAAGGCATTTGACGAATAAATTCGACTAAATCTGCTGCTTCCGTCTCGACGCGTTTAGCGTCTTCAACTGCATCCACAGGTGCATCCAAGGGACGACCTAGGATAGAGTTAATAGTTGTATCACCACCATTTCGACGATAGTGGTCATAGCTTTCTTCAGGATTGTCCAACCAAGTCAGAAACATATACTCGTGGTTTCCTGATAGACAGATAGCCCCTTGATTGTCCACCAAGTCCTTAACCATTTCTAGAACACGTCGACTATCTTCACCTCGGTCAATCAAATCCCCTAGAAAGAGCAACTGGGTGTGACCATCCCATGTTTTGAGCAGGTCTTCCAGCATACCTGCTTTTCCATGGACATCTCCAATTACATAATAGTCTGTCATTTATTTCTCCCTCGTTTGCAATAATTCTCTCGCTTGGGTAAGGGCTGCTTCTGTTACATTCTCTCCTGCTAACATCTTAGCAACTTCCTCTACTCGTTCTTCTAAAGTCAAGAGACGAACTGTCGAAACAGTTGAATGTTCGTCACTAATCTTTTCAATAAAGAATTGATAATCCGCGATGGCAATTACTTGTGGTAGGTGAGAGATTGCTAAAACCTGACCATGTTGGCCAATCTTGTGAATCTTCTGAGCAATAGCTTGAGCAACACGACCTGAAACTCCCGTATCCACCTCATCAAAGACAATACTGGTCTTACCTTCCTTACGAGAAAAAGCAGACTTAATAGCCAACATCAGACGAGACAATTCCCCACCAGATGCCACCTTAACCAAAGGTTTAAAGTCTTCACCTGGGTTGGTAGAAATGTAAAACTCGACCGTTTCATTCCCCTCACGACTAAATTTGCCCTTGCTAAAGCGAACTTGAAATTGAGCCTTCTCCATATAAAGATCTTGCAGTTCTTGTTTTATCTCTGCTTCTAGCTGCTGGGCCAAGTCATGGCGAGCTGAAGCAAGCTGACTTGCCAACGCAACAAGATTGACTTCCAATTTCTTAAGCTCTGCTTCCATGTCTTCGGAGGAAAGGTTATTTCCTGTCAAGAGATTGTACTCATCCGTAATTTTAGTAAAGTAAAGCAAGACCTCATCTACAGTCCCCCCATACTTACGTGTGATCGTGTTGAGCAAATCTAAGCGATTTTCAACCTGCATGAGTCGATTTCCATCAAAATCTAGATCTTCGATGATATCTTCCAAACGCTTGGTAATATCTTCTAAGACATAGTAGGTCTCTGATAGAGAACTTGAAATTTCACGGTATTCAGGGTCGTATTCTTCGATACTTTCCATGTCATTCATAGCGGAACGAACATTTGCTAGGCTGGAGAATTCCTCATTGTCCAACATAGTGTAGGCATTTGTCAAGGTATCTGCTATATTCTTGTGGTTGAGGAGTTTGTCCCTTTCTTGGTTGAGACTAATATCTTCCCCAGATTGCAAATTTACCGCCTCAATCTCTGCCATTTGAAATTCCAACATCTCAATGCGAGACTTGTGTTCCTGCTGATTTTTCTTGACTTCAAGAACTTGTTTACGCATTTTGCGATAGGCGTCAAAGCTTGTCTGATAGGCTTGTTTCAACTCAAAAAATGCTGCATCACCAAATTCATCCAACATTTGGATATGAAGTTGCGGACGCATTAACTCTTCTTGGTCATGTTGTCCATGAATGTCGACAAGATGCTGGCCGATTGCACGCAGGACAGAAAGATTGACCATCTGTCCATTGACGCGACTAACACTTCGCCCATTTTGAAGAATTTCACGACGAATGATAATCTCATCCCCCAATTCTAAGCCTTGCTCCTCAAAAAGTTCTTGCAAAGAACGACTATTCTCAACAGAGAAAAGCCCTTCAATCTCAGCCTTAGGAGCACCATGACGAATGACATCCGTAGCCGCTCTAGCTCCTAGCATCATGTTCATGGCATCGATGATGATTGATTTACCAGCACCTGTTTCACCAGTTAAGACTGTCATGCCTTTTTCAAAATTGAGCGAAATCGCCTCTATAATGGCAAAATTTTTAATCGAAATTTCAAGTAACATATCGACCTACCATTTTTTAACTTGTTCAGATATTTCCTTAGCTGCTTCCTCTGTTTTTGCCACAATCAAGATTGAATTATCATCCGCGATACAGCTAAAAATCTTATCAGAAAATGCTGCAACCAGCTGACCTTTCACAAATACTGTATTTCCCGGAATGACATTGAGGTTAAGCATGTTACCCATTACTTGAGAACCTTCGATGTTATTCTCAGCCAACTGCAAACTCTTCACAATTGATTTTGGCAATTCATAGATATAAGTGTTGTTTTTCAAAGGAATTTTAACAATACCAAGCTCTTTGATGTCTCTCGATACAGTAGCTTGAGTGGCAGAGATACCTGCTTCCTTTAAGTGCTCAACGATTTCTTCCTGTGTTCCGATTTGGTAATCTGTTACAAATCTTCTAATTTTTTCAAGTCTTTCTTTTTTATTCATCTTTAAATTCTCTATGTGCTCTCTCTACAACATTTTCTATTTCTGGGGCAACTTGATTACTTGCTCCATCTTCTTTTTTCAAATATGCTAAAAATTCGATGTTTCCATGTCCTCCTTGGATTGGTGAATAGTCTAATCCAAGCACAGAAAAGCCTTGCTCGACCGCCATAGCAGTGACTGATTCAAGGACATGTTGGTGAACCTTAGCATCGCGAATGATTCCATTCTTTCCAATTTGCTCCCGGCCTGCCTCAAACTGAGGTTTAACGAGAACTACCACCTGACCTTGATCAGCCAAAACTCGATGTAGGGCTGGTAAGATCAGACTAAGGGAAATAAAACTCACATCAATACTGGCAAAACTTGGTTTCTGCTCAAAGTCAGTCTTTTCTGCATAGCGGAAATTAAACTGCTCCATGCTGACAACCCGAGGATCTTGGCGCAATTTCCAGGCTAACTGATTGGTCCCAACATCCACCGCGTAGACGAGCTCAGCACCATTCTGCAACATGACATCGGTAAAGCCACCAGTAGAAGCCCCAATATCAATCGTGGTCGCCCCATCCACTGACAAATCAAAGACCTGCAAGGCCTTTTCCAGTTTTAGACCACCACGACTGACATACTTGAGTTTTTCACCTTTGAGTTTTAGCTCAATATCATCTGGGATTTTCTCTCCTGGCTTGTCAAAGCGTTCTCCATTAAGAACAGCCACAACAAGCCCAGCCATAACACCTCGCTTGGCTTGTTCTCGTGTCTCAAACAAACCCTGTTTATAAGCTAGTACATCCACTCTTTCCTTAGCCATTGATTCTCAAACTTTCTACTACTTTCACAATCGGCTCTGTTTCAAAGCTGACTTGCTGGGCAATTTCTTCTAACTTGGCATTAGCTTGATCCAAGGTTTGGTTACAAAATGCAATGGCCTCTTCCAAGCCCAACAAGGCTGGATAGGTTGACTTTTCTGCCTGCAAATCCTTTTGTGGTGTCTTGCCGATTTCCTCAAAACTAGCGGTCACATCTAGCACATCATCTCGAACTTGAAAGGCAAGGCCAATCAATTCACCCACAGTTTTCAATTTTGCTTGGATTTCAGGTGCCAATTCTGCTAGGATAGCTGCTGCTTGGAAAGGATAAGCTAGTAACTTACCTGTTTTATTGGCATGAATGGTCTGAAGTTCTTCCAAAGACAAATGTTGGTGTTCGCCTTCCATGTCCAAAACCTGCCCTGCAACCATTCCCAGACTTCCTGAAGCAAGGGATAAGTTGGCAATCAAGTCCACCTTGATCTGACTTGGCAAATCTGCCTGCGCTATCAAGGCATAGGGATCTAGGAACAAAGCATCTCCAGCCAAAATGGCCATCGCTTCGCCAAATTTCTTATGATTGGTCAACCTCCCTCGACGGTAATCATCATCATCCATGGCAGGAAGATCATCGTGAATCAAGCTCCCTGTGTGAATCATTTCCAAAGCCGCTGCCACTTGAGCATGTGCTGGTTGGATAACTACTTGCAAGGATTCCAGAACTTCTAACAAGAGAAAAGGACGAATGCGCTTGCCACCGGCATGAATGGAGTAGAGAACAGACTCTCGTAAACTAGAGGCAAACTGCTGGTCTCCATAAAAGTCTTCCAAAGCCGACTCCACAAGAGCTAATTTTTCTTGCTTCTTCATTCAAAATCACTTTCTGTTCCGTCTTCTTGCATGACCTTGACCAAGGTCTTTTCAGCCTTGTCCAAGGTTGCTTGGAGTTCTTTTGACAAGACCATACCCTTTTGAAAGGCCGCAATCGCATCTTCCAGAGCAATTTCACCATTTTCTAAACTTTGGACAATGGTCTCCAGTTCTGCTAGATTTTCCTCAAATTTCTTTTGTTTTGACATCTTTAACCTCTAATTCTACTTGACCATCTCGCATCAAAAGCGTCACTTGGTCTTTTTTCTTCAACTTCTCAACCGAATCTACTACTGACTCTTCTTTTTTGACAATTGCATAGCCACGCGCCACGATTCGACTGGTATCCAACATCAGCAAGGCTTCTGAAAGTCGCTTGACTTCAGCAACCTTGGCATCATAAACTAACGCCATTTGGCTACGGAGGAGCTTGTCCAACTGAGCAAGCCGATCCTGATAGCGTTGGATTTTGGTAACAGGTGATAATTGCACCAATTGGTGTGTCCTTGCTTGGACTAATTGCTTGTTATCGGAAATCTGTGTTCGCAAACTTTGTTTTAATCGCAGTTGCAGATGATCTAACCGCTGCAAATAGCCGTCATACAAGCGCTCTGGTTGTCTAAAGATAACAGACTGACTGCATTTTTTCAGAGCTTCTTTTTTTCTTGACAGGACATTTTGTACAGCTGTCGCCATCCGTTTTTCCTGATTTTGCAAATGGGTCAAAAGATCTAACTTAGTTACAGGTGTTGCCAGTTCTGCTGCAGCCGTTGGCGTTGCCGCCCGACGATCCGCTACAAAATCTGCCAAGGTCACATCCGTCTCATGCCCAACACTAGAAATGATTGGCAGACGAGATTCAAAAATAGCCCGTACCACAATCTCTTCGTTAAAGGCCCAGAGATCCTCGATAGAACCCCCACCACGACCAATGATGAGGACATCTAGATCCTCACGCTGATTGGCACGAGCGATATTCCGTGCTATTTCCTCCGCCGCTCCATCACCCTGCACCTTAGTCGGATAGAGAAGGATATCGACACCAGGAAAACGTCTGCTGACGGTCGTGATAATATCTCGAATAACAGCTCCACTACGACTGGTCACCACACCAATTCGCTTAGCAAACTGGGGAAGAGGTTGCTTGAACCTCTCTTGAAACAGACCTTCTTCCGTCAATTTTTTCTTGAGTTGTTCAAACTGAATTGCAAGCGCCCCGACCCCATCAGGTTCAGCCTTCTCAATGATGATAGAGTAGCTCCCGCTGGGTTCATAGACCTGCACACGCCCAATTACATTGATCTTCATTCCCTCTTCGAGGTCGAAACCTAATTTCTGATAAATCCCTGACCAGATGGTCGCTTGAATAACTGCATTGTCATCTTTTAAGGAGAAATATTGGTGAGTAGGTCGTTTACGAAAGTTGGAAACTTGACCAGTTAAATAGACCCGTTCCAAGTAAGGGTCTTTATCGAATTTCATTTTCAGATACTTGGTCAAAGTTGTTACCGATAAATACTTTTCCATCTCCACCTACTATTCATTTTCTTGCTTTTCCATGGGTATTATTATACCAAAAACATGCTTAAAAATCACCTTTTTCCTACCGAAACTAAAGGAAAAATAGAAAAAGGAGGCATGGCCTCCTCATCTGATTATTTGCTGTTTCGTGCTTCTTCCAAAATCTTTGCAATTTTTGTCGTCAAAAGGTCGATAGCGACGGTATTGCTGACTCCCTCAGGAATGACGATATCGGCATAACGCTTGGTCGGTTCGATAAACTGGTGGTACATAGGTTTGACCACACCCAAATACTGATCAATAACGCTATCCAAGCTACGACCACGCTCCTCCATATCACGCTTGATACGACGAATAATGCGCACATCATCATCTGTATCCACAAAAATCTTGATATCCATCAAATCGCGCAGACGCTTGTCCTCCAAGACCAGAATCCCCTCAACGATAAAGACATCCTGAGGCTCCTGACGATAGGTCTTGCTACTCCGTGTATGCTCTGTATAGTCATAAGTTGGAATATCCACTGGACGTCCTGCCAACAATTCCTTAATCTGCTCGATCATCAAGTCTGTATCAAAGGCAAATGGATGGTCGTAGTTAGTTTTCACACGCTCTTCAAAGGTCAAATGAGACTGATCCTTGTAGTATGAATCATGCTCAATCATGGAAATCTTTTCATCAGGAAAATGCGATAAAATGGCTTTTGAAACACTGGTCTTACCACCACCAGAACCACCTGTCACTCCGATAATGATTGGTCTATTTTGCATGCTATCCTCCGTTTTTTAATCCGTCGTCTATTCTATCACATTATTAGCCAAATTTATAGTCTGATTTTGATAGACTATGGCTAACAATTCCATCCCCACACTCCAGTTTGACTAGCATAGAACTTTCCTTGGCTTGTAGAGATTGCCCCGTTTTTCTAGAATTGCTAGCAATTTATCATCTTCAAAGGCAGCCAATTCTTTGTCCGTTTGGTCTAGCTCGATAAAACGACCAAAGCGAACTTCTGTAGCCTCTTCTGGAGTTAGGAAAACTTTGACAAGATCCCCTGTTCCAATCTCTAAGGGATAAAGAAAATCCAGTTGCCCTGCCTCCACTTTTGCAGCAATTTCGTCCAAGGTAAGAGCATCTACCAGTTGTAAACCTGCAGCACTCGTCCGTATCAAATGGGACATATGAGCTGCATAGCCCAGCTTCTCTCCCAAGTCAACAGACAAGGTACGGATATAGGTTCCCTTACTGCATTTTACACGAAAAGTAAAGCGTGCAAGATTGTTTTCATAAGAGATGGGACTGGTCCGCTCAAAATGATAAATGGTTACCTGACGTTCTGGACGCTCCACCTCCTGACCAGCACGCGCATACTCATAGAGCTTGCGACCATCAACCTTGACAGCCGAATACATAGGTGGAATCTGAGTAATAGGCCCAGTCAGGCTCACAATCGCTTCATCGACAATGGTTTCATCCAAGGGCGACAAAACAGGGGTCTCTGCGACCACTTCCCCACTGGCATCCTCGGTCGTCGTTGAATAGCCGATAGTAATCTCCCCCTCGTAGACCTTGCCCTCATCCTGCATAAACTCGACCATGCGGGTTGCCTTGCCCACCGCAATAGGTAAAACACCCACCACATCCGGATCTAAGGTCCCACCATGACCAATTTTCTTAGTTCCCAAAATCTTACGCAGTTTAAAAACCGCATCATGCGAGGTCATCCCCGCTTCTTTTCTTAAGTTGATAATACCGTTCATGTGTTGCTTTCTACTCCCCTTTCAGTGCTTCAAATTTCGCTTTCATTGTTGGATTCTTCCGAGTCAATTTTTTAACGGAAACATCTTCCAGCTTGTTATTTGCAAGGCGGAGTTGGTTTTCAGATGTGGTTAGGAACTTTTTGACCTCTTCCATCCGTTTGATGGCCTTATCGATTTCATCGATGGCTTTACCAAAGTTGGTCGAAGCGGAGTTGTAGTTCTTGGCAAAAGCCTGTTTAAAGGCATCCAAGTCTTCTTCAAAATGGGTGATATCGATATTTTGCTCGCGAACCAAGGCCAACTCCTGCTTGTACTTGAGGGAATTAAGCGCCGCATTACGCAAGAGCCCAATCAACTGAATAAAGAATTGAGGACGGACCACATACATCTTTTCATACTCGTGGCTGACATCAACAATCCCTGTATTAAAGTAGTCGTTATCTGCTTCTAGCATGGTCACCAGAACCGCATATTCGCAGTTTTTCTCCCGACGGTCCTTGTCCAATTCCTTGTAAAAATCCGAGTTCTTGTGCTTTTTCTCTGTTCCATCCGCTTCATTTTTCATTTCAAACATGATGGAAATAATTTCCACTCCATTTTCATCACATTCACGGAAGATAAAGTCGCCTTTAGATCCACGCGCAGAGAGCTTGTTATCCTTCTCAAAGTAGGCATTTGGAAAGGCAAAACTTCGAACCTTATTGAACTCACTCTCTGCATACTGTTCCAAACTTTCACCGATAGCTTTTGTAGATTGTTGGGCCTTGAAATTCTTGTAAAATTCGACTTGTTCACTTGCTGCTTTAAGCTGAGCTTCATAATTTTGCTTAACAGAAGCCAAAGACAACTCATTTTCCTTTTCTTGCAAGAGGAGCTGATTTTTGACCTGATCACGCTCTCTTTCTAAATCAGAGAGAGTCTTTTGCAGTTGGTTTTCATGCTCTAAACGCAAGGTAGCCAATTGGTTTTCCAAGGCCTGTACTTCCTTGTCCTTTGCCAATAAAGCCTGATGACTTGTCTGTTCAACTTCTTTCTTGGCCAACTCTTTCTCTGTATCAAAGTTTTGGATTTGACTCTGCAGTTGCGCAATTTCTTGATCTTTTTGAGCCAGTTTAGTCTGTTGTTCATTCATAGCCTTTTGCTCAGCCAAGGCCAGCTCCTGCTTCATGCGATCGTGTAATTCCTTATCAAACTCGGCAGTTCTCACTTGGGATAAAAGTTCGGCATACTGACTCTCATTTACTGTAAAGACTTCCCTACAGTTGGGACATTTGATTTCGTTCATAACTTTCCTCTTTCTAGACTTCTGTAACCATTATATCATGCCTGAGGGAAAATCAAAAACAGCGAGTCGAAACCCACTGTTTATATCTGTTACTTTAAATTTTTTCCAAGGCCAAGCGCAAATCTTCAATCAAATCCTCTACATTTTCAAGACCGATAGACAAGCGGATTTGGTTTGGTGTTACACCTGCTGCTTCTAGATCTTTTTCTGACAACTGACCGTGAGTGGTTGTCTCAGGATGGACAACAAGAGATTTGGCATCTGCCACGTTTGCAAGGTCAGAGAAGATTTCCAAATTATCAATTACCTTGCGAGCTTCTGCCTCTCCACCTTTAACATGGAAGGTAAAGATTGAACCAACACCTTTTGGCAAATATTTCTCAGCCAAGGCATGATAAGGACTGTCAGCTAGTTTTGGATAATTTACCTTCTCTACCTTAGGATGGTTGACAAGGAAATCAACAATTTTCTCTGCATTTTGCACATGACGTTCAACACGAAGAGAGAGAGTTTCAAGCCCTTGGAGCAAGAGAAAGGCATTAAATGGCGACAAGGCAGCACCTGTATCACGGAGCAATTGAACACGAACAGCGATAATAAAGGCTGCAGCACCCACGTCACGAGTATAGCTCAAGTTATGGTAGCTTGGGTCTTCCTCAATAAATTGAGGGAATTTTCCTGATGCTTCCCAATCAAAACGACCGCTATCGACAATCACTCCTCCAATAGTCGTACCATGTCCACCGATAAACTTAGTTGCTGAGTGAATGGAAATATCTACACCGTGAGAGAAGACGTTAATCAAATATGGTGTGGCAAAGGTGTTGTCCGAAACGAGAGGAATCTGGTGTTTATGCGCAATCTCAGCCAATTTTTCCAAGTCAGGAATGTTAATTAAGGGATTCCCCAAGGTTTCAATCAAGACAAGTTTGGTATTGTCACCGATAGCTGCTTCTACTTCCTCCAAATTATCCACATCGACAAAGGTAGTTGTGATCCCATAACGAGGAAGGGTTTCTTTCAAGAGATTGAAGGTTCCGCCGTAAATTGTTGAGGCTGCTACCACATGGTCACCCGCATGAGCAAGGGCAAGAATTGTATAAGTAAGCGCAGCCATACCAGATGCTGTCGCTAGCGCTCCAACACCACCTTCAAGGGCAGCGATTCTTTCCTCAAAGGCTGCTGTTGTGGGATTGGTGATACGAGTATAGATATTGCCTGGTTTTCTCAAGGCAAATAAATCAGCACCTTCCTGTGTGTCATCAAAAACGAAGGATGTTGTTTGATAAATCGGTACTGCACGAGACTTAGTTGCTGGATCAACTACTTGCCCAGCATGTAATTGTAGAGTTTCAAATTTAAAATCACGAGTCATAAGACGGCCTCCAAATAGCTTCATTAGGTATATTGTATCATCTTGGGTTAGCCTTTTCCAATACAGTTTTTCTATATTTTGATATAAGGAACAACTATGACTAGTCATACACATCAAACAAAAAAGCACGATTAGCTCGTGCTCATTTCTTTAATCGACATAAGTATCTTCGTTTTTATTGAGGAAGGCGTATGGCAAGCCCATCAAGAGACCTCCTCCGATAAAGTTTCCGACAAAGGTTACACCCCAGTGACGAAGAATATTAGGTATGTCAAAATTAGCAATGGAATCTGCTGCAACACTAAACTTAACAATCGCAAAAGAAGCAAAGTTCGCAGCAATGTGTTCGTTTGTTAAGAATACAAACATGTAAATTGCTGATAAGACAAGCCAAAGTTTGGCCCCACCATCTTTCACCAAAACAAATGAAAGAATGGCAATGTTTACAAAGATATTGGCTAAAATACCTTCAAGTAAGACTAGCTCATTGGAACGGCCTAACTTCATCTCTACAACTCCTGAAATGAAGCTATCATGTGTTAGATTTGCATAGGCTGCTGAGTGGGCAAAACCCCAACCTGCTATCAAAGCTCCGATGAGGTTGAAGAAGGTACAGTAAAGTAGAATCTCAGCTGTTTTTCTCCAAGAAATTTTCTTCAAAAAACTGCCCGCGGTTAGGAACATCATGTTTGAAGTGACCAATTCAGCATTCAAGAAAACAATGTAGGCCAATCCCCAAGCAAAAACAAATGGGAAGAGAAAACGTCCACTACCTGGAGCTATCTTATTAATCAAGTCAGCCCCAACTGCACCGGCAGCCGTACTAAATGTTAGAAAGGCACCTGCAAACATGGAACGAATCGCATACTTAAACTTACTTTGGCTATAAAGACTTTCTTTCTTCTTGCAAGCAAATTCAATCTTTGAAATAAATTCTGAAGAGACCATAAAAAAAACTCCTAAACTTTTATTTGTGATAATTATAACATAATTCTTGTTTTCTAGAAAGCGTTTTCTGTAAAATTCTAAAATATTTATCATAAACCTTCTTATCCTTTTTTATAAGAACTATTTTGATCCTATTTGTTGACATAAAAAACCAGTGAAATAGCACTTCACTGGTTCATTCATTCTTAATAACGTTGTCTATACGGTTGATTAAAGGCCTTCAAAATATCCTCAGAAGTCTCAGAATAAGCTTTTGATTCTTTAAAGATTCCTTTGACGATTATACGCTCGGTCGCATTATAATCAACACAGGTAACCAAAGTAATCTCCTTTACGCCGTCACGATCTTCGATTTCATCTACACGGTCTGGTGTAACACGTTTAACTTCTGTAATTTCATAAGTATAAACTTTATCCTTATCCGTCAGGTAAATTTTCATACCTGCTTTGGCATTGACCAAAGGTGAGAAGAGCATCTGGCTAGCATTTTCAGCAGTAAAGATATGGTGACTAGCTAGAGAATAGTTGCCTTCTCCCATTTTTTGATCGGGTTTCATGGTCCCTGCTCCGTAGAACAAGTTTACATTATCCAAACCTTTGAAAATAGGCAGGTTGATTTCTACTTCAGGAATAGCAATCCCACCGATAACTGGAAGCTTTTGGGCATCCCATTGAGAAGCAAGAACAGCTTCAGATGAAATAGACTTAACAGAGTCAAAATCAAAATTTCCTTCTGATTTTAGGTTTTCATCTATATTTTCTTTAGTAACCTGATTGACTTGATATTTATTGGTATTCCAGACCAAAAAGAGGTCACGAATCTTAGAATTAAAAATCAAAGCTA
This sequence comes from Streptococcus oralis, assembly GCF_026782375.1. Taxonomy (GTDB): domain Bacteria; phylum Bacillota; class Bacilli; order Lactobacillales; family Streptococcaceae; genus Streptococcus; species Streptococcus oralis_CL. The sequence goes on along the minus strand of NZ_JAKUWJ010000001.1, from coordinate 385,463 downwards.
AGGAAAGAAGAATCAAGAAACCGGCTAGAATATTGATAAATAGATTTCTACGCTTATTCTTCTTATTTTTCGTTTTTCTACGAGACATTATGCTTCACCTTCTGTTTCAATTTCAGTTCCAACTTCTTCTTTTTCTGCCGCAGCAACCGTTGTAAAGGTCACAATCTTGGCATCTTGGTCTAGACGCATCACCTTAACTCCCATAGTTGAGCGTCCAGTTTGTGAAATATTGGCAACGTTTGTTCGAATCATGACCCCTGTATCCGTGATAATCATCAGGTCTTCATCACCTTTAACAGTGAGGAGGCCTGCAAGAGGACCATTCTTCTCAGCAACATTGGCAGTCTTCATTCCTTTACCACCACGGCCTTTAGTTGGATATTCAGTAGCAAGGGTACGCTTACCATAACCTTTTTCAGTGATGATAAGGACCTCATCCTGGTCAGTAATAACACTTGCGCCAACTACTGTATCTCCTTCACGAAGATTGACTCCTCGGACACCTGTCGCGATACGGCTCATGCCACGAACAGCTGACTGATTAAAGCGAACAGAATAACCAAACTTGGTTCCAATAATGATATCGGTATCTTCTTCTGTCAGCAAGACATTGATCAACTCATCCTCATCCTTGAGATTCAAGGCCTTAAGTCCATTTTGACGAATATTTGCAAATTCTTTGACACTGGTTCTCTTCACGACACCGTGACGAGTTGTGAAGAAGAGATAAGCATCATCACTACGTTCAGAATCAACATTGATGATGGTCTGAATGCTTTCGCTTTCGTCCAACTTCAAAAGATTGACAACTGGCAAGCCCTTAGCGGTACGACCATATTCTGGGATTTCATAACCTTTTAGTCGGTATACGCGTCCTTTATTGGTAAAGAAGAGCAGATGATCATGAGTGCTAGTTGAAACCAATTCACGCACAAAATCATCATCCTTAACCCCAGTACCTTGAACCCCACGGCCACCACGTTTTTGGGCAGTGAACTCACCTTGGTCCAGACGTTTGATGTAGCCCTTGTTCGAAAGGGTAATCAAGACATCCGTCTCCTCAATCAAGTCTTCGTCCTCAAGTGTCAAGACTTCTCCGACCATCAACTCGGTACGACGTTTGTCACCAAACTTGCGTTTGACTTCATCTAACTCGTCTTTGATGATTTGCGCCACACGTTCTGGTTTGGCAAGAATATCTGCCAAATCTGCAATTAAGGCGATCAATTCATCATATTCAGACTGAATCTTATCACGTTCCAATCCTGTCAAACGACGAAGACGCATATCAAGGATTGCCTGACTTTGACGCTCTGAAAGCTTAAACTTGCTCATCAACTCAGCTTGTGCTTCGGCATCTGTTTCACTTGCACGGATAATACGAATCACTTCGTCGATATGATCTAGCGCAATTAGAAGACCTTCTAAGATGTGAGCACGCGCTTCTGCTTTTTCCTTGTCAAAACGTGTACGACGCACAACCACTTCTTTTTGGTGCTCGATATAAGCATCCAAAATTTGATGAAGGGACAAGATTTTTGGCACACCATTTTCAATCGCCAACATGTTGAAACCAAAGTTGGTTTGCATCTGGGTCATCTTGAAGAGGTTGTTAAGGATAACGTTGGCAGACGCGTCGCGTTTAACCTCGATTACAAAGCGGACGCCTTCACGGTTGGACTCATCACGTACGGCTGTAATGCCCTCAATTCGTTTTTCCTGAACCAAGCGAACAATATGCTCATGTACCTTGGTTTTGTTGACCATGTATGGAAATTCCGTTACAACGATTCGTTCACGGCCAGTCTTAGTGGTTTCAATCTCTGTACGAGAACGAAGAACAATGGAGCCTTTACCAGTTTCATAGGCCTTATGAATACCTGATTTCCCCATAACAAGGGCACCAGTTGGAAAATCTGGACCAGGCAAGACTTCCATCAAGTCCTTAGTAGTCACATCTGGATTGTCCATAACTAGCTTAACGGCATCAATCGTTTCACCTAGGTTGTGAGGAGGAATGTTGGTAGCCATCCCTACGGCAATCCCAGTTGCCCCATTGACCAAAAGGTTTGGAAAACGAGCTGGCAAGACCAAGGGTTCACGCTCATTGGCGTCGTAGTTGTCTACGAAATCAACTGTGTTTTTATTGATATCACGAAGCATTTCCAGAGCAATCTTGCTCATACGTGCCTCAGTATAACGCTGGGCGGCAGCACCATCCCCGTCCATAGAACCAAAGTTTCCATGCCCATCAACGAGCATGTAACGATAGCTCCACCACTGGGCCATACGAACCATAGCCTCGTAAATAGACGAGTCTCCGTGAGGGTGGTATTTACCCATAACATCTCCTGTAATACGAGCTGATTTTTTATGGGGTTTATCTGGAGTAACACCTAGTTCATTCATTCCGTAAAGAATACGACGGTGAACTGGTTTTAAGCCATCTCGAACATCAGGAAGAGCACGCGCTACGATAACACTCATGGCGTAGTCGATAAAGCTGGTCTTCATCTCCTTTGTCAGATTAACATTCACTAAGTTTTTATCCTGCATTAATAAATGCCTCATTTCACAATTAGTAACTAGATATATTATACCATAAAGTGTAGATCATTTCAGTTTTTGGAAATCACTAAAACGTTTACATCAAGAACAAGAAGGCATTTCCGTGACAAAGCTTTTTAAAAGTGATAGAATGAAAATATCTGGGGAATTCCCTAAAAAAATTGAAGGAGATGTTTAGAAAATGACTTCTACTAAACAACACAAAAAAGTGATCCTTGTCGGTGACGGTGCCGTAGGTTCATCTTATGCTTTCGCGCTTGTTACCCAAGGAATTGCACAAGAGCTTGGAATCATTGAAATTCCTCAATTGTTTGAAAAAGCGGTTGGTGACGCAGAAGACCTTAGCCATGCCCTTGCCTTCACTTCACCTAAAAAAATCTACGCTGCAAAATACGAAGACTGTGCTGACGCTGACCTTGTAGTTATCACTGCTGGTGCTCCTCAAAAACCAGGTGAAACTCGTCTTGACCTTGTAGGTAAAAACCTTGCAATCAACAAATCAATCGTTGAGCAAGTTGTTGCTTCTGGTTTCGATGGTATCTTCCTTGTAGCAGCTAACCCAGTTGACGTTTTGACTTACTCAACTTGGAAATTCTCTGGATTCCCTAAAGAACGCGTTATCGGTTCTGGTACTTCTCTTGACTCAGCTCGTTTCCGTCAAGCTCTTGCTGAAACAATCGGTGTTGACGCTCGTTCAGTCCATGCCTACATCATGGGTGAACACGGTGACTCAGAATTCGCTGTTTGGTCTCACGCTAACGTTGCCGGTGTTAAATTGGAACACTGGTTGCAAGCTAACCGTGACTTGAATGAAGCTGACCTTGTTGAACTCTTCATCTCAGTTCGTGATGCAGCTTACTCAATCATCAACAAGAAAGGCGCTACATACTACGGTATCGCAGTTGCCCTTGCTCGTATCACTCGTGCTATCCTTGACGATGAAAATGCGGTGCTTCCACTTTCTGTATTCCAAGAAGGTCAATACGGTGTTGAAAACGTCTTTATCGGTCAACCTGCTATCGTTGGTGCACACGGTATCGTTCGTCCAGTAAACATCCCATTGAACGACGCTGAAACACAAAAAATGCAAGCATCTGCAAAAGAATTGCAAGCAATTATTAATGAAGCGTGGAAAAACCCTGAATTCCAAGCAGCTTCTAAAAACTAATGAAAAGAAGGTTCTCATCCATGGGAACCTTTTTCTTTTTTCTTTTTGCCCCAAAAATACCCCAAAGCAACAAAAAAAGCCTATCGACCAAGCTAGAAAGCTTGATACAATAGGCTTATTAAAGTGTCATTATTTAACAGCGTCTTTAAGAGCTTTACCAGCTTTGAATGCTGGAACTTTAGAAGCTGCGATCTTGATTTCTTTACCAGTTTGTGGGTTGCGACCTTTACGTGCAGCACGCTCACGAACTTCAAAGTTACCAAAACCGATCAATTGAACTTTTTCACCAGCTGCAAGGTATTCAGTTACTGCTGCGAATACAGCGTCAACTGCTGCTGCTGAATCTTTCTTAGTCAATTCTGTAGCTTCTGCTACTTTAGCGATCAAATCTTGTTTGTTTGCCATGTTAATAAATCCTCCAAATAATTTCTAATTAACAAATATAATCATATCCTAAAATTGGCTATAGGTCAAGTCAAAAACACTATTTCTAACGATTTTTCTCTATTTTTTTAGGAATTGTAACGAATTAGAATAGCCCAGGCATTTTCTCCCGTATGTGTTTGAATAATAGACCCTGTTTCCAATACAGAGATTGGTTTTTCTACATAAGTTTGCAACAAGTTCTTCATCTCATTTGCCCATTCATTCGTACCTGCATACGAAATTCCAATCTCAGCCACTGATTGATGTGAGAGCGTCTCAGTCAACTCGTCGAGCCATTTTTTGAAGGTCTTAGCACCTCGTCCCTTAACGATAGGCTGGAGTTCATGATTCTTCATCTGCATCACAACTCGGATGTTCAACAGAGAGCTTAATAATCCTGTCACACGTCCGATACGTCCGCCCTTAACTAGATTTTCTAATGTTGAAACACCGATATAGAGTTCAGTATGATTCTTAACGTCTTCTACATGAGCTAGGATGGTTTCTAAATCTTTCCCTTCTTGGGCAAGTTTAGCTGCTTCAACTACTTGAAACTTCATAGCTTGGTCTGTAAAAGAACTATCAATAACCGTCACATCAGCAGTTGAGAGACTCGCTCCTTGACGAGCAGCTTCAACAGTTCCTGACAAGGCATGGGACATGTGAATCGCCAGAATCTGACTACCGTCTTTACCTAGTTCTTCGAAAACCTCAGCAAACACTCCCACTGGAGGCTGACTGGTTTTCGGCAGATTCTTACTTTGTTGCATAAGATGAAGGAACTCCCCTTCTTTCAAATCTGCGTCTGAATAAAGCACACTATCAATCATAACGGATAGCGGCACAACCGTAATATTTAACTCTTTTACTACTTCTGGTTCGATGGTAACAGAAGAATCTGTTACAATTTTTACTTGTGTCATAATTTCAATCTTTCTATTCTTTTCAATAAGATAGGGATTTATCACTTTTATTATATCAAAATTTTGTTAAAAAATCATAAGAGATCCAATTAAAACGCTTGAAAATTTGGTATAATCTATCTATAGAAAAAGCGAGGGAGAATCATGATCCGAAAAGTTCAGCCTATTATCACTATCATACTAGGGGCAGCTATTTATGCCTTTGGTCTCACCTACTTTGTAGTTCCCTATCATCTATTTGAGGGTGGTGCGACAGGTATTACACTCATTACCTTCTACCTCTTTAAAATTCCAGTCTCACTGATGAACCTCTTGATCAATATTCCTTTATTTATCCTTGCCTGGAAAATATTTGGTCCTAAAACTCTCTACACCAGTCTCTTGGGAACTATCTCCCTCTCGGTCTGGCTTGCTGTCTTTGAAAAAATTCCTTTACAGTTTGACCTACAAGGGGATCTCATTATCGTTTCGCTAGTTTCTGGTGTTTTACTGGGAGTCGGTTTAGGAGTTATTTTTAATGCTGGTGGGACTACTGGTGGTTCAGATATTGTTGCCCGTATCCTCAATAAATACACCAATATCTCAATTGGTAAATTGCTCTTTGGGATTGACTTTTTTATCCTAATGTTGATTTTAATCATCTTCCAAGATCTTCGTCTCGTTACCTATACTCTCTTGTTTGACTTTATCATCGCTCGTGTTATCGACTTGATCGGTGAAGGGGGCTATGCTGGTAAAGGATTTATGATTATCACTCAGTATCCTGAGCAATTAGCTGATAAAATCAACGAAGAACTAGGACGTGGCGTGACCTATATCTCTGGTCAAGGCTACTACAGTAAGAAAGATTTGAAAATCATTTATTGTATCGTCGGTCGAAATGAAATCGTTAAAATGAAGGATATGATTCACCATATAGACCCTCAAGCCTTTATTACCATCACTGAAGCCCATGAGATTCTTGGGGAAGGATTTACCTACATAAAAGAATAAAACAAAATCGCTGGGAAATCCCAGCTTTTATTTTTGTTTAGAAAGTGTAGAATGACGATAGCCATAAGAAAAGTAAATCACTAGTCCAACCAACAAAGCAAGTCCAAAGGCAATCCATGTTTCCTTGGTATATTGAAGCATAAAGGAAAGACAGATAAGAATGGAAAGGATTGGCAAAAGCGGCACTAAAGGAGTTTTGAACTCTCCTTCTTTTGGCATCCCCTTATCTTTTCTGAGTTTGATAATGCCATAGGCAAGTAAGATGAGATAGGCTAGTGTACAGATATTTAGAAAGGCTGCAATGCTTGCCAAGGGGAAAATGCCCGCAGCTATGGCTGAAGCAATCCCTGTTAAGATGGTTGCATTCTTTGGAGCTCGGCTGCTTTTGCTTAGTTGTTTGAAGCTTTGAGGCAAAAGTCCATCACGTGCTAAGCTATAAATCATTCGAGAAAGAGCGTAGGTCATTGAAATACATACAGTAATCAAGGTTAAAATGGCTACAAGCGAAACATAGTTGGCTGCCCAGCCAATCCCAATACTACGCAATGAGAAGGCTACTGCATCGTCCACATTGAGTTGGCTATAATGAACAACCCCAGTCAATACTAAGGTTACCAAAGCATAGAGAATAGTGACGATTGACAGAGAAAGGACAATTCCTAGAGGAACATTCTTTTGCGGACTTTGAATTTCATCAACTGCCATGGAAATTGACTCAAAACCGAGAAAACCAAAGAACATCAAAGAGGCTCCTGCCATAATCCCAGTACTTCCGCCATAAAGCTGACCAAAGCCAAAGGGGGCAAAATTTGACCAATTTTCAGGTTTGATGTGCCAAATCCCAACTAGGATGAACAGGGCGAGAGCAGAGAATTTCAAGACCACTAGAAGCGAATTAAAGCGCAAGGCTGCCTTGGAATTCAATAAAACTAGTCCTGTTACCAAAGCAAGCACTAAAATAGGTAAAAGGTCGATATAGGTACCTTGTTCGGGGTTAAAAGTACCATTTAAGGCTTGGGGCATGGAGATACCGTAATTACTGAGTAAGCCCTTAAAGTAAGCTGCCCAGCCAGATGCAACACCCGATATGGCCGTCATGAATTCCATGATGGTCAACCAACCGGCAATCCAGGCTGGAAATTCTCCTAAGATCGCATAGAGATAACTATAAGCACCTCCTGTTGCAGGCACACGAGAGGCAAATTCTGCAAAAAAGAGGGCTGATAAAGAAACGCATAGGGCAGAAATCACAATGGAAACAACTAGAGATGGACCAGCCAATGTAGCAGCTGCTGTTCCTGTAATGGTGAAAATCCCTGTCCCTACCATGGCACCAATTCCTAGTAAAATCAAATCCCATAATTTCAAATGGCGACGCATTTCCGTTCGTCCCAGACTAACATCCTTGGTTCTAAAAATATTCATACTTCATCTCCACTAAATGTAATTGTTTTATTTTACCACATAAAAGCATTTTTGTGAATATTTATTAGGTTCTTTTTTGAAAAAAATTCTGAACAGGCAGACTTCCTGTTCAGATTTTGCATTTTTATCCGCTGATTCTTTCAATTTGTTACTGATCAAGCGAGTAGGCTCAACAGTATACTCCATTGAAAGTTTTTGGGGATTTGGGATTTTTTAAACTTCAAAGTAAGGGAACGGACGGTCACTATCTAAAGGACGGTTTGGAACTTCTTGTTCCAAAATAGCACGCCAACCTGATACCAATTCTTCAAAAGTCAGTTGTGCTTCTGGAGAAGCTGTTGTCAGCTTTCGACCAAACCAAGCCATGGTGGCAGTTTCAAACTGAAGCATAGCGTACTCAATAACTGGAACCTTCGCTTCTTCATAATTTTCATTTACTGCACGCGCTACTTCTGCCGCTTGTGGAAGGAGTTGATTGCTGATTTTATCGACAACAGTCGCATCTATCTCTCTCCATGAAAGAAGTTGACCATTTACCTGATAAAAGAGCTCAAAGGTTTCTTGATTTTCCTTAAAATTGGTAAGAACAAAAGCACGTTCCACTGCCTCTGGACCACCAACAGCCTTGACAGCGTTTATCAAGAGGTTTTGTTCCATTTGTCGCCAATAATCATCTGCTTCTTCTGCTAAATCATTTATAAACGGTGGAACAATTTCCTCGGCAGGAATTGCACCTTTATTCGCTTTTTCGACATTGCCAAATAATTTTTTTAAGAATCCCATTTACTTCTCCTTTTGGGTTTTAACCGACTGAACCTTCCATTTCATAGCTAATCAAGCGGTTCAGCTCAACTGCGTATTCCATTGGAAGTTCTTTAGTGAATGGTTCGACAAATCCCATGACAATCATCTCGGTTGCCTCAGATTCTGACAATCCACGGCTCATGAGGTAATAGAGTTGTTCTTCTGAAATCTTAGATACCTTGGCTTCGTGCTCCAATGCAACTTGCGAGTTATGAATTTCATTAAATGGAATGGTATCAGATGCTGACAAGTCATCCATGATAATGGTATCACACTCGATGTGAGAAACAGATTTCTTAGAGTTCTTGTTAAAGGTTACTTGTCCACGGTAGTCCACCTTTCCTCCACCTTTAGCGATGGATTTAGAAACGATAGACGAGCTTGTGTGTGGAGCGTTGTGGATCATCTTGGCACCCGTGTCTTGGTGTTGACCAGCATTGGCAAAGGCGATCGAAAGCATGGTACCACGCGCCCCTTCTCCATCTAGATAAACAGATGGATATTTCATAGTTGTTTTGGCACCCAAGTTCCCATCAATCCACTCAACAGTAGCATCTTTTTGAGCTTTAGCACGTTTTGTAACCAAGTTATAGACGTTATCAGACCAGTTTTGGATGGTTGTATAGCGCATGTAAGCTCCATCCAAAGCAAAGATTTCTACAATGGCAGCGTGCAAGCTGTTGCTTGAATATGTTGGTGCTGTACATCCTTCTACGTAATGGACGCTTGCTCCTTCATCAACAATAATCAAGGTACGTTCGAACTGACCTGTATTTTCGTTGTTGATACGGAAGTAAGTTTGAAGTGGAATATCTACCTTGACACCTTTTGGCACGTAGATAAAGGTTCCACCAGACCATACTGCTGAGTTGAGGGCTGCCAACTTGTTATCTGTCGGCGGTACCAACTTCGCAAAGTATTGTTTAAACAAGTCTGGGTATTCCTTGAGGGCAGAATCTGTATCTGTAAAGATAATTCCTAACTTCTCAAACTCTTCCTTCATGTTGTGGTAAACCACTTCTGACTCGTACTGGGCAGAGGCACCTGCTAGATAAGCACGTTCAGCTTCTGGAATCCCGATACGTTCAAAGGTCTCTTTAATTTTTTCAGGAACTTCATCCCAAGAACGGGCTGGTTTGTCAGATGGTTTTTGGTAGTAGATCAAATCATCAAAGTCAATCTCTGACAAGTCTGCTCCCCAGGTTTGCATAGGCATTTTTTTGAAGGTTTCATAAGACTTCAAACGGAATTCTAACATCCACTCAGGCTCACCCTTGGCAGCTGATAATTCGCGAATGACTTCTTCGTTCAATCCTTTTCCTGTCGATAGGACAGGCTCTACATCGTCATGGAAACCAAATTTATATTCACCAAGATCAATTGGTTTTGGTTCTACTCTTTCTTCAGCCATAATATCCTTTCTTTCATTCTTCATTTCTACTGATTCATAAGACAAAAGAAACTTGTCTTACTGTTTTTCTTGATTTTCAATTGTTTTCTTAAGGGCATTCCAAGCTAGGGTTGCACACTTGATTCGTTGAGGGAACTTAGCAACTCCTGATAAGAAGGCTGCATCTCCAAGCTCGTCTTGACGTTCATCTTTTTGTCCTTGGACCATTTCTGAAAAAATAGTTGCTAATTCTAAAATCTCTTGCTTTGTTTTACCTAAAACTGCATCCGTCATCATACTAGCAGAGGCAGTTGAGATAGTACAACCCGAGTTTAGAAAAGCGATATCTTCCAAACGATCGGTTGCATCAAACTTGACAGAGAGGTTGATGACATCCCCACAGGTTGGATTGTTGAGACTGATTTGCTCAGCGTCTTCTAACTTCCCTTGGTGATGTGGATTTTTCGAATGGTCTGCTACCACTGCCATATAAAGGCTATCTAGTTTAGAAAGTGCCATTGAAAAACTCCTTTGTCTTTTGTAAGGCATCGACTAGTTTGTCGCAATCTGCCTTGGTATTGTAGATATAAAAACTTGCGCGAGCAGTTGCTGGGACGTCCAAATACTGGAGCAAGGGTTGGGCACAATGATGGCCCGCACGAACGGCTACTCCCTCATAATCCAAAGCAGTCGCTAGGTCATGAGGATGGAGATCACCTAGGTTAAAGGCAATAACACCCGAACGTTGAGCCAGATCCTGAGAACCATAAATAGACAGTCCCTCAATTGCCTGAAGTTTTGGATAGACGTAGGCAATCAATTCTTGTTCATGGGCTTCAATAGCATCCATGCCAATCTTTTCTAGATAATCCACTGCAGCAGCTAGTCCAATTGCCCCAGCCATATTAGGAGTACCAGCCTCGAATTTCCAAGGCAATTCCTTCCAACTAGCAGATTGCTCATAGACAAAATCAATCATCTCGCCGCCAAATTCTACTGGTGACATTTGCTCCAGATACTTTTCTTTACCGTAAAGGACACCAATACCAGTTGGACCAGCCATCTTATGACCTGAAAAGGCAAAGAAGTCCACATCCAAGTCCTGAACATCAATCTTCATATGAGGCGTAGATTGAGCACCATCCACCACCATGATAGCTCCAACTTGGTGAGCCATTTGTGTGATTTCTTTGATCGGATTAACCACTCCAAGAACGTTTGATGCGTGAGCTAGTGAAACAAACTTGACCTTGTCAGTCAATTTAGAACGCAAGTCATCCATATCCAGAGCTCCATCCTTGAGATAGACATAGACAAGCTCCGCTCCAGTCTTGCGACAGGCTTCCTGCCAAGGAATGATATTGGAATGGTGTTCCATGACGGAAATCAAGACCTGGTCTCCCTCAGTCAACACTTCCTCAGCATAACGTGCTACCCAGTTAAGACTGGTTGTCGTTCCTCTAGTAAAGAGAACTTCCTTTGTCGAACCAGCATTGATAAACTGACCAATGGTTTCACGAGCAGCTTCATAAGATGCTGTCGCACGCTCTGCCAAAGTATGAACCCCACGGTGAACATTGGCATTGTCCTCCTCATAGTAGCGGTTGATTGTTTCAAGAACTGCTAGTGGTTTTTGTGTCGTCGCAGCATTGTCCAGATAGACCAGAGGTTCATCGTTGACAATCTGGTCTAAAATTGGAAAATCCTTGCGAATCGCTTCTACATCTAACATAGGCTTCCCCTTAGCGTTTTGACAATTTTTCTTCGATGGTTGCAATCATTTCATCACGAACTTCCTTGACTGGAATCTCTACGATAACGGATCCAAGGAAGCCACGAACAACCAAACGTTCTGCAGTTGCCTTGTCCAAGCCACGGCTCATAAGGTAGTACATATCTTCTGGATCCACTTGTCCGATAGAAGCCGCGTGACCTGCAGTAACGTCATTTTCGTCAATCAAAAGAATTGGGTTGGCATCTGAGCGTGCTTGGTCTGAAAGCATGAGAACACGACTCTCTTGTTGCGCATCTGCTCCCTTAGCGCCTTTGATGATATGACCGATACCGTTGAAGGTCAAAGTTGCTTTTTCAAGGATAACCCCATGTTGGAGGATATTTCCGATAGAGTTGCACCCGTAGTTGGTTACACGAGTGTCAATCCCTTGCACCTGACGACCACTTGAAAGAGCTACGACTTTAAGGTCAGCATGGCTACCATTTCCAATCAAGTCACTATCAAAGTCCGCAACGACGTTTCCTTCGTTCATAACACCGATTGCCCAGTCAATGCTTGCATCGTTTCCTAGTTTGCCACGGCGGCTAATGTAGGCAGTGATATTTTCACCTAAACGGTCAATAGCAGCAAATTTTACTTGCGCACCAGAACGAGCAATCACTTCAACTGTGATATTGGCAGTTGCTTTTGCACTACCTCCACCTCGTGACTCTAGACGTTCAAGATAGCTTAATTTAGAGTTTTTACCAGCAATAATCAGGATATGCTTGTTAAATGGCACATCGCTATCGCTGTCTTGGTAGAAAATACCTTCAATTGGTTCAGCAATCTCAACATTATCAGGAATGTAGAGAACAGCACCACTGTTAAAGTAAGCTGTGTGGTAGGCTGCTAATTTATCATCGTCATATTTAACAGATGACATGAAGAATTCCTCAATAAGCTCTGGAATTTCTTCTAAAGCTGAGTGGAAGTCTGTAAAAACAACCCCTTGTTCTGCCAACTCAACTGGAATTTGTTCAAAAACTGTTTGAGTTCCTACTTGAACCAACTTCAAATGATTGTCTAGAGCTGTGAAGTCAGGAACATTTGCTGATGGTTCGCTTTCTGTAATGGTTCCATCTCCCAGATTCCAACGGTGAAATTTCACACGCTCGATAACTGGTAATTCCAAACTCTCAATCTTATCAAAAGCTTTTTGACGGAGTTCGGACAACCAGCTTGGTTCAGCGTGTATTTCTGAAAAAAGTTTAATAGTTTCTTTAGTCATTTACTTCTCCTAAAAGATACGAGGGAATTACAATTCTTCCTTGTAGTCATAGCCAAGTTCTTCAGCTAATTTTGCGTATCCTTCACGTTCCAAACGGGCAGCCAATTCTGGGCCACCAGAAAGAACAACACGACCTTCCATCATCACGTGTACCACGTCTGGTGTGATGTAGTTCAAGAGACGTTGGTAGTGAGTGATGATCATGGCACCAAAGCCTTCACCACGCATAGCATTCACACCTTTCGATACAACTTTAAGGGCATCAATATCAAGACCTGAGTCAATCTCATCCAAAAGGGCAAATGTAGGTTCCAACATCAAGAGTTGAAGAATTTCATTACGTTTTTTCTCACCACCAGAGAAGCCTTCGTTGAGGTAACGCTCTGCCATTTCTTCTTTCATGTTAAGCAATTCCATTTTCTCGTCTAGTTTAGTGATAAACTCACGAACTGAAATCTTTTCATCATCTTCTTTTCCAGCATTCATAGCTGCACGCAGAAACTCAGCATTGGTAATTCCTGGAATTTCAGACGGGTATTGCATAGCAAGGAAAAGTCCCATACGCGCACGCTCGTCCACTTCCAACTCAAGGATATTTACGCCATCAAAAAAGACCTCACCTTTGGTGACTTCATAATTGGGGTTTCCCATAATAGCTGCTGAAAGAGTCGATTTACCCGTACCATTTGGTCCCATGATAGCTGCGATTTCTCCTGTTTTCAGAGTCAGATTGACTCCTTTCAAAATTTCTTTTCCTTCAATCTCAACGTGAAGATCTTTGATCTCTAATACTGACATAATAGTTCCTTTCTTTTTCAAACATTTTGCTCAATACTTTAGGAAATTGCTTACAATCCCTAAAAAATAGGACAAAAGGTCAATAAATATACTCTACTAGTATAACAAAAAAAAGCCTAAAAGGCTTTGATTTTGTCTAGAAGCTGGGGGGCTAATCCTTGCGGTTTAGGTGCTGATCAATAGCGTCTACAATTTTTCCCATCAGGTAACTTAACCTAAAGTTTCGAAAGAGTAAAATCGCCCAAAAAGCTGCCATAACATAGCGACCAGTCATCAAGGATTCATTGAAAAAATAAGTCTCAGCTGCCGTGAATAACGCTATTATGATAAATTGTTGTCTATTCATAGGATTATTGTATCATGAAATCCACTTTTAGTCTTCTTCAACCATGACTTTATCAGCTAGAAATTCAAATCCTTCTGGAATCAAGCTCTCTACTTCCACCTCTTGGTCAGCTTGAGGAGACTTGATTTTAGCTGAAAATGCTGCACGAACCTCTTTCCATTCCTCTAGGGAAATAGCCAGAATCTCAGGTGAAAATCCAGCTGCTTGGCTGAGAATATTGCCAAACATGGTATTGAGATTATCCCGTTTCATGGTTTGACCAGCATTGAAATTAGACTCAAAGGCTAAAATAGCATGGTGTTCATTGGCCGCAACTGGTTGAGAACCTACGAGAAGAGCCTTATCTGGTCCAGCTAAACTTTCAATTACTTCTCCCCACGCATTCTGGAGGCGAATCAAGTTTTGTCGTGCTAAATCAGGATTTTCAACAGCTTCTTGCAGAATAGACTGAACTTTATTGCGATCCACTCGATAGACTGTTTTGGAAGTGGCTGGACGACTAGGGACTGCCACAACTTGTTTAGGAGATGTGCCTACGTTAGCAAGCTCTTGTTTGAGACGGGCGACCTCCTGTCTCAGTGCAGAAATTTCACTTTCAACAGCTACCGAAACCGCAGATTCAGGCTTAATTTCCGCTAAACGAATGGTCATCATCTCAGCGTAAATCTTAGGTTGCAAGCTGGCCTTCATATCTGCTAAACTCACTGTCGCTAGACGAATCATTTCAAAGAGACTTTCCTGAGACAGAGCTAGATTGTCCATAAAAACTGAACTATGATGAGTATTTTCGCCACCTGTCTGAACAACCAGTAGATCACGCAAATACTGCAAGAGATCCGTCACAAAACGAGTCATACTCTTACCATTTTCAAACAAAAGATTCAAAGAATTGAGAGCTTTTGAGACATCCTGTTGGGACAAGGCGGCTACATAATCATCTAGTGCTGATAGACTAATGGTGCCTGTAATCTCCTCAGAGATAGCAGTCGTGAGCTCATTTCCCTGTGTTAAACTCAAGGCTTGATCCAGAATGGACAAGGCATCCCGCATTCCACCTTCAGCTCGTCTGGCAATGATTTCTACAGCATCTGGTTCAGAACTAATATTCTCTTTTGACAAAATAGTTTGGATATGGTCCTTAATATCTTGCGTTCGAATCGATTTAAACTCAAAACGTTGAACACGCGATAAAATAGTTGCTGGAATCTTATGCAATTCAGTGGTTGCCAAAATAAAGACGACATTCTGAGTTGGTTCTTCAAGGGTCTTCAAAAGCGCATTAAAGGCTCCGGTAGACAGCATATGAACCTCGTCGATAATGTAGACCTTATAACGAGCCAAGCTAGGAGCATAGGTCGATTTATCACGAATTTCACGAATTTCATCTACTCCATTATTCGATGCCGCATCCATTTCGATAACATCTTCTAGGCTACCTTCTGTCACTGCTTGGCAGATATAGCAGTTATTACACGGTTCTCCGTCCACTTGGTTCGGACAGTTCATAGCCTTAGCAAAAATCTTAGCGACGCTGGTTTTCCCAGTTCCACGAGGGCCTGAGAAAAGATAAGCGTGACTAATCTTTTCCTGCTCAACTGCTTGTCTTAGAGTTTTTGCCACAACTTCT
Source organism: Streptococcus oralis (assembly GCF_026782375.1). Classification (GTDB taxonomy): domain Bacteria; phylum Bacillota; class Bacilli; order Lactobacillales; family Streptococcaceae; genus Streptococcus; species Streptococcus oralis_CL. Next base: position 369,990 of record NZ_JAKUWJ010000001.1, on the reverse strand, counting down.
TGACCTACTAGTTGTGAAAAAGTTTGACTTCTATATTTTCGATAAAGTGCTTGATACATTAGGCTTTCTCCTCAAACATCGTAAAGTCCCATTCTGTCTTCTCAAGCAAAATAGCGACAAATTGTTCCAAGTAATCACGGTCAATGGCATTGTAATCATCAATAAGTGAAGAATCTAGGTCTAAAACACCTAGCAATCGACCATTCTTAAGCATGGGAACCACGATTTCACTCTTTGCCATACTATCACAAGAAATGTAGTTTGGATAGGTGCTCACATCACCAACTAAAACAGTCTCCTGAAACTCAGCAGCTTCTCCACACACGCCTTTTCCAAGCGGGATGCGAATGCAAGAAACTCCACCCTGAAAAGGACCTAAAACCAACTCACTTCCATCAAACAGATAAAAACCTGCAAATACAGTATTGGGGAAGCGAGATTTTAGGAGGGCACTAGCATTTGAAAGATTGGCAAGAACATTGGTCTCACCTTCTAGTAAGTAAGAGAGTTCCTCATTTAACATTTGATATTGTGATTGTTTTTCTGAATCTAACATAGAACTATTATATCAAAAATGAGAAAGAGACAAAAGAAAAATCCCTTGTTTTAAACAAAGGATTTTGCGATTATCAATTTGATTAAAGTTCGATATCACCGAACAAGTCAGCCATTGAGAATCCTGTTTGTGTTTCTGGAAGTTCGAAATCACGTTTTTCTTGACGTTTTGGACGACGTGGACGAGCAGCACGTTTCTCTTCTTTTTGTCCTTCTTCTTGAGCTGGACGCTCTTCAAGAGCTTTGATAGAAAGTGATACACGTTCTGCATCAGCATTAACATCAAGGACTTTAACAGTAACTTCTTGACCAACAGTAAGAGCTTCTTTTGGATTTTCGATACGTTTGTGTGAAATTTGTGATACGTGAACAAGTCCATCGATACCTGGCAATACTTCAACAAATGCACCGAAGTCAGTCAAACGTTTAACTGTTCCTTCTACTACATCACCTTTTGCCAATTTTTGCTCAACGCCATCCCATGGTCCAGGTGTTGTTGCTTTAAGTGAAAGTGATACGCGTCCTTCTTCTTCGTTAAGATCAAGGATTTTCACTTCGATTTCTTCACCAACAGTTACAACTGATTTAGGTGAAACGTTACGTTCGTGTGACAATTCAGTTAAGTGAACCAATCCATCAACACCACCAAGGTCGATGAAAGCACCGAAGCTTGTGATACGAGCAACTTTACCAGTTACGACATCACCAACAGCCAATTTACCGAATACTTCAGCACGAGCTGCTGCAGTAGCTGCTTCAACAACTTCACGACGTGAAAGGATGAAGCGGTTCTCTTTAGCATCAACTTCTTTGATTTTAGCATCAAATTCTTGACCTACGAAACGCTCAGTGTTACGTACGAAACGAGTGTCCAACATTGAAGCTGGGATAAATCCACGTACGCCTTCAAATTCTACTGAAAGTCCGCCTTTGACGGCACGAGTTCCTTTAACAGTAACAACTTCTTCTTCGCGTCCTACAAGTTTGTCCCATGCTTTGCGAGCTTCAAGGCGTTTTTTAGATACAAGGTATGTAACTGTATCAGTATCTTTACCAACTACTTGACGAAGTACAAGAACATCCAATACTTCTCCTACTTTAACAAAGTCATTGATATCTGCATCGCGATCGTTTGTCAATTCGCGAAGAGTCAAGACACCTTCAACACCAGTCCCAGAGATTGCAACGTTAGCTTGAGTCGCATCAACTGTCAATACTTCAGCACTAACAACATCACCAGGCTCAACTTGGCTAACGCTATTTAGCAAATCTTCAAATTCGTTCATCTAAAAAATCCTCCAACAATCAAGTTTTTTCTAAACTTGACATACTTATAATTTTTTTCCTAAGCACCCGCAAGGACATGTTCATATCGTTCACGTCTATCAATTATAAAAATAAAATACCCTAAGATATTTTCTTTTTATCTTGAATTTATTACCTAAGAACTGGGGTAGCTGGATTCGAACCAACGCATGAGGGAGTCAAAGTCCCTTGCCTTACCGCTTGGCTATACCCCATTGATAAATGGAGAGAGAGGGATTCGAACCCCCGAACCCGAAGGAGCGGATTTACAGTCCGCCGCGTTTAGCCTCTTCGCTATCTCTCCAATGTTTAACGAGAACTATTATATCATGAAATTTTCAATAAAACAAGTATTATTTTGTCAAATTATAGTTTTCAATCAAAATTTCCACAGCTTTTTCAAGTTTTTTATAAAAACTATCGACATTTCCATTCTTTATGATGGCAAATTGGTTATCTAATTCGGCAATTTCACCAATAACCTTTTTCCCAATCGTCAAAACGTAACCTTCATAACTGTCTTTTCCAACAGTCACTTTTGCATCAGTTAATTTGATTTCAATTTTCTTATCTTTTTTACTCATACTATACCTCTTTTCACTTTTTCTATTGTACAAGAAAATGCGCAAACTAGCAAGAAAAAACTCCATTTCAGTCCTTACAACTGCTACGGAGTTCTTCTTTACTTCATGTCTTTTAGTCCACTTTGACAATCCATCCTTCAGGCGCTTCTATGTCACCAAATTGGATACCGGTCAATTCATCATAGAGTTTACGTGTAACAGGACCTACTTCTGTTTCACTGTAGAAAACATGGAAATCATCGCCATGTTGGATACCTCCAATTGGCGAAATAACCGCTGCTGTTCCACAAGCACCTGCCTCTACAAAACGATCCAAATTATCGATTGGGACATCACCTTCAATCGGAGTCAAGCCCAAGCGGTGTTCTGCCAAGTAAAGCAAAGAGTACTTGGTAATAGATGGTAAGATAGATGGACTCAATGGCGTAACAAATTCATTGTCTGCCGTGATTCCAAAGAAGTTGGCTGATCCGACTTCCTCAATCTTGGTGTGGGTAGCTGGATCTAGGTAGATAACATCTGAAAAATTACGTGATTTTGCCATTTTACCTGGTAGAAGACTGGCAGCGTAGTTACCGCCTACCTTGGCAGCTCCTGTACCATGTGGGGCTGCTCGGTCAAATTCATCTTGAATCAAGAAATTCGTTGGAACCAAGCCACCTTTGAAGTAGTTGCCAACTGGCATGGAAAAGATGGTGAAAATATACTCTTCTGCTGGTTTAACCCCAATAATATCCCCAACACCAATCAAAAGTGGACGAAGATAAAGGGTTCCACCCGTTCCATATGGTGGGACGTATTCTTCATTTGCACGCACAACTGCTTTACAAGCTTCTACAAACATTTCTGTCGGAACTTGTGGCATCAAAAGACGGTCGCAAGTACGTTGCAAACGCTTAGCATTTTCGTCAGGACGGAACAATTGAACACTGCCGTCCTTGGTACGATAGGCTTTCAAACCTTCAAACGCTTGCTGTCCATAGTGGAGACTTGGAGAAGACTCTGAAATATGCAAGGTTGCATCCTCTGTCAATTCTCCTTGATCCCATTGACCATTTTTGTAGTGAGCGATATAACGGTAAGGTAATTTCATATAAGCAAATCCAAGGTTTTCCCAATCAATTGCAACTGTCATGTGTTTCTCCTTTATACTATTCAAACTATGTGTTCTATTCTACACTTTTCTAGTAAAATTTCAAGTATTATTTGTAATTTTCTGAAAATTTTTTCAACATAAAGAAATCAGCCCTCTGGACTGATTCTTTTTACGAATTTGTTTTGTCCTCTTTAAAGACTTCTTTGAGGTAAGCATCGAAAACTTCCTCATCTGAAATCGTGTCTGAAATAAAGCTTCCATTGCTAGTACGTTCTGACAAGTTGAGGTCTTGCAATCGACTCTCATAGATTGTTCCCTTGTTAGATTGGACAAGTAACGTTTGGTCGTTTTCTTCTACTTCTGTACTAAAGAGATCACCAACGAAACCTTGCTCTGCAACTGCTCCTGCTAAAAAGACACGGTGTGGTTTGTTTTTCAACTCACGCAAGACTTGTAGACCTCGTTTGGCACGGCCGGTCGCTGGAATTTCCTCAATAGAAACACGTTTCAAACTTCCACGCTGAGTCAAGAGGTAGAAGGATGAGGTGTTACAGATAAAGCCAGCCTGAAGTGTATCATCTACTTTCAGGTTCATAGCCTTGACACCTGCAGCCTTGGCACCAACAACCGGAACCTCTTCGATGTTGAAACGAAGGGCATAGCCGTTTTGACTAATCAAAAGAACATCATCTAGTTTAATCGGAGCCACTGCTACAATTTGGTCTGTCTCGTCTTTGAGCTTAGCATACTTGACAGACTTCGACTTGTAGGTCCGCCATGGAGAGAATTCTTTGCGTTCTACACGTTTGATTTGACCAAGACGAGTCGCTGCAAAATAAGTTGTCGCATCATCAAACTGATCCACGACTTCTGCATAGAGTATTTCTTCGTTAGTTTCAAAGTTTGTAATGGTCTGGCTCAGATGCTCTCCGATATCCTTCCAACGAATATCTGCCAATTCATGGATTGGTCGATAAATGACATTTCCAAGAGTAGTGAACATCAAGAGGTGCTGGGTTGTCTTGGCAGTTTGTACAAAGATCAAACGATCATCATCACGCTTGCCAATTTCTTCCAGAGTAGATGCCGCAAAGGAACGTGGGCTAGTACGCTTGATATAGCCTGCCTTAGTTACGCTGACATAGGTACCTTCCTCGGCAATCAAACTAGCTGTGTCAATCTCGATTGCTTTCGCAGTATCTTCCAAAGTACTCAAACGTGGTGTCGCAAATTTCTTCTTGACCTCACGAAGTTCTTTCTTCATGAGATTGTACATAGTCCGTTCATCACCGATGATAGCCGCAAGCATGGCAATCTTTTCACGCAATTCTGCTTCTTCTTCCTGCAAGACAACCACGTCTGTATTGGTCAAACGGTAAAGTTGTAAGGTCACGATGGCTTCTGCCTGCTCCTCAGTAAACTCATAGCTGATCTTGAGGTTTTCCTTAGCGTCAGCCTTGTTCTCAGAAGCACGGATAAGGGCAATGACTTCGTCCAAAATCGAAATCACGCGAATCAAACCTTCAACGATATGCAGACGTTTCTCAGCCTTTTCCTTGTCAAAGCGGGAACGTGCTAGAATCACTTCACGACGGTGGGCGATGTAGCTAGATAAGATTGGAATAATCCCAACCTGACGAGGGGTGAAATTGTCAATCGCCACCATGTTAAAGTTGTAGTTGATTTGCAAGTCAGTATATTTGAAGAGATAGTTGAGTACAAGCTCGGTATTCGCGTCTTTTTTAAGTTCAATAGCGATACGAAGACCGTCACGGTCAGACTCATCACGAACCTCGGCAATCCCAGCTACCTTGTTATTGACACGAACATCATCGATTTTCTTGACTAGATTAGCCTTATTGATTTCATAAGGAATCTCAGTGATAACGATTTGTTCCTTACCGCCTTTTAGCTTTTCAATCTCCGTCTTAGAACGAACAACCACGCGCCCCTTCCCAGTTTCATAGGCTTTCTTGATTTCATCACGCCCTTGGATGATAGCTCCTGTAGGGAAGTCTGGCCCAGGCAAGAATTCCATGAGTTTGTCCACCTTGGCTGTTGGGTGGTCAATCATGTAGACTGTCGCATCGATAACTTCAGCCAAATTATGTGGTGGAATATCTGTGGCATAACCAGCTGAAATCCCAGTCGAACCATTGACTAAAAGGTTTGGAAAAGCTGCTGGTAAGACAGTTGGTTCTTTCTCGGTATCGTCAAAGTTCCACGCAAAAGGAACGGTCTTTTTCTCGATGTCCTGAAGGAGATAACCAGCAATCTCAGACAAACGCGCCTCAGTATAACGCATTGCCGCAGGCGGATCCCCATCCATAGAACCGTTATTACCGTGCATTTCAACTAGAATCTCACGATTTTTCCAGTCCTGAGACATACGGACCATGGCATCATAGATGGAACTGTCACCGTGTGGGTGGAAATTCCCCATGATGTTCCCGACAGACTTGGCCGACTTACGGTAGCTCTTGTCAAAAGTATTGCCATCTTTATTCATTGAATAAAGAATACGACGCTGAACCGGCTTCAAGCCATCCCGAATGTCTGGCAAAGCCCGGTCTTGAATGATGTATTTGGAGTAGCGACCAAATCGCTCTCCCATGATGTCCTCAAGGGACATGTTTTGGATATTACTCATATAGGATACAGAGCCCGTAAAATACCAAGTGTAAAGATAAATTCTTGAAGTAAGCTCTCAAAAGAATTTATTTTTTTACACAGTATCTAGAGCGTGTTCAACTCCTTTCAAAGAATATAGAGTAGGTTTTGTAGAATAAAGGATATTTTACGGAAATTAGTACCGTGTTCAGTTACGATAAATAACCAAACGACCCTTTCTGTAGTTTAAAAAACATTGCTTAATTATTTAGCGATTAGGAAGTTTCTCCTCAGCATACTGAATCATCTTCTCCGCCACTTCCTTATCGTAATCAAATCCCATCTTTTGAGCAAGAATTTGAGCTTCTCTGTGGAAGAGATTCATTGTGGAGAATAGGGATTGAGTGATTTTCTCTACACTTGAAAAATCAAGCAGATTTGAGAATTCCTTCTCCTTCTCTGCAGGTAAATACTGAAAAAGATACTTGTAGTTCTTGCCGATATCGACTGTTCCATTATCACTTGCAACCTGCCAAGCCAAGATCCTCAGGAGTTCTTGTTGGCAAATACCGTAGAGATGGTCGATCGCGTAGATGAGCTGATTACGATAAATCCCTTTAACCACGTAGGCTGATACCCACCAAAATTCATTGCAGACTTTTTCAAAATCTGTCTGACTAGCTGGGCTCATCCAGAAACGCAGAGGACTGGGAGAATAAGACTCAAACAAACCCTTCTCATCTACTAAAACTGTGAATCCTGCCTCACTATCCACCCACTCTTGAATGTGGTCTTTGGGGCAGAGAGTCAAATCAATACGGTTACCATCTTCAAAGAGCATGAGATAGAGACGACGGTTGCCTAGGACATTATGTTGCTCAATGATACGTGTTCCAAACTGGTCCAACCAAGCAAGGTCACTCGTCAGATTATCTAAATCGTCCACGACATAAACCACGTCGTAATCCTGAAATTCATCTTTTGGTGCTTTTGGATTTGTCCGTGAACCAGACATAGCGACAGCCTCGACTTTTAGACTTTTTGCGGTTTGTAAAATTAATCTCAGCATTTGCGCTTCACTTCTATGTTGTCTGCACATATCTTTTATAGAATTATTTTTCATTGCCGTCTTGCTCCTCTTGTTTTTGGATGCCTCGTATTCTTTTCATCTCAAGTTCGCCGACTATCAATTGGATAGTTGAACAAATCCCTAAAACGATTAAAATAAAATAAAACAAATTCATATCGTTTCTATGATATATTTGAAAGCTTCTCCATAATACAAAAGTATTTACTAATGAAAGAAGGAAAAGTAAAATAGCATTGAATAGGAGTGTTATAGCAAACTTACTCTTAAAATACCTATAATGTTTTCCAATCCGATAGAGAGTATATAGTGAAAAAACAATCATCAAAGGGGTGAACGCAAGTGCATAAAATAAGATAAACCCTATTCCTGAGTATGGTTTACTTTCCATTGGTAGATCTAATAGACAGATACCAATAGTGAGGATGTTCAATATAAACAAAGATACTGTGCGAGCACACTCTTTTCTACCTTTATTGGTCATTAAATCATATATAATTCCAAAAATGGCTAAGAGAACAAGGAAAAAAGGCATCATTAATAACGTAATCAATACCGCACCTCCAATAGTTTTAGCGATTGTTTACATACAAAAGATGATCGTCACCTTTACTTGAACTTTATATCTCCCCTGTCTGGTAAAGGTTATACCCTTCGTAATAATATGAAGCATCCACACCCTTAAAGAAACTGGCCTGAGTGAGGTCATCCGTCAGATTATTGAGGAGGAGATACTTGAGTTCTCCAGTCGATACCGCGCTACGCTTCGTGGCTAGGAGGTAATCTTCCTTGTCCACGTGAGACCAGTCCACGACTTCCCCCAGCTCAGCCTTGAGGAGATGATCCAGCCAGAGCCTCATACTTCTTCCGTTCCCTTCTCGAAAAGGGTGGGCGATATTTAGCTCAAGGTACTTTTCGACAATCTGCTCAAAGGTCTGATGAGGCATCCTGTCAATATTTTCCAAGGAAGATGCTAGATACATGACAGGCGCAAAGCGAACATTCCCTTTGGCGAGATTGACTGTCCGAATCTGGCCGGCGAAGTCATAGATTTCTTCAAATAAGAAACCATGAATAACGACCAGAGTCGCATAGGTGCCAGCTGCTTAATCGTCCAGAAGCTGGTTTTCAAAAAGCTCTTTCGCTCGGGTTTTGCTGATTTTTTTCTTCCATCTTGGCTAGTTCAAGCGAATCCATCAGACCAAGTTTATTGTCAAGCGTCATAAATACAGCTCCTTTCATTTAGATAGATTTTCTAAGCCCTGTTCCCACAGGTTTAAAACCTACTGTCTGATAAAATCCATCCGCTTCTGATATTAATTCAATGCGAGTCAAAGGATGTTTTTGATGAATTTCAGCAATCAATCGTCGTCCCAATCCTTTTCCGCGATAGGCTTTATCAATGATAATCTCAGCTAAAAAGGTCGTCATGACTTCATCTGTCAAGTAGCGGGCAAAACCAAGGATTTTCTGGTTCTCTTCAACTACCAAGTAATGGGACAGATTTGTTAAAAATAATGATGTCACTTTTTCCTCTGTAAAAGAAAGCCATTTTTCATTTTGATAAAGGGAATAAATAGCTTGACAATCCTTTGTGCTTGCAGATCTGATTATCATTTTCTACTCCTTTCAAATCCAATGCGACCACTAACAATTTTTCAACTCAAATTTAGTTATATTCTAGTTGCTCTCCGTCGCTTCTTCCCTCGACTCCTTAGCTGACTTGCGTTTTTTATATCGACTACGGATAGCGTTGAGATGGTCACGGAGATCGGCATACTGCTTTTTATCTGGATAAGCATAGGCGTTGATTGCAGTAAAATCCACAAGGAAGTCATAGATTTCTTGCAGTTTGAGACGGACGGTCTTATTCTGGCTGGGAGTCTTGCCCTTGAGCTCAGTCAGTCGCATATATGACTTGCTTACGGCATATCCCCTTGACCACGTAAGCGGAAACCCACCAAAATTCATTACAAGTTTTTTCAAAATCCGTCTCACTAGCTGGGCTTGTCCAGTAATGCTCTGGACTTGTAGTATAGGACTCAAACAAGCCTTTCTCATCTTTCAATACTATATAATCAGCCTCACTATCTACCCACTCCTTGATATGCACTTTAGGACATAGAGTCAAATCGATCCGATTGCCATCTTCAAAAAGCAGGAGATAAAGACGACGGTGACCAAGAATGACTTCTTGCTCAATAATACGTTTGCCAAACTGGTCCAACCAAGAAGGATCTCTCGTTAGATTATCTAAATCATCCACGATATAAACAACATCGTAGTCTTGAAATTCATCTTTTGGAGCTTGCTCATTTGTTCTAGAACCCGATAAAGCAACAGCATCGACTTTTAAAGTTTTAACTGTTCTTAAAATCTGTCCAAGCATTTAGGATTCTGTTCTCATATTTCACTTCTTCATCACTTAGAGCTGTTTAAAATTGTTTTTCATTATAAATCGTAAACCATTTGCCATCTCTGACATAATCTAAGCAATTAATCACTATACCCAACCAAAAAGTATTCTGTGTCTTACTGATTTCGTTTAGTGTAATGGAGGTAGAGAGGAGGAAGATAGGAAACTAGAATCATCAAAATCATTACCAAGAATGTCAACAGATGGATCTGAACTAAATTTACCACATACCATCCCAGAATACCTACAGATAGGGGACCTAAAACATAGGATAGGAAAATCAAAAAAGCCTTCCACCGTTTCTCCGGATAGACGTAACACAATCGAATAAGTGTGTATACTAAGGCTCCCGCTATCAAAGGAAAACCAATAAAAAGCATAATAGCAGACGCCACCAAAGCACTGGATTCTGAAGAATCCATATTGAATAAAAGCATCAAGATCATAAATAAAGTAAATACAATCGGTGCATATAATCCTTGGAAACTTTTTTTTCGACTGTTAATGTAGAATGCAAGAATAGCCGAGGGTAAAGAAACTAAGAAAATCAAACCCAAGTAACTACCAAAAATCGAATGTCTTGAATCAATCATTATTCATGCTCCTTAAAACACTGTCGCTTCTTCCAGCGTAAACTTGACATTATCCTCAATCCACTTACGGCGTGGTTCGACCTTGTCTCCCATGAGGACGTTTACGCGACGTTCAGCGCGTGCTAGATCTTCGATTGTAACACGGATAAGAGTGCGGGTTTCTGGATTCATGGTTGTTTCCCAGAGTTGGTCCGCGTTCATCTCACCAAGACCCTTGTAGCGTTGGAGGGTTGCGCCTTTACCAAACTGCTTGCGGAGTTCTTCTAGCTCTCCGTCCGTCCAAGCGTAGGCCACTTCTTCTTTCTTGCCCTTTCCTTTGGACATCTTGTAGAGAGGCGGAAGGGCGATATAGACATGTCCTGCTTCTACTAGGGGGCGCATATAGCGATAAAAGAAGGTTAAAAGGAGAGTTTGAATATGGGCACCATCTGTATCCGCATCGGTCATGATAATAATCTTATCATAGTTAGCATCTTCAATAGAGAAGTCTGCTCCGACACCCGCTCCGATGGTATAAATCATGGTATTGATTTCTTCATTTTTGAGAATATCCGCCATCTTAGCCTTGGCTGTATTAATCACCTTACCACGAAGGGGCAAGATAGCCTGAAATTTACGGTCACGACCTTGCTTAGCAGAACCACCGGCAGAATCCCCCTCTACCAGATAGAGTTCATTCTTGGCAGGATTCTTAGACTGGGCTGGCGTTAATTTACCCGACAACAAGCCCTTGTCTTTTTTATTTTTCTTGCCATTTCGGCTCTCATCACGCGCCTTACGTGCTGCTTCACGAGCGTCACGAGCCTTGATAGCCTTACGTATGAGGTTAGAAGCCAGTTCACCATTTTCCATAAGGAAGAAGGTCAACTTATCAGCCACAATTCCATCCACAACCGGACGTGCTAGTGGACTTCCAAGCTTGTCCTTGGTCTGGCCTTCAAACTGAAGGTGTTCTTCCGGAACCAAGATAGAAAGAACAGCTGCTAGTCCCTCACGGTAGTCTGACCCTTCAAGGTTTTTATCTTTTTCCTTGAGAAGACCTGTCTTACGCGCATAGTCATTCATGACCTTAGTGATAGCAGACTTGAGTCCTGTCTCGTGCGTCCCCCCATCCTTGGTGCGAACGTTATTGACAAAGGATAGAATGTTATCTGAAAATCCATCATTGTACTGGAGGGCAACTTCCACTTGGAAACCATTGTCTTCACCTTCAAAGTATAGGACTGGCGTCAAGGTTTCCTTGTCTTCATTGAGATAAGAAACAAAGTCCTGCACCCCATTTTCATAGTGGAACTCGATCGCTTCTTCTGTTCGTTTGTCAGTTAGAGACAAGGTCACATTTTTCAAGAGAAAGGCTGACTCATTGAGGCGTTCTGAGATGGTATTGTACTTGAAGTCTGTCGTGGAAAAGATAGTTGCATCAGGCATGAAGGTAACCTTTGTACCTGTCTTAGACTTAGCTGCTGTCCCAACCTTTTGAAGAGTTGTTACTGGTTTGCCACCATTTTCAAATCGTTGCTTGTAGACTGTACCATCACGGGTGATTTCAACTTCCAGCCAACTTGATAGGGCATTAACGACTGAAGATCCCACTCCGTGGAGACCACCAGATGTTTTATAACCCCCTTGACCGAATTTCCCTCCGGCGTGGAGAATGGTAAAGATAACCTCAACGGTTGGAATTCCCATGGCGTGCATCCCAGTCGGCATTCCTCGACCATGGTCTTGAACGGTTAAACTTCCGTCTTTATTGATGGTCACATCAATGCGATCACCAAATCCAGACAAGGCTTCATCGACTGCATTGTCCACAATTTCCCAGACTAGGTGATGGAGACCAGCACCGTCAGTCGATCCGATATACATCCCCGGACGTTTACGGACTGCATCCAACCCTTCTAGCACCTGAATGGCGTCATCATTGTAGTTATTAATATTGATTTCCTTTTTTGACACAAGGAACCTCCTATTTGTTCATCTTTACTATTTTACAGGTTTTCTAGGGATTTTGCAAAGTTTTTCCCATTCAGCTGTCACAATATCACAAGATATTCTCTGACTTTCTATACCATTTCATGGTATAATAGGTCTATGATGACATTTGTATTATTAATTCTAGCTTATTTGCTAGGTTCGATTCCGTCTGGTCTCTGGATTGGACAAGCTTTTTTTCAAACAAATTTGCGTGAACACGGTTCTGGAAATACTGGAACGACCAATACTTTCCGTATTTTAGGTAAGAAGGCAGGTATGGCAACCTTTGTGATTGACTTCTTTAAAGGGACCTTGGCCACTCTCCTTCCTATTCTTTTCTACCAACAAGGTGTATCACCTCTCGTCTTTGGACTTTTGGCCGTAATTGGACATACCTTTCCTATCTTTGCAGGATTTAAGGGGGGCAAGGCTGTCGCAACTAGCGCTGGGGTTGTTTTCGGATTTGCGCCTGTCTTCTGTCTCTATCTAGCAATCGTATTCTTTGGAACCCTCTATCTAGGTAGTATGATTTCACTATCTAGCGTTGTTGCTTCTATTGCTGCTGTAATTGGAGTTCTAATTTTCCCACTATTTGGGTTTATCTTAAGTAGCTATGACCTTCTTTTTATCGTAATTATCTTAGCTCTTGCTAGCCTAATTATCATTCGTCACAAGGATAATATCACACGCATCAAAAACAAAACTGAAAACCTCGTTCCTTGGGGACTAAACTTGACACATCAAAATCCTAAAAAATAAAACGCCAGTTTCAAACTGGCGTTTTTTGTATGATTATTTAGACTTAATGTAGTTAATCCCATCTGCCTTAGGAGCAACTGCTTTTCCGAAGAAGGCTGCCAAGACAAGAATTGTCAAGACATAAGGCGCGATTTGAAGGTATACCGTAGGAACTCCTTGCAAGAAAGGAAGTTGAGATCCGATAACGGCCAAACTTTGAGAGAGTCCAAAGAAGAGACTTGAAAGCATAGCACCGATTGGATTCCATTTCCCAAAGATCATTGCAGCAAGGGCAATAAATCCTGGCCCTACAATGGTTGTTACTGAGAAGTTGACGGAAATGGATTGAGCATAAATCGCTCCCCCAATTCCACCAAGGAATCCTGAAATGATAACTCCAAGATATCGCATCTTGTAGACGTTGATTCCCAAGGTGTCCGCTGCTTGAGGGTGTTCACCAACCGAGCGAAGTCGAAGACCAAAGCGGGTTTTGAAGAGGATAAACCAAGCAAGGAATGAGAAGGCAATGGCTAAGTAGCCAAGTAGGCTTGTTGACTTGAAGAAGATATCTCCAATCACTGGGATATTGGCCAAGACTGGGAAATCAAAACGTCCAAAAGTCTGGGTTAGATTATCCGTTTGTCCTTTGTTATAAAGAACCTTGACCAAAAAGACTGCTAAAGCAGGCGCCATCAAGTTCAATACCGTACCACTGACAACATGGTCCGCACGGAAGTGAACAGTGGCTGCTGCGTGAATGATGGAGAAGATTGCTCCAACAAGTCCCCCAACTAATAAAGATATCCATGGAGTTACAGCTCCAAGTTGTTCTGCAAATTCAAGGTTAAAGACTACTCCAGAAAAAGCACCCATAACCATAATTCCTTCAAGACCGACATTGACAACACCAGCACGTTCAGAGAAAACGCCTCCGATACTTGTAAATACAAGTGGTGCTGAATAAATCAACATGGATGATACCAAGAGGGTTAGCATTGTTGTAATAGACATACTTACTTACCTCCTTTTACTTGTTTTTTAGGTTTGACAAAGCGCTCGATTAGGTAGTGAACGCTGACAAAGAAGATAATTGATGCTGTTACGATACTAACAAGCTCTGATGGTACTTGCGCCGCATTCATACCAGGTGCTCCAACTTGGAGAACACCAAATAGAAAGGCTGCAAATAGAATTCCAATTGGTGAATTTGAAGCTAGTAGACTAACTGCCATACCATTAAATCCGATAGCCAATGAAGATCCTTGTACATATACGTTTTGGAAAGTTCCTAGACCTTCGACTGCTCCACCTAAACCTGCCAAAGCTCCTGAGATAATCATCGAAAGAATGATTGTACGTTTTGCAGAGATACCTGCGTATTCAGAAGCATTTGGGTTAAGACCAACTGCACGAATTTCAAAACCGAGAGTTGTTTTCTTGAGCAAGAACCAGATGACTCCTACAGCAATTATTGCAAAGAAAATCCCGATATTCATACGAGAGTTTCCAGTCAACTCAGACAACCATTGCGTCTGGTAAGTTGCATTTGCACTGACACGAATCGTTGAGTCTGTACTTTGCATGATATCTTTAGGGAAGGCATGAATAAAGGCATTTCCCACATACAGTACAATGTAGTTCATCATGATGGTCACGATAACTTCTGACGTACCCAGATAGGCTCTGAGGACACCTGGAATGGCACCAACAATTCCACCTGCAATCAAAGCGATAATCACTGTTAATGGAATCAAGATGAGACGTGGCATATCAGGATTTGACAAGGCAAACCAACCACTGAGGATCCAACCTGCAAGAGCTTGACCTGGCAAACCGACGTTAAAGAAACCTGCACGACTGGCAACCGCAAAACCAAGACCAATCAAGACTAGAGGCCCCATGGCACGGAAAATTTCACCTACTCCACGAAGACTACCAAAGGCTGTGTAGAATAATTCCTCATAACCCCAAATAGCATCGTAGCCGAAAATCCACATGACAATGGCTCCGAGCAGGATTCCTAAGAATACAGAAATCAAGGGAACCGAAATTTGTTGTAATTTTTTAGACATCACTCTTCTCCTTTCCCAAGCTTCCGCCAGCCATCAAGACACCAAGTTCTTGTTTATTGGTTGTTTCTGGTGTCACAACACCTTGAATCTTCCCATCGTGGATAACAGCGATGCGGTCAGAGACATTCAAAATCTCATCCAATTCAAAGCTGACAACAAGGACAGCCTTACCATTATCACGGGCTTCAATCAAGCGTTTGTGAATGTACTCAATGGCACCAACGTCCAAACCACGTGTTGGTTGGCTAACAATGAGGAGATCAGGGTCGCGGGTAATCTCACGGGCGATAATGGCCTTTTGTTGATTTCCCCCTGAGAGAGCTGCTGCTGGAACAAACTCACTAGCAGCACGAACGTCAAATTCTTCCATCAATTTCTTAGCATGAGAAGTAATATTGGCATAGTTCAAGATACCATTTTTACTGAGCGGTTCTTTGTAATAGGTTTGAAGAGCAATGTTTTCTGAAATCATCATATCCAAAATCAAACCATCACGATGACGGTCTTCTGGAACGTGTCCGACACTCATCTCAGTAATTTGTCGAGGATGCATACCGACAACTGACTTTCCTTTCAAATCAATGCTACCAGACTCAACTTTACGAAGACCTGTGATAGCTTGAATCAGTTCTGACTGACCATTTCCGTCAATACCCGCAATACCGACAATTTCACCAGCACGAACATTCAAAGAAAGGTTCTTCACAGCTGGAACACCACGGTTTTCATTGACAACTAGGTCTTTGATAGACAAGACAACATCTTTCGGCTGGGCTGCTTGTTTGGCTGTCTTAAAGGATACGGAACGTCCAACCATCATTTCAGCCAAATCTGCATTGGTTGCTCCTGCAATCTCAACAGTTTCAATAGATTTTCCTCGACGGATAACCGTAACACGATCAGAGACTGCACGGATTTCATCCAACTTGTGGGTAATCAAGATGATGGATTTGCCTTCTTTAACAAGGTTTTTCATGATTGCCATCAACTCATCAATTTCCGAAGGAGTTAATACCGCTGTTGGTTCGTCAAAGATAAGGATATCAGCACCACGATAGAGTGTTTTCAAGATTTCTACACGTTGTTGGGCACCAACGGAAATATCCGCTACCTTGGCAGCAGGATCCACTGCCAAACCATAACGTTCAGAAAGAGCCTTGATTTCTTTAGTAGCACCAGCTATATCTAGAACACCATTTTTTGTGATTTCACTCCCTAAAATGATATTCTCAGCTACTGTAAAAGCCTCAACCAACATAAAATGTTGGTGAACCATTCCGATTCCCAAACTAGCAGCTTTAGATGGTGAGTCTAGTTTTACAACCTGACCATTCACCGCAATCTCACCACTAGTTGGTTCAAGAAGTCCCGCTAGCATGTTCATCAGAGTGGATTTACCCGCTCCGTTTTCTCCTAAAAGTGCATGGATTTCACCTTTTCGCAGTTGCAAGTTGATTTTGTCGTTTGCTACAAATTCACCAAACACCTTGGTAATATCCCGCATCTCAATGACATTTTCGTGTGCCATATGCTCTTCCTTTCAGAGGTTTATTTTATTTCAATAAAACCTGCTAATCACATTAACAAGCTCTATTGAGACAAAAATTGCCTCAATTCTTAAAGAAGCGGCCACTGGCCGCTTCCTAAGAAATGACTTCCATCAATTATTTTTCAGGAACTTTGATGCTACCATCAAGGATTTTAGCTTTTGCATCTTCAACAGCTTTTTTACCTTCTTCAGAAAGGTTTGTCACTGCCAAGTCAACACCTTTATCCTTCAATGAGTAAACGATAACTTGACCGCCAGGGAATTCACCTTTTTCAGCTTTGTTGGCAAGGTCTTTTACAGCTGTACCAACTTGTTTCAAAGTAGAAGCAAGTACGAAGTTAGCTTCTTTACCATCTTTAGAAGTGTATTTACCTTCATCTACTTGGTCACGGTCTACACCGATAACCCAAACTTTTTCACTTTCATTTTTGCTTTCATTCAAAGATTTAGCTTCTGAGAAAACACCTGCTCCGGTACCACCAGCTGCTTGGTAGATAACATCTGCACCTGCAGCGTATTGAGCTGCAGCAATTGTTTTACCTTTAGCAGCATCACCAAATGAACCAGCGTAGTCTACTTGTACTTTGATAGATGGGTCAACTGACTCAACACCAGCTTTGAAACCAGCTGCGAAGCGAGAAATAACTTCAGATTCCATACCACCTACAAAACCAACTTGTTTTGTTTTAGTAGTTTTAGCTGCAGCCACACCTGCAAGGTATGCTGCTTCGTTATCCGCGAAAGTAGCACTTACAACATTTTTTTGATCTTTGATCACATCGTCAATCAAAACATAGTTTATATCTGTATGTTCTTTTGCAGCATCAGCAACTGCATTTTTAAGTGCAAAACCAATACCATAGATTAAGTTGTAATTTCCAGCTGCTTGTTGCAAGTTGTTTGCATAGTCCGCTTCACTTGTTGATTGGAAGTAAGTGTAACCTTTATCTTTAGAAAGGTTATGCTCTTTACCCCAAGCTTGAAGACCTTCCCAAGCTGATTGGTTAAATGATTTATCATCAACACCACCAGTATCTGTAACGATAGCTGCTTTAGTCTTCACATCAGAAGAAGATGAAGCTGCGTTACGAGAAGAGCGATTACCACATGCAGCAAGTCCAAATGCTGCTACTGCAACTAGACCAAGGCCTAGCCATTGTTTCTTGTTCATTACTGAACCTCCTAAATAAGATACGCAACGATGTTGCAAGTATGGATTGTTTGGTCACAAGGACCCTTGCCACTCAGTGAGCAGCACAGACTAGTTCAAGTCTGTAAATGAGTATGGAAGTAACTCACCGACCGTCATCTCGACCGTCGTTTTATCTTTGGCGACAAGCGTCACCTTTAGATCTTGTTCAAAAAACTCAACCATGACTTGGCGACAAGCTCCACATGGTGAGATAGGTTTCTCAGTCTGACCGTAGACAATCAATTCTGAAAACTCCCATTGTCCCTCAGAGACTGCTTTAAAGATAGCTGTACGCTCCCCACAGTTAGTCAAGGGATAACTAGCATTCTCGATATTGACACCCGTATAAATGCTACCGTCCTTGGCAACTAAAACAGCTCCGATAGGAAAGTGAGAATAGGGCACGTAGGCATTCTTGCTGGCTTCAATTGCTAGTTCAATTAACTCAGTAGTCGCCATCAGCCAATTCTCCTTTTAAGATTGCTACACCAGCGGATGTTCCAATACGAGTAGCACCTGCCTCCACAAAGGCAAGAGCGTCTGCGTAAGAACGCGCTCCACCAGCAGCCTTAACACCCATATCAGGTCCCACTGTTTGACGCATTAATTTGACATCTGGCAGAGTTGCTCCTCCAGTTGAGAAGCCAGTAGATGTTTTAACAAAGTCTGCTCCCGCTTTTTGAGACAGCTGGCAGGCCACAACCTTTTCTTCGTCAGTCAATAAGCAAGCTTCAATAATAACCTTCACTAGCTTATCGCCACTTGCTTCTACGACAGCACGAATGTCTGATTCAACTAAATCACGATTTCCTGATTTGAGAGCTCCGACATTGATAACCATATCAATCTCATCTGCTCCATTTTGGATGGCTTCCTTGGTCTCAAAAGCTTTGACAGCTGAAGTTGTTGCTCCCAAAGGAAAACCAACTACTGTACAAACCTTTACATCTGAACCTTCAAGCTCCGCCTTTGAATAAGCAACCCAAGTCGGGTTAACACAAACACTGGCAAAGTCATACTCACGCGCTTCAGATAGCAAACGATCAATTTGTTCTTGACTTGCATCTTGTTTTAAAAGCGTATGATCTATATATTTGTTTAACTCCATATTCGGATTCTCCCTGATTTTATGAGATAATTTCTATAATTTCTCGTAAACTTTGCACTCCATCATTTATTTTAACATATTTTTGAAATTCTGTAACTAGTTCAGAAGAAATTTTTCCATTTGTATAAACTTTTGCAACAATTTCTCCTTTTTGAACGGAGTCACCAACTTTCTTTTCAAAAACAATCCCTGTTTCATAGTCCAAGTCATCAGACTTGACTGCACGACCAGCTCCTAATCGCATGGCATATAGGCCAAAATCCATAGCTGGAAGGGCTGAAATGACACCTGTCTCTTGAGCCGGGATATCCACTACATGGGCAACATTTACTGGGCGGTAGAGATCTTCTAGATCACCGCCTTGAGCCGCCACCATTTCCTCAAATTTGGCAAGGGCTTGCCCATTTTCAAGGTGTTGACGTACTTCTTCTACCGTCTTCTCAACATCTGCTAAACTAAGCATAATCTGAGCTAGTTCACAGATAAAGTGACTGATATCTTCTCGACCTTTTCCTTGAAGAATTTCGATTGCTTCTAGAATTTCGAGACGATTGCCAATAGCTCGACCCAAGGGCTGACTCATATCGGTAATAACTGCTACAGTCTTTCTTCCAACAGCCTTTCCAAGATCAACCATGGTTTGAGCCAATTCGCGTGCCTCCTCAACAGTCTTCATAAAGGCACCCTCACCGACAGTCACATCTAGCAAAATGGCATCTGCCCCAGCAGCGATTTTCTTACTCATGACAGAACTAGCAATCAAAGGAATCGTATCAACAGTCGCTGTCACATCACGAAGAGCATAGAGAAGTTTGTCTGCTTTAACCAGCTGGTCAGACTGACCAATGACAGATACACCAATATCTTGAACCTGTTTGATGAAATCCTCTTGACTACGCTCCACTTGGTAGCCCTTGATTGCCTCTAACTTATCCAAGGTCCCTCCAGTGTGTCCTAGTCCACGACCACTCATCTTGGCTACTGGAACACCAAAACTGGCTACTAAAGGAGCTAAAATCAAGGTCACCTTATCACCAACACCACCTGTCGAGTGTTTATCTACTTTGATGCCCTCTATGGCTGACAAATCAAACTCTTGCCCCGTCTTTACCATGTTCATCGTCAGGTCAGAAATCTCACGTGTGGTCATTCCTTTGAAATAAACCGCCATAGCAAAGGCAGACATTTGATAGTCTGGGACTGTTCCAGCCACATAGCCCTCTACCAACCACTTGATTTCACTTGAAGACAGTTCTTGACCATCTCGTTTCTTTTGGATTAAATCAACTGCTCTCATGATTTCACACTCTTAAGGATATAATACCCCTTGTCCTTCTTTATGATTTCACAATTTCCAAAAACTTCTTCCATCTTGCTTTTGGCACTAGGGGCACCCTGTTTTTTCTGAATAACGATTGTTAAGTCGCCATCGTCTTCCAGAAAATCCATGCTCTTTTCGATAATCTCATGAACAACTTGCTTGCCCGCACGAATCGGAGGATTGGAGATGACATGGTCAAATTTCCCTTCAACTTGCTCATAGATGTTGGATTGGAAAATAGTTGCTGAAACTTGGTTTCTCTCAGCATTTTTTCGCGCTAAGTCTAGAGCACGACTATTGATATCGACCATGGTTGCTTGAACTCCATAAGCCTTGACCAAAGAAATCCCTAAGGGACCGTACCCACAGCCGACATCTAGCACTCGCTCGCCTTTTTCAACCTCGAGGCACTTTAGTAAAAGCTGACTACCAAAGTCAATCATCTTTTTACTAAAGACACCTGCGTCCGTTAAAAAGGTCAATTTATGTCCCAGCAACTCTACTCTCAAGTCATGAATATCGTGAGCTGCATCAGGATTTTCTGCATAATACATTTTACTCATAAAACTATTTTACCATAATTTAAGGAAATATAAAATCGTTTACAAAGCTAAAATTCAACAAACAAACTAAAACTGTTATAATAATAATTAAAGAATTTCAGTATTATTTCCTCTATTTTTACCTTTTAGAGCAACTTATAGCAACTTTCAAGAATCAGAATGAGAAATATCGAATTTCGTTCTCTCTTTAGATGAGAAATATGATATACTAAGATATCGAACGAGGAAAGAATATGACCAACGAATTTTTACATTTTGAAAAAATCAGCCGTGAAACCTGGCAGTCCTTGCACCGCAAGTCAACTCCTCCCTTGACGGAAGAAGAACTAGACTCAATCAAGAGTTTTAACGATCAAATCAGCCTACAAGATGTGACAGATATTTATTTACCATTAGCTCATCTCATCCAAATTTACAAACGCACCAAAGAGGATTTAGCCTTTTCTAAGGGAATTTTTCTCCAAAGAGAGAGTAAATCTCAACCCTTCATCATCGGAGTTTCGGGAAGTGTTGCTGTTGGCAAATCAACGACTAGCCGACTTCTGCAAATCCTTCTGTCTCGTACAGTGACTGACGCCACTGTGGAGTTAGTGACGACTGATGGTTTTCTCTATCCCAATCAAACGTTAATTGACCAAGGGATCTTAAATCGCAAAGGTTTTCCAGAGAGTTATAACATGGAGGCCTTACTGAATTTTCTTGACCGCCTAAAAAATGGCCAAGACGTTGATATTCCTGTCTATTCTCATGAGGTTTATGATATTGTTCCTGGGGAGAAACAACGTGTTAAGGCTGCAGATTTTGTGATTGTTGAAGGAATCAATGTCTTTCAGAATCCTCAAAATGAGCGTCTTTACATCACCGACTTCTTTGATTTTTCCATCTACGTAGACGCCGCTGTCGAAGACATTGAAAGCTGGTATTTAGACCGCTTTTTGAAACTTCTCAGCTTTGCTCAAAACGATCCAGACAGCTACTACCACCACTTTACGCAAATGCCAATAGGGGAAGTAGAGTCTTTTGCCCACCAAGTATGGAGTGATATCAACCTTACAAATCTACAAAACTATATTGAACCAACAAGGAATCGGGCTGAGGTTATTCTCCACAAGGCTAAAAACCATGAAATCGATGAAATTTACCTAAAAAAATAATTTCCCCTTGTCAAAACATAAGTTTTCAGATATAATAGTATAGTTAGTAAATATGGAGGTAAGAACATTGGCAAACATTAAATCAGCTATCAAACGCGCTGAATTGAACGTTAAACAAAACGAAAAAAACTCAGCTCAAAAATCAGCTATGCGTACTGCTATCAAAGCTTTCGAAGCAAACCCTTCTGAAGAACTTTTCCGTGCTGCTAGCTCAGCTATCGACAAAGCAGAAACTAAAGGTTTGATTCATAAAAACAAAGCAAGCCGCGATAAAGCTCGTCTTTCAGCTAAACTTGCTAAATAAGAAACAGTCCACCGAGGCTGTTTTTTTGTCCTCCATTACGAAAAGGTAGAAAATGAAAATCGCAATCATCGGCTATTCTGGAGCTGGTAAGTCAACTCTAGCTGAGAACTTATCTAACTACTACTCCATACCCAAACTGCATATGGATACCCTCCAATTTCAACCAGGCTGGCAAGACAGTGATCGTGATTGGATGAAAACTGAGATGAAAAACTTCCTCACCAATCACTCAGACTGGGTCATCGATGGCAACTACTCTTGGTGTTATTACGAGGAAAGAATGCTGGAAGCTAACCAAATCATCTTTCTCAATTTTTCACCTTGGACTTGCTTACTGAGGGCCTTTAAGCGTTATCTCAAATACAGAGGTCAAGTTCGAGAAAGCATGGCTGCAGGTTGCCCAGAACGCTTTGACTGGGAGTTTATCAGATGGATTCTCTGGGATGGGCGGACCAAAACTGCTAAAGAACGTTATCAACGGGTTCAAGAAACCTATCCAGAGAAAGTAATTGTCCTCAGATCGCAAAAGGAGATGGACCACTTCTTAGAAAATCTCGTACATAACAAGAAAAACCAACGTGCCTAACGTTGGTTGTTTGCTTTTACCCAATCACACTTCCGTTTGGTACAGCTGGATCAACTGTGAGAAGGGTTAATTTGCCATCATGTTCAGCTGAGAGGAGTATATCAGAATAAGTATTTCATAAAATTATTAAACTCGAAAAAAAGCTCAAATGCTATCTGATTACTGAACATTTCACCTACTAATGAGAAACACTTGCCTCTACTCTATAATAATAAAAATCTTCATCATAATTTCCAGCTGATTGAGTAATAATTAATCGCGGTCGTGAGCTATCTGATTGATCACCCATTGGATTTTTAAAACCTATTTTAAACAATCCAATAGCAGCACTCGTAGGACCACTTTGTAAACTAACATATGGAACACTGCTCTTCTTAGATGAATCTTTTATTACTTTAATCCTATTTCCGTCCCCAGTTGTTCCATCAGAATTAATTATCAATTCCTTACCACGACCATTTCTCCATGTTCCAACAAGTGTTGAAATATCTCCATTTTCAATCGCTTCAATATCTAAATCAACTTCTAAAATTGAGTTATGTTGATAAAGTTTCCACCAATCCAATCTATACGGTCTAAGATAACTTTTCCCATAAAGAATTCTGTTCTCTTGAGTTTTGTCATTATCTGGTCCAGTTTCATTAGCAGGGATAAATGTTAACACTAACTCTTGCCCAATAATTGCATTTTTATTATCCCCTACAAAATAGACTTCATAATAACCATTATTTTTCTTCGGTTTTTTACTTTTATCTAGTTTGAATTGGGCATGTGTAGAACTACTCCAAAACAGCCAATTTCCCTCTTGTTTGGATATTTTGGGGAAGGCCGAAGTTTTATCTTCAAAATAATCTTCAGGACTGTACCCATACAAAGTAAAGTTTGATTCCGCTATTGCTTTTTCTAAATAGTCATTAGAGTATGTCCCTTCAAAAGAGCTTAAATCTCCTTGAAGAATATTATCCTTACTATTTTTAAAATAATCACTCCTACTAGCAAATACCATCTCATGATTCTTATTTCCGTCAGATAAGATGATTACCTTTAAAATGTTAGATGAATCATCTACATTATTAACTGAAATAGATATTTTAAAATCCTTGTTTCCGTCTGACTTATTAAATTCTGTAACAGAAGAACTATCGTTGTCATCTTCCTTCCAATCTGTAGAGAAGTCTCCAAATACATTACCTTCGTCTGTATTATATAAAATTCTCCAATTTTGACCATTCTTAACAACAGTAGCTTTCTCACCTGTAGAAGAAATATAATCACCTGAAATGTTCAAAACATCTGATTTTATTACTTTAGTAGTAGTTGATTGTACATCTTGTTTTTTACTTTCTTTACGATTTATAAATAAAGAAAATAAAAGAAAAATAACAAGTAGTAAAATAATACCCAAATAAAGAATAGTATTTTTCTTCATTCCCAATCTCCCAAATATTATTTATATTAGTAAAAAAACAGTTTTTCTATGTTAAAAATAGAAAACTGTTTTTATCTTTAAATTTTTACCCAATCACACTTCCGTTTGGTACAGCTGAATCAACTGTGAGAAGGGTTAATTGTCCATCATGTTCAGCTGAGAGGATCATCCCTTGGCTGACATATTTTTTCATCATCTTGCGTGGTTTGAGGTTGGCAACGATTTGGACTTTCTTGCCGACCAATTCTTGTTCGTTTGGATAGTATTTGGCAATTCCTGAGAGGATTTGACGGTCTTGACCATCACCAGCATCCAAGCGGAATTGAAGCAACTTATCAGAACCTTCCACTTTCGAAACTTCTTTGACTTCTGCGACACGAATTTCAACCTTATCGAAGTCTTCAAACTTGATTTCTTCCTTGTTTAGTTTAAGTTCGACTTCTTCTGGATTCCATTCTTTTTCAACGGTTGGTTTGTTGCCTTCCATTTGTTCCTTAATATAGGCAATTTCTTCTTCCATATCCAGACGTGGGAAGATTGGTGTTCCTTTAGCAACTACTGTTACATCTGCAGGGAAATCAGCCAGGCTCAAGTTTTCAAGGCTAGAAACTTCTGCTAGACCAAGTTGTGTCAAGACTGCACGACTGGTTTCCATCATAAAGGGCTCAATCAAGTGAGCGACGACACGAAGGCTAGCTGCCAAGTGGCTCATGACACTTGCTAATTGGTCACGAAGAGCTTCATCCTTGGCCAAGACCCATGGAGCAGTCTCATCGATGTATTTGTTGGTACGAGAGATAAGAGTCCAGACTGCTTCAAGAGCGCGTGGGTAGTCAACTGCTTCCATGTGTGTATGGTAGTCTGCGATTGATTGTTCTGCAACCTCAGCAAGAGCATTATCAAACTCTGTTACACCCTCTACATAGGCTGGAATTTGCCCATCGAAATACTTGTTGATCATGGAAACCGTACGGTTAAGGAGGTTTCCTAGGTCATTTGCCAATTCATAGTTGATACGGCCTACATAGTCCTCGGGAGTGAAGGTTCCATCTGAACCAACTGGAAGGCTACGCATGAGGTAGTAACGAAGTGGATCGAGACCATAGCGTTCTACTAACATTTCAGGATAAACGACATTCCCTTTAGACTTAGACATCTTACCGTCTTTCATGACAAACCAACCATGGGCAATCAAGCGGTCTGGCAATTTGATATCCAACATCATAAGAAGGATTGGCCAGTAGATGGAGTGGAAACGAAGAATATCTTTTCCAACCATTTGGAAGACTGTTCCATTCCAAAACTTATCAAAGTTACCGTGCTCATCTTGACCATAACCAAGAGCTGTCGCATAGTTAAGGAGAGCGTCAATCCAAACATAAACAACGTGTTTGGGATTTGATGGGACTGGTACTCCCCATGTAAAGGTTGTTCGAGAAACTGCCAAGTCTTCCAAACCTGGCTCAATGAAGTTGCGTAACATTTCATTAAGACGACCATCTGGAGTGATAAATTCAGGATGGGACTTGAAAAATTCGACCAAACGATCTTGGTACTTACTAAGACGAAGGAAGTATGACTCTTCAGAAACCCACTCCACTTCGTGACCCGATGGTGCGATACCACCCGTCACATTTCCAGCTTCGTCACGGAAAACTTCCGCAAGTTGGCTTTCTGTAAAGAATTCCTCATCTGAGACTGAATACCAACCAGAATATTCACCTAGGTAGATGTCATCTTGAGCAAGCAAGCGTTCAAAGACTTGCGCCACTACTTTTTCATGGTAGTCATCCGTCGTACGGATAAATTTATCGTATGAGATATCGAGCAATTTCCAAAGTTCTTTGACTCCAACTGCCATCCCATCAACATAGGCTTGTGGTGTAATCCCAGCTTCTTCTGCTTTTTGTTGAATCTTTTGACCATGCTCGTCAAGACCAGTCAGATAAAAGACATCGTAGCCCATCAGGCGTTTGTAACGTGCTAAGACATCACATGCAATGGTTGTGTAGGCAGAACCGATATGAAGTTTACCAGATGGATAGTAAATCGGTGTTGTAATATAAAAATTCTTTTCAGACATAATTTTTCCTTTCCAGGCTAATGAAACCTGTTTTTCTAACACTTAATTATATCATATTTTTAGTGATTTTCGATAGGAAAATCCATACAAAAACAAGACAGACAAATGTCCATCTTGTTTTTTCTGCTCTATATCTTATTCATAACGAAGGGCTTCGATTGGATCAAGCTTAGAGGCTTTATTGGCTGGCAAGACTCCGAAGATCATACCAACGCTGGCTGACACAGCCAAGCTAAAGAGAGCAATTGGGAGGGAAACCCCAACTTCGATACCTGCAATCATATTTTGCAATAAGATACCCGCTAACATTGTTAAGCCTGCTGCACTGACTAGACCGATGACACCACCTAGCAAGGTCAAGATCATGGACTCAATCAAAAACTGTACTAAGATATTAGCCCGTGTAGCTCCAAGAGCCTTCCGCAGACCAATCTCACGCGTACGTTCTGTCACCGAAACCAGCATAATATTCATAACACCTGTACCACCAACAAAGAGTGAAATCCCTGCAATGGCACTGATAACAGTGGTCATAAAGCCAAATAGTTGTTGTACTTCTTGGAAGGCGGCAGTTGCATCCGCAACTTGGTACTCCCCTTGTTGAAGACCTGCAATCTCAGTCAGTTTTCGAGCCAACTCTGGACCCAAGGTCTGCGTTAGACTAGTATCATTGACACGAAAAACAATATCCGAGATTTCATCGGTATTAAAATTGGCAGCGAGTGAGATATTGGTCGTAATTGGAAGTCCACCAATTCCAAAGGCTTTAGCAGTTTTAGCTTCATTACTAGTATAAACACCAATCACACGGTAACTAAACTCATTAACAGAGATAATTTGATTGATCGCGGCTTCTGGACTATCAAACAAACTCTTAGCTAGTTCTTCGTCCAACAAAATCACACTGGCAAATTCCTTGTAGTCTTGCGGTCTTAGACTTCTACCAGCAACGATCTCATTTTCAACTGCGTTCATGTAGGTGCTATTTCCACCAGTCAGAGTCGCCCGTTCAACCTTCTTATCCTTATAAGACAGGGTGACGTTAGTTGAGTTAGTGACATAGTAACTGTCTACTCCTTTGAGCTTGGCAGCCTCCTTGACCCAAGACTCCAGTGGTTTTGGTGGTTCAACATGAACATCCTCTTCTTTCCCACTGACCGTCAAAGCTGACTGGCGCTGAGTAAAGGAGCCGTCCTTGCTTTTGATAGGAGAGAAAAAGACATGGATATCCTTCTGTGATTTGGTCATGTTTTTATTGACCTGACGAGACATGGAGTCTCCCAGAGCCATGATGACGACGACAGACGAAACTCCGATGATAATCCCAATCATGGTGAGGAAGGAACGCATCTTGTGGGCCATGATGGATGAAAAGGCAAATTTCAGATTCTGCATCTTAGTTTTCCTCCTTTTCTACTGGTGCACTGTCTGATGAGATAACACCATCACGAATGACTATCTGGCGTTTGGCATAGGCAGCTATCTCAGGCTCATGCGTGACCATGATAATGGTCTTCCCTTCCTTGTTTAACTCCACCAACAGTTGCATGATTTGATTTCCTGTCTTGGTATCCAAAGCTCCTGTGGGTTCGTCTGCTAGGATGATAGATGGATTGTTTACCAAGGCACGCGCAATCGCTACACGTTGCTTTTGACCACCTGATAACTCGGAAGGCAAATGATGACTACGCTCAGTTAGCTCAACCTTTTCCAGAAATTCCTCAGCCAATTTCCGTCGTTTTGAAGCCGAAACACCAGCGTAAATCAAGGGCAATTCGACATTTTGAAGAGCATTGAGTTTGGACAAGAGAAAGAACTGCTGAAAGACAAAGCCGATTTGCTGGTTGCGGACCTTGGCCAGTTGTTTCTCTCCAAGACCTGCCACTTCTTGACCTTCAAGATAATACTCTCCACTGGTTGGTGTATCCAACATTCCAATGGTATTCATCAACGTAGACTTACCAGAACCAGATGGTCCCATAATGGCGACAAACTCACCTTCTTGAACTTCTAAGTTAATATTTTTTAGGACCTGCAGTTCTTGGTCACCATTTCGATAACTCCTACAGATATTTTTTAGACTAATTAGTTTCTTCATCAGCCTTCACCTCTTTTCCTTCTTCCAAGGAAGATGTTGGATTACTGATGACCTTGGCTCCGTCTGTCAAACCTGAAGTAATTTCTTGGTTGTCTGCGTCCGCATTCCCCAAAGTAACTTCTACCTTCTTCGCTTTTTTCTGGTCGTCAACGAGCCAGACATAGTTTTTGTCATTTTCGGTAACAACACTTGTTAAAGGAATAAGTATGGCTTTACTTTTGTTTTTGACTTCAACACTGACTGAGAAGCCTTGTTTCAACTCACCGATATCGCTAGTCACATCAACAGTATAAGGGTACTTAGATCCAGTATTCCCTCCAAGAGCTGCATTTGCTGCTTCTCCGTTGTTTTTAGGATAATCTGAGATATAGCTAATCTTACCAGTCCAGCTCTTATCTTGATAAACTTTAGAAGTAAAGGTAACTTCTTGACCTACAGAGAGGTTGGCAAGGTTGTATTCAGACAGCTCCCCTTTTACCTGTAAGTTTTCGTTACTTACGACATGAACCATCACTTGACTGCTACCAGTCGGTGATTTGGAAACATTACGATTAACTTCAACTACAGTCCCTTCTAGTGTACTGAGGACAGTTGCAGCATCTAGTTGAGCTTGAGCCTTGTTGAGCTGAGCCACAGCATCTGCACGGTTATCTTTGGCATCACTGATTTGAGAATCAATAGAGGATACGGAAGAAGTTTCGGCAGGCGCTTGTTCTGGAAGTCCAGCTTCAGTTGGAACTTGTGGCAAAACTGGTGCAGAGTTTGCATTTTCACGAGCCTTGTTCAACTCATTGATATGACGGTCGGCCTTTGCAACTGCTCGACTGGCTGCATCATAGGCAGCTTGGGCATCGGCACTGCTGTATTTGACCAAAGCTTGCCCTTCTTCGACCTTGTCTCCAACCGAAACGAGAATTTCATCTAAATCTCCCTTACTAGCATCAAAATAAACGTATTGTTCATTTTTTGCTGTGACGGTACCTGACAAGAGAACCGATGAGGCAACGGAACCTTCCTTGGCAACAACGATATGAGAGGTCTCATCCTGGACAACCGAATGGGATGGTTGTCTAAAAATCATAATCGCCGCAGCACTGATAACAATAGCACTTGCAACACCAATAGCAGTGAATAATTGCCATTTTTTTACCTTTTTTGTTCTTTTCATAGTTAATCTCCTTTTTCACTTTAAGCTTACAAAAACCATTATATCAAAAATACTAGACCCAAACAATGATCGTTCAGAGAGAAACAATGACAGTTCAGGAGAAATATTTCGTTCGGTATTTGTTTTTGGGTTATTGTACTAGATATATAATACACTATCTTTGTAAAATTGGCAAGTGTTTTTCTAATTTTTTTAAACGTAGCAGATTTTTGCATTCAAAAAGCAAAAACGATAGAATATGACTATCAAAGCTATAAGGAGTTTTCTATGAGAGAATATGATATCATCGCCATCGGTGGAGGGAGCGGTGGCATCGCCACTATGAACCGCGCTGGCGAACACGGTGCTAAAGCAGCTGTTATCGAGGAGAAAAAATTAGGTGGAACTTGTGTCAACGTTGGCTGTGTTCCTAAGAAAATCATGTGGTATGGAGCGCAAATTGCTGAAAGCTTCCACCACTACGGTCCTGACTATGGGTTTACGAGTTCAGATGTTCAATTTGATTTCGCAAAACTTCGTCAAAACCGTGAAGCCTACATCGATCGTGCTCGCTCATCTTATGATGGAAGTTTCAAACGCAACGGAGTTGATTTGATTGAGGGGCGTGCTCATTTTGTTGATTCTCACACTGTCAGTGTTAATGGTGAATTGATTCGTGCCAAGCATATCGTGATTGCGACTGGAGCTCGTCCAAGCATCCCAACTATTCCTGGAGCTGAACTCGGTGGTAGCTCAGACGATGTCTTTGCTTGGGAGCAACTTCCTGAATCTGTTGCTATCCTAGGCGCAGGCTATATCGCTGTTGAGCTAGCTGGTGTTCTCCATGCACTCGGTGTAACAACTGACTTGTTCGTTCGCCGTGATCGTCCCTTGCGTGGTTTTGACAGCTACATCGTTGAAGGTCTTGTCAATGAAATGGAAAAAACAGGCCTTCCTTTGCACACACACAAGGTACCCGTCAAACTCGAAGAGACGGAGCAAGGTATTACCATTCATTTCGAAGATGGTTCTAGTCATACTGCAAGCCAAGTTATCTGGGCCACTGGTCGCCGTCCAAATGTAGACGGGTTGGAGTTGGAAAAGGCTGGCGTTACACTCAATGAACGTGGGTTTATCCAAGTGGATGAGTATCAAAATACTGTTGTAGATGGTATCTATGCCCTTGGAGACGTTACTGGTGAGAAGGAATTAACTCCAGTAGCCATCAAGGCTGGACGTACCCTATCTGAACGTCTCTTTAATGGGAAAACAAGTGCTAAGATGGACTACACAACTATCCCTACTGTTGTCTTCTCCCACCCAGCAATCGGAACCGTGGGATTGACTGAAGATCAAGCTATCAAAGAATACGGCCAAGATAACATCAAAGTCTACAAGTCAAGCTTTGCATCTATGTACTCAGCCGTTACAAACCATCGTCAGGAATCACGCTTCAAACTCATCACCGCCGGTGCTGACGAAAAAGTTGTTGGTCTTCACGGACTAGGTTACGGAGTCGATGAGATGATTCAAGGATTCGCTGTTGCCATCAAGATGGGAGCGACTAAGGCTGATTTTGATGCTACAGTAGCTATCCACCCAACTGCTTCTGAAGAATTTGTGACCATGCGCTAATTATCTAAAGAGACCTGAAAAGGTCTCTTTTTACTTGCAAAATCCGCTGTTACAAAATTGTTACCTTATTATAAAAAATAGGTTGACTTTTTCTTCTGAATTAGTATAATAGTTACTATAATTTTGAAAAGAGGTTAACAGTTTTGAAAAAAGCTCATATCTATGCTATCCCTGCTATCGGTGCTGCTCTCATTGCCGTATTGGCACAAATCAGTCTCCCTATCGGTCCTGTACCTTTCACTCTGCAAAACTTTGCGATCGGTCTGATTGCTACTGTTTTTAGACCCAGAGAAGCTGTTTTATCTGTAGCTCTCTATCTCTTGCTGGGTGCCATTGGTTTACCTGTTTTTGCAGGGGGAGGAGCTGGATTTCACGTTTTAGTTGGTCCAAGTGCAGGCTATCTTTGGTTCGACCTTGTCTATGCGGGACTTACATCTTATCTCATCCATCAAAATAGTGGCTACATTCGCATTTTCCTAGCCAACCTCTTGGGTGACTCCCTCGTCTTTGTCGGAGGTATTCTCAGCCTCCACTTCCTTGCTGGGATGCCATTTGATAAGGCGCTTGCAGTAGGTGTCCTTCCCTTTATCCTTCCTGATCTTGGTAAAATCATTGCCATTAGTTTCATTGGTCGTCCCCTACTAGAACGATTGAAAAGCATTGCTTATTTTTCGAAATAAAAAGCTCAATCATCTTCTAATTTGAAGTTTCCAAACAGCTATGTTGATTGTTTTTCTATTTTGATTAAGAACACATAGTCACATAACCACCCTATCTTATAGAAAAAGAGAGAACGCTGTTCTCTCTTTTTTTATCAGTCCAATATAGCTATAGATTTAGTTAAATTTTCTCATCTCTTTTTCTAGACAAAGCATAGCTTGCTGTTGCTAAACCTGTAAGAGCTAACAGGGGTAGAAATGGTAAATCTTCTGAGCCTGTCTTTGGTAGTTCTCTCTTCAAATCAGAATCGTTATTAAATTTTGAAAGAGGGATAAATTTATCTTCAATCGGTTGCGGAACCAATTCCAAATCAGGTTTCGGATTTGGTTGCGGATTTGGTTGTGGGGTTGGTTGTGGACTTGGTTGTGGACTTGGTTGTGGATTTGGTTGTGGGGTTGGTTGTGGACTTGGTTGTGGACTTGGTTGTGGGGTTGGTTGTGGGGTTTTTTCTTTTGGACAACCACAATCACGTATAAAGAGTCTATTAAGTTCTTTACCATCACCATCTTTAATAATTACCCAATAACCTGTTTGTCCATCTTTGTTTTTTCCAGATTCCGTAAGAACACTTGGAGTTTTTCCATCTTTACCGTCACGAATAAAGGTACGACTAGTAATTCTACCATCGGAGTCACGAACGATAACCCAAACACCTGTATAACCATCTTCATTTTTTCCAATTTCAGTAATAACAGTTGATGACTTACCGTCTTGACCACTTTGACCGTCCTTACCATTTTGAACAAAAGTACGACTTACTTCCTGCCCATCACCATCATAAGTAACAACCCAAACACCAGAATTTCCATCTTTATCTTTCCCTGTTTCTGTCAGAACTTTAGGGGTTTTTCCATCCTTACCATTACTAATAAAGTTTCGACTAGTAATATTGCCATCTGAGTCACGAACAATGAGCCAGACACCTGATTGACCTTCGCTGTCCTGACCAAATTCAGTAACTATTGTTGATGACTTACCATCTTTGCCATTCTGACCGTCCACTCCGTCTCGACCATCTTTACCGTTCTTGATAAGGGTATTGGCTGTTTGTCCATCTGGATTAACCACTTGGAGTGTATGCGTGCCATTGCCATTATCTACTACCGTTATGGTTGGACTTTTCCCGTCTTGTCCATTGACACCATCTCGACCATTCTGACCGTCCACTCCGTTACGACCATCTTGTCCGTTTCTAATATCAATGACATCAATTAGAATATCTTTCGACACTGACTTTTCAGCAATAGTCGCCGTTGCTTTCACTGTATAACTACCAGCTACAGTTGGCACACCCGAAATAGTCTTTGTGACTGCATTATAAGTTACTCCACTAGGAAGATTCGCTTCGTCTATCGTCAATACTGTTCCAGCTGTATGAGTAATAGTGATATCAGATAGAGATTTTCCTAAAGTTATCAATTGGCGTCCACCTGAAACAGTCAAATCAAGTTCTTTTTCAACTTTAGGAGTTACAGTAAGAGTTAGGGTATCAATTTTTGCAGCCCCTCCTATTTGAGTAGGATTTTGGGCTTGCATTCTAATTTTGATAACTCCAGTTTTTGTTGGACTGCCTGTTATGGTTTTAGTAGCCGCATTATAGGTCAAACCATAATCCGAAAGCACGTTATTAATTTCTTCCTCTTCTACAATCCCATAAGGCGTTTTCATGCCGACAGTAGATAAATTATTATGCGATATCACTGCAGGTGTTATCTCATCTCCAATAGCAACTGTCTGGTCTTTGTTAGAAATAGCAATAGAAACTGGAGATTCTGTAACTTTGATGATAACTTCTGAATTTGCAGTCTTATTCCCCATAATATCTGGATAACTAGCTTGAACATTTATACGATAAGTTCCAACTTCAGTTGGTATTCCAGAGAAAGTTTGTGTTGACGAATCATAAGTGACGCCATTTGGTAGAGAACCGTAATAGCTAATTTTTGCACCCTCTGATGCTTCTAGCTTAATAGGAGGCATTTCAGATAAAACTTGGACTGTTCTCTCACCACCTGTCACTTGAATTGGTTTTGATGTCACAATCACCTTGAACATTCCTCTAGGAGTTTCGCTAGAAATGTTTTCATATCCAACATTATATGAAATAGTGAACTCCCCAACTATTTTAGGCGTACCCGAAATCGTATTGGTATTTGGATCAAAACTAAGTCCTTCAGGTAATCCATAGAGATTTTGTTTATAGATCCATCCGGACGTACTTGGTGACCCAACAACTGCTCCTTCACTCGATGAGAGAACAAAATTTTCAATAGGTTTCCCAACTTCAACAGTTCGTTCGCCACTTTTGACTTCAACTGGTTTAGGCTTAACCTTAATAGTAACACTACCTATCACTTCTTCTCTTCCGCGACGAAGGTTGTATGTAAACGTTTCAGTTCCAGCAATGTTTGCCACACCAGAAATGACTCTTTTTTCGTAGTCAAGTTTCAGACCCAACCTATTATAAAAATCAATTGAAATTGTTGCATTTTTAGGAAGTGGGAATTCAATTGGGTCAATCGTCTCACCTGCTGTTAGCTCACGTGAGTAATCTTCAGCAACCAAGGCACCTGGAAGAACTTTTAGATTTATGTACTTCTGTACGGCTTGCCCATCTTTTTCAACTAGAACTTTTACACGATAGTTTCCTTCAACCAAAGCTCTACCCGAAACCGTTTTGGTTTCAGGGTCATATTTAGTACCTTTCGGTAGTGCGTTTGTATCAACTGTTAATCTGGCACCGTCAGTGTGGCTAATGACTATATCTTTAAAAATTTCTCCTTCTTTGACGGTCTGATCCGAGTTGGTCACATCAAGATTCAGGGCTACTCCTTCACGCGGTTTCACCTCAAAGGTAAATGTTGTAAAAGTTGTAGAAATGCCGCCTTCGGTGTTATAGTAATCAACTTCCAAGCGTGCTGTTTGAGTTACGGGTGTTTTTTTAACACCATATCCTTCTAGTGTTTTTGTGACACTATCACCCGATATGGAGGCATAAGTATCTCCACTTTCCGTTACCACACGAATCGCTGCAATAGCAGAATTTCCTGAGAGAGTCACTGGAACACCAGAGAATTTCTTTTCTTCTTGCCATACCTGATGACTAATCGGCTCTAAGACATCCGTAACTTCAAATTGGAAGATACGATTGGGAGCATTGTCTCCAAAATGTCCATCAATAGCACGGAATTCAAAACTATATTTACCAGGAGCAAGTTTTGCCCCTGCTTTTTTCTTTATGGTTTGCGTTGCTGAATCAAATTCGAGTCCATCTGGTAGACGAACTGGTTTGATACTTGCATTCACCTTATTAATCTCTATTTTCCCTAAATTCTGTTCCTCGGTAGATCTTGGAACAGAAACGATACCTTCTCTGTTCAAGACAGTAAGTTCTTTATTAGGAGCAAATCGCACATCAGCATTTGTCAGATAGGAACCATTGTTGTCATTTGTTGCTTTCGATCTCTCTTCTGTAGTTAACTGAACATTAAAAATTCTTTCCTGTCCAAGTGCATCAACCGTCTTGAACTTGATAGTAAAGGTTCCTTGAGTAGCTGGTAGTTTTGTAAAACGCAAACGATAGGGAGTTGCATTGCCATGAACATTCCATCCGTAATCATTACCACCGTATACATCACCTACAGTTACCAATTCGTAATCCACATCTGGCGTAGTATCCAAGCGTTCAATTCTCTCCAATAAAATTGGCTTTGTAGGAAAATCATTTTTACTTGCTGAATCTGCTACATATAGACCTAGTTCTGTATAGTAGGTCGGCGTAGTCGGTGTAGCATCTGCAATCGTACCTGTTTTGGTATCGGGATCATCAATATCTAAATAATAACCAAAAGGTGTTGTAGGTATAATATAAGAATTAATCTGAGTATTATCCTCCCCCATATCACCTGTTGCAGCTCGCCAATCACTTGATTTAGATGCACTTAAATCGCCCCTATAATTCCCCAAAGTAGTTAAGCCATATGACTTAGGTTTTGTAATTTCTAGGGGGAGAGTGGCGCTTACAGCTGGATTTGTCTTAGAAACTAACCCAACCTGGTAGATTCCACTTTGGATGCGACCATCCAGAGTCAGTTCCCCATATACATACTCCCCTTCAGGATCATAGGTCAGACCAAGATCCTTAGCCCCTTGAGATAGTTCGACCTCATCAGAGGTGATACGAGTCAATCCCATTTTATACCTTAGTTGGACCTTAGCACCATTTTGGCGTAAAGATTGAATTCCACTATAGTTCTCAATCGTCATATAGGGATTGGTATTTTCCGTCGTCTTACTCTCTTCTGAGAGCATATAGACTACCTGACCCGAATGTCCCGAACGCTTCAACTCAGAGTAACCAAGTTCGATAGCAGCTTGCATACGTACAAGGCTGTACTTAAGTTCTGATTTCAAAGCAAAATCTTTCGCACTCAGCTTTTCTGCTAACTCTATTTCTGTTTTAGAAGTTTGAAGAACATCATTAAGTTTCTTCTTATCCTCTCTATCAACACTATCATTTGTTACTTGTTTTTCAATCTCTTGGTTAACAGCTTTTGCCTCAATAATGCTATTATTTAACTGTTCCTTAAGAGATTGAAGATTTTCTGGAGTTTCTTCTGAAGGGGTAACCTGAGAGTTTTCCTTACTCTCGATTATCTTATCTGATGTTTTTTCATCTGCAGCTGTTACAGTGGCGTTATCTTCTACTTTCTCTTCTGAAACCCCTGCAAGTGTTGCAGGAGCCTGATAGGGTTCAGGAATCGCCACATCTTTACTCGATTGGTCAATCAGAGACTCCTCTAGCTTCTTGACCTCAAACTCTTCTGTCTTTTTTACCTCACTTGCCCGAACTTGAGGAGCATTCATGACTGCCCCAACAAAGAATTGACCAACAAGCACCGAAGCTACACCTACACTAAATTTGCGTATTGCAAATCGTTGACGTTTTTCAAAATTCATTTTTATCTCCTTTTACATATACAAAACATTATTTATAGATAGAAAGGCACTTTCTACCTGAGGTAAAGATTAGAAGTCAGCACATTTTTTGAACCTATTTTCTATCTTGTTCACATACTGATAAGAAAATAGAGTCTATGTGGGTTCAATAGACTTATCAATACACCTAAGGTGACTCCTAAGATCAATCCATAGATACAGATGCCGTATCATCAGTAAGTCATACAATGTCATCAAATCACTAGAAATTTCTGATAGTTGACCATTTTGTTGCAGTCGTTTCTTCGTTAACATCTACTAATTCCTTCTATTCAGCTCTGAAACAACTTGCTTAACCACCCTAGTTCCTGTTTTAAAAATATCAAAGAGATTTTCTAAATCATTTAGAGTGATTTGAGTCACATGTCGAGCAAAAATCCTATTATCAATATCTAAAACAAGGTAATAGTAGAGACAATGAGTTCGATTCAATTCATTTATCTTTTCTAAAAGATCATTGCGATTTGGCCACTCTTCAACATTGGCTAGATTATTAAAAATAATCTGTACTGTAGCTGAGTCTTCTGAATTCTCCAACCAAAAAGCAAAATCAATGATATGGCCATCATCGAGAGACAATCGCCCTTTGTAAATCGTCCCATCTTCTCGTCTAATCTCTTGAAATTGAAGTTGACGATTTCGTAGCAATGTTTGAAAAGCAAGATTGATATTCGTCATAAAATTTCTCTCCTAAAAAGAATCAATAGAAAATAGAGGTGGCTCATCCATGTCTACTACCGCCTGTGTATTGGAATTGATATGGCTGATATTGCTGTGTTCAAACTTACCTGTCTGTACAGGATCTGGAACTTGATTATTAAGAATTTGTCCCGAACGATCAATACGGTTTTGCCCTGATACGAGTAAATCATCAATAATATGTCCAACATAGTGAACACCGCCAGTATCAATAGAATCAATCATCATAATTTGATTCTCGAGCAGTTGCTTGAGTTCTTGCTTGATATATTCTGTACAATTCATGATATCTTGCCTAGTCACTTCAAGCTGATGGAGTTCTTCATTTGATTTTTCAATATGATCCGACATTTGACTAAGGAGATGATTAGACTGAGCCTCTGCATCTTCAACAATTTGTCGTGAAACACGTTTTGCTTCAATCATTGTTTCTGAAATCAACAGCTCTTTCTTGGTATATTCCTCAATTTTTTCATGTAACTGTAAGTTACGAATCTCCAAATCACGAATTTCAGATTTTAATTCACTGATTACAGTATGTACCGAATCTTGTGAGTAGCCAAATAATAGAGATTTTTTTAGTTTTCTCATATGAAATCCCTTCAACAATATTTTTCTATGCACAAAAAAAGTAGAACATAGGTTTAAATAAGACCATGTTCTTTTTATAGATTAACATAGTTCCTTGATTTATATTATAAAATATTTATATAATTTGTCAAGGAAATCTATACAATTATTTCTATTTTTTTCGTACTTTAATAATTTAAAAACCACTAAAAAATCCTATAGTTTAAACTTCTGACTCATTTCCCCTCTATTTATATGTTTTATAAAAAATTTCTCTTTGTTGAATGTTTTTTTATTACTAGATTCATTCTGTTTTATAGTAAATCTGTTTCGATTACATTTTGTATCAGAACAGACTGATTAAAATTACTTGCCTTTCCTCGAAAATATTGATACATTGATTTTTTTATTCCCATTTATCAGAACAATATTAATACTCATTTTGTCAAAAATTTTATAATTTATTCACAACTGATAAAATAGATATATAGAAAAATATTTTAATTTATTAAAAAGACATCAGCTTACATTGTTTTATGATTATAGCACCGTGTAAAACTTTTCAGCATTATTTCTAAAAATAGAACTGTATTCCTTTAAAATTTTGTGATACAATATAACTATACAAAAACAGATAATTCAATATTTAAGTTAAATCAAATAAATAATTATAAATAGAAAGGTGAAATCATGCCAAAGAATACTCGTGACTTAATTATTAATTCACTCATCACACTAGCTAAGAAAAATCCTCAGCGTAGTTCCTTTACAATGACTGAAATTGCTGCTGAAGCTGGTATTTCACGACAAGCGATTTATCAAAAGCATTTTAACAACTTTGAAGATATTATCGAATACATTCACGAAGAGACCAATCAG
The DNA here is from genome assembly GCF_026782375.1 of Streptococcus oralis. GTDB lineage: Bacteria > Bacillota > Bacilli > Lactobacillales > Streptococcaceae > Streptococcus > Streptococcus oralis_CL. The sequence continues at coordinate 330,925 of NZ_JAKUWJ010000001.1, read as the reverse complement.
CACATTTTTAACGTCTTTAATAAGTTCTGCCCTAGCAATGATGGAGATCCTATCAGCTTTTTAGCAGACTATATACTTCCTCTCATATACGAAAAAAGGGAAGTTATTAACACCTTGTATACCACACAAGTCGACCCATGTTGGAAGGAATTTCTGCGTGGAACATACTCAGAGTGGGTACTAAAGAATGTCAATTACCAACTGAAATATAATTTTAGTAAAGAAGACATCGCCTATATCATTACAACCATGGCAATTTCATTTATCGAGGTCTGGATTCGTAAAGATAATCCAATCCCACCTGAAGAGTATAGAGAGACTTTCATTCAATTGTCTAAGACTTCTCTCTGTGACTATATTGTGTCCTAAAAAAAGAATCTTGAGTTGCACTCAAGATTCTTTTTATTGTCCCCCTTTAAAGGCATCGACCATTACCTGAAATTCTTCATTGGAAAGCGTGATTCCTTTGCCCATTTTAGTATGGTCAGGACTCCAAGAACGAATATCAAACTTTGCTGGTGCTCCATTAAAGCTAACGCGATTTAGTTCTTTTGTCCATCCTTTGTCATTTTCAGACAAAGTGAGCAAGTGTTCTTCGATTTCAAATGTAAATTCTGCCATTTTAACTCCTTTATGTGATATGATTTCTATAGTCTATTCGTAAAAATCTTGTGGTTTTTAGGAAAATTTTATATAATGTGGATATATAAGAAGGGAGGATTCTATGAGACAGACATTCAAACTAGTTCTAGATAAACTACATGGTTTTCTCAATGGGAATGATGATCATCCTCAAATCGAGGACAACTCCCTCACTGCTATGATTGAACAAGCCATCCAGAAAAAGTCGGCTATTCATGTCATACTTGCTGAGACAAGTTTTACGGGTGATATTGTCAAACACGATGCTAATCGCCAACAAATTATCGTCAAAAATTTTTCAAAAAACGTAACTCGAATCATTCGTATCAGTGATATTAAACGACTTCGTTTTGTTCCCTCAACTGTACAAAAAGCTCAGAAAAGCCTATTTAAGAAAGAGTGAGATGTTCTTTGCATCCCACTCTTTTTCTTAACGGATTTGTTCAAAATGAAGATGAACGGCGATATGGTCGCCATAACCACTTCTCTCCAAATCGCGTTGCAAACGATAAGAGATATAGTGTTCTGCAATTGTGATGTAACCAGCTCCAAGTAAGCGGTGCTCAACCATTGATTGGATCATGCTGATAGTGGCACGTTCTACTTTTGCTTCTTCCAAATCCAAAACGACTTTTTTAGTAACTTGAGCTAAGTTTTGACGTAAGTCATCAGTCAAAACATAAACTGTTTGAGCTGCTTTTAGGACAGCTTGGTAAATTTTATCTGGATCAAATTCAGCAATTTCTCCATTACGTTTGATTACTTGCATAAGGTTCTCCTTTATTCTTTGTTTTCTTTGATTTCAGCCAGCATCTTTTCTTCTTCGGCTGTCAGTTGATAGTTTTCTAGCAGATCAGGTCTGCGCTCGTAGGTTTTCTTTAGACTCTCATAGAGCCGCCACTGGCGAATCTTTTCATGGTGCCCACTCATAAGCACATCTGGCACGACCATGCCTCGATAGTCATAAGGGCGAGTATACTGAGGATATTCGAGAAGACCTGAAGAAAAGCTATCATCTTGGTGGCTAGACTCCTTACCAATCACTTCTGGTATCAAGCGCACGGTCGCATCAATCATGGTCATGGCCGCCAATTCTCCTCCAGTCAAAACATAGTCTCCTAGGGAAATTTCATCGGTTACCAAGGTCTTGATACGATCGTCATACCCTTCATAGTGACCACAGATAAAGATCAGTTCCTCTTCCTGAGCCAAATCCTCAGCGTAAGCTTGATCGAACTGTTTTCCAGCAGGATCAAGAAGAATGACACGGGGATTTTTCTTTTCAATAGCATCAAAGGCATCGAAAATGGGTTGAGCCCTTAGCAACATCCCCTGACCGCCTCCGTAAGGTTCATCGTCAACATGACGGGCCTTTTCAGCATATTCTCTGAAATTATGATACTGGATATCCAAGAGCCCTTTTTCTCGAGCCTTCCCAACAATCGAGTGTTCCAGCGGAGAAAACATCTCAGGAAAGAGGGTTAAAATATCAATCTTCATCATCTAACCCTTCTAAGATGTCAACATCAACCCGTTTGTTTGGAATATCAACGTTGAGAACTGCTGGCGGAATGTAAGGTAAAAGCAAATCACGCTTGCCTTTTCGTTTGACCACCCAGACATCGTTGGCACCTGGTTGTAGGATTTCCTTGATATTTCCTATCAAGTTATCTCCCTCGTAGACATCCAAACCGATAATCTCGTGATAATAGAATTCACCATCATCTAAATCGTTCAAATCTTCCTCAGCGACCTTGAGACTATAACCCTTGTACTTTTCAATCGCATTGATATGATACATGTCTTTGAATTTGATAATGTCAAAGTTCTTATGCTTGCGGTGACTTGCGATGGTCACTGTTTGGACAAACTGGTCTTTATCATCAAATAAAGCCAACTCTGCTCCCTTTTTAAATCGTTCCTCGGCAAAATCCGTCACAGACAAGACTCGCATCTCACCCTGCAGACCCTGCGTATTGACGATTTTCCCAACATTAAAGTAGTTCATCTTGTCTCCTGTATTTGTTTCTATCCTTTATTTTATCACGTTCCAAGGATTTTCACAAGTTGGATAAGTCCTATCTTACAAGGCTACTACCTCTTCAAAAAAATCACCAACTATCTGATTAAACTCTTCAGGATGATCATTCATCGGTTGGTGTTTGCTATATGAAATCGTTACTTGACGTGCATTGGGATTTAAGGCAATGATACCATCATAGATTATTTTTAGGTGTTTGGGAAAATCATTTTCTCCTCTTACTAATAGCATGGGAGGATTTCCTTGATATCCTTCTATCTCATGGACTGCCAAGAAACCTGTGATTCCAAGGTTCAAGAAAACATCTCGCCCAGTTTCTATGATGGCCGTCTTGACCAATTCTCTTGTGATAGGGTTATCAGTACACATTTTTGAATTCTTATCAGCAATCACCTTCCAAGGAATCGTTTTATACATAAGAGAACTATATTTGATTCTACCTCTTTCTTTATCTGATAGGTATCGATGCTGTCCCCAACTATCTACCATGACCAAGGCTAGGACTCTTTCTGGATGGCGATAGGTGTACTCTTGAAGTGGATTTCCTCCCCAAGAATGACCAACCAATATTACCTTATCTAGCTGGAAATAAGACAAAATAGCATCTACATCTTGAACAGCACCTTCTAAGTCAGGTAGACCAACTTTCATAGGTGATTCACCCTGTCCTCTAACATTGACAAAATAGAGGTCAAATCCCTCAAAAGCATCATACTGGTGGGCCCACATCTGACTACGGCCACAAGCTCCATGATAAAAAATAATGTGTCTTTTACTTGAGCTTCCAGGGCGATGATAAACAACCAAATCACAATCTAATACTGGTATAATGTGGCGTACCAAAGTCTCGGGTTTTCTGTTATAAAAAGCAATAGTTTCAGCTATATCATTTGGCTTCATTTCTACACTCTCTCCTCTTTATCCTAATATCATTCTTTTTATCTATTTTATCATGCTATATTAAAATCATGGTTTTCTAAACTTGATTTCATTAAAAATTTTGAATTTTCTGCATCATTTAGATAAAGAAAAAGACTGATAAGCAAGCTTTACTTTTTTCTCATCAGATTCATGCCTAAAATTCCAGCAATAATCAAAGTTGCTCCGATGACATGGTAGCTATAAATCGGTTCGTGGAGGATAAGGGATCCAGCTAGAATGGTCAAAACGGTTCCAAGATTACCAAAGACACTGACGGTTGATGCCCCGAGGCGAACAATAGCATAGATAGAGAGACTACCAGTCACGATAGAGGCTGCTGATAATGTTCGAGTAAGTAAGCCTGTAATTGTCTAAACGTTAAATCCTCCATCTTATCCTCCTCACAAAAAAAAAACGAGACATCTGTCCCGCTTTTTTTATTTTTCATCGATAACGATTCTTACTTTCTTGTCTTCAGTTGGGACAGAGTAGACAATCGTTCTTATCGCAGAAATAGTGCGACCCTTACGACCGATAACACGACCGACATCGCTTTGGTCAAGATCCAAGTGATACTCCAAAAACTCTGGTGTGTCTTCGATCTTGATAGTTAAGGCATCAGGTTGTGAAATCAAAGGTTTCACAATCGCAATAATGAGATTTTCAATCGTATCCATCTGTCAACCTACTTTAAACTTATTTTGAGAATTTAGAATCGTGGAATTTTTTCAATACGCCTTCTTTTGAAAGGATGTTGCGAACTGTATCTGAAGGTTGAGCTCCATCAGCCAACCATGCAAGAACGCGGTCTTCTTTCAAAGTCACTTGGTTTTCAGCAACAAGTGGGTTGTAAGTTCCAACTGTTTCGATGAAACGTCCGTCACGTGGTGAACGTGAGTCTGCTACGTTGATACGGTAGAAAGGTTTTTTCTTAGAACCCATACGAGTCAAACGGATTTTAACTGCCATTTTTTAATGTCTCTTTTCTTATTTTTTATTTCGGTGAAATAGCTGAGCTATTTAGCACATGTTCTATTATAGCAGATTTTTGACATCTGTCAAGAAAAAAACTTGACAGAGTTTTGATTTTTTAACTACTAGAAATTTTTAGTAAAATCATTAACATTTGAAATCACCTCCCTTTTAGGGTACAATGGTAGAAATGAATTTTTGAGAGGAAAACAATGAAAAAACTAGCAACCCTTCTTTTACTATCAACTGTAGCCCTTGCTGGATGTACTAGTATCCAACGTGGTCTCCGTGGCGATGAGTATGTCGACTCTAGTATCTCAGCAGAAGAAAGCTCAAAAGCAGCTGCTCAGGCTGCCAAAGATTTGAAAGACGCCTTAACAAATGAAAATGCTAACTTCCCTCAACTTTCTAAGGAAGTAGCTGAAGATGAGGCTGAAGCTATCCTTCACACAAGTCAAGGTGATATTCGTATCAAACTCTTTCCAAAATTAGCTCCTCTAGCAGTTGAAAATTTCCTAACTCACGCTAAAGAAGGTTACTACAATGGCGTTACCTTCCATCGTGTAATAGATGGCTTTATGATTCAAGGTGGAGATCCAAAAGGAAATGGTACGGGAGGCCAATCTATCTGGCATGGTAAGGATAATACCAAGGATACTGGAATTGGTTTTAAAAATGAAATCTCTCCTTACCTATACAATATCCGAGGAGCACTTGCTATGGCTAATACTGGTCAACCAAATACCAACGGTAGCCAATTCTTCATCAACCAAAACTCGACAGATATTTCTGCTAAACTCCCTACCAGCAAGTATCCAAAAAAAATCATCGAAGCCTATAAAGAGGGCGGAAATCCAAGTCTAGACGGCAAACACCCTGTCTTTGGTCAAGTCATCGATGGCATGGATATTGTTGACAAGATTGCCAAGGCTGAAAAAGATGAGAAAGACAAACCAACGTCTGCTATCACCATTGATAGTATCAAAGTGGTGAAAGACTACGATTTCAGCAAAGAATAAGCCATCAACAGTTGACAAAGAGCCTTTTTAAAATGTATTTTTCCCCTATATAACAACACAAAAGAGAGAATTTTTGTTCTCTCTTTTAAACTATTCAAATTGATCTGACTTTTGTTAACAAAGACAGTATGATTAGTCTTCCTCTCTTTTCTTTTGAGACAATGCAAATCCAGCCGATGCTAGTCCAATAAATGCAGCAAGTGATAAGAATGGAAGTTCCTCTGTACCAGTGTTTGGTAATTCTTTTTGAGGCTCACCATTTCTAAACTTGTTGATTGGGATAACTTTGTCTTCGATTGGTTGAGGTGGAAGTTGTGGTTGTGGTTTCGGATCTGGCTGTGGTTGTGGTTTTGGATCTGGTTGTGGTTGTCGGTTTTGGATCCTCTTTCTTAGGACATCCACAATCACGGATAAAGATACGGTTTGTTTCTTTACCTTCACCATCCTTGATAATAATCCAGTATCCTGATTGACCTTCCTTGTTCTTACCAGGTTCAGTAGTAATACTTGGTGTTTTACCATCTTTACCATCACGAACAAAGGTACGGCTAGTTTCCTTACCATCGCCATCTTCGGTGATTACCCAAACACCAGTATTTCCTTCTTTATCTTTACCTGATTCAGTACGAACTTTTGGTGTCTTACCATCTTTACCATCACGGATAAAGTTACGGCTAGTGATGTTTCCTTCAGAATCACGTACGATTACCCAAACACCTGAACGACCTTCTTCGTCTTTACCAGACTCGATAGTAATAGTTGGTGTCTTACCGTCTTTTCCGTCTTTACCATCTTTAACGAATGTACGACCTGTTTCAGTTCCAGCAGGATTATGTGTGATTACCCATGTACCTGTGTTACCTTCTGAGTCTTCACCACGTTCTGTTGTTACGGATGGGTTCTTACCGTCTTTGATGATTGTTTCTGTTGTTTCTCCATCTGGGTTTACAACTTTAACTGTGTGAGTACCATCTTGGTTATCTTTAACAGTTACGACTGGTGATTTACCGTCTTTACCATCTTTACCATCTTTAACGAATGTACGACCTGTTTCAGTTCCAGCAGGATCATGTGTGATTACCCATGTACCTGTGTTACCTTCTGAGTCTTCACCACGTTCTGTTGTTACTGATGGGTTCTTACCGTCTTTGATGATTGTTTCTGTTGTTTCGCCACCTGGGTTTACAACTTTAACTGTGTGAGTACCATCTTGGTTATCTTTAACGGTTACAGTTGGTGTCTTACCATCTTTACCATTCTTGATAACTGTCTCGGTTGTTGTTCCATCTGGGTTCACAACTTTAACTGTGTGGGTACCGTCTTCGTTATCTTTAACAGTTACGACTGGTGATTTACCGTCTTTACCATCTTTACCATCTTTAACGAATGTACGACCTGTTTCAGTTCCAGCAGGATCATGTGTGATTACCCATGTACCTGTGTTACCTTCTGAGTCTTCACCACGTTTTGTTGTGACTGATGGGTTCTTACCGTCTTTGATGATTGTTTCTGTTGTTTCACCATCTGGGTTTACAACTTTAACTGTATGAGTACCATCTTGGTTATCTTTAACGGTTACAGTTGGTGTCTTACCATCTTTACCATTCTTGATAACTGTCTCGGTTGTTGTTCCATTTGGGTTCACAACTTTAACTGTGTGAGTACCGTCTTGGTTATCTTTAACGGTTACAGTTGGTGTCTTACCATCTTTACCATTCTTGATAACTGTCTCGGTTGTTGTTCCATCTGGATTCACAACTTTAACTGTGTGAGTACCGTCTTCGTTATCTTTAACAGTTACGACTGGTGATTTTCCATCTTTTCCGTCTTTACCATCTTTGATATCCACAACATCGATGATGACATCTTTAGATACAGATTTGCCATCAAGGGTTGCTGTAGCTTTAGCTGTGTAACTACCTACTGCCGTTGGAGTACCAGAGATTGTCTTAGTAGCAGCGTCGAATGTCACACCAGCAGGAAGACTTGTTTCATCAAGTGTAAGCTCAGAACCAGGAGTGTGAGTTAAAGTGATATCAGTGATCGCTTTACCTAGTTGAACAAGTTGACGACCACCAGAAACTTTAAGATCAAGACCTTTCTCAGCTTTAGGATTTACTGTAAGAGTAAATGTATCGATAGCTGAAGCTCCTCCCACTTCAGCAGCGTTAGTAGCCTGCATACGAATTGTGAAAGTACCAGCTTTTGTAGGTGTGCCAGTAAATGTCTTAGTAGCAGGATCATATGTCAAACCATATTCTGCGATAATAGCGTTAATCTCAGATTCTTCTACTAAGCCGTATGGTGTCTTCATAGTGACAGTTGAAAGATTATTGTGAGTTACTACTGCAGGAGTAATAGCATCACCAACTGTTACAGTTTGCTCTTTGTTAGAAATCTCGATAGCAACAGGTGATTCGGTAACTTTAATAACTACCTCTCCATCAGCTTGGTCATTACCATAAAAATTTTCGTACCGAGCTTTAACAGGGATACGATAGATACCAAGTTTCTTAGGAGTACCCGAGAAGGTATGAGTTGACTCATCATAAGTGACCCCTTCTGGTAAAATACTTGGATATTTGCCAGTTAAAGGATTAGAAGGTTTGCTATAGTCATTAAGGTCAACTGAAATAGTTGCTCCTTCTGAAGCCTCAACCTTCACAGGAGTCATCTTAGTCAATACTTGAACTTCAGTCTCGCCACCAGTTACTTGGATAGGTTTCTTCGTAACAGTAAGCTTAAAGGTACCTTGGGCAGTATCATTTTCCAAGCCTTTATAGTATGCTATATAGTTAACAGTAAACTCACCCACTGAAGTTGGAGTACCAGAAATTGTCTTTGTATCAGGATCGTAAGTCAGACCACTAGGTAGATTTTGGATTCCTGCTTCAAATGTACCATAGCGAATATATCCAATATCCGCACGTTCACTCGGTTGAATTACAAAGTTAGTGATAGGAGTTCCGACTTCAACCGTTTGTTCACCACTATTTACCGTAATTGGTCTTGGTTTAACTGTGATAGTGATTGTACCAGTAGCTTCTTCTAAACCACGTTTTAATTTATAGGTATATGTTTTAGTACCAACTGAATTTGTAGTTCCAGAAAGAATTTTTGTATTATAATCATAGTTAAGACCAAGTTCACCACGAATATCTCCAGAAAATTCTGCTCTATTTGGAATCGCAATTTCAATTGGATCGATTTCATCGCCGACTGTAACTTCACGAGTATAGTTTTCAGCATGCAATGGACCAGGCAATACTGTTAAAGTAACATATTTTTGTACAGCTTGACCATCTTTTTCTGCTATAACTTTGATGCGGTATGTCCCTTCGACTAAACCTTTACCAGCAATCGTTTTTGTTGCTTTATTATAGCGAGTGCCCTTAGGAAGAGCTGCTGTATCAACTTTTAAAGTTGCTCCATCAGTGTGAGTGATGACCATATCCTTGAACTTTTCACCTTCTTTGATGGTTTGTTCATGGTTGGTTACATCAAGGTCAACTCCAATTCCATCACGTGGCTTAACTTCAAAAGTGAAGGTTGTAAAGGTAGTTGAGATACCACCATCGGCATTATAGTAGTCAACTTCTACACGTGCAGTTTTGTTTTCAGTAGTTTGAAGAACCCCGTAACCTTCTAGTGTTTTAGTGATATTATCAGAGCTTACTGTAGCGTAGGTGTCTCCGCTATTAGTCGTTACACGAATATTCGCGATTGTCGATCCACCTTCAAGAGTTACTGGAATGCTTGGGAACTTTTCTCCCTCTTTCCAGACTTGGTGGTCAATTGGGCTGATAACATCTGTTACCTCAAACTGGAAGACACGGTTTGGCGCATTATCTCCAAAGTGACCATCAATGGCACGTACTTCAAAGTTATACTTACCAGGTGCTAGCTTAACACCGGCCTTTTTCTTAATGGTTTGAGTGGCTTCGTCATACTCAGTACCATCAGGGAAACGAACAGGTTTAACTTTAGCGTTGACCTTGTTTAGTTCAATCTTACCAATAGTTTGTTCTTTATCTGAACGAGGAACTGATACGATTCCCTCTTTATTTAAGACTGCAGTTTTAGTATTTGGAGTAAATTTGACATCCGCATTTGTAAGATAAAATCCGTTGGCATCATCAGTTGTAGCTTTTGAACGTTCTTCTGTAGTTAACTCTACATTAAAGATACGTTCTTGTCCCAGTTTATCGATAGTTTTAAACTTAATCGTAAATGTACCCTGTTGAGCAGGGAGTTTGGTAAAGCGTAGTCGATACGGCGTGCGATTTGGGTCATGAACCATCCAATTTTCATCACTATAAAACTTACCATACGGATCTCCGGTAACTGCCAATTCATATTCTACTTCTGGCGTTGTATCCAAACGTTCGATACGCTCCAATAAAACTGGTGTTGATGGGAAAGCAGTTACTCTAGAATCGTCCGCAACATAGAGCCCAAGCTCAGTATTGTACTTTGGTGTATCAGGCTTAGCATCTGCTACTGTAACAGGTGTATTATCACTATAACCAGGCGTCAGGTAATATCCAAATGGTGTTGTTGGAATCGTATACTTATTAACACGAGTATTATTTTCCCCCATATCGCCTGTTGCTTGGTCATAATAATCATTAGCTTTTGATGCAGATAAGTCAAATCGGTCGTTAGAGAGAGTAGACAAGGCATATGAGTGTGGTTTAGTTATTGTTAAAGGAAGAGTTGCCTTCACATTAGGATTGGTTTTAGAAACCAAACCAATGTCATAGGTTCCGCTTGGGATTCCACCATTAAGATTAAGAGTCCCGTAGACATATTCTCCAACTGGATCATAAGTAAGGCCTAGATCTTTTGCACCTTGTGATAGTTCAACCTCATCAGAAGTAATACGAGTAAGACCCATCTTATATCTAACTTCAACAGTTGTACCGTTATGTATGAGAGTATGGAAACCACTATAGTTCTCGATGGTCATATACGGTGTCTTACCATCTGACGGAGTACTCGCATTATCAGCAAGCATATATGATACGAAACCTGAGTGACCTGATCGTTTCATTTCTGTGTAGACGGACTCGATGGCAGATTGAAGGCGTCCAATGCTAAGTTCTAAATCAGCTTTAGTTAATTGAGCCTTTTCAGAAAGTTGTTGAGCTACTACCAACTCTGCTTTTGAAGCTTGAAGTGCATCTGAAAGAACTTTTTTAGATTCACTATCGTCTAGTTTAGCTTCTTGTTTTTCAGCTTCTTGATTAACAGCTTTTGCTTCAAGAATGCTATTGTTCAACTGTTCTTTAAGAGGTTGAAGAATAGCGTCTACCTCTGGTTTAGCTTCAGTTTCTGGAACTTCTTTTTCATCAACTTTAAGTTCTGCCTTTTTTTCTGCTAATGGTGCAGTTGATGGAGCTATCGCAACAGTTGTTTTTTCCGTTTCTTTTACAGTTACTTCCGTAGTTGACTCAGTGGTTGAAACTACAGTCGAATCATTTTCTGTAGTTGGTGCTACAAAAGTCGCAGGGGCACGATATGGTTCTGGAACACTAATTTCCTCAGAGGTTACTTCCTTAGTAGATCTTTCTTCAACTCCCTTATTGACCTCTACCCCCTCTTCACTTTTTAATTCACTTGCATTTACTTGAGGTGCATTAACCATCGAACCGACGAAAAACAGCCCAACAAGCACCGAAGCTACTCCTACACTAATTTTACGAATAGCAAATCGTTTTCGTTTGTCAAATTTCATAATTATCCCTTTTATTTCTTACTATATTTTTTTCTCTTAAGAATAAACCAAGAACTGTAACAGCCATAAGTGAAATCCCTAGGGCTGAGCAAATATTTGATTCAGTACCAGTCTTTGGTAATTGTACTTTTTCAGAAACTTCCAAATTATTAATAGTTTTATCAGCTGGTTTAACTGGATCTACCGGTTTAACTGGAGTGACTACTTCTTTTGTTCCTACTTCAATAATTTGATTAACTGCATCAATTTTATTAGTTGAAACAACTTTGCGTTCAGTTTCCACACCATTAACTAAGACAATGTGTTCAACCGTAGTGATACTACCATCTTTACCTTCTTGAACAATCTTTTCAGTTCCTTTGTCAAGGTCTGCATTATCGCGATGAATAGTATTATATGCTTTAACTTCTACCTTGGTCTCATCTTTTTCAACAACAATCGGTTTTGGTTTCTCTATAAGCTTAGATTTTGTTGACTCGACTGCAGTAATTGCAGCAGTCAAATCTTTAACTGCTTGAGCTCTTCTACTGATTGCTCGATGCGAGTTTTCATCTCATTAACTAACTGTTCAGACTGAACCTCAGCTTCTGAAATTATATCAATAGATAAACGTTTAGCCTCAACAATAGCCTCCGAAACAAACAGTTCTTTATCTTTAAGTTCCTCAATGGTTTAAGCAACTGTGAATTACGGATTTCCAACTCATTTACTTGAGACTTGAGTTCATTCACTACCTCATAAACAGACGACTGAGAATAACCCAAAAACAGGGATTTCTTAAGTCCTCCCATATAAAACTCCTCCTAAAGGTTAATTTTATCTATATAAATATTACACTTTAATCTTAATCTTCTAAAAACAGATTTAAAACTTTGTGCATTACTTAACTAATTTTACTAAACTAATTTATATTATTATATTCGTTTTTCTTTGATTTATCAAGCAATTGATTTTTAAAAACAAAATTTATCTAATTATTTTGATTTTAACACACATTTTCTTAAAACTCCTTTGTAAAATATTGTGGAAATTCTATACTAAATTATTTCAAATTAGCTTTTTCGGTGTAATTATAGTTTCAATTTTGATGAAAAAAAGAAGTGGGATAATCCCACTCCTTATTGTTTACTTATCTCCCTTAAAAGCATCCACCATGATTTGAAATTCTTCATTTAAGAGGGTAAATCCTTTCCCCATCTTGGTGTGGTCAGGACTCCCGCTACGAATGTCAAACTTCGCCGGTGCACCATTAAAGCTGACACGATAGATTTCTTTGGTCCAAACTGGAGATCCTAAGGGAGATGGTACAGGTGGCCAATCCATCTGGCATGATAAGGACAAAACGAAGGACAAGGGAACTGGTTTCAAAAATGAAATCTCTCCTTACCTATACAATATCCGAGGAGCCCTTGCTATGGCTAACACAGGTCAACCAAACACCAACGGTATCCAGTTCTTCATCAACCAAAACTCAACAGATATTTCTGCTAAACTCCCTACCAGCAAGTATCCAAAGAAAATCATCGAAGCCTATAAAGAGGGTGGAAATCCTAGCCTAGATGGCAAACACCCTGTTTTTGGTCAAGTCATCGATGGCATGGATGTTGTCGACAAGATTGCTAAGGCTGAAAAAGATGAAAAAGATAAACCAACTACTGCTATCACCATTGACAGTATCGAAGTGGTCAAGGACTACGACTTCAGCAAAAAATAAGCCATCAACAGATAAGGAGACGATGATATGATTTTATTTTGGGGTTCTAAAGGTTATCAGAAAGAATTGGGACATACGCAAACTGCGATCGAATGTGGTCACTGTAACAATGTTGACACTTGGGAGATTGTAGAAACTGGACGCAAGTTCACCCTCTACTGGATTCCACTTTTCCCTTATGGTAAAAGTTATTTCGTTTCTTGTCCGATTTGCCACTACGGTAAAGAAATTGAGAAATCTGAAGTTGAAAGCTTTTTAAATTACTAGTCAAAAAAGCCAAGTCATTTCGACTTGGCTTTTTAGCGCCTTTAAGTTAGCTTGTTAAAGTCCCATATTTGGTCCATCCAGCCTTCATAAAAGTCTGGTTCGTGGCAAACCATAAGAATGCTTCCTTTGTATTCTTTAAGCGCCCGTTTGAGTTCATCCTTGGCATCCACATCCAAGTGGTTGGTCGGCTCGTCAAGTACTAAAACGTTGTTTTCACGATTCATCAAGAGACAGAAACGCACCTTGGCTTGTTCTCCACCTGATAAGACCTGAATCTGACTTTCGATGTGCTTAGTCGTCAAACCACAACGAGCAAGGGCTGCCCGAACTTCTGCTTGGTTAAGTGCTGGAAAGGCGTTCCAGACCGCTTCTAGAGGCGTCTGGCGATTGCCACCTTCTACTTCTTGCTCAAAATAACCAAGTTCTAGGTAATCTCCGCGTTCAACTTCCCCAGCAATGGGAGGGATAATGCCCAAGAGAGACTTCAAGAGAGTTGTTTTCCCGATACCATTGGCACCAATAATGGCAACCTTTTGATTGCGTTCAAAAGTAAGGTTTAAGGGTTTGGTAAGTGGGCGGTCATAACCAATCTGCAAGTCCTTGGCTTGGAAGATAAAGCGCCCAGGTGTACGAGCTGGTTTGAAATCAAAGGATGGTTTTGGCTTCTCACTTTGCAGTTCGATAATATCCATCTTGTCGAGTTTCTTTTGACGGGACATGGCCATGTTACGAGTTGCGACACGTGCCTTATTGCGAGCCACGAAATCCTTGAGGTCTGCAATCTCTTTCTGTTGACGTTCGTAGGCTGCCTCTAGTTGAGATTTCTTCATAGCATAGACTTCTTGAAACTGGTAGTAGTCACCAGAATAGCGAGTCAACTGCTGATTTTCCACATAATAGACGATATTGATTACGTCGTTGAGGAAAGGAATATCATGTGAAATAAGGACAAAGGCATTCTCATAGTTTTGGAGATAACGCTTGAGCCAGTCAATATGTTCAGCATCCAAGTAGTTGGTTGGCTCATCAAGCAACAAGATATCAGGCTTTTCAAGGAGGAGTTTAGCCAAGAGGACCTTGGTTCTTTGTCCACCTGACAAGGCTGTTACGTCTGTATCCATACCATAGTCCATGACACCAAGAGCACGCGCGACGTCGTCAATCTTAGCATCCAAGGTATAGAAGTCACGACTTTCCAAACGGTCTTGGAGCTCCCCGACTTCTTCCATCAGCGCTTCGATATCTGCTCCTTCTTCTGCCATCTCCATATAGAGTTCATTGATACGAACTTCTGCTTTAAAAAGCTCATCAAAGGCTGTCCGCAAAACATCGCGCACAGTTTGACCTTCTTTTAGCACAGCGTGCTGGTCTAGATAGCCAGCAGTCACGTACTTAGACCACTCCACCTTTCCTTCATCTGGCAACATTTTACCAGTCACGATGCTCATAAAGGTTGATTTTCCTTCACCGTTGGCACCGACTAAACCGATGTGTTCTCCCTTGAGGAGACGGAAGGAGACATCTTCAAAAATTGCACGGTCACCAAAACCGTGACTTAAATTTTTAACTTCTAAAATACTCATTTTAATTCCTTTGTAAGTTTAGTTACATTTAATTTTCTGTAGAGAACCCAAGCTAGATAGCCACCCAAGGTATTGGTCCACAAATCATCAATCTCAAAGACCCGATTAAAATCAAAGAAAAAGTCTAAGACTAGTTGCGTACACTCAATTCCTAGACTCAGTAAAAAACTGAGAAATAGGATTTTTTTCGTTTTTCGTAAGTTTGGATAGAGGTAGAGCAGTTGAAAGACCAGAGGGAAGAGCAAGAAGACATTTAAAATGTTCTGCAAAAAGATCCAAATGACTTGTCCCAAACTAGTCACTTCACCCAGATTCCACAGGGAGTTTAAGGGAGTTAAAAGAAAAACCAGGCGTCCAAAAGTTTGAATACCTGGAGTTTCCACTCCTGTAGGAAGTTGAGGCTGGGGAGTAAAACAAAAACAGGCAATGCAAAGACTGTAAATAGCCACTCCCAATTTCAAGATTAATTCTCTTTTTCTAGTCATTTTATGGATTTACCGCTGCAACTGCCTTCTGGCGGTCACGTTTCATTGTATTGGAACGCAATTGTCCACAAGCCGCATCAATATCTGTACCATGCTCTTGACGAACGACACAGTTGACCCCTTTTTTCTTGAGGGTATCATAGAAAGCCATCACGCGCTCTTTGGGACTACGGCTATATTGGTCATGTTCACTAACTGGGTTATAAGGAATCAAGTTGACATATGACAATTTCTTAATGTTCTTGAGCAATTCTGCCAGCTCAAGCGCTTGTTCGACTCCGTCATTGACTTCATTTAGCATGATATATTCAAAGGTCACACGGCGATTAGTTGTTTCGATATAGTACTCAATAGCTGCGAAGAGCTTTTCAATCGGAAAGGCACGGTTAATTTTCATGATGCTTGAGCGCAATTCATTATTAGGTGCGTGAAGGGAAACAGCCAGATTAACCTGTACGCCTTCATTAGCAAAGTCACGAATTTTATGGGCCAAACCTGAAGTTGAAACAGTGATGTGACGAGCACCGATAGCCATCCCCTTGTCATCATTGATGGTACGGACAAAATTCAAAACATTGTTGTAGTTGTCAAACGGCTCACCAATTCCCATGACAACGATATGGCTGACACGTTCGTCCTGCCCACGCTCATCAAAGTATTTCTGAACCAGCATGATCTGCGCTACGATTTCACCGTTATTAAGATCACGTTGCTTCTTGATCAAGCCTGATGCACAGAAGGTACAACCAATATTACAACCGACCTGAGTGGTCACACAGACTGACAGACCATAATGTTGACGCATCAACACAGTCTCAATCAACATGCCATCTGGCAACTCAAAAAGATACTTAACCGTACCGTCAGCTGACTCTTGTACAATTCGTTGTTTCAAAGGATTTACGACAAACTGCTCATTGAGCTTGGCAATCAAACTCTTGGAAAGGTTGGTCATTTCTTCAAATGACTGGACACGTTTACGGTAGAGCCATTCCCAGATCTGATCTGCTCGGAATTTCTTTTCACCTTGTTCTAATACCCATTCTTGCATGGCTTGACGTGTTAAACTATAAATAGACGGTTTCATCTCTTCTCCTTATTTCTCTATCTATTTCTGACGAATGACAAAATGGCGCTGTCCCTTGTCCTCTTTCTGAGACTTTTGGTCCTTATGACGACGTCTATTTCTCTTATCCGCATGTGGCTTTCTCTTGTTTTGCGAAGGTTTCTTTCCTCTTCTAGGAAGGTTTTCCTCTTCCTTTTTACGCATTTTCTTGTCAAATGACGCACGCTTAGGTGCTTGGTTTTCTAAGACAAAATAAGCACAACCATAACTACAGTACTCCAAAAGATAATCTTGTAAGCGACTAATCTTTTCAATTTTTTCCTCAGTACGTTCGTCTTTGTAAAAACCGCGTAGGCGAAGTTGTTCATTGCTCCAGTCCCCCACGACATAATCAAACTTGGTCAACACTTCTGAAAAGCGCTGATTAAAGACGGTCACATCGAAAGCCTCCTTGATATTTTCAACCAAGGTAAAAGCAATCCCTTCAGTCTCAACCTTATCCCCATTTACCTGAAATTCTGGGCCAGGAAACTTGTTATAATTGTATAATTCAGGTGCAATTTCTTTACGCATAGTCTTCCTTTTCCACGATTACTTAACACTCTATTTTACCATATTTTCTACAAGTTGGCACGAATATCCTAAAAATGAAAAAAGTCTGACGATTCTGTCAGACTTCTGCTTTATAACCTTAAAAAGAGAAGAACAATTCTTCCCTCCATATTTTATTATTTTGCTGCTGCGTAGAGCTCGTCTACTTTGTTCCAGTTGATGACTGAGAAGAAAGCTTTGATGTAGTCAGGACGCACGTTGCGGTATTTCACGTAGTAAGCATGTTCCCAAACGTCCAAGCCCAAGATTGGTTTTTTACCTTCTGAGATTGGTGTGTCTTGGTTTGCTGTAGAAGTCACTTCAAGCTTCCCTTCTGTGTTGACAACCAACCATGCCCAGCCAGAACCAAAGCGAGTTGTAGCTGCTGCTGTAAAGGCTGCTTGGAACTCTTCAAATGAACCAAATGTTGCATCGATTGCTGCTGCAAGTTCTGCTGAAGGAGCAGTCTTTTCAGGAGTCATCAATTCCCAGAAAAGAGCGTGGTTCAAGTGTCCACCACCGTTGTTGATAAGCGCTTGGCGGATATCAGCTGGGATAGATTCTACATCAGCAAGCAAAGCTTCAAGGTCTTCACCGATTTCAGGGTGTTTTTCAAGAGCTGCATTTGCATTGTTGACATAAGTTTGATGGTGCTTGTCATGGTGCAAGTGCATTGTTTCAGCATCGATGTATGGTTCCAAAGCGTCGTAAGCGTATGGAAGATCTGGTAAGATAATAGCCATCTGTAATACCTCTTTTTCTTTCTATAAGAAAATGATAACGCAATCATCCTCTTTTTTCAAGTTTTTTGCTCAATTTGCCTCTGTCGCAATCTGCAAGAGTGCCTTTTCAAACAAGTAACTTTTTTCATAGACACCTGTCTTAATCTGGTAGTCTGTTTCAATCAAATAAGAAATCGCTCGCTTGAGAAAAGCCAAGGAAATCCCTCTCGAATCTCTTAATGCGAACTTGATTTGATAAGGATTAGGATTACGTCCCAAATAAGTTCCCAGACTGCTTACAATCTGCGATTCCGTTTGACCAGCCTCTGATAAGATTTTCACTTGGGTAAAGGTTCGGAACTGTCCTAACATGACAGCTATGAGCTTGATTTCGTCTTCCCCTTGCAAGGTCAAATCTCTAACCAAGTCACGGGCCTGATCAATCTTCTTAGCTAAAATAAACTGAGTTAAATCAAAAATATTGTCCTGCAAAGTCTTTGGAATAGCCTCTACAATGTCCTTCTCCTCAATCAGGCCGTCTGACTTATAAGACTGTAAAAAGAGGAGATTTTTCTGGATTTCGCTAAATTGAAAACCAGACTTGATGAGGAGATTTTCAAAAGACTTATCTGCAAACTGCAGACCTTGTGTCTGGCTCCATTTTTGGAAATACTGGCGAAGTTCTTGTTCCTTAGCCTCCATAGCATCAAATACTGTCGCGTCACGTTTGAGCAGTTTAACCAATCGTCTTTTGCTGTCCAGTTTTCCTTCTGCAAAAATTAATAACTTGGTTGTCGGTGAAGGATTGTCAAGGTATTCCTCAAATGACTTGAGTTCATCATCTGTTAAAAACCGTTTCTTGGCTGTTGTAATATCGAGAAAATGGTCTAATATCACGATTTTCTCATCTGCAAAGAAAGGGAGACTGACCAGCTCCAGCTCTAAATCCTTATAGGCTACTTCTTTCATGTCAAAGTAGGCAAAATTGAAGTTGGCTGGATCATAGCCAATCTGTCTCAGCACCTGATCTTTCATAACTTCAAACTGACCTTGGTCCGAACCTGTAAATAAGGTCAGGCTAGATAAGTTTGATAAAGACAAATTTTGACTTTCTTCTATGGCTAGCATCTTCTCTCCTTTCTTCTTGTTTTTCTATTTCATTTAATCAATATAGCGCAATTTCCCGCGGAAATCTTCTAGGTTTTCGTACCCTTTTTCCGTCATGATTGCTTTTAGTTCATTGGTAATACGCTCAAAAGCACCGACACCTTCTTTGTGTAGGGTGGTCCCTACTTGCACCATGCTAGCACCGCAGAGGATGTGTTCAAAGGCATCACGACCCGTCAGAACGCCACCCGTTCCGATGATTTGGATTTGCGGATTTAAACGTTGGTAAAAGGCGTGTACATTAGCAAGAGCAGTCGGTTTGATGTATTCTCCACCAATGCCACCAAAACCGTTTTTAGGGCGAATAACGACCGACTCGCCTTCAATATAAAGGCCATTTCCGATAGAATTGACACAGTTGACAAACTTGAGTGGATACTTGTTGAAAATAGCTGCAGCTTGATCAAAGTGGACAATATCAAAATAAGGTGGGAGCTTGATTCCAAGAGGTTTGGTAAAGTAGGCAAATACCTCTGACAAGATACGGTCTGTTGTCTCGAAATCATAAGCAATCTGAGGCTTTCCTGGAACATTTGGACAAGAGAGATTGAGCTCTGTCAATCCTTTAAACTCACTCTCTTGGACTTTTTTCAAGATGGTATGTGTTTCCTCTGGAGACATGCCGACTAGGGAAAGAAAAAACGTTCGGTTTGGTTCTTTTTCCTGCAGGTCCAAAAGATAGTCCAGATAATAGTCTAAACCATTATTTGGCAAGCCCATAGAGTTGATGGAACCAAGTGGAACATCTTGGTAACGAGGTTCAAGATTTCCCTGACGGAAGTCCAAGGTTGCTGTCTTCGTGACAAAGGTTCCTGCTACTGAGTCTTTGACACCTTCCAACTCAGCTATTGTCATACAAGCTACACCTGCTGCGTTCATCAAGCAATTGTCAAACTCAAAGCCAGCTATTTGTGTTTTCGTTGATACCATGATTCTAATCCTCCAGATTCCTTTTATTTCTAATATTATACCATACTTTAAGATTTTCTCTTTGAGAAACTAATTTCTATATAAAACGTTCGGTTTTGTAAATTGAAAGAATTTTTAGAAAATTTCTGTTTTTTTCTTTACACTCAAAAAAAATTCTGCTATAATGGCTCATGTAATAAAATATAACAACAAAAAGGAGAACGATATGACATCTGCTAAAGATTATATCCAAAGCGTGTTTGCAACTGTAACAGCTCGTAACGGGCATGAGGCTGAATTTCTCCAGGCGGTTGAAGAATTCTTCAGTACCTTGGAGCCTGTCTTTGAAAAGCACCCTGAGTATATCGAAGAAAACATCCTGGCACGTATCACTGAGCCTGAGCGCGTGATTTCTTTCCGTGTTCCTTGGGTTGACCGTGATGGAAAAGTCCAAGTGAACCGTGGTTACCGTGTTCAATTCAACTCAGCTGTTGGACCATATAAAGGCGGACTTCGTTTCCACCCCACTGTAAACCAAGGGATCTTGAAATTCCTCGGATTTGAACAAATCTTTAAAAACGTCTTGACTGGCCTTCCAATCGGTGGAGGTAAAGGTGGATCAGACTTCGATCCTAAAGGGAAGACTGATGCTGAAGTGATGCGCTTCTGCCAAAGCTTCATGACTGAATTGCAAAAATACATCGGACCATCTCTTGACGTACCTGCTGGTGATATAGGTGTTGGAGGACGCGAAATTGGTTACCTTTACGGACAATACAAACGTCTTAACCAATTTGATGCGGGTGTCTTGACTGGTAAACCTCTTGGATTTGGTGGTAGCTTGATTCGTCCAGAAGCAACTGGTTATGGTTTGGTTTACTATACTGAAGAAATGCTCAAAGCTAATGGTAACAGTTTTGCTGGTAAGAAAGTGGTTATTTCAGGTTCTGGTAACGTAGCTCAATATGCTCTTCAAAAAGCAACTGAACTCGGCGCTACTGTCATCTCTGTATCTGACTCAAACGGTTATGTCATCGACGAAAACGGAATTGACTTCGATCTTTTGGTTGATGTTAAAGAAAAACGTCGTGCTCGTTTGACTGAGTATGCAGCTGAGAAAGCAACTGCTACTTACCATGAAGGTTCTGTATGGACATACGCTGGAAACTACGACATCGCTCTTCCATGTGCGACTCAAAACGAAATCAACGGTGAAGCTGCTAAACGTTTGGTTGCTCAAGGCGTTATCTGTGTATCTGAAGGTGCCAACATGCCTAGTGACCTTGATGCGATTAAAGTCTACAAAGAAAACGGAATCCTTTACGGACCTGCCAAAGCTGCCAACGCTGGTGGTGTAGCTGTATCAGCGCTTGAAATGAGCCAAAACAGCCTTCGCCTTTCATGGACCCGTGAAGAAGTTGATGGACGCCTCAAAGACATCATGACCAACATCTTCAATACAGCTAAAACTACTGCTGAAACATACGGTCTTGGTACTGACTACCTTGCAGGAGCAAATATCGCTGCCTTCGAAAACGTAGCAAACGCTATGATTGCACAAGGTATTGTTTAATTAGTCGATACATCCTTTCGGAGGACAAATGATGAACTTACGGCCAATGGAAGTGAGCGACAATCCAGCTGTAGCACAACTCATTCGAGCTAGTCTTGAAGAATTCGGGCTTGACAAACCAGGAACTGTCTACTTTGATTCTCATCTAGATCATTTGGCCGACTACTATCAACAGCAAGAGAGAGCAGCTTACTTTATTCTGGAAGATGAAGGTCAGCTGGTTGGCTGTGGTGGCTTTGCACCAGTGTCCCATAAGATTGCTGAATTACAAAAACTGTATGTCACTAAAAATAGCCGTGGCAAAGGTTATTCCAGCAGGTTGATAAAGCGGATATTCCATGAAGCCCGCCTAGCAGGTTATGAACAACTTTATCTAGAAACCTCTACTGAACTGGCTACGGCCGTGTCCATCTATCAGCACTATGGTTTTACATCACTGCAAGAACCACTTTCTAACGCCGCCGGCCACCCAGCTATGAATATCTGGATGATAAAATCCCTCTCATCAGATGAATAGATGGCAGTATACTAATGTAGCCAATACTATGATAGTCAAGGTATTGTTTCAGCACTATCAAACTAGAACTCAAAGAAATCCTACTGCTTTTAAAAGCAGTAGGATTTTTATATATCTAATTTTTCAAAAAATTTGCCTGTTGACTGCTTTTCTTTTAGCTTCTCCAGCAGCACATTCTCCAGAAAAGGACTTAGCTCGTCAAAATCTTGGCAAACCTTAAAGACAGTTTCTCTGTCCAACTGACCATAAGCTAATTCGTAATAATCCTTATTATGATGCCAGTTCTGGTCATAGTTGACATCTGTACGTTGATAGTAAACAATGTTTTGCTTCGGTGTCAGGTAAAGTTTCTGTGTTAGAATGCTTTTCCGATCTTTGGAGAGCTTGCTGCGACTGAAAATCTTAACCCCTTGAAAAATATTGCGCTCATGGATACCTTGATTTGTGATTTTTAACTCAATTCTTTTATAATGCATACTATCACCTCCAGAAATCACCTACATTATATCAGGTTCTGGTAGATTCTCAAGCAAAAATGTGTCATTTCCAAAAGTCTTTAGTTGCTTCTAAAATCTCTGCCGTCGGTGTCACCGTAGCCTCAATAATGCTCTTGCCAGTCTTTTTCAGATAGGTTTGTATCAAATGATAACCATAAGCATAGCCCGCAGCATAAGGCATACCGATTGGTAGTTGACCTTGAATCTCAGCGATTTCATCACCGTAGAGATAAGGAGCCATTTCCGCCATCCCTGTTAGCTGAAACTGACTTGAGATGATGGGCTTTATCTCATCTAATTGCTCTGGACTGGTTGAAGTTACCCAAGGTCCAATGAGCTCTTTACCATAGAGCTCGGCAGCAAAAGACTCTTCCAATCCTTCACTAACTACCCAGTCTGCTAGCGTCGTCTGCTGATTCCATTTGATAAATTGGAATCGGACATTGTGATTGCACTCGTGGGCCAGAGCTGCCTGCACACGTGGCAAAGTATAGTCATTTGGTAGTAGACTAAGCATGAGGTAGCCTGGGATTCCACCATCTCCGCTGTATCCCTTATTGAGTTGTAGCATAGGCTTGTCTGGATTGCCCAATAAAATAGTAAAATGGTAATCCTCCACCTCTAAATCATAGCCAGCCTGTTCAAAAAGACCAATACTCCTTTTTATGGTATCCTGGCAGTCTTGCCAGAGTTGATCAGAGCACAGAGAGTCGATAGCTGGTTTATCCTTTTCTGACAGAGTTCCAGGCAGCTGATTCATAAAGCCAAGTAGAAATAGAGCATCAAATCCTCAAGGATACTTCGCTTTTAAAGGAATGTGCTGAGTTTGGTATTTAGGAGCAAATGGAGCGAGTATTTTCGCTCGAAAACAGCCCTCCCTTTTATCAAATGGAAGTTCAAGCAACCCCTGATAAACTTTATCAGAGCGAATAATATTAATTTGCATAGTGATCTCCTTTCTTATCTATCATTAGTATACTCCCTCCCCTAAGGTCAGGGTCAATAAGAAAATTGAATTTATATCAAAATTCTAGTAAATTTTAGGAAAAATAACGTACTAGATTTTTGTATCAGATTATTATTCCGAGGTAGATTCACCCGTTTGGAACAGAAAAAACCGCTACTCCTAAGAATAGCGGTTTATTCATGTTTTTAAGCTACTAATGTAGTTGCTCTATTATTTAAGAGTAACTGAAGCTCCAGCTTCTTCCAATTTAGCTTTGATTTCTTCAGCTTCTGCTGCTGCAACACCTTCTTTAACAAGAGCTGGTGCACCATCAACAAGTTCTTTAGCTTCTTTAAGTCCAAGACCAGTGATTTCACGTACAACTTTGATAACGCCGACTTTCTTGTCGCCTGCAGCTGTCAATTCAACGTCAAATGAATCTTTAGCAGCTTCTTCAGCACCACCAGCAGCAGCTACAGCTACAGGAGCAGCTGCAGTTACACCAAATTCTTCTTCGATAGCTTTTACAAGGTCGTTCAATTCAAGGATTGAAGCTTCTTTAATTTCAGCAATAATGTTTTCAATGTTCAATGCCATTGTTATTTCCTCCAAATAAGTTTTAAATTTTATAATAGTTTTTTCGTAGCTAGGCTACGCTGCGTAGCTTAAGATTAAGCTGCGTCTTCTTTGTTGTCTGCAACCGCTTTGACTGCAAGAGCAACGTTGCGCACTGGCGCTTGAAGTACAGAAAGGAGCATAGAAAGAAGTCCTTCGCGGTTTGGAAGAGTTGCAAGAGCAACGATTTCTTCTTTAGATGCGACAGCGCCTTCGATTGCACCACCTTTGATTTCAAGTGCTTCAGCGTTTTTAGCAAAATCGTTCAAGATTTTCGCTGGCGCGATAACATCTTCGTTAGAAAATGCTACAGCAGATGGTCCAACAAATACAGATGCAAGATCTTCAAGACCAGCTTTTTCAGCTGCACGACGCAAGATTGAGTTTTTAATGACTTTATACTCAACTTCGCTTCCACGAAGCTCACGACGAAGAACTGTATCTTGCTCAACTGTCAAACCACGAGCGTCTACAACGACGATAGATGCAGCAGCTTTCATTTTTTCAGCTACTACGTCAACTAGTTCCGCTTTTTTAGCAATAATTGCTTCACTCATTAGTGTGTTCACCTCCGTAATTATTTTGCTTGGGGAATTTTTCCAAAAGAAAAACGCGCCCAAACCTAGACACGAAAGTACAATACGCTTCTTTTTACATGATACGTTTTGTCCTCGGTAGGATACTTATGAGTCGAGCTCCCCTACTGTCTTAGGCAGTTTTTTCAAACCGTATATAAGTATAGCATAGACAAAAAAAGAATGCAAGATTTTTGCAGACTTTTTTTGAAATATTTTTTTAAATCTCTACTGTCAAAACTTGTCCTTGCTTGACAACTTGTTCTCCAGCAATGTAGACATCATCAACATCACTGGATTTGACTGCATAAACGAGGTGAGAGAGCATATTTTCCTGAGGTTGGAGATGGATTTTCCCTTGTGGTTGAACGACCAGAAAATCCGCTTGCTTGCCAACTTCAAGACTTCCAATCAAGTTTTCCATTCCAAGAACCTTAGCACCTTCTATCGTTAGAGCTTTGAGGGCTGTTTCAATTGGAAACTGGCTGGCATCTCCACTCTTCATTTTCTGTAAGAGAGCTGCGGTACGACCTTCCTCAAACATATCAAGATTGTTATTGGAAGCAACCGAATCTGTCGCAATACCTACTGCCACTCCAGCTTTTTGAAGTTGGATGATTGGAGCAATCCCTGAGGCCAGTTTGAGGTTACTGATAGGATTATGGGCGATTCCCACATGAGAAGTTACCAAGCGTTCAATTTCTCGCTCGTTTAACTCGACCCCGTGAGCAAAGACGGACGGATGATCTAAGTAACCCAGTTCTTCAAGAAAAGCAAGGGGGCGTTTGCCGTATCGTTTCAGAATAATTCCTGACTCCTCCTTGGTCTCCGCCACATGGATATGGAGAGGAAGTTTTAGCTCTTTTGCCATTTCTAAACTCGCTTCCAGCAAGTCTCTGCTACAGCTGTAAGGAGAATGAGGTGCTACCATGACTTTGAAATTTGGATTTTTATATTTTAATATTTCCTCAATGATGGCACGTGTTCTACTTATAGTCTCATCGGTTGTTTCACCTTCTGAAGAAAAGAGAGTCGGAGAAAAGTAACAACGCATCTTGGAAGCTTTCACTGCCTGATAAATCCGCTCAATATCCACACCATTGGGATTATACATATCGTTGAAGCTTGTTGTTCCTGACTGGAGCATCTCCGTCATAGCTTCTTTGACCGCCTTGGTAGTCATGTCGGGAGTGAAGTCTGCTTCTGCTGGCCAGATATAGTCATTGAGCCATTCATGGAGATTGCTGTCATCCCGGATCCCTCGCAAGCCTGTCATAGCAGAGTGGGTATGGCAATTGACCAATCCCGGCATGATCCAGGCTCCCTGATAGTCTATAATCTGCTCAGCTTGATCTAAAATCTCTTGTTTCTCTTGGCCGACATAGATGATTTGAGAATCCTTAACAGCCAAGATACCATCCAGATAGACATGGAAATCTTGGTCACAAGTCACAATATTTACATGCTGATAGACTTTCATTGGTTTTCTCCTTCTAAGGCCTTGATTTTTTCTAGCTATTGTAACAAAAAAGTCGCCCGAAGGCAACTTTTAGTGTCATTAAGATTTTAAAATGGATAGGAATGGCTTATTCTGAGCTAAAAGCCGCAGCCTTTTGCATTTGGTAATACTTTCCCTTTCTAGCCATGAGATCCTGATGGTTTCCATGCTCCACGATGTCACCATCCACCAAGACAAGAATCAAGTCCGCATCCTGAATGGTTGACAAGCGGTGGGCAATGATAAAGCTTGTGCGCCCCTTCATGAGTTTAGCAAAGGCATCCTGAACTAGCACTTCTGTCCGAGTATCGATGGAGGAAGTTGCCTCGTCTAAGATAAGAATCTTGGGAATAGCTAGAAAGACTCGGGCGATGGTCAAAAGCTGGGCTTGACCAACAGAGAGAGATTCTACTGCATTTTCCAACTTAGTATCGTATCCCTTCGGCAGTTGTTGGATAAAGAAGTCTGCATTGGCTGCTTTGGCAGCAGCAATGACTTGCTCTCGACTGGCTTCAGGATTTCCAAAGGCAATATTGTCATGAATAGTTCCTTGCTTGAGCCAAGTTTCCTGTAACACCATGCCAAACTGCTGTCTCAATGATGCTCGGGTATAATCATAAATGGAACGACCATCTAGCAAGACATCTCCCGATTTAATGGGATAAAAACGCATGAGGAGATTGATGAGGGTTGATTTGCCAGCACCTGTAGGACCAACGATGGCCACCTTGCTACCAGCAGGAATGTCAATGGATAAATCCTTAATCAAAACCTTCTCAGGATGATAGCCAAAAGAGACATGTTTAAAGGAAATAGCCCCCTTGACTTGGTCGCTGGTCAATACTTCCTTACCTGTTTCAACCACCTCAGGGCTCTCTAAGACAGCATAAACACGCTCTGCACAAGCGAGAGCACTTTGCAATTCGGCTAGAACTGAAGAAATATCGTTAAAGGGCTTGGTGTACTGTTGAACATAGTTCAAAAAAGTCACTAAACGCCCAATGGTCAAGGTGGATCCCATCATGATACGATAGGCCCCTACTCCAGCTAGAAGGGCATAAATGAGCGAATTTACAAATCGAGTCGAAGGATTAACCGTTGATGAATAAAAGATGGCTGACTGAGAATAGTCTGAGTAGTTGGCATTAGCCTCATGCAATCTTTGGATAAACTCTTCCTGAGCATTAAAGGACTGGATAATGGTCTGCTGGCTAAGCGATTCTTCAATCAACTGGGTCTGAATCCCTCTTGTCTCCGTTTGCTTTTGGAAGAGATGATAAGATCTCTTGGCAATAAAGCGTGAAATCACCATGGATAGGGGCGTCAACAGCAAGACCAAGAGGGTCATGAGGAGATGAATTTGGAGCATGGCTAGAATACTAACCAAAATCATCAAAACACCAATGAAAAATTGATTGAAAATCATGGTCAAGCCAGCTGCCAACTGTTCTATGTCTGTGGTCACACGACTGACCATCTCTCCACTACCCTGCCGATCCACAAAAGCAATCGGTAAACGATGGAGCTTATGAATGATTCGCTCTCGCAAGTCTTTGGTATAAGAGAAGATTAGACGATTATAAAGAAGAGGATTGGTCCATTGTACCAGTGTATTTCCTATAACCACCAAGATCATCTGGATAAAAATCTGCCAAAAAACTGGTGAAGAATCAGCTACTAGGACCTGGTCAATGACCTGCCCAATCAAGATAGGTAGGTAGATCGATAAAGCAACTTGGGCAATAGTTCCTAGAAAGGCAAGGAAAAGGAGAAAAGGATGGCTTACTAAATCTACGGCTAAACGTTTGAGCGTCTGGTTTGCGGTTTGTCGTCTCATGCTAGTCCTCCTTTCCATGTTGAGATGCATTGATTTCGCGATAGACTTGGCTAGTTTTCATCAAGTCCTCGTGCTTGCCAACAGCTAGGAGCTCACCTTTTTCCAAAAGGAGAATCTGGTCAGCCATCTGAAGTGTCGAAGTCCGTTGAGAAATCAAGATTAAGCTCGTGTTAGGTAAGTTTTCTCGAATTGCTTTCAAGAGCTTGGACTCAGTGATGGTGTCGAGGGCCGAGGTCGCATCATCTAGGATGAGAAATGGAGCTTGTCGCAAGACTGCTCGGGCAATAGATAGCCTTTGTTTTTGTCCGCCTGAGAAATTTCGCCCTCCTCCCTCAACTAGGGCATCCAAAAGTCCTTCCTTTTCACTGACAAAATCCTTAGCTTGCGCAATCTCCAAGGCCTGCCATAGTTCCTGGTCAGATACTTCTCGATTGAAACCTAGAGTCAAGTTGGAACGAATAGTTCCTTTAAAGAGTTCGACCCTTTGGGGCACGTAGGCAATCCAAGACCGCCACTGCTCCAAATTACGAGGACTACATCCATCTCGATAAAGATCAATGCTCCCCTTGTCTGCTGGATAAAGACCAAGTAAGACTTGCACCAAGCTTGATTTACCTGAACCAGTTCCCCCGATGATACCAAGGATTTGTCCTTGAGTCATATCAAAGGAAATGTCTCTCAGAGAAGGCTGGGCCGCATCAGGATAGGTAAAGGTCAATTCTTGGACTTGTAAAACCTGATTACTGGTAGCTTGCTTTTGTTCTAACTCCGAATGGATATCTTCTGGAGTCTCAGCAAAGACTTCCTCGATTCGCTTGGCTGAGATGTAGGACTGGTTGAGAGAATTGATCAGCATGGCGAGCTTAACCAATTCCACCAAGATTTGCAAGAGATAGTTGATGAGGGCAATGAGAGCACCTTGACTGAGTAAACCTCCTTGAATTGAAATATAGCCCTGCCAGATGATGACAAGCAGAGTTCCATTGACAATCAGATAGGTCAGGGGTGTTAATAAAGTAGACCAGAAACCAGTCTTTTCTTGCAATCTAGCATAAACTTGATTAAGGGTTTGAAAAATCTGTAACTCTCTTTTTTCTTGCCCAAAAGCACGAATCACCCGCATCCCTTGTAATTGCTGGCGCGTTTCCTGAACCAGTTGGTCCGTTTTCTTTCTGAGACCACTGTAGAGAGGATTGACCAGACGAGAGAGCCCAACAATAACGATTGTCAAAATCACAACCATGACCAAAAACCAGAAAGTCAGCTCAGCTGAGATTCGATAGGCCATAAAGATTGCCCCAAAAACGATAATAGGCGCTCTCAAAAAGAGACGCAGGAATTGATTAATACCAGTCTGAATCTGGTAAGTATCCGAGGTCAAGCGGGTCACCAAGCTAGAAGTTGTCAAACGGTCTCTACTGTCCTTGGGCAAGGAAAGAATATGACGATAGAGGTCGTTTGTCAGTTCTTTGGCAAAACCAACCGCTGCCTTGGCTGAGTAAAACTGGGCTATCAAAGCCACTAAAACACCAATTACTGCAAAGATAAGGAGCAGGCCAATCTGCATCCAGAGATGTCCTTGATCTCCCTGAGGTAAAGATTGGTCAACAATCCCAGCAATCACCATGGGAACCAAGAGCTCAAAAACAGCTTCTAGTAACTTGAATAAGGGAGCTAAAATGGATTCTTTGATATAGGGTTTGAAGTAAGATAGTAAGTGTTTCATAGATCCCTTCTATTCTTATTCTGGAAATGAAGAAAATGGGAAGCGCCACCCTCTCAGTTTTATTTGTTTAAATAAGGCAATAAATAGCCATATCCTGCCTCTTCCATCTCATCCTTGGCTACAAAACGCAAGGAAGCCGAATTGATACAGTAACGGAGGCCACCTAACTCCTGAGGTCCATCTGTGAAAACATGACCCAAGTGAGCATTGCCTGACCGAGAACGAACCTCAATTCGCTCCATTCCATGGCTCATGTCCTTGTAATAATGAATCAATTCCTTAGAAATCGGACGACTAAAACTTGGCCAACCACAACCTGAGGCAAACTTATCCTTGGCAAAAAAGAGTGGCTCACCCGTCGTAATGTCTACATAAATGCCCTCTTCAAAAGTTTGGTCATAAGCATTGCTAAATGGAGCCTCTGTTGCAGCTTCTTGGGTGACACGGTAAGACTCTGCTGACAAACTTTCCCTTAACACTTCTTGACTAGGCTTTTCATAATTTGAGGCGTCAATCAATGGCTTCTCAGCATCTGTCACATCGATATGACAGTAACCTGAAGGATTCTTCTTAAGATAGTCTTGGTGGTAGTCTTCCGCCAGAATATAGTGGCGAAGTTTCTCCACTTCCACTGCAATTTTTCGACCAAGCATACGCTCCTGCTCCTGCACCACTGTGTAGATAGCTGGCAAGTCTGTTTCATTTTGGTAATAGATCCCAGTTCGATATTGACGACCACGGTCATTCCCTTGTTGGTTGATAGATAAGGGATCGATGACTCGGAAATAATAGAGTAAAATCTCTCTGAGTGACACTGCTTTCTCATCATAAATCACTTGAACAGTCTCTGCATGGTCTGTTTCCTTGAGCAGCTGGTAATTGGTTGTTTCGACTTGCCCATTAGCGTAGCCAACACTGGTCGCTAGCACTCCCGAAATTCGGGAAAAATACTCCTCTAAACCCCAAAAACAACCACCTGCTAGATAAATTTCTGCCATCTTTATTTCTCCTTTATCGAGTTTTTCTTTCTTCTAGACTTCTTTTCAAAAAAAGGACAGGAAGCCCTCTAATCAAGACTTTCCCCATCCTATCTTCTATTCTTTATTTTGCTTGGACACGAACACCTTGGGTATCCACCTTCAAATCATGAAGTTTACCTTTAAAAGACTGCTTTTGCAATTCAGCTTTAATTGTGGGCATCTTGTCATGAGAAGCCAGAACCATAACTGTCGGCCCGGCACCAGAGAGGTAGGTTGCATAGGCACCATTTTCTTTGGCTACTTGCTTAATCGTCGCAAATTCTCTCACCAAGTTCTGACGATAGCGCTCGTGGAAGAGGTCTCCCTCGATTGCTTGCCCAGCGGTCACCATATCTCCTGCCAACAAGGCCGCAACCGCCACATTGGCGATAGAACTTGCTGCAACAGCCTCCTTGTAAGACAATTTCTTAGGCAAGACACCGCGGCTGTCTCGGGTACGCAATTCATAGTTTGGAATGTAAGCTAGGAAATCACACTCTGGGAAGTCTGCCACAATTGCTGAAACTTCCCCGTCAACAGAGCTCGCAACAACGAGATTACCATAAATGGCTGGAGCCACATTGTCTGGATGCCCTTCAATCTTGGTCGCCAACTGCAATTTTTCATGGTCAGATAAGTTGAGCTTGCCCAACTGATTGGCTAGTTCAATCCCAGCAACAATGACAGAACTAGAAGAACCCAAACCCCGCGCCAAGGGAACATCACTGGTCATTTTCAAGCGTCTTGGTTGCAAGTCTGGTACAATTTGCAAAGCGATTTTGAGCAAGAGATTACGCTCGTCATGTGGAATCCATTTTCCAATCTGGTGTTCAATCAACCACTCATCTCGTTCTTCGCAAACCTCAATTTGAAGATACTTGGTTACAGCTACACCGACCGAATCAAAACCTGGCCCAATATTGGCACTGGTTGCAGGTACAATAATCTTCATCCTATTCTCCTAACACCTTGAAGGTATTCAAGAGGTCAAATTCTGAAGCTTTGGCCAACTCAGCGGAAACCTTCTCAAGCTGCGCTTTATTGATTTTATGTGTAATGATGACCACACGCGCCTTGTCACCCTCTTTGCCATCTTGGAGGATTTGCTTGAAGGAAATATCTTGAGCATTAAAGATTTCAGCAAGTTTCAAGACTTGACCTTTTGAGTCTGGAGCCAAGATTGAGAAGTAATAATTGGCTTTGACATCCTCAGGCTTAGCCAAGACAAGTTCACGACTATATTCGTTGAAGTCTTTACCAATGGTACCATCATTTAAGCGACGAACGATACGGACAATATCAGCTACAACACTTGTTGCAGTTGGTTTTTGACCCGCACCTGGTCCGTAGTACATAGACTCACCGATACCAATAGATTCTACAAAGACGGCGTTCATTACACCATTCACACTAGCAAGTGGATGTGCTTTAGGAAGGAAGGTTGGAGTCACTTCTGCCGCAATACCTGAAGGAGTTTCCTCGATAGAACCAACCAATTTCACAACATAACCAAGCTCTTGAGCCACAGCTACATCTTCTGGTGTGATGTTACGGATTCCCTTGTGGGCTACATCGTCAAAGGCAACCTTCATCCCAAAGGCAAATTGGCTCAAAATCACCATCTTATAGGCTGCATCAATCCCATCCACATCATTTGTAGGGTCGCTTTCTGCAAATCCTAGTCTTTGAGCTTCGGCCAGAGCGTCATCGTAAGACCAGCCTTCTTCCACCATCTTAGTCATCATGAAGTTAGAAGTTCCGTTAACCACACCAAGGACACGAGTGATTTTGTCAGAAGCCAGCGAATTTGCCAAGGTACGAAGAATTGGAATCCCACCAGCTACTGCTGCTTCGTAGTAGAGTGCCACATTGTGCTCTTTAGCGATTCCTAGCAATTCTGCTCCATGGACAGCCAAAAGATCCTTGTTAGCAGTAACAACGTGTTTCCCAGCTTCCAAGGCACGAGTGATAAAGGTCTTAGCAGGCTCAATACGCCCCATCAATTCTACTACAATCGTAATGTCTTGATCTGATAAAATATCCTCTACATTGGTTACAAAGTTAAAGTCATTCCCTGCCGCAAGCAAGCGATTCTTTTCATCTTCATCCTTGACCAATACCTTGGCTACTTCAATCTCTGAATGAGCTGACTGGATAATTTTTTCTCCGTTTTCCTTTAGGAGGAACGGTACGCCACTTGCAACGGTACCAAATCCAAGTAAAGCAATTTTAACTGTCATGTTTGTCTCCTAGAAATTTTCTGATATAGCCATTATAACAGAATTTTGTGAAAATTCCTATCCAAGAAAACCGCTATTTATAGATAGAAAAGAAAAAACGAATCACCTGATTCGCCTTTTCTGATAAGTAAAAATTGATTTCTAAAAACTATGAATTAATTTTTTGAAGACCGAACACCGCGTCGTGATTGATCAAGATGTGACCATACTCTTGTAAAACCGAACGACTGATATCACTGTCGTCAGCAAATTCACGCATACGAGCCAAGATCCAGGCTGGATATGGACTAGGATGATTTTCCACATCAACTAAGATTGTCAAATAATAGTGTCCATTCATCTTATAGAGTTCAGATGTTTCCATCTGGTAGTTAACCGTCTTTGCAAAAGCAACTAGGTCAGCAAGATTTGCGAAACGCAAGATATAGTAGATATAAGGTTCCTTCTTGCTCTCAGTTTCCTTTTCTGTTTGCTCCTGCTCTTCTTCCTTAGCCTCGACTTGCTCTAGGGATTGAATAGCCTCTATATCATCCTTGGTTTTCTCTGCGATACTCTTTTCTAGCGTCTTGAGAAATTCATCTGGCGACATTTGGGCCAATTCTTCCATGTCAGGTAGGTCCGCCAAATCTTCAAAATCAAGCTTTTGGTCAATCTTAGACTTGGTCACAAAGACATCGACCTTATCTGGTTTTGGTGTTACACGAAAACTCAACATGCCACTATCCAAGAAATTGTCTGGCATCTCTAATTCATCTAAAATGGCATAGAAGAACTCTTCAGTTTTTTCCTGAGGAACGAGAAAGTCTGCAATCTCCATCCCCCGATCCATCAAATCATCTAAAGTCATCGTGATTTTCAGTGTTGTATCACTAATTTGTTTCATCTTCATATCTAGTAACCTCATACTTTCAGTCTATCTATTATACTAGATTTTTACGATTTTATCAAAAGAATGAAGCGAGAATGTGATATAATACTAGATATGATTTTAGATTTAAGAAAGAAAGTTCAATGAAAAATATAAAAGTCAATGCCTTGGCCAGCTTGCTGGTCAATATTCTCAATATCGTTTTTCCTCTGATAACCAACCCTTATCTGACGCGGATTCTCAGTAAATCCAACTACGGTTACTTCAATACCGCCAATACCTGGGCCAGCTTTGTCATTCCACTAGCAGCATTTGGAATATACAACTACGGGATTCGTGCTATCAGTAAGGTTAAGGACGACAAGAATAAAATCAACTATGTCTTTTCTAAGTTGTTTTATATTTCGGTTTTCACTTCTCTACTGACGACTGGTATCTACTTCCTCTTTATCTTCTTCGACACCAGCATTGTGAACCTGAAAGTCCTTTACTACATCCTAGGAGCTCAGGCACTCTTCCAATTCCTCAATATCGAATGGATGAACGAGGCTTATGAAAACTATGCTTTCATCCTCTACAAGACATTGATTATTCGGATTGCCATGCTGGTTGCTATCTTTACCTTTGTTAAAACTGCAGATGATATCGTTCCTTATGCCATCGTCATGAGTGCAACCACTATCCTAAACTACCTGCTCAGTTTTCTTTGGATCAAGAGAGAAGTTTCCTTTGTCAAGATTGGTCTTGTGGAATTAATCAAAGCATCTAAACCGCTATTGACTATGCTTCTCTTAGCGAACGCCAACATGCTCTATACCTTGCTTGATAGAATGTTTATCACCAAGGGACCCGATGAAAACTACATTTCTTATTACACTATTGCTTCTAGCATCGTGATGTTGATTGCCAGTGTCTTGAGTGGAGCTCTCAATGTGAGCATTCCACGTCTCGGCTACTATCTCGGTAAGAAAGACTACACCTCTTATAAGAGTCTTCTGAATCAAGGGGCTGCCCTCTTTTACTTCCTCATCGTTCCAACCAGCATTGGGATTATGGTATTAGGGAACTACGCTGCAGTTATCTACTCTTCTGAAAAATACCTCGAAGCGGGTATCGTGACTAGTGTTTTCGCCTTTCGTACCATCATCTGGGCCATCGAGTTGATCCTTGGTAAACAAATTATCTTTATCAATGACCACGAAAATCGCTTGACTGCCTTTTACTTCCTTGGTGGCGGAGCCAATATCCTCTTCAACTGCCTCTTGTATTTCAATAATATTTTCGCACCAGAGTACTATATCGCTACGACCATTCTTGCGGAGACTATCGTCGTTCTCTTGGAAATTCGCTTTATCCAGAAACACCAACTAATTGATTTGAAAGAAATCTTTGCTACTCTAACACGCTATACTATTGTATCCCTTGGATTCATCCCAATTTATTTTGTGTTTAAATTCCTTTTCCAAGTCAACTCTTATACAGTCAACTTCAACATGATTCTCATGGTTCTCTCGACTGTTGCGGCTTGTGGTATCTATTATCTCTTGACACTCTTTATCGCCAAAGATAAAACACTCCACTATGCTCTAGACTTAGTACTTGCTAAGCTTAAAAGAAATTAAAAGAACACCCTACTGATAGATAATGTCTATCAGCAGGGTGTTTTCTTCTTTACTCTTGCTTATCAGAAGCATTGGCTTCTAGATTTGAATCTTGTTTTTCATGTTCAACAATATTAGAATTTGCTTCTTGTTTCTGTTCTGGCTTGTCTATTTCCTTATTGTCAATAGCATCAGCTGTCTTCCAAATTCCTTCTTCGTTTACCTTGTAGCCATCAGGTGTGGTGGCATTTTTCAGTAAAGCTCCGTCTGTTTGGAAATAGTACCAGTTACCATCAAGCTGTTTCCAACCTGTTTGCATAGCTCCGTTCGGACCAAAATAGTAGGTCTGACCATTCACCTTATGAAGACCGACCAACATGATACCTGTTTCTTTTTCAAGATAATACCACTTCTTTCTTTGATAGCGGAAGCTAGGATGGAAGATTCATCCTAGTAGCAACTTTTCTAGCTCCTTTCCGTCAATATAAGACAAAAAGAGGGAAAGAGAAGCCTGATTGTCACACTAGAGTAGGGACTAGAGTTAACAAGGAAGAACTTCACCATCCCCTCTTTTCTTGTATTTCGAAGTTTACTTTTTCAAAAGTACTTTAGCCAATTTAGCATCTCTTTGTTTGTAAATTGGATTTTCTTTCCAGTTGTAATGAGTATTAGGGATTTCAAAATCCTCCCCATACAAGTGACTGATGTATTCTCTTGTATTTTCTGGAACTTTTACTAGAATTTCTTTAAAACTGCATTCACTTAGTGCTGTAAAAGGCAATTCATAGTGGTAGACTTCATATCTTGTAGGATTTCCCAAGGCATTTGTCATGTAGAAAATAGTATCTGAGGAGATGGTACCTTCCTTTTTATCATAGACAATAAAATCCACATTGAGTCCCTTGTAACTATAGGATAATTCTACAAGTTTATCATTGTAATAGAACTCTTTGCTTCTAACAAAGCCTTTCTCCAAAAGAACTTTCTCATCCTTTAAAAAGGCTTCATAGTCTGGGATAATAATCCCAAAGTCCATATCTAAATCATGCGGAATCAAATCATTTTCTCTGTAGAATCCAAGTAAAGTTCCAAAATCTAACCAGATATCGTAGGATTTTAGTTCAGATTGATAGATTGCCTTTAGAATATCTTCAAAGTTTTCTTTGAGCAAATTGCTTCTCTTTGAATCCAAGTCGATATTGGCTTTTTTATTTAAACTCTTGATAATAGGTAGGTTTTTAACCAGATCTTTCTTATCTCCTAAGAGGCTGGCTAAACTTCTTTTTAACCATTGTAACACGTCTTATCCCTCCTTTATGTATGCCAGGAAGTCATCGTGCTTCACTCGTTTTTCTAGGGGAGGAATTTCCATAAAGTCATCTCCGTAGATGGCAGAAAGGATTTGCTGATAGGCCGCAGGAATTTTGTAAACTCTATC
Source organism: Streptococcus oralis (assembly GCF_026782375.1). Taxonomy (GTDB): domain Bacteria; phylum Bacillota; class Bacilli; order Lactobacillales; family Streptococcaceae; genus Streptococcus; species Streptococcus oralis_CL. Next base: position 294,139 of record NZ_JAKUWJ010000001.1, on the reverse strand, counting down.
TTCAAATGGACTGTCAATCGTTGTATCCAAGAAGGACTTGTCAAACTTCGTAGAAACTCTTTTGTTCTCCATGAGGTAGTCAATGAAGTCTCCATCTTTTTCTTGCATAGATAAGTTGTTCATCTTTTGATTCCATGTTTTGACACGAGTCAGACGAAATACAAGGACAAGTAGATATCGGACGATATTCTTGAGTTTTGCATTCTTATTATGGATGCCATAAAGAGTATAGACTGATAAACGACGGTAAGTATCCAGTTTTACCATGTCCTTGTTAACATCAGCATAATAGTCAAATGGGAACACATCCACACAAATTCCTAAATCGATATCATTTTCGATATAGTTGTTATCATAGACTGTTCGCGCATCATAAACTCGGTAAAATGGGTAAGGGTACCGAGCGTCATTTTCCCAAGAAACCACTTTGTAGACTGGATCATTATCTTGCAAAATTGCTTGATACAATTTGTCGTATTCATCGCGTTTCAAGGAGATATCAATATCGTCATCCCAAGGAATGTAGCCCTTGTGTCTTACTGCTCCCAGCAAGGTTCCATAAGCCAGTGAATAGTTGATGTTCTCTTTTTGACAGAGATTGTGGATGTAATCCATGACACCTAGTTCAACTTCTTTGATTTCTGCTTCGTCTAGCTTTCTGTGGCCATCTCTTTTTTTATAGAGAACAGAGAAATAGTAACCTGAAATCACAAACAAGATACAACCCTGTAGTGAAATTCCATAGAAGGTTGAACTCAAGAACAAGTTAGAAATGAGAATAACAACAGTCATCAGCAGAATGGTAATCAATTCATGATTGTGGCGACCCTCTTGAAGGTCTTTCTTATATTTCTTGAGACTTGAAATGATGAAGGCAAGCATAAAGATAGCCAGCGGGATAAAACCTGTCAGACCATCATAGAATAACAACTCAAGGTAGCCGTTGTGAGTAAGATAATGTTGTTTGATGATATAGGCTGAAGCATCATATTCTTTACCTAACTCATACCAGTTTCCACCTGAATATCCAAATAAGGGACGTTTAGGAATAAAGGAAGCTGTTGACTGCCAAATAGCAAAACGGTTATTAGAGATATTTTCTTCGCTGGTGTCTGTTCTCTCAAGGGAAAGATTGTTGTCCCCATTTTGTCCGTTTTCTTGGTTTTTTTGGATTTGAGCTGAGTGAGCTTTCAAGTAAATATCGCTACTATATTTGATACCATTATAGCCGACAAATACCAATCCTACTGTCACTAGAACAGTAAGAAGTGACTTAGCTTTTTTAGTCCAGTTAGCCGTCATTAAAGCATATAAGAAAGCAACGACTACCAAACAGATATAGGTTGTCCTTGAACCTGACAGTACAATATAAGCAAAATTTAGCAGAATGGATGAGATAGCCAGAGTTTTAAGGACTGTATTGTAGAGTGACAAGCGCATCCACAAATAAATAATCACCATCAAGGAAATAATAGAGAGATAGTTGGGACTGGCAAGGATCCCAAATAGACGAGATTCTACAAATCCTTGGCGGATCAATAAGCCCTTGTAATCAAATACGCGGTAACCTTGCAACATGAAGAATTGCCAAATTGACACAAGCACACCTAGGGTATTTGCGACAGTGATGACTGAAAAGAAGACATCAAAGAGGGCACGCGCTTTTTTCACTGTGAAAGACTGAAAGGCTGGATAGAGTGCAAAGAAATAGATGAAAAAGACGACTAAGTTCTTTATGTTTGTTGAAAATCCATACTTGACAACTAAGACCGCGGTCAGGATATTCATTATAAAAAAGAGAATCAAATACTCAATTTTTCGGACATTCAGATAGGCTTTTTTGATAAAGAAATTATAAAGTCCCAACAAAACGCCCATGAGGGTCATGCCAAGAGTGACAAATTTATTGGCCGAAATGGCCTGAAGTGGGACAATCAAGCCTGCCATACAGTAAAAAGATATAACTGATAAAAACAGCAGATTGATTTTAAAATAGTTTTTTTCAATAAATGAAATCATTGTTTCTCCTAACGCTTAGTTTGTGCAAGCAAGATTTTCGTATACAATTTTCGACTCAGGCACAAAGCTAAAAAGCTCACTTTTCTTGCTCTTGTAAAACGACTATCTAAAAGAATGTTCTTTGTGTTTTTCTTTAGATAGGCAATCAAACGGCCTTCTAAGACCTTGTCCTTGAAATCTGCATCAACCAAGAGCCTATCCAATACATAGAAGTAAGCCCAGTTTAAACGCATGGTTGCAACATCTGCTAGTTCAGGATAATTCTCTCTTATAATAGTTGCGTTTTGCTCATAAGCCTCAATAACATTTAAGAATTTCAAGGAGAATTTTTGAGTCGTGATACTATTTTCACGGTGAACATAGTAGTATTTCTTCTCATTTGTTGCGACAACCTTGCGACATTGATGAATCAAAGCAATCATGATAAAGGCATCTTCTGCTATTTTACCAATTTCAAATCGTAGGTGTTCAAAGAGTTCTTTTTTATAAAGTTTATTGACAGCTGTGACCGAGAGGATTTTAGCTTCCATAACCATTTTAATGGCTTCTTGGGGAGTTAATTCCCAAGTCTGAATCGCTGCAACTTGCTTTTCCGGAATTTGGTCATAGACATCATAATGTCCACACATAGAAAGATCAGCATTGGTTTCTAGCATTTGACGGTAAAGGGTCTCATACATATCTTCGTCAATGTAGTCATCACTATCGATAAAACCGATCAAATCAGAACTTGCCTCTTCAATCCCTCTATTTCGAGCATCAGACAAGCCCCCGTTTTCCTTGTGAATGACACGAATCCGTTGATCTCTTTGAGCTAATTGATCACACAGTTCTCCACTATTATCCGTCGAACCATCATTGACAAGAAGGATTTCCAAGTTGCTATAGGTCTGTTTTAAAATGGATTCGACACACTTCTCCAGATAGGCTTCTACATTGTAGACTGGAACGATAACGCTTATTTTTTCTCCCATCATGCTCCATATTCTCCCTTGTACTCTGTGTAGCTCTTGTCCATGTCTGCTATAATAGCATCATGATGCGGTACTTGCTTGTCCGCTGGTGGCGGTGTCATATAGTCCCCAAAAGCAGTGCTGAGATAGGCATCATAACCGACTGGAATGGGCATCTCTGTTCCTTCAAATGGCAAGAAAAGATTGTCTTCAAAGGATGCAATTGGGTATTTGTTTCGCATGTAGCCAGGACCTGAGCATAATTCCGTAATTCCATCACTCTCAGCCAGACTATACTTGGTCATTTCTTTTTCAGCTTTTTTCCAAATGCGATAACGTAGAGATTTTGGAGTCAGACCGAGTAAGATGCGACTTCCCCATTTCATGACTGCACCATGCTTTTCTGGGACAGTTTGGGCACAAAAGAGTGAATAGATCAAGGCCCAACGAACTTGTTTCTTACGCTCAGCTGGATTTTTAGGATAATAATCTAAAGGCAAAACATCCAAGGCTAAACCGTGTGGCAAATCCAAATCCTTTTGATAAGGCTTGATACAAGTTGTTTCCTTATCACGAATGGTAATAAAAAGGTTACGATCTACAAAATCCTTGTGACTCTTTGACAAAAAATAACGTTCATCTGCATAACGAGGCCATAGTTCAACTAATTTTTCATAGTCCTTACGTGGCATAAAAAAGTCTAGGTCGTCGTCCCAAGGAATGAAACCCTTGTTGCGAAGGGCACCAATAGCTCCTCCACCACAGAGATAGCACAACAAATCATGTTCTTTACAAAATGCGACGAAATATTCAGCCATTTCCAGACTACGAGCCTGAATCGCTTTCAAATCACTCATGTCTCTCCTCTTCTGTCCAATAACGAGTTATATCGTTTTATTATACCATAAAAAAGCCCTAAAAATCCATCAGATACTAAGAAAAATCAAAGCCTAAACCACTTTTTCACTAGTGATTCAAACTTTGATTTTCTTTATAAGAGTTTTCTATCTCATTCCCATTTGGGCAAGTTTTGTCTTGTATTTATTTTGGTCGACAAGGAGAGCCTGCCCTCCATAAACATCGTAGCCATCTACCCAGTCACCAAGTTCGGGAACAGTTAATCTTTCGATACCATTCTGAGCGCCTTCTATGACAGATAAACCATTGGTCAATAAGAAGCTATACGGTAAATTGGTCGAAGTCATCGCAAAGACTTTTCCAAGTGCCTCAGATCCTGTAAAGAGTTTGGTTGGATCTTTGACCTGTTCAAGAACGGCTGACATCACTTGTTGCTGACGTTTTGTGCGTCCGTAGTCTCCTTCATCATCATCACGGAAGCGAGCATAGTTGAGTAAGGTAGAACCATTCATCTGCTGTTTTCCAACTTTGATGGTTTGGGTTGGCGACTCTGTTTCTGTTGCATGAAGATCGTCTCCAACTGTGGCTTCTGTCAGAGGTTGACCATTCAGAGTTGAAAATTGAGCATCGATAGTCACTCCTTCAGGGAAAAGGGTGTCAATAGCTGTTGCAAAAGCCTGAAAGTCAACTAGGGCGTAGTACTTGATATCCAATTCAAAATTATCTTTTAGAACCTTGCGGACCATTTCTGCCCCTTTTTGCCCTTCTTGTTCCCCAAGTTCATAGGCAACATTAAGTTTGTTATCTGTTTGTTTCTGGCCATTTACAATCTTACTATACCCGTCGATATAAACCAAGTTGTCACGCATAAAGCTGACGAGCTTAATCTTCTTATCCGAACCACTGACATTTAGCACCATGATTGTGTCTGTACGGGTTTCTGCACTATTTTGACCAATACGGCCATCTGTCCCCATAATTAGGATATTCACACCATCTTTGGTATCTTGACCGTTAAAGACTTCTACTTGGGCTGCCTTGGCATCAGCTGGCTTATTGCTTGGATTGGCTGCCGACTGGAATCCTCGAAGAAACATGAAAATCATCCCCGCAGCAAGGCAAGTTATCAATAGCAAGAACCAAGTCAGTATTCGTTTGAAGCGAATTCTTCTTTTTTTCTTTTTGACTTTAGGTAGAGGAGCTACCTTTTCACGTTTCTTAGACCGGCTTCTACTGCCATAAGTCGGAAGATCAATATCTCTACCCCAAGATTCTTCTTTTTCTTCTTGTTGGAAATGGTGAACTTCAGACTTGGGACCTGTCATCTTTTGCTGCAGGTAATCAAACTCCTTTCGCTCCCGATCATTAAGGTAGTGAAAATTCTTAAAAAGATAGTCATAACGTAACTGCTCATGATGACTTAAAGGGCTTTCTTTGCTCATAGGCTCTCCTTTCCTGAATCCCTAATAGTGAAAATAGGGTAGGTCCCCAGTATCTTGTACTGGATACCAATTGTTTCTAGTTCTTGTCTGGCAAAATGAACCAGCTCTTTGGCACTATAATCCACATCTATGATGAAAAAGTATTCACCAAGTGCCGTTTTGAGAGGACGACTTTCTATCTTGGTTAAATCAATCCCTCGCCAAGCGAAGGTTGACAGAGCCTTGTAGAGGGCACCGGGAAGGTTGTCCGGTAAAGTTAAGGCCAAACTCATTTTTTCAGTTTGTGATTGCAAAGGGATAGTGGGAATCTCAAACCCTAAAACCCAAAAACGAGTGAAATTGGCTTCCATTTCTTGGATATCTTCAGCAATCAGTTCTAAACCATATTCTTCAGCAGAACTTCTAGGGGCAATGGCTGCAAAAGGTTGGTCTGGATGTTCAGCGATAAAGCGGGCTGCATAGGCTGTGCTTGCCGTCACTTCAAGCTGGGCTTTTGGATAATGCTCCTCTATGAATTTCTTTCCTTGAGCCAAAGCTTGAGGGTGTGAAAAAATCTTTTCAATCTTAGTATGACCAAGAACTGCCATCAGTTGCTGATGAATGGGTTGTACTATTTCTGCAACAGCCTGAATGTCCGCCTGATGAAAAAGATAGTCCAAGCTTTCATGCACACTTCCCTCAATGGAGTTTTCAACTGGCACCACCGAATAGTCCACCAAGCCTTGTTCATAGGCCTTGATAACATCTGTGATGTTGGCAAAGGCTTGTAATTCCTCATTAGGAAAAGCAGTCTGCACGACGTGGTGCGAAAAAGATCCCTTGGGACCTAGATAGGCAATTCTCATCTCAGTTCCTCTATAATTTCCTCTGGGCTTAGCTTGGTCACATCTAGAACACGACTGGCTACTTCCTCATACCAAGCCTGTCTTTCTTGAAAAATATCTCGCAACTCTTCCTTGCTCTTGTTTAGAAAAAGTGGCCGTTGATTATCCTTATCAGCTGAAATACGTTGGTAAAGGGTTTCAAAATCTGCTTTCAGATAAATGTTATCAGGATTTTGTTTGAGCAAGTCACGATTTCTCGAAGAAACGACTACTCCTCCACCAGTTGACACAACTCGGTCCGTTTTTAGTAAGTCCGCTAAAACTTCTGACTCCACCTGACGAAAGGCCGCCTCTCCCTTTTCAGCAAAAAATTCCGCAATGGACATACCCAAGCGCTTCTCAATCAAGGCATCCATATCAAGGTAGTCTGGATCCAAGCCTCTTGCGATTGTGGATTTACCAGCCCCCATAAATCCGAGTAATACCTTAGCCATGAATCAGATTCTCCAAATCATCAAAGAAGCTAGGATAACTGGTATTGATGGCTTCTGCACGGTCAAGTTCCACTTCTCCATCTGCAACCAAGAGGGCCGCGATAGCCGTCATCATGCCGATACGATGGTCTCCAAAAGTATTGACTCTAGCACCGTGAAGGGCTGATTTCCCTTTGATAACCATTCCATCTGCTGTGGGGGTAATATCCGCACCCATGCTATTTAAGGCGTCAGCCACCACCTGAATGCGGTCAGTTTCCTTGACCTTGAGTTCCTCAGCATCCTTAATAACTGTTACACCTTGGGCTTGCGTCGCTAGAAGGGCAATAATAGGCAATTCATCAATCAAACGGGGAATCAAGGCTCCACCAATCTCTGTTCCTTTCAGGCCTGAAGACTCGACGGTCAGGGTTGCTGATTTAGCAACTGGATCGATTTCAGTTATTTCCAATTTTCCACCCATGGAACGAATGACATCAATAATACCGGTACGCGTTTCGTTGATGCCCACATTCTGCAGCACCACACGAGAATCTGGCACAATCAAACCTGCAACTAACCAAAAGGCTGCACTGGAAATATCTCCTGGAACGATAACCTTTTGTCCAGACAATTTTTGCGGTCCTTGGACTGTGATTTTCTTTCCGTCCACACTTAATTGACCACCAAATTGCTGCAGCATATCTTCGGTGTGGTTTCGAGTACACTCTTTTTCAATAATAACGGACTCCCCCTGAGCCTGCAAGGCTGCAAATATCAAGGCAGACTTGACTTGAGCAGAGGCGATTGGTAACTCATAATGAATAGGTGTTAGGTTTTTAGTACCTTTCAAGTGCAGAGGAGGCAGGTCTCGCTCAGTTTGCCCTGAAATGCTGACGCCCATTTTTTTCAATGGAATCGTCACACGGTCCATAGGACGTTTAGAAAGACTATCATCTCCAAACATCTCTACTTCGAAGTCTGCACCAGCAAGGACACCTGAAATCAGGCGAATCGAGGTGCCAGAATTCCCCATATCCAAGGCGTTTTGCGGCGCTTTTAAGCCATCCATGCCTACACCTTGAATGGTAATAACCCCATCTTTGTCCTCAATTTCAACACCAAGGTCACGAAAAACCTGCATGGTTGAAAGTACATCCTCGCCACGCAAAATATCATAAACCTTGGTCTCACCATCAGCTAAACTTCCAAAGATAATCGAACGATGGCTGATGGACTTATCACCTGGAACTCGGATACTGCCATGTAAGTGGCGAATGTTTGTTTTTAGTTTCATAGTTGACCTCATACTTGCAATACTTTTCTTATTTTATCATAAAAAAGCCAGAAATTCCTGAAATTTCTGGCTTCTATACAGATAAAATACTATTTCAATAATTCCGAAACAGGTTCAAAGACAATTTTTTCAATATCAGAAAGGTAAATCGAAAGTTGTTGCTGTTTGGCAAAAAAATCTGACAAAAGAGCGTTCTCTTGGATTTGCTTGCTAAAAGACTGCATCTTTTCTTGGAAAGAGGCATCTGGCATTTGTCCAGTTTGAGCCATGACTTGGATTTCTTGCTGGAAAGCGATATAGTCTGCAAAAATCTTGCTAGCTTGTTCATCAGCTTGGATGGCATCTTTTGCTGCCTTAACCGCCTTGTATTCTGGTAATTCGCGTAGACCGCGACTGAGTTCATTTGCAGTATCGTAAATATTTGACATGATTTCTCCTTATTTGATGACGACTGTGTAGTCGGTATTTTCTGTTATTAGGTGCTCGGCTCGTTCTAAATCTTGAGCATTTTTAAATGAAATTTGTAGAATCCCGTGAACATCCTCACGGTTTTCCTCATTGATGTGGATATTAACCAAAGAAGTTCCACGAAGTAATTCCAAAATCCGCAAGATAACATCTTCCTCGTCGGGAACATCAACATAGAGGTCATAAGAACTGTCCACGCCTCCACGTTTATGGATTTCCATAGCCTGACGTTGCTCACGCGCTTGGTTGAAAAAGTTCCAAATCTGCTCTTCTTCCCCCTTGCTAATAGCCTGACCAATCCCATCTAAGCGTTCCTTGAAATCCTCAATCCGCTCTAGGATGGTCTCGCGATTGGACAAGAGAATAGAAGTCCACATACCTGGTTCACTCTCTGCAATCCGGGTCATATCTCGAAAACCACCCGCCGCAAAGCGCCTTGTCATCTCATGTTCTTGAGCATAGACAGCTGTTTGCTCCATGAGACCTGATGCCAAGATATGGGGAAAATGGCTAATCTGTGAAGTTACTTGATCGTGCTCCTTGGCATCAATCTCGATAAAACGAGCATGAAGGCCTGAAAACAGATCCTTCATTTCCTCAAGCGTGCCAGGACTTGTCAGACTCGAAGGTGTGAAGATATAGTAAGCATTTTCAAAGAGATTAACATCCGCAGAAGCAGCTCCTGTCTTGTGGCTACCAGCCATGGGATGGGCCCCGACAAATCGAACAGACTTGCCAGTCAAATATTCCTCCGCTGCATCCACAATGGCTGACTTGGTTGAGCCCGCATCCGAGATAATGACGCCTTCTTTCAAATTCAAACCTGCCAACTCCTGAATAAAAGCAATGGTCTGCTTGATTGGCAAGGTCAAGATGATGACATCTGCCAGAGGAGCAAAACTGGCAAAATCATCCGTCGCACGGTCAATCATCCCCCGCTCCAAGGCAATATCTCTCGAAGCCTGACTGCGATTATAACCCAAAATTTCATAATCCGGATGATCACGCTTGATACCGAGTGCCATCGAAGCACCAATCAAACCGAGACCTGCGATATAGATGGTTTTTGCCATAAGGACTCCTTAATAGTTCTTTGTATAGTCTCGGTGCTTGGCAACTGCCTCTTTTAATTCCTCTAGATTGTCAGATGAGAATTTTTCAAGGATTTCTTGCGCCAGAACCGTTGCCACAACAGCTTCCATGACCACACCTGCTGCTGGAAGAGCGGTCGGATCACTTCTCTCCACGGTTGCCTTATAGGGTTCGTGGGTTTCGATATCCACACTCATAAGTGGTTTGTAAAGAGTGGGAATGGGTTTCATAACTCCACGAACAACAATTGGTTGCCCATTGGTCATACCACCTTCAAAACCACCTAGATTATTGGTACGACGAGTATAGCCGTCTTCTTTAGACCAGAGAATTTCATCCATAACTTGGCTGCCTTTGCGGTAACCAGCTTCAAATCCAAGACCAAATTCCACCCCTTTAAAGGCATTGATAGAAACAACTGCTTGGGCCAATCGCGCATCCAATTTTCTGTCCCATTGGACATAGGAGCCAAGGCCAACTGGAACGCCTCCGACGACTGTCTCTACAACCCCACCGATGGTATCACCGTCACGTTTGATTTGGTCAATATAGTCCTTGATTTCCTGTTCCCGCTCTTGGTTGACAATAGAAACTTCAGACTGGGCAGCTCGTTCCTTAATCTCAGCCACTGTCAGATTTTCAGGTACATCGATTTCCTTGCCACCAAAGACCACGACATGGTTGGCAATCTCCATATCTAGCTCAGCTAAGAGACGTTTGGCTACTGCCCCAACGGCTACTCGCATGGTTGTTTCACGAGCTGATGAACGTTCCAAAGAATTTCGCAAATCATCAAAACGGTACTTGATCCCCCCTACCAAATCGGCATGTCCTGGGCGAGGATGAGTGATTTTCCGCTTGCTTTTAAGGTGGTCTTCAATGTCCTCAGCAGACATGATATCTAGCCATTTTTGGTGGTCTTTATTGACGACATCCATTGTAATAGGAGCCCCTGTCGTCTTCCCATGGCGAACGCCAGAAGTAAAGACAACCTGATCACTCTCAATCTTCATACGACCACCACGACCATATCCACCCTGACGACGTTTCAGATCCTCATTGATGGTCTCTGCTTTCAAAGGAAGTCCAGCAGGAATTCCTTCTATGATAGCGGTTAGACGGGGACCGTGTGATTCTCCTGCAGTTAAATATCTCATAGGCTCTCCTTATTTTACCAAGTAGTCTTTCATCTCTTCCAGAGAAACTGGATGAATGGTCGCCGAACCAAGCTCTGGCACCAAGACCAATTTCAAGGTGTTCCCACGCGCTTTCTTGTCATGAGTCAAAGCCTGATAAAGCTTTTCAATATCCCAGTTTTCATAGTCAACAGGCAAACCAAATTTCTGACACATTTCCGTGATGGACTGGGTCATTCCTTCTGGCATGAGGCCTTTTTCCTCAGCAACCTTGGAAATCTGCACCATGCCCATGGCCACAGCCTCTCCATGCATGACCTTGCCATAGCCGGCAGTCGCTTCAATAGCATGGCCAATGGTGTGGCCAAAATTGAGGTAAAGGCGAACCCCGTTGTCCAACTCATCCTCAACCACCATCTTGCGCTTCACCTGACAAGAATGTTCGATCAAAGTTTCTCCATGTTCCAGAATGCTCTCAACAGAGCCATCTATCTCCCTCAAGAGATCCCATAGTTCTGGATCCTCAATCAAGCCATACTTGATAACCTCACCCATTCCCTCAATCAACTCTCTTTTCCCGAGTGTTTCAAGGACAAGCGGGTCAATCAGAACCCCATCTGGTTGGGCAAAAGTTCCCACCATATTTTTAGCAAAAGGAGTATTAACACCCGTCTTACCACCGATAGAGGAATCAACCTGGGCTGTCAAACTGGTCGGAATCTGAACAAAGTGAATCCCACGCATATAGGTCGAAGCCACAAAGCCAGCCAAGTCCCCAACGACACCACCACCAAGAGCCACGATTCCATCGCTACGAGTCAGACCTTGCTTGACTAGAAATTCATAGACCTTCTGAACAGTAGTTAAATTCTTTCTTTCTTCGCCTTCTAAGAAATCAAAAACAGCTACCTGAAAACTAGCATCTTCTAGGCTGAGTTTAACCTTCTCCGCGTAGAGTGAGGCCACACGGTTGTCTGTCACGATAACCACTTTTTGCGGTTGCCAAAGTTCTCGCAACCATTGACCTGCTTGCGATAGACAACCTTTTTCAATCTGAATATCATAAGGATGATGCGGAATATCAATTCTGATTTTCATAGTAGGTTCTCCTTTTCATTATTGGTATTTTTCTGTCAAGGACTGCCAAATCTCTTCTGTTGGCATTTCTTTACCTGTCCACAGTTGAAAAGCTTCAGCAGCTTGATAGAGCAACATTCCAAGGCCATTTATGGTGGGATTCCCCTGACTTCTAGCCCATTTCAAAAATGGCGTCTCAAAGGGTTGGTAAATGATATCTGCCACCAAGAGAGTTTTTGGTAAGACTATGCTTTCAGGAACTGGGGATGATTTGCCATCCATGCCCACACTGGTGGCATTGACTAGTAAGTGCGAATCGGCAATCCTTGATTGCAATTCAGAAAGATCTTCTAAAGCATACAAGTCCACTTTAAAGCCCGTTTGCTCCTGCAACTTGTCTAGATAAGGTCTTGTTTTTTCCATAGAAGCTGAACGCACAAAGACTGAAATCTGACTGACACCATCCAAAATAGCCTGTGCTAAAATGGACTTGGCCGCACCACCTGCTCCCAGAATGGTCATTTTCTTATCCGAAATTGTAAAAGAAGGCAAGCTCTTAAAAAATCCCTTGCCATCTGTATTATATCCAATTAAATTCCCATTATCATTGACAACGGTGTTAACCGCCCCAATCAAACGAGCTTCATCACTCAATTCATCCAAAAAGGGAATCACTTGCTCCTTGTATGGCATAGAAAGATTAATCCCAAACATCTGGTAACGGCGAATATTAGCGACTGTTTCCGCTAAGTCTCCTGCTTCGATTTCCCAAGCCACATAGACACCATTTGTCGCTGTCGCCTCAAAGGCTCTATTGTGGATAAAAGGTGAGATGGAGTGTTTAATGGGATTTGCAACGACAGCCGCCATACGTGTGTAGCCATCAAGCTTCATCCAAAATCTCCCTGATTTTTTTCATGTTTGATAGAGAAATCTGACCTGGGGCACTCGCTTCATCTAGACTAGCAAATGACCAACTTGAACCCGTCACATCTGAAGTGATACGAGATACCTTGCCCATTTTCCCCATGGAAATGGTCACGTAGTCTTGTTCTGGATTGAGTGTTTTAAATCCACGTGTGTAGTTCATCAGATCTAAAACATCTTGCTCCGTATGGGCCATGACAGATACTTTGACCACTTTTGGAGAGAGACTGGTCAACTCCGACAGGATTTCCATCATATTTTCAGGTGTCTCTTGGAAATTATGATAACTCAAAACGAGATTTGGAAAATCCAACATTTCCTCAAATACATCCTTGTAGCTGAAGTACTCAAAATCCACATAGTCTGGTTGATAGAGTTGAGTGACTTCCTTGATGATTTGAACATACTCCTCAGAAGACAGTTCGATTTCTCCTCCCTCAGAGCGAGTCCGAAGGGTAAAGACCAGTTCGCGGCCTGCGAATTTCTCAAAGATTGCAGGTGCTACCTGTAAAATGGCTTCCTTGGCGAGGAAGTCTGCACGCCACTCGATGATATCGGCATCTTCATACCGTGTGGCATCCAGTTCTTGCGCTTCTTCTAAACTTCTTGGCATTACTGAAACGATTAATTTCATCTACTAACCTTCATACTAATCACCTTGAGGTAATTACTGCTTTCATCTTTTTTATTATAGGCAAAGTCTGCTGGAAGTCCGTATTTGTTTAATACTTGATACCTTCTTCCTGCAAAACCTTTATCAATTTGTTCTGTAAATTTCTGACGGGAAACATTGGCAGCATTGGTACTAGCAATTATAATGCCTCCCGGATTTAAAATCTCTAGACTTTGGGAAATCAGCTTGTGATAGTCCTTAGCTACAGAGAAAGTTTGTTTTTTATTGCGGGCAAAGCTCGGCGGATCAAGGACAATCACATCATAAGTCAAGCCTTTTCGCTTGGCATACTTGAAGTACTCAAAAACGTCCATGACGATAAAACGATGATTGTCCGTGCTAAGTCCATTTGCCTGAAAATGAGCTTCTGACAGCTCTCTGGACCGTTTGGCCAAGTCGACAGAAGTCGTTTCACTCGCGCCTCCCATAGCTGCAGCAACTGAAAAGGCAGCCGTATAGGAAAACATATTGAGCAAGGACTTGCCCATGGCTAAACCGTCAACCAAACTCCCACGAACCTCATGCTGGTCTAGGAAAATCCCTGTCATCAAGCCATCATTCATAAAGACCTGATAGAGCACGCCATTCTCAAGAACAGTAAAGTAATCTGGCGCTTCCTCACCATAAACATAGGCAGACTCGTAGTCTAGACCTTTAAAACGAATCTTTTCATAAGCCCCCAAGACCTCAGGAAAAACTTCCTTAAAAGCCTTTACTATCAGCTCACGAATCTGGTAAACAAAGGAGTTGTACCAAGAAAAGACAGCATAATCTCCATAGAGATCAACAGTCAGACCACCAAAACGATCCCCCTCTTGGTTAAAAAGGCGAAAGGCAGTAGTCAAGTCATCTTGATAATAAGGCTTTCTAGCTTCCTTGGCCTTACGAAACAGAATTTCAAAAAAGGCTTGATTGAAACGAACCTTTTCCTTGTTGATGAACCAACCGATTCCCTTGTTCTGCTGGGAAAGATAGGCGCTCCCTAAAAACTTTCCGTCTTGACTAAGAACTTCTACTTCCTGATCCGTCAGTTCAATATCTGTTAAATCACTTGCTTCCAAAAGAACTAGACCCTTAACTAGCTTTTTTTCAACACGTCTGCTGACCCTAATTCTATTCATAGCTACTATTATAGCAAATTTTGTGACAATTCTCAAAATAGAAAGCGTTTGTCCATTTTTACTTTAGTTTACTAAGTGTCATTTTTGTTAAAAAAAGTTTAGTCAATTCATTTTTTCTAATCCTTCTTTCCTAACCAATGAAAAAATAATGGGAAATTTCAAAAAATAGACATTTCTAGAAATGAGTATAGAATTTTTGCGCAAACGTTTGCGTAGTTCTGGACTTTATGGTAGAATATAACACATCATTGATAAGTAAGAGGAAAAACTATGCAAAATCAGACACTTATGCAATACTTTGAGTGGTATCTGCCCCACGATGGACAACACTGGACACGATTGGCAGATGACGCAGAACACCTAGCAAATCTCGGTATCAGTCATGTCTGGATGCCACCTGCCTTCAAGGCAACAAACGAAAAAGATGTAGGCTATGGTGTTTACGATCTTTTTGACCTAGGTGAATTTCACCAAAAAGGGACTGTACGTACCAAGTATGGGTTTAAAGAAGACTATCTTCAAGCCATTCAAGCCCTAAAGGCACACGGAATCCAACCAATGGCTGACATCGTTCTCAATCACAAGGCTGCAGCAGATAAATTAGAAGCCTTTCAAGTTATCGAAGTAGATCCCGAGGACCGTACAGTTCAACTAAGCGAACCCTTTACTATCAACGGATGGACCCACTTCACTTTTGATGGACGTCAGAAAACCTATAATGACTTTGAATGGCACTGGTACCACTTTACAGGTACAGACTACGATGCCAAGAGACGTAAGTCTGGTATTTACCTGATCCAAGGAGACAATAAAGGTTGGGCAAACGAGGAATTGGTCGATAACGAAAACGGCAACTACGACTACCTCATGTACGCTGACCTAGACTTTAAGCATCCTGAAGTCATCCAAAACCTCTATGACTGGGCTGACTGGTTTATGGAAACGACTGGTGTAGCTGGTTTCCGTTTGGATGCCGTTAAGCACATTGATTCCTTCTTTATGGGCAATTTCATCCGTGATATGAAGGAAAAATACGGTGAAGATTTCTATGTTTTTGGGGAATTTTGGAATCCAGACAAAGAAGCTAATCTGGACTATCTCGAGAAAATAGAAGAACACTTTGACCTTGTCGATGTTCGTCTCCACCAAAATCTCTTTGAAGCCAGTCAAGCTGGATCAAGCTATGACCTTCGTAGTATTTTTAACGATAGTTTAGTGGAAATTAAACCTGATAAGGCTGTCACTTTCGTGGACAACCATGATACTCAAAGAGGACAGGCACTTGAATCAACCGTCCAAGAATGGTTTAAACCAGCAGCCTATGCGCTCATCCTTCTTCGTGACCAAGGTCTTCCATGTGTCTTTTATGGAGACTATTACGGCATTTCAGGGCAGTATGCCCAAGAAGATTTCAAAGAAGTTCTTGACCGTCTCCTAGCCATCCGAAAAGACTTGGCCTATGGAGAGCAAACAAACTACTTTGACGATGCTAACTGTATTGGATGGGTCCGTGCAGGTGCTGAGAACCAAACACCACTCGCGGTCCTTATCTCAAATGACCAAGAAAACAGCAAGTCTATGTTTGTTGGGCAAGAATGGGCTGACCAAACCTTTGTTGACCTCCTTGAAAATCACCCCGCACAAGTTACAATCAATGCTGAAGGTTATGGAGAATTTCCAGTAGCAGCGGGTTCAGTCAGTGTCTGGACAGCCAATACAATCTAAAAAACTAAGCCAAATTCACTAGGATTTGGCTTTTTTGTGTATTCAAAAAGATCTACCCAAATGGATAGATCTTAAATGTTTTCTTACAATTTACCTGCTACGGCATCCAGCAATTCCTGAATCTTGGCTTGGTTGCTTCCTCCTGCCATGGCCATGTCTGGTTTACCACCACCACGTCCATCGACGATTGGAGCCAATTCTTTAACCAAGTTACCTGCGTGGATATCTTTTGTCTTGCTTGCAACAAGAATGTTGACCTTGTCACCAATAGCTGCCACTAAGACAAGAAGGTCAGAGTAGTCTTTTTGTTTCCAGTTATCCGCAAAGGTACGAAGGGCACCTGCGTCTGATACAGAAACTTGGCTTGCAATGTAACGGTGGCCGTTGACTTCCTTCACATCCTTGAAGACATCACCTGCAGCTTCGGCTGCAGCTTTTTCTTTCAACTCTGCATTTTCTTTTTGCAAATGACGGAGTTGCTCTTGAAGGCCTTCAACCTTGTGAGGAACTTCCTTGAGTTGAGGTGCTTTAAGAGTTGCTGCGACTGCTTTCAACGCGTCTTCTTGTTCACGGTAGGCTTCAAAAGCTTCCTTACCAGTCACTGCCAAGATACGGCGAGTTCCTGATCCGATCCCTTCTTCTTTGACAATCTTGAAGAGACCAATCTCAGAAGTGTTGCCAACGTGGGTACCACCACAAAGCTCAATAGAGTAGTCACCGATAGTAACAACACGGACTTCCTTACCGTATTTCTCACCAAAGAGGGCCATGGCTCCCATTTCTTTAGCAGTGTCAATATCTGTCTCAACAGTTTCTACAGCAATTGTTTCCCAGATTTTTTCGTTGACTTGCTGTTCAATGGCGCGCAACTCTTCAGGAGTTACGGCTTGGAAGTGCGTGAAGTCAAAGCGGAGGAATTCAACTTCATTAAGAGATCCTGCTTGTGTCGCATGATGGCCAAGGATATTATGAAGAGCCGCATGGAGCAAGTGAGTTGCTGTGTGGTTCTTCATGACACGATGACGACGGTTGGTATCGATAGCCAAGGTGTATTCTTGGTTCAAAGCAAGCGGTGCAAGAACTTCAACAGTATGAAGAGCTTGTCCGTTTGGTGCTTTTTGAACATCTGTCACAGTAGCCACAACCTTACCTGACTCGTCCAATATTTGACCGTGGTCAGCTACTTGTCCACCCATTTCAGCGTAGAATGGAGTCTCTGCAAAGATGAGAGAGGCAGTTCCTTCTGAAACAGCTTCTACTTCAGCATTGTCCGCTACGATAGCCACCAACTTAGAAGGCAATTGGCTGGCATTGTAGTTGAAGACACTTTCCACTGTAATGTTTTGGAGGGTTTCATTTTGCATTCCCATTGAGCCACCTTTGACAGCTGACGCACGCGCACGTTCTTGCTGTTCTTTCATGGCTGCTTCAAAACCTTCACGGTCTACCGTCATGCCAGCTTCTTCAGCGATTTCTGCTGTCAATTCAACTGGGAATCCATATGTATCGTAGAGTTTGAAGACATCTGAACCAGCAATCACTGATTGACCTTTTTCCTTCAAGTCTGCTACGATGCCTTGGGCAAAGTGTTGACCCGAGTGAAGGGTACGAGCAAAGGATTCTTCTTCGCTCTTAACAATTTTTTCAATAAAATCACGTTTTTCAAGCACTTCTGGGTAGTAGCTTTCCATGATTTTTCCAACAGTTGGAACCAGTTTGTAAAGGAAAGGCTCGTTGATGCCCAATTTTTGACCATGCATAGAAGCACGACGGAGAAGACGACGAAGGACATAACCACGACCCTCATTTCCAGGAAGAGCACCATCACCAATGGCAAATGAAAGTGAACGGATGTGGTCCGCAATCACCTTGAAGCTCATGTTGTCGCCATCTTGGTCGTAGACCTTACCAGACAATTTCTCAACTTCGCGAATGATCGGCATGAAGAGGTCTGTTTCAAAGTTTGTCTTAGCCCCTTGAATAACTGCCACCAAACGCTCCAAACCAGCGCCCGTATCAATGTTCTTATGCGGCAATTCCTTGTACTCACTACGAGGAACAGCAGGGTCAGCATTAAATTGTGACAAAACGATGTTCCAGATTTCAATGTAACGGTCGTTTTCGATATCTTCTGCAAGCAGGCGAATACCAATATTTTCTGGGTCAAAGGCTTCTCCACGGTCAAAGAAGATTTCAGTATCTGGTCCAGAAGGTCCCGCACCGATTTCCCAGAAGTTGTCCTCAATTGGAATCAAGTGACTTGGGTCTACTCCTACTTCAATCCAGCGGTTGTATGAATCCTTATCTTCAGGATAGTAGGTCATATAGAGTTTTTCAGCTGGGAAATCAAACCATTCAGGGCTTGTCAAAAGTTCGTAAGCCCAAGTGATGGCTTCATCACGGAAGTAATCTCCGATAGAGAAGTTCCCCAACATTTCAAACATGGTATGGTGACGCGCAGTCTTCCCTACGTTTTCGATGTCGTTGGTACGGATGGCTTTTTGCGCATTGGTAATACGTGGATTTTCAGGAATGATGGTTCCGTCAAAGTATTTCTTAAGAGTTGCTACCCCAGAGTTGATCCACAAAAGAGTTGGGTCGTTTACAGGAACCAAGCTGACTGATGGTTCTACAGAGTGACCTTTGCTGGCCCAGAAATCAAGCCACATTTGGCGAACTTGAGCACTAGATAGTTGTTTCATAATATCTCCTTATTTACTTGTTTAATTTGATTGGCTTTCCAGCATTTCCACATAGTCAATCGCGACACAAAGGGAAATGACCAGGTCTGCATAAGAGTCTTCATAGACGGTTACGGTGTAAGTTGAGGTCAGATGGAAAATCTCTTTCCGAATCTCGGCGACAAGCTGATCACGATCATCTAGCAATTTGAAATTCAAATCCCAGGTATTTCCCTCGATACGAAGCCCTAGATTATCAAACTCATACTTATCTCGCCAGAAGGTCAACTTCTTGCGAATGACGAAATTTGAACCGTTTCGTAGCTGAATAGTAAAGCGAGGAAGTAAGGTGAAAAATTCTTTACTGATCTCACTGACTTGCTCACCATAGGCGTCATAAATGGTAAAGGTCTTAGGAATTTGGAAGAAAGAACCTTCCACCTGATAGTTCACTACTCCTTTATCATCTTTGATATCGAAGCGTTCACCTCCAAGACGAAACTTTTGTTTCACAAGAAATGTCTTCATAAACACCTCCAAAAATCAAAAGACAAGTCTATATCACGAAGGGCGAAAAACCGCGGTACCACCTTCATTCAATGAACTTGTCATTCTCTTATTCTTATGCAATTGTATGATTGAGTAGCATGATTTCCTAGCTTAGATGGCTCGCAGCACCGCCATTTCTCTGGACTAAGATGATTGAAAATCAATTCTCAACTCTAGTATTATACCGTTTTTTTGAGTCTGCGTCAACTGGAAATCGTCTCCCTTGAATCAAATCAATTTCCTACATCTTTGCTTACTTTTTCAGAATATATTTTTTCTTACTGCTATCACTCTTTTTATCCCAACTTTTATCCCAAAGTTTTGAATTGTTAAAGATAGCTTCGAAAATATTTACAAATATAAAGTACCCTATCACCAAATGTATGGAATCAGTTGTTAGGTATTGTCTATCCAAGCCATCCTTTAAATGGATTAGTATAGCTGTTTGTTGAACAATCAAAAAGGTTGGCCAAAAACTTTTTTTGAAAAAAGTAGACATTTTCATTATTTGTTACCGCTTTCTATTCGTATAAACTTAGTATACTACTAGGCAGGCAAATAAGCAACTCGAATAGAAAAAGATAAGGCTGTAAAAGTTAACTTCTATTAAAAAAACGAACCAGCTTGACTGATTCGTTTCGTGTCTGCTAACTTCTACTTCCGATACATTTTAAACTGTAGGAAGAGATCGCTATATTTGCCTGTCCATTTATGGTCAAATTTCTCATAAACTTCTAGGTTTTTCATGGTATCAGCGTCTGGATAGAAGGACTTGTCTTCTTTGGTCTCCTCTGGGAGCAGTTCCTTGGCTGGTAGGTTTGGTGTTGAGTAGCCTACATACTCCGCATTTTTCAGAGCATTTTCGGGTTTTAACATAAAGTTGATAAAGGCATAGGCTGCATCTTGGTTTTTCACAGTTTTTGGAATGACCATGTTATCAAACCAGAGATCGCTGGCCTCAGTCGGAACGATATACTTGAGGTTAGGATTTTTCTCCAACATCTGGCTGGCTTCCCCAGAGAAAGTCACACCGATGGCCGCGTTGTTCTGAATCATGTAACCCTTCATCTCGTCGGCTACAATGGCCTTGATATTTGGAGTCAATTTGTAGAGTTTGTCTACTGTCTCTTCCAACTGCTGAGGATCCTTTGAGTTGAGGCTGTAACCAAGTGAGTTAAGCCCGAGTCCCAGCACCTCACGCGCCCCATCAAAAAGCATGATGGAATCCTTGTATTCTGGTTTCCAGAGGTCATCCCAATGCTCAGGCGCCTCATCTACCATGGTTTCATTGTAGACGATTCCCAAGGTCCCCCAGAAGTAAGGGATGGAGAATTTATTGCCCGGGTCAAAAGACTGGTTGAGGAACTCAGGTCCGATATTTTCGATTCCTTCAATTTTTGAATAATCGAGTGGTACTAAGAGGTCTTCGTCCTTCATCTTGTTGATCATGTATTCACTTGGGATAGCAATATCATAGGTTGTTCCACCCTGCTTGATTTTGGTATACATGGCTTCATTGGAGTCAAAGGTCTCGTACTGAACTTGGATTCCTGTTTCTTCTGTGAATTTCTCCAAGAGTTCTGGATCGATATAGTCCCCCCAGTTGTAGATAACCAGTTTTTGGCTATCTCGGCTATTGATTTTACTATCTAGATGAGTCGCAATACCCCATAAGACAAGGATAATGGCTGCAATTCCTGCTAAAAATGAATAGAGTTTTTTCATGCTTGCTCCTCCTTCTCACGTGAGATAAAGTAATAACCTACAACTAGGATAATACTAAAGAGAAAGACAAGGGCAGACAGGGCATTGATCTCTAACGAAATCCCCTTCCGAGCACGAGAGTAAATCTCGACTGACAGGGTTGAAAAACCATTTCCCGTTACAAAGAAGGTCACGGCAAAGTCATCCAGCGAGTAGGTAAAGGCCATGAAATAACCTGCAATGATAGACGGTGTCAGGTAAGGAAGCATGATTTCCTTGAACATCTGAAACTGGCTGGCACCAAGGTCATAAGCCGCATGAATCATATCATCATTCATTTCCTTGAGACGAGGTAAGACCATCAAGACTACAATTGGGATGGAGAAGGCCACGTGACTGGAAAGAACTGTCAGAAAACCAAGTGAAAACTTGAGCTGCGTAAAGAGAATCAAGAAGCTGGCACCAATCATAACATCAGGCGCAACCATGAGGATATTATTGAGTGATAGAAAGGCTTCTTGGTATTTCTTACGAGACTGGTAGATATAAATGGCACCGAAAGTCCCGATAACTGTCGCCATCAAGGCTGATAGAAAGGCCAAGAAAAAGGTTTGGGTGAGGATCAACATGAGACGACCATCACCAAACATGGTTTGAAAATGGCTCAAGCTAAAACCAGTAAAGCTGTTCATATCATCGCCAGCATTAAAGGCATAGCCAATCAAGTAAAAAATTGGCAAATAAAGGATGATAAAAACAAAGGCTAGGTAGAGATTGGCAAATTTTTTCATCGTTCTCTCCTTTCCTTGGTCACCCACATGGTGAGAAACATGGTCAGGATAAGAACAACACCGATAGTTGAACCCATACCATAGTTGTCATTGGTCAAGAAGTTCTGCTCGATGGCAGTTCCCAAAGTAATCACTCGGTTCCCCCCAATCAAACGTGTCAGCATGAAGAGACTCAAGCTAGGGATAAAGACCGACTGAACCCCACTTCTCACTCCATTCATTGATAGAGGGAAGATAACGTGGCGGAATGTCTCCCACTTGGTCGCACCGAGGTCATAGCTGGCATTGATAAGATTGTTATCCATATCGTCCAAGACGTTGAAAATCGGCAAAATCATAAAGGGAAGCTCGATATAGCTTGCGACAAAGATAAAGGAGAAATCGGTAAAGAGCAACTGCTGCGAACCGATTCCGATGAATTCCAAAAATTGGTTAATAGAGCCATTTTGACCAAAAATCCCGATAAAGGCATAGGCTTTAAGGAGCAAATTAATCCATGTCGGCAGGATGATCAGCATGAGCCAGAGTTGACGGTGCTTGAGACGAGTCAAAAAGAGGGCTGTTGGATAACTGATAAGAAGCGTCACTAGAGTTACAATTCCTGCATAGAGAACAGAGTTGAAGCTCATTTTGAGATAGGTTAAGTTTTGTGACGCAAAATAGGATTTATAGTTTTCTAAACTAAACTGACCTTCGATGTTGAAAAATGATTGTCCAAAAATCAAGACCAAGGGTGCCAATACAAAGAGGGCAATCCAAAGCATGTAGGGCACTACAAAGAGTTTAGAGGTTGTTTTCTTCATCTCTTTCCTCCTCGATCGCGTTAATCAGACCTGCTTCTTGCTCTTCGATTTCTACATACTCCTCGATACGAGCATCGAATTCTTCTTCGGTTTCGTTGAGACGCATGATATGGATATCTTCTGGTTCAAAGTCCAGACCGATTTCCTCACCAACGATGGCCTTACGGGTCGAGTGAATCATCCATTCATTTCCGAGCTCGTCATAGGCGATAATCTCATAGTGAACCCCGCGGAAAAGCTGGGTATCAACTTTAACTTGGAGCTTGCCTTCTTCAGGAAGGGTAATGCGCAAATCCTCTGGACGAATAACAACCTCAACAGGCTCATTTGGCTTCATCCCACCATCGACCGCTTCAAAGCGTTTGCCGTTAAACTCGACCAAGTAGTCCTCAATCATGGTTCCTGGCAAGATATTTGATTCACCTATAAAGGTAGCTACAAAGTGGTTAATCGGCTCATCGTAGATGTCCACTGGCGTTCCAGACTGAACAATCTCGCCATCATTCATAACGAAAATCCAGTCACTCATAGCCAGAGCTTCTTCCTGATCGTGAGTGACAAAGACAAAGGTAATTCCCAATCGTTGTTGCAGTTCACGCAGTTCGTACTGCATGTCTGTTCGCAATTTCAAGTCCAGCGCTGACAAGGGCTCATCCAACAAAACCACACGAGGTTGGTTGATGATAGCACGGGCAATAGCCACACGCTGACGTTGCCCTCCAGAGAGTTTACGAATGGAACGTTTTTCATAACCTTCCAACTGAACCATCTTGAGAACTTCCGCTACACGTTGCTCGATTTCTTTCTTGTCAATCTTACGCAAGCGGAGTGGAAAGGCAACATTTTCAAACACATTCATATGTGGAAACAAGGCATAGGATTGGAAGACGGTATGGACGTCTCGCTTGTTGGTTGGGATGTCGTTGATCCGTACCCCATCCAGCAAAATATCTCCTGTCGTCGCATCCAGTAAACCTGCAATGATGTTTAGGATGGTTGATTTTCCTGAACCAGATGCGCCTAAAAGAGTGTAGAACTTCCCTTCTTCCAACTCAAAGTTAATGTCTTTGAGAACCTTGGTGTTGCTGTCTTCAAAAACTTTAGAGACGTTTTTGAACTCAATAATTGGTTTTTTCAATTCCTCTAAATTCCTTCTTCTTCGTAAATTAACAGATTGGGACCTTGTTAGAATGCTAGACACAAGCGTAGGAAATAAAATGACCTAAACCTCATTTAGCGATAAAATTCCAATCTTTGAATGCTATGTAAAAATAATGTTATTCGTGTTCACCCAAGATACGAACTTCTCGCTCTAAGGTAACACCTGAATGTTCTTTAACTTTTTCAATGACAGACTCAATTAAGTCTTCATAATCTCTTGCAGTCCCATCGGCTACATTAATCATAAAGCCTGCATGTTTTTCTGAGACTTCGACACCACCGATACGGTAGCCCTTCAAACCAGCTTCTGAAATCAATTGTCCTGCAAAATGCCCGACTGGACGCTTAAAGACTGAACCACAAGATGGGTATTCTAGAGGTTGTTTGAGTTCGCGAAGGTGAGTCAGGCGATCCATTTCTTGCTTGATAACCTGGTGATTTCCAGGTGCAAGGGCAAATTTAGCTGACAAGACAATGGCCCCAGAATCCTGAATAGCTGAATGGCGGTACCCAAAAGCCAAGTCCTTGGCTGACAAGGTCTCGATTTCCCCTTCCTTGGTCAAAATTTGACAAGACTGCAAGATATGGGCAATCTCTCCTCCGTAAGCACCCGCATTCATAAAGACAGCTCCACCGATGCTTCCCGGAATACCGCAAGCAAATTCAAAACCAGTCAAACTATGACGAAGGGCAATACGTGTTGTCTCTATCAAATTAGCTCCAGCTTCTGCTTCAATAGTGTAACCATCAACTGAAACGTTATTAAGCTTATCGCATAAGATGACAAAACCACGGATTCCACCTTCACGAACGATGATATTGCTGGCATTCCCAAGCACCATCCAGGGAATATTCTCTTGATTGGCAAATTGGACGACACGGGCCATCTCATAGCGATTGCGTGGCAAAACTAGATAATCCGCTCGACCTCCAACCTTTGTATAGGTATAGGTCTTCAAAGGTTCCTTAAAACGAATATCGATTCCTTCTAGGATTTCAAGCATTTTTTCTTTTACTGACATGTCACTCTTCCTTTTTCAAAATTCATTCCATTATACCATTTTTAGAGACATTTGACGACCATAAAAAGAGCTTGTTTTATCTTTACATAAAAAAAGAGGTCACCCCTCTTTTTATGATTTTTTCCAAAATGTAGATTTGGTTAGCCAGATAAAGACTAGAAGTTCTACGAAAAGAATGAACTCAACTAGAAGCGGATTTGCAATCCATCCCACTTGAGATAAGGCTGGAGCTAAGTCAAACAAGGCATGCAAACCATAGGCAGCAAGGAGGTAGATCCATTTCTTTTGACGAACACTTTGATAGACCCAGATAGAGAGACCAATTTGCAGAACCAGAGCAAGCACACGCTCAACTCCTAGTAAATAAACCTGCCATACAGAAAGAGACTGGACCGTTTCGAGTGTAGTCTTTGGAAGGAGATTGGCTACATCAGTATTTGAAGACTGGATGAGTGAAAAGAGAATCAACAAACTGATCAAGCTTCCCATTCCGAGATAGAGCATCTCCAAACCCCCATGTCCCAAACCATAAGCCAAAGCATCTCGATCTTCTAGCTTTCTCTTTTTCTCCAACCATTTAAAAAAGGCAAGACGAGCTGTTTCCTCAAAGAGGGCAGCCATGGCGATTCCATAAAGGATGTATAAGAAAGGCTGCTCCTGCATGAGCGGAATAGTTCCATCTTTTTGCGGATGGAGTACCAGAAGGTGAACCATCTTCTCTAACACTTGAGAAGAAACGAAAAATGCGATTGCCCCTAAGCCCATCACTGCAAGAGAGATTTTAAACCGTTTTTTGGCATACCAAGTTCCACCTACTAGAATGAGAACTAAAGCGATCATGGTGAGGATAATATGTACTGTCATCTTTTTCTCCTATTCTGACTTATCAATGTCTTTCTTCATCTCGTCAACATTAAATTTGGCAAATAAATACTGGCGATCTTGGACTGGAAAACGTTGGTCCAACTGGTCGACTGCTCCCACCTCGATCATGCCTTCCTTGATAACAAAGTCCATCACGTGTCCACCAAAGGTCAAGTCATCTGAGATAAAGTGCAAATGGTAACCCGCCACACTGACCCCATGGAAAATCTCTGGTGTCCAAAATCCAACAATGGTTCCCGATACATTTTCACGTCTATATTCAGGTTGGTGAGTCGCCACATCAGCAAACTTGGTGTCTGTTGTTGATTTGGGAATCATTCGTACATGCATTTGTGAAAATTCGCCATGAATCTTGATGGAACGAAAGAGATTCTCCCCATCATAGTAGGACTCAATTCGCTTTTCCAATTCCTTATATGTCATCTCAAAGCGCTGACGGAAAATCACTTCTGCCTGATGAGGGACCACTGCTGCATAGGGAATAAGAGCATCCGCTGCCACCTCAACGATTTCAGGCTTTTGACCAGATCCCTTGGCTTGATAAGCCTTGCCATCAAGGACGATCAACTCCCCATCAATCGAATCCAAAGTTCCCAAGCCGAGGTCACCATGTTCCAGCAACTCTCCTACGGTCATGGTTCCACCATAAAGTCCTGCCATTAGGGCACCTAGAGTATTGTATTGAAATAATTTTACCGGTTCCTGCACTTTTCTATCCATTCTCTTTCTTATCTTCTGTTCAATGAATCATCATACTTTCTAAGTATACCACATTTGCTCCTAGATGTGAAAGGGAGAAATGCTTTTCCCATTGCCAAGTAGACAAAAAAAAGGTACAATGTAACAAAATCAAAGGAGGTCTGGAATGACAAAGCAAAGCAAGTACCAAGCAGTTGTTTCCTTTCTAAAAAAAGGTATTGAATCAGGAAAATTCCCAACTGGTAGCCGGCTTCCCTCCATCCGTCAACTGAGCCAAGACTTCCACTGTAGCAAGGACACTATCCAACGAGCCCTGCTGGAATTACGCCATGAACAATACCTCTATGCCAAACCCCAAAGTGGCTACTATGTTCTGGAACAAGGACAGCACCAAGACTTGGAAATCGAAGTCACTGACGAACATGCCAGTGCCTATGACGACTTCCGACTCTGCGTCAACGAAACCCTGATAGGCCGAGAAAACTACCTATTCAACTACTATGACAACCAAGAAGGCCTTGAGGAACTCAGACAATCTGTCCATCAACTCCTCTTTGACCAAGCCCTCTACTGTAAACCCGATCAACTGGTTCTAACTTCTGGCACCCAGCAAGCTCTCTTTATCCTTTCTCAGATTAACTTTCCAAGCGAGGGAACTGAGATTTTGGTTGAACAGCCGACCTACCACCGGATGAATCGCCTCTTGGTCGCCCAGGGATTGGCCTACAGGACCATTGAACGCCGAATCGATGGGATTGACCTTGACGAACTAGAAGAACAGTTTAAATCTGGAAAAATCAAGTTTTTCTATACCATACCTCGCTTCCACTATCCTCTTGGCCATTCCTATTCTGATCAGGAAAAAAGGGCCATTCTGGATCTAGCAAACCAGTATGGTGTTTACATCGTCGAGGATGACTATCTAGGAGACCTGGACCCTAAAAAAGGACAGACCTTCCACTATCTGGATACAGAGGATCGCGTCATTTATATCAAGTCCTTCTCAACCAGCCTCTTTCCAGCCCTTCGTATCACCGCTCTCATTCTCCCAAATGCCCTAAAAGAGGCCTTTGTTTCCTACAAAAATATACTGGACTATGACAGCAATCTCATCATGCAAAAGGCTCTTTCTCTTTACATCAATAGCCAGTTATTTGAAAAAAATCGACTGGCCAGACTGACTCTTCAAGAGAACTATCAGGCTCAGATTAAGAAAGTACTTGAAAAAAACACCTGTCCCTTACCCCACTATCCTCTACATGATGGCCTTTTGCTTGATTTGAAACACTATTCTAAGATTGCCAGTTTGAAACACAGCTCACTCAAACTAGACTTTTTTGAGAAGGCTTATTTGGATACCTGCCCTTATCAGTTCGCCAAAGTCCCTCTTGAAAATCTAGAAGAGCTATTAGAATACATAAAAGCAGAATTGGATTAAAGTCCAACTCTGCTTTCTTTTTATTGTTCAACTTCTGTTAGTTTCGCTGCTTTTTCAAGATAGCTTTGATAGGTTCCGTCATCTTTCAGTTTTTGGATAACCTTATCAACTACTGCTTTTAAGTCTGATTGATTCTTCTTAATAGCAACGGCATTGGCTTCGCCATCTTTCATCGTCAAGTTAACAGATGCAACAACAAGGTCTGAGTTTTTGCCTGCGTAGCTAAGAGCCACTGGTTCATCCATATGAACAGCATCCACTTTTCCAGCCTGCAATTCATTGACTGCTTCACCCATATTGGTCAAGGATGTCAACTGGGCATTTGGCAATTGTTCCTTGACCATGGTTTCTGGAACAGTTCCCTTTTGAGCTGCGATATTGGCACTTGCTAGGTTTGAAAGATCCTTGTACTTGTCTAAATCGGCTTTTCTAACCAAGAAACTCATCTTGTTTTCATAGTAAGGAATTGAAAAATCAAAGACTACCTTTCTCTCATCAGTGGCACTAATTCCTGCAATAGCCAAGTCAGCCTTTCCAGTTTGAAGACTGGTCAAAACATTGTCAAAACTCATACTAGAGATTTCTAGCTTAACTCCAAGTTCATCCGCAATCGCTTGAGCCATATCAATATCTGCACCAACCACTTGGTTTTTACCATCAACCAAGGCTTGGAATTCAAATGGCGCATAGTCTGGGCTGGTCGCAACAACTAGCTTCCCTTTTTGTTTGATAGCATCCACAGCAGACTGGGAACTATCCGTACTGGATTGACAAGCTACTAAAATCATGCTGGCAAGTATGCTACACACAACTAATATCCATTTCTTGAATTTCATAATTAAACGTCCTTTCTGTTATTTCTGAATAATTATAACTCATCTGAAACTACTTGTCAACGTTTTTCTTGCATTTTCATAAAATATAGTTACAAAAAATAGAAATTCAGAGATTAGTTTATCTATCTATTGGGAACTTATTTTCAAAAAAATCATTTATCATATCTTGATGTTGCTGGTTTACAATTTCAATATTTTGTACGTCCCTATGATCAAAAAATCCTAATTCTAAAGTTTCATCACTTGTAAAAAAATTTGTAGAGATAGAAGTTTCAGATGAAACTAAATACAAAATTGTAAGAACTTGAGCCTCATCACCATTCGGATAACTATCTGAATATTTAGTATAAACATTTAAAAGTTTTTCCGCTCTCACTTCGATTCCCGTTTCTTCATAAAACTCTCGCACTAAAGCTTCTAAAGCCGATTCACCTAATTCAATAGCACCACCTGGTAATCCCCACGTTCCTTTATCTGCTCGTTTTTGTAATAATATTTTTCCTGATTGATTTAATATTCCACAGGTGAAATTTAAAATAATTTTATCTTTCCCAACTTTTTTTCTTATATTCTGTATGTAGTCCATTACTCACCTCTGATAAAAAAACATCAATACAACGAAAGCTTACTATTAAAAAGTAAGCTTTCACAATAATTTTATCATTTGAATACTTTATAATTCAACAATCTTACCTGTTTCAAAGTAAACAACCCATTCACAGATATTTTTTGCGTAGTCTCCGATACGTTCCAAGAAGGAAATGACCTGGAAGTAATCACGGCCTGTAACAATGGCTTCAGGATTTTTCTTGATTTCCTCTGTAGCTAAATCACGGATGCTATCAAAGTAATGATTGATTTTTTCGTCCATCGCCGCTACTTCATATGCTTGATCCACAGAACCGTTCAGATAAAGATCTAGAGCTGCTTCGACAAAGTCTTTCACGTCGCGTCCCATCTGTTTGATTTCTTCTTCAACGGCAGGGATACGTTGCTCTCCTTTCATACGAATGGTTGCCTCAGCGATAGAGACTGCATGATCTCCCATGCGTTCGAGGTCTGAAACCGCCTTGAGAACGGTCAAGACAGTACGAAGGTCCTGAGAAACGGGTTGCTGAAGGGCAATGATTTCAAATGATTTCTTCTCCAGCTTAATTTCATATTCATTCACTTCCGCATCTTTGTCGATAACTTCTTTAGCTAGATCACGGTCATGAGTGACAAAGGCACGCACTGTACGATTGATCTGAGAAAGCACTTCTTGTCCCATTGCGTAGAACTGGTTGTGCAATTTCTCCAAATCTTCTTCAAATTGAGATCGTAACATCTTTCAACTCCTTATCCAAATTTTCCTGTAATATAGTCTTCTGTTTCCTTGTTTTGTGGGTCTAGGAACATCTTCTTCGTATCGTTAAACTCGATCAAATCCCCATCTAGGAAAAATCCTGTTTTATCAGAGATACGAGAGGCCTGTTGCATGGAACGCGTTACCAAAAGCATGGTGTATTTATCTTTCAGACCATACAAGGTTTCCTCAATCTTACCAGCCGAGATAGGATCCAAGGCCGAGGTTGGTTCGTCCAAAAGGATGATTTTAGGGCTAGTCGCTAAAACACGGGCAACACAGACACGTTGCTGTTGACCTCCTGAGAGACCAATAGCCGAATCATGCAAACGATCCTTTACTTCATCCCAGATAGAAGCACGTTGCAAGGCCTTTTCTACTGCTTCATCAAGGACTTGTTTATCCTTGACTCCATTGATACGTAGACCATAGACAACATTTTCATAGATAGACATAGGGAAGGGATTGGGCTGTTGAAAGACCATACCAATTTCCTTACGCAATTCAACTGTATCTGTACGTGGACTATAGATATTGTGACCATTATAAATCACTGTCCCCGTTGTTGTCACCTCAGGGTTTAAATCTCCCATCCGGTTGATGGCCTTGAGAAGAGTTGACTTCCCAGATCCAGAAGGACCAATGAGGGCGGTTATTTCCTTGGGTTGGAAAGAAAGGGAAACACTATTCAAGGCCTTCTTTTTGTTGTAATAAACGGACAGGTCTTTAACCTGCAAAATCGGTTCTGTCATGCTGTTTCCTTTCTAACCAAAGTGTCCCGTTACATAGTCATTGGTTGACTGTAACTTAGCATTTTGGAAAATATTGGACGTCTTATCATACTCAATCAAATCACCCAAGTAGAAAAATCCTGTGTAGTCACTCGCACGGGCAGCCTGTTGCATACTGTGGGTAACGATGATGATGGTAAAGTCTTTCTTCAACTCCAGCATGGTTTCCTCAAGCTGGGCTGTCGCAATCGGATCCAAGGCTGACGCTGGCTCATCCATCAAGAGAATATCTGGCTTGACAGAGATAGCGCGAGCGATACAAAGCCGTTGCTGCTGACCACCAGAAAGCATCAAGGCTGATTTGTGAAGGTCGTCTTTGACCTGGTCCCAAAGGGCAGCTTGACGGAGAGAAGTTTCCACAATTTCATCCAAGACCTTCTTATCCTTGACTCCTGCACGTTCATGAGCAAAAGTAATATTGCGGTAGATAGACTTCGCAAATGGATTTGGACGTTGGAAGACCATTCCGATATGCTTGCGCATCTCATAGACATTGATTTCTGGACGGTTGACGTCAATACCTTGATAGAGGATTTGACCTGTGACCTTGGCAATATCAATGGTATCGTTCATCCGATTGAGACTGCGAAGATAGGTAGATTTCCCAGATCCAGAAGGACCAATCAAGGCTGTAATTTTATTTTTTTCAAATTGCATATCGATGCCCTTGATGGATTCATTTTTACCATAGTAAACATGTAAATCCTTGGTAGAGAGGGCCACTTTTTCTTCAGGAAAGGTGATGATATGCTTTTCATCCCAGTTATATTTTGACATGGCTTCTCCTTTAGGCAGCGGTTAATTTCTTGTGTAAATAGCTTCCGAGTTTGCGTGCTCCAAAGTTAAAAATCAAGATAAAGATGAGGAGCACGGCGGCAGAACCAGCAGATACAATGGTAGCATCAGGAATGGTTCCTTCACTGTTGACCTTCCAGATGTGGACAGCCAAGGTTTCTGCTTGACGGAAGATTGAGATAGGACTGGTAACACTGAGGATATTCCAGTTAGACCAGTCTAGGGCTGGTGCAGACTGTCCTGCCGTATAGATCAGAGCAGCAGCTTCACCAAAGATACGACCAGATGCCAAGACAACACCCGTTACGATACCTGGTAGGGCTTCTGGAATGACGACATGGACCACAGTCTCCCAACGAGAAATTCCGAGGGCCAGACCAGCCTCACGTTGGGTATGGTGAACGTGTCTCAAACTGTCTTCAACATTTCGAGTCATCTGAGGCAGGTTAAAGACCGTCAAGGCCAAGGCACCAGAAATAATGGAAAATCCATACTCAAACTGGACTACAAAGATTAAGTAACCAAAGAGCCCCACAACGACCGACGGTAGAGAAGACAAAATTTCAATACAGGTACGGATGAAATTGGTCACAGGACCCTTTTTGGCATATTCAGCAAGGAAAATCCCCGCTCCCATGGATAAAGGAACAGAAATAACCAAGGTAATAACCAAAAGGAAAAAGGAATTATAAAGCTGAATCCCGATACCTCCACCTGCTTGATAGGAAGAAGATTTTCCAGTCAAGAAGGACCAAGAGATGTGAGGTAAACCACGAACCAGGATATAGAGAATCAAGGACGCCAGAATGGTCACGATGATACCCGAGATGGTATAGAGGACAGCTGTTGCAAGTTTATCTAATTTCTTAGCGTGCATAGTTTTTCTTTCCTCTTTCTTTCGTAATCAATTTAATCACACTGTTAAAGGCCAAACTCATCAAGAGCAATACCAAGGCCAGTGACCAGAGAACGTTATTATCAACCGTTCCCATGACCGTATTCCCAATTCCCATGGTCAAAACAGAAGTCAAAGTCGCAGCTGGCGTTGTTAGCGAGGTTGGGATAACTGCTGAGTTTCCGACAACCATCTGAATAGCCAATGCTTCACCAAAGGCACGTGCCATCCCAAAGACCACTGCTGTAAAAATACCTGAACGCGCTGCTTTCAAGGTCACACGCCAGATGGTTTGCCAGCGAGTCGCTCCCATTGCCAAACTGGCTTCACGGTAGTGACGGGGAACAGCACGCAAGCTGTCTGTTGTCATAAAAGTTACAGTTGGTAGGATCATGACAAAGAGAACGAAAATCCCTGACAAGATCCCAAAACCAGTTCCACCAAAAATGCTACGAACAAAAGGCACCACAACTTGCAAACCGATAAATCCATAGACGACTGAAGGAATACCGACGAGAAGTTCAATGGCTGGTTGCAAAATCTTAGCACCTTTTGGTGATACTTCTGTCATAAAGACTGCAGCACCAATAGCAAAGGGAGTTGCAATCAGGGCTGACAAAATTGTTACAATAAAGGAACCCAAAATCATTGGCAGGGCACCAAATTGTTTTCCTGAAGGATTCCAAGTCTGTCCAAAGAGGAAATCAAAGATGTTCACCCCATTGACAAAGAAGGTCGACAAGCCTTTCTGCGCTACAAAAATCAAAATCATCGCCACAATGATGACAATTAAAGAAAGACAGGCGAAGGTCAATCCTTTACCAAACTTCTCAAGGCGAGAGTTCTTTGAAGGAGAGAGCAATTTTTTTGAAAGTTCTTCTTGATTCATTATTGACTCCCTTCTATCGCTGTTACGGTACCTGACGCATCTTTTTGGACTTTCATTTCATTGATGGAAATATAGCCCATGCCCTTAACAATTCCAGTCTGGGCTTCGTCTGAGAGGATGAATTTTAAAAATTCAGTCGCCAACTCATTCGGCTGACCTAGGGTATACATGTGTTCATAAGACCACAAAGGCCAGTTGTTGGTTGTTACATTTTCAGTTATCGGCTCATAGCCATTGAGTTTCATGGTCTTGACCGAGTCATCTACATAGGCAAAAGCCAAGTAAGAAATGGCTCCTGGAGTTTGGGAGACAATCGACTTGACCATTCCATTAGAATCCTGTTCTTGGCTCTGCATAGCCGCTTGACCATTCATTACGACATTGTCAAAGGTTGCTCGCGAACCAGAACTTGCTGCACGGTTAATAATCGAAATTGCAAGGTCTTTGCCCCCAACCTCTTTCCAGTTAGTCACTTCACCGGTAAAGATTTTACGAAGTTGCTCAATTGTCAGATTTTCAACAGTCACTTCTTTGTTCACAATTACTGCCAGACCAGCTACTGCAACCTTATGGTCCACAAGCGCTGAAGCGTCAATTCCATCTTTTTCCTCAGCAAAAACGTCAGAGTTACCAATATCAACCGCTCCTGACTGCACTTGAGAAAGTCCTGTTCCCGAACCTCCACCTTGAACGTTGACAGTTTTTCCAATGTTTCTTGAACCAAATTCGTCTGCTGCGGCTTCGACCAAAGGCTGAAGGGCAGTTGAACCGACGGCTGTCATGGTTTCTCCACGATCAATCCAGCTTGCACATCCCGCTAGAGAACCTGCAAGTAAAAATGTCGCAAGAGATAGAACGAGCTTTTTTCTTTTTTTCACTATTTTTCTCCTTGAACATAATGATGAATGTTCTGATTTCTTTCAGTTCCTATCATGACAATCAGTGATGATAAGATTTGGTTTACGATTTATAGACTGGAAGTCCCTTGAGGACCAGTCGGTTCATCACATAATATAAGTAAAAATGAAAGACTATCAGAAAAAACTCATACTTCCAATATAACATAGAATAGATTCTTTGACTAGCTTTTTCACTTGAATCTGAGGCCTTTTGGATAATAATTTTTTAAAACATTTCCAGTAACTTTTGCAAAGCCCAGACCATTTCCTTGAACCACAACTTGATACCAGCCATTTGGTAGACTTTCAGCTAGCTGAACTGTTTCCCCAGCCACATATTTTACAAAGTCCTCACCATTGATTTCGACCCTTTGTTTCACCTGACTTGGTTTTAAGGCTAGTCCCAGAGCAAAGCTTGGTTCGAAGCGTTTCTTCTTAAAAGTCCCCAAATGAAGTCCATTTCGGGCAATTTTGAGTTTCCCTAGATCAGGTAGCATCTCTGGCAAAAGATAGAGTTGGTCTCCAAAAGTTTGTAGAAGGCCAGTTAGTGATATTTTTAGATGTTTTTGTGCAAAATCTTGCCACAAGTTCTGCTGTTCGCGACTGAGATTGGTCTTGCAGGGTTTGAATTTGGGTGCAGGATTTTCTCCCTTAAACTGCAAATGGGCAACAAACTGACCTTCTCCCTTAAAATGGTGTGGGTACATCCGAGCCGTTTCAGGAAGATCAATTCCTGCTACCATACCATTCACTTGCTCGACTGGAAGTAATTCAAAATCATAAGTATCTAGTAACCAGTGGACAATCTCTTCGTTTTCCTCTGGCGACCAGGTACATGTCGAATAGATCAAACGGCCACCTTCTGCCAACATGGTCACTGCATCTTCTAAAATCTCTCTTTGGAGACTGGCACATTGATTCGGATAGTCGATGTTCCAATAGTCCATGGCATCTGGTTGTTTACGGAACATCCCTTCACCCGAGCAAGGAGCATCAAGGACAATCACATCAAAGTATCCTTTAAAGACCTTGGATAAGCGATCCGCAGATTCATTGGTCACGACTACGTTTGTAGCTCCAAACCGCTCCATATTTTCCACTAAAATCTTAGCCCGCTTGCTTGAAATTTCATTGGAAACAAGGATACCCTGATTAGCCAGATAAGCTGCCAATTGAGTGGATTTCCCACCTGGTGCTGCCGCCAAGTCCAAGACCTTCATACCAGGAAGGGGCTGAGCTACCTGGGCCACCATTTGGGCTGCAGGCTCTTGCGAATAAACGAAACCTGTCACGTGCTCTGGAGACTTTCCAGAGACCTTACCATAATGCCCCCAAGGTGTATGAGGAATGGCATCTGCAAACGATAGCTGACTTTCTTTTAAGGGATTAACCCGAAAAGCCGATACTGCTTCCTGTTTAAAAGAGGCAAGAAAATCTCTTGCCTCATCTTCTAGTATCGCTTCATATTTTTCAACAAATCCTTCTGGAAATTGCATTTAATTTTCTTTCCTTTCATAAA
Source organism: Streptococcus oralis (assembly GCF_026782375.1). GTDB lineage: Bacteria > Bacillota > Bacilli > Lactobacillales > Streptococcaceae > Streptococcus > Streptococcus oralis_CL. The sequence continues at coordinate 258,352 of NZ_JAKUWJ010000001.1, read as the reverse complement.
TGTAGGACTGAATCTCTTCTTGCATTTCGATTGGCACCAACATGACCGGCTGGCGTGTTTGAAAATCAACAGGCTCACCAGAAACTGTAAGAAGACGATAGCCTAGACTTTCCCCTAGGATACTGGCAGCAGCGTAATCCCAAGGTTGCAAATAGGTAATATAAGTCAGCAGACGACCAGACAGAACCTTGGCAAAACTAATGGCTGCACTACCATAGACACGGACTCCCAACGCTGCTCTACCCAAATCCGCCAAGCCCCATTCATTGGTTTCAAACATGCCTGAATTACCAGCCACTAAAAATTCTTGAAGAGGTTTCTTTTTAAAAGTTGGTAAAGGCTCATTATTACGATATGGAGGAAAGTCACCACCACCATGGTAACAATCCCCTTTCATGACATCATAAATGATACCAAATTTCCCAACCTCATTCTCAAAGTAGGCCAACATCACGGCAAAATCTTCCTTCTGAGCGACAAAGTTATTGGTACCGTCAATGGGATCGATCACCCAAACATTCCCCTGGCCGACTGCCGTACGCAAACAGCCCTCTTCCGCACAAATCAAGTCTTCTGGATAAGATGCTAAAATTCTACCAACCAAGAGATCCTGAACTTCCTTATCCAAACGCGTCACCAAGTCAGTAGGTGAAGATTTTCGCTCGACCTTCAAATCTTCTTGCATGTGTGCCAAAATGTAATCTGCAGCTTCTTGCACAATCTGTCTGGCAAATTCAAATTTAGTTTCCAAGAGAAATCTTCCCTTCTCTTTTTTCTTTTGCTAATTGAACTGCATGATAGAAGGAATAACCGCTAGCCGTCTCAAATTCGCGACCTAAACGTTTTTCTTCGCTTTTGCTCGGAACCACAGACTTAAATTTCTTGTAAGAATCTAGCAGTTTTTTTGCTTCTACCTTATCTTCGTAGGCAGCTTCAACATCATTAAAAAAAGAGAGCACTGAAGCAAGTTCTTCAGTGCTCCACGACAAATCTAGTGGGTAACTATACTGTTTGTTCATCTATCCAATACCAGCTCTCAATGTTGCTTCTTTCAATTCTTGTTTACGGTAACTACGAGGGAGAAAAGCACGAATCTCATCTTCATTAAAACCGATCTGCATGCGTTTGGTATCTATAATAATTGGGCGACGCAAAAGACTAGGATATTGCTCAATCAACTGAAGCAACTCCGATACCGAAATACTCTCTACATCAATATCCAATTTTTGGAAAATTTTTGAACGAGTTGAAATGATGTCATCAGTACCATTTTCGGTCAAGGAAAGAATGTGTTGCAATTCTTTTCTTGTTAAAGGACTGGTCATAATATTATGCTCTTGAAAGGGCACCTTATGCGTCTCTAACCAGGCCTTTGCCTTACGACATGATGTACAGCTCGGTGATAAAAATAGTGTAATCATGCTTTTCTCTTCTTTATCTAAACTTTGCTGTTTCTATTATACAAAAAAATAAAGCGCTTGGCTAGCTATTTTGGGAAAAAAAAGCCTATTTTTTCATAGAAAATAGGCTTTTTTTGATAGAATTTGAAGGTTTTACAAACTTATCCATAGGATAACCTATCAATAAAAATGAAAGCGATTAGATTCTCTCATTATTTATTAAAAGTACAAAATGTTATCTACTATTTTTAAAAGCTTTGACAAGAAGGAAACTGAATATTCCTTCATACAAAACAAAGAAAAGTACAAAGGCATGGAGGAAGAAAATCTCTGGTAAAATCAGAATAACTCGATCCTTTGCTGGATCAAAAAGCCAAGTATCATCTCCCCAAAAGAGAATCTGATGAAAAAGCGTAAAAAATTGCTCAAACCCAATCAATACTCCTACAAGCCCAATGATTAGGGGCAATAGTACAAGAATCAAGATGCTTTTACGATATAGTGGTAAAAAACCTTTTTTCACAATCTTTCTAACAAAGAAATAGAAACTTGGAAGTGTCACCAAAGTAACCAACTGAACCAAGTGGAAGAGATTCTTCACCACCGCAAAGTGGTGTAAACCAGCCGCTGATGAACGAAAATCTGGCATCTCTAAGACCTGACTAAAGGGATTGGTCAGGTAATTCATCAAGATATGAAAATTGTACTGAATGGTTTCGGGCTTTAGATAGACTCGATCCGCTAAGTTCAGCCACTGAATCTCCATGGGATAGAAAATCCATGCCAGATAAATGGTTAAGAGAATAGAAATGGAAAGGAGAAAGAGCATACTTCCCCAAAAAGTCAGTTTAGTTCTCATCAAAATTCCACTCCGCAAGGCTAGACACCACATGAGTTGGTGCGATTGGCAGATCCGCTACTTCTTCTGCCTTGGTAAAACCTGTCGTCACCAAGAGCGTTGGAATACCATTGTCAATCCCTGCTCGGATATCTGTCAGGTAGTTGTCCCCAACCATAAGCAATTCTTCTCTTTTCAAACCTAAGTGCTCAACCGCCTTGCCCATGATGATAGCATTTGGTTTCCCAATATAAACTGGTTTCACTCGTGTTGCCACTTCAAGCAGGGTTACCAGTGAACCAGCTCCTGGTAAGAGACCACGTTCCGTCGGAATATTGAGGTCAGGATTGGTTCCGATAAAGTGAGCTCCCTTTTGGATAGCTAGGGTCGCTGTAGCAAATTTTTCATAATCGACTTGCCAGTCCAGTCCAACTACCACATAGGCAGGATTTTCCTTGTCTTCGACATAACCAGCTGCCTGAATGGCATCCTTGAGTCCTGCTTCTCCGATGACATAGACTGTCTTTTCCAGTCCCAAGTCATTCATATAGTCGATGGTTGCCAAAGTCGCTGTGTAAACCGTTGATAGAGGCGTGTTGATATTAAAATTCTGAGCCAACATCTCTTGAACGCTCTCGGGAGTACGAGTTGTATTGTTGGTCACAAAGAGATAGGGGATCTCTCGTTTTTGCAATTCATGCACAAAAGCCTCACCTGCGGGAATTCGGTCTTTCCCCTTGTAAATGGTCCCGTCTAAATCAATTAAATAACCTTTATAAGCCATATCGCCCCTTCTAATTGCCTTCAATTTCTTGCCAAGTAATCATAGCTTGGGCATTGATCTCACCATCACTGATAATCTGATGCTTGCTTTCTAGTCCCTTGAGTTCATAAGCTGAGGCAATCATGCCACCTGGCCGCACTTCTTTGACATACTTGAGATTGATTTTCTTTGGAATGTACTTGGTTAGAAAATCGGCCCCCATGACCTCAAAAATCCAATCTAGGTATTTACTATTATTGACATGACCATTCATATCCAAATCGTAAAAACGAACATGGTAGTCTTTACTGATAGGATCTTCTAGATTTGCATACTTTGGCCCACGGATCAGTTTTTTATCAAACTCAGACTGGTAAGGCGCAACAATCTCAGGCTCGACTCCATGAACTTTCCGACTATTGCGGTCCATGAGAACAAAGGTTGCCAACATGTGAATCATTTCTTGACCTGCTTCATCATAGAGAGTGAAGCGACGATAGCAAAAGAGACGATTGTAGCTCAAGGCTTCCGTTTCAATCGTAATCTCCTCAGCAAAGCGAGGCAAACGTACCACGTCAATCTCATAATCTGTGATAATCCAGACCAGATTGTAGCGTTCCAAGACGTCCTTGTCACTGACTCCCAGCTCAATCGATTGCATACCTGATACTTGCAGGGACAGCAAAATCACATCTGGTAACTTGATATGACCGTTCATGTCCGCCATATCAAAAGGAATTTTCATTTTCATCTGATAAGTTAAGCCCATCGTTCTACTCCAAAATAAATCGTTCTGCTACAGTGTCTCCTAAAAAGAGACCCCTCTTTGTCATTCGGACGCGATCACCATCAATCTGCATAAGACCTTGTTGAACCAAGTCTCTGATGATTTTTCCATATAGTTCACCAAAGGACCGTCCAAATTTTTCCTCAAATCGCGCCATAGAAACCCCAGATTTCTTGCGGAGGCCTAGGAACATTTCTTCTTCCATCTGCTCCCTTTGACTCAGGTGTTCTTCTGTTATCCGAGCATTTCCTACCTCCACTGCGCCTAGATAATGGCGGATAGGTCCGTGGTTTTTATAACGTACCCCGTTCACATAACCTGACGCACCCGCACCGATACCATAGTACTCAGCATTGTCCCAGTACATGAGATTATGGCGACTTTCAAAGCCAGGCTTAGAGAAATTGGAAATCTCATAATGCTCAAAACCAGTTCGCTCCAGTTCTGCAATGATGTACTCAAACATCTCTGCTTCTAACTCTTCCTTGGGCAGGGGCAATTTCCCACGTCGCATACGGTTCATAAAGACCGTATGGTTTTCCAAAATCAAGCTATAAAGGCTCATATGAGGAATATCAAGCGAGATAGCCTTCGCGACATTGTCCTTGACCTGAGCCATAGTTTGACCGGGTAGAGCATAAATCAAGTCGATGGAGATATTGTCAAAACCAGCCAATTTAAGACGGTCGATATTCTCATAAATATCCTTCTCCAAATGACTACGCCCAATCTTTTTCAGCATTTTGTCATCAAAGGTCTGCACACCTAGAGAGACACGATTGACTGGCGACTGTTTCAAAACCGCAATCTTATCCTCGTCCAAATCTCCTGGATTGGCCTCAATGGTCAACTCTTCCAAAACTGACAAGTCCAAGTTCTTAGTCAAGCCATCCAGGAGCACTTCTAATTGCGGAGCTGACAAAGCCGTTGGCGTCCCACCTCCAATGTAGAGGGTTCGCAATTTTTGGATATCATAAGAACGAAACTCTTCAAGTAGATGTTCCAGATAACTATCTACTGGTTGATTCTTAATAAATACCTTTGAAAAGTCACAATAATAACAAATCTGTGTGCAAAAGGGAATATGCACATAGGCTGACGTTGGTTTTTTCTGCATAGTATTTATTATACCACAAAGACTGCTTTCCAGATAAAAATCACCATCTCCAGAACCAGAGATGGTGATGTTTTATTCTTCTGTAATATCAATAATAATCTCTTCTTCGTCTTCTACGATATCTGGAGTTTCCGACTGTTCTTGCCATTGCTCCTTGAGATTGTTAAAGGTTTCTTTTGATGCTTCTGTCGCTTGTCGTGCACATGTTTTGGCTTGATCAAGGACACTGTCAAAAGTAATTTCACCAGATTCTACTTGTTCCTTTGTTTTAAGCACAAAGTCCGTTGCTTGTTCCTTCACTTCTGTCAATTTCTCACAGACTTGCTCTTTGGCATATTCTGGATCTTCTCTCAAATCATCTAGAAAATCTTGAGCTTGACTGCAAACTTGCTTGCCCTTGTCACTGGTTAAGAACAAGGCCAAAGCTGCACCTGATACAGTTCCTAAAAGGATAGAGGATAGTTTTCCCATGAGATTTCTCCTTTTTTATTTTTTGAAAAATTTACTTGCGACACGGAGAGCTGACAAGCCTGCACCCGTTTTAATGGTCTTTGAACCAGCAGATGAAGCTTTTTTGCCTAAAACACGTGCATGTTGGTTGAGGTCAGATACTGACTCTGACAAGTCCGCCACCGCCGTAAAGAGTGGATCAATCGTCGCAACTTTGATATTGATGTCGTCTGCTAACACATTGACCTTAGCCAACAATTCATTGGTCTGATGCAAGGTAACGTTCACATCTGAGCTCAACGTTTTGATGGTTTTCTCTGTCTCATCAATCATACGACCTGCTTTTTGAATCGTAATTGTCAAATAGACTAAACAGACAATCAAAGCAATCGCAACAAGTATATATGCAACTTCTAACATTTATTTTTCCTCCTCTGTATGATAGAAAGGGGCTTTCTTTCGATTTTGATAAAGTATGATAAAAATACCGAGTCCGATAAGGACAACTGATAACCATTGGGAAACTCGCAGACCAAAGAACATGAGACTATCCGTCCGCATCCCTTCGATAATCATACGACCAAAGCCATACCAAATCAAGTAGAAAGCAGTGATATGACCACGTCTGATTCCCTTTAATTTTCGTCTAAAAATCAGAATCAAAGCAAATCCAACCAGATTCCAAACCGACTCGTAAAGGAAGGTCGGCTGACGGTAGCTACCGTCAATGTACATCTGATCACGAATGAAGCCTGGCAAATAATCCAGACTATCTACTGCCGCACCATAGGCTTCTTGGTTAAAGAAATTTCCCCAGCGGCCTAAACTTTGGGCAATCAGAACGCTCGGCGCCGCAATATCTAAGAAATCCCAAGTATTAATCAACTTTCTATCTGCGAAGATATAGAGTACAATAGCTCCTGCTATCAAACCACCATAAATGGCCAAACCGCCATTCCAGATGGCAATCACATCACCTGGATTTTGAAGATAGTAATCTAAGCGGAAAAGCACATAGTAAAGTCTGGCACCTAAAATTGCAATAGGAAAGGCAATTAAGATAAAATCTAGAATATCATCTGACAAAATCTTCTTTTTAGGAGCTTCTTTCATGGCAAGATAGACTGCCAAGACCAAGCCTGCCACAATACATAGGGCATACCAACGAATGGAAAAAGGTCCGATTTCAAATGCAACTGGATTAATCATGTTTCACCTCATTTTGAGCGATCAGATTTGTCAAACGTTCTTCAAATAAACGCGTCGCATCAAAGCCCATTTCCTTAGCACGATAGTTCATTGCTGCCGCCTCAATAACAACAGAGATATTGCGTCCTGTTTTTACCGGGATGCGAATACGTGGAATAGCTACACCAGAAACTTCTAGTTCTTCGGCATTGTTTCCTAAACGGTCAAAAGTCTTATGGGTATCGTAATTTTCCAAATAGACGGCCAGCTGAACTTGTGAAGAATCTTTTACAGCGCTTGCTCCATAGAGACTCATAACATCGATAATCCCAACTCCACGAATCTCAAGTAGATGCCTTAAAATTTCAGCTGGTTCTCCCCAAAGGGTCATCTCATCCTTAGAATAAATATCGACACGGTCATCCGCTACTAGACGATGACCACGCTTCACGAGTTCAAGACCTGTCTCACTCTTACCGATACCACTATCCCCTTGGATCAAGACTCCCATGCCATAGATATCCATCAAGACACCATGTACACTCGTACGTTTAGCTAAACGGGAATCAAGATAACTAGATAACTCTCCAGACAAACGGCTGGTTGCTGTCCGACTGGTCAAAATCGCAATCTTACATTCTCTAGCAGCCTTCAACATTTCTTCTGGAACTACCAAACCACGAGCTACGATGACCGCTGGTGTTTCTGGCAGAAACATTTTTTTCAAAACTTGATAACGGTTTTGAGAAGGCATACTAACCAAATAGGACCACTCCTTCATCCCCAAAAGTTGGATCCGTTCTGGAGTGTAGTAATCAAAATAGCCCGTCATTTCAAGACCAGGTCTCGTAATGTCCGCTGTGTTGATTTCTTTTTCAAGCAATTCGCCTTCGCCGTATACAATATCTAGTCTGAGCTTTTCAATTACTTCTCTTACTAAAACCGACATAATTTCCTCCTTCAATCGAGTTCTCCTTACTATTATATCAAATTGTAGTTGGAAGTTTCCTTTTTTTGCAGGATTTACAGTATTTATTTAAAAATAAAAAGACTAGACAAGTCTAGCCTTTCATTTCAAATTAGAATTTTTTACGTTTACGAGCTGCTTCTGATTTACGTTTACGTTTTACAGAAGGTTTTTCATAGAATTCACGTTTGCGTGTTTCTTGAAGAGTACCAGCTTTAGTAACCGCACGTTTGAAACGACGAAGTGCGTCGTCAAGAGATTCATTCTTACGTACTACTGTTTTAGACATTTTTTTCACTCCCTTCAAGTTCAAGATCTATTCCATTTTACATGCAAAATGAATAAATGTCAAGAGGAAACCTACATTTAATCCTATTTCTCAGTCCATTAATGACTTTCTTGCTTATACTTTATTAAATCTAGTAATTTTTAAATCAAATCGTACAACTTTGTTACTGCTTGTTCAAAAGTCTTAATATATTCCCAATATTCATCAGGAAGATTCGAAATCTTACTCAAGTCATTGCTATCAAAATAGTAAACAAGGTGTCGAAGAATTTGATTTTCAATAAAATGCAAATCTCTCATCTGATCTATACTAATAGAATCAAGATTTTCTATGTAGCGACATAAATCAGCCAGCGACTGCGTATCAAATATATTTTCCTCATGTAAATAATAGAGAAAACTTTGGTTTTCGGCTCGTATATTGTCTTTTATCAGATCATTTTCTAATAGCATACTTTCATTCTCTTCTTGTATATCATAAAATAGTAAAAATTGAACCTAACTAGGTCTAGTTGTTCTACAAATCTATTATACCACTTCTTCTATTGACTTATGAAAGCTATAAAAACCACTCACTCCAAAAAGCAAGTGGTTCTGAATTTATTTTTCAAGTAAGCTTAGCGCCTCTGCATCTGCAATGATGGTCACGTCAGGGTGATTTTGTAGGCTACTTGCTGGTAGATTTTCAGTTACTGGGCCTGACACTGTTCCAGCAATGGCTTCTGCTTTTGACTCACCATAAGCAAAGAGAAGGATAGACTTGGCATCCAAGATGTTTTTAATTCCCATTGAAATGGCTTGGGTTGGGACATCTTCAATCTTGTCAAAGAAGCGAGCATTGGCTTCGATGGTAGACTGGTCAAGTTCGACTAGATGCGTTTGGCTATCAAATGGAGTACCAGGCTCATTAAATCCAATATGTCCATTGCGACCGATTCCCAAGATTTGCAAATCAACAGGATGGTCAGCCAAAATTTGGTTGTAGCGTTCAACTTCAGCTTCAGCATTATCCTTAACCCCACGAGGCAAGAAACTTTCTTTAAATGGTTTTTGGTTAAACAAGTTTTCTTGCATGAAGTAACGGTAAGACTGTGGATTGTCCCCATCAAGCCCTACATACTCATCGAGGTTTACACTGGTTAGATTTGAAAAATCAAGATCACTTTCAACGATTTCTTTGTAAAACTCAAGTGGACTACTTCCTGTCGCAAGTCCCAAAGTTTGAGCGCCATTGGCCAACTTTTCCTTCAAAATTTCAAAAGCTACTTTTCCACCTTCGACTTGATTCTCAACTTTTATAACTTTCATTTTATATCCTCCATATTTCTATATTCATTATATGGTATAGACCAATTTTTGTCAAGTGAAAACGATTTAATTTCTAAAAAAAGAGCGTCCAAACTTGAAACATGTTATAATGGATAAGATTAGAAGTTAGAAAGAATGATGAAAAAATGAATACAGCTGATTTTGATTTCCACTTACCTGAGGAATTGATTGCTCAAACACCCCTTGAAAAACGTGATGCCTCTAAACTCCTCATCGTCAATCGTGATACGGGAGAATTTCAGGACAAACACTTCCACTCTATTATTGATATGTTGGAACCGGGTGATGCCCTTGTCATGAACGACACCCGTGTTCTCCCAGCCCGCCTCTACGGTCAAAAGGAAGAAACAGGTGGCCATGTGGAGCTTCTCCTTCTCAAAAACACTGCTGGTGATGAGTGGGAAGTTCTAGCTAAACCTGCCAAACGCCTCAAGGTCGGTACTCGTGTCAGCTTTGGAGATGGTCGTCTCAGCGCTGTCGTTACGGAAGAATTGACCCACGGAGGCCGTATTGTCCGCTTTGAATACCAAGGAATTTTCCTAGAAGTCTTGGAAAGTCTGGGTGAAATGCCGCTACCGCCTTATATCCATGAAAAACTGGATGACCGTGAACGCTATCAAACGGTCTACGCTAAAGAAAGTGGCTCTGCTGCTGCACCGACTGCTGGATTGCACTTCACCAAAGAACTGCTAGCAGAAATCCAAGCCAAGGGTGTCCATTTGGTTTATTTGACCCTCCACGTTGGTTTAGGAACCTTTAGACCCGTTTCTGTTGACAATCTGGACGAACATGAAATGCACTCCGAATTTTACCAACTTTCTGAGGAAGCAGCAGCCACCCTTCGATCTGTCAAGGAAAATGGAGGCCGTGTCATCGCTGTTGGAACTACATCGATCCGCACACTGGAAACCATCGGCTCTAAGTTTGACGGACAAATCCAAGCAGATTCTGGCTGGACCAATATCTTTATCAAACCTGGTTACGAGTGGAAGGTTGTAGACGCCTTCTCAACCAACTTCCACCTTCCAAAATCAACTCTAGTCATGCTAGTTTCAGCCTTTGCTGGTCGGGACTTAGTCCTAGATGCTTACCACCATGCCATCCAAGAACACTACCGCTTCTTTAGCTTTGGTGATGCTATGTTTATCTATTAAGAAAATCCCTATTAGGAAACCTAATAGGGATTTTTCTAATTATTCCATACTAAACTTTGGATCCTTCAAGCTCTGCACACTGGCATTGATAACTGCTCCGATAATTAAAATCTTTGCGATGAGAATAAACCAGAACATCATGACTACCACAATAATGGAACTGAAGAATCGAACATCGACCAGATGATTGACATAGTTATTGAAATAGACAGAAAAGATATTCAACAGAAAGACAAGAGTCAGCAAAACGAAGATACTACCAGGAAAAACGTAGCGAATACGAGGGACTCTAACGTTTGGAAGGAAATAGTAGAGCATGACCAAGATTGCAAAGAGCAAGGCATAAATCAAAGGGCCTGTAAAGTCCTGTAGATAATCAAAGAAAGGACTGTCTGATTGCCAGTAAGTTTTGAGGAGGTTGAGCAACATACGTCCAAACATACTCAAAAATAAGGCTAAGGCAAAAAGAATTTGCAAGCCAAAGCTGACGAGTAAACTCATCAATTGATGGGAGATAATTCCTCGGCTCTTGGCCACTCCATATGCCTTATTAAAAGCCTTTTGGAGAAAATCCATCGATTTAGAGAAGGTCCAAAGAGCAGATAAGACTGCAAAACTCAGCAAACCAGTCGATGGTTGAGTCAGGACTTCTCGGACAATCTTTGCGACCACATCATAGACTGTATCTGGTACAAATTCCTTGATGGTGAGCAAAAAATTTGAAATCGGAATTTGAAAGTAGGGCAAAATATTGACCACTATCATCAGCAAAGGAAAGATTGAAATCAACCAATAGTAGGCAACCGCAACACTGGTCAGTTCACTATCGGAAGCTTGATAAAAATGTAAAAAAGCTTTCAACAAGGGCCGTTCCATCAGCTCTTTCCACCACTTTTTCATGTTGCGATCCTCCTAATACAATTTGATTTTCTAAACTAATTTCTTCTGACTAATTCCATCATATCATAGGGTAGGGTATTTGCGGCTTCTTTTAGAGAATAATTTTCAAGATTGTTGACATTTTGCCGTAATTTTTTGGCATACTTGGTCGTAATCAATTTCTTCTCTTCGTATTCAAAGATTAACTTACGTTCTAGGTAGTAACCTCTTAGCATTTCATCGATATTGTTTGGTTTGATACGAGTGATAACACGTTCGACAAAGGCCCCACTACCGATAATAGCTGTTTCACGCAAGCGAGACTCCTGCATAAAGCTAATCAGACTACTCTTGTAGATTCCTTTTAGGTTTTCCAAACTTTCGATAATCAACTCCGTATTCTCCAGATAGAGTTCGGATATTTGATCATAGTCAAGAGCTCGAAGGCGTCGTTGCTCCTTGTCATTCCAACTACGGAAGGTCTGGCCAAAGGTCAGCAATTCATGCAGGACAAAACGCAAGATACGGAGGGATACAAGGAAGTAATATGTTAGGCGGGAAGCCACCTTGCGATTGATGCTCTGTTCCATATTTTTCAAATAGCGTTGGTAAACTTGATAGCCACGCTCACCGATTTTTCCTTCTTCGTAAGCCTGCTCTAAACCATCGCTTTCGATACTCAAGATGAGGAGTTTTAAAGCCTCCCAGTCCTCTTGGGCGCTTTTATTTTCTTGACTAAGGATTAGGTTTTCAATTCGACCGTGATAATTATCAATAGCCGCATAAAGGGGGAGTTTGTTCTTATGCCCTTCCAGTTCTTTTTCTAACTCTCCTGTGACCTCATTTAAAATTGCAATGTGCATGAGGTAATCCTTGGTTTCTTCTTGCTCCTCGGAAAGGTGGGGAAGCACTAAAAGACCTGTTAGAAAGCTTAACAGCGTGACACCCGCTACTAGGAAAAGTAAGAGGGGATACTCCTGCTCTAGATTACTAGGTATGAGAAGAATAGTTGCAATAGAGACCGTTCCTTTTACACCAGAGAAGGTCAAAAGAAGCATATCCTTCATGTAATTACGAAGATTTTTCTTGAGCCGTCGAGTTCTCCAAATATAGAAGCCATAAATCATGACAAAGCGAATGGCAAAAAGTAAAAGTGTCAGTAAAACAACCGATACCAATAAGAGTAGGGGATTATAAAGGGGATTGGTCAGGATAGGTTCTGCTATCATTTCCAATTCCATCCCCAAGATGACAAAGACAGATCCATTGAGCATAAAGGTCACGGTATGCCAAACAGTATCAGTAACAGTATCTACTTGGGCTTCGAGGAGTGTAATTTTCTTGAAACGACTGGCCTTCAAAATCCCTGCAACTACAACTGCTATAATCCCAGAAACATGGATTTCTTCGGCGATAAAAAAGGTCATAAGAGGTAAACTCAGTTCAAGCAAAAGTTCACTCGCTATATCCGTCGCTCGCACACTCAGTAAAAATGTATGTAGGAAACGATTGATCATTGCCGTTACAAAGCCGACCGCAAAACCACCAAGGATAGAAAGCGCTAGGGAAGTTCCAGCCTGACTGAGGGAAAAAGCGCCTGTTGTCCATGCAGCCAGAGCCACCCGAAAGGCAACCAAACCAGAAGCATCATTTAAAAGTCCTTCTCCTTTGAGGATATTGGATACACGTTTAGGAAAACGAAAGCGTTCAGAAAGAGAAGCAAAGGCAACTAAATCCGTCGGACCAAGCGCTGCCCCAACAGCCACGCAGGCGGCTAAAGGAAGAGTCATCCAAAGGAAGTGAGCCATGCCCCCTAAGCTTAAGGTCGAGATAAAAATCACTGGAAAAATTAAATAAACAATGATACGCCAGTGTTTTAAAACAGATGTAATATCTGCTTCTTGAGCTTCACGAAAGAGTAGGGGACCAATAACAACTGCCAAAAACAGCTCGGTATTGAGATGGAAGGCAGTATTTGGCAAAAAGAGACCAATGCCAATTCCCAAAAGAATTTGTACTAGGGGGAGGGGCAAAAAAGGCAAGAGTTTATTTGTCGTACTGGAAACAATTAAGACAAATAAAAATAGAAGCAGGTAAATGAGTAATTCCACGCAATTCCTCCTTAGTCTTTTTTACAGCAAGATTCAAATATCTCCTTCTGCTCTTGGATTTTCTGATCAATCTTGGAACAGTCTTTGTGCTCAATTTTTTTCTGGCAACGTTCCATTTCAAGAACCACTAATTTTTTCTTGATTTTAAGCATTTTCTTGCTCATATGTGCTTCGTCGAGTACTCCAACCGCTCGCTCGTGATGCGTTGACTCGACAAAATTTTGGCGCATGGCCTCTAATTTCTCACGTAGGTATTGTTTATCCATGCCTATATCTTTCTAATTTCTCAATCATAACTAAAAACGGGGGATTATTGACTTGGTTGAGGGTTCGATAAATCACAACTGTGTACTCTTGTTGGTTCAACTGACTCACAAAGTCCAAAACAGCATCCCTCTCGGTGTCTCCTCCCTCATGACCATAATAAATCATAATGGCAATCCGTCCACCCTTGACAAGCAAATGACAGAGCTTTTCAAGTGCTTCCATGGTAGTCTGAGGTTTGGTGATGACGGATTTGTCAGCAGAAGGCAAATAACCCAGATTAAAAATCCCTGCCTTAGCTTCTGTCACAAACTGGTCAAGTGTCTCATGTCCTTGCAAAATCAACTGGACATTTTCTAAACCAGCTTCATTTAAACGGTCTTGGGTTTTCTCCAAAGCTTGCTCTTGAATATCAAAGGCATAGACTTGCTTGGCTAGCTTGGCTAAAAAAAGCGTGTCATGTCCATTCCCCATGGTCGCATCCACAACGATATCCTCTTTTGTCACGACTTCAGCCAAAAAATCATGTGCCATCTCAAGTGGTCTTTTCATTTCCAAACTCCTGTTTTACAGCCTTGCATCCTTGAACACTTCCTCGACGTCTCATTTCAGTTTCAATAGCATTTAGCACTTCCCATTTATTGAGGCTCCACATGGGGCCAATCAACATATCTCTAGGTGCATCTCCTGTGATCCGATGAATAACGATATGCTTGGGAATGATTTCCAGTTGGTCACAAATGACCTTGACATACTCATCCTGACTCATCAGTTGCAAGCGTCCTTCGTGGTAATCTCGTTGCATCCGTGTATTGGTCATAAGATGGAGTAAGTGTAGCTTAATACCTTGAATATCATTATCTGTGACACAGCGACGGACATTTTCGACCATCATCTCATGTGTTTCCCCAGGCAGGCCGTTGATCAGATGGGAAACAATCTCAATCTTAGGATATTTCCTCAAGCGTTTGACTGTTTCTACATACAATTCATAAGAATGGGCACGGTTAATCAAGTCAGAGGTTGTCTCATATGTAGTCTGTAAGCCTAATTCCACCGTCACATGCATTCGTTCTGATAACTCAGCCAAATATTCGATGGTTTCATCGGGTAAACAGTCTGGGCGTGTTCCGATATTGATTCCCACTACACCAGGTTCGTTGATGGCTTGTTCATAACGCTCCCGAATCACTTCCACCTTTTCATGGGTGTTGGTAAAGTTTTGAAAATAAACCAGATACTTTTTAACATCTGGCCACTTGCGGTGCATAAAGTCGATTTCCTTATAAAATTGCTCACGGATAGGGGCATCTGGTGCTACAATGGCATCTCCAGAACCCGAAACCGTACAAAAGGTACAGCCCCCATGAGCCACAGTTCCATCCCGATTGGGACAGTCAAATCCCGCATCAATAGGAACTTTAAAAGTCTTTTCTCCAAAGAGTTTTCGATAATAATCATTCAAGGTATTATAAGATTTCATAACTTTCATTATAACAAAAATCACTAACAATCTCAAAAGCCTGCCTTTGCCATAAAATCCTCTGTTTCTCGTTTCCTTTAGTGATTTTTTATGATACAATATGGGTATGATTTTAATGAAAATAGCATCTATTTTATTATTGATTTTAACCTTGGTTGTTTGCTTTATTGTCACCAAGCTTTTCGGACTTAGGAAAATAGGATTTAATTTCGCGGATCTAGCTTTTCCACTTTTGGTATTTGAGTACTATCTGATTACTGCTAAAGCCTTTACCCACAACTTTCTACCGCGACTTGGTGTCGCACTTTCTCTCCTAGCAATCCTCCTAGTTGTCTTTTTCCTCCTCAAAAAAAGAAGTTTTTACTACCCTAAATTCATCAAATTCTTCTGGAGAGCCGGTTTTCTCCTTACCTTAATCATCTACATTGCTATGATTGTCGAATTAATGATGGTAAAATGATCACTGACCCTGTATTTAATTACCGGGTTTTTCTTTTACTCCTATACTTAAAAAGAGACTGAGACAAAAGTCTAACCTTAAATACAAAAAGCGAACAAAATCAGTTATCTAACACTCAGAGTGCTGTATTGTTCGCTTTTTTGTCTAATCTATCGATTTTAAAAATTTATAATAAAGAATTCCTAAAATCAAAATCTTTTTGTCTCAGCCTCTTTTAAGCTATAAGGCATTCTACAGCCTGAAAATACTAAACTCTAATCTTCTTTTTTGCCTTTAGTGGCGACTAATCCTGCCCCCAAACCGAGAAGAGCTAAACCTGCTGCTACTGCTGCTTGGCTTGCTGCACTTCCTGTATTTGGCAACTGCTCTTTTTGAGTTTGATTAGCTTTACTTGAAGCAATTTCTTTTGTATCTGCTTTTTCTGATACTTGTGGTTTTGTTGCTTCTTGAGGTACTGGTTTGGTCGTTTCACCAGCTGTACCAACTTCGACGATGCGATCCTGAGCCATAACTTTATCATAGCTTTCTTTTTCAGTTCGCTTGCCATTTTCAACTTCGATTAAGTGAACACGGATACCTTGTCTTCCTTCTTGAAGGATGCGAGTTTGACCTGCTGGAAGTTTGTCATTCTTTTGTTCCTGAACTTTGAAATCAATGATTTCTTCTTCTGAGATAAGCTCTGGAAGATTAAGAACGAGATTCTTCACTTCATCTTCTGGAAGAGAAGTTCCTGGTTTAGTGCCAACTTCTACTATACGATCTTGAGCAGCGACTTTATCGTAAGTTTCTTTAAGCTGACGTTTTCCATTTTCCACTTCAATCAAGTGAAGACGAATACCTTTTTGACCTTCTTGTAGGACACGAGTTTCTCCTAGGTACAACTTATCAGACTTACGCTCCTGAACCTTGAAGTCGATGGTTTCTTCTTCGACTATAAGTTCGGGTCTGTCGAGGACAAGGTTCTTCACTTCGTCTTCTGGAAGAGAGGTTCCTGGTTTTGTTCCGACCAAGACGATGCGGTCTGTCGGAGCCTCTACCACTTCCCGAAGTTTTTCTTCTTTACTTCCATCAGGATTAATCGCTGTAAAGATACGTTCTTTACCAACTTTTCCTTCTTGTTCTACACGAGTTTCTCCTAGATACAGCGTTGAATCCTTTTTCTCAACTGTCTTGTAGGCCAAATCGTTTTCAACAAATTCGAGTTTTGGAAGTTCTTCTTGTACAGCAGCAACTGTCTTCTCAGAAACTGGTTTTTCCTTAGTCAACTGGATACGGTATTCCTTGACTTGTTTTCCACTTTCTGAAACAAGTCGAACAAGTACTGGAAGGCTATCATCTCCGCTATCTACAACTGTTGAAGCCACTTGGTCTGTTTCCTCAACTGAAACTTTTGGACGTTGTCCGCTATAAGTTACCTGATAGTCTTGACGGTTTTCAGCGAAATCAGGAAGTTCTTTTCCATCTACAAGAATCTTCGATTGAGTGCTTTCTTGAGGCAATTCGCTTGGAGCAAGGAAGGTCATCTCAATTATCGCAACACCCTTCTTATCCGCTTTGCGCTCCATACGCCATCTCATGGCTTTGGCTTTCACAGCTTTAAAGGTAACGTTAATTTCATCTCCGGCTTCAATGTCTTTATCCGCACGATAAGGAACAGCTTCCCAATTTTCTGGATTGTTGAATGGATGGTCTGCGTCGTAGGCTTGGTAGTTTGAATAGTAGGTTGGCACTTCAAACTCTGGACCGACATAGCGTTCTAAAACGAGTTTAGATGGTGCATCCGTACCACTATCTGCAAAGAAGTGAAGTTTGGCTTGAGCAACAGTCCGTTCTACAATCTTACCATTTTCACGGAAGATCACACCCGCTGATACTTCTGGATTAGAAGATGGTGTTGGAGACCAGTTTGTCCAACGACGATTTTCAGAATGATCTCTATCATTGATATAGTCAACACGGTCATGAGAACTGTCGTCAATATCATTAGTTGCTGAGGCAAAGGCTTGGTTACTATTTTCATCATAGCTAGGGTTTTCTGAGAGGGCCTCACCAAGTTTGTCTGTCACTCGTACAGAGAATTCCGCAACGAGGTCACTACCAAGGACACGACCTCGAACAGTAAATTGACCTGCTTTTGTCAGATTTTCTGCTGGAACTTCTTCCCATTCAACTGCCAAGTCTTTTGTTTCATAACCATCTTTACCTGTGAAGTAAACCGGAACCTTAGTTGGCAATTCAAGTGGTTGACCTACTTGTACCAAACGTGCTTGTTTAACCGCAGCAAGAGCTTTACGAGAAAGTAAGTCTTTGTCCTTAGTGAAATGTAGACGGTATTCTCCTAAGATGTCACCATTTTCAGCTTTCGCGATGACACGAACTGGCTCACCTTCACGAACGCTTGGAACAACCGTCGCAAGACCATTGTTGCTAACACTTGCTGTTACTGCAGGAACTTTTCCATCTACAGACTCAAGATAGTAGTCTGTCAAATCAGGGTTGAAGTTTGCTAAGTCTTTACCGTCAACTTGGATTCTCGTTTGTCCTTGTTTGGCTGCCGCAACCTGTTTCGCAAAGATTTGTACCTCTGTGATAGATGTTCCTTTCTTGCTATCAAGTTGAACCATACGAATGCGAACCGCATAGGTATCAACTTTATCAAAACTGAAATGATTCATTTCTCCAGCTTTTAATTGAGCTGGTGCTTTGAGATTGCTTACCTCTTTCCAGTTTGCAGGATCGTTAAAGACATGGTTTTCCTCACCTACAAAGCTAGGATTTTTAGGAGCTGTTGGAACAGTCTTACCAACATAATACTCAATCACATAAGACTTAGGTACACCAACTCCGTGGTCTTCGTGGAATCCGACACTTAGATTATCAACAGAACGTTTGCTCAAGATACCTGAATCTCCGAATAGGACACCGACTGAAGCTTCTGGATTAGTACGATTCCAGTTTGTCCAACGGTTGGCTGGTCGGTCATTAAAGGAAATCAATTTATCGTTGACATTTGAAACAGGATCGGTTGGATTTGAGTCTGAAGCAAAGGCAAGTGGCAATTCTGAACCGGTCCATTGGTCAGAAATATTTGCTCCCTTCTCAGTTTGAGCAGATACGCGAACATGAAGTTTAGTTGTTAATTGCGTACCTTCTAGGCGACCATTAACTGTAAAGACTCCTTCCTTGGCGTATTGCTCTGAACGAATCGTATCCCAAGTAACCTTAGCTGATGAAACGTGACCATTTGAATCGTAGGTACGAACACTTTCTGGTAATTGTGGCGCTTCTGCGATTGGTGTTGTCACACTGACTTCTTCAACTGAAACGATACCTTCTACAGAGACTTTAGCACGCGCTTCAAGGTCAATTCCTTCAACTTTACCTAGAACTTCGAAGGTTTGATAGGAGTCAAGTTTTTCTTTCGGAATAGCTTGCCAAGTGACTTTATGAGTTTTAGGGAAACCTTTGTCATACTCAACAGTTACTGTTGTTGGAAGAGTAGGTTCTTGATGCAAGTCTGTCACTACATTTACTGGACGGATAGATTGCGCAACCTTCGTCTCAGTATTGGCTTGGATAGTGAGTTCAACTTGGCCTTTAGCTCCCTCATATTCCGCTTTCAGAGTGACTGCTCCTGGCTTATGTAACTCAAGCATTCCTTTACGAACTGCGACTTCCCCTTCACCACTTGTAGAGAAGGTTACTTTATCAGCTGGTAAAACTGCTTGTGTTCCGTCTTGATAGTGAGCAAGTACAGACAATTTCACTGTTTGGTCTTCTTTGAGGCTATCAGCTTTCTCCACTTGTAAGCTCAAGTGGTCAATTTTTGGTGCTTCTTCGAGGAATTGAATTGCATAGGTTTGAAGAGGGCCACCATCTTTTGGTTGAACATAGATGCTTGCACGCATGCCGTTTGCTGCACTTGCTTGGACTACAGTAACATCCGCATTTTCAGCACTTGCTGCAACTTCTGGCAAGGATGCACCGTAAGCAAGAGTTCGATATTGCATTGGATTTTGAGTAGTAAGACCAGTGACAGATTCGCCACCAACAGTTACATTTGGTACTGCAGGAGCCGCAGGATTACCTTCTTCTACCACAAGGGTAGCGTGAATAGTCTCACCACCCAGTTGACCAGTCATTTGAATACGTGATCCTGCAACTGACAGTTTAGCTTTATCTACTTCCGAAATCTCCCACTTATCAACTTCGTATTCTTGTACGCTTCCATCCGTAACAGCAATAGAAACGTATTTGTCAACAGCGCTCAAGTCTGTTCCTGGAGCAACACGCTTAACAGTTGGAAGCTCATTTGCGATTGCTAGAATTTCGACACGGGCCTCAACTTCGCGTCCGTCTGCCATACCTTTAACAGTCACAACTCCTGCTTGGCTCACATCAACTGAAGACCAAGTTACTGGACGTTTTTCACGACTGCCATCACTGTAGATAAAACCGACTGTCTTCGGCATTTTTGGCTCTTTCTCAATAACAGTACGTACTTTTGGTACTTCTGTTCCGAGAACGGTCTTTTCTTGGTCTTCTTTTTTACCAGTGAATACCGTTACTTGATCCGATTTCAAGAGATCAGAGTGGGCTGTTAGAGTGAATTTACCTGCTTGCTCAGTTGATTTGACAATGGCAACACCTTTACCGTTAAAGGCTCTGCGAATCCAAGAACCATCTGCTTGTGCCTTATAACGTTCACGGCTGGCTTGTTCCCCATTATCTACACCGACAAGTTGACCTTGGCCATGTAATTGGAAGCGAACTAAATTATTAGCAGTTGGGACTACATTCCCTTGGCTGTCAACAATTTCGTAGTAGATGTAAGTCAAGTCTTTTCCATCTGCAGCGATTGCGTGTTCTTCCTTGATGAGACGAACACCTGCTGGTTGACCTGCAGTGGTAATCTTGTCACGTGCAATTTCTTTACCAGCTTCATCACGAGCTACTGCTTCTAAGGTACCTGGTTGGTAAGCAACCTTCCACTCAAGATAGAGTTCCTTAGCATTGGCACCTTCTTGGTAGGTACGACCATCACTAGTTTGTTTTTTGTTGAACTTTTTAACACCGAGAGATTGACCGTTCAAGAACAATTCAACACTTGCCGCATTAGAGTAAGCGCGAACTGGAATCTTTCCTTGTGCATCTTCTACTTTAGAGGCCAAGTCTCTATTCTCCCAGTTCCAGTGAGGAAGAAGGTGAACCATTGGTTTCTTCTTGACAGAAACCCATTGGCTTTGGTAGAGGTAGAAGTCATGTTTTGGAATACCCGCTGTATCTACAATACCAAAGTAAGAACTCTTAACTGGAGTTTGGTTTTGGTTGTGCCATGGTGTAGGTTCACCGATATAGTCCGTACCTGTCCAGATAAACTGTCCAGCATAGCCAGCATTATCACGGTCAAAAGTCCATGAAGCAGTTGCAGTTTTCCCCCAGCCAACTCGGTCATTACCATAGTCAGACTGTTCGTAATGGCGTTCAGGTCCGTTACTATGTTTCAATTCCTGTTCAGGGCGATAGTAACTTCCACGTGTACGGGTAGCTGAAGATGTTTCAGAACCGTAAATCAACCAGTTTGGATGTTTCGCACGAAGTTTCTTGTAGTTGTCTTCTGAGTAGTTGAAACCAACCGCATCCAGTTCATCAGCAATTTTCTCATGTCCACCACTACCATTACCGAAACGGAACTTATCTGCTCCCATGGTAACGTAACGAGTTTTATCAACATCCTTGATAACTTTGACTAGACGTTTTACAGTTGCTAAAGAATGAGGTTTACCATCAGCTTCACCGATTTCGTTTCCGATAGACCACATGAAGACAGCTGGGTTATTTTTATCTCTTTCGACCATGGTACGAAGATCGTAGTCAGACCATTTTTCACCTTTTCGAGCTTCTGGGTGAGTGGCATCTTTTTCAAAGAAACGTCCGTAGTCATATGGTTTCTTGCCACCATACCACGTATCAAAAGCCTCTTCCTGAACCAGCAAACCAAGTTCTGCTGCGATTTGCAAGGTCTGTGGACTTGCAGGGTTATGAGTTGTACGGATGGAGTTAACGCCCATCTCCTTCATTTGTTTGAGACGACGGTATTCTGCTTTATAGTTTTCTTCTGCTCCAAGCGCTCCGTGGTCATGGTGCAAGGAAACACCATGGAATTTAATGCGTTCACCATTCAAAGAGAAACCTTCATTTGGAGTCCAATGATAGTAACGGTAACCAAACAAATCTTTCTTAGCATCAACCAATTGACCGTCACGGTAAACACGCGTAACCAGTTCATACAAGGCAGGTTTGTCATTTAAAACGGTCCAGAGTTTTGGTTGTTCAACTTCTAAAATCGCATCAAGGCTTGTTGATTCATGTGCTTTCAAGGTACGGCTCGCTGTTCGAACCAAGCCTGTTACAGCCTGACCACCACGTTCAACGATTTGATATTCTGCCACCAGTTCATGGTCTTTATCATCTGTATTGACGATTTTGCTGGCTACATGAGTTTCAACCTTACCATGTTGCTGTTGTTCTAGCTTTGGTGTTAAGATGGTTGTCCCATTTTTCTCAACATGAACCTTATCTGTCACTTGCAAGGTCACATCACGGTAGATACCACTACCAGAGTACCAACGGCTACTTGGTTGTTTATTGACTGCATGGACAGCAATCACATTCTCACGACCATCTTTGTGGAGGTATTTGGTGATATCGTATGAGAACTGGTTATAACCATTTGGATAATGTCCCACTAACTGGCCATTGACATAGACTTGAGAGTCCATATAGACACCATCAAAGGTCACTCGAACATTTTTCTTGAGATCTTTTTCATCAAGTTTAAAGGTCTTGCGATACCAAGCTTCACCACCATTGAGCTGTCCACCTTCGTTTTGGGCAGGTGATTGATGGTCAAAATCGTTAAAGATACTCCAGTCGTGTGGTAGATCCAATTTTTGCCATGACGAAACATCTGTATCTGGTTTCACAGCTTCTTTAGGATTCGCATTGAGTTTAAAGTGCCAATTTTGATTAAAATTCACTTTTCTATCTTCAATCATTTGATTTACTTCTTCATTTGTCGCAGCTTTCAAATCTTCCTTAACAGGTTTTTCTTGACTTGAAGCTTGAGATTCTACCTTTGGAGCTGTTTCTTCAGGTTTTAGTGACGCTTTCTCCTCTTTTGGAGCTACAGGTTCATCTTCTTTCTTCTCTGGTTTGCTTGCTTCAATTTGAGCAGCTTGACTTTGATCGACACTTACAGCCTCGTTATTCTCTACTACTGCTTGATCCTGTTTTTCCTCCACTGCTGGACTTTCCTCTTTTGCTTGTTCTACAGTGTGCGCAATAGGAGTTTCATCGGCAAAAACTGGTGATTCTCCAACAACACTTCCTCCAAATAGAACAGCACAGGTTCCAATCATGACAGAGCAAGCTCCTACAGCAAACTTACGAATACTGTAGACTCTTTTACGATTCCAAAAGCCTTTTTCCATAAAATCCTCCTTTAGTAACCGCTTCCATTTCTTTGTAAGCGCATTACTTTTTTATAGCCTTTTATCCTTATTTTATAAAATAATATAGGAAATTTCAATACCCTAAACACAAAAAATCATATTTTTGATTGTTTTTTCTAAAATTTGTAGAAGATTCAAAAAATGTGAATGTAGATTTAGAACAAAAAACAAACATTTCTTGTCACTCAGTAAAATATCATAAAAAAGTTCCTTACAAAAGGAACTCCTTTTACTTATAGTTAAAGATTCCCCCTGCCAACTTATCGGCTAGCTTGGGAAAGAGGGTATAAAATTTGTGAGCTAAATTGAGCAAAAAAGGAAGATTAAGTTCTCGTTTATTTTTTCCTATGGTTTTGACAATCTTTTTAGCAACCGCATCTGGTTCTAAGAGAAAGCGGTCAACCGACTTGAGGTAGCTCCCATCTGACGTCAAATGAGGATTTCCATTAGCAAAGCGTTCTGGGAAAATCTGATACCACACGGTATTTGAAACCCAACTAGGAACCTGACATCCGTCGATTTCGTGATTATAAGGAAGCTTAAAGCCGTTTCCATCAGCATCCAAGTTTTCTTGAGTATGTTCTACGCAACCCTTATCACCGTAAAAAACACCCTGACCTTCCTCATCAAGGAGCTCAAAGAGATACTGAATCCGTGCAAAATCAACCGATACCGTAACCTGCCAATAGTCAAATAGAGCATCTGAGGTTACTTTGGTCATTTCTTTCTTGGCTTCATACTTATCCTCAATGAAAATAAATGGATCTCCATAGTGTAAGATAACCTTCTGGACATCATTTTTCTTCGTTCTAATTCGGATATGTAGCTGACCTTCTTTGTAAAGATAAGCATATTCTGATTCTGGTCTATGATAAATGGCTGTTAATTCCATCATTTGTCTCCTAAAATTAATAAAACGCAAACGTTTTCATGAACAATAAAACTAGTATACTATTTTAAGACTTAAATTGCAATACTTGGTCAAATTTAACGAGAAAACAGCTTAAAATAAATACTGTAGACTAATCAAGAAATATCATCACCTATCAATAAAAAGCTCCCAAACTCAGTCTCACAGTCTAGTCAATCTGACAAAGTGCAAGTTCTTTTAATCCTCTGTCGTATAGGAAGGTTAAAGAAATGTTATCTGTTATATTTTGAACTTGGTACATTTGTCCGTTCATACGATCTCATCCATTATCCCTTCAATCAGATTTGTAAGGCTTTTAGCCACATAAATCACCTGGTCAGGATCATGGATGTAGCAAATAACCTGTCCTTCCTGCCCCTCCTGGTCTGGATCAAAATCCAGCATAAGATAACAAGAGTCACAATACTGAGCAAAAGGAAGCCATTTTTTATTAAAAAGATAGGGCTTAATTCTACTATCATGCATGTTTTCTAGGTCTTGACTAGAAAAATAGTCGGGAAATTCGGTTAACAGAGCTTCTCTATTTTGAAAGTATTTTATACAACTTTCCATTTCCTGCAAACTCATGAGAGAAAAAGGCAGCTCTCTCTGGTCAATCACACAAGGTAAAATAGAGAAGTATTTACTCCCATTTTTGTAGCTATAAAGCTCTTTGAAGTCACTAGGTAGACGAATACCATATATTTCCTCAAAGGCTTGAAGCTCTTCCTCGGAAGCACCAGAAATATTCTGATAATCATCTAGGTATTCCTCTTCCACAGGATTATCCAAATCCCAGTCTTCAAAATACTCACAAATATAAGTTTCTATTTTTTTAACTTGGTCAATTAGTTGCATCATTTCACCATGATTTCTTTATTTAAATTAGCTTAAAATTACCATTACCGCTTATAACTTGTTTTTTCTAGGGAAATGGGCTCAGGATTTTGCTTAATCCAAGCAATAGCTAGCTGACACAGGCGGTCTAGGCGAGGCTCGTCATCAAAATCTTTCCCATGAACTTGAGCAATAAGCTCTTTAGTCTCTGCTAATTCTTGATCTGAAAGAGGGATTCCTAGAGACAAGTATTGAGGGAGAGTCTGAAGCATTTTTCTATATTCCCTGTCCCAGTTGACCCCACCATTGCGATCCAGTTCATCTCGAACTCGACCTGGTATACGGATAACTTCTCCCTGAACAGTTTTGGCTGCTCCACTTGAAGGAATCAAGAAAGACCATAGTTTCTCATATTGCTCCTCCCAGCTACCTTCTTTTACGAAAATCGGAGAAACTCCATCGTGGGTTATTCGTTTGGCTACCGGCTTGACATCAAACAAAGCATAAAGTTTTTCTAGACCCTGATCTGCTGCTTGTAGATAGTCGGGATTGATCCCTTCTCTATGAAATTCAAAATCCTTACCAATATTTTCAACCATTTCTTTCATAGCAGATGTTTTCTTAGCACCTGCATCCAGCAGCGTAGAGGCAATTTCAGCTGTTTGGGCAATATAGATTCCCCGACAGACAGTGAGAACGGAGTCTAGTGGAGTCTGTCCTCTATCATTCTTAGGGTTGACAGCTGCTCCCTTTTCTAAGAGAAGCGCAACTGCTTTAGGATGAAAAAACTCAGCAGCCATATGCAAGGGTGTATTGCCATAAGTATTGGTTTTTTCAATGTCCGCACCCAATTCGAGCAATAGTTTTACAGTATCTCTTCCCATAGTTGCTTGACGGTACAAAGGTGTTGCTCCATAATAATCAGGAATATTGATATCTAGGCCCTTTTCTACCAGCCAGATAACCAATTCATCCGGGACTCCTCCCATATGCAAGGGTGTACATAAGCTATATCTCCCGTCATGAGCAGTTAACTCACACTTGTCATACACGGCCTTTAATTGGTCAACATTGCCGTCTGTCAGTAGTTCATTAAAATCCTTCGGTAAGGTTACTCTTTTCTTTTTTGCCATTCCTCTTCTCCTTTAACCATGATTATATCTTTTTGTACCTAGATTGGACTCTAAGTATCTTCTTGATTTCTTTTATTTGTATTATACCCTAAAAGCTATGAATATGCACGAAGAGACTGGATTTTAAAACTTTAAAACAACTCTTCTTCCGACAAATTAAAGCAAAAAGCCCTTCCTCAAGGGAACAGCTTTTTCACTTATAATTAAAAGTCTCCCCTGCCAACTTATCGGCTAGCTTGGGAAAGAGGGTATAAAACTTATGGGCTAGATTCAACAAAACTGGGAGATTGAGTTCCCGTTTGTTTTTTCCTATGATTTTGACTATTTTTCTAGCGACTGCATCTGGTTCTAAAAGAAAGCGGTCAACAGACTTGAGGTAGCTCCCATCTGGGTCTGCTTGGTCAAAAAAGGCAGTACGAATCGGTCCTGGATTGACCGTCGTTAGATAGACACCATAGGGCATGAGTTCAAGGCGTAGAGCGTTGGAAAAACCAATAGCCGCAAACTTGGTCGCTGAATAGAGGCTAGACTTAGCTGTTGCAATCAAGCCAGCCATGCTGACGATATTGATGATATGGCCTTTTCGACTTTCCTTCATTCTACACCCAATGCGACGAGACAGATTCATCAGAGCAAAGGTATTGACCTCGAAAATCTGGTGAATGTTTTGATCAGAAATCTGGTCAAATTCTTCAAAAATTCCATAGCCAGCATTATTAATCAAGACATCAATCTTACCATAACGGAGATAGAGGTCAGCTACCAGAGTTTCTAGGGCCGAGTCATCGGTAATGTCGATTTCAATCCATTCCACATGGGTATGGTTTCCGTAGAGTTGGGCTAGTTTTTCCTTATTTCTACCTAGCAAAATGAGTTGGTCATCTGGCAAAAGTTTGACTATTTCTTGAGCTAAGCCACCGCTAGCACCTGTAATGAGAATGGTTCGCATGTTTCTTCCTTTCTGTGGCACTTAAATTTCCACTTCTTCCAAGTCTTTAACCACATGGACATTCTCAAAAATACTAGCAGCATCTTTCTTAAGCTGACTAATATCCTTTGATAGGAAGCGGGCACTGATATGGTTGAGCAAGAGGCGTTTGACTCCTGCTTCTTCCGCTACTTGTGCAGCCTGCATGTTTGTTGAGTGGCCATGATTGCGGGCAATTTTCTCATCACCTTTACCATAAGTGGACTCATGGACAAGGACATCCGCATTGACAGCCAGACGCACACTGGCATTAGTTTTTCGAGTATCACCCAAGATAGTGATAATCTTACCTGGACGTGGAGCTGAGATATAGTCTGCTGCCTTGATCTTGGTGCCGTCCTCTAGGACTACATCCTGCCCGTTTTTGATTTTTCCAAAAAGCGGTCCAAATGGGACACCAGCAGCCTTTAGTTTTTCAGCGTCCAAGGTCCCTTCTAGATCCTTTTGCATGACACGATAACCCACACAGAAAATAGTGTGATCCAACTCTTCCGCATACACCGTGAATTTATCGGTTTCAAGAATTTTCCCTAGAGAATCCTGGTCAAACTCATGAAAATGAATGCGGTAAGG
This sequence comes from Streptococcus oralis, assembly GCF_026782375.1. Classification (GTDB taxonomy): domain Bacteria; phylum Bacillota; class Bacilli; order Lactobacillales; family Streptococcaceae; genus Streptococcus; species Streptococcus oralis_CL. Next base: position 230,919 of record NZ_JAKUWJ010000001.1, on the reverse strand, counting down.
CAGGCGAGAACCTGACACACGAAGACTGGTTAAGACAAAGGACTTGATACCTTGAGGTCCATAAATGTCCAAATCTGTCTGCTCTTCATTAGCCTGAAAAGCACGACTAGAGAGAAAACCAGGCAATCCAAAGATATGGTCTCCATGCAAGTGAGTGATAAAGATTTTGCTGACCTTACGTGGTCGAATCGTGGTTTCCAGAATGCGATTTTGCGTTCCTTCGCCACAGTCAAAGAGCCAAACTTCGTTAATCTCGTCCAAGAGTTTCAGGGCGAGGCTTGAAACGTTGCGGGCTTTGGAGGGCTGACCAGCCCCCGTTCCTAAAAATTGAATATCCATTCGATACTTTCTAATTAATCAATATATAACATGGCCGTGCGGTTTTCCGATCGGAAATAGCGCTTTCCAGAAAAAGCAGCAGCTTCTTGCAATAAATCCTCTTGGCTGTAGCCCTTTAGACGTTTGCGACCATCAGCCAAACTTTCCAAATCCGTCAAAGCTGTGAGACTTTCCACACTAACAACTTCTTCATCTCCGACAGCCTTAAGATAAATCTTTCCAGCCTCCTCAAAGACTAGTTGATGAGGGAAAATTTGCGCTATCTCAAAGAGTAATTCATCCGTAATTGCTTCCTCAGTCTCTGAGAAAATGCGACCTAGTCCTTCTTTCTCGTAGCAAAATCCAAAGGATTTACCAGATAGATTGAGGCGAATAAAGGGCTTGCTTTCTTCCGTGAAACTTGGTTCAACATTGTAAAGATTTAGTTCTTTACTGACTTCCGCAAAATAATCGGTCGCAGCTTCTGGGCTCTTTTTCTGGTACAGCTCGGCAAAGTAGGCATTGACTACACTCGGTGGAGGTGTAATGAGAGCTAGTTGCTCCTCTTCAGACCTACCAGCTAAAAGCTGGTCCAGATAGACCTTGTCTAAACTTGTATAGCCACCATACTTGAGAGCTAATGATTTAATATCAGTCATAAAATTCTTCTAATCTCCATTTATTTTTCTCAGAAATGAAGCCTGTGATGACTTCGCCGTCATCTTGGTAGTCACGCTCTTCAAGAATCGCAACACTTTCCAAATCATGAATCTTGTATGATTTAGAAAACGGCACGCGCAAAGTAAAGGGTTCAAAAATTTCCTTAATCTTATCCAGCAATAAAGCCTGCAACTGTTCTCGACTATCCTTAGATTTGGCAGAAATCAATGCATACGGCGTTTGAGTAGGTATAAAGTCCTCCACCAAATCTGCTTTATTATAAAGGGTCAAGCGAGGAATATCCCCCATGTCTAAGTCTTTCATGATGGAGAGGACCGTTTTTTCATGTTCCTCATGATAAGGATTGCTAGCATCGATGACATGGACCAGTAGATCAACATGCTTGCTTTCTTCTAGGGTAGACTTGAAACTTGACACCAACTCTGTCGGTAGATCTTGGATAAATCCAACGGTATCTGTCAAGGTTACCTGTAGATTGCCCCCCAGATGGATGCTTTTAGTTGTTGCATCTAGAGTTGCAAAAAGCTCATCCGCTTCATACTGAGTCTTGCTGGTCAAAGTATTCATAATAGTTGACTTCCCAGCATTGGTGTAACCAATCAAACCAATCTTAAAGGTACTTGACTCCAAACGTTTTTCTCGAACTGTCGCTCGATTTTTCTCAACCACCTTGAGTTGACGTTCGATATCTGTAATCTGGTTGCGAACACTACGACGGTTCAGCTCCAGCTGACTTTCACCTGGACCACGGGAACCAATTCCCCCTGCCTGACGGCTGAGCATAATCCCCTGACCAACCAAACGAGGCAAGAGATACTTGAGTTGTGCAAGATGAACTTGGAGTTTGCCTTCATGGCTTCGAGCTCTCATAGCAAAGATATCTAAAATCAACTGCATACGGTCAATGACCTTGACACCTAAGACTTCCTCTAAATTGACATTTTGTCGAGGTGTCAGACGGTTATTGACAATGACAGTCGTGATTTCTTCTGCGTCCACCATTTGAGCAATTTCTTCCAACTTACCAGAACCGACAAAGGTCTTAGAGTCGTATTTTTCACGCTTCTGTCTGTAGCTATCAACTACAACAGCTCCAGCTGTCTTAGCTAAACTAGCCAGCTCTTCCATAGAGAGGTCAAAATTATCCATGCCCTGGAGTTCAACACCAATGAGCAGGACTCGCTCCTCTTTTTTCTCCGTTTCAATCATTTAAAAACTCCTCAATCTGGCTTAGAATGCGGTCCTTCACGCCAGACTCTCCGATCTGATAAAAGGTCACCTGCATGCGATTACGGAACCAGGTCAGCTGACGCTTAGCAAAACGACGCGTTGCCTGTTTGAGACTCTCGCTGGCTTCCTCGAGTGTCTGCTCCCCACGAAAATAAGGAAAAAGTTCCTTATAGCCAATGCCTTTGGCAGCCTGCACATCTGGATAATGGTCAAAAAGCCACTTAGCCTCATCCAAAAGTCCAGCCTCAAACATCAAATCCACTCGGTGGTTGATACGCTCATAGAGTTGACTGCGTTCATCATCTAAGCAGATAATCAGTGGTTCATAAGGACTTTCTTGATTTTCCAAATCCTGACCAAAATGGACGATTTCCAAGGCACGCATGGCACGACGACGGTTAAACTGGGGAATTTCAAGGCCTGCTTGCTTCACGAGATGGACTAATTCCTCATCTGAATAAGGCTCCAAGCTAGCCCGATAGGCTAAAATCTCCTCATGAGGTGTTTCCCCACCTAGATGATAGCCTTCCAGCAAGCTCTGGACATAAAGCCCTGTGCCTCCAGCTATAATGGCTAGCTTGCCACGGCTTTTAATATCCTCAATAGCCTTCTTAGCTTCTGAAACAAAATCAAAAGCCGAGTAAGACTCGGTCACCTCTCTGACATCAATCAAATGATGAGGAACAGAAGCCTGCTCCTCCGGGCTAGCCTTGGCCGTCCCAATATCCAATCCTCTGTATACTTGCTGACTGTCACCGCTGACTACCTCTCCACCAAAGCGCTTGGCCACTTCAATAGCAAGGGCTGTCTTCCCAACAGCAGTCGGTCCAACAATCACAATTATTTTTGTTTTCATCTTTTTTCCTTGAAAAATTTCCATTTTTTCGTTACTATTATTATATCACAAAAAGGTCAGTCAGAAAAATGCTACCACTTAAGGAGCCTGGCTGATTGGGAAGATAAAGGAGGAAGACTCATGGCTAAAGGATTCGCTAAAGGTCTTGTAACAGGTGTCGCAGGAACTGTCGCTGCCGTTGCAGGTGCAGTATACGCAATTAAAAAGAAAGTGATTGAGCCAGAAGAGCAAAAAGCAGCTTTCATCGAAGAAAACCGTAAAAAAGCAGCTCGCCGTCGCGTATCACATTAAGCAACAAAAGAAGTTGGGGATAAACTTAATTTGAGGAGAATGCCCAATAAATATTTCCACAATAAAACACATAGTATCAGGTATTCAAAAAACTGATACTATGTGTTTTTTGATTTCGACGACTTTTAACCCATACTTTATAATTAAAAAGTAGAAATCGAATTGATAAATAAAGTATGAATCTATATTACGAAAGTTAGACAGAAAATTTCATGATTGAGGTGTAAATTAAATATGTTTGCTACTATTCTTTACTTATATTATTCATAAAAAGGCAATATTGAATCTATTAAATTTACAATATCAGATTTTGTAATAACGTATATATACACAATGATGTTAACTGTCATCCAAATGCAAACAATTCGCGTACTAATAATTTTACAAATGAACGAGACATACTTTCCTCTTTTTATTGATTGTCACTGAGACAAATTAATTACTTTGTCGTATTGTGCAAGTGTCTCCTCATCATAATGGTGGATTACCTCAACCAAGGTTTGTGGAAGGGTTAATAAGATATTTGAAATTTGTTTTGAATTCACTTTATCAAGATTGGCTTTAACCTCGTCTGCCAAAATCAGATCACTATTATGATACAAACTGCGAGCGATTTCTATACGTTGCTTTTCCCCACCAGAAAGATGATTTCCATAAAGAAGATGTCCCTTTAAAAATTCTAGATTTACTCGATTAAGAATCAGGTCCATCTTTATATTATCCATCGACTCTCCAAGGGTAATATTCTCCTCAAGTGATAAACCATCAAAAATATAGGAATCTTGTAAAATATAAGAAGCTGATTTGGCAACTTGCTCTTGATTTAAGATCTGACCAGCATAAGTCACCTTCCCCAAATCTGGAGATAGTTGCCCATAGATGAGGTTAAGTAAGGTTGACTTACCACAACCACTTGCACCTATTAGAGCAATTTTTTCTCCTTTTTTAATTTCAAATGATAGATTTTCAAAAAGTATATTATCTTCAAAACTTAAACTGACGCAATCAACTAAGATAGGAAAAAGTGATGTTGAAGACAGGTCATCTGTTTGTATAATCGCATCTTGAAGTAGAAAATCATAACGATTCCTAAGCTGCTTGCTTGATTTATAGGTATTGATAAAATATGACAATTCATTGAATTGATAGCCTATGTTATGAGATACTAGATAAATTGCAACAAAACTAGCTCCTGACAAATAATTATAATAAGTCATTATACCACCGATAATGATGGGAACTACCGAACAAAATGCGTCAATACTATTAATGAGAATATTATTAATCGTACGTTGTTGTTCATAACGAATGTCCTGATCAATTCTCTTCGACAAGGCTCTTCTGAAAAGAGAATAGAAGAAATCCATAGCACCGTAATTTTTAATCACACTCTCTCCACCAATGATATTCGTTGTCTGAGACAAGTACTCCTGATTCGACGTCGCTTTTTCCTCAGAAATAAGGGCTAATTTTTTACTACCTATACCACTACAGAGTGCAGGCATAGAGTAAAAAAAGATAAATATCCAGCCCAACCAAAAATTTGTTGTCAATGCATATACAATGGAAACTATTGTAAAACCAACTGAGGAAATAATAATGACTGCTGGTTCGAGATAAGACGTTTCTAATTGTTTGACATCGTTTTCAAGATTGGATAGGATATCCTCTTTTTTACTATTTTTATTATATAGAAAATGCTCAAACAATTTATATTTCATGATCCAAGTGAAATCTGCTACTAACTTGGCATAATAATACCTTTTCCCAGCCAATCCAATAAGAATAAATAAATTACCAATTATACCTACAGTAAGGGCTATCCATAAATCATCCAGAATCTTCTTCTCAAAACTGGCTATAATCATCGATACCAAGGTTGGTGTGATGATAGCCTCTAACCACGTAATAGCAATGAAAATAAAATAGAGCACCAAATGTTTTTTTGTGATGAACTTTTTAAGCATATCTAATGAACCTTTCAAAATTGTTAACTAATTTTGTTAAACGCTCTTTATCCTTACTCAATTCAATAATTTTATAAATACAGTATTCCATTAAATCTTGTTTTTTACACTCAATAAATTTTCCTTCTTCAGAAATAATTGATGAATAGCCATCAATCATATTTGCGACACATTCCATGCACATTCCTCTACACCAACAATCTTTACACTTAGAAAAGTTATCCTTATTATTGAATTGTGTAACTTTATCACTGCTATGGGTCCCCCAAAATCTAAAGCAAGATTTAGTTGATCCATCAACATCAAATGTTATTGTTGTTTCTGGATCAATATCATCACAAAACGATTCTATCTTACTTTTAAAAATCATTGAAAGTAGCACATCATAAACAATCGGGCTAATGTAGTTTTTAACATTATTATTGATAATATCTTCGAATGACTGATCGATAAATGTTTTTCTATTTTCTTCAGTCATTTCCATTTCTTTAACTATTAGAATTTTATTTTTGCTAAATACATTATTGATATTAAATCTAACACCCATATCAGTAAAATATCTATAGATATCCCCTTTTTGAAATCCAAGTATTTGATGCATCCGCGTGTAAGTAGAAGCGACTTCAAAATTTTCGTAATCTATTTCTTTTAAATACTGAATAAAATTCAATGTTCGTCTATGACTTCCCTTGCCTCTTAACTTATCGTGAATCAATTGTGGGCCATCAAGGCTAACTGTTAAAAAAGGATGATAATTGTTAATCATCATTTCAACTTTCTTATTTAGGATGGTACCATTTGTCACAGTTTCAATTTTTTGAATCTCAATATTTTTAGATAGCTTTTCAATAATATAAACAAACAAATCAATATTTAAAAACGGCTCGCCTCCAAAAAGGATTAATCTCTTTATACATTGAATTCTGCGAGAGACTAGCTGATCAATAATTTTATCTGCTGTATCAATATTCATCAGTTGATTCATCATTCCGTAATTACCACCATCAGCATAGCAGTATGTACATGAAAGATTACAGTTATTTGAAATATTGATTACTACTTTTTTTAAAATATTATAATCGTTTTCTTTTTTGATATTATTATTCAAATCATCTATTGAAGTTGATAAAGTAAAGGTTTCAGAATTAAAATAAAGAGTATCGGATTCTGTAATAAATGCTTTTAACATAATTATTCCCCCTATATAACATAGAGAGGGAATAAAAATCCCTCTCACAATAAAAATAAGATAGTCGTTACCGACCTCCACCACAAGAATGACTAGGGCCGCAATCATGAATAACATAGGCTGATTTATTGGCTAGTAATTCTTCCAAATCGATAATTTTGAGATTATCCATTTTATTGTCCTCCTTTATTTGATGATATGATTATATCATTCAATAGTTCAGTCAAAATTTCTTTCCCATATCTGCTTGACGACTGTCCTCCCCTAAAACTTTTTTTAAATGTCCTTCATAAATCTTTGCTAAGTGGTTACTGCCTGCTAATTTTATTGCTCCAATACATTTTTTCATTTCAATAATTGCAATCTTATTTCCGTTTTTTTGATAGCGATAAAGGTTTTGAGCATAGAGAAAAATGAGTCTTTCATAAATTTCTGTCTCGATAAAAAAGCATTGTTTCAATTGTTTTTCAAAATACAAAGCATCCATAAACTTTTTCTTTTCAATACAGGTAATATAAGCATTAAGCAACATGGTTGAAATCAGGCGTCGATTAATAGGAATTTCTTTATAAAAATCTGATCGTCTAGACATTTCTCTTGCTAAAACCATAAAAACATCATGTTTTAGAACATCCAAAGTATTCATGAAAATCAACAATTCATAATATCCCCAATATTCAACACCAAATAGATAATCGGTTAAATCATCCAAATCTGTTTCATTATAGTATTTTTCTCCCGATAAATCCTGAAGGCGAATTTTAACTAAAATGGTATTTATATGATGAAATTTCTCTCGTTTTCCTTCATTTTCCATTTGAGATATCAACAATCTCTTCATCCCTTCAATGTCGCGAGTCGTTACACATTTCCTAACCTGAGCTAATAGTTCATTTAGTTCATCACGATGAAAATCATGAACGGCATACATAAATTCATCAATTGGCATGTTAATTTCATTTAGAATATGTATAAACTTTGAAATGGTTAAATCCGTTTCTCCTTTTTCGAAACGTGAAAGCTGAGATGTTGATATACCAGCCTTCGTGAGATCCTTTAACCGCAATCCTCTTGATTCTCTAAACTTTTTAAAAATTTCTCCAAAATTTTTCATTCTGAACCTCCATCACGCATATATGGGAATATATTTTATTCACCCCAATAATAACATATAATAAAAAAAAACAAAAGTGAGGATTACACATGAAAAAACAAAAAATATTACCACTCCTACTCTTTTTACTAGAAGGAATTATTATTATCGGAGTTGGATAATCTTAATTTCTAAGGAGAGTTTTGCCTAGACTGCTCAGCGATAAGTACTGCTGAGCGCAGGCTTATAGTTTGGAGGCAGGTAATGTACGTAACAGTCAGGTATTGCCTGCCCTCTTTAGCTAGATAGAAAACATCAAACTTTCTTACATTATCGCGAATTCCAGTTACAAAACTCCCATTAAACTTAAGTTCTTACTGAATTAAGACATCACTCCTATCTCTCCTTACACTCGTCCTAGCAGACAGAAGGATATGCTTAGTCCGAAAAAGTTTAACTATAGTCAGCACAATGACCCCTATACCTGTCTTAAAAAGGCTTTTCGCTAGACCACTACAGTTGACGAAAAGCCTGCTTTTGCAGATTATAAATTTGAACTTTATCCTCATAAATTACAACATAAGAAAACACCTCATAAGTTAGATTTTTCTGTCTAACTTATGAGGTGTTAGTCATAGAAGGATATTTACATTTTTCTTAAATAGCCAAATCAAACTTCAGCTGTGGCTTAACCGGATCATAGTCAACCAACTCAAAGTCCTCGGCTTTGATGTCAAAGAAATTAGTCTTATCTGGTACATTCAAGACCAAACGAGGTTGGCAGTTTGACGGCTCACGGCGGAGCAATTCCTCTGCTTGTTCAAACTGATTATCATAGATATGAAGGTTGTTGATGAAGTAGAAGAACTTCCCAACCTTCCAGCCGAAATGCTTGGCAATCATCATTTGAAGAGCTACGTACTGCATGGCATTGATGTGGTGGGCAACTAGCATGTCATTAGAGCGCTGGGTCAAAGTCGCATCCAGATAGATGTCCCCATCAACCCGACGGACATCAAACATGGTCTGAAAGGCGCATGGAAGAAGTCCGTCCGTCTCCTCAAAAGCTTGATAATCCCAGAGAGAGATGATATTGCGACGGTTCCAAGGGTTGGCTTCCAACTGCTTGAGAAACTTGTTGATGATGTCGTGTTTCTTAACAACTGCCCCATAGCGCTCACCTATGGTTCCTGTATCCCCCACTTCCCAGTCATTCCAGTAGTGGACATTGTACTTGCTATTGAGCACTTCTAGGCTATTAGACTGATCCTGGTAGATCCAGAGCACTTCCTTGATGGCAGATTTGATTGCAATGGGACGTAGGGTTGTGATAGGAAATTCTCCCTTGGCCAAGTCATACTCTGCAAAGACACCCGTTACGTATTTGGAGTTGGCAACAGTCCCATCCTTGTACTTAGGACGTGCTTGTTCAGAAAAGACGCCGTCTTTGAGGATTCGTTCAATATTCTCTTTAAAAATCGTATCTGCTTTTGTCATTTACTCTCACCTCATTTATTGTCCTAACTAGTATAGCATAAAAAAAGAAAGGAGGAAAATCACTGGCTTTAAAGTAGTGTTTTTCCCCCTTTTTATTATCTTATTGCAATACAAGTGATGCTGCTCCAATAACTCCAGCGTCATTTCCTAGAGTTGCAAGAGCCAGTTTAGTTGTTGTGCGTACTTGTGGGAAGGTATTTTCGTCATAGACCTTTTGAACACCTTGTAGAAGGAATTCTCCCGCTGCTGACACCCCACCACCGATAACGATTGTTGATGGGTTGAGGATGGAACCGATATTAGCACAAGCGATTCCCAAGTAACGTGAGAAGTTACGGTAAACGATCAAAGCAAGGTCGTCCCCTTCTTTAGCCAAGTCAAAAACAGTTTTAGCAGTTACTTCTTCACCGTCGTCGATCAAGCGTTTCAAGGCCGCATCGCCTTCGTATTCATCTGCATAACGACGAGTCAAGTTGACAATCCCTGTTGCAGAAGCAACTGTCTCAAGACAGCCTTTTTTACCACAGGTACATGCGATTGGTTGGTCAAAGTCAACAGTGATGTGGCCAAGCTCTCCTGCTGCACCAGCAACACCGTGAAGCAATTTGCCTTCTGCCACGATACCGCCACCAACACCTGTACCAAGTGTCATAAAGACAACGTCTGGTTGGTTTTCACCAGCCCCCATCCAGCGCTCACCAAGAGCAGCTACGTTGGCATCATTATCAATGAAGAATGGAATCCCCAAGGCTTTTTCAATCTTTTCTTTAATCGGTTGAAGGGTTTTCCAGTTGAGGTTATAGGCACCGATAACAGTTCCTTTTTCACGGTCAACCACACCAGGTGATCCCATTCCAATACCTCGGAAATCCGTAGCTGACAATCCAAGCAAATCCAAACGATGTTGAATTGACTCAATCATATCATCTACAATGTGGCTTCCTTCGTCCAAAATGTTGGTCTTGATAGACCATTTTTCTTGGATTTCTCCTTCTTGAGTTAAAATCGCAAACTTGATAGATGTTCCACCAAGGTCAATCCCAATAATCTTTTGACTCATCGTCTTCTCCTTTTTAATTGAAAATGCTTACAGATATAGTATAACAAAATCGTCTCTTTTGTGCAAAGGTTTGCAGGCTACAAGCCAAAATTAAAACATCTCATTTGCTTCACTATTTGTAAAAATTAGTCACCTAAATGTTGAATGGCATAGTTTGCTTCTTCTTTGGTAAATTTTCTAAAATAAGGAGAAGTTAGCCTCTCATAAATTTCTGTCTTTGACAAATGGGCATTCTTTCGGTATTCTCTTGCTTGAATTAAGGCATTTGCCTTATAGTCTGCTTGCAAATGATTGATAGCATATTGTGCAGTGTCACTATTAAAACCTTCAAAAATTAACATCTCATAAATTCTTTTTTTTGACAAATGAATCCTATTATAATCTTGTGCTGTCTTTAAAGCTGCTGAGTATGGATTCCCGGCTGCTGGTTTTGGTTGTCGCACACCATCGTTTCCTACATAGTAACGACCACCATCTACCCATTTACCCCTTACCATTTTGCCTTTAGAATCAACATAGTAACGACCGCCATCTACCCATTCATTCTTGGCCACCTTTCCATCTGATTTATAATAATAGTCCCCTACCCATTTATTGCGGGCAATGCTTCCTTCTGGTGTTAAATCTAGTTTTTGAATGGCATAGTCTGCTTCTTCTTTTGTAAATTTTCTAAAATAAGGAGAAGTTAGCCTCTCATAAATTTCTGTCTTTGATAAATTGGCATTCTTTCGGTATTCTCTTGCTTGAGCTAAGGCATTCGCCTTATAGTCTGCTTGCAAATGATTGATAGCATATTGTGCAGTGTCACTATTAAAACCTTCATAAATTAACATCTCATAAATTCTTTTTTTGGACAAATGAATCCTATTATAATCTTGTGCTGTCTTTAAAGCTGCTGAGTATGGATTCCCGGCTACTGGTTTTGGTTGTCGCACACCATCGTTTCCTACATAGTAACGACCACCATCTACCCATTTACCCCTTACCATTTTGCCTTCAGAATTAACATAGTAACGACCACCATCTACCCATTCATTCTTGGCCATCTTACCATCTGATTTGAGATAATAATTTCCTACCCATTTGTTGCGAGCGTAGCTGCCTTCTGCTGTTAGATAATAATAGGAACCATAGTTTTTATCATAAATCCAGTCACTTTTAACCTTTTTTCCATCAGAATCAACATAATAACGACCACCATCTACCCATTCATTTTTAGCTCTCTTTCCATCTGATTTGAGGTAGTAATTTCCTACCCAGCCAGACTGAACTTTAGATTGTGATTTATCCTGTTTAGGAGTTGTTTCTTTAGTTTTTTCAGCCGGTTTTGGTGCTGGTGTTTTTGGTTTCTCAGCAGGTTTTTGTGCTGGTGTTTTCGGTTTCTCAGCAGGTTTTTGTGCTGGTGTTTTCGGTTTCTCAGCAGGTTTTTGTGCTGGTTTCGGTGCTGGTGTTTTCGATTTCTCAGCAGGTTTCTGTGCTGGTGTTTTTGGTTTCTCAGCAGGTTTTTGTGCTGGCGTTTTCGGTTTCTCAGCTGGTTTTGGTGCTGGTTTTGGCGCTGGTTTTGGTTGCCACACACCATCGTCTCCTACATAATAACGACCACCATCTACCCATTCATTTTTGGCCATCTTACCATCTGATTTTAGATAGTAATTACCTACCCATTTGTTGCGAGCGTAGCTGCCTTCTGCTGTTAGATAATAATAGGATCCATAGTTTTTGTCATAAATCCACTCAGCTTTAGCCATCTTACCATCTGATTTAAGATAGTAATTGCCTACCCATGTGTTGCGAGCGTAGCTGCCTTCTCCTGTTAAATAATAGTATGACCCATAGTTATTGTCATAAATCCATTCATTTTTAGCTCTCTTCCCATTTGATTTGAGATAGTAATTACCTACCCATGTGTTGCGAGCGTAGCTGCCTTCTCCTGTTAGATAATAGTATGACCCATAGTTTTTATCATAAATCCATTCATTCTTGGCCATCTTTCCATCTGATTTGAGATAGTAATTGCCTACCCAAGCATTTTGGACATAGTTTCCCGAAGCATTTAGATAGAGATAAGAATTAGCTTTTTTATCAAAAATCCACTTATTAGTAACTTTAGCACCATTTTCATAGTACGATGAGCCTACCCAACCAGACTGAGCTGTAGATTTGGACTTATCCTCTTTAGGACTTGTATTTTTAGGTTTCTCAGCGGGTTTTTGAGCTGGCGTTTTCGGTTTCTCAGCTGGTTTCGGTGCTGGTTTTGGCTCTGGTTTCGGAGCTGATTTCGGCGCTGGTGTTTTCGGTTTCTCAGCTTGATTTGGCGCCGAAGTTGTATTCTCTTTTACAACCTTACCATTTTTAGATGCATCCTTTTCTTGAGCAGAAACATGCTGAGCCGAAAAAGGAAAGTCTCCATTTGTATCTGATAATGCAATAAGTCCCAGTGTTGCAGTTGCTAAGCTGGTTACTAAAAATTTTTTTGATTTTTTCATAAAAATCTCCATTGTTTTTAATGATTAATAGCTATAGTATACCATATACTTAATTTTTTTTACACTCAAATAATAACTATTTATGAAAGCCCTATTTTAAAATGAAGTGCAACACAAAAGACATGTTCATCTGATATACTAGAGTTGCGAAAAACAGTATAAAGGAAGATGAACATGTCCACTAATTATTCTCATACAAGCACTTATCTGAAGCTGAGCAAGTAGAAATTGAAGCTTATTTAAACGTAGGACTCAAACCTGCTGAGTTTGCTCGTAAACTGGGGGAAACTGCTCTACTATTACTCGTAAAATGAATCGTGGTTCCATAACACAAGTGAAATAAGTCAATGGGCAGAAGATCTATTACCTACACCATTATGCAGATGTTACCCATAACTGTTATCAGTGTGCTAGAGAAGCCAGCTATTATTTGAAACTATATCGTTTATTGGACGACTTTCTGAAAGAATTTACAGAAGTAATGGGAGAGAAACCAACGGGACATAGCATAGATGCCTTTGTTCACACCTATAAACTCCAACCCCTTTTTGAAATTGGAAAATCCATTCTGTTCTGAGTGGAAAGACAATAGGAGAAGCTTCTATTTTGAACTTGGCTATAGTCCGCAAAAAAGCTGTTTGAGCTCACTCAAACAGCTTTAAAGATACTCTCTTAATTAGAGGAACAACTTTGTTGCACTTGAGTTGTCAATCAGTGTTAAAATAGTTATTCTAAATAATTAGTCGTCAAGATGTTGAATGGCATAATTAGCTTCTTCTTCAGTAAATTCTTCACCATAAGGCGAAACTAGTTGATTATAAATTGCTGACTTCGAGTTCTTAAACCATTTTCGATAATTCTTTGCTTTAGCTAAGGCGTTTGATTTATAATCTGCATTCAAATGATCGATGGCATATTGTGCAGCATCACTTTGAAATTTTTCTCCATATTTTGAAGTTAATTGCTTATATAAGCGTTTTTTAGACATATTTGCCCACGAGTTATAACTCTTTGCCTTTTCTAAAGCAGCAGAATATTCACTATTGGTTGATGATTTGGTTTCCCATAATCCATTAGCTCCTACATAGTAACGACCTCCATCAACCCATTCACTTTTAGCCATCTTACCGTTTGATTTAAGATAGTAATTGCCTACCCAAGTATTACGAGCGTAACTTCCCTCTGAAGTCAAGTAGTAGTACGAAGCATAGTTCTTATCATAAACCCACTCACTCTTAGCCATCTTACCATTTGACTTCAAATAGTAATTGCCTGACCAAGCATTGCGAGCATAGCTACCTTCTGATGTTAGATAGTAATATGAACCATAGTTCTTATCATAAATCCACTCAGCTTTAGCCATCTTACCATTTGATTTCAAATAGTAGTTGCCTGACCAAGCATTACGAGCATAACTACCTTCTGCCGTTAGGTAGTAGTATGAACCATAGTTATTGTCATAAATCCATTCATTTTTAGCTCTCTTCCCATTTGATTTGAGATAGTAATTACCTACCCATGCGTTTCGAGCGTAGCTACCTTCTGCGGTTAGATAATAATAGGATCCATAGTTTTTATCATAAATCCATTCATTCTTAGCCATTTTACCATCTGATTTAAGATAGTAATTGCCTACCCAAGCATTTTGGATATAGTTTCCCGAAGCATTTAGATAGAAATAAGAATTAGCTTTTTTATCAAAAATCCACTTATTTATAACTTTAGTACCATTTTGATAGTATGATGAGCCTACCCAACCAGACTGAGCTGTAGATTTGGACTTATCCTCTTTAGGAGTTGTATTTTTAGGTTTCTCAGCAGGTTTTTGAGCTGGTGTTTTCGGTTTCGGCGCTGGTTTTGGTTCTGGCTTTGGTTCTGGCTTTGGTACTGGTGTTTTTGGTTTCTCAGCAGGATTTTGCGCTGGTGTTTTTGATTTCTCAGCTTGATTTGACGCCGAAGTTGTATTCTCTTTTACAACCTTACCATTTTTAGATGCATCCTTTTCTTGAGCAGAAACATGCTGAGCCGAAAAAGGAAAGTCTCCAGTTGTATCTGATAATGCAATAAGTCCCAGTGTTGCAGTTGCTAAGCTGGTTACTAAAATTTTTTTTGATTTTTTCATCAAAAATCTCCTTTAAATTTTTATTGTTTACGGTTACATTATAACACAAATATGTATTAATATATACTAAAAGCTATTAATAGATAAAACTCACAACACTATCACTTGCAACTCATACAATCCTCTCACTGCATTACAGCCATAGACAGCTTCCGCTTGGTCCAAGTCTGGCACAGTCAAGACTTTTTCCTCTACCTGTTCTGTTTCTAGCAAATGCTGACGGTAGATTCCTGGCAAAATTCCTTGACTGGTAGGTGGTGTATAGAGTTTACCATTAATTTTTAAGACCAGATTTCCAATAGAGGTCTCAAGCAGTTCTCCTGCTGCATTATGGTAAATGATTTCTTGTTTATCTAGATTTAAATGCGGTCTATGAGTTGTTTTAAAGTAGGTAAACGCTTGATTCAAATCTGCTTCTTGCAGACAAAGTTTAGCTTTGCAGAAACTTGGACTGAGGGGTGCTAAGAGTTGGCGACTGACTTCCATCCCTCCAGATTTGCTGAGGATGATTCGCAAACGGTAGTCTTGATTAGCATCACAAACTTGGCACTCTTTCTCTATCTTTTGTCTCAGGTTTTCTGGATCAAAAGGATAGGCAAAATATCGACTAGCTTTTTTCAGTCTTTCCAGATGTTGTTCTTCAAACAACAAGTTTTTCTGGCTGATTTTCCCAGTCGTAATCAGTTGGAAACAGGCTTGTTTACGATAGAGAACAGCCGCCTTTTGATGAACTTCACGGTATTCAGACTCCCAGGTGCTATCCCATGTAATACCTCCGCCAACCCCATAAATGGCTTGACCCTTGTAGAGTTGAATGGTCCGAATGGCGACATTAAAAATCCGGCGCCCACTTGGAAGCAAGAGACCAATCGTTCCGCAGTAGACTCCTCTGGGTTGGGGCTCCAAGTTCTTGATAATTTCCATGGTCGCAATTTTGGGAGCTCCTGTGATAGATCCACATGGAAAGAGCGAACGGAAGATTTCAACTAGGTCCACATCCGGTCGTAACTGACTCTTAATGGTCGAAGTCATTTGCCAGACAGTCGAATACTGCTCCACCTGACACAGACGCTCCACATGCTCACTTCCCACTTCAGAAATACGGTTCATATCGTTTCGCAAGAGGTCCACAATCATCATATTTTCAGAGCGATTTTTAGGATCCTGCTCCAACCAGCTAGCCTGGGCAAGGTCTTCTTGGTCAGTCACTCCACGCTGAGTCGTTCCCTTCATTGGTCGTGTTGTCAACTCACGGTCATTTTGCTCAAAAAAGAGCTCTGGGCTCATGGAAATCACTGCCATCTCATCATGTTCAACATAGGCATTGTAGCCCGCCTCCTGTTCTACCACCATGCGATTGTAGATGGCAAAAGGATTGGCACTTAAGTCCTGCTTGAGTTGGACAGTATAATTGACCTGATAGGTATCTCCTTGTCTTAAATGATGGTGAATCTGGGAAATAGCTTTTTCATAGTCCTCTGCAGATGTTTGTTCCCGCCACTTTGAAGGCAGATCTACTTCCTCATAAGTCAAAGGAATAGGGGATGTTTCCACACTATCGTGAACGGTAAAGTAAAGCAAATACTCGCCCAGTAAAGGAAGCTTGTGAACTGCTAATTTTTCCTCAAAAGCAGGTGCAGCCTCATAACTGACGTAGCCCACGACATAATATCCTTGCTCTTGGTAGCTTTCCACCTGTGCCAGCAGGTCCGTCACTTCTGCTAAATCTCTCGTTTTTAACTCTTTGATAGGCTGGGTAAAGGTGTATCTCTCGCCCAAAGCCCTAAAATCAATCACTGTTTTTCTATGCATATCTTAAGTATAACACAAAAAAGCTAGCCTAGAACAGCTAAATCAAGCTTTGTTTACTGATTCCTATAACGAAATATCTTCTCTAAGTTATTTTTTTCTACTTTTGGCAATTCTCCATCAGATGGCACTAGTTCTTCTAGTAAAAGATGGCCTTGTTTGGGACACTTTGCACAAAAATTCAACAAAAAACAGAGAGAGTCTTGGTTTCTATACCCTTACTCTCTCTGTCTTTTACTGTTCAGAAATTAAAAATTGATTTGAAGTTTTAATGATGTTTACCGTTTCCTTGACATCTAAATCATCCGTGAATAGAAAATGATGTTTCTCACTATTTTTAGCTAGAAACTCATTTCTTGCTTGGATTGATAAATCGCCTGTTCTCTCAATTTCTTTCCGAGAAGAATCCCTATCTTTCAAGGTTTCTTCTTGAGCCATTAGGACACAATATTTTAGCTTAATTCGTTTTTCTTTTAAGAAGGCTGCAATTTTCTTCAGTTGATCTTCAAATATGACATACTCTATCACGACAGTAACGCCACGATCCAAGAAATTATTGGTCAGACTGATGATATTATCCCAGAATAAATCCATGTAAAATCCATCATCTTCCCAAGGAGCTACGAGACCTCCTTTAATCATTAAGTAAATCATGTCGCCCTCTATAACTGCACTTTTGTCAAAAGAATAGGCCAACTCTTTGCTGACGGTGCTCTTTCCAACGCCTGGGGGACCTGAAATAATATAAACACAATTTTCCAACCTTATATCTCTACATACTTGAAATATCTCTAACTTACGATAACTTTCAGCCCACTTATGACTTTCTTATGAAGTCTTCAGGATAATGCGCACGCGCACCTCCGATTAGTTTGGGACGACTTGCAAGAGCCGTTACATGGGCATGCCCAATTTCTCTCAAAAGAGGGCGAATCGGAACCTGAACATGCTTAACATGCATGCCAATCGCAGTATCTCCGATATCCAACCCAGCATGGGCCTTGATAAATTCGACCTCAACTGGATCCTGCATAAACTTGAAGGCTGCCAATTGACCCGAACCTCCTGCATGAAGTGTCGGAAGGACACTAACAATTTCCAGGCCAAACTGCTCTGCCACCTGACGTTCAACAACGAGGGCTCGATTGACATGTTCACAACCTTGAACAGCTAGATGAATTCCTTTTTCCTCTAGGATATCTAGGATGGTTTTCACAATGATTTCCCCAATTTCTTGACTGGATTCCTTGCCAATCTGACCACCTATCACCTCACTAGAAGAAAGGCCCAAAACAAAGATAGCTCCTTGCTTCAAATTAGACTTTTCTATTACATCTTCTACAATCTGGCTTGTTGCTCTTTGAATGTCTTTTTCCTTCATACTTGATACCTCTTTTGTCACTATCTATCATATCTTTTTTTACTGATTTTATCAAGGCCAACTAATCATTCTGAATTTTAAAAGCAAAACTCCCAGAATAGACTGGGAGTTAGCTAATTACTATTTTATTAATGCATATTTCAACTATCGTCCCTTTTTCGGGTGCAGAATTGATCTTCATCTGGTAATTGTCTCCAAAATGAAGTTTGAGTCGTTGGTCGACATTTTGAAGGCCAACTCCCCCACGTTTGAGTTGACTTTGACTGCTATCGCCAGCAGCTTGGAAGCCAACGCCATCATCCTCAATGCGGATGACAAGCCCTGTATTCTGTTTCTGAACAGAAACTTTAATATGGCCCTGACCTTCCTTTTCCTTAATGCCATGGTAAAGAGCATTTTCTACAAGGGGTTGTAGCACCAACTTGGGTAAGACTAGGTTACCAAAAGCAGGATCTTCATCAATCTCATACTCCAGCTTATCCCCATAGCGTTGTTTCTGGATAAAGAGGTACTGGCGCACATGATTGATTTCATCAGAAAGAGAAATCAAATCCTTTCCTTGATTGAGCGCCAAGCGGAAATAGGTTGCCAAGGACTTGGTCACCTGAACCACTCGCTGACTATCCTGAAATTCAGCCATCCAGATGATAGTGTCCAAAGTATTATAGAGAAAATGCGGATTGATCTGACTTGACAAGGCTTGAAGTTCATACTGCCTGGTCGTTTCTTCCTGTCTGCGAATAGCTGCCATCAGCTGATTAATCTGATCCAACATGTCATTAAACTGGCGAGTCACTTCTCTCAGTTCAGAGGCGCCAGCTTCCTTAGCACGCAGATTTTGTGTACCAGAAGCAATTTTCAGCATGGTTTCTCTCAAATCCTTCAAAGGGGCAATCCAACGTTTGAGGCTGAACCACACCAAGCAGAGACAGGCAAATAGAGACGTGACACTTGCCCCAAACAAGGTCCACATGAGTTGACTCCGAACCTGGTCTAACTTCTCCAGTGAAGATACACCTATAACCGTCCAATCAGTTCCTGCAATCTTTTCCTGACTCACATAGGATTGGTGGTCTGGAGTATAACCCTGCCCTGTCTCAATATAGGGTTTCATGGCCTCCATTTCACTCGCTGAGCTATAAACTGTGTGTTGCGGATGATAAACAAATTCATGCTTTTCATTGATGATAAAGGCAAATCCCTGCTGACCCAACTGAAGTTGATTTAGATAGGCTTCCAGAGTTTCATAAGAAATATCCAAACGAAGCACGCCAAGATTGGCTCCCTTTGCATCAACCAGTTCCTGAGTAACAGAAATAACCCACTGACTGTCTGATTTACGAGCTGGTGTCAAAACAGGCTTAGCCTCTTGATGAATGGCCTTTTGGTACCAATCCTCAACCATCATATCTGAGGAAGTTTTCATCTGCACACTGTCATCTGTAGAAATAACCTGACCGGATTTGGTAACCAGTACCATCGTTTTCAAGTCCTGGTCAGCCTTTAAGATGGTCAAAAATAGATCTCGGATTTCCTCGACCTTATCTTGACTGGGATTCTCAGCATAGGCCAACACATCCTTCTGCTGGGTCAAACCAGACGAGGTGGTTTCTAATTTTTTGATATAAGACTGGATAAAGTGGCTAGCCTGACTGATAGTCGTTTGGCTATTGCCTTCAATGGTAGCCTCAATGGCTGAAGAACTAGATTGATAGTAGAAAGTCCCAACCAGAGCTAGGAGAATGAGAAAGACCAGAAAGATGGAAATAACCATTCTGACTAGGAGAGAAGAACGCTTCATTGACCTTCCCCCTTCTTAAACTGACGAGGGGTCACACCTGCAATCTGTTTAAAGCGTTGGGTAAAGTAGTTCATATCTTCAAAACCAACCTTTTCGGCTATCTCATAAATCTTTAAATCTGAGGTCAGAAGCAAGAGCTTGGCTTGTTTGACACGCTCTCTCACCAGGTAATCCTGAAAAGGTAGGCCCAACTCTTTCTTAATCAAGGAACTCAAATAAGTCGGACTAAAACCTAGGTCACTGGCCAAAGACTTCAAACTAAACTGACTGTCAGCTAGATGAGACTGGATCTTCTGAGCAATATTTCCCTCAAACTTATCGGTTAATAAATCTTGTAACTGCTCTTCCTTTTCTTCCTTGTCTAGTTTTTGCTTGATTTTCCCCAACATTTCCTCAATATCCTGACGAGAAAAGGGCTTGAGCAGGTAGTCATCCACACCTAGTTTGACAGCAGACAAGGCATAATCAAAATCACCGTAACCTGTCAAAAAGACCAAATGAACTTGTGGATAGGTTTCTCGTACCAGACTGGCCAACTGGATGCCATTTAGCTGAGGCATGTTGATATCGGTTAAAATGATGTCTGGCACCTGCTTTTGAATCAAGTCCCAAGCCTGTCTTCCATTTTCAGCCTGACCGATGATCTCCATATCGTAGGCTGCTACATTGACCAGCTTGGTCAAGCCTTGTCTTACTAGATATTCATCCTCTACGATTAAGATTGTGTAGGTCATGCTCTACTCCTTTGTCACTTACTAGTATCAGTATAGCAAAATTCTCCTCTAACTGCTTAGGAAAGACTTCTTAATCAACATAATCTAGTAAATAAGCATAGCCTTTTTCTTCCATTTGGTCTTTGGGAATAAATCGGATAGAAAGACTATTGATACAGTAGCGCAAGCCACCCTTGTCCTGAGGCCCATCTGTAAAGACATGGCCAAGGTGAGAATCTCCAACTCGGCTTCTCACTTCCATGCGCGTCATATTGTAAGACTTATCTTCCTTATAAGTGACAACATCTGGACTAATTGGTTGGGTGAAACTAGGCCAGCCACAACCAGACTCAAACTTATCCTTTGATGAAAAGAGAGGTTCGCCAGTGGCCACATCCACATAGATACCGGATTCAAATTTATCCCAGTAGCGGTTTGAAAAAGCTCGTTCTGTTTGATTTTTCTGGGTAACTGCGTACTCCTCAGGTGACAAGGTCTTTTTCAATTCCTCATCACTTGGTTTAGGATATTTGCTGGCATCGATGACGGGGTAGGCAGCCTGATTGACATTGATATGACAGTAACCATTTGGATTTTTCTTGAGGTAGTCTTGGTGATAATCCTCAGCCACCACAAAATTCTTCAAGTTTTCCTTTTCAACTGCCAGAGGTTGGTCATATTTTTTAGCAACTTCATCAAAGACTTGGTTGATTACTTCCAAATCCTTGTCATCTGTGTAATAAACACCAGTACGATACTGAGTCCCCACATCATTTCCTTGTTTATTTTTGCTGGTTGGATTGATAATGCGGAAGTAATGAAGCAGGATTTCCTTGAGGGAAATTTGATTAGCATCATAAGTAACATGGACAGTCTCTGCATGGCCTGTTTGATTAATCAATTCGTACTTAGTTGTTTCCCCTCTACCGTTTGCATAGCCTGAAACGGCATCGGTTACTCCAGACACGCGTGAGAAGTATTCCTCCACTCCCCAGAAACATCCCCCAGCTAGATAAATTTCGTGCAAGTCTGCGTCTTTACTCACTTCTGTTTTTTTCACTGTTTTTCCTCCTTGGCTAACGGATGCTTTCTCAATTTGCGAGCTATCTGTCTGCCCTGCATTTCGCGTCAATAGAAAATAAAAACCGGTTAGGACTAGGAGAATGACCCCTGCCAAGACAAACAATTTTACTTTATCATTCATAGCCTTTCTCTACCCCATTTCTTTCAATTCTTTTAAAATCATATCCTTATCCATAAAACCTGGTTGCGTTTTGACCAGCTTACCTTCCTTGTCTATAAAGGCTTGAGTCGGATAAGAACGGACACCATAACTTTCCAAGAGTTTACCTGATGGATCAATTAGAACTGGAAAATTTTTATAATCCAAACCCTTGTACCAGTTCTTAAAGTCTGCTTCAGATTGCTCCCCCTTGTGACCAGGAGACACCACTGTCAAGACCACGTAGTCGTTTCCAGCATCCTTAGCAATTTCATCCGTATCTGGAAGACTGGCTAGACAGATGGAACACCAAGAAGCCCAGAATTTAAGATAGACTTTCTTGCCCTTGTAATCAGATAAACGATAGGTCTTACCATCTACTCCCATCAGTTCAAAATCAGCAACCGCCTGACCTTTAGTCGCAGTTTGTGAACTAACTTGTTCTGTTTTGGATTGCTCCTTCATAGTAGACTCGTCTGACATGTTTTTAGCCGAACAGGCTACCAAGCAACAGATTGAGCCTACTCCAAGGAGACATGTTTGCCATTTTTTCATTTCTTTTTCCTCTCTATTCAAATAATCTTGTCAAAATGGAAGCATTTCCCAAAAGTACCAAGATTCCCATCACGATAATGAGGAAACCACCTACTTTTTTGAGGATTCCGAGATAAGGATGGAGTTTTCGGAAATGTTTCAAAACATAGCTGGAGACGAGAGCTAGAACTAAAAACGGTAGCGCCAAACCCAGTGTGTAAACCAACATGAGACCAGCTCCCTGCCAAGCACCTGAACCACCTGAAGCCGCCAAGGCTAAAACAGAGCCCAAAACCGGCCCTACACACGGCGTCCAAGCAAAACTAAAGGTTAACCCTAGTAAAAATGCCTGACTATAGCCGTTAGCGTTTTGATCCTGTCTCTTTAATTGTAGCCTTCTTTCCTTGTAGAGTCCCTGCAAATGTAAGACTTCCATCTGGTGCAAGCCCAAGAGAATGATAATCGCACCCGTCACATACTGAAACCAAGAAGCATACAGCAAATTGCCTAAAAAACCAGCTCCATAGCCCAGTAAGATAAAAACAAAGGAAATCCCCGCTATAAAGGCCATAGTTCGCAATAGACTAACAAGTGAGATTGAAAAATTTCCGCTGGAAGCCTGAGTACCATCTTTGTCATCAAGTAAAACTCCTGCATAGACTGGCAACAAGGGTAAAATACAAGGAGAAAAGAAGGAAAGAATTCCAGCAAGAAAAACACTGATAAAAAAGATTACATTGTCCATTGCCTTCCTCCATTCTTTGATTTGATAGGTCTATTATATCCCCAAAACTCCAGAAAAAACAGGGACAATGATAGGGAAAAATAGGAATTTAATCAGTTTATTTAGAAATCTGGCACAAAAAAAGCCAGACAAGGTCTGACTTTGGTAGAAACAGAAAAGAGAATCACCTGTCCTCCCTACTTATCTGGTAATAAATAAGGTCCGCAACGTAGTTTTTTCTCTCCACACCATTGGCAATGGTTTTTAGATAAGACATTCCCGCTTTTTCCATCACACGGCCTGAAGCTGGGTTGAGACTGGCGTAACGAGCTCTGACTTTTTGAAAGCCTGCTTGAGTAAAACAAAAGTCTAACACAGCTTTCAAGGCCTCCGTCATCATACCACGACCCCAATAATCTTTTCCTAAAACATACCCAATTTCACAACTTAAATCTTCCTCGTGCATTTCAATGATGCTGATATCTCCTATCACATGCTCTGGGTTCTCTTTGAGACAAATGGCCCATTTGTAATAGTTGGGATTGACATAAGAAGCAACCCAATTTTGAATCGAGTTCCGAGTCACCTCGACATCATGATGAGGATCCCAAGAAACATAGATTAGATTCTCAGCAGATGAAGCCCAATTTTGAAACATAGCTTCCGCATCACTCTCCACAAATCTTCTCAAAATCAAACGGTCTGTTTGTAAGGTTTGCGTACCGATTGCTTTCATGATGTTCCCTCGCTTTCTATCTTTGAGAGTAGGTCTATACTTCCATTGCTCTACCTTACTCTCTATTCATGACGAGAAGCGAAGAAGGTCCCTTGGACCTTCCTCGCTCACTTGTTTCCATGCTCGGGGTAAAAAGGTCCTCGGGACCTTCCTCGCTTTCTTATTTCTAGGCTCAGGGTAAAAAGACTATACTCAGCAACAGCTAGAAAACAAGTTTTTCATCTAGTTACTTGACGCAGTCGCTGTCTGGTTTGAAATGCGCTTTACCAAGCTTTTTCAAACCTAGTCATCGTTGCGGGGGTGAGACAACGAAATCGAACTCTACGAGTTACCGAATCTGCCTCGCTTTCTCGTTTCTAGACTCGGGCTAAAAAGGTCCCCCGGACCTTTTTACTCCCAAAAGTCATCAAATACGGTGATTGGTAAGTGGCGTTTGTGTTGGCCTTTGTGCCACCAGTTTTCAATAGTCGCTTGGGATTCTGGACTGATGGTTTTGCCTTCAAGGTAGTCATCAATTTCATTGTATGTGACTCCCAAGGCTACTTCGTCTGCAATACCTGGTTTTTCTTCTTCCAAATCTGCTGTTGGGATTTTTTCATAAAGGGCTGGGTCTGCACCAAGTTCCTTCAAGAGTTGTTTTCCTTGGCGTTTATTGAGGCGGTAAAGAGGGAGAATGTCTGCACCACCGTCACCAAACTTAGTAAAAAAGCCTGTGATATTTTCCGCAGCATGGTCTGTTCCAATGACCGCTCCGCTATGGGCACCCGCAAGGGCATATTGGGCAATCATACGACTACGAGCCTTGATATTTCCCTTGTTAAAGTCTGAAACAGGACTTCCTGTCGCTTCGACTGCAGCTGTCATAGCATCAGCTGATTCCTTGATATTTACAACTAGACTGACATCTGGCTGGATGAAAGCAAGAGCTTTTTGAGCATCTGCCTCATCTGCTTGCACGCCATATGGCAGGCGGACAGCGACAAATTGGTAGCTGTCATCTCCTGTCTCTGCTCGCATTTCTTCCATAGCTAATTGCGCCAAACGCCCTGCCAAGGTTGAATCCTGACCCCCAGAAATTCCTAGTACAAAGGTTTTAAGGAAGGGGTGTTTTTTCAAGTATCTCTTTAAGAAATCAATCGAACGACGAATTTCTTCCTGGGCGTCAATCACTGGTTTGACGCCCAGTTGCTGGATAATGGTCTCTTGCAAACTCATTCTTCTTCTCCTTAACCAAGAGCTTCCTTACGCATCTTATCAATCAAGTCCATCTTATCTTGCCAAATATCACGCGCCAAATCTACTGGATAATGTTGCGGGTTGAGCACGCGCTTGTATTCATCCCATAACTTATCAAATTCCTTACGAGCATAGGCTTGAATATCAGTTAAACTAGGCAAGTTGTAAACTAATGTTCCTTCTTTGAAAATATCCACCAAGAGAGGAACGGCATCAAAATTTCGAACGGTCTTCTTGATATATGTATAAGTCGGATGGAACATCTTGATTTCAGTCATGCTGACAACATCCACACCGTCATAGGTGATGTAGTCACCTTCTGACTTGCCTTTTTCACGACTGGTAATGCGCCATACCTGCTTCTTACCTGGTGTCGATACTTTTTCAGCATTGCTTGAAAGCTTGATGGTATTGCGCATCTGACCAGTTTCATCTTCGATGGCCACAATCTTATAAACTGCGCCAAGAGCAGGCTGATCATAGGCTGTAATCAGCTTGGTACCCACCCCCCAAACATCAATCTTAGCGTGTTGCATTTTGAGGTTGAGGATGGTATTTTCATCCAAGTCATTGGAAGCATATATCTTAGCATCTGGATATCCAGCCTCATCCAACTGTTGGCGAACTTTCTTGGAGATATAGGCAATATCCCCTGAGTCAATACGAACGCCTTTAAAATTAATCTTGTCTCCCAGTTCACGAGCTACCTGAATGGCAGCTGGCACACCGATGCGAAGTGTATCATATGTATCTACTAGAAAGACACAGTCACGATGGGTTGAAGCATAGGCCTTAAAGGCCTCATAGTCGTTTCCATAAACCTGTACCAAGGCATGGGCATGAGTACCTAAGACAGGAATGCCAAAGAGCTTCCCTGCTCGCACGTTGCTAGTTCCGTTGGCTCCACCAATCACGGCTGCGCGTGTTCCCCAGATAGCTGCATCCATTTCTTGCGCACGACGTGTCCCGAATTCCATCAAAGGCTCATCTTCAATGACTGAACGAATACGTGCTGCCTTGGTCGCTATCAAGGTTTGAAAGTTAACGATGTTTAAGAGAGCCGTTTCAACCAATTGACATTGGACTAGAGGTCCTTCAACCTGCACAATCGGCTCATTAGCAAAAACCAAGTCCCCTTCCTGAGCAGAACGAACCGTTAGTTCTAACTTGAGATTTCGTAGGTAATCCAAGAATTCTCCATGATACCCAAGCGTCTCCAAGTAGGCAATATCGCTATCTGAAAAGCGTAAGTCTTCAAGATAATGTACAATTCTTTCCAAACCAGCAAAAACCGCATAACCGTTGTTAAACGGTTGCTGGCGGAAGTAAACCTCAAAGACCGCCTTTTTATTGTGAATCCCTTGGTCAAAGTAAACTTGCATCATGTTAATCTGGTACAAGTCCGTGTGCAATGTCAAACTATCATCTGGATACATATGTTTTCCTTCTTCCTACTTTACAAAGGTATGAACGTATTCTACCACTTTCACACCGTTCGATAAATTAGTACTATTATAACACATTTTACCGAGATTGATAAAAAGCTAACAAGCTATTCTCCGTTCTCCAGTTCATCCATATCTCGCTCAAACTTTTTTTGAGCCCATTCGCCATAACTTTTAAGACCGAGATTGCCGATAAAAACCCAAGGAAGGTAAATCAGATAAGTAATGATCCAAGCAGATAAGTATTTAACGTTCAAAGGACTGTGCTGATAAATTTCTATGTTAAATTGATAATTCTCCAACATCAAGAGAGTCGTAATAGCGAGAGTTACCAGCAAACACCCTAAAATTGTAAAATGAAAACGACTATAGTAGTTCACACCCAAATCTCGAGCACGGCCGAAAAAGTAAGAAGTTCCAATAATGATAATGATGAGAATCATTCTCGGATTAAAAAGACTTGGTGCTAATACTGCAATCATATAAGATAAAAGCAAGAAAGCTATAGAGATATAGAAACTTTCAGCCCCCGCTTTATTCATCAGTTGTTCTTCTCTTTCGTCTAATAATTGATAATAAAAAAATCTATTTTTCATCTTCTTCCTCCCAAACTTGCTGATTTCTGCGATTCAAGTATAGGATAACTCTATCCATAGAAAAACTCCCAACGAGATAGATGATAACTGCTAGAACCACTTTTAGGGAGTACTTCCAAGTCAATAGATTGACCAGTTCCTCGCGATTGCCAACGATATCAATCAATAAAATCACTATAGAGAATCCCAAAGCAGATAAAATTCTTTCTTTTCCGGTATTCTCAACAATATCTCGAATGTCAATTCCAACATACATGCGGCGAATAATGGCATACAAACCGACTCCAATCAATAAAAGTAATTCTGGTAAATAGGACAAAAGTGTTAAATTGAAAATATAAACTTTGGCAAAAATTTCCAGTGCCAAAAATAGGCAAATTCCCAAGAGAATTTCTCCTGAAATGTTTCCGTCCAATTTTTCCGTACGTTCATCTTTAATCACAAGTTTCTTTCTATTTTTCATCTTCTTCCTCCCAAAATAATTGATCTAAAGTTTTGCCTAAGCATCTGCAAATGGACTGGCAGAGGGAGAGACTAGGATTGTATTTTCCAGCTTCAATCAGACCTATAGTCTGCCTAGTAACACCTACAGCTTCTGCCAAATCCCCTTGTGTTAAATCACGCTCCACCCGAGCTAATTTTAATTTTAAATTTTTAGTCACTAGCGTCCTCCTTCAACATTTTAAAAAGTTGCGCTTCTTTTAAAAATATTATACCATATATCTAACTTAATGCAATATATAAATGTCATTTTGTAATATTTTATTAACAAAAAAACTCTCTATCATCTTACATGATAAAGAGTATTCGTTCTTATTTGATACTTAGCTAAGCTCCTCTTCAAAGGATAGAAGTCTAGGTCACAAATCCTTTTGGTAATAGTATCTTTGTCCTGTGTAGGGATAGTCTTGCAAGGTAAAAACTTCCTTGTAGCCATAACTTAGATAAAAATCTGGGGCTTGAAACTGGTAGGTATTGACAAAAGCAAAACGACAATTTCGATTCTTAGCTTCATTTTCTGCTTGTTGCAGTAGTTTCGAACCAATTCCTTGTCCTCGTAGCTCCTCTTTCACAAACAAATATTCGATTTCCAGCCAATTTCCGAAAGTCTCAGCTACTAAGCCCGCCATGAGATTGCCCTTTTCGTCTTCGACATAAAGATTCAGTGGCTCGCTCTCAGCCTCTTCTCTTTTGGAACGATTATAAGCACGAATCAAAGTCCCAATTTCTTGCGCTTTATGTGATTCCATATTTTCCAATCTAACGTGCATTCAAACCTCCTAATAAACTGCTACAGCTTGATTATAGTCTTATTTCGATGGACTGTCAAACTAGAAAAACTCACCAAACAGAGTTGATGAGTTCATGATTTATTTTCTAAATTTCCACTGACTATAAATCCCAAAAACAAGGATCCAGATAGCAGAACCAACTGCCCCCATGAAAGTCGACTCTTGCAAAAAGAGAGTCACAAAAACAAAGACAAAAAAGAGGATGGTTAGGGGATTAAGCAAGCGATACTGAGGCATGAGGTAGCCATCAGCCATGAAATCTTGTGACTTGCGGTATTTAAGATGGGCCACCATAATCAAGATATAAATCGCGATATAAACACCTGATGAGGATGCTGTGATCAAAGCAAAAGCATCTGAAACACCTGGCAACACATTGATAAAGGCGGCGAGAGCAATCAAGATTGCTGAGGCGATGATGGCATTTTGTGGAACATTGTGGCGAGAAAGGGTATCGACCTTGATGGCCTTTAAGAAACGATTGGGCGAATCATGGGCAATCTGATATAAGTGTCTCCCTGTTGAGTAGAGAGTTGAGTTAAGAGCAGACGCCGCTGAGGTCAAGACAACAAAGTTGATTAGAGCTGCTGCCCACTTGATTCCCGCCAGTTCAAAAACCGTTACAAATGGAGAATCTGAAGAATTAAGATAAGACCAAGGAATAATGGCCATAATCGCAATGAGAGCTCCCCCATAGAAGAAGATAATTCTGAGAGGAATTTCCTTAACAGCTTTGGGCAAGACCTGACGAGGGTTCTTTGTTTCAGAAGTTGTCACTCCGATAAATTCAATCATCAGATAGGCAAAAAATACCATTTGAAAGGCCATGACAAAGTTCATAACTCCGTTTGGAAAAAGAGAGAACTGGTCGCTGATATTTGCCAAACTTGCAACACCATGCGGTGTCTTAAAGCCCGTCAAAACCATAAAGACTCCAGTGGCAATCATAGCTAAAATCGCCACAATCTTGACCATAGCAAACCAAAACTCGACTTCTCCAAAGAGCTTAACCGCAATCAGGTTGACCAAAGCCAAAATCGTTAAAAAGACAAGCTGAATCATCCAGCTGGGCCAGGTAGGGAACCAGAAGCGGACATAGTCTGAGATGGCAGTGATTTCTGCCATACCGATAAAGACAACAGACAACCAATAAGACCAAACTGAAAAATATCCCCAGCCTTTCCCCAAATGACGGGTGATAAAGTTGATAAAGGTATGCTGTTCTGGATCCTGATACAGCATCTCCCCAACAGCTCTCATCATCAAAAACATAAAGGCTCCTGTAATCATATAAATCAGGATGATCGAAGGTCCTGTAAGGCTGATAGAGCGACCAGCACCTAGGAAAAGTCCTGTTCCGATTGTTCCCGCAATAGCCATCACCTGAACATGGCGATTGGTTAATCCACGCTCCATTTTATTTTTCTTCTTGTATTCACTCATATAGTCCCCCATTTCATCTAAAAAACCAAAAAGGAGTTGAACGAGGCGAAAAGCCTCCCCTACTCCTTTTTATTCTCATTAAGCTGTTTTTTCAACCTTCAAGATTTTTACTTGATAGCTGCCAACTGGTGTCTCGATGGTTGCTGTATCTCCAGTCTTTTTACCAATCAAGGCTTGTCCAATCGGACTCTCATTTGATACTTTACCAGCAAAAGCATCTGCACCCGCAGAACCAACGATGATGTAAACTTCTTCATCGTCTTCACCGACTTCTTGGATAGTTACAGTCTTACCAATCGCAACTTCATCCAGTGCAACTGCATCGCTATTGACGATTTCAGCATAGCGAATCTTTGTTTCCAAACTAGAGATTTGTCCTTCAACAAAGGCTTGTTCATCTTTTGCTGCTTCATATTCACTGTTTTCTGAAAGGTCTCCGTATGAACGAGCGATTTTGATACGCTCTACAACTTCGGGACGACGAACGAGTTTCAATTCTTCTAATTCTTTTTCAAGTTTTTCCTTTTCTTCAAGGGTCATTGGATAAGTTTTTTCTGCCATTTTTCTCAACTTTCTTTTTCTATTAGGTTTTTAAAACAAAATTATGTGGAAAACCACATAATTTTAGTTTGAACTACTTGATTGGGGTAATTTGCTATTGATATGCTCTGCAACATTTTGATCATGTTCTTCTTTGGTTGTTGCAAAGTATACTTTACCATCTTCTACATTGGCTACAAAATACAAGTAGTCACTCTTTGTCTGATTTACACTTGCTTCAATAGCATCCAGACTTGGACTATCAACTGGTCCAGGCATGAGGCCAAGATGCGTATAGACATTGTATGGTGAGTCGATATTTGTATCAATTGTAGCGTCATCAGCTAAACTAATCTTTTGACCAAGTTTGCCTTCAGCATACAGGATAGCAATGTTGCTTTGAAGTGGCATGCCGACATTCAAACGGTTATAGAAGACACCTGCGATTTTCTTGCGGTCTTCGGTCTTAGCACCTTCTTTTTCGACAAGAGAAGCAATGCTGAGCAATTCATTAACTGTCAGATTCTTTTCTTTGATCGTAGCGTAATATGGTGACATAGCCTTATCCATAGCAGCCACCATCTCATCAATCAAACTTTCAACAGTTGTACTGTCTTTGATCGTATAGGTCGCTGGGAAAAGGTAGCCTTCAAGACGATAACGAACGCCACTGTCTTTTGTTGGAAGACTTCCAAGTAGGTTTGGATACTTGGCTACTAATTGTGAGATAAAGGTCTCATCTTGAACTTTTGCCAAGAAAGCATCCGCAGTAAGAGGTTCTTTAAATTCACCTTGAAGTTGTCCTACTGTTTGAGCGATTTGCTCTAATGTATAGCCTTCTGGAATTGTCAAGTTTGCAAGAACAGGTGCCTGAGCTTCAGGAGTCCCACCTTTTTCCAATTCTTGAATCAACTCATCCGTACTCATACTCTTCTTCAAGTTGTAATAACCTGACTTCAAGTTAGCATGGCTATAGTATTTAGCATAAAGACTAAAGATAAGTCCATGTTTAACCAAACCAGATTTTTCTAAGGTGCTTCCAATTTCTTGAACATTTGCACCATCTGGGATTTGAACCGTTACATATTCTTTAGAACTTGCATCAACTGGTTTCAAGGAATCTTGAACATAACCATAACCAAAATATCCACCAACTGCCACAAGAACTAGGAGAACTAGAACTGTTAATAGGCAACCTTTGGCTTTTGATTTTTTCTTAGCTGGTTTTGCACCTTGGCGACGACTACGACGCGGAGCATCAGCTAACCCACTGCCAGATTCTGTAGAAACAGGCTCTACTCTTTCAGGCATATCTGGGGTGATTTCCTCTTTCTTGTCTTCTGTTTTATAGGTTACGGCAACCTTTGTTGGAGTATCGTTAAATTCTTTTTCTTCGGGTTTAAGCTCAACTGGTTCTACCTTAGGTTGGACTGGCTCCACAACAGGTTCTTCAGCCAGATGAATCGGCTCTACTAGAGGTTCTTCAGATTCTACGACTTCAATCTTATCAATGATTGGCAGTCTATCCTCTTTAGCTTCTGGTACATCTTTTTCCTCAATTTCAGAACTTGAAAGCGGAGGAACGCTAGGTGCATTCTTTAAGATTTTATCGACAACAGATAGGGAATCAGCCATCAACTCTTCCGTAGAAGTTTCAGGTTCTGGACTTACAGGTGTTACTGAACTTGGCTGAGTTGATGAAGTTTTCACATTTGGAATTTCAACTTCTCTCTCTCTTCTATCTTGTTCTTTCACTCTCTCTAAGTCACGTAGAATCTGCTCTTTAAAACTTAATTTTTCTGTATCTCTTTGTTTTTCAGTCAAAAGCTTTACCTCCTTGTTGACAATCCATAATATTATATCTTAAAAGTAGCAGAAAAGCAACTAACTAGGGCATTCCCTAGCTAGTTTTCTTTATTTTCTGGTTGCCAAACCATATCATACCAGCTCTCACCTGCAAAGGTTGACTGGGATACTCCTTCATTAACAAAACCGTGCTTTTCATAATAGGGAATCAAGTAGTCATGGCAGGTCAGGTTGATACCTTCTCTTTCATGCTCTAAAGCTACTTCTTTTAGGGCCGTCAGCAATCTCTTACCGACTCCCAAAGCTTGTGCTTCTTTAGCAATGGATAGACAGGTAATAGAGATATAACCTCCAGGTTGATGGCTATAGTCTTTTATTTCTTCTGTAAAGGACTGATCATGGAGATGGCGGTGTGGGACGACTGGACCTTCAATGTAGCCAAGGACACGTCCTTCTTTTTCAGCGACGAGAAAGCTGGTCTGAATTTCACGTAAATGCGCCTCAAAGACCGAACGAGGAATGGCTTCTTCCAGGGAGAAATTCTCTAGCTCTATCTCGAAAATTCGGTCCAAATCCGAAAATCTTGCTTGTCTGATTTTCATATTTCCTCCTGATAAAAAGGATTGACCCAAGTCATATACCATTCAGAACCACTGTCATATTGAATCCCTGTCACTTCTTCTTCAACAAAGCCATTCATTTCAAAATAAGATAGTAGTTCATCAGGACTCTGCAAAAGAATACCTTGATAATCTAGTTCGACTGTCACCTGTTTCAAGGCTGCAAGAAGAAGAGTTCCCAAACCTTGTCCACGATGGTCTGGATGAATGGCTAAACGCTTGATTTCAAGGTTTAGGAGTGCTTGAGTGTGTGTCTCTGACACTTCAGCTCCAAGAACATAGCCCACCAGCTGATTTTCATCCCTAGCTACAAGAAAGGTACCCGCAGACTTGCGGATACACTCTTCTAAGGATTGTCGACTCACTGCCTCTTCTGCTGAAAAATTAGCTTCTTCAATCGCCAACATTTCATCTAGATCTGATAAGGTGGCTTGCCTTATAGTAATTGGAATTTCCATTTGTTTTTCCTATTGGACGTTGCTTGTCAGGTTAGACAAGAGACGTTCAAATGAGTACTCATAGGTTTGGATGTCTCCTGCTCCCATAAAGACGTAAACAGCATTGTCATGGTCAAGGAGTGGAGAGACATTTTCAACAGTGATAACCTGGTGTTTCTTGTTGATTTTATTGGCTAAGTCTTCTACTTTGACATCACCATGGTCCACTTCACGAGCTGATCCATAGATTTGCGCTAGGTAGACGGCGTCTGCTTGATTCAATGCATGGGCAAATTCGTCCAACAAGGCAATGGTTCTTGTAAAGGTATGCGGTTGGAAGACTGCCACGATTTCCTTGCTTGGGTATTTTTGACGAGCTGCATCCAAGGTCGCAATGATTTCTGTTGGATGGTGGGCAAAGTCATCGATGATTACCGTGTCATTAACGATTTTCTCAGTGAAACGACGCTTAACACCAGCAAAAGTTTTCAAGTGTTCACGGACCAAGTTCAAATCAAAACCTGCTGTGTAAAGAAGACCAATAACAGCTGTCGCATTCATGATATTGTGTCGACCAAAGGTTGGAATGTGGAATTGACCCAATTCTTGTCCACGGAAGTGAACGGTAAAGGTTGAACCAGTCGTTGAACGAAGGAGATCGCTAGCTACAAAGTCATTGCCCTCAGCTTCAAAACCATAGTAATAGATTGGAGCATTGGCTGTAATCTTACACAACTCAGCATCCTCTCCGTAGATAAACAAACCTTTGGTAATTTGTTTGGCATAGTCGTTAAAGGCATTGAAAACATCCTCTAGACTTGTAAAGTAGTCTGGATGGTCAAAGTCAATGTTAGTGATGATAGAGTATTCTGGGTGGTAAGGCATGAAGTGACGCTCATATTCGTCTGATTCAAAGACAAAATATTTGGCATTAGCGGAACCACGACCTGTCCCGTCACCAATCAAGAAGCTGGTATCAGTGATGTGAGACAAGACATGAGATAACATACCAGTTGTTGAGGTTTTCCCATGTGCTCCAGCAACTCCCATGCTGACAAAGTCACGCATAAAGCTCCCTAGAAATTCATGGTAACGTTTGTAGCTGATACCATTTTGATCTGCATAGGCAATTTCAACGTTGTTATCTGGACGGAAGGCATTCCCCGCGATAATCTCCACATCACCTTGCAGATTCTTTTCATCAAAAGGAAGAATGGTAATTCCTGCTTGCTCTAAACCACGTTGTGTAAAGTAGTACTTTTCAACGTCTGACCCTTGAACCTTATGCCCCATTTGGTGCAACATCAAGGCCAAGGCACTCATCCCTGATCCTTTAATTCCAATAAAATGATATGTCTTTGACATGCTTTTCTCCCTTACTCAGTAATTCTTGTCAGATTCAACTCTTGGGCAACCTGACGTTCCTGTTCTGATTGCTTATTCTTTTTATTATAAATTTGGCTCTTCTTCAGAAAATCATAGTTGTTCTTTTTAGCTTTTCCAGCTTGATTTTCTAGACTCGGAGTCGCTACTTGTCCAACTTCTTCAGCTAAAATATAGTGGGACTGGCTCAAGTTTTTGCTAAATTTGGCAAACTCACCTGGATTTTCCTTTTGAAATGGCGCTGTGGGTTGATTTCCCTGACGAACAAGTTTTGAACCATTGTGTCGTCTGGTATGGCTAACATCTTGGGTCAAATACTTGGCTGAACGTTTCTTCTTCAAGTCCGCACGCGCCTCTTCTCGAGCTAACTCTGCATAAGTCTTTTCAACTTTTTTTACTTCTGGAGCTGGTTCTGGCTTTTTGCTTACCACAGGAGCAACTACACTAGCTTCCTCAACAATAGGAGACCATTCTAAATAGTTTTTATCTCGGTAATCACCTTTGATATTGCTAATAAAGTCAGACTCATCATACAAGTCCATGACTGGCATTTCGGTCAGCATGATCTCGTCATCTGACACCAATGGAAATCGATCTTGTTTCATTTTGTATTTCCTTTCAACTCTTCATTATAGCGTATTGTCTTGATTTTTCAAGTGTTGGCTTCAGAAATTCCTAAAATTTCTCGAATTTCTGCCAGACTGAGGCTCGCACGCGACTCTGTACCATCTAAAACTTGGGAAACCAAATGCTTTTTCTGTTCTTGAAGTTCTTGAATTTTTTCTTCAATGGTTCCCTTAGTAATCAAACGATAGACCTCGACCATCTGCTCCTGCCCCATGCGATGGGCTCGTCCGATAGCCTGGGCTTCGACAGCGGGATTCCACCAGAGGTCAACCAAAATAACCGTATCAGCTCCCGTTAAATTGAGACCAACACCACCCGCCTTCAGGGAGATGAGAAAGGCATCTCTCTCTCCTTGGTTAAAGGCCTTGGTCATCTCCTGTCTGTCATGAGCAGGAGTTGAACCTGTGATTTTGAAGGAGGTCAAGCCCAAGTCTGGGAGTTCTTGCTCGATTCTTTCCAACATTCCTTTGAACTGGGAGAAAATCAAGACCCGATGCCCACCAGCAGCCACTTGTAGCAATAAATCTCGGAGACTATCCAATTTACCACTAGCTCCTTGGTAATCGTCCATAAAGAGAGCTGGCGTATCGCAGATCTGACGCAAACGCATGAGACCAGATAAAATTTCTACCCGACTTCTCTGGAATTCTTTATCTGTCACTTGGGCTAGTCGGTCTCGCATCTGTTGCAACTGGGCGAGATAGATGGTCTTCTGCTGATCTTCCAGTTCATTTTTATAGACGACTTCGATTAGGTCAAGCAGTTCTGTAAGGACTTCTTCTTTCTTACGCCTCATGACGAAGGGCTTGATAAACTGCGCGACTCGGTCAGCCGGTAATTTCATAAATTCCTTTTTACTTGGCAAGAGCCCCGAAAGCACAATTTGGAAGATAGACCACAACTCTCCTAAATGATTTTCGATAGGCGTACCTGACAAAGCAAAGACTGCCGGCACTACAAACTGGCGCAAACTCTGAGCAATCTTAGTCTGAGCATTTTTCATGACCTGGGCTTCATCTAAAAAGAGAAAATCAAAAACCATCTCTTGATAAAGCTCGCTGTCTTGACGAAAGGTGGCATAGCTAGTCACATAGATTTGGTGATTTTCAGAAAGAATCGCTTCTCGATTCGCTTTCAAACCATGCACGATAGCCAAATCCAACTGTGGGGCAAATTTCCTGAATTCATCTGCCCAGTTGTAGATTAAACCTGACGGCGCTAAAATCAAGACCCGACTGTCTTCTGTCACCTGACTGGTCAAAAAAGCGATGGTTTGCAATGTTTTTCCCAGTCCCATATCATCTGCCAGAATGCCACCAAAGCCATAGTGATGAAGCATCTGGAGCCAACGGACTCCCTTTTCCTGATAGTCTCTCAAACTCGCCTGCACCCGTATATCTCCCAAAGGAAAATCCTCTGGATGGGTCAAATCATGAGCTAAATGCTGAAATTCTTCCGAGAAGGAAATCCTGTCTCGACCTTCAAATAACTGAGACAGACTGTAAGCCAGAGATTTTCGCGCTTGGAAAGAACCATCTTTTAGCTCAACCTCCAGTTCCTGCAAATTCTGACGGATCTGCTTGGTTTCCTCATCAAAAAAGAATACTTGATTAGAAGAACTGATATAGAAATCCTGATTGCTGGTTAAGGCTTTAAGAGCTTGATCAATCTCTTCTTGCCCAATCCCTTGGAAGTCAAACTGGATTTCCAGCAGTCCTCCCTTGGACTCGATCTGAACCTGAGGAGTTTGAAGGCTGTAGAGCTGATTTATCTCATCAGACAAGAAAACTTGACCCAACTTCTCAAAAGTAGGAATCGTATGGTGAAAGAAAGAATAAACTGCCTCTGGCTTTAAAGCCTGTCTCCAAGACTGAAAATCAGCCTCAAAACCAGCCCCTAAACTAACTTGAAATATCTGGCTTTCTAGGGCAGCATCGCTAGCGAAAGGTAATTCTTCCAGCTGTTGATGGCTAGTCACCTGAATATCTCCATAATCAAACTTGATATCCAAGCGGATACGACCATCCTTCTCCTTGTCAAAGTAAAAGATCGGTGAAAAGGGTCTGATTTGCAAGCGCTCAGGAGCAGAAACTGTGCCCAGTTGCCCAAACAAAGGAAGACAGGAAGCCAATCGATCCCGATCGCCAGTATCAAACTGAAGGCATTTTCTCCCTTTTGTTTCCTGAGGAAGTTCATTGATTTCCTTTAAAAGACTAATTTGTTTCGGATTTAAGAGATAAACATTGCCCTTACGAAAGAGAACCGCCCCTCCATAGAATACGTTGACTCGCTCACTTTCAGAAATCTCCATCTCAAAATAATCTGGGTACTCCTGCACGTAAAAAGAGAAAAGGTCTGCATCAGGATCTAAATCATGAAAGAGGAGATTCTCATAGCTATCAAGCTGGTGGTCAAAATGAAAATCTTCCAAGTTCACCAATAAACCCACACCCTGCTCAAAAAAGGTCAGAGGAAAAAAAAGGTGACGACCTTGATTTGGGAAAAAGAGTTCCTGACTGAGCCCCTCCTCAATCAACCCCCGTAAAAAAGTAAGAACTTCTTGACTCGATTCGTCAAAAACCTCCCAAGACAAGTCATTTTCATAGTGTTTCCCAATCATATATGGCTTTCGATGGACCAAGACCTTCAAAAAGAGAGGGATGTCACGAATGACATAATATTTTTGACTATCAACTAAACCGATTCGGAGAGTCCAAAGGAAACGATTGGTCCCAGCTTCCACCTGACCTTGAGCCGACAAAGTGTAGATTTTCTCTCTCTTCTGAGGTTGGATACGCTCCAAAAAACTACCGCCAAAACTAACCTTGGTTTCGACCTCTTCTTGCTCTTCATGTCCTTTTTCTAAGGCTTGTAAAATCACCTGGCCTTCTTCATCATTCTTCAGATAATGCTCGAGCGCTGCTAGGTGAACACAGTAACCTCTTTTTTGGAAAAAATCGCAAGCGCAAAAAACAAGATCATCCTCTAAACTGTAGCGCAAGTCTTCTCCAGCTACACGTGTATAGAGGCGATTCCCTTTTTCCTTGATGATCTCAATCTTGCCCGTCTCATAGAGGGTGACCCCCTCCATGCGCAACTTCCCTGGAATCAATTTAGCCATAGTTACCCCTTTATCTTATCTCCTCATTATACCATATTATCCCCTATGAAAATAGCCTTCCAGGAAGACTTTTCTCCTAGAAGGCTCGATTCTTAAAGTGTGGCAAAAGCAGTCACGATGCGTTGGCAAACTTCTTCCAAAAGTGTTTTAGGCATGGCAACATTGAGACGGGCATGAAGGCTTCCCTCCTCCCCAAAGTCCAAACCTCGGTTCAAGATGACCTTGGCTTTATTCTTCAAAAGCTCTTGCAAGCGCTCATCCGTTAGCTTATAAGCAGAAAAATCCAGCCAGATCAAGTAGGTACCTTGTGGTTTCATGACCTGAATCTTGGTTTCGTTACCCAAGACCTCCACTACATAATTGATGTGGTCCTCAATGACTTCTTTTAACTCTCCTAACCAGTCCTTGCCATAACGGTAGGCAGCTTCTGTTGCCAAATACCCCAAGCCTGAGATTTCATGCTGGTTATTGGCCAACTGTCGTTTTTGAAAAGCAAGTCTCAACTTGGGATTTTCAATGACAGCATAGGAATTTTTCGTCCCAGCAATATTAAAGGTCTTGGTAGCACTACTCAAGATGAGGGCAAAGTCTTTGAAAGCAGGATCAATGGTATTAAAAGACTGGTGCTTGTGACCAAAGAGGGCCAAATCTTGGTGAATCTCATCTGAAACCAACAAAACACCATGTTTTTGACAGAGTTGGCCAATCTTTTCCAACACTTCCTTTTCCCACACACGGCCCCCAGGATTATGAGGATTGCAGAGGATATAAAGTTTCACATTCTCTTCCACCAATTGCTTCTCCAACTGGTCAAAGTCAATCTCAAACAGACCATCCTTTCCCACCAAAGGATTGGTAATCAATCGGCGATGGTTGAGTTTGACATTGCGAGCAAAAGGTGGATAGACCGGTGTGTTAATTAGAACAGCTTCCCCCTCTTTTGTAAAGGCTTGAATGGCTGTTGAAATAGCTGGCACCACTCCCTCGATAAAGACAAGAGCATCTTTGTCAAAGTGATACCCGTGCTGACTGGCTTCCCATTCTTGAACTGACTCAATCAAAGAGTCGCTTGCATAAGTATAACCATAGACCAACTGATCCGCGTAGGCTTGTACGGCTTGTCGAACCTCAGGCAAAACCACAAAGTCCATATCTGCTATCCAGGCTGGTAGAATTTCTCGATCAGCTTCCGCTTCTTTCCATTTATAGGTATGATGCCCAAAACGATTGGGCAGACTTGTAAAATCATATTTCCCCATATTTGTCTTATCCTTCTAATGCTTGACGCAAGTCCGCAATCAAATCTCTAGCATCCTCAATCCCAATAGACAAACGCAAAAGATCATCTGTCAATCCATAGGAATGGCGTACTTCTGCCGGAATATCCGCATGGGTTTGGGTTGTTGGATAGGTGATCAGGCTTTCCACCCCACCCAAACTCTCAGCAAAAGAGAAAACCTTCAGGCTATTTAAAATATGAGGAATTCGACTCTCAACAGCCACTTTAAAGGAAATCATTCCCCCACGACCAGTATAGAGAACTTCCTTGACTGCAGGTGAACCTTTCAGATAGGCCACAATTTCTCGTGCATTAGCTGTCGAACGCTCCATGCGCAGAGACAAGGTCTTAAGACCACGAATCAACTGATAACTATCGAATGGAGACAAGACCGCACCTGTCGTATTGAGATTATAGAAAAGTTGTTCATATAGTTCTAAACTATTAGTCACAACTACCCCAGCCAAGACATCATTGTGCCCTGCTAGATACTTGGTTGCCGAATGAAGAACGATATCTGCTCCATCTTCAATCGGTCGTTGATAAATTGGGCTGTAGAAGGTATTGTCCACCACTACCTTGGCACCCTTGTCATGAGCTAGTTTTGCCAGTTTTGCAATATCAAATTCCAACATCAAGGGATTGGTTGGCGTTTCGATATAGAGAACATCCACATCATTTTCCAGCTCAGCAATCAACTCTTCCTCAGTATTGGCATAGGTAAAATGGAAACGACCTTCCTTCTCCACTTGGTTGAACCAACGGAAAGAACCACCATAAAGGTCTCGCACTGCCAAGACTTTACTTCCTACAGGAAAGACACTAAAGGCCAGTACAATCGCAGCCATACCTGAACTCGTTGCTAGTGCATAGTCTGCTGATTCAATCGCCGCCAATACTTCCTCCGCCTTACTGCGAGTTGGGTTTTTGGTACGAGTATAATCAAAACCAGTAGACTGACCGAACTCTGGATGCTGATAAGTGGTTGAAAAATGTAGTGGTGTCACCAAGGCACCTGTCGCCTTATCTGACTTGATCCCCGCCTGGGCCAAAATTGTGTCAATGTGTCGTTCTTTGATCATACAATACCTCCAAATCTATAGTAACTATTGTATCATTTATTTTCAGCAAGTCATTTTCTTCTTTTCAAGAGCTAGTTATAGTTTCAAACTATACAAAAACGATAGCTTCCT
Organism: Streptococcus oralis; assembly: GCF_026782375.1. GTDB lineage: Bacteria > Bacillota > Bacilli > Lactobacillales > Streptococcaceae > Streptococcus > Streptococcus oralis_CL. Next base: position 190,191 of record NZ_JAKUWJ010000001.1, on the reverse strand, counting down.
GAGAAACTATCGTTTATCCTGTTGAATAGACTGGTTACTTAACGTGTTTTGCCAGTTCTTCTTGGGCTTTCTTATTTGATTCTTCTTTTTCTTTCAGCCATTTTTCTTTAGCTTTTTCGTACTCAGCAGTTGTCACCGTCTTATCTTGCAACTTGAGATACTTGTATGACTCTACACCCTTATTTCCAGCTTGTGAGAATGGAGCTGAGAATGGAACTGTCTTTCTCAGGCTAGGGGTTCCACCTTGAGAAACGTTTGGAATCGCAAGGGCACTGTCTACAAGCCACGCTTGAATTTCAGCATATTTCTCATAACGTTTTGCTGGGTCTTGCTCTTTATTGGCTTCTTCCAACATTTGAGTATAGGTATCAAGTCCAACTGCCTTGGCCTTGTCATTGACTTCACCTGGCTCTAAACCGAGGTTTTGCAACATACCTCCGCTGTTGACGTTAAAGATATCGAGGTAGGTTGATGGGTCTAGGTAGTCTGGACCCCACCCACCATTGTAAAGGTCAAAATCCTTCTGTGCTGCTGTCTGAGCAAGATAACCTGAGCTATCATAGTCCTCTGTTGTCAACTGTTGGATATCGATAACCACGTTCTCAGTTCCAAGAACAGATTCGATTGATTGTTTCATTGAACTAATCGCTTGAATTTCTGATTTATTAGTCATTTCAACAGTCTTATCCAAGTGAATCGGGAACTGAACTCCCTTAGCTTCTAATTCTTTCTTGGCTTCTGCAAATTTAGCCTTAGCTTTTTCTGGGTTGTAGTATGGATCTTGCGCATCTGCAAAGTTGATTCCTTGCCATTCTTGACCATAGTTGACCATCTTTTCTGAGACAACATCACCAAAGTCTTTTCCATTGATGGTTACGAATGAAGGAGGTACGACGAGGTTACGAATAATCTTCGTTGCTCCTTCTTCCCCTTGAGATTGGGCTCCATAAGCCGTACGGTTATAGGCAAAGTTGATGGCTTGACGGAAGTTTTTATTGAGAACAGCTTCTTGAGTCGAAGTCTTTTCGATATCTGTGGATTTAGAAGTGAAATTATATGATTTTCGATCCAAGTTGAAGTTCAAGTAATAAGAAGTTGCATTTTGCATGCTATAGATAATGTTATCCTTATTGCTCTCTTTAATCCCTTCAAAGCTTGAACTATTAGGATAGAGACGAGCATAACTGTAGACTCCTTCTGCAAAGTTACGAGCTAGAGCATCTTGGTCACTGCCGTCATAGTAAGTCAATTTCACATCATCTACAAAGACATTTTTAGCATCCCAGTAATTTGGATTTTTCTTGTATTCAATAACAGATTTTGATACAAAGGATTTCATCAAGAAAGGTCCACTGTACAAAATACTAGAAGGATCTACCTTACCAAAATCATCTCCTTTTGATTTCAAGAAATCAGCATTGACTGGGAAGAGAATAGTAGAGGTTGTCTTAGAGTTCCAGTAAGGTTCTGGTTGATTCAAAGTATATTGAACCGTCTGATCATCAATAGCTTTGACACCAACAGTTGAAAAGTCAGTTGTTTTCCCATTAATGTAGTCATCCAATCCTGCAACTGACGCTTGGACTAGATACAAGGCCTCCGATTTTTTATCAGCTGCATATTTCAAACCAGTCACAAAGTCTTGAGCAGTAACTGGGGCATATTCTTCACCCTCGTACGTATACCACTTAGCGTCCTTACGAAGTTTATAGGTATAGGTCAAACCATCCTGAGAAACGGTCCAGTCCTCTGCTAAAGATGGAACATAGTTCCCATATTGGTCATTTTCCATCAAACCATCAACCAAATTGGTAACAATATCATTGGTTGTTGCACGGTTTTCAGCCAGATAGTTCAAACTAGATGGATCACTAGAGTAAACATAGTTGTATGTTTTAGATGAACTTGCTGAGTTCCCACATGCGCTTAGTAGGATACCTGCGCTTAACACGACACCTGCCAGTGTCAGATACTTGGCCTTAGACTTTTTCATTTCCAGAACCTCCTGTTTTAAATATTTGTTATATTATACAGTTTTGGTTTTATTTAGTCAAGCTTTTTTTGAAGAAAAAGTCAAAAAACATATTTTTTGCTACTAAATTTAGAAAAAGTTCTACTTTTTTAATATTTTGAACAATAAAACAACCTTTCTTTAATAGAAAGGTTGTAATTATAACTTTTATTTATAAATCATTTACGATATTTTCAATCGTGTCCGTAGTCGTTCTGCTTGAGCTTGGCCAATTATCTTGTCCAAGAGTCGTGTCCGTAGACTCATCAAGCCATAAAGACCTCCTCCAAGTCCTCCGATGAGAGCTACATAAAGGAAACTCCAGAAGCGTCCACTTGGCTGGAAGACAAAACCGACTAGCCATTGCAAGAAGCCAACTAGGATAAACATGACAAGGGTCAAAATAGTAATCAAGATAGTTCGTTTCAAGATAATCTTTCGACGAGCACCCGTTACCTGGCAGATGTCTCGGTACATCAAGACATTCGGAATGATCAAGCCGATAGTCGTTGAAATCAAGGGACCGTAGCTGTGGAAAATAGCAATGGTTGGCAATTGCAAGACGATCTTAGCAATGGAACCATAGACAAAGTAAAGAACTGCCTTGCGGTTGCGGAACATGGCCTGAAGCATAGGAGACAAGACCATATACAAGCCTAGGATAGTAGACTGCAAAACTGCAAAGACAAATAAGCCCATAGCCAGACTATCTGGTTTACCATAAAAGACTGTGTAGAGCGGTTCCCCTACCATGACAACTCCAACCGTTGCTGGCAGCAAGAATAAGAGGAGCATGGTCATACTATCTTGAACTAGGCGAGCTGCTGCCTGCAAGTCACCTTTTACATAGTTCTCCGTCAAAAGTGGCAAGCCAACACTACCAATGGAAACTCCTACAGAGATTAAAATCATGGTAATTTTATTCGGATTGGCAGAGAAATACGAAAACATAACAACCAAGTCTTCATTGCTATAGTTGGTGAACCAAGTCATGCTTCTGATAAAAGTCATCTGATCCAAGATTTGGAAAAGCTGGATGGCTGATCCTGTCAGAATAAAGGGAATGGCTTCCTTAATGGTATCGACTAAGAGACGCTTACTATTGATTTTATCCCGTGTTTCAAATACTCTTTTGAGCAAACCTTCTTGGACTAGGAAGTAGATCAGGACTGCAAAACTAGCCACCATCCCCACAAAAGCCGCAAAGGTTGATTGGGTAACTGCTGCTAGGTAGTCACCAGAACCCATCTTCATAATGAAGAAGGTCGCCATCAACATCCAGATGACACGAATCACCTGCTCAGCGATTTGGCTCATAGCATAAGGCTTTAGGTTGTTCATCCCTTGGAAGAAGCCTCGGATGACACTCATAGATGGGAAAATCAAGACCGCCCACGCCAAGCTCTGCATGATAGGTATCAAATCTTTCCCCACACCTGATAAATCTGCTAACCAAGGAGAAAAGAGATACAAGACCAAGGCAAAGGCAAGTCCCAAGCCAGTCATAAAGCCTAAGAAGCTTCGAATCAGGGCAAAACTATGCTCTTCCTCATGCATGGTATTGTATTTAGCGACCTGCTTAGCGACTGCAACAGGAATACCCGCAGTCGAAATCAACAAGAACCAAGCATAGATATTGTAACCCATGGTAAAGAGACCATTAGCCTTAGCAGCATATGTTCCCATCCAAATATACCAAGGGATAATGTAAATAGCCCCGAGCAAGCGACTGATAAAGTTACTAGCTGTAAGCCAGGCAGTCCCACGTAACATCTGGGCCTGCTGATGATTATTTTCGTTAGACATAACTTCCTCATTCATTTTTAATAACTAGGAAATGTTCCTTATCTTCCATTATAAACTTTTCCTTGTTACTTGTAAAATTCAGACTTTCGGTTTACAATAGAAAGTATGATAAAGATTGAAACCGTATTAGATATTTTAAAGAAAGACAATCTCTTCCGTGAGATTATCGACCAAAGACATTACCACTATAACTTTAATGATGTAACTTTTGGTAGCATCTGCTACGATAGCCGAAAAGCACAAGAAAATAGTCTCTTTTTTGTAAAAGGAGCTGCTTTTAAGAAGGAATTTCTTCTTTCGGCAATCTCACAAGGACTCGGTTGGTATGTAGCCGAGCAAGACTACGAGGTCGGTATTCCTGCTATTATCGTGAACGACATTAAGAAAGCCATGAGTTTGATTGCCATGGAATTTTATGGTAATCCACAAGAGAAACTCAAAATTCTCGCCTTCACAGGAACCAAGGGTAAGACAACTGCAGCCTATTTTGCCTATAACATCTTGGCTCAACATCATCGCCCTGCTATGTTGTCTACTATGAATACAACCTTAGATGGTAAGACCTTCTTTAAGTCTGCACTCACAACTCCTGAAAGTATCGATCTCTTTGATATGATGGCTCAAGCTGTTCATAACGGAAGAACCCATCTCATCATGGAAGTCTCCAGTCAAGCATACTTGGTTAAGCGAGTCTACGGCCTCACTTTCGATGTAGGAGTCTTTCTCAATATCAGTCCTGACCATATTGGTCCTATTGAGCATCCAACTTTTGAAGATTACTTCTACCACAAACGTCTCTTGATGGAAAATAGTCACGCAGTAGTTATCAATAGCGTTATGGATCACTTCTCTGTCTTAAAAGAACAAGTAGAAAAACAAGAACATGACTTCTACGGTAGCCAATCTGATAACCAAATCGAGAACTCCAAAGCCTTTAGCTTCTCAGCTACAGGAAAACTCGCTGGCGATTATGATATCCAGTTGATTGGCCACTTCAACCAAGAAAACGCCGTTGCTGCAGGACTTGCCTGCCTTCGTCTCGGAGCCAGTCTTGAAGATATCAAAAAAGGAATTGCTACAACCCGCGTTCCTGGACGTATGGAAGTCCTCACACAGAAAAATGGTGCCAAGGTCTTCATCGACTACGCCCACAATGGTGACAGTCTGAAAAAACTGATTTCTGTGGTTGAAACCCATCAAACTGGAAAAATCGCTCTGGTTCTCGGTTCGACTGGAAACAAGGGTGAAAGTCGTCGCAAAGACTTTGGACTCCTTCTCAATCAACATCCTGAAATTCAAGTCTTTCTCACCGCTGATGACCCCAACTATGAAGATCCAATGGCCATTGCTGAAGAAATCAGCGGCTATATCAGTCATCCTGTTGAAAAGATTGCCGATCGTGAAGAAGCCATCAAGGCGGCGATGGCCATCACAAATCAAGAACTCGATGCTGTCATTATTGCAGGTAAGGGAGCTGATTGCTACCAAATCGTTAATGGAGTGAAAGAATCCTACCCTGGTGACGCTGCTATCGCAGAACGTTACCTATAAAATCAAAAAATCAAGGGAAGTTTTCCCTTGATTTTTTAGTCTTCTTTCTTAAATGAGTTTTTAAGACCTTCAACGGCACCTTCTACAGCACCTTTAGCATCTTCAACAACTTCTTTAGCTTTGGCAACTGTTTTTTCTACAGCACCTTCTGCTTCTGTTTTGCTATCGCCAGTAACTTTACCAAATCCTTCTTTGATAGCACCAGTTGCTTGTTCCAATTTATTTTCAAGTGACATAGCTCTGTCTCCTTTTTGTTTTAATACGATAATGGTTATCGCTTACATTTAGTTTATGCTTATTCTTTGGCAAAGTCAAACAATCTGCTCAAAAGCAAACAATTAAGACAAATAGAAAGACAAGCGTTGCTTGTCAAAATCAACAGCCAACTCATACTTTCCTTCTTCATTTTGAACAATATAACCCAAGACGACTAAACTCTCAACGAAGATATCACGCCGTTTCTGCATGAGCTGGTCCTTTTTGAGGAACTTGAGCAAAAACGTCGTCATATACTTGAGAGCATACTCAGGATTGACATCTCCTAAAATAGCATAAAGTTCCTGCTGTTTTTCTGTTAAAGGAGATTGGTTCTTGACCTTATAGAAATAATTCGACAGGGTCATTTTTGTCCGCGCAAAATCCGTATATTCGACTAAAATGGCTGCATTGGTTTGATTGCGCAATTCTGTCTCAAAAGTCTTCTCTAGCAAGGCTTGATAGACTGGACTGTCCTCTCTGATAAAAATTTCTTGGTCAAGGGCTAAATCATCCGTAGATTCTAAAAAAGGGAGATTGAGAAAATAGCGTTTGTTTTCCCTTCGGATCAAGCCTGCCTTAATATACTCTTCCATCAGTTTATCAACTGCCACATCTGGAAACTGAGCCTTGATTTCTCGGAGGATTACATCATCATGCTGGTCCAGATAGTTCACCAAATCTATAAAAAATGGCTGTCGCGTCAAACGTGATGGATTAAAAATCTGAATCATGAAGATTCCTTTCTTTACATTCTAAAAGAGGAGATGCTGCCAACTGACTGGGATTGGTCCCTGGTTGGTTCAGAGGCACAGGAAGTTCGAGTTTCCTGTAGTATTCTCTCCAAAAATCACTGATCTCCTGCTCCCCATCTCCAAATTTCATCGGAACGCACTCAAAAATCGGTAGGATTTCAGCGATGTACTGGGAACAGTAAAAGCCAGGCCCATCTGGATAAAAAGAGGCATTATAGGGTGCACCTAAATGTTTGCTTGCTCTTTCCTTTACCAAGTCAGCTTCCATCTCTGGGTAGACATAAAGATCGTAGAGATGAGTCGGTTCAAAAAATTCTGATAGGTCTTGACAGATAACACCTGCTTGCCCACTAGCATGATAGATCAAACCGTCTAAAAAGATAGCTACATGACTATAGTTCCCAGTCGAAGTTTGGATAGCCTGCCCTATATCTGAAAGGTCCTTCACAAAAATCAAATCGCCATTTTCTAACATCTTTCTCTCCTAGAAAAAAAGGAGCCGAAACCATTTAGCTATAAGGAAACTACCGTTTCCTCATTTCAATTATCACTCAGACAATTACCCATTAAAACTTTCAGTCAACTGGGGCACCACTTGTTTCTTACGTGAAACGGCACCTGGAAGGAAAGCGTGGTTGTTTTCAAGTTTGAAGTTGAAAGCTGCTTCGACCTTGTCCATGTTTGACCCAAGAGCAAGGATTTCTGAGTTTGAGTTGACGATATCTGTAATCATCAAGACAAAGTCAGAGTAGCCATTTGCTGTATTGGCAGCTTGCATTGCAGCTTCAATTTCTGCTTGGCGTTCCAATACTTCAGCAATATCAACTGTATTCACTTGAGCTACACGAACCTTATTTCCGTTGAGTTCAAAGGTCTTAGCATCGATGTCAATCAATTCTTCAGCAGATTTGCTTGCCAAGTTCGTACCAGCCTTCAGCATAGCCAAACCGTACTCTTCCAAGTTGACACCAGCCAATTCTGCCAATTCAGGAGCAATGACTTTATCAGATGGGTGAGTTGTTGGTGATTTCAAAAGAAGAGTATCTGAAATCAAACCTGAAAGCATCAGACCTGCGATTTCTTTAGGAACTGCTACACTGTGTTCTTTGAACATGCGGTAAACGATAGATGAAGCTGATCCAACTGGTTCCAAACGCATGTAGAGTGGGCTTGCAGTTTCAAAGTTAGCCACACGGTGGTGGTCCACAACTCCGTAAACTTCTACTTCAGCGATATCTGACACTGACTGTTGGAATTCATTGTGGTCAGTCAAGATAACTTGTTCTGCACCCTCTGCTTTAGCAGATGTGATGACGCGTGGTGCTTCTACACCGAAATAGTTCAAAACGAAGGCTGTTTCCTCATTTGGAGTACCTAGAGCTACTGCTTCTGTGTCCAATCCATAAGCCTCTTTCGCAAGATAAGCAAAGGCTACAGATGACCCGATGGCATCTGAGTCTGGATTTTGGTGACCAAATACTAGAATCTTAGACATGATAATACCTCTTTAAATTTATTCATCTTATTTTAGCACTTTTTTCCTCTTTTGACAAAAGTAAGAGGAGTCAAAGGACTCCTCGTTAGATATCAATATGGTTGACTAGATTTTTCTCTTGATTTTCGGATAAAAATCGTTCTTTCTGTGGACGTTTCTTTCGTTTGAGGAGAGCTTCGGCAGACATGGCTTCTTCTTTGCTGGTAAAACCCTCTACATAGATGAGTTTGACTGGCAAGCGAGCTCGGGTATACTTGGCTCCCTTACCACTATTATGAACGGCAAGACGCCTCTTCACATCCGTTGTATAACCCGTATAGTAAGAACCGTCGCGACACTCCACCACATACATATAGGCCTTATGATCCATAGTAAATCTCTTGAATTTCTGGTGTATAAGAACCATCATCATTGTGAACGATGAGTGGTGGCAAGACCTTAAAGCCACTCGTTGAGCCATCCTTGATAGCTTCAATTAAGAGCATATTGGCCTCCTTCTCACGTTTCGGATAGACAAATTGCAAGCGCTTGGGTGCCAAATTGTGGCGTTTGAGCATGTCCAAGATATCCAAGAGCCGATCTGGACGATGAACCATAGCCAAACGGCCATTAGACTTGAGAATACTTTGAGCACTTCGACATATTTCTTCTAGGTTAGTCGTAATTTCGTGTCTGGCCAGAAGGTAGTGTTCACTCTCGTTCAGATTAGAATGTGGATCCACCTTGAAATAAGGCGGATTGCACAAAATCATATCCACCTTACTTCCTTGGATATGAGCAGGCATATTTTTCAAATCATCGCAAATAACCTGCATCTGCTCTTCCAATCCATTCAACTGAACCGAACGCTCTGCCATATCCGCCAAACGCTCCTGAATTTCCACAGAGAGAATTTTTGCCTTGGTACGACTACTTGCAAAAAGTCCTACTGCACCATTGCCAGCACAAAAATCCACAATTAAGCCATTTTTAGGGAAGCGAGGAAAGCGTGACAAGAGAACACTATCCACCGAATAGCTGAACACTTCTCTATTTTGAATGATCTTGATATCTGTCGAAAAGAGCTGGTTGATTCGCTCTCCTGATTTTAATAATTGTTCTTCTTTCATACTTTCATTATATCAAATTATGTTAATAGCATAAATTATTTAGATAATTGTATTTACGGCTTCTTTTTTAAATGTTCTAATGCTTCACGCGTCCAAACAGGCATCATTCGAGCAAGGGGCGCAAAACCATGCTTGATACGATCATTTGAAAAACGTCTCCGTCTTGGCAATTGATGTTTTTCTTCCTCCAAAGTACGGATAGAAAGACTGGCTTTCCCAGTGTATTCGTCAAAATCCACCACCTGAACTTGGACTTCATCGCCAATTTTTAAAATATCATAGATATTCTCAATAAATCCTGTCCGAATCTCCGAAATATGAATCAGGCCTGTCACTCCTGTTTCTAACTCAACAAAAGCTCCATAGGGCTGAATCCCAGTAATACGGCCATTTAGCTTATCACCGATTTTCATTTTAGTCCTCAATTTCAATAGTTTCAATTACGACATCTTCAACTGGCTTGTCCATTGCACCTGTTTCGACACCTGCAATTACATCCAGAACTTCATAAGAAGCTTCATCCGCAAGTTGACCGAATACAGTATGACGACGGTCTAGGTGAGGAGTTCCACCTTGGTCTGCATAAATCTCCGCAATTGGCTCTGGCCAACCACCACGAGCAATTTCTTTCTTAGAATATGGCAAGTGTTGATTCTGTACGATAAAGAACTGGCTACCATTTGTATTTGGTCCAGCATTGGCCATAGAAAGAGCGCCACGGATATTATAGAGTTCTTCAGAAAATTCATCTTCAAAAGCTTGGCCATAAATCGACTCACCACCCATACCAGTACCAGTGGGGTCTCCACCTTGGATCATAAAGTCCTTGATAATTCGGTGGAAAATCACACCATCATAGTAACCGTCTTTTGAAAGCGCAACAAAGTTTGCTACTGTTTTGGGAGCCTGCTCAGGGAAAAGCTTGATACGCAAGTCTCCGTGATTTGTCTTAATAGTCGCAAACGGACCTTCTACTGTTTCAATGTCTACTTGTGGGAAATGCAATTCTTTTTCTACCATACCAAATCCTTCTAAGGCATCAAAAATGCCATCTTCTTCTACTGTTTTTGTAATATAATCTGCTTTTTCTTTGATTTTTTCATGGGAAACACCCATAGCAACGCTGATTCCAGCATAATCAAAGAGTTCTAAGTCATTGAGACCATCCCCAAAGACCATGACATTCTCTGGTTTCAAGCCTAAATGCTCCACCACCTTAGCTACACCAGTTGCTTTGGATCCTGAAATCGGCACGATATCAGATGAGTGTTCGTGCCAACGAACCATGCGAAGCTTATCCGACAAAGAATCTGGCAACTGCAAGTCATCTCCTTTATCTTCAAAGGTCCACATCTGATAAATATCTGCTTTTTCATAGAAGTTGGGATCCACATCTAAGTTTGGATAAATCGGATCAATAGCCTCACTGATCATTTCTGTTCGAGTGGAGAGTTTAGCAGCATGACTGCCAACCAAACCATATTCAATCCCCTCTTGTTTTGTCCAAGTGATGTATTCTTCCACATCTTCTTTGGCAATCTGATGCTGATAAATAACCTGACCTTTTTTATCTTCTATATAAGCCCCATTTAGGGTTACAAAAAAGTCCGGCTTGAGCTCATGAATCTCTGGAACGACACCGAAAATCCCTCGTCCAGAGGCGATTCCTGTTAAAATCCCTTTTTCACGTAACTGCTTAAAGACAGTGGGAATTGTCGCCGGAATAAAGCCCGTCTTTGACGTACGCAGGGTATCATCGATATCAAAAAAGACGACTTTAATCTTCTTTGCCTTGTATTTTAATTTCGCATCCATCTCTCTACCTCTTTTCCATCACTCTTTCCATTATACCATAAAGTAGAGAAATCCCCTATCTTCAAAGAAATTCGCTATCTCTTATTCGAACTTCTTGGATAAGTACAGAACTAAATCATCATTATTTTGAATAGTTGCATTCATTTCCAAGGGCTGATTTCGATACCAAACGCCTGAACCATCTGGAATATAGTCTCGTTTGATGTACAATCTCTGGGCAGGTCCATACCCTGAGTGCAAACCTACTCCCAAAGTCACTTTGTCTGAAAAAAGCTTAACTCGATTTTCTGCCTCTTCCATCAAGAAATTTCCAATACCTTGATTTTGAAAGGGCTCAAAGACATTGAAATCTGAAAGCTCTGGAGCCATTCCAGCAAAGGGGCCCTGCTTAGCATCGGGTAAAATAGTAATGTAGCCCGCTACAGCACTAGTAAGGTCAGCAATTAACACTTCCCTCTCTCCACTTTCCTGCTCTTTAAAATATCGAGTTAAAATCTCCTCTCTACTTGGCCAACCTTGGCTGATAAATCCTCGAGATAGATCTTTAATGTCAGATTCTTGCATTTTTCTAATTGAACATGTCGTCTTCATAAGTTGCTCCTTTAAAGCTTTCTCCTACCATTATAGCACGATAATAAAGATTAAAAGAAAAAACCTAGTAAGACAAAAGAATCTTGCTAGGTTAAAAAATATCCCTGTCCAAAATAGCCCTATAAAGGTCTGAAAAGAGGTCCACTGGACCTGAAAAAAAAAGACCCGTTGGGGTCTTAATTCGCTTTCTAGTTTTCAAGCTCATGAAAAAGAGGTCCACCCGGACCTCAACTTGCTCTCTCATTTCAAGGCTCGTGAAAAAAAGACCCGTAAGGGTCTTTTCTTTAATCTTCGTTTACGAAAGGCATCAAAGCCATTACGCGAGCGCGTTTGATAGCTGTTGTTACTTTACGTTGGTTTTTAGCTGAAGTTCCTGTTACACGACGAGGAAGGATTTTCCCACGTTCTGAAACGAAACGGCTAAGAAGCTCAGTATCTTTGTAATCAACATATTCAATTTTGTTTGCTGCGATGTAATCAACTTTTTTACGGCGTTTGAATCCGCCACGACGTTGTTGAGCCATGTTTTTTCTCCTTTATAGTATTAATTGTCCATTAGAATGGTAAATCATCATCTGAAATGTCCAATGGATTTGTTGCTCCAAATGGATTTTCAGAACGTGAAAAGTCTGGTACTGGGTTTGCAGGTGCTGATTGACCAGCAGTTGGGGCAGAATAAGCTCCACCTGTATGTCCTTCGCGCACTCCGCGGCTTTCCAACATTTGGAAATTCTCAGCCACGACTTCTGTTACGTAGACACGTTGTCCTTGCTGGTTATCGTAACTACGAGTCTGGATACGACCTGTGATCCCGATAAGAGAGCCTTTTTTAGCCCAGTTAGCAAGATTTTCAGCCTGTTGGCGCCACATAACGACATTGATAAAATCAGCCTCACGTTCGCCATTTTGACTCTTGAATGTACGGTTTACTGCAAGAGTAAAAGTCGCAACTGCTACATTTGATGGGGTATAACGCAACTCAGCGTCACGTGTCATACGCCCTACAAGTACAACATTGTTAATCATAATTTACCTTCTTACGCGTCAAGTTTGACGATCATGTGACGAAGAATGTCAGCGTTGATTTTTGAAAGACGGTCAAACTCTTTAAGAGCTGCGTCGTCGTTTGCTTCAACGTTAACGATGTGGTAAAGTCCTTCACGGAAATCTTGGATTTCGTATGCAAGACGACGTTTTTCCCATGATTTTGATTCAACAACAGTTGCACCGTTGTCAGTCAAGATAGAGTCAAAACGTGCTACCAAAGCGTTTTTCGCTTCTTCTTCAATGTTTGGACGAATGATATAAAGAATTTCGTATTTAGCCATTGATATGTTCCTCCTTTTGGTCTAATGACCCCAAGACTTTGCAAGGGGTAAGTGAGGTTTGCTCACAATTAATTATTATACTAGAAATACTAGTAGATAGCAAGAGAAAAAAGAGAAAAAAGAGAAAAATAAAAAATAACTCTATTGCTTAGAAATAACATTCTCTTTCAGTTCTACAGCTCTGGCCATCTCTTTCAAAATGAAAAATAATGAGAAGCCGACTATTACTAAAAAGAATCCTAAGTAAAGGAAGGCTACTACAAAACCTAGAGTATCAATCAGCCAACCCGTTAGAGGAAAAATAACAATCATACTCAGGCTGAACATCATGGAGTAGACACTTAGCATGGTTGCACGTACCTCACTTGGGAGTCGCTTTTGTAAATCGTTGTCAAAAATCGGTTGAAAGAGAGCATATAAGGCGTTACTAATCAAATAAATCAAAATATAAATCAGCGGCGTACCAAAGTAGGAAAGTAAGTAGGTCACTCCCGTTAAGAGTACAAAAATTGGAAAGAGCTTTAAGGCGGAATATTTCTTTCCAATCTTACTCGCTAGATAAACTGCCCATATATTCAAAACACTACCGATTAGCATGACCATCGAAATCTGCCATCCTTCTAAGTCCGGCAGTTGATTTTGATAGTAAAAATAAAACATGCACATCAGTGTCCCGATGATTTGGGACAGAATCATCCAGCCAAAAAGACCGGGATTTCTCTGCAACTCCTCTTTGACAGTCAACATAATCTTTTTCATGGTCAGACGCTCAGATTTTTGCGCTTTAACACGAGGCTCTTTTAGCATCCAAGTTAAGAATAGGACGATTATAGAAGTGGCAATCACGATATAGTAGGTCAAGTGCAATTGACCATGGACAAAAAATCCCGCTAAAACGGTCCCCAAAGACCGAGTTCCTTCTGCTACTCCTGACATAAAACTTGAGATAGACAAGTAGCTCTCTTTTAATCCAGCCTCCACGGCCGAATCATAAACCATAGCTGCACTCGTCCCCGAATCAAAATTATAAGACAAGGCACTCACCACCATAGCGAGTGCGTAAATCCAAAAATTACCTTGTCCTAGTAACATGAGAATAGACGACGCAATCCCAGCAATCCGACTGAGATAAAGATTGGTTTTATAGGAATAGCGGTCAGCTAACATTCCAGAGGGAATTTCGCAAATGACACTGGTGGCGTGAAAAATACTTTCCAATAAGCCAATCTGCCAAAGCGACATCCCGTTTTGACTGAGAAATAGAATCCAAAAGCTGGTAATGCCTAGAAAGGCAAAAAATTCCACACCAACCATGAGACCGATATTCTTCCGATAATTTGGTTTAAACATCATTTCTCCTTTAACAAGTGTATATGTATCTTTGTGTTTGTCACTTGTCAATCCTAACTTTACATGTTCCTCACCTCTTCCTTCAAGTATGATAGTGTTTTGAAAAAACGCCTATTATGGCGTTTTAGTCTTCTTATGGTTTGATACGGTGCAACATACGTGGGAATGGAATCGCTTCACGGATATGTTTTGTACCTGCTGCGAAAGTTACCATACGCTCGATACCGATACCAAATCCACCGTGTGGTACTGTACCATATTTACGAAGGTCAAGGTAGAATTCGTATTCTGTACGATCCATACCAAGTTCTTCCATCTTAGCTACAAGTGCATCGTAGTCTTCCTCACGCATAGAACCACCGATGATTTCTCCATAGCCTTCTGGTGCAAGCAAGTCTGCACAAAGCACGCGTTCTGGATTTCCAGGAACTGGTTTCATGTAGAAGGCCTTGATAGCTGCTGGGTAGTTCATGACAAATGTTGGCACGCCAAAGTGGTTCGAAATCCAAGTTTCGTGTGGCGAACCGAAGTCATCTCCATGCTCCAAATGCTCGTAGTCAGCATCGGCATCATTTTCATGCTCTTGCAAGAGGTCAATGGCTTGATCGTAAGTGATGCGTTTGAACGGCTCTGCGATATAGCGTTTCAAAAGCTCTGTATCACGTTCCAAGGTTTCCAAGGCTTGAGGCGCACGATCAAGAACACCCTGAAGAAGGGCTTTTACATACGCTTCTTGCAAGTCAAGTGACTCATCGTGTGTCAAGTATGAGTATTCAGCGTCCATCATCCAGAACTCAGTCAAGTGACGGCGCGTCTTAGATTTCTCCGCACGGAATACTGGACCAAAGTCAAAGACACGGCCAAGAGCCATAGCTCCTGCTTCTAGGTAAAGCTGACCTGATTGACTCAAGTAGGCTGGAGTCCCAAAGTAGTCTGTTTCAAAGAGCTCTGTTGAATCTTCTGCCGCATTTCCTGAAAGGATTGGGCTATCAAACTTCATGAAGCCGTTCTTGTCAAAAAACTCATAGGTTGCATAGATGATAGCGTTACGGATTTGCATGACCGCTACTTGCTTACGAGAACGGAGCCACAAGTGACGGTTGTCCATCAAGAAGTCTGTTCCATGTTCTTTTGGTGTGATTGGGTAGTCTTGAGATTCACCGATCACTTCGATGTCTGTGATATCGAGCTCATAGCCAAACTTAGAACGCTCATCTTCTTTGACAATTCCTGTCACATAAACAGAAGTCTCTTGGCTCAAGTGTTTGATCGTTTCAAATTTTTCAAGACCAACTTCTTCGCCGAATTTTTCAATAAAGTTTGGTTTGAAGGCTACTCCTTGGAAGAAGGCTGTTCCATCACGCAATTGCAAGAAGGCAATTTTCCCTTTTCCTGATTTGTTGGCAACCCAGGCCCCAATGGTCACTTCTTGACCAACGTAGTCTTTTACTTCGATAATTGTTACACGTTTTGTCATAATCTATCTTCCTTTTCTTTAACTTGTCCGAAGACGTCATTACCCACTATTTTACCATAAATAGACTGCGATAGCTAGGTTCGACTAGAGAAAATTCGCGAGATTTTCGTTACAAAAAATCTTCGCCAAAAAGGCGAAGATTTTGAGTTTTATTTTTCCATAAATTGATGCAAACGACGAATAGCTTCTTTCAAAGTATCCAAGTCTGTGGCATAGCTGAGACGAACATTTTCTGGTGCTCCAAATCCAGCTCCTGTAATCAAGGCAAGGCCGACTTCTTCGAGAATAGCCGTTGTAAAGTCTGTCACATCGGTATAACCCTTCATCTCCATCGCTTTTTTGACATTTGGGAAGAGATAGAAGGCTCCTTGGGGCTTGACAACTTCAAATCCTGGTACTTGGCACAATAGAGGGTAAATAGTGTTCAAACGTTCCTCAAAAGCTTGGCGCATGGTTTCGACAGAGTCTTGTGGTCCAGTCAGGGCTTCAATGGTAGCATATTGTGATACAGCAGTCAGGTTTGAGGTTGTTTGTCCTGTCAATTTGCTCATAGTAGCAATAATCTCAGGATTTCCCACAGCATAACCTACCCGCCAACCAGTCATGGCATAAGCCTTAGATACACCATTAATTACGATGGTTTGCTTGCGAATCGCTTCTGACAGACTAGAGATTGGAACAAATTCATTTCCGTTATAGACCAGACGTCCGTAGATATCATCTGCTAGGATGAGGACATCATGTTCAACCGCCCAATCCCCGATAGCCAAGAGTTCCTCACGAGTGTAAATCATACCGGTCGGATTCGATGGTGAATTGAGAACCAAGACCTTGGTCTTATCTGTTCGGGCCGCTTCTAGCTGCTCGACCGTTACTTTAAAGTGATTGTCTTCCTTGGCTTGGACAAAGACCGGCACACCTTCTGCCATCTTGACTTGGTCCCCATAACTGACCCAGTATGGTGTAGGGATGATGACCTCATCACCTGGATTGACCACAGCCATAAAAAAGGTATAGAGAGAGAACTTAGCACCTGTGGCAAAGGTAACCTCGTTGGCTGCTACGGAATAGCCATAGTAGCGTTCAAAGTAGGTATTAACCGCAGCCTTTAAGTCTGGTAGGCCTGAAGCAACTGTATAGAAGGAAGCTCGTCCATCTCGAATCGCTTCCACCGCCGCATCCTGAATATTTTCAGGAGTATGAAAATCAGGCTGTCCCAAGGTTAAGAAAAGAACATCTTTTCCTTGAGCTTTTAATGCCTTGGCTCTTGCATCACTGGCTAGAGTAACACTCTCTTCCATTTCTAGTACACGTTTGGATAGTTTCATATGCCCTCCTTATTGGATCACTGCTCCTGTTTCAAAGTCAACCAGATAGTAGTGGTTTCCTGACTTAACTTCCCAAATCGGCTTGTCCTGATAACGACCAAAGGTGATCTTATCAATGTCGCTAGCACCTTTTCCCCTCGAAATCGTCGCTGCCTTGTCTTGAGAAATTCCCTTATCAAGCTGGTAAACATAAATCTTGTGATCATTCTTTTCAATCAGTACGGCAATGGCCTCTTGCTTTTTATTATGTCCTAAAACGCTATAATAACCTTCTAGTCCATTATAAAAATCAACCTGATCTGCCTGTTCCAATTCTGCATACTGCTTGGCTAGTTTTTCTCCCTCAACCCTAGCATCTTGATAGGGTTTCATGCTGAGTGATATCAGATAAAGGAAGGAAGTGGTCATGACTAGTACTATCAGAGCAATGCCGATTCCATACTGTAAAAGTAGCTTGTTTTTTGCTTTTTTCTGTCTTAGTTTCACTCGTCTATTTTACCATCTCTCCTTCTTTATTACAAGTAATGACAGAAACATTCTGAGAATCTTTTCCTATAAAATATCAGTTCTTGTTTTTCTATCTAATTATTGATAAAATAGCCTTATGAAACAATATTTGAAAGAAAAAATTTCCCAAAATCAATTAGACCTGAAGACGGCTATCGTTCTCAATAAAGCGATGCGAAGTTTTAAACCTTATGAAACCAAGGCTGCCAAAGAACACGGACTAACCCCTACTCAATTTTCTGTTCTGGAAACCCTCTATAGCAAGGGGGAACTACGCATTCAGGACTTGATTGAAAAAATGCTAGCCACTTCTGGAAACATGACTGTTGTTATTCGAAACATGGTTCGAGATGGGTGGATTTCTAGAACTTGTGACCCAAAAGATCGTCGATCCTTTTTCCTGAAATTAACACCTGCAGGACGCAGAAAAATCGAAGAGGTTCTTCCTGACCATATCGATTCTATCGTAGAAGCACTCAGCATCTTGGAAGATGGCGAAAAGGAAGACTTAATCCGCATTTTAAAAAAATTTAAAAATTTGTGAGCAAAATTATTGCTAATTAGTATTATTTGTTGTAACATAGACGGTAACAAAAGAGTTCGCTCTTTGAATTTTAAGCTAAAGGAGACATATCATGTCTAAAAAAGTACTATTTATCGTCGGATCACTACGCCAAGGTTCTTTCAACCACCAAATGGCCCTCGAAGCTGAAAAAACACTTGCTGGCAAAGTAGAAGTTAGCTATCTTGATTACTCAGCTGTTCCTCTCTTCAGCCAAGATCTTGAAGTTCCAACTCATCCAGCTGTAGCTGCTGCTCGTGAAGCAGTCCTTGCTGCCGATGCCATCTGGATTTTCTCTCCAGTCTACAACTTCTCTATCCCTGGAACAGTGAAGAACTTGCTTGACTGGCTCTCGCGTGCCATTGACTTGTCTGATACACGTGGTGCTTCTGCCCTCCAAGACAAGTTTGTTACTGTCTCATCTGTAGCCAATGCAGGTCACGAGCAACTCTTTGCTATTTACAAAGACCTCTTGCCATTTATCCGCACACAAGTCGTTGGTGATTTCACTGCTGCACGTGTCAATGACTCTGCTTGGGCAGACGGAAAATTGGTGTTAGAAGAAACAACTGCTTCATCACTTGCCAAACAAGCTGACGACCTTCTTGCAGCCATCAACTAATCTACCAAAAACCAGCTCATTCGAGCTGGTTTTATGCTTGTTTCACAAAGACGAGTTCTAAGTCACTTGATAAATCAGGTCGGTAGTCAAAACCTGCAAAACTGAGCTTGCGAGCTTGCTCAACTGTTTGAACTTGCTCTTCTATCAAGGCGGTCAAAAAGGCGCCACGGGCTTTTTTTGAAATAGTTGAGTGGATTTTCAACTGACCACCCTTGTCCTCCATAAATTTGAAGGTCACCATCTTTTCTCTGATTTTCTTCGAAAATACAGTTTCAAACTCTGATGACAAGAGAGAAAATATCAAGTCCTCATCCTCTAACGCCTCATCGTAGGCTGACTTCCAATGACTCTTTAAAGTCTTACCAGCAACTTTTAACTTCATCAAGAAGTCCAAGCGGTGAGGCGCCATGGGAGATAGGGCTGGAACTACGCCATACAAAGCCGAGGTAATCAGAACATGATCTTCAAGATAGGCTTGTTCAGTCTCGGTCAATTTATCTCTCTTAATGTGGCGATACATGAGACCATCAAAGAGTTTCAAGGCTGGATAATTCTTAGCCCTCTGATCTTTTAGAGCTTGAATATGAGCGTATTCTTCTTCTGCTTTCTCGGCAGATACCTTATAAAAACTTTCTAATTCACTAGCTGAGTAGTGCGCCAGTGAGTCAAGAACTGCCTGACTTTCTACACTCAAGGGGAGCGCTTCGATAAGAGGAAGGCCTGTGTTCATTTCTTTTGCTGTTGGGATTAAAATTTTCATATTGTTAGTGTAGCATATTTTTCAATCACGACCAAGAATTTCATCTGGAAAACCTCGGTTTATACCGAGGTTTCTTTTACTTGACTTTAAAGGTTTTGAGGTAATTATCTTTTCCAACTTGACCTTCGAAAGATTGGCCATTTTCAAGGTAAGGAAGGTCGTCTGACACTGAAGCCTTGACCTTATAAATCTTACCATCAACTTTGAAGAAGTAGACGGTATCCCCCTTGATGACAGCTGATTTAAGGTCTGAAATCACTCCCTTGATACTTTCCACCGTTTCATTATCCAGCTCGAGGTCATTCTTATTGGCATATTTGCTGAGGAGTTCATCTACCGTAGTTGCTACGATGACGTTTTGGTACTCTACTGCATCAACCAATGCATACTCCTTGACCAAGCCTGCATTGTCCTTCAAGCCCATGATATAGAGCGGTTTGTCGTTGAGATTGACAAGGATAGGGAAGGTAGCCTTATAGGCCTTCTCTTGCACTGCTCCTTCTGCGGAAGCACGGGCTGATTCTTCGGTTGCTGAAGCTAGGTTGTACTTGGTGATTTCACCAGTGCGCATGTTTTCAAGGATAAATCCTAAATTACTTTCGTCAGCATTTGCTGAAGTCACACCTGTGTAGAGATAAATGTCATTTCCGATAGAAAGATAGTTATAACCTTCAGTCGTTTGGGTAACATTTTTCTTAGAAATCAAGGCATTCCAGAAACCGTCTTTGTACTTGCCATTGTAGTTGATTTGCTGGATGGTTTCTTCGGCCGGATAGACACGATCCACCCATTCTGGCACCTCATCCAAGCTATATTCCTTGGTTTCTCCATTAGTAGCGTCCAAGATGATAACGGATGAAGGGCGAGGTACTCCTAGACCAAACTGTTTTTGATAAACGGTTGCTACATAGAAAGGATTGCCTTCATCATCCACCTCAAAGGATGGGGTTTTAAAAATCTTGGTTGGATACTTGATTCGAAGATGACGTTTGACGTCACGGTTAAAATACTCAGAGTCCGAATACTTCATCGGTGTTTTTAAATCCACCAATTCCGCATTTCCTGTCACCATATCAACCTTAATATACTCGCCAATTCCCTTGGCTTGATTGTTGAACCATTTGATGGGATCAGCATACTCCAAAGGAGTCACCCTATAGGGCTTGCCATCAACCGTCAACTGGGTATAAGTATCTGCTGCTACGTACTGGGAGACCTTATCCGTCAGAGAGCCTAGATAACGGTCTCCAATCTTTTCGGCGGTACTCCGATCTAGGATTGGAACCTTGCTGGTATCACTCTTGGGAAAATCTTTAAAATCTTTTTCTGTGATAGATACCACATTAGCATAATTTTTTGCTTGGAAAAAGCTAGAGGTTACTAAGCCAACCAGACCAGCAAGGGCAAAGATAAGTCCTGCGGCCAGCAACAATCCTTTACTGAGTTTGGTAAAATGAAGTCCTTCTAGATTAAGCTCGTTGGCATGCTTGCCATGACGTACATGAACATTTTTGAGGAGATTGGTATCCTTGCGGAAACTAAACAAAATCCCCATCACCACCAGATGCCCACAGAGAAAGAAGATGAATTCCCAACTAGTCAGATTGAATGGTGGTAAAAAGATATACCAAGTCGTTGCGATAAAAACAAGTTCAAATAGTATGCGTTTCATCTGAGTTCCTCCTAAATTATCCGTCCTTCCAAATGATCCAGTTCATGTTGGCAGATCTGAGCTGGAAAACCTGTCAGTGTAATGGTCTGTTCCTGCCACTTGCTATCGCGATAGGAAACCGTAATCGTTTCATAACGAATCGTCGTTCGAACCCCAGTCAAAGACAAACAACCTTCCTCTGTCTCGTAAGGCCCTTTGTAGGAAAGGAGAATAGGGTTAAACATGACCATGGGAACTAGGCCAAGATTAAAGATAATCACACGCTTCTGCACACCAATCATATTGGCCGCCAGACCGACACAGGTCTCGCGATTAGCCAGCAAGGTATCCTGCAAATCCTTAGCCAGATAAAGGTCTTCCTGACTTGCAGGTTTCGAGACCTGAGACAAGAATAAGATATCTCGGACAATTTTCTTTTCCATTCTCTTACGCTCCTTACAACTTTACTTTATTATAGCACAAAAGGGGGCAACTTCTAGTCCTTTCCCTCAAATGCAAAAAAAGCCATCCGAAGATGACTTTCTTTTTAAATCGCGTTCTTATCAAGACCAAGTTTACGTTGAACAAACTTAACGATTTCGACGATAAGTATCATTGAGAAGCTTCCAGCAAGAACAATGGCCCATTGTGACAAGTCTAGTTTGGTTACGTGGAAGATTCCTTCAAGCGGTTCTACGACAATTGTTGCCATCAGAAGAATGAAGGATACCAAGATAGACCAGTTAAAGGTCTTAGACTTGAATGGGCCAACTGTCAAGATGGATTGGTAAACAGACTTGACATTGTAGGCATGGAAGAGCTGGATCAAACCGAGTGTTGCAAAGGCCATAGTAAGGGCATCCGCATGAATGGCATGATTGTCACCCACATGAACTGGGTAAGCAATTGCAAGTCCATAAACACTCATAACAATAGCTGCTTGGAGTACACCTTGATAGATGATAGAACTCAAAACACCACCTGAGAAGAAGCTTGCCTTTCGTCCACGTGGTTTATGATTCATGACACCAGGCTCAGCAGGTTCAACACCAAGAGCGATAGCTGGGAAGGTATCTGTTACCAAGTTGATCCACAAAAGATGAACTGGCTGCAAGACGTCCCAACCAAACAAGGTTGATAAGAAGATAGTTAATACTTCAGCAGTATTGGCAGAAAGTAAGTACTGAATAGTCTTTTGAATGTTTGAGAAGACCTTACGTCCTTCTTCAACTGCGACGATAATAGTCGCAAAGTTATCATCTGCAAGAATCATGTCAGAAGCTCCCTTAGAAACCTCTGTACCAGTGATTCCCATACCGATACCGATATCGGCTGTTTTCAGAGCTGGCGCATCATTAACACCGTCACCTGTCATAGCAACAACCTTACCTTGTTTTTGCCAAGCCTTGACGATACGAACCTTGTGTTCTGGAGACACACGGGCATAAACAGAGTATTGACCAACTACTTTTTCAAAGTCTTCATCTGACAGTTCGTTGAGCTCAGCACCAGTTAAAACGTGGCCTTCTGTATCATTTGCATCAATAATTCCCAAACGTTTGGCAATAGCTTCTGCAGTATCTTGATGGTCACCCGTAATCATGATTGGACGGATTCCAGCTTCCTTAGCCACACGAACAGCTTCTGCAGCTTCGGCACGTTCAGGGTCAATCATTCCAATCAATCCAGTAAAGATCAAGTTGTTTTCAAGCTCTTCAGAAGTCAAGTTTTCTGGAATACTATCGATAATCTTATACGCACCCGCAAGGACACGCAAGGCTTGGTGAGCCATTTCAGAGTTGTTTGTGTGAATTATGTCATTGACTTGATTATCAATCGGAGCGACATCTCCAGCTTTATCCCGAGCAACACAACGTTTCAAGAGTTGGTCAGGGGCTCCCTTGACTGCTACGAGGAATTTACCATCTGGTAATGGATGAACCGTTGACATGAGTTTACGATCTGAGTCAAACGGCAATTCAGCTACACGAGGATATTTCTCTAAGAACCCTTTAACATCGTAACCCTTGTCCAAGGCATACTGGATGAAGGCTGTTTCCGTTGGATCCCCGATCAGGTTTCCTTCTGCATCAATCTTAGTATCGTTAGCCAAGACAACTGAACGAAGAAGAGGCATTTCAAGACCTAGTTCAATGTCATCAGCTGAATCATGTAGTACTGCATCATAGAAGACTTTTTCGACGGTCATCTTGTTCATGGTAAGCGTACCAGTCTTATCAGAAGCGATGATTTCAGTTGAACCAAGTGTTTCTACTGCTGGCAACTTACGAACGATAGAGTTTCGTTTTGCCAAAACTTGAGTACCAAGGGCAAGAACGATAGTCACGATAGCAGGAAGTCCTTCTGGGATGGCTGCAACAGCAAGCGCAACAGAGGTCATCAACTCACCAAGTGGATTTTTACCTTGAATGAAGACTCCAACTACAAAAGTAACAAGGGCAATAACCAAAATTGCATAGGTCAAGACCTTAGAAAGGTTGTTCAAGTTTTGTTTGAGTGGTGTATCCGTCTCATCCGCATCTTGGAGCATGCCAGCGATATGACCAACTTCCGTGTACATACCTGTATTGACAACAACACCAAGACCACGACCATAAGTCACGTTTGAGTTTTGGAAGGCCATATTGACACGGTCACCAATACCAGCATCTGCAGAGAGCTCGACAGTCAAGTCTTTTTCGACTGGAACAGACTCACCTGTTAGGGCTGCTTCTTCGATTTTGAGAGAGTTAGCTTCTAGCAAACGTAGGTCTGCTGGTACGACGTCACCTGCTTCAAGGGCAACGATATCACCTGGTACCAATTCTTTTGAGTCAATCTCAGCCATATGCCCATCACGGATAACACGTGCAGCTGGACTAGACATAGACTTGAGGGCTTCGATGGCTTCTTCTGCTTTTCCTTCTTGGTAAACACCAAAAGCTGCGTTAATGATAACAACGGCTAGAATAATGATGGCATCTGCAATATCTTCCCCACCAGAAGTTATGACGGACAAGATGGCTGCAGCCACCAAAATAATAATCATCAAATCCTTAAACTGTTCGATGAATTTAACCAAGAGAGATTTTTTCTCACCCTCTTCGAGTTCATTGCGCCCATATTCAGCTAGGCGTTTCTGCGCTTCGCTTGACGAAAGGCCTTGCTCAGTTGCTTCAACCGACTTCAAGACTTCTTCGGGACTTTGAGTATAAAACGCTTGGCGTTTTTGTTCTTTTGACATATGTCTCCTCCTTGACTTTGTGTGCAAAACAAGCTCTCTTTTGGTTTTATGACAAACAAAAAGAGACCTGTTAATCATAACAAGTCTCGCTGTTTAAGATAGCGCCGGAAAGAATACTTTACAGTATAAAATTCGGAATGACGACACTATCACAGGTTTCTGCCAGCTACTCCCTTGAGTAGTACTATTATATCAAAATTTGAACAATTTTCAAGAATTAAAATCCGATGAAACAAGACTAAATTTGAATTTTCCCATGAAAACCAGTATAATGAAAACAGAATCTCAGCACTAGAAAGGAAGTCAGATGAACCAATCCATGTCAAATCTCAAGTTGGCGGAACGTGGTGCCATTATCAGCATTTCGACCTACCTCCTCTTGTCTGCGTCAAAATTAGCAACTGGTCACCTCCTGCATTCTTCCAGTTTGGTGGCGGATGGTTTCAACAACGTATCCGATATTATCGGAAATGTTGCTCTCTTGATTGGGATTCGAATGGCCCGCCAACCTGCAGACCGTGACCATCGCTTTGGTCACTGGAAGATTGAAGATTTGGCTAGCTTGATCACTTCCATCATCATGTTCTACGTTGGCTTTGATGTTCTTCGGGACACCATTCAAAAAATTCTTAGTCGGGAACAGACGGTTATCGACCCTCTGGGTGCAACTCTAGGAGTCATTTCAGCAGCGGTCATGTTTGCTGTTTATCTCTATAACACACGACTCAGTAAGAAATCCAAATCCAAGGCTATCAAGGCAGCTGCCAAGGACAATCTTTCCGATGCTGTCACCTCACTTGGAACTTCCATTGCTATCCTAGCCAGCAGTTTCAATTATCCTATCGTGGATAAATTGGTCGCTATCATCATCACTTTCTTTATCTTAAAGACAGCCTACGATATTTTTATTGAGTCTTCCTTCAGTCTTTCAGATGGTTTTGATGACCGTCTGCTAGAGGACTACCAAAAGGCTATCATGGAAATTCCCAAAATCAGCAAGGTTAAGTCCCAAAGAGGGCGTACATACGGTAGCAATATCTACCTTGATATCACCTTAGAAATGAATCCTGACCTATCAGTCTATGAAAGCCACGAAATTGCGGACCAGGTTGAGTCTATGCTGGAAGAGCGCTTTGGAGTCTTTGATACCGATGTCCATATCGAGCCAGCTCCCATACCTGAGGACGAGATTTTGGACAATGTCTATAAAAAACTTCTCATGCGTGAGCAGTTGATTGACCAAGGAAATCAGCTAGAAGAACTCCTTGCTGAGGACTTTCTCTATATCCGTCAAGATGGGGAGCAGATGGATAAAGAGGCTTATCAAGCCGAAAAAGAACTTAGTGCTTCGATTAAGGATATTCAAATCACCTCCATTAGTCAGAAAACCAAGCTCATTTGCTATGAGCTAGATGGCATCGTCCACACCAGTATCTGGCGTCGCCATGAGACTTGGCAAAATATCTTCCACCAGGAAACAAAAAAAGAAGACAAAGAGTAACCCTATCCAGTGGATAGGGCTTTTTTGATTGATTTTCTTTAAGCTAAACTGACTTATAGCTGTTTGGAAGATTTGGTTTTCGAAGCTTGTGTTGTCTCTTTTCTTGCTTGACGATTTTGTTCGATACGCCATTCTCTTTCATAGTACTTCATGGTCTCGTATACCCTTTCAGGAAGACCTACATCTAGTAGAAAGATAGGGATGATCAAATCTGCTGACTGATGAAAAGGGAAACACCTTTTCTTCAGTAGGGCTAGAGGTGATTGGGATTTCACATTTTCCTTATTTTTAAAATAAACTTCAATCCGGTAGGAATCCCTATACTTCCCTCGAATCCGAGAGAAGGAAAATTCCTCTACATCAGCCCAAGCGTAGAAATGACTGGGTTTCTTTGGATTCGGTTTGTAGTAAAACCCCTTAACTGTACATCTCAAATATTCCTTATCGGAACTTAACAGTCTGTATGTCTGATAAATGACTACTCCAGCGCAAAAAAGTACAAGCAGCATCAACAAAAGACTTATCGTATGAAGTCCCGGCCCCTTTTGCGAATACGAATGGAGATAATAGAGAGGTAACAAGAAGAAAAGCACCGAAGCTAGGCCAAACAAGGCATTCCAAATGATTTTCTTGGGACTACGTTTAATGATTTTTTCTTCCATCATGCCAACTCACTTAGGTATTCATAGCGTTCGTATTTTTCAAGAAGTTCTTCGTTTTTCTCGTCTAGCTCTTTTTGAAGAGTCGCTAGTTTACCAAAGTCGGAGCCATTTGCCTGCATTTCTTCTTCAATGGCTGCGATACGATTTTCCAAGGCTTCAATATCGCCTTCAATGCTTGCCCACTCCTGCTTTTCTTGATAGGTCATTCGCTTCTTGTCTTCACGGACTTTGACCACTTTCTCTTTTTCGGCCTTTTGAACTTGACTTGCTGTTTCTGCTTCAAAAGCTTTTTCGTCAAGGTAATCAGTGTAATGGCCAAAGAAAGGACGAATCTTACCATTCTCAAAGGCGAGAATCTTGGTCGCTACCTTATCCAGAAAATAACGATCGTGGCTAACTGTCAAGACAGGACCTGCAAAGCCCTGCAAGAAATTTTCCAAGACTGTCAAGGTCGCAATATCCAGATCATTGGTCGGCTCGTCCAAGAGGAGAACATTTGGTTTTTCCAAGAGCAATTTGAGGAGATAGAGGCGTTTTTTCTCGCCACCAGACAATTTCTCAATCAAGGTTCCATGGGTCGAACGTGGAAAGAGGAATTGCTCTAGCAACTCAGCGATGGAAGTCGTAGAACCACCACTAGTCTTAACCTCTTCTGCTACTTCCTGCAGGTAATTGATGACCCGTTTGCTTTCATCCAAGCCTTCGATTTGTTGAGAAAAATAGGCGATACGAACGGTTTCCCCAATCACAACTTGACCTGCTGTCGGCTCAAGAATTCCTGCAATCAGATTAAGTAGTGTGGATTTTCCAACACCGTTGTCACCAACGATACCTATACGATCTTTGGCTTGCACTAAGAGGTTAAAATCTTGCAGAATAGGTTTGTTCTCGTAGGCAAAGGAAACATCTTTAAACTCGATGACCTTCTTTCCAATACGGCTAGTTTCAAAGTTCATGGTCAAGTCTGTCTCAGCAACGCCACCTGAAACTTCTTTTTTCAAATCGTGGAAACGATTGATACGGGCCTGTTGCTTGGTCGCACGCGCTTGTGGTTGTCTTCGCATCCAGGCCAGTTCTTGCTTATAGAGTTGTTCTTTCTTGTGGAGAAGGGCTGCGTCACGCTCATCTTGTTCTGCCTTGAGGCGAACATAGTCCTGATAATTACCCTGATACTCGGTCAAGCCTGCTCGGTCCAACTCGAAAATTCGTGTTGATAGTGCATCTAGGAAATAACGATCATGGGTGATAAAAAGAACTGTCTTCTTGGAATTTTTCAAAAAGAGGGTCAGCCACTCGATGGTCGCAATGTCCAGATGGTTGGTCGGCTCGTCCAGTAACAAGAGGTCGTGGTTGCCTAGGAGAACTTGCGCCAACTGAACACGTCTTCTCAGACCACCTGACAATTCACCAACTGGAGTCGACAAATCCTGAATACCCAACTTGCCGAGAACGGTCTTGACCTGACTTTCGATTTCCCAGGCTTGGAGGGAGGCCATCTCCGCCATAACGCGTTCCAAACGAGCCTGCTTGTCCTCACTGTAGTTGAGCATGATCAACTCATACTCACGAATCAACTGGATTTCCTTGAGGTCGCTGGATAGGACCGTATCCAAAACTGTCTTGCTATCATCGAACTCTGGATCCTGGGTCAAGTAGCCAATCTGGTAATCATTCTTAGCCAAAAAAGGACTAACATCCCCATCAAAGCCTGAAACACCTGATAAAACATCTAAAAGGGTGGTCTTACCCGTGCCATTGACACCAATGAGACCGATTCTATCCAAATCATGGATGATAAAAGAAATATCCTTAAAAACGGTCTTGTCACCAACGGATTTACTTAGTTTTTCAACAATAAAATCACTCATTTTTTCTCCTCAGGTAAGTATGAATGGCATCACGGTCATTCTCCAAGTCACCATCGACAATGGCAAACTCAATCTCTGCTAAAATCTCTCCCAAATCTGGACCTGGCTGGTAACCATATTCCTTGATTAAAATACCACCGTTAATCTGGATTTCTTTCTTGTCATGAATGGTCAAACTCTGGTAAGTTTCTGTGATAAGTTGGGGGTTGACCTCTTTTCCTTGGGCTTGACGAAGACGTTCAGCTTGTAGAAGGGAATCCAAGTCAAAACGGTAACAATCACGCTTGCTCAACTCTCCTTCTTCTCGTAGAGCCAAAATAGTCAGCAAATCCTGTACTTGCTTTGTAAATTGGCGTGAGGTCTTCCAATGCTTCAAAAATGGTTGAGCATCCTCAATTTCCAGTACCCACAAGAGAGCCGCCCAGGCTTGTTCAGAAGACTCAAAAGTGAAATCAGTCTCCAAATCAAACAATTTTTGGAGCTTTTCTCGACTGTCTGCCATATCAGGGAGGTAATCATAAGCTTGACTCTCAATCATGGAAAACAAGCCAACACGCCAAAAAGGTGCAAGCAAGAGTTTGTCAAATTCAACAAAGGTACGCTCCACAGAGATTTTCTCCAAGAGCGGAGTCAAGGATTTCATGGCTTCAAATGTTTCTCGCTCAAGTTCAAAACCAAGACTGGCCTGAAAACGAAAACCACGCATAATGCGCAAAGCATCTTCATTGAAGCGCTCACTGGCTATACCGACAGCTCGCAAGACTTGTTTTTCCAGATCTTTGAGACCATCGAACAAATCGATGATTTCGCCTGTCTCATCTAAGGCAAAAGCGTTGACTGTGAAATCACGGCGCTTGAGGTCCTCTTCTAGTGAACGCACAAAGGAAACCGCACTGGGTCTGCGATAGTCTACATAGACATCCTCTGTCCGAAAGGTGGTTACCTCATACTCCTCATCGCCATCTAAAACCAAGACCGTTCCATGCTCAATTCCGATATCGGCTGTGCGGGAAAATATCTGCTTGGTTTCCTCTGGATAGGATGAGGTCGCAATATCCACATCATGGATGGGACGATGGAGGAGGGCATCTCTGACGGAACCCCCAACAAAATAGGCTTCAAAACCTGCTTCTTTAATTTTTTCTAATACTGGTAAAGCCTTCTGAAATTCAGAAGGCATTTGCGTTAATCTCATAATAAGTGTTCTAATCCATAGACAAGCTCATGACGCTTGACAACTTCTTTGATTCCCAAACTGACCCCTGTCATGAAGGAGCTGCGATCATAGGAGTCATGACGAAGGGTCAATCCTTCTCCCTGATTGCCAAAGATAACTTCTTGATGAGCTACTAAGCCTGGCAAACGAACTGAGTGGATGCGCATGCCATCAAAATCAGCACCACGAGCACCCGCAATCAGTTCTTCCTCATCAGGCGCACCTTGTTGGATAGACTCTCGCACTTCCGCCATCAGCTCAGCTGTTTTAATGGCTGTTCCACTCGGAGCATCTTTTTTCTTGTCATGATGAAGCTCGATAATCTCCACATTTGGGAAATATTTGGCAGCCTGGGCCGCAAATTGCATGAGCAAGACCGCACCCAAGGCAAAGTTAGGGGCTATCAAGCCACCCAAATTTTGCTTACGGGAAAATGCTTTTAGTTCTGCAATTTCTTCACTAATGAATCCTGTTGTTCCAACTACTGGAGCAAAGCCATTTTCAAGAGCAAAGCGTGTATTTTCGTAGGCAACAGCTGGTGTTGTAAAGTCTACCCAGACATCAGCCTCAAATCCAGCCAAGGCAGCCTTATCATTGAAGACAGGAATACCTTTCCATTCTGATTCAGACTCAAAAGGATCCAAAACTGCAACCAAGTCCAAGTCAGGATCAGCCAAGACCATCTGACAAGCGGCCTGGCCCATCTTTCCCTTAAACCCAGCAATAATCACTCGAATACTCATCTCTACTCCAGTCTAAGATACAAAGTCTGCAAGAACACAAAGTGAAAATAGGAGGTCTGATCAAGGAGTGTCTACTCCTCGGAAGAACTATCTTTTTCACACAGTGTTCCAGGTGTGTTCAATTATCAAGATACAAAGGACGTTAGCTGCCCATAAAAAATAGGGAATGGCGCTGACTTTCCATGAAAGGCAAGACAGGCATCTTTTTTCAAGAGGCAGGTAGTCTGTGTTTAATTTCTAAGATACAAAACCTGTAAGAACAATTTAGACGATTGGTGTATAGCTCAAGGCGATACTACCTTCTCCAAGGTGGGTCCCAATGACACTACCAAAGCTGACAATTGGAATCTCAGAATTCACACCACTCTCAATCAAGAGATGACGCAAATCTGCCGCCTTCTGAGGTGCATTACCATGAATGACTGTAATACGGTAGTCCCCATCTTTTGTCAACTCTTTGATGATTTCCACCAAACGTTTGATTGCTTTTTTCTCTGTACGAACTTTTTCATAAACCTCAATCACACCTTGGTCATTAAAGTAAAGAATAGGCTTGATACTGAGAAGATTCCCTAGGATGGCTGCCCCATTTGACAGACGTCCTCCCTTAACCAAGTGATCGAGGTCATCTACTATGATAAAGGCTGAATTATCAGCGATTTGGATAGCCAATTTCTCCTGAATCTGGGCAAAATCATCGCCTTGTTCTGCCCATTCAAAGGCACTCTCTACCATAAATCCTAGAGGAGCACTTGTGATATGAGTGTCAGGAAAAGCAATGGTCAAACCTTCATACTCGTCCACCATATATTGGATATTCTGATAAAAACCTGAAATCCCTGACGAAAGAAAGAGTCCCAAGACATGGGTATATCCCTCTTCTTTCAAGGAGCTTAGAATCTCATCCAATTTGGCAATACTTGGTTGACTGGTCTTAGGCAATTCTGCAGACTGAGTCATCTTTTGATAAAATTCCTCAGCAGTTAGATTGACACCTTCAACATACTCCTCTCCATCGATATTGACAGGAATATCCAAGATAAATAGATTCTCTCTTTGCAGCGTCTTCTCCTCTAAATAGGCTGAAGAATCTGTAATGACAGCTAATTTCATGACTAAAACTCCAAATTGATCCCTGGAAGATCCAAGGCAATTTCTGTTACTTCATAAGTCAAACGGTTGAGCATGTTCAAGCATGGACGTGCCAAGGTTTCGACTTCTTCTTGGTTAAATTCGCTTGGTTCGTTGACAATACGGCCTTCCACGTGGTTCACTTGGGAAATCGTCCCGCTGATGACAAATTTGTCAAAGACAATCATGAAACTCAAGATAACAACTAGCGAAGTTACTTGGTTTTCTTGGTCATGTTGGAGTAACTGAAAGTTCACGTCTACCTTGGTTTCAGGAGCGCCATTTTCATTTTCCCATTCAAAGTTACGAGCATCAAAGTGATACTGGCTAACAAATTCTTGTTCTCTTTTAAGATTCATTTTTCTCTCCCATTGCTACAATTTACTATGCAATTGTACCACATTTTTATCATTTCATCTAGTTTTTCTAGGCCTTAGTCAATTCCGATTTCATCTTTAACCACAGCAGCAATCGTATCGACATAGTAGTTGACTTCTTCTGTTGTTGGGGCTTCTGCCATGACACGCAAGAGGGGTTCTGTTCCACTTGGGCGAACAAGGATACGGCCGTTCCCTGCCATCTCTTCTTCCATCTTTTCGATGATTGATTTGATAGCTGGTACTTCCATGGCTTTTTCTTTCATGGCATTTTCCACTCGGATATTGACCAGTTTTTGTGGGTAAATCATCACTTCTGATGCTAGTTGAGACAAGCTCTTGCCTGTTTCTTTCATGATTTTGGTCAATTGGACAGCTGATAATTGACCATCACCAGTTGTATTGTAATCCATCAAGATAACGTGGCCTGATTGTTCACCACCAAGGTTGTAGCCTGATTTTCTCATTTCTTCAACGACATAGCGATCACCAACAGCAGTGACTGCCTTGTTAATGCCAGCACTTTCCAAGGCCTTATGGAAGCCAAGGTTAGACATAACCGTTGTCACGATGGTGTTTTGAGCCAACTGTCCTTTTTCAGAAAGATATTTCCCGATGATGTACATGATCTTATCACCATCGACGATGTCACCATTTTCATCAACAGCAATCAAGCGGTCACTGTCTCCGTCAAAGGCCAAACCAATAGCTGACTGGCTTTCTTTGACTAGTTCTTGAAGAGATTCTGGGTGTGTTGAACCAACATTCAAGTTGATATTAAGACCATCTGGTGTCTCACCGATAACTGTCAACTGAGCACCTAAATCAGCAAAAATCTGACGAGCACTCGTAGCTGCTGCACCGTTGGCAGTATCCAAGGCAACTTTCATCCCTTCAAGAGGAGTTCCAGTTGAAACAAGGTAGCCTTCATACTTACGCAAGCCTTCTGGATAGTCCACTAAGGTTCCCAATCCTTCGGCACTTGGACGAGGAAGAGTGTCTTCTGTAGCATCAAGCAAGGCTTCGATTTCTGCTTCTTTTTCATCATCAAGTTTGAAACCATCCCCACCAAAGAATTTAATTCCATTATCAAGGGCTGGGTTGTGACTAGCGGAAATCATGACACCTGCACTGGCTCCCTCAGTTTTGACCAAGTATGCTACTGCTGGTGTTGCAAGGACACCGAGTTTGTAGACGTGAATTCCTACTGATAGAAGACCTGCCACCAAGGCAGATTCTAACATTTCTCCTGAGATACGTGTATCACGTCCTACAAAGACTTTAGGGGCTTCCGTTTCATGTTGGCTAAGAACATAACCACCAAAACGTCCCAATTTAAAGGCCAATTCTGGCGTCAGTTCTACGTTTGCTTCTCCACGGACTCCATCGGTCCCAAAATATTTACCCATTTTGTTAATCATCCTTTTCTATTATTTTTTATTCTTGTTTAGACGAGTCTGGTTTTGTTTCTGAACTCGTTGAAGACGAACTGCTAGTCGAGGACCCTGTTGACGAGGTCGTTGATGAAGAACTCGAGCTAGACGATACTGTTTTGGTTGTAATTTTCATTGTAGTGTCAAATGGCATAATGACGCTTGGCAAGACATTCCCATTTTTATCAACTGCTTGTAGTGGAACAGAGGCTGAGTAGTTACCTGTTATCCGTTCACTCGTTGGCAAGATGGCAATGACACGATCTACTCTAGAGAGAGTTTCCTCGTCACTAATAACCGTTACTTTTTCATCTGACACAGTGACTGTATCAATTTTCACACGAGAATCAATCTGACTAGGGTCAATCTCCGGCACAACGATTACATTGTCTCGTTTTGCTTTTTTACCGACCTTGACTGTTATCTTTTGCGGAGTTGCAACAGCCGTCAAACCACTCGGTAAATTTTCAATGGTTAGAGGAACTTCAATGGTCCCTACACTGGCATTGGTTAAGTCAGCTTTGACCTTGAATTTTCGAGTGCTTTCCTGCATCTCACTCGCCAAAGCAACTCTGTTTGACCCAGTCAGAAAGACGGTCACTTCAGATGTAAAACCACTAATAAAGTACTGATCACTGTCATACTGAATATCGATTGGGACATTAAGGACCGTGTTGGTGTAGGTTTCTGTCCTCACCTGTCTGGCACTATTGCTATTCTGATAGTTTGTAGAAGTCGCATAGATAAAGAGGATGCAGGCGAAAAAGAAGGAAGAAATAATATAAAGGCTATTTTTTCTCATGTTTCAATCCTCCTAGCAAACGCTCTTTCAAACCTTGTTTTTCCTCTGATGCTGGAAGCAAGATTCTTCTTAACTCCGATTCAAACTCTTCCAAGGTCAAATCATGCTTAAAGACTCCATTATAGGTGATTGAGATTCCACCTGTTTCCTCAGAAACCACAAAGGTAAGAGCATCCGATACTTCTGACAAACCAATCGCCGCCCTGTGGCGTGTCCCAAACTCCTTGGAAATTCCTGTATTTTCAGTCAGGGGTAGGTAGGCTGAAGTTACGGCAATCCGGTCTTCTCTGACAATGACCGCACCATCGTGCAAGGGAGTATTGGGGATAAAGATATTAATCAATAACTCGGATGAGATTTTCGCATCTAGAGGAATTCCAGTAGAGATATATTCCTGCAAGGTTCTCACTCGCTGAACAGCAACCAGAGCACCTATCTTACGCGGACTCATGTACTCGACTGATTTGACAAAGGCACGAACCATTTGCTCTTCTGCACTAATAGGGGCATTGTAGAAGAAATCAGTAGCTCGACCCAATCTCTCCAAACCAGTCCGAATCTCTGGTGAGAAGATAACCACCGCAGCGATGACCCCGTAGGTGATAATCTGATTGATCAACCATGAAATGGTCGTTAAGCCAATCATATTGGACAGAATCTGACCTAGAATAAAGACCAAAACTCCCCGAACCAATATCATGATTTTAGTCCCTGCAATCGCTTTAGTAAAATGATACAAAATATAAGTCACAATCAAAATATCAATCAGATTGATGACTATCGTCCAAGGACTTGAAAACAAACTCGTCCAGTATTGCAAATTGGATAATTGTTGAAAATTCATCCCTGGCCTCCTCCCTGTCAAAACACTTTCCGTACTATTATACCATTTTCTACTCATTTTTTCCCCATCCTACTTCATTTTAAATTAAGCAAAATTATGATAAAATAAACTGACTAGAAAAAACGAAGGAGAAATCATGTCTCAACTCTATGATATTACCATTGTAGGTGGCGGTCCTGTCGGCCTCTTTGCTGCCTTTTACGCCCACCTACGCCAAGCCAAAGTCCAAATCATCGACTCTCTTCCCCAACTCGGTGGTCAGCCTGCCATCCTCTATCCTGAAAAGCAAATCCTTGATGTTCCTGGTTTCCCAAATCTAACTGGAGAAGAGTTAACCAATCGTTTGATTGAACAGCTAAACGGCTTTGACACACCTGTTCACCTCAACGAAACTGTTCTTGAAATAGAGAAACAAGATCAAGGTTTTACCATCATAACAAACAAGGGAAGCCACCTGACCAAAACAGTCATCATTGCCATGGGTGGTGGTGCCTTTAAACCTCGTCCCCTCGAATTAGATGGCGTCGAAAACTATGAAAATATCCACTACCACGTTGCCAATATCCAGCAATACGCTGGTAAGAAAGTGACCATCCTTGGTGGAGGGGACTCAGCAGTTGACTGGGCATTGGCTTTCGAAAAAATTGCCCCAACTACTCTCGTTCACCGTCGAGATAACTTCCGCGCCTTAGAACACAGTGTGCAAGCCCTGCAAGCATCATCTGTGACTATCAAGACACCATTCGTTCCTAGCCAACTCCTTGGAGATGGAAAAACACTCGATAAACTGGAAATCACCAAAGTCAAATCTGATGAAGCCGAAACGATTGAGGTAGACCACCTCTTTGTCAACTACGGCTTCAAGTCCTCTGTCGGAAATCTTAAAAACTGGGGTCTAGATCTCAACCGTCATAAGATTATCGTCAATAGCAAGCAAGAATCTAGCCAAGCAGGTATCTATGCTATCGGAGACTGCTGCCACTATGAAGGTAAGATTGATTTGATCGCTACAGGACTGGGGGAAGCACCTACTGCC
Source organism: Streptococcus oralis (assembly GCF_026782375.1). Classification (GTDB taxonomy): domain Bacteria; phylum Bacillota; class Bacilli; order Lactobacillales; family Streptococcaceae; genus Streptococcus; species Streptococcus oralis_CL. The sequence goes on along the minus strand of NZ_JAKUWJ010000001.1, from coordinate 154,361 downwards.
GTCAACAATGCTATCAACTACATCGACCCTGACCAAAAAGTACAACCCAAACACTCAACCAGTTTATAAGAAAAGAACCACGGATTTACTAATCCGTGGTTTTATAATGGAATTATATTATTCGCAACGTGTAAATCCTCTAGAAATATTATAAAGGCTAATTTGATTGTAGAAAAAAAAGACTGAATTAAGACAAAAGCCCCAACATTAAATTGAGGCTAATCATTATAGGTGAACGGATTTCAACCGTCGTCTTGATAATAGCACAAGCTTCAATAGCTAGATACTACTATACTCAGTGTATCCTCGCTAAATCCATCTTCTTTCAAAGGTTCTATACCACGTTTTCACTCGTAAACTACTACCTACTTATTTAGTTCTATTGTACCAAGAATTAAGGGGTTTTACAACTATTTTCATATCCCCAGAATTCAAAACATGAGTACACCCTTCTTTATCAAATTCATACCCGTAAGCACATATAGAAGCTTAAAATCCGCTTATCTTATGTGCTCTCTTCATAGTTCTTCTGCAATCTTGTTTATTTTTCTCAGTCTGTGGTTGACACCACTTTTGGTCAGGGGATTGCTCAGGCTATCTGCCAACTGCTGGATAGAGTAGTCTGGGTGTTGGATCCGCAAGCGAGCCACCTCCTGCAAATCCACTGGTAAATTTTCCAAGCCCATTCTATCTTTGATTTTACTGATATTATTGATGGTTTTCATGCTGGCAGAAACTGTCCGAGCAATATTGGCTGTTTCAGCGTTATTGGCGCGATTGAGATCGTTACGGGTTTCACGCAAAATCTTGACGCGCTCAAAATTATCACGCGCCTGCATGGCTCCAATCACAATCAAGAAATCCATGATGTCCTCTGCACGCTGGAGATAGGTAACTGCACCTTTCTTGCGCTCAATAACCTTGGCATCCAGTAAAAATTGCTGGAGGAGAGAGGCCAGTCCTTGGGCGTGGTCCAGATAAACAGAACTAATCTCCAACTGGTATTTGCCAGACTCAGGATCTCGAATGCTACCATTTGCCAGAAAGGCCCCACATAAGTAAGCACGACCTGCTTCTTCATCTGCTAAAATATCAGGATCGATGCCTGTCTCCAAACCAAAGAAGGAATCCGCAAGCCGCAAATCAGCTAAAAGCTCCTGCACCCTCTCGTCAGTATAGACCGTATAGACACGGTTCTTGCGAAGATTGCTTCTCTGATGGTGACGAATCTCTGACTTGATTTCATAAAAATGGAGAAAGGACTCATAGAGGTGCCGAGCTAACTTGGCATTTTCAGTCACAACAGACAGGGTCAAGCCCGAAGTCGAGAGACCAATACTGCCAGACATCTTGATAATGGCCGATAGTTCATAACGACTGAGATGGTGTTGACCAAGAATTTCTTCTTTTACTGCTACTGTGAAACTCATTTTCTCACCTGTATAATGCGCATCAATTCATCTACAATCAAATCGCCATCATGGAAGGCTCCTCCATTTTCCAAACGAAGGAAGTTGGATGAAATCACACGAGGGACCTGCTTGCAAAGACCAGCAAAATCATGCTCTACCTGAACCAAATATTCATCAAAACGGTTGGTATCCATGTATTCTCTAGGAACCTTTTCGATATTAACCAAGACCGTATCAATAAATGGCCGACCTAAGTGTCGATGGAGGACTTCCACGTGGTCACTGTCTGAAAAGTGCTCTGTTTCCCCACGCTGGGTCATGATATTGCAGACATAGGCGATCTCAGCCTTAGTATCCAAGAGAGCCTGCCCAATCTCCTCAATGACAATATTCGGCAAAATCGATGTAAAGAGGGAACCAGGCCCCAAGACAATCATATCACTCTCGAGAATGGTATTGACTACTCGACGGCTGGCTTGCGGTGTTTCATCATCCAAGGTATTGGTCACATAGACATGGTCGATCATGCCTGGATGATCTGCAATGTGGCTCTCACCTGCCACCTCAGAACCGTCTCTAAAGACTGCATGCAGTGTCAAAGGCTGATCGCTTGAGGGGTAGATTTTTCCTGTTGTGTGGAAAAAGAGACTTAGCAGCTGCATTGCATTGTAAGTGGACCCTTGCATTTCAGAGAGCCCTGCTATGATGATATTCCCCAGTGGATGACCCGCAAAAGCTCCAGCCTCTTCTGAGAAACGGTACTGAAAAACCTTCTCATAAAACTTAGGCATATCCGACATGGCTACCAGGACATTGCGAAGATCGCCTGGTGGTGTCAGCTGTTGGATATTCTTTCTTAGCTCACCAGAAGAGCCACCATCATCAGCTACCGTTACGATGGCTGCGATATCAACATCCTTTTCTCGCAAGCTTTTCAAAATGACGGGGATACCAGTTCCTCCACCAATTACCGTTATCTTTGGTTTTCTCATGAACGGTTTACCGTTTCCTTTCTTCTGTCTTTGTCACGATGGCTTTCATTGACAGGCCAGTTTTTAGCAAGGTCCTCAGCAATTCGTTTGGCAAAGGCAACACTACGGTGCTGTCCACCTGTACAACCTACTGCGATAGTTAAAACAGACTTGCCTTCTTTTTTGTAACTTGGCAAAATGGGCTCAATCAAGGCGAGTAAGTGCTGATAGAAACTTTCAGACTCTTCATGATTCATCACATAGTCATAAACTGCTTGATCCTCACCTGTCTGATTGCGGAGTTCCGGAAGGTAGTATGGATTTGGCAAGAAACGGACATCAAAGACCAAGTCTGCATCGATTGGGATTCCATATTTAAAGCCAAAAGACATGACCTCGATACGGAAAGACTGGGCTTGTTCTTGGTCTGAAAATTGCTCAGCAATGGTTTTACGCAGTTCACGCGGAGTGAGTTCTGTCGTATCCACCACATTTTGACTCATATTTTTCAAAGGTGCTAAGAGTTCACGTTCCAGCTTGATGCCATCTAAAATCCGACCATCAGCAGCTAGAGGGTGACTTCTTCTAGTTTCCTTATAGCGTGCCACCAATTCCTTATCTGCGGCGTCTAAAAAGAGAATTTTGAAATCCAAATCGTCTTGGTTTTCCAATTCATCCAAAACGGCCTGAATCTCTGAAAAGAAGGAACGGCTCCGCATATCGACTACTAGGGCTAACTTATGGTCATCATCCTTGGTCTCTACCAACTGCAAAAACTTTGGCAAGAGGGCTGGTGGCATATTGTCAATAGTGAAATATCCCAAATCCTCGAAGGACTGAATGGCTACCGTTTTCCCTGCACCACTCATCCCTGTCACAATCACCAGGTGAAGTTGTTTCTTTGTCATCTATCTCTCCTTATATCAAAAAAAGTTTGGCAGAGCCAAACTTCAACTAGCTTATCCAATCTCTGCGATCACTTCAATTTCGACTTTTACATCACGAGGAAGACGTGCAACCTCTACAGCTGAACGAGCTGGAAATTCCTCTTTAAAGGCAGTCTGGTAAACCTCGTTAAAAGGAACAAAGTCATTCATATCGCTCAAGAAGCAAGTTGTTTTGACAACATGGTCAAAGTCTGTTCCTGCTTCAGCCAAAATAGCACCGATATTTTTCAAGACTTGTTCTGTCTGTTCTTGGATCGTTTCTCCTACAATTTCTCCAGTTTCAGGAGATAGGGGGACTTGACCGCTCGCAAACAAAAGATTACCAACGATTTTTCCTTGAACATATGGTCCGATTGCTTTTGGAGCTTTGTCTGTATGAATTGTTTTTGCCATTTCTTTCCCTCACAATTTTTCTAATATTGCATCCCAAGCCTGATCCATCCCTGCCTTGCTGACAGATGAAAAGAGGATGAAGTCGTCACTTGGGTCAAAGTTTAATTTCTTTTTGATTGCTGATTCATGCTTGTTCCATTTACCACGAGGAATCTTGTCCGCCTTGGTCGCAACAATGATAACCGGAATCTCATAATACTTGAGAAATTCGTACATCTGCACATCATCTGCTGACGGGTCGTGGCGGAGATCCACCAGACTGACAACCGCACGGAGATTTTCACGACTTGTCAGGTACTCCTCAATCATGCGCCCCCACTTTTCACGTTCCTTTTTGGAAACGCGGGCATACCCATAACCCGGTACATCCACAAAACGCATCTTGTCATCAATGTTGAAGAAGTTGAGTAACTGGGTCTTCCCAGGTTTCCCCGATGTACGAGCCAAATTCTTGCGGTTCAGCATAGTGTTGATAAAGCTAGACTTGCCAACATTTGAACGCCCTGCAAGGGCAATCTCTGGCAGGTCATCCTGCGGATAGTGAGACTTGTTTGCCGCACTGAGCAAGATTTCAGCATTATGTGTATTGATTTCCATAGTCACCTCTAGGCTGTTTCTAGGATGGGTTTTTCCGTTCCATCGACAGCTTCTTTTGTGATGCGGACCAATTTCACATTTTCTTGACTTGGCACTTCAAACATAACATCTAGCATGGTTTCTTCGATAATTGAGCGAAGACCACGCGCACCAGTTTTGCGTTCAATAGCCTTATTGGCGATTTCCTGAAGAGCTTCGTCGTCAAATTCCAACTCAACATCATCATAAGAAAGCAAGGTTTGGTATTGTTTCACCAAGGCATTTCTTGGCTCTTTCAAGATGCGAACCAAGTCATCGACCGTCAATTGCTCAAGAGCAGCGAAGACAGGCAAGCGTCCAATCAACTCAGGGATAATCCCAAATTTTTGAATATCTTCAGCGATGATTTCTTGCATGTAGGAGCTGTTTTCGTCAATCGCCTTGTTATTTTGGCCAAAACCGATGACTTTTTCTCCCAGACGTTGTTTGACGATTTCTTCGATGCCATCAAAAGCACCACCCACGATAAAGAGGATATTCTTGGTATCCACCTGAATCATCTCTTGTTGTGGATGTTTGCGTCCACCTTGAGGTGGCACGCTAGCAACAGTTCCCTCGATAATCTTGAGAAGGGCTTGTTGCACTCCTTCACCCGAAACGTCACGTGTGATAGACACGTTCTCGCTCTTCTTGGCAATCTTGTCAATTTCATCCACGTAGATAATTCCACGCTCTGCACGTTCGATGTTAAAGTCAGCAGCCTGCAAGAGTTTGAGGAGGATATTTTCCACGTCCTCACCCACATACCCAGCCTCAGTCAGAGCCGTCGCATCTGCAATAGCGAAAGGCACGTTCAAGCTCTTAGCCAAAGTCTGAGCCAAGAAGGTTTTCCCAGAACCAGTTGGACCAATCATCAAGATGTTTGACTTCTGCAAATCCACATCTTCTGACTCTTCACGCGTATCGTGGAAATTGATGCGTTTATAGTGATTGTATACAGCCACTGCCAAGGCACGTTTGGCACGATCTTGACCAATCACATAGTGATTTAGGATATTGAGGAGTTCGATTGGTTTTGGTACTTCAGACAAGTCTGCCAAAACTTCCTCGGCCAACTCCTCCCGAATGATTTCCTGGGCCAACTCCACACATTCATTACAGATAAAAGCATTGTTCCCAGCGATTATTTTCTTTACTTCTTCTTGGCTTTTGCCACAAAATGAGCAATAAACCATCATATCATTTTTCCTATTTGTAGGCATGATTTCCTTCCAATCTAATTTATCATTCTATCTAAAATAAGGTCATATAAAAAGCGTGGACACTGTTTACCAGATTGGTAAAAGCATTCAACCAGAGTAAGGCAGACAGTCCATAGCGCTTCTTACGAAAAGCCTGTGCTCCAGTCAAAATACAGATCACACACAAAAAAGCTGTAAAAAATCCAAATATACTGCGCTCCATTAGACTTCCTTTCTATCTCGGTATTCGATGGTAAAATCATAGTCGTTTTTCTCATCTCGGGTGTAAGATTTGCTTGCAACTGTCTCAAAACGAGACAAGTCAAACTCCTCAGGAAAATAGGTATCTCCCTCTACCTGAGCATGAATCTGCGTCACGATAATTTTATCTAAATAAGGCTCAAAAGCCTGAAAAATCTGCTTTCCGCCAATGATATAGAGATTTTTTTCCTGACTCTGATACCACGCTAAAACAGACTCCACATTTTGAAATACGAGCGCCCCATCTATGACTTCTTCGCTATTGCGCGTTAAAATCAGGGTTTGCCGTTTTGGAAGCAGACGACGTCCCATACCATCAAAGGTCACTCGTCCCATCAGTATAGCATGATTTAAAGTTGTTTCCTTAAAATGTTGCAACTCTGCTGGCAAATGCCAAGGGAGACGATCTTCCTTCCCAATCACACCTTTTTCATCTTGGGCCCAAATGGCTATGATTTTCTTTGTCATGCTTCCGTCCTTTTTATTGATACTACTATTTTATCAAAATTCTCCCAAAAAGGCTGTTTTGAAACGCGCGCAAAAGAGAGAAAAGGAGCAGGCTTCATTTAGCCTGCTCCTCTCGTCCCTAGGACATATATTTTTTTGCTTCTGATTCGATTTTTTCGACCACTTCTTGGATACTTAGTCCAGTTGTGTCAAGGTAAACCGCATCCTCAGCCTGTTTGAGAGGTGAGGTTTCACGGTGACTATCCTTGTAGTCACGCGCAGCAATCTCTTCTTTCAGCGTTTCCAAGTCAGTCTCAATCCCTTTAGCAATATTTTCCTTGTAACGACGCTCTGCTCTTTCTTCAACAGAAGCCACTAGGAAAATCTTGAGTTCAGCTTGTGGTAAAACAACTGTCCCGATATCACGCCCATCCATGACGATACCACCTTGCTGAGCAATCTCTTGCTGGAGCGAAACCAGTTTCTCACGTACCTCAGGAATGGCAGCAATGCTTGAAACCTTGTTGGTCACTTCATTTTCACGAATCGGATGCGTAATATCAACATCCCCTACAAAAACAAGTTGCTCACCTGTTTCTGAACGTCCAAAACTAATGGGGTGTTGGTTAAGAAGCTCGAGAAGTTGATCTACATTTCCTGCATTCAACTGGTGTTTGAGCGCTATATAAGTCGCGGCACGATACATAGCACCCGTATCGAGATAAGTATAACCAAAATCCTTAGCGACAAGCTTTGCGACCGTACTCTTACCACTCGAAGCTGGACCATCGATAGCAATTTGAATTGTCTTCATGACCGACTCCTATCTTGTCTTAATCACATCACCTGGGTTGGCAAACCAAGATCCAGATGACATGTGAGAAGGATTTAGAGCCTCTAGCTGGGCAATGGAAATCCCTGCACGTTGAGCAAGAGCTGCTTCTCCCTCTCCAGGCTGTACTGTCATTGTTCCTTCACCCTCTGTATGTTCTTCCGAACTGCTCTCTGAAGGTGTTGATTCAGAAGAAGCTGTTTCCTCTACCTTGCTACTTGAAGATGATGATGCTTCCACTTTAGAACTTGAACTTGTAGAAGGAGACGATGCATCATAGAAATCCTTCAAAGATGAAGTACGATTGCTTCCTCCGGTTGATAGATAAATCAATACAACTACCATCGCTACAACAATTACAAAGAAGAGGCTAGCTAGAACTGTCAAGGCACGATTCGCAACAACGCCTTCCCCTTTTTGTTTCCGGTGTCGACGCTCTGATCTTGTTTCTTCCTCATTGTTTTCGTAGATATCTTCTTGCCACGGTTCTTTTTCCATACCTTACTCCTTGTTTTTTTTACATTTTCTTATTACAATATAAACATGAAAGTCACACTTATACCCGAACGGTGCATCGCCTGCGGGCTTTGCCAAACTTATTCTGAACTCTTTGATTACCATGATAATGGAATCGTTCGATTTTACGATGATCCAGTCGAATTGCAAAGAGAAATCGCTGAGACCAGCGATGTTCTGGAGGCCATCAAAAATTGTCCTACAAGAGCACTTCTAAAAGATCCATCGTAGGAAGCAGGGAATGAATGTTATTGATTTTTTCTCATTTTTCCCACACTTACTAGTTTAGCATATTTCTAGGTAAAATTATAGTCTTTTTTGGTTATTTTTTCCTTCAATAATAGAAAGGTCACTCTTTTCTTTGACGAGATAGAGTGGTCTTTTTTTGGTCTCTAGATAAATCTTACTGATATACTTACCGAGAATCCCAATTGTCAGGAGCTGAATCCCTCCAAGAAAAAGAATGACAGCCATCAAAGAGGTCCAACCAGATGTCGGATTTCCCAGGATAAGAGTCCGAAACACTACAAAAAATGTCATCACAAACGAAAGAAAACAAGATAGAAGTCCCGCTACAAAGGCTATACTCAAGGGGAAATCTGAAAAGTTAAGAATCCCTTCAATCGAGTAGAAAAAGAGTTGTCTAAAACTCCAACTGGTCTTGCCAGCCTGTCGTTCAACGTTTGCATAATCAAGATAGTGCGTTTTAAAACCCACCCAGGCAAAGAGTCCTTTAGAAAAACGATTGGACTCGGTCAGTGTTAAAATAGCATCTACCACAGACCTTCTCATCATGCGAAAATCACGGACACCTGAGGGCAAGGCCACTGGGCTAATTTTTTGCATGAGGCGGTAAAAGAGGTCAGCACAGAAACTGCGGAAAAAGGGTTCTCCCTCCCGACTAGTTCTCCGTGTCCCAACACAGTCCAAGTCTGCATTTTGGTCTAGTAAGGCTTTCATCTCAAGTAGCATACTAGGAGGATCCTGAAGGTCTGCATCCATCACGACCACCAAGTCTCCAGTTGCATGCTGCAAGCCTGCGTATAAGGCTGCCTCTTTCCCAAAATTTCGTGAGAATGAGACATAACGGACCGCAGGATTCTGCTCCCGATAGGTCTTCAAAAGCTGCAGGGTCCCATCGATTGAGCCATCGTCCACAAAGACGTATTCGACTTCTGCTCCCAAGTCAGGGAGCAGAGCTTCCACATACTGATAAAAAAGAGGAAGTACTTCCTCTTCGTTTAGACAAGGGACAATGATTGAAATCATCATCTTAGTCTTCAAATCCATTTGGATGCTTGCTTTGCCAACGCCATGCGTCTTCACACATTTGGGTGATGTCGAGTTCTGCTTCCCATCCGAGCTCTGCTTTGGCTTTTGCTGGGTCTGAGTAGCAGGCAGCGATATCACCTTGGCGGCGTTCTACGATGCGGTAAGGAATAGGACGTCCCACTGCTTTTTCCATGTTTTGGATAATTTCAAGAACGGAGTAACCTTTACCAGTTCCAAGGTTATAAACGTTTAGACCTGAACCTTTTTGAAGTTTTTTCAAAGCTGCAACGTGACCTTTAGCTAAATCGACAACATGGATATAGTCACGAACACCAGTCCCATCTTCTGTATCGTAATCATCTCCAAAAACTTGTACTTGTTCTAGTTTGCCCACTGCTACTTGGGAAACATAAGGCAAGAGATTGTTTGGAATTCCGTTAGGATTTTCTCCCAAGTCTCCACTTTCATGCGCTCCGATTGGATTAAAGTAACGAAGCAAGACCACATTCCATTCTGAGTCTGCCTTGTAGATATCGGTCAAAATTTCCTCTAACATGAGCTTGGTACGACCGTATGGATTGGTCACTGAAAGTGGGAAATCTTCCAAGATTGGAACAGTGTGAGGATCTCCGTAAACTGTCGCCGAAGAACTGAAGATGATGTTCTTACAATTATTTTCTTCCATAGCTTTCAAAAGGCTGACAGTTCCTGCGATATTGTTATCATAGTAGGCAAGAGGGATACGGGTTGATTCGCCAACAGCCTTCAAACCAGCAAAGTGAATCACACCAGTCGGTTCTTCCTGCTTGAAAATATCTCTGAGAGTATCAGTATCACGGATATCTGCCTCATAAAAAGGAATCTCAACTCCTGTGATTCTTTCAACAACTTCTAAACTTTTACGATTGCTATTGACAAGATTATCCACCACAACCACTTGATGACCTGCTTGGATCAACTCAATAACAGTGTGGGTTCCGATAAATCCAGCACCACCAGTTACCAAAATCTTTTCTTGCATCTTTTTTCCTCGATTCTCGGATTATTTTTTCTTATTTTATCATTTTTGATAGGGAATGTCATTTGACATCCTAAACTACCTGCTAAAATTTCAGTAAAATACTTATTCGCTTTTTACTCGTTTGACATAGTTTGCAATTGGATAGTTTACTGGGTCCAAGGTCAACTCCTTGTCTTGGACCAGCTGGGCTAGATGGTAACCGATAATCGGACCAGTTGTGAGGCCTGATGAACCTAGTCCACTAGCCGCATAGACACCTGCCAATCCTGGTACCTGCCCAAAGAAAGGGGAGAAATCACTGGTGTAGGCACGAATTCCCACACGCTCACCCGATGATTTCGCTTCTGCCAAGGCTGGATAGTGAGGCAAGGCCGCATCCTCCATTTGTTGGAGCAAGGTTTCATCTACCGTCAAATCAAATCCCATATCATTTTCGTGGGTAGCGCCTAAGGACAATTTTTCACCTGCAAAAGGGATCAAATCCCACTCCCCTTCTGGCATGACAACAGGGTAAGATTTCATATCTTTGGTAAGTTGATAATCTCGTAGTTGTCCCTTTTGGGGGCGAACATCTACCTCATATCCTAAAGGTTCCAAAATGTCCCCCAACCAAGCTCCTGTCGCTAGAATAAGCTGATCAAACACCTCTTCGCCAATCTGGTAACCTGCTGCTAAAGGTGTCAGACTCATTTTTTCTTTGACCAGCTTGACTTGACTAGCTTTTAGCAAACGAGTCACTAAGAGTTGGCCATCTACTCTCGCTCCACCAGAAGCATAGAGCAGGCGGTCAAATCCCTGCAAGCCAGGGAATAATTCATTTGCAGACGCTTGGTCTAGAATGGCTAATTGACCTATCAAGGGAGATTCTTCCCTACGCTGGAGTGCTAGTTCATAGAGTTCTTCTAACTTGGATTCATCCTTTTTCAAGAGAAAAACTCCCGAACGCTGGTAAAAGTCGATTTCCTGTCCTGACTTTTCTAAATCAGCCAACAAATCCACATAAAAGTCAGCCCCCAAGCGTGCCATCTTGTACCAGGCTTTATTACGGCGTTTGGAAAACCAAGGACTGATAATTCCCGCTGCTGCCTTGGTTGCCTGACACTGACCATGGTCAAAAACTGTTATCTCTAGGTCAGCTTCTTTAGAGAGGTAGTAGGCAGCTGTCGCCCCCACAATCCCTGCTCCAATAATGGCAACTTTTTTCATTGTCTTCACCTTCTAACTAGATATGGTGGAAAGGATCGGTCGATGCCTGACTAGGTACAATATCAATAGTCCAGCCCTTTTCTTCCTTCCATTGAGTAAGGAGTGCAGCAATTTTTTCCACAAAAAGCACTTCGATATAGTGACCTGGGTCCAATGCTAGCAAACCATCAGACAGCATATCCTGAGCAGTATGGTAGTAAATGTCACCAGTGATATAAACATCTGCTCCCTTAGCTAAAGCATCCTTATAAAAAGATTGCCCGCTGCCACCACAGATGGCCACTCTTGAAATAGACTTCTGCAAATCACTCTCTTGATAATGAACCATTCGAAGACTATCTAGACCAAAGACTTGCTTGACATGTTGGGCCAATTCCCCAAATGTCTGAGGCTGAATATTCCCAATCCGTCCAATTCCACGTTCTGGACCTGTCTCCTGTAGATAGATCGTTTCCTCAATACCTAACATCTGACAGAACCAGTCATTGAGGCCATTTTCAACGATGTCAATATTGGTATGGCTGACATAAACTGCGATGTCATGCTTGATCAGGTCGATGTAAATCTGATTTTGCGGACGGCTAGCTACCAGATCCTTGATGGGACGAAAGATTGGCGCGTGCTTGACGATAATCAAGTCCACACCCTTTTCAATGGCCTCTACCACCGTCTTTTCTCGAATATCGAGAGCCACCATGACTCTTTGGGTCTCCTTGTCTAGAGTACCGATTTGCAGGCCACGACTGTCTCCCTCCATTGAAAACTCCTGAGGGCAAAAGGCTTCATAAGCTCTAATTACTTCACTTGCTAGCATGGAGCACCTCCTTGATGGCTTGAATTTTATCTACAAGAACTTGACGTTCCTCAATATTTTTTTCTGGGATTTGATTAAGGGCAAACTCTAACTTAGCAGCTTCTTTTTGCCATTTTTGGACAAAGACTGGGCTGACTTCTTTGGACAAGAAGGGACCAAAGCGAACATCACTGGCTGATAGCTTCATTTGTCCCGCTTCCACCACCAAAATCTCGTAGAACTTGCCAGCTTCTTCTAGGATGCTTTCTGCTACGATCTGAAAACCGTGGTCTTCTAGCCAGATGCGCAAGTCGTCTTCACGATTATTGGGCTGGAGGATTAAACGTTCTACGTTAGCTAACTTGTCCAGGCCTTCTTGCAATATGGTAGCAATCAAACGGCCACCCATACCAGCAATGGTGATGACCGACACTTGGTCTTCCTCTTCAAAGGCTGCCAAGCCATTGGCTAAACGGACTTGGATTTTCTCCTTTAGACCATGAGCCTCAACATTCTTGAGAGCAGACTGGTAGGGGCCTTCCACCACCTCACCTGCAATGGCACTTTTGATTTCTCCTCTTTCAACCAAGTCAATCGGCAGATAAGCATGGTCACTCCCCACATCTAGTAAAATGGCACCTTGTGGCACAAAGGACGCCACCAATTCTAATCTCTTTGAAATCATCTTCTCTCACTTTCCAAAACTCTGTTACGTCTTATTATACCATATTTCAGCTAGCAATCTTGCACCTAAAAAGACCGCAATCCACAGATTGCGGTCTTTCTTTATTTTCTAGCTTGATAACGACTGGTTAGAATGAAAATCACAGTAAAGACAGCCATCATGACAAGGTAAACAGGGAATGTTTGTCCTGTAAGTGTCGAAATTTCAAGCAGTTTATGGATTCTTGGGAAGAGAGCTGTGGCTAGGAAGCCTCCTACTGACCAGACAATCAAGAGGACACGCCAGAGGGTAAATGGCATGCAGGCTCTAAATACGGATAAGAAACCGATAGACCCAAGGAGATAATAGAGGAGGGTTGAGATTTCTAACTCAGACCAACCTTGACTCGCTCCAAAAATTTTCACAAAAAGAACGCTGAAGACGACCATGAGTGCACTTGGTAGAGCACGAAGCATGGATCTTCTGAGGAAGTTTGGCTCAACAGGTTTGATATTCCGCTCAAAAGTCAGAACGAATGGTGGGAAACCTTCCACGAATTGGTCAATCATGGTAATCTGGATTGGAATGAAAGGGAAAATCAAAATCCACTCAGATCGTCCTAGAAGAGCACTGGCGATACAGATGACTGCAAGCAAGAAGGAATAGATGGTCTTAATCAAGAAAATCGGTGCGATATGGGCGATATTATTGACTACACGACGCCCCTCAAAGAGAATCTCAGGAACATCATTAAAGTCAGAGTTCAAGAGAACCAGATTAGCAATCTGACGAGTCGCAGGATCTCCTTCAGCCATAACGATAGAACAATCCGCCTCACGAAGGGCCAGGATGTCATTGACTCCGTCCCCTGTCATTGCCGTTGTATGCCCTGCTTTTTTCAGAGTTTGGATGATGAGTTTCTTTTGATGAGGGGAAACACGTCCGAAAATAGCTGTCTCCTCCGCCATGGCCATCAATTCCTCATCCGTGATTTTTGAGCAATCTACATAGCTGTGATAGTCCGCAAAGCCAGCCTTCTGGGCAATGCTGGAAACCGTGACTGGATTATCACCAGAGATAATCTTGAGGCCCACTTCCTGGGAACGAAGATAGTCTAGTGTCTCAGCTGCTCCTTCTCGAATCGGGTCCAAGATTTCCAGCAAGGCGAGGGCCTGAATGTCAGACGGTTTCTGTGGTTTATGATGATCAAGTTTTTCCTGACTAAGGGCTAAGACCAAGACACGTGAACCTCTCTCTAAAGCCTCTCTGGCTTCTGGGACTTCAGAGTCCAACAACATCTCAGGCGCCCCTAAGAAAACCGTTCCTAGCCCTTCTAACTCCATAGCTCCCCACTTGCGATCGCTTGAGAAAGGAAGATTCGAAAGCATAGGATAGGAAACCTGACCTTGGAAACGCTGGCGAATGGCTCGGGCTGTTGGATTTTTATCCTCACTATGAGCGATATAGCTAGTCAAAATGCTGGCAATAGCCTCATCATCATAAGTTTCCGTCAGAGGAAGAACATCCTCCACCTGCATCTTTCCTTGGGTGATGGTGCCCGTCTTGTCCAGACAGAGCATATCCACGCGCGCCAAGGTCTCGACAGAGTACATCTCCTGCACCAATACCTTTTTCAAGCCCAGCTTGATCACCGCAGTCAAGAGTGAAGTAATGGTCAAAAGGGCGATTCCCTTGGGCAGCATACCCAAAAGGGCTGTCGACGAATTTACAACGGACGACTTGAGGGGCAAGCCCTTTAAAATCAAGGCTTCTAGCAGGAGGGCTAAACCAAAGGGAATGATAATCTTCCCAGTAAAACCGGCTAGCTTGTCCAGCGATTTCATGATACGGGAGTTGATTGGTTTCACTGTCTTAGCTTCCAGCATGAGTTTGGCAGCATAGTTTTCTGCCCCGACATGGTGGACTTGAGCCAAAACTGCGCCACTGGCTAGGAAACTCCCTGATAAAAGCAAGGCATCCACTTCCTTTTGCACCAAATCACTCTCACCCGTCAACATGGCTTCATTGACTTCTGCAAATCCTTCCAGAACCAGTGCATCACTAGGGATTTGCTCTCCCGCAGACAAACGAATGACATCTCCTAGGACCAATTCTTCTGGATCGAGAGCAACTTCTTGACCCTCACGAATGGTTTTGACTTTTTCCTTAGTCATGAGATTGAGCTTGTCCACCATGTGTTTAGCCCGCAGCTCGGTCACAATCCCAGAAAAAGCGTTAAAGCAGATAACGGCAAAGAAAACCAGATTGCTCCAAGCCTGCACAAAGGCCAGCGCTAGGGCAATAACAAAGTTTAATGCGTTAAAAAGTGTAAAAACATTTCGTTTGATGATTTGCCAAGTACTGGTACTGGCTGAAGCGGTAAAGTCATTGACCAAACCTTGAGCCTGTCTTTCCTTGGCTTCTCTTTGGGTTAATCCCATAATCTTATTTTTATCCATAAATTCTATCATATCATTTTTTTTAAAAGAATTCTAATCCCATCTAAAACTGTTGGCTGATAACTGAAAAAGTTTGCCAGTAGTCTTTCGATAAGGTATAATAATAAAAGCAATACAATCGAAGGAGATCTCATGTTTTATACTTATTTGCGTGGACTAGTCATGCTGATCTTGTGGTCCATCAATGGCAATGCCCACTATCACAATACTGATAAAATCCCTAGTCAAGATGAAAACTATATCCTCGTCGCTCCTCATCGTACCTGGTGGGATCCAGTTTACATGGCTTTTGCGACCAAGCCAAAACAGTTCATCTTTATGGCCAAAAAAGAGCTGTTTAACAACCGCATCTTTGGCTGGTGGATCCGTATGTGTGGCGCCTTTCCTATTGACCGGGAAAAACCTAACGCCTCTGCCATCAAGTACCCTATCAATGTCCTCAAAAAAAGCGACCGTTCTCTCATCATGTTTCCAAGTGGGAGCCGTCACTCAAATGATGTCAAGGGTGGAGTTGCTCTGATTGCCAAAATGGCCAAGGTCCGTATCATGCCGGTTACCTACACAGGTCCCATGACCTTGAAAGGCTTAGTCAGCCGTGAACGTGTGGATATGAACTTTGGAAACCCTATCGATATCTCAGATATCAAGAAAATGAATGATGAAGGAATCGAAATGGTTGCAGATCGTATCCAAGCAGAATTCCAACGTTTAGACGAAGAAACCAATCAATGGCACAATGATAAAAAACCAAATCCACTCTGGTGGTTTGTCCGCATCCCTGCCCTCTTCCTTGCTGTGATTGTTGGTATCCTAACGATTATCTTTACCTTCATCGCAAGCTTTATCTGGAACCCAGATAAGAAGAGAGAGTCTCTTGGTTAAAAAATACAATTATCCCTTGGCTTTTTCCAAGGGATAATTCTTTTATTCGATTTGCCATTTTTGGGCTAACCAGTTGGAAAAGGCTAGGAATCGTTCAGCCACTTGCTCATGATGCCCATAGGGATCAAAGACAAACTGACTAGTCGGATAGTGTTTCTGAAGACTAGTATGAATCTGCTCAGCATAGACTGGTGCTTGAGCCAAGCGATTGGTATGATGGGCTCCTTCTGTTTGACCATTCTGTAAATACAGTAAACAATCTAAATTTTTCACCCTTTCATCCTTGCAATACGTCGTAAAATCAGGATACCAAAAGGAACCACAGATAGAGAAGACACAGGAGACCTTGTCAAAGCTGAAAAGACTGTATACAGCCGCCAAACCACCTAGTGAGTATCCTCCATAAGCAAGGCGATTTTTGTCCAGACGATAAAGTGACTGCAACTTGTCTAAAAGACCTCCAAATAAATGACTATGATAGGTATTTGCCTGACCTCCAAAATCTGGAGCCCCATCTCTCAGAGCAGCTGCCTTCCATGGAGTGTAATCGTCTAGGCGATTTTTAGAGAACAAGCCCACTAAAATCACAGATTCGGAAAGAGATGATAGGAAATCCAAGTTTCCATCATTCAAGAGAATCGCTGGATAGGTTTGATTGGGGTTATAGGTCGAAGGAAGGCTGACCTTGACTTGGATCCCTTCCCAATCAAACTCATTATTTATTGATAAAGTCATTGATTTTCTCGAGGGAATCAATCACTGCTGGACCATAGTCCATCAACTCATCGTAAGAGATGGTCATGATTTTTTGATTCTTAATTGCAGGAACGTTTTCCAAAACTTCATTTGCCTTCATCAACTCTACTGCGTTGGCATCCAATTTTTTATTGCGGTCGCTGGTCACATAGATAATCAACTCAGGATCCATTGACACGAGATTTTCCAAGGTCAAGCCTGATGTTCCCGTTGCAACGTTTGTATAACCAAGTTGATTCAACAAGCTCTCTTGCAAAGCAGACTTGTAGGCACCAAAGGTTTCGTCGTTATAAGCAACCATAATCAAAGCTTTTTTCTTTTCACCTTGGCTTGTTGGGTTTGCTTTCTTAACAGCGTCAATTTTAGCTTGTAATTGGGCCGCGTATTCATTGGCCTTGTCCTGAACATTGAAAATCATTCCAAGATTTTTAACATCTTCTACAATATTTCCCAAATCTTGCTGAATCGTTGAGAGAGAAGCTTTTTGCGTATAGACTGGGATTTTGTTTTCATTCCAAGTGCTAACTGTCCCCAAGGATTTTTCAGAAAACATCATATTTCGACCCATCACAGCGTCTGGCTCATAAGAAAGGACTGTTTCTTGTGAGACTGTTTTTTTGTCCCCAATTTGAGGAATCGTCGCAATCGCGTCCTTGTATTTGTCAGTCACAGCATTATCAGGGTTAAGCATGCCAGCAATTTTATCCTTCAACCCTAACTCCAATAAGATTTCAGTGGTTGAAAGATTGTTGGTGATAACTTTTTCAGGTGCCTTATCAAAGACTTGTTCGACTTCATTTCCCTTAGCATCATAGGTCTTGACCGTTAACGGATAAGTCGTCTCTGTGCTGGCCTTTTGACTTGTTTCTGTGCTAGACTGTGTGGTAGCTTTTTCTGTAGTAGTGTTGCCACAAGCTGCCATGGTTAGGGTAGCTACTGTTACGAGTAAAATGCTTAGTGTTTTTTTCATCTTATTTTCCTTTTCTTTCTTATAAATAGTGAATCATCGCTTGCTGATCCTCGGTCCAAGTCACCTGACTTTGAACTCCATATACAGTTTGCAATGACTCAGGGGTAATGGTCTCCTTTGGAGTCCCTTGGTAAAGGATTTCTCCCTCTTTCATCAGATAGAGATAATCCGAATAGCGACAAGCAAGTTGAATATCATGTAGGACAGCTAAAACATTGACCTTCAGATTCTTCACAATGGCCAACAAGTCTAGCTGATACTTGATATCCAGGTGATTGGTTGGTTCGTCCAGGAGCAAGAGAGTCGGTTCTTGAGCCAAGGCGCGGGCTAACAAGACTCGCTGTTTCTCTCCCCCCGACAGGGACGAATAGAGACGAGTTTTCTTCTCGAGCATATCCACCTTGACGAGAGCATCTTGAACGAGGGCATAATCCCTTTCCTTTTCCTTCTCTAAAAAAGAGAGGTGGGGAGTTCTTCCCAGTAAGACAATTTCCTCAACTGTACAATCAAACTGCAATTGATTAAACTGGGTTACAACTGCCATCTGCTTGGCTGTGTCTTTGAGTGACCAATGCTCCAGCGGCTTTCCATCTAGGCTTATCAAGCCTTTGTTCGCCTTTTCCTGACGATAGAGGAGTTTAAGCAGGCTGGTTTTCCCACTTCCATTTGGTCCTAGTATCGTGTGAAATTGATGCCCCTCAACCTTAAGAGAAATTCCTTTGAGAATTTTTTTCTCTCCTATTCCAAAATGGATATCCTGACAAATCAAGTCCATATCAGGCCCTCACCTCCCTTCGCCTACCTCCAACAATGTAGATAAAGAAGGGAGCACCTACTAAGGCTGTGAAAATGCCAATCGGCAACTCAGCGTTTGGAATGATGATACGAGAGAGTACATCTGCCCAGATGACAAAGAGGGCACCCAGTAAGGTCGCAATAGGAAAAAGCCTCCTGTAATTCGTTCCTACTAACCCTCGAGCTAAATGTGGAGTAATCAGACCGACAAATCCAATAATCCCACAGGTTGCCACTAAGACTGCTGTCAACACAGCCACCATGGTCACGTAAAGATACCAATAAAAGCGTAAGGGAATTCCCAAAGTTAAAGCAGCCTCATCTCCCATCATCATCGCATTGAAAACACGATACTGGGTAGCGAAAAATAGAAAGGCCATTCCTACTACTATAGTTGGCAGGACTAAGTCAGACCAGGTAGTCCCGGCAAGCGAACCCATGGTCCAAAACTTAATGGTCATCACACTGTCCGCATTAGCGCCAACTGAGATAATAAAGTTGGAAAATGCCAGAAAGAGAGCATTGACCACCGTTCCTGATAAGATCAGACTAGAAGTCGTCATCCTTCCCTGCATAGAGGCAATGATGAGGACAGCGATTGTTGCCAAAATAGCTCCAAGGAAAGCTCCAAGGCTAATCACCAATTTTAAACCAAGAATGATGCTTAAGGTTGCCCCTAGAGTTGCACCCGCAGAAATTCCTAAGACATAAGGCTCAGCGATGGGGTTGTTCACTGTGGACTGCATCACACTACCACACATAGAGAGACCAGCCCCTACTATCAGACCTAACAATACTCGGGGGAATCTCATGTTCCATACAATGGCAAGAGTAGACTTGGAAACCTCTCCTATCTCAAGAGGAAATCCTAACCTGCTCAAAATAATCCGATAGGTATCTCCTAGATCAATCGCAACAGATCCCATTGAAACTGCTAGAAAGAGAGAAATCCCTAAAATACCTAGTAAAATAACTAAAAGTAACACAAATTGCAAATCTTGTCGGCTTCCAGAAAATTTGGAAAGCATGAAAACCTCCTTAGACAAAATTAAAAATTTAGAAAATTCTCATGAAAAGTATACCATATTTTCAACAATGGAACAAGATGAGAAAAATAAATATAGTTGGTCTTACAGTGCTAATAATCGTAACCGAAGATTATACTTGGGTATATCGAGGTAGGGTGACAAAAGTAAAAAAGCTCTCTGAATATCAGAGAGCTCAAGTCTTGCTGGATAAAACGTTTATAGACTAGGCGACGAGGCGAAGATTGTACTAATGGTACATCGAGCTGAAGCCAACGAAGTATAGAAACGTTTTAGACGCAAGATTAGCGACGAAGTCCAAGAGAGTTGATTAACTCACGGTAACGGTTAACGTCGTTTTTACGCAAGTATGCAAGCAAGTTACGACGGCGACCGATTTTCTTCATCAATCCACGGTAAGTAGCGTGGTCTTTTTTGTGTTGTTTGATGTGTTCGTTAAGGTGGTTGATTTCCCAGGTAAGGACAGCAACTTGAACCTCTACTGAACCTGTATCACCTTCGTGACGTGCATATTGTGCGATGATTTCATTTTTTTTCTCTTTTGAGATTGCCATGATGTTTCTCCTTTTTATTTGGCTTCATCCGAGTGACAGGTTGGCATGCCTGTAACCAAGAAGAAGTTATTTGTCTTTACGACAGTTCTTATTCTACCAAGAAGCAGGGACTTTGTCAACTGATTTACTGTTTAAAACCTTGAATTACTCTACTGATTTCAGGGCTTCAAGCATATCTACTTTTCTTACAATCAAGTCACTCTTTACTATCATTATAACGCTTTTTCAACTAGTTGAAAGCTAGAAGCAAAAACAAAAAAGCCTAGGAATTCCTAGGCTTTCTGTTTATAGATTATTTTCCAAGGTAGTATTCAGAAACTACGTTTAATTTTTCGTCGAATTCGAATACCAATGGTGGGAAGTTAGGGATTTCCACGTCCATGATTTCGTCGTCTGACAAGCGTTTGATGTGTTTTACAAGGGCACGGATTGAGTTACCGTGAGCTCCTACGAATACGTTTTTACCATCTTTAAGTGCTGGAGCGATTTTGTCTTCCCAGAATGGAAGGGCACGTTCCAAAGTCACTTTCAAGTTTTCAGCATCTGGGATAACTGAGTCGTCAAGTGAAGCGTAACGACGGTCAGTATGTGCTGAGTATTCGTCATCACGAGGCATTGCAGGAGGCAATACATCGTATGAACGACGCCAGATGTGAACTTGCTCATCACCAAATTGTTCAGCAGCTTCAGCTTTATTTTTACCAGTCAAACCACCGTAGTGACGTTCGTTCAAGCGCCATGATTTTTCAACTGGAACCCACAATTGGTCAGAAGCTTCAAGAGCCAAGTTTGTTGTTTTGATCGCACGTTTCAATACTGAAGTGTAAGCTTGGTCAAATTCGATACCAGCTTCTTTGATCAATTTACCAGCGTCAATCGCTTGTTGTGTTCCTTTTTCAGACAAATCAACATCAGCCCAACCAGTGAAAAGGTTAGCTTTGTTCCATTCAGACTCACCGTGGCGAGCAAAAACCAATTTTACCATTAGATGGATTCTCCTTTAATTTTTCGAGGTTGCCCTCGTTTATCTATTCTATTTTACACAATTTTTCACAAAAAAGCTAGTTAAAATCAACTAAAAAGAGAGAACAGTGTCCTCTCATCTAGTTATTATTAATTCGCGATATTCAATCAAGAAACGATTGCAATTATTTGTTATTTAAAGCATCAATTATACGATCAGTATTCTTAGTTACATTAGTATCATTGTAACGATTATGAATTAGACCTTCAATTGTTTCTTTGCAATTTTCAAGATTAGCTTTTTCAAATACTACCACACTGACAACATGTGTTCCACCAGAAGCAAGATGCAAAACTAGTAGAGTTTGAAAAGCACTTAGCACTGTTAATACACCATAAGCCGCTAATATCAATCCCCCAATAAATGAATTTTGCATCATTGAAAGGCCAATAAGAGCGAAAATTATACCCAAGCAAATGTTTTGAAATCAAGACGAAATGAACTATCTACACTTGCAACATGATCAACAGGAATTGTTTTATTTTGAGAACCCAGTGGAATAACTTTTAAAATAGTAGGGTTAGAAGTTTTTATAAAGACTCCCTCTAAAGTAATGGAAGCTTTTAAATAGAATGTTAAATACGATGTAATGAAAGATTGTTTCATAATATTCTCCTTTTATTTTTTCAAGTTGTATTACATCATGTTTTCATATAAAAAAGCATTTTGCCAACATATTCTTTCACCAGATAATTCTTTAAATGAAAAAAACAACCCTCCAACGGATTGTTTCACTAAATTATCAGACAAGGCCATAGACTTCTTTCAAAAATTTGGCAAAAGAAACAGCTCCTTTAATGATTAGAAATCCTCCTATCCACTCGGTCGCTGAAAGAAATCCCATCACGCCACCAATGATATATAAAATAGAAGGCAACTTTCGAAGTTGTTGATCTTCTTCGAAATAGATTAGCATAAAAGTGCCTAATGCGATTACCAGAATTTTAAAAAATGTCAGGAGTAAAGAAAAGGCAACCGTGACGATTAGCATTTTTGAAGGATCTTTATAGATGAGGGCACCAGTATAGGATAGCAAAAATCGTAGGACAGGTCCCAAAAACAAGGTTATGCCTGCCACCATACCCAGTCTCCAATTGAGTCGAACCAATCTAGTTATCTCCATAAGAACCTCCTTCTCTCGTAGCTATCATTCTACCACATTTGCCCCAGAAACAAAAGACCTTCTCAGGCACAAACAAATCGCCTACCAGCTTTCAGACAGCCGAACATAAAAAGAGAAGATCTGCTGATCCTCCCTTTTCATTTTCTAATCCTTATTTCTTAAAAATAGAGGTTCTGAAATCGTTTGTTTGGTCAAGATAGGCTTTAAAGATTGCTCTCTTCAACTTATGAACAGCACTGTCATACTCTGGATTATAGTTGCTCCAACGAGGAGCATCCGCATCCTCCAGTACAGCTTGATCCATGAGGGCTTGCAATTCAGTCACACTATTGATGGTCTTTGTCGCATAGCTTGGCCATGGTTTTGTCGGATCTTTAAAGGTCACCTGCTTCAAGTTCCCAAACTGATCCACACGTTCTTTATACATGGCTTTCTTGAAGGCAGCCCAAGATGAATACTTGCCTTCAAATACCTTGTCCAATACAAGTTCATCTGTCACCAATCCGCGTTCTTTACCATAGAGATTGATGGTTTTACCTTTTTGTTTGGCAGCTTCTTCGTATTGGTTGGAGATATAAGGTACCATTCCATCCTTAAAGCCTTTGGCAGCAAGAAGTTCATAAGCAATCCTACGTCCCATAAGGTCACCTGGCGTTCCTTTCTCACTGCTGAGAGCTGAATAGATTGGGGCAAAGAGTTTAATGGTATAGTAGCCATTTCGTTCATAGTCGCCAGACTGGTACTCACGAGATGATAAGATGTTATGGTCAATCAAACTATCAAAGTTGGTTAGTCTCTTTGCCTCTTCTTCTGTCAATTCTTTGACTACGTTAGTAGCGTATACCTCATTGCCATCTACTGGATCT
The DNA here is from genome assembly GCF_026782375.1 of Streptococcus oralis. GTDB lineage: Bacteria > Bacillota > Bacilli > Lactobacillales > Streptococcaceae > Streptococcus > Streptococcus oralis_CL. The sequence continues at coordinate 131,334 of NZ_JAKUWJ010000001.1, read as the reverse complement.
TTCACATACTTGTTCTCAATTTTTCTGAGAGCCGCCATTTTATGGTAAACATTTAGCTTGTTAACGATTGATTGCCCTTCGAGGTATTCCAGCATGTAGATAAGGTCAAACATGTTATGGACATAGTTCTGAAGATCTGCTGCGTTTTGGAATCTCTCTGTCGGATTCAAGACTTGCAGACGGGAGTCCTCTGTACTATCTGATTTTGAGTGTTTCAAGATAGAATTGATGGTAATGGTTGCGTCACTTGGTTGATCAGGGGCTTGCAATAAGCCTTTTGCGAAGAACTCTGGTCCCAAACCACTTCTTCGACCATAGCCGCCAAGGTAGATATCCTGATCCGAATCATGGGTCATTTCATGGGTATAAGTAATGGCTCCATCCTTGTCCAGCATACGGTAAGACATATAGTAGACACCATCCCCTGTAGCGTAGGCTCCATGCTGGTTGTGAACTACCTTATTGCCAACTGGTCCAAAGAAGTTCTTCATGGCTGGATTGGAGCTATCAAACTTAGCCTCCACTGTAGCTTTTCCAGAGGTTGTGTCATCACCAAATTTATAGGCATCATAAAGCAAGATGGTGCGATAGAGTTTTTCACGTGATTGTTCATCTAAAATGCGATACCAATAATCGTAGTGATCTCGCTGGCGTTTGGCTGTTTCACGCGCATTTTCTTCAACAAAATCATTGAGAGCCTTGCCCGCTTTATGCTCGCTATTGCGGTAGCGATCATAGGCTCCAAATCCTAGACTAGACAAGGTTGAGATGACAAAGACTGATCTTTCTGGCAAGGTTAGGAGAGGCAAGACCATATTGCGGTATTTCCATGTGGCACTAGTGATGCGGTCATAAACACCGATAGAGTACTTGGTGCCAGCTAATCCTTGCTTCGCTTTCACCTCTTCGATAGTGGATTTTTCTTCAACGATGTAAGCCTTAGTCTCTGATTTAAACCAGTCATTGTTGCTTGTGGTTGGTAGAAAGACTTTTCGGTAATGTTCTAGCGTGCTAAACAAATCTGTCGTTCCATGTTGACTGGCAAGACTGATACCATAAGTATCGACATTATTCTTAGCTAGAAGATTGTTAAAGCCTGATTTACCCAACTCAATCAGAGTATCGAGTGGTGAAGCATTTCCCTTACCAAAGAAGTCCAGATGGTACATAAGTAGGTCTTTGACATTCACCTGACCATAGCTAAAGTTATACCAACGTTCCAGATAGGTCAAGCCAAGTAGCAAGGCTTCCTTGTTGTGCTTGATTTTATCTACAAGATAGCCCTTGGTGACTGGGTTATCACCGGCAAGTCCAGCATCTGCTGACAAGAGTTTTTTCAAACTGTCTTCCAGTTGTTGTTTTGTTTTGGCGAACTGGTCTTCTAGATAGAGCTCAGTTTGCTTGACGTTTGGAGAAATACCGAGCGTCTTTCTGATGGCTTCTGAGTGGTAGTCAACCTTTTGTAAATCTGGTAAGACTTGCTTGATGATGGAGGTTTGGTCGTACAGGAATTGGTTTGGCGTATAGAGAAGTCCAGTATTTCCTAGACTATATTCTGCTAATTTGGCGAAATCAGCCTGGTATTTGAGATTGAGTTTTTCAGATGAATGGTCCTTGTAGTGTAGCAAGAGTTTGTTTGCAGTCTTTTTGTTGGAAACAATGTCTGTGATGACTTGGTCATCCTTCATCATAACTGCTGACAAGAGTTCTTTTTGATATAAAAGGCTGTTCTCATTGACCAGATTTCCGTATTTGACGATAGTTGCCTTGTTGTAGAAAGGTAGCAATTTTTCAATGTTTTTATAAGCCAAGTTGCGCTTAGCTTGATAATGGGCCACCTTAGAAAAGTCACTGTCTTTTTTGCCACTTGTTGAGAGGGGCTCCACTGTTGGTAGAGTGAGAGGATTGATTGCTGCTTTCTTGCTTGCAATTTGAGAAGCATCTAGCATCGTTCCTCTTTCTTCAAAGGATTCCTTGCTGACGACCTCATCCTTGACCAAGGTGACATTGTAGACTCTGTTGGCCTTGCTGCTGAATGTGTCCTTCACCTTCATATCATTATAGTGGTAACCAGTGATGGCATTTCCGTTGGTTACATTGACATCGCTGAGAACATTGGTCAAACTTCCAGCATGCTTTTCTAGATTAGAAGTTCGGTCCCACAAATAGCCTGCTACTCCCGCGACTCTACCAAAGTGTTTGACATTGTTGATATCCCCCTCAGCATAGCTATGCTGGATTTTCGCATCTCGGTCTACTAGACCTGCAAGACCACCCACAGTCTGATCTGAACTATTTGTGTTGGATGAAATGGCTACTGTCGCTTTTGACTTCGTCAGCAAAGCCCTGTTTCCTGTCAAATGACCGACCAGACCACCGATATTGTAGGCAGCAGTCGTTTCATAAGTGTTGATAATTCTTCCCTTGAAACTGCTCTCTGTGATACTTGATTGCTCAGCCTTAGCCAGCAAACCACCAATACCACGTTCCCCAGCAAGAACACCATCGACATGAACTTGTTTAATCTTTGTGCCTTTCTGAGCCTCATAGGCCAATGAACCGATATCATCTTTCCCTGAAATAGAGACATTTTTCAGACTCAATTTTTCTACTGTGGCGCCATTCAAAGTTTCAAACAGTGGTTTTTTCAAGTTGTAAATAGCATACTGCTTGCCATCTTTTTCACCGATCAACTGACCAGTAAAGATGCCCTTGATGTAGGATTTAGCTTCAGGCTCCAACTCCACTTCGTTGGCATTCAAACTAGCTGCTAAATGATAGGTTCCAGAGAGATTCTGGTTGATAGCTTTGACTAGGTTGCTAAAGGAAGTAAAGGTTGTTGTTTCCTCTGTAGCCTTCTTAGCTAGGTAGAAGGTGAAATTATCAACATATTTATTTTCTAGCTCTTGCTGGAGTTTCTCAGCCTTGGCTGTGATTTTATAAACTGGCTGACCATCTTTCGTTTCAGCCGTTATTGAAGCGACTGGTAGATAGACATCTTTAAATGACGAGGATTTAACCTTGACAAAGTAAGTGTCTGGATTACTTGGGACACCGTCTAAAGAAACGTGTTGTTTGTAAGTACCATTGGTCTGACTATACAACTCCAGATCCGAAACATTTCTTAATTCAAGTGTTTTTTCTGGATCTTTTTCTTTTGTTTTTTCTGTCGGAGCTTCCGGTTTTACTTGCTCAGTATTACCAGTATATTCTGGAAGAGGAGCGACTTGTTCCGGTTCCACAATGGCTCCTGCTTGAGTTCCTGTATATTCTGGTAAGGAAGATTGAGCCTCAGGTTCCACAATCGCACCTGATTGAGTATCTGTATATTCTGGTTTTTCGCTTGTCTCAGGGGCTACAAGCGCTCCCGCTTGAGTTCCTGTATACTCTTGTGTTGGTGGTACCTTTTCAGGCTCTACGATTGCTCCAGACTGCTCGCCTGTATAGGTTGGTTTCTCAGACGTTGCTGGTTCCACCAAAGCCCCAGACTGGACGCCCCCAACCTCTGGCTCAACTTGTTCTGGCTCGACGATAGCACCAGCTTGGGTTCCCTGATACTCAGGTAGCGGAGCGACTTGCTCGGGTTCAACAATGGCTCCTGCTTGGGTGCCTGTATATTCTGGTTTTTCAGCTGTCTCTGGGGCTACAACCGCTCCCGCTTGCTCGCCTGTATATTCTGGTAATGGAGCCTGCGTCTCAGGCTCTCCCTTTTTTGCAGACTGAGGTGCTTCACTTGCAGCTACTGCCTTCTTAGTCCCTTTCTCTACTATACGTGGCAAAGCTTCTTCTACTTTAGTTGAGAGAACTTCCCTAGAAATTTCTTGGTTTTCAACAGTGAAAATGCGAACAAGCTCAATCTTCTTCCCAGCACGCCCTTCTTGTTTGACACGAATGGTTCCCTCTGCTAGTTCTGGATTTTCCTGAACCACTTCTGAAACATCTAGTTTAGTTACAATTTCTTGGTCCTTGTATAGGAGCTCTGGTTTATTGACGCGACCAGCCAAGACTTCATCCTGAGGATCCACACTAGCAAGACCAGACGGATTTTGATTGGATGAATCTTGAGAAGGGATTGGCTTCTCAGCAGGGATTATAGGAGACGGAGTTTCCTGCTCATCTCCTGCCTTTTGCCCATCTTCATTGGTCTGAAAATGAGGTTGAATTGTATAGTTAAGTTTCTGATCCCTAGCAGCAGTTTCTTGCTGATTAATCTCTTTGTCTTGCTTAATATAGCCTAGATAAGTATAACCTGATAAGGCACGTGGCAAAGGCAGACTATCTCCTTGGGATAATTGGTATTCCTGATTGTACTGGAACAAAAGTTGATTTTCAATAGCCTGAACTGAAGAAGCCAAACCACTGCCCATCCCTGTTATCAAGACAACTTTCAAGAGAGCTTTCTTTTTGCCTTTCTTTTTCGATACGACAAAAATAAGGAGACCAATCGAAGCCAGGACTCCACCAGATAAAACGCTAGTAAGGCTATTCTGCCCACCTGTATTGGGCAACTGACCTAGCTGGGCTTTCTCATCCATACGGTAGACTAGATAATAGGTGCTCTCACCATCTTCCGCAATCTTCGGAATATCCTTGACAATTAAGTCTTTTTCTTGCCCACTCAGCTCCGTATCCGTCACATATTTGTAGTGCACAGCTGCATTTTCTTGAGCAAATACAGTTCCACTGCTAGCAATGGACACAAAAAATAGGCTTGAAATCGAAGCTGATACAAGACCAATTGCTAATTTTCGTAAGGAAAAACGATGCTGCTTCTCTCCAAAAATCTTTTTCATTCTAAATCCTCTCAACTTTTACCCTCTATCAAGAAAATAACTAGGATTATATTTTGATATAGGTAATTTACAATCATCATTATACTATAAAAAGAGTTCCTTGTCCCAAATAAATGCTTTAGATTTTACGAATTAAAAAGTTTATTTATCCTGTTAAATTTATCCCCTACTTGGTAAGAAAAAAGAAGGCTAATCGCCTTCTCTTATTTAAAAATATTCCTAACAAAAAGTCATTATTCTTGAACATCGAATTTTTTCAAAAGTCCAAAGTAGAGGGAGCCACCAATGATTGTCAAAATTCCTCCTACCCAGCCCAAGAATGGGATCAATCCAACAGCACCACCTACGATAAACAAGACAGACGGTGCAGGTGTCACACGCTCATCATCCTTGTAATAAACCATAGCCACAATTCCTAAAACCAAGATTGCAATTTTCACCAATGACAAAATAATTGAAAAAATCGTCAATAGCCCAACTGTTGCATCCGAGTCCTCCGTTGCCGCAGCAGCACCGACAGCTATCATAAACATAACAACTGGAGCCAACAGTAAGACAATACCTGAAATAAGACCAAAAATCGCATTTACGCGAGCAAGTGTATTTGTTTTCATCTGAATCTCCTTAAAAATTTGTACAGCTATCATTTTATCATATTTTCATGAAAAACAAAAGGAATTTCAAAATAAGGATACTAGATGATGAATGATTTCAAATTTCTATCTAAACATGCTAAGAAGGATATAAAAAATCTATAGATTGGTTTGTCAGTCCATTCGTTTTTAGTAGTAAGCTAGCAATTTTCATAGAAAAAAGAAGATCACTTAGATCTTCTTTTTTCATGTCTATCTTTGCAAGATGCTTAGCTCTCAAAGATTGACTGTCTGAAGTCGTCTGTAGCACGTAGATAAGAATTAAAAATACGATACTTGAGCTGGGCGACACTGCTCTTAGAGCTGTCTGATAAGGCACGATCAATGTTCTTAGCTGAGGCATCCGCTAGTACTGCTAAGTACATATAATCTTGCAATTCCTCATAAGAAGAAATCGTAATTTGTCGTTTGCTATCCAGTTTTCCTGCTTCAAACTCGATGGTGATTGGACGAAGGAATGTTTGCGCCTTGTTGTATCGCTCTTTCAACATAGCTTTCTTCAAATCCTTCCATGATTCATACTGACTACCATAGAGATTTTTGAAAACCAAATCATCTCCAACTACTCCGACATCTCCTCGGTTCCAGATTGAGTAGGTCTTATAACCTTCTTTAAGTGCTTGGCCAGAGTATTGGCCAGATACATATGGGACAAATCCTTGCTGGTAACCCTTGTCTCCGAGCAATTCATAGGCTCTACGGCGGAACATAAGTCCCCCAGGTGCACCAGTTGGATTGTCCAGAGCTGCATAGAAGGAAGCAAACATATTGACGACATAGTAGCCATTTCGTCCAAAGCTAGCTGTATCCCAACCATCGCGACGACCAATGATATTATGATCAACAAGGTCTTCAACGGATTTTAGTTTGGCTGCTTCTTCGGCTGTTATAGGGACAATACGATCATCAGCATGGGCTTTCTTACCATAAGACGTATTCTCAAATTTATAATTTTCAGCCTTACGGTACCATTTCATTTTCTGCTGATCAGTTAGGACACTAGTAACAATATCCCCTTCAACATAATCCAGAAGATTTAGCACATCAAAGACTCCATGCATGTAGTCGCGAAGAGCATCTGCTGAGGAGAATCGAGCAACAGGATCATAGGTATGGTAACGTGTGGTCGAATCTTTATCTCCTTGATAGAAGCTATTAAGTACGAGACCTTTTTCGCTAACATTGGTTACAGACTCTAACATCCCTGTAGCAAAGCTCTCAGGTCCTTCACCCTCACGACGACCATGTCCTTCAAAATAGATAGAACCATCCGAGTTGTGGGTCATTTCATGGGTATAGACCATGGTTCCAGAAGCTCCCAGCATCTGGTCATAGACGTAGAAGACTTCATAACCATTGGCAAAAGCCCCTAGTCCATTGTCTCCGTGATACTTGCCAGCAGGGCCAAAGAAATTATACATAGCAACAGAGGTCTTATCATTACGCGGAGCCCAATATTGCTGACCTTTATCATTATAAAGAAAGAAACCGTCTGTAACGATCACCCGTCTGAATAGAGTGTCTTTCCTGTTTGGACTTAAAATGTTGTACCACATGTCATAGTGGTTTCGTTGCCATTCAGCTGATTGATCCACAAGTTTTTCAACGTGTCGATGGAGTTCCTCGCCTGAGAGAACTCTGCCACCTTCTTTCCTGTAGCCTCCAAAGCTACCAAAGGCAATGGTCGACATATTGCTGATGATATAGACATCCCTTTCAGGTAAGGTCAGAAGTTGGAGGACCATTTGCTTGAAGCCCCAATCTCCCTGAGTCAGTCTGTCGTAGACCTTTATTGTATACTTACTCTTACGATCTGCATTGTCTTGCTTAGCCTGAATTTCTGGCAGACTTGAACGAGCCTCTACGATATAAGCCTTGGTATTTTCCTTAAACCATTCACTGTTGGTTTTGTGTGGTAAGAAGAGTTCACGCAGACTTTCTAAGTAAGCAAAGAGGTCTCCTTTGCCTTTTTCCTTGGCTAGGGATTGTCGGTAGGCATTGAAGTTATTTTGCGCTCGAAGATTGCCCATTCCAGAGTTCCCGAGAGCGATGATAGTATCCAGTGTCGAAGCTGATTGATTGCCGAAGAAATCAAACTTATAGGCATTAAGATCCTTGGTGTTGAAAGTTCCATAGTTGACATTGTACCAACGATTGAGATAGGTTAGACCAAGCATGAAGGCCTCTTTGTTCTTCAGAATCTTTTGGCTAATCGCATCCGCTACGGCAGGACCTAGGGTGTTAATCGACTTGTCAACTGAAAGCACCTTGAGGAGCTCCTGACCTAGTTCAGCTTTGATTTGTTCAAAGGCTTTTTCCAGATAAAGATCATCTAAGGAAGCTGTTTCACCAATTCCCAGTACCTTACGCACTGCAGTTGAGTCGTAAGTCACAGCTTTGAGTTCATCCAAGACACTCTCTTTAATGGACTGGTAGTCCGATAGGAAGGCCTCTGGTGTATAGAGCAAATTCTTATCAGCGATGCTATATTCAGCAATCTGACCATTGGCAAAATCTCCCTTGTAGGTCAAATCAAGATAAGCAATGGTCTTATCTGCATAATGCAGCATCAGTCTATTGATTTCACCCTTATGGCTATTGACATCCGTTATCAGTGTCCCATCTTTCATCGGAACCACATCTAACAAGGCTACTTTGTTGAGTTTATCGTCTTCAGCTAATTGGTTGGCTGTATGAACGATGAAGTCTTTGTTGTAGAATGGTAATAGTTTTTCTACATTTTCGTAGGCTAGCTTTCTGGACTCTTGGGCTCCCCTCACTCGACTATAGTCTGTCTGATGCTGGTAAGCTAGCTGCAATGGCTCTTGGTCCGTCAAGTTTGAAGTGATTCCAAAGGACTGACGTTTGGCTTGTCCATCTACCTCTGAAATAGTACGGACAAAACGCTCATCTTTTCGATTTGCTGTAGTCCTTTCAAGAACATGTGAGTCCCGAACAGAAGCCTCAGGATAGGGATCTCCTGTCATGGCATGACCATTTTGAACCTTGACACTGGTCAAGACATTTCGGACCTGTCCATTGTTCCAAGTAGACCCGATTGCTCCACCGACTTGGCCAGAATGACCTCCATTTTGGATAGAACCAGACACATAAGAAGTTTCTAATCTAGCTCCATTCTGCAAGCGACCAATCAAGCCACCAACACGCTGGTCTCCATTTCGACCCGTTACTTGGATAGATACATCTGCTTGACTCTTCTGCGCCAGTGATTGGTTCCCGTGGAAATTACCGACTAGGCCACCAATATTGTACTCCTGCCCTCCATCTTGGGTGCTGGTGATAGCCCCTTTAAAGGCAACATTGGTTAGTTTTGTATTTTGGGCAACTCCTACTAGTCCACCGATATGCTTGTTACCAGATAGACTACCACTTACAGAAACATCCGTAATCGTTGCGTTCTGAGCGTTGCTAGCCAAGGCCCCTATAGAGTCCTTACCTGAAACTGCAGCCGATTTCAAGGTCAGTTGCTGGATAGTGGCATTTTTCAAGGTTGCAAAGAGTGGTTTTGCTAAATTGTAGATAGCATAATCTTTGCCATCTACTCGACTCGTTAAGCTACCTGAAAATTCTTCTGGAACATAGCTTGTCGTAGACTGTTCCAACTCAATCTCATCTGCTGAAACATCCGCTCCTAATGTGAAGTTTCCAGTCGGGTTTGACTTCATGGCCTCTATGAGCGTTTTGAAGGACGTATAGACTCCTTCTTGACTAAGAGGGGTTTTCGGAAGATCAAAGGAGTAATCTGGACGATAATGATCCCCTTCTCCCTCAACAAGCTGATTAGCTGATACTGTTACGGAGTAGGCATTGCCCTTATCTGTAATCTTAGAAACGGGCATGAGCATATCCTTGAACTTGTCTGACTGAATTCGGACATAGTAATTGTTCAAATCAGACGGCACTTCTGACAAGGATAGGTAACGTCGGTAGTGACTGCCATCTTTACCGTACAGTTCGATGCGGTCGATGTCTTTGATTTCAACCTTCTTATAATCTAGCTGAACTGGACGTTGATCCTCTATACTAGTTTGTTCCCCTTGACCTAGGTCATATTTCATGACGGTTTTGAGGGTATAAGGAGTATAGTAATCCAAGTCATCAAGTGTCAATTTTTGAGCGAGATCCACAAGGTCAACTTCCTTGATCAACGTTTCGCCCTTGTAAAGCTGCACTTTGGCTGATTGATAGCTAGCTGTAGCATCCGTCAAGTGATAGCTAAGAGAAACTTGGCGTTTATCTTCTTCCTTCTCGACACGGACTAGAGAGAGGGTTGGTTTTCTCTTGACTCCATCCAGAGCTTGACGAGCCGCCGCGAGATCCGTCCGAACTTGATCAACCAAGGCTTGATTGGCGAAAGGATTGTCCAAAACGAGCTTGGCCTGATCTAGAGCACGACGATAACGGAGTTTGACTTGTTCATCAGCATACTGGTAAGCAACTGTAGACTGAGTCACATCCTTCATCTCAAATTCAACTCCGAGAGTTTTCTTATCAACAGGTTGGCCGTCTAGATTATTCTTAGCAGTTTCAAGGGCCTTTTTCAAGGAATCAACCTGTTCTTGACTAGCGTGAGATGTCTCAAAGATAGCTTGGGCATTTGCAACTGCCTGTTTATAAGACTCTTGATCTGCAGCGGTATCATTGAAATACTGATGCGTTTTCTGGATGCTGTCGGCCTCTTCCACTAATTGGTGTAAGGGTTCGAGGTCGAGTGTTCCTTTTTCTGGCTCTACAGGAGCATGATCCGCATTTGTAGAGATTGGTTTTGTACCAACTTTGATGATCTGAGGAACTGCTTCTTTTGTGACAGTATTAGAAATTTCCTCCGTATTTTCAACTTTTCCATCTACCAAATACTGACGGGTGACGATTGTTCGCACACCGTCTTGACCAGCTTGGCTAACTTCCCTTTGCCCCAAAGGCAAGTCTGCACTTTCCACTTCCTTGGTTGGATAGGGTTCTGCCAACGTTGTGGTAACATCCTTTTCTTCGACCTCTAGGCTTGGAACTTCGTGTACTGGAGCGTCTGTTGGTTTATCACTAACTGGGCCTGTTCCGACTGTTACGATTTCCGAAACTGCTGGTGTCGTTACTTTGTTCGAGATTTCCTGACTTCTCTCTACTTTGCCATCTACACTGTACTGACGAGTGACGATCGTTCGCACACCGTCTTGACCAGCTTGGCTTATCTTGGTCTGGCCAACTGGCAAACTATCACTCTCTACTCGTTCTCGAGTATAGGGTTCGGCCACTGTTGTGGTAATGTCCTTTTCTTCAACGTTTAAGCTTGGAACTTCATTTATTGGGGAGTCTGTTGGTTTCTCGCTAACAGGGCCTGTTCCGACTGTTACGATCTCTGAGACTGCTGGAGTCGTCACTTCGTTGGAGATTTCCTGGCTTCTCTCTACTTTTCCATCTACCATGTACTGACGGGTAACGATCGTACGCACACCATCTTGACCAGCTTGGGTTATCTTGGTCTGGCCAACTGGCAAACTGTCACTCTCAATACGTTCCCGAGTGTAAGGTTCTGCTACCGTAGTGGTAACATCCTTTTCTTCGACCTCTAGGCTTGGAACTTCGTGTACTGGAGCGTTTGTTGGTTTGTCACTAACGGACTCCTCTGGGCTTGGTTTTGTAGGAGAAAGGACCTTGCTTCCGACTTTTCTAATCTCAGAAGTCGGCTCAGTCGTTACCTGATTGGAAACCTCCTCTGTATGGATCACCTGACCATTTAAAATGTAGCTGCGGGTCACAATGGTACGACTACCATTTTTCCCTGCCTGAATCACCTCAGTTTGACCTTGCGGCAAATCAGCTGCTTCTACTTCCTCCACTTGGAAAGGAATAATCTCTGTACGACTCGTTTCTTTACTATCAACCTTTAACTCTGGTTGTTCAAATACAGGAGCATCACTTGGTTTCTGAGAACGATACTCTTCCTGCGCTTGACTTCCGTTTGAAGTTTGAACTGGAGTATCAATAGGAGCCGAATGATTCAACTCTTTCTTGCCATCAACTGGAGAGTTTACTGCTTTTTGAGACTTCAAATAGCCTACATATTGGTAACCTTCAATCGTAAGTGGGGATTGTAATGCTTCCCCGACCTGTACAGTCAATTCCTGATTATAGTCTGCCAGCATTTGATTTGTTAAAGCCAAGGAAGTTGGCGCAATCAGCTGACTTCCTAGACTGGTCAAAAGCATGAATGAAGCGAGTTTCTTGCGATCATCTCTGCCCAGTTTAATCGCTACGACCAGTAGTACAATACCTGCCCCTGCTGCAATTGAGCTAATGAGTTGGCTGTGACCAGTTGCAGGCAACTGTCTCGTCGGACGATAAATCAAATAGTAAGTATCATCTGTTTCCTCAGCAAACTGTGGCAATTCTTTGACTACCAATTGCTTCTCTTGGTCCGTGAGCTCACTCTCTGTCACGTACTTATAGTGAACCTGTTTTGTGACGGATGGCGTCTGTTCACTAGCTGCTACATTTGCAAGAGAACCTCCTCCACTAAAAAGGTAGAAAACCCCTACCAGAGCAGAAACCAAACCAACCGAAACTTTTCTCAATGAAAAACGCTGGTGCTTTTCTCCTAAATAACTTCTTTTCATTCCTAATCTTTCCTTCATCATGATTTGAATCCCCTCTATTCTACCGAAATTTACTAGATTATTCAATTTATTTGCTATAAATAATAGCAACAAAAAACTGCTAATCTTTTCAGTTTATTTGCGCTTTCAAAATCCTTATCTTATCAGGTCTTGAATGCACAAACAAGATCATGGAAAATCCACAGAAAAAATTCCTAGGTTTAAGGATACCTAGGAATTTTTTAAATTTTGATTGAACAGAGTACTTTCCTTATTTCTTGAAAATAGACTGTCTGAAGTCGTCTGTCTCACGAAGATAAGCGTTGTAAATCTTCTTCTTGAGCAGGTTGACCCAGCTAGCTTCGACACGGCTAGTAGCATTGGTAATGTTGCGTACATCCTCTGCCACGGCTGCGTCCATCAACTGCTGCATCTCTGCATAAGAGCGAATGGTTACTTTCTTGGTACTGTTTGGATTTCTAAGCTCGTACTCAATGGTAATTGGCTTCAGCTTGGTCAGCTGATCAATCCGCTCCTTATACATGGCCTTCTTGAAGGCTGCCCAAGAGGTGTATTCACCCTTAAATACATTTTCCAAGACTTTCTGGTCTGTCACAAGACCAACATCTCTTCCAGACCATCCATCCCACGTTTTCATCCCTTCATCAAAGGCTTCCTGAGAGTACTGACCAGAAACATAAGGGACAAATCCGTCATGGTAGCCCTTGGCTGCTAGTAATTCATAGGCTATGCGACGGAACATGACATCACCTGGAGCTCCCTTCGGATTGCTCAAGGCTGAGTAAATCGGTGAGAAGAGGCTGAGGCTCAGGTAGCCATTACGGCCGTATTTCCCACTATCCTTGTTCTCACGACGAGTGATCACATCATTTTCAATGAGAGAGTTAAAGGTCTTTAATTGCTTGATTTCTTCAGCAGTGAAGCTTCGCGTCTGGTTACCAGCATGAGTCTCCTTACCATACTTATCTGTAATATAGTAATTCTCCATCTTTCTGAACCACTGAAGTTTCGCAGCATCGCTCTGCTTCAGCATAGAAGTACCTTCTAGATAGTCCAAGGTGTAGATCATGTCAAACATACCATGGACATAGTGCTGCAGGTCTGCTGCATTTTGAACACGTTCCTTGAAATTATAGGTATGCATACGGGTCTTAGAATCCTTGTCCACCTTGAAGAGAGTATTGAGCGTAATAGTTGGTTCATCTGCACTCGGCGAAGACTGCAAGAGTCCGCGAGCATAGAGTTCCGCACCTAGTCCCTCACGACGACCATATCCTTCAAAGTAAATTGCTCCGTCAGAGTTATGGGTCATCTCATGGGTGTAGACAGAGTTTCCATAGTCTTCTAATAGTCGTGCTCTATCAAAATGGGTCACACTTCCCGTAGCATAGGCATTGTAACCCTTGCTTGGATACCACTTGCCGGCTGGTCCAAAGAATTCCTGCATTGCCTGTGATCTTTTGTCATTAGCTGGTGCCCAATAGCTTTGTCCTGCTTTGTCAGTCAAGAAGAACCCATCATAAACCAGAACCGAACGGAAGAGTTTGTCCTTGCTTTCTGGACTGAGAATCTTGTACCAGAAATCATAGTGGTCGCGCTGGTATTCAGCAGTTTTTCTCACTCGGTCTTCGACATATTCAACTAGTTCTGCATCTGTGCGGATCCTGTTATTAGCATCAAGACGATAGCGATCATAAGCTCCCATAGAGAGGGTAGACATATTAGAGATAGCATAGACACCTTTCTCGGTCATGGTCAAGAGTGGCAGGAGCATGCCCTTGTGTTCCCAATTATCTGCAGTAATCTTGTCATAAACACCAACAGAATACTTGCTCTTGCCCTCGGCTGCGTCCTGAAGCTGTCTCGCTTCTGCTACATCCGACTTAGCCTCAACGATGTAGGCTTTTGTATTGGTTTTGAGCCATTCATTATTGGTCTTGTATGGTAGGAAGAGCTGACGGTAGCCTTCAAGGTAATTGAAGAGTCCTCGCTTGCCAGTTGCTTCAGAGAGCAAATTATCATACGCTGTATAGTTGTTCTTAGCCTTGAGATTCTCAAGTCCTGATTTCCCTAAAGCAATGATTGTATCAAGAACCGAAACATCATTTTTACCGTAGAAATCCATCTTGTAAGCAGACAGGTCTTTGACATTAAAGGTGTCATAGTTGATATTATACCAACGGTTAAGGTAAGTCAGACCCAATAGGAAAGCTTCTTTATCAGCAAGAATCTTCTTAACAAGATAATCCTTAACTACTTCACCTTCAGTATTGATAGCCTTATCCATAGCTAGCACTTTGCGAAGCTCACCTGATAGCTTGCTTTTCACTTGCGTAAATGCGGTGTCTAAGTATAGTTCATCCAAAGAAGTATCTGCTGCTACTCCAAGAGCTGTGCGCATAGCTGGCGAATCAAGAACTACCTTGTTTAACTCTGGCAACACTTGATTTAGAATACTAGTATAATCTGATACAAAGGCTTCTGGAGTATAAAGAAGGTCTAACCCCTTGATACTATACTCAGCAATACCTCGATTTACGAAATCTCCTTTATAAGATATTTCTAGGTAGTCAATGGTATTGTCCATGTAGTGCAGCATCAAACGATTGATTCCAGTTTTATTGCTATGAATATCAGTGATAACCTGGTCGCCCTTCATCGGAACAACATCCAGTAGGTACTCCTTGTTCAACTTATGATTTTTCGGAATCTTGTTAGCAAACGAAACAATGGTTTCTTTATTGTAGAAAGGAAGCAGTTTCTCCATATTTGCATAAGAATATCCGCGGTCAAATTGAGCATTGTTTACTTGACCATAGTCGACAAAACGCATATTTAGATTCGTGTCATCTAGGCTAGTTGTTATGTCCATAGCAGTCAGTTTTTCTTCCATTTCTTCTTGAGTAATGGTAGAAGTAACAAACTGATCGTTTTTCAAGGTTTCACTTTTGGCAACTTTATATGCTTGTGTAATGCGGTCGTTCTTGTATCCCTGATCCCCAGAAATACTGTAAACATTTGTACCGCTAACATTACTGATAACATTATCAACTAAACCATTAAAGTAGTTCGAACCGACCACTCCACCGATTTGACCGTTAGTGGTTGAATTATATAGTTTTCCTGTCACATAAGATTTGGTGATTCGAGCATTGTTTTCTAGACGTCCAACCAAACCACCAATACGTTGTTCATTTGATCGCGCACCGCTAATAATCGTTACATCTGCTTTACTTTGGCTAAGAAGAGATTCTCCTCCTTTAAGGCTCGCAACCAAACCACCTACGTTATAAGCTTTGATGTGTTGATTGTTAGATAGGATGGTACCCGTAAAGGAACTATTGGTAATCTTCGTATTGGTTCCATTAACTACAAGACCCGCTACGTTAGAAGCGTTGCCTACTACCGATACTCTCCCCTGAACAGAAACGTCAGTGATTCGCGCATTCTCCGCATTGCGTGCCAGCGCAGCTGAGTCATAGGTACCCACGATATTCACGTCTTTAAAGTCGATATTGGAAATTGCAGACCCACTCTTGAGGTTTTCAAATAAGGGCTTGACTAGATTATAAATGGCGTATTGCTTACCATTATGACTACCTGTCAGACTACCTGTGAAGTTCCCTTTAAGATAGACATAATCCGCAGGAGCTAGGTTGACCTCGCTCGCATCCAAATCAGCTCCCAGAACATAATTTCCTGCCATATTTCGCTTCATAGCGTCTACCAATCCAGCAAAGCTGGTGTAGACATTTTGCTGACTTGGGACTGCCTTACTGATGTAGAAGTCGTGCCCAGACTTGTAGCCCGCTTCACTTTCTTGGACGAGTTCAGGAAGGGTTACATTAACCTTATAGACTGCCTTGCCATCTTTTTCTGCTTCGGAGATACTCTGAACTGGTAGGAGAATTTCTTTGGATTCGCTTGATTTGATCTTGACGAAGTAGGTAGACAGATCCGTAGGCATAGAACTCATCGATACAAAGCGCTTATATTGGTCGTTTTCTTTATGATAAAACTCAACAGAATCAATATCACGGAAGGCAATCTTCTTGTATTCTAACTCAAAGTTACGACTGTCTGTTTCAAACTCAGTAAAGCTGCCATTATCCAGTTCATAAGTCAACTTAGTTTTCAAAGTATAACCTGTATAGTAGTCTAGGTCGCCAATTTTCAAGCTACCAGCAAAGTTAGTAATCGGAAGAGTGCGAACCAGCTGATCTCCCTGGTACAATTCTGCAGTCGCTGAACGGAAGGATTTGGTCTGGTCTTCCAATCTATATTGGACCGTAACCGACTTATCATCGGCATTCTCAGTCAGACTTAGAATCGAAACTGTCGGCTTGACTTTAGGTATTCCATTCAGCGCTTCTTTGGTTGCTGTCAGGCTAGCAAGAACTTGATTGACTTGCACTTGTGTAGCAGTTTGATTGTTCAAAACTCCTTCAGCCTTAGTCAATTCGTCAGTATAAGCTGTCTGCTTATCTGAATCCGCATTCTTATATTTAACAGAAGTTTTAACTCTTGGATTTAAATCGTATTCATTTTGTAGAGCCGTTTTGACAACTTCAAGACCACTTAATTGAGCCTTGGCTTGATTGATTTGTTCCACCAATTGGTTGACTTCTGCTTGGCTGGCTTGGGATTGACTCAGAATCGCTTGACCTGCCGTCAAAGCAGCATCATAGTTAGCTTGATGACTCTGACTATCGTTGAAATAACGGGCCTGAGCTTTAATCTGATCCGCTTCTGCTAAGAGATTATGCAGTGAAATTAAATCGAACTCTTCTAAAGCGTCTGCTTTCGGTGGATCGTTCGGTACCATGTTTGGCTTAGCCGTGCCGACCTTGACCACTTGCGTTACGGGAGCTAGAGTTTCCTCATTGGACAATTCTTGGCGGTCAACAACTTGACCGTTAGAACTGTAGACACGAGTCTTAATGGTACGCTCACCTTGGACACCCGGAGTTGCGATTTGACGAGCATCTTGAACAAGCTCATCGGTTTCTTCTTCACGAATAGTGAAGTTAATTTTCTCTACGCGCGTTTCATCAGTATACGTCAACGGATATTCTGGCAGTGCGTCTGCTTGCGGTGGATTGTTCGGCACCATAGTTGGTTTAGCCGTACCGACTTTGACGATTTGTGTTACAGGAGCCAAAGTTTCTTCATTCGAAAGTTCTTGACGGTCAATTTCCTGGCCATTAGAACTGTAGACGCGAGTCTTAATAGTTCGTTCGCCTTGGACTCCTGGAGTGGCGATTTGACGAGCATCTTGAACAAGCTCATCGGTTTCTTCTTCACGAGTGGTGAAGTTAATCTTCTCAACGCGAATTTCGTCGGTATAAGTCAACGGATACTCTGGCAGTGCGTCTGCTTTCGGTGGATCGTTCGGTACCATGCTTGGCTTAGCCGTTCCAACTTTGACCACTTGCGTTACGGGAGCTAGAGTTTCCTCGTTGGACAACTCTTGGCGATCAACCTCTTGACTGTTAGAACTGTAGATGCGAGTCTTAATCGTGCGCTCACCCTCAACACCTGGAGTTGTGATTTGACGAGCACCTTGGACCAATTCATCCGTTTCTTCTTCACGAATGCTAAAGTTGATTTTTTCAACGCGAATTTCGTCAGTATATGTCAACGGATACTCTGGTAAAGCGTCTGCTTTCGGTGCTTCATTTGGCACCATGCTTGGTTTAGCTGTGCCGACCTTGACGATTTGTGTGACAGGAGCCAGAGTTTCCTCGTTAGACAACTCTTGGCGGTCAACCTCTTGACCATTGGAACTGTAGACACGAGTCTTGATGGTCCGCTCACCTTGTACTCCCGGAGTCGCGATTTGACGAGCATCTCGAACCAATTCATCCGTTTCTTCTTCACGAACTATGAAGTTAATCTTCTCAACTCGAGTTTCGTCAGTATAAGTCAACGGATACTCTGGAAAAGTTTCTGCTTTTGGTGCTTCATTCGGTACCATGCTTGGTTTAGCCGTGCCGACTTTGACAATTTGCGTTACAGGAGCCAAGGTTTCCTCATTAGACAATTCTTGACGGTCAACAACTTGACCGTTAGAACTGTAGACACGAGTCTTAATGGTACGCTCACCTTGGACTCCTGGAGTCGCGATTTGACGAGCATCACGAATCAATTCATCCGTTTCTTCTTCACGAGTGGTGAAGTTAATTTTCTCAACTCGCGTTTCATCGGTGTAAGTCAGTGGATACTCTGGTAAAGCATCTGCTTTCGGCGCTTCACTCGGTATCATGTTTGGCTTAGCCGTGCCGACTTTGACAATTTGCGTTACAGGAGCCAAGGTTTCCTCGTTAGACAACTCTTGGCGGTCAACCTCTTGACCATTGGAACTGTAGACACGAGTCTTGATGGTCCGCTCACCTTGGACTCCCGGAGTCGCGATTTGACGAGCATCACGAACCAATTCATCCGTTTCTTCTTCACGAGTGGTGAAGTTAATTTTCTCAACTCGCGTTTCATCGGTGTAAGTCAGTGGATACTCTGGTAAAGCATCTGCTTTCGGCGCTTCACTCGGTATCATGTTTGGCTTAGCCGTGCCGACTTTAACGATTTGTGTTACCGGAGCCAAGGTTTCCTCGTTAGACAACTCTTGGCGGTCAACCTCTTGACCATTGGAACTGTAGACACGAGTCTTGATGGTCCGCTCACCTTGGACTCCCGGAGTCGCGATTTGACGACTTCCTTCTGGAATCTCATCTGTATATTGCTCGTCAATAGAAAAATCAATCTTTTCTATTCTAACCTCATCATTTGTAGTTAATTCCAACTCAGAATTCTCATGAATAGGAGCTGTCTCGGGACTGGTTCCGTACTCTGCCAATTCCGGAACTTCGTGAACAGGAGCTGTTTCTGGAGTTGTGCCATATTCCGTCAATTCCGAAATTTCATGAACTGGCGCTGTTTCAGGAGTTGTGCCATATTCCGTCAATTCTGGAATCTCTTGAACTGGAGGCATCTCAGAACTGGTGCCATACTCTACCAATTCTGGAACCTCATGAACTGGAGCCGTTTCAGGACTAGTTCCATATTCTGCCAATTCTGGAATCTCTTGAACTGGGGATGTCTCAGGATTTGTACCATATTCTGCCAATTCTGGAACTTCATGAACTGGCGCTGTTTCTGGAGTTGTGCCATATTCTGACAATTTCGGAACTTCGTGAACTGGAGATGTCTCAGGATTTGTACCATATTCTGCCAATTCTGGAACTTCATGAACTGGCGCTGTTTCTGGAGTTGTGCCATATTCTGACAATTTCGGAACTTCGTGAACTGGAGTTTCTTTTGGTATCGAGTTAGTTGGAGCTGTTCCAACTAAAATAATTTCAGAAACAGGTTCAAGCGTCACTTGATCAGAAATCATTTCGCTTTTTACGATTTCTTGATTCTCACGATAATGACGAGTCACAACTGTACGTTGACCTCGAACACCTGATTGTATGACTTTTGATTGACCTTGAGCCAATTCATCGGAATACTGGTATTGGGTCTGATAAGGGAGAGCTTGAACCGACTTTTGTTCACTAATTTTTAATTCTGGCAATTCATGAACTGCTCCAAGGCGAGCGAGTTCTCTCTCCTTAGTAGCGATAGCTTCTCTCTCTTGCTCTGTCAGACCGTCTTCCTTATCCGAAACAATCTCTTTTGTATTCGGATTTGTTTCACTCGGTTTAAGTTCACTTCCCTTCTCTTTCTCCAAGTCCAGTGTCGGATTTTCCTTCTGAGCAGAATGAGCTAAACCACTATCATTTTGTTCTTCATTCTTTAAGTAACCGATATAGTCGTAACCGTCAATTTTCAATGGTGCTGGAAGTGCATCTCCAAGACCCAAGTTAAGACTTTGATTATATGCTGCAAGTTCGATATTCGTCACTGCTAAGACTGTTGGAGATAGTAGCATGGATCCCATTCCAGTTACCAACAAGATCGAAGATAAATACCTCTTCCCATTCCTGCCTCTAACAACTACAAGTACTAGTAATGCAAGACCCATCGCTGTAAAAGTTGATTCCCAAAGGCCGGAGTGACCTGTCTTAGGCAATACTCCAGATGAATCCCCTTGAATAGTCGGACGATAAACTAAATAATAGGTCTCTGAAGCATCCTCAACATACTTTGGAATCTCCCTTATCAAGGCACTCTTCTCTGCCTCCGTCAATTCAGACTCCACTACGTAGTGGTATTTGACATGAGCAGACTGCTGACTTTGAATTTCTGCTGCCTTTACAGAAGTCAAGTCCCCAGTTATTTGCCCACTCAAAAAGAAGCTTCCAATAGTGGCAGAAACCAATCCAACTGACAACTTTCTGAAAGAAAAACGTTGTCGTTTTTCTCCATAAAACTGATGTTTCATTCTAAAGATTTCCTTTTCAATATATTATTCAATCCTTTCTATTCTACCTGATTTCACTTGATTATTCAAATTATTTGTCACGATTTTTAGAAGTAACACAAGCTTTTGAAAAGTACCAAAAAACGACCTCTCTTTTTAAAAACATTTCAAAAAATCAGCTTAAAACTCTTCCTAAAAATATTAGATTTACTCCCTTTGTCCTAAACTTTTTCCAGCAAAAAAAGAGAGAAATGACTTCCTCTCTTTTTCCTTTTTATCTCATCTTAAACTATGAGACACCTTGATACTATTATGATTATTTCGCTTCAAATCCTTCTGCAACTGCATCCGAAAAGTTTTCTTCTACGATGCTTGCACAGTGGTCACAAATGACGGCATGGTAGCTACGTTCAGCAGTAGTTGGATCGATACGACGGCAACGGTCACAAACTTCACCTGCAGCGCGTTCAACTGTAAAGGCAACATCCTCAAAGCTAACAGCAGCTTCTGGAGCTGTACCTTCAGCGATGGTCAATTCTGACACGATCAAGAGTTGAGCCACATTGCTATCCACCGCTCCAAGAAGAGTTTTCACCACTTCATTTGGGTAAACTGTCAAGTGAGCCTCAAGTGATTTACCGATAACTTTGGCATTACGTGCTTCTTCCAAGGCTTTTTGAGCTTGTCCGCGGAAGTCCATGAAGGCTGACCATGTATCCAAGATTTCTTCTTGGTTGGCAAAAGTTTGAGCCTCTGGTAATTCAGACAATTGAACGAAGTCTTCAGCTTCAAACTCAAGATATGACCAGATTTCCTCTGCTGTGTGAGGAAGGATTGGTGTCAAGAGTTTGGTGATTTTGACAAGAACGTCATAGAAGACTGTCTGCATTTGACGGCGTTCGAGTGATTTGGCACCTTCGATGTAGACAACGTCTTTAGCAAAATCAAGGTAGAAGGCTGACAAGTCAACGTTGATAAAGTTCACCAAGGCCTTGTAGATTGTCAAGAATTCAAAGTTGGCATAAGCATCACGAATGGTCTTGACAAGCTGGTTAAAGCGAATCGTCATGTACTTATCAACTGAACGAAGTTCATCATAAGCGACTGCATCTTGAGTTGGATTAAAGTCAGAAGTATTGGCAATCAAGAAACGAAGAGTGTTACGGATCTTACGGTAAGTTTCAGAGACTTGGCTCAAGATATCCATAGATATACGCACGTCATTGCTTGAGTCCACACTTGTTACCCAGAGACGCAAGATTTCCGCACCAAATTGTTTTTCAACATCACTTGGAGCAATGGTATTTCCAAGAGATTTAGACATCTTCTCACCTTTACCATCAAGGGCAAAACCTTGTGACAAGATTTGTTTGTAAGGAGCAACGCCATGGTTGGCAACAGATGTGATAAGTGATGAGTTGAACCAACCACGGTACTGGTCAGAACCTTCAAGGTAAAGATCTGCTGGATATTTGAGTTCTGGACGGTTGACCACTACTCCATTCCATGATGAACCTGAGTCAAACCATACGTCCATGATATCTGTTTCTTTCTTGAACTCGCCATTTGGTGAACCTGGATGCGTAAATCCTTCTGGCAAGAGGTCCTTAGCATCACGTTCCCACCAGATGATAGAACCGTGTTCCTCAAAGAGTTGAGCTACATGTTCAATAGTCTCAGCTGTCATGATAGCTGTACCATCTTCTGCGTAGAAGATTGGAAGGGGAACTCCCCAAGCACGTTGACGAGAGATAACCCAGTCGCCACGGTCACGAATCATATTGTAAAGACGAACTTTACCCCATTCTGAGTGGAACTTCACTTTTTCAATTTCATCCAAGATTGCTTGGCGGAATTTAGATACAGAGGCAAACCACTGTGGAACAGCACGCCAGATGATCGGTTTTTTCGTACGCCAGTCAAATGGATATGAGTGAGAAATTTCTTCCTGAGCAAGGAGTAAATCACCCAGTTTTTCGATAACAGTCGGCACAACCTTGTCATAGAACTGACCCGCAAATTCAGGACCAGCATTTTCCATCATAATACCGCGTTCGTTAACTGTTACAGTAACTTCAAGGCCGTTGGCAACACCGACATTGTAGTCGTCCTCACCAAAACCAGGGGCTGTATGGACGATACCTGTACCAGAGTCAGTCGTAACGTGGTCACCAAGGATTACCAACTCATCTACAGCCGTATCCCATGGGTGGACTGTTACGATGTGATTCAATTCTTGACCACGGTAGGTTGCCAAGACTTGCACATCCACCCAGCCAAATTTCTCAGACAAACTGTTCAACAATTCTGAAGCAACCACAAACTTACGAGTCTCACCAGCAGGTTGTACGACTACGTAGTCAATATCCGCTCCAACAGTCAAACCACGAGAAGCTGTAATGGTAAATGGCGTAGTTGTCCAGACAACGATGTAAGTGTCTGTATCTAGGACACCTTTTCCATCTTTGACACGGTTAGCATAGTAAAGGGAAGTTGAAAGCAAGTCATGGTATTCAATTTCCGCTTCCGCAAGGGCTGACTCAGAAGACCATGACCAGTAAACAGGCTTGGCACCACGGTAGATGTAGCCTTTCTTAGCCATTTCTCCGAAGACACGGATCTGAGCCGCTTCATAGTCCGGAGTCAAAGTCACATAAGGATTTTCCCAGTCACCAGAAACACCCAATCGTTTAAAGTCTTCACGTTGTTTATCAACTTGAGAAAGAGCATACTCGCGGCAAAGTTTCAAGTACTCAACCAAGTCCATTTCTTTACGTTTCACGCCCTGTTTTGCCAAGACTTGCTCGATTGGCAATCCATGTGTATCCCAACCTGGGATGTAAGGTGCATAGAATCCTGACATAGACTTAGAACGAACAATAATATCTTTGGAAATCTTGTTCATGGCATGTCCAACGTGGATATTTCCGTTTGCATACGGAGGTCCATCATGCAAGGTAAAATGTTGTTTCCCTTGATTCAATTCTTGACGACGTTGGTAAAGTTTTGCTTCTTCCCATTCTTTTTGCCAAACTGGTTCTTTAGTTGGAAGACCAGCACGCATAGGAAAGTCTGTTTTCCCTAGATTGAGGGTTTCTTTAAGTTTCATTGTTACTCCTTTAATTTAAACTGACAAAATAAAAACCACGATTCGCAAAAAGGACGAAAATCGTGGTACCACCTTTGTTCGAAAAAAGACAGGGTCTCTTTTCCTCTTTTCCCGTAACGTGGGGGACGTCTAGTCTTACTGCTTTCGGACTGGATTGCTTGAGAGGATAATCTAACCACTAGGGATTGCAGGACTCTCACCATCTCCCACTCGCTGAAAATATAGTTGGTTGGATCTTGTTCTCACATTTTTTATAGGATAAGAACAGATTCTTTATTTGCATCGTTCTCAGTTGCTGCAGTAGCTTCTACTTCAACTGACTCTTCATGCTGGTCAATTTCTTCTGTCTGTTGATTTTGTTGAGCTTCAAACTCAGCTAATTCTTTGTTGCCAGCCTCGATACGAGCTTGCAATTCAGCAACCTCTTCTGGTGTGAATTGACGAGTCATATCAATTGGTTCTTCCTCTGGTTGTATAGATACAGTTTCACCAAGAACTTCACCCACCACTTCTTTAAAGGCTTCATCACTTGTCTGAAGGTAAGTAGCTGTTGGGCGAAGAATATCTTCCCAATCAGATGACTCGACAATAGCCAATTGACTTTCAATCGTAGACTTGAGGCGTTGATGGAATACACGGCTCTTATTCTTCAACTCTTCTGTCTCAACAGCCACTCTCTTCGCATTATCTGTAGCCTGACGGAGAATTTCATTTGCCTTGTATTTCGCTTCTTCAAGCAAACGCTGAGCATCTTGTTCAGCTTGTTGAATAATATTGTTTGAACGTTCTTGAGCAGCTTGTTTGACACGCTCAGCTGTATCTTGAGCAATCAAAACTGACTGACTCAAGGAATCCTTCATCTCATCAAAGTAAGACAAACGTTCTTCCAAACTTTTGATGTGTGTCTCTTTATCGTGATTACTACGAACCAAGTCTTCATAATCACGAACAACGATATCAAGAAACTCGTCTACTTCTTCTGGGTCAAAACCTCTAAATCTTGTGCCAAAGGTTTTATCTTTAATTTCTAACGATGTAATTGGCATACTTTTCCTCACTTACTTAATAAAAAATAGAATCATTAATTGCTTCTGGTTCTTGCTCGCTTGTTACTGTTCTCTTAGGAATATCATTCGTATAATAGGAAAGACGTTCTTCTAGTTTTTTGATATAGAGTTCAGTTTCATCTTTGTATCGAATCATCTCCTCTAATTCAAAGTAAATCTTATCTAGAAAGAGGTCAACTTCTTCCTGATTGTAGCCTCTGAATGTTCTTGAGAAAGCTTTATCACTTATTTCTTGTGGTGTAATCGACATATTTTTTCTCACTTGCTTAAAAGTAGCCGGACTGTTAGTTTTTTCTTATCCTTTTTGGTCTGACCATTGTCTTTGACAACTTTTAGACGACCAAACTTTCTCACACTGATCAAATCCCCAACTGCAACCTGGTAATCACTTTTTTCAACCAGATGATAGTTTACCTGGACAGATTTTTTTTCTATCAGTTGACTAGCTTGGTTTCTAGATAATTTCAAGGCACTTGATAAGAGGGCATCCAATCGAAAACTCGAAACTAAAATTTCTCGTTCTCTATAATCAATTTTAGTCAAAATCCTATCGGTAAAAGGACGTTCCTCCAGCGATACAGGAAGTCTGCCAATCTTTCTTATCCCATCCTGAAAAAGAGGAATGAAATCACGATTGACAAAAATCTGTGCTCTCTTTTCATCTACCAAGATATCACCAAATAATTTACGGTCAATTCCTAGTTGGTTGATAATTGTTCCCAATATTTTTCCATGACTCAGTTGCTCAAACTTACTCGGATAGCAAATTTCCAACAAGGCCATTTCAAAGTCTGATATCTCCGGTTCAAAGTAATCTGGATAGAGAAGAACTCGAACCGACTCTGTCGGAAGAAAATCACCACTACTTTGGCAACCCAGTCCATATGTCCCAGCTAGTACCCTCAAGATCTGTTCCTGATGGGGATTGATAAAAGGAGTAAGTACCGGTGCATAGGTATCTTCTACCCGCTTGATCCACTCTAACCCCTTATCAATAAAGGGAATATCATCTTGAGAAAAATGCTGATAAATGGCTCGATTTGCTGTCATAGTAATAAGACTAGTCGTGTTAAGAGATTTCCAACAAACTGAATCAGAATCAGCGCTGCCCAAACCGTAAAGTCAAGACCAGCAAATTGTATATTGAGCTTACGAAGGGGCTCAATAACTGGGCGAGCAAGTCTGATAACTAGGCGACCTAGCTGGCTTTCATAGGAATTTGGAAACCATGAAAGAAGAGCAAATGCAACGAGAATGATGGAATAAATGCTAACCGCATTTTGGATTAAACGGATTAAGAAAATCATTATCTTGCTCTATTTCGTTTAATATCAAAACCAAACTCAGCGCTTTGTGATTCATCTGGAAGTTTGATATCTTCAATATTCACGACAACGTTGACAGGCGTCAATAGATACATCGTACTCGCAACTTTTTTCATATTCCCAGCCAAGACATGACGGGCTCCGTCCAAGTAGTCAAGGCAACGACGGGCTTGAATCTCTGTCATATATTGGAAATCAATCAAAATACTTTCATTTCCAGCCAACAAATCTACAATTTCAGTTGCATCTTCATATTTTCTTGGATAGCGAACGTCAATTGTCACTTTCTCATCTGAACGATGGCTTTGCATTGCCAATTCTTGCTGACGCGCATGAAGACGAGTAATATTTGCATCTTTTGCTGATCCTGACTGAGCAGGTGCTGGTAATTCTTTAGAAGATGAGATGGCTGGGCTAACTGTTTCCTCTTGTTGAGTCTGGTAGTTAGTCGTTTCTTCTCCGTCTTCTGTAAAATAATCTATAAATTTATCGAATCTATCTTTTAAAGACATAGCTCTCTCCTATTTAAAAAATGCTGTACCGATTCGAACAAAGGTTGAGCCGGACTGAATCGCTTCTTTAAAATCACGACTCATTCCCATGCTTAGCTCCGTCATCGGCATATTAGGGATTTGTTTTTCTCTAATTTCTGCTTGCAGAGCCTGCGCATCCTTGAAAATTTCTTTCAATTCATCACTGTCTGCCTCAAAAGGAGCCATGGTCATTAAACCAACATACTCAATCTGATCTAACTTAGCCAATTCTGGCAAAAGTTCTAGCAATTTTTCTTTTGAAAACCCATGCTTGCTTTCTTCCCCAGAAATATTGACCTGCAAGAAACACTTGATAACATGATCTGTTCTCTTTTGAATTTCCTGGGCTAACTTCAGGGAATCTAAAGCATGAAAGTAATCCACAAATGGGATTACTTCTTTCACTTTCCGTCTCTGTAGTGTTCCTATTAAGTGCCAAGTAACTGGGTAATCTTTCAAGGCCTGATATTTTTCTAAAAATTTATCGACTCGGTTTTCACCTATATGACGGACACCAAGCGGAAGCAAGGCTTCCGCTGTTTGTACATCTACATACTTTGTCACTGCGATTACTGAAACAGCATCTAGAGCACGGTTGGCTTCTTGACTAGCATCAGCTATTTGCTGAAAAACTAATTCAGTATTTTTTTTCAAATTCATTGATTAACGATTTTTGAAGAATGGAGGTGTATCCAATTCATCTTCATCTTGTGAAACTGGTGTTTCGAAGCGTTCTACTGGTGAAACAACTGGATCTGTTTGGCGACCAATAGACTCACGACGCAAATCCCAGTCTCCAAAAGCAGACGCTTGGTTAGTTTCAAAGCGACGTGGGCTTGATTTAGGCAATTCTGCTGTCTCTTCCAAGTCGAATTGACGGTCAAATGTGTGTGCTTGAGGAGCTTTAGTTGATGGACGTCCAACTGGTTGGTTGTTACGAGCTCCAACTACTTTTTCCACGCGCTCTTGACGAACACCTGTCGCTACAACTGTAACACGGATTTCATCCTTCATGCTTTCGTCAATTGATGTTCCAAGCCAGATGTTTACACCTTGGCCAGCTGCTTGGTTGACAATTTCTGAAGCTTCTTCTGCTTCAATCAAGGTCAAGTCAAGACCACCAGTAACGTTGACGATGACATCCTCTGCACCATCGATAGTTGTTTCAAGAAGTGGAGAGTAAATTGCTTTACGAGCTGCTTCAACAACACGTTCTTCACCACTACCGATACCGATACCCATAAGGGCATTCCCTTTGTTGGCCATTACAGTTTTCACGTCAGCAAAGTCAAGGTTAATCAATCCTGGGTTCGTGATCAAGTCAGTGATACCTTGAACACCTTGGCGAAGGACATTATCTGCTTCGCTAAGAGCTTCAAGAAGTGGCGTTTTCTTATCAACAATTTCAAGCAAGTTGTTATTAGAGATAATCAACAAAGTATCAACATGCTCGCGAAGTTCGTTGATTCCTTCTACAGCGTACTGGCCACGTTTGCTTCCTTCAAATCCGAAAGGACGAGTCACAACACCGACTGTAAGGGCTCCAAGATCTTTAGCAATACGTGCGATCACTGGGGCAGCACCTGTTCCAGATCCTCCACCCATACCAGCGGTGATGAAGACCATGTCTGCACCACTGATTGCTTCCGTCAAAGCTTCTTCGCTTTCTTCTGCAGCCTTACGTCCAACTTCTGGACGACCTCCAGCACCCAAACCACGAGTCAATTTTGGACCAAGTTGGATAACTGTTTCTGCTTTCGTACTGCTAAGGGCTTGTACATCAGTGTTGGCTGCGATAAATTCTACACCAGCAACACCTTCGTCAACCATGCGGTTGATGGCGTTACCACCACCACCACCGACACCAATTACCTTAATAACTGCGCCTTGAGCTGCTGCTGTATCAAATGAAAATGTCATAATTTCTTATCCTCTTTTATTCATCAAACATGCTTCCGATCAAACCACGGAAACGTTCTGTTAGCTTCGGTTTACTTTGAGAACTTGCTTGGAATTCTTCCTTGGGAGCAACTGGAGCTTCCTGCACGGTTTCAGCTGGAGCTGTTTGTGCTGGACTTGGTTGCGCTACAGGATTCAAACGTTGATTTGGAATGCCAAAGTTGATTGGTTTTTGACGAAGGAATTCATCTCCTTTAACTGCTTTTTGAGCAAGAAGATTGACTTCCGTCAATTTACCAGCAAACTCAGACAAGCTAATCACGTGCGCAAATGCAGGGTTGCGAATTCCAACTTGATTTGGTACATAAAGTTTTACGCGAACACCAAATACTTCTTGGGCTAATTCAACAATTCCTGGCAAAATTGCATTTCCACCGATAAGGACGATACCTCCTGGCAAATCTAACAAGTGTCTTCTTTCAAGCTCTTGTTTGATTTGGTCAAAGATATGTTTGATGCGTGCAGAGATAATTTCTGCCAAGTAGCTTTCTGTTACTTCAACAGGTTCTACTTCACCAATTACTTCAACTTGGAAAGTTTCGTTACTTGCTAGTGGAACGTAAGCTTCACCATAGTTCAATTTCAAACTTTCTGCAATTTTTTGAGATGTTTTCAAGACTTTAGAAATGTCTTTAGTAACGTAATCTCCACCTTCTTGGTAGATGTTAGTGAACTGCAATTCTTGGTTACGGATAGTCGCTACAGTAGTCTGACCTCCACCCATGTCAATGACAGTCGCACCAAATTCACGTTCGCCTTCATTGAGAACGGAGTTCACAATTGCCAAAGGTGAAATAATCACATTATCAACATGAATGCCTACACGCTCAACTGTCTTGCGAAGATTGTGTAGAATCGTACGAGGACCTGTGTAAAGCAGACCACGCATTTCCAAGCGAACACCCATCATACCACGAGGGTCACGGATGCCTTGGAATCCATCCACGATGAATTCTTCTGGAATAAAGGTAATCACTTCACGGTCAGGAGTCATGCTCTTTGTCAAAGCTGATTTGACAACATTTTCAACATCTTGATCTGTGATTTCTTTAGTATCTGAAGTTACAGGAATCATTCCTTGTGTTGGTTCAACCTGCAAGAGGTTTGCTGGAAGGCCAACGTTAACAGACTTAATAGAAATACCCGCTTTCTCTTCTGCCTGTGTGATTGCAGATTTAATTGCTGAAGCAGCTGCTTCAATATCAACAATAATTCCGTCTTTTACACCTTTACTTTTGGCATTACTAACACCAATTACATTTACTTCGCCATCTCTATGCTCAGCTACTAGCACTTTAATCGAGCTAGTTCCGATATCTAAGCCTGTAAAAAAACCATCTCTAGTCATTACATCGCATCCTCTCTGTCTTCCAAGTTTCTCACTTCTATTTAATAACTATGTTTGGGCATAGCTATTCACAGAATATTATAACACAAAATATCTTATTGTGCTTAGATTTTGATAAATTTCCTAGTCATTTTTTCACTTTTTATTTCTATTTTTTTATCTTAACAGCCTTACTTTAAAAAAAGTATCGTTTTTTACAAAAAAAGAAAGCTTAAAATTAAGCTTTCTTCACAAGTATTTTTTCTGCTTTCTGCTCTAAAAAAACTTCTAATACTTTCTTGGTCAAACTAATAGCTGTAGCTAATACCAGCGACACAATCAGGTAATTGGCCACTAAGCCATGATCACCAACCAATGGTGGCTTTGTCAAGAATCCATAATCTCCTCCAGTCACTAAATTAACCACAAAAATCAGAGCATTAAGTGAGAAGGTTAATAAAACAATCCCCTTAACATCCAATAATCGAGGGTCATAGTGTCTAAATAAATAAACCAAAGAATTTCCTAGAAGAGCTAGGTGACCAAAAATGAAAGACAGGATGGCTATGTGGGGAAAAGGATAGGCATCGGGTACTGGATACACAAAAGCCGCAAGCGTTCCAAAGATTCCAAGTAGAGAAAAATATTGCTTGTATTTTGACTTACCAGGAAGTAATAGCACTACAAACATCGCCATACGACAATGATAAAATGGTAAACTTTCTGAAAGCGGCATGTGATTTCCCCAGTACCAACTATAGAGAAGAATCAACTGGACAGCTTGTAAAATTTGGAAAAAACGTTGATAGACTTTTTTATCGTAATAGCGATAAGAAGTGTAGAAGGTCAACGCTAATAACGAAAATAAACTTACATACCAGACAAGGTCAAATTGAGGTGGTTCTGTGGCTTTCGTCGTAAAGAAAATATCCCATAAATTCATTTAATATTCCTCATTATTTCAAAATCTTCTCACATATTATACCATGTCAATCGAAAAAAATGAATTCAGAAATACGATAATAATCTTCTTAGTCAAGATATTGCTCTCTTTGTCCTTGATGAATTTGCCAAAGAATCTCCATTTGTTCTTTTGTGATGCGTTTTTCAGATAAGACTGGCAATTGGTCAATGGCAAAAAATTGAAGCTCAGCAATTTCTTGATTTTCTTGAAATTGTCCATCAAGAAGTTGACATTCAAAGACAAACTTTGCATATTGTTTGCTCTGTAGTTGGAAACGATTGGTATCAAAAACTGCAAGTAACCTTTCAGCTTTTGCTGTAAAGCCGGTTTCTTCTTCAATTTCTTTGAGAATATTTTCGGTTGGAGAGTAGCCGACTTCACCAAAACCACCTGGCAAAGCCCAACTATCCTCTCCTTTTCCTCTAACTAAACATACTTTTTCATCCTCAACAATCCAAGCACGGACGTCCATCAGAGGAGTTGCATAAGCGGATGTTGGTTTCAAGACTTCTGCCACTTCTTCTGCATCGAGGTCTGATACCTGATTCAACATTTCAGATAACAGGATTCGCAAGTCCTCGTAACGCTCGCGGTCGAAAGGATCTTTTGTAAAGGTTAATCCAGTATCCGTAATGGCTAGCATTCTTTGCAGATACTTGGTAAAATCACTTGCATTCATTTTCTAAACTTTCTACCAGCTTGGCTAGATTCATGGAGTTAGAGCCTTTAAGCAAAATTTGGTCATTGGCACCGAGGCTTTCCTTAACCTGCTTGACTAGGTCTTCAAATTGGTCCTCGTCAGCTGTTTTTTTGAAGTAGAAAACGTGACCGATTGGGAACATTTGACTGGCAAGTTGGCTTAATTCCGCAATGTCTTCTCCGTAGAAAATCACGGTATCCAGCACATCTGGTGACAGACTCAAAATCATCTGGTTATGGAGTTGAACAGACTGATCGCCGAGTTCCTTCATGTCCGCTAAGACAGCGATTTTCTTGCCCCCTTCATTAGCTGGAATGGCAGAGAATGTCTCCAAAATCAACTTCATAGCAGTTGGATTAGCATTGTATACGTCAGACAGAATATCTGCTCCATTGGCTGCTTTCTTCCACTCAGTACGATTGCGGGTCAATTCTAGGTTCTGAAAGGCCTGATGAATTTGCTCCTCTGACACTCCTTCTTGAAGAGCCACATAAGCAGCAATCATAGCATTGGTGGCATTGTACTTACCTGTCACTGGCAAATCGAGGGCTTGCTCCAAGAAATTGGCCTTAAAGGTCAGACTATTCTTGCGCTCAACCAAGTCTGTGATTTCCAGCTCTGCTCCTGGCCCAAAACGAACCACCTTTTTATCTGTAGGCAAGTAGTCCTCTACAATCGAGTCAGCTGGTGCCAGAAGCAAAGAACCTGAAGCCATACCATCTGCAATCTGCATTTTTCCTTTGGCAATCTCAGAACGGTCTTTGAAAAAGGCCAAATGAGCCTCTCCAACCAAGGTCACAATGGCTGTCTTAGGATGGGCCAATTCTGACAAGAGATGGATATCTCCCAAGTGATCCTGCCCCATTTCCAAGACCAATTTTTCAGTATCATCTGGCATATGAAGAACTGTGTAAGGAAGACCAATCTCGTTATTGTAATTGCCCTGAGTTTTGTAGGTCTTGTAGGTTGTTGATAATAAATGTGCCAACATATCCTTGGTCGTCGTTTTTCCATTTGAACCCGTTACGGCAAAGACATCAACAGCCGTTTTCTCAAGATAGTAGGCGGCTAGTTGTTGAAAGGCAATCAAAACGTCAGCTACTAGAATGTAGGGATGATTTGCAACCTCTTTCTCAGACAAGGTTACTGCTGCACCATTTTCAAAAGCTGTTTCGATAAAGTCATGACCATCGCGCGCACCTTTGAGTGGCACAAACAAATCACCTGTCCCAATCAAACGACTGTCAAACTCAGCTTTTTCTATCTGGGTGTCCTCAAAGATGCTGACATCATTTTTAGCCCCAACAGCTTGGGCAACTTCATGGATTGTTAATTTCATTTCTACTCCTTTAAAAAGGGTTGAAGTCCGAGAACTCGACTCACCTTGCAGTGATAGTTCCGGCTTCTACCCTCTCTTTCATTTTATAGCAAATGCGCTTCGCGCTTGTCAAAACTTTGCTTAGCAAGGTCAACCAAACGCTCGATTAGTTCTGGGTAGCTGATTCCCATATTGTCCCAAAGTAGTGGATACATAGACCACTGGGTAAAACCTGGCATGGTATTGAGCTCGTTTAGGAAAATTTCGCCCTTATCTGTATAGAAGAAATCACAACGAGACAGACCGAGGCCACCAATCGCACGGAAGGCAGTTTCTGCATTTTGACGCATGATAGCTACCACATCATCACTGATTTTAGCCGGGATATCCATGGTAATCTTGTTATCGATGTATTTGGCATCATAGTCATAAAAGGCAACATCCTTAACCACTTCACCAGGAAGCGTGCTCTTAACATCGTAATTGCCCAAAAGACCAACCTCGATTTCACGGGCATTCACCCCTTGCTCTACCAAGACACGGCTGTCATATTGGAAGGCAAGTTCCAAAGCTTGGCGGAGTTCTTCTTGATTTTCAGACTTAGAAATACCGACACTAGAACCCATGTTTGACGGCTTCGTGAAGACTGGGTAAGTCAATTTTTCTTCAACTTCAGCGATTTTAGCAGTCACATCGTCCCCTTCGACGATAGCCACATAAGGTACTTGGGCAATCCCGACAGATTCTAAAACACGCTTGGTCGTGATTTTATCCATGGCAAGACTAGATGACAAGATATTGCAGCCAACATAAGGCATTTTCAAAACTTCAAGGAATCCTTGAACAGAGCCATCTTCTCCCATAGGACCATGAAGAACTGGAAAGACCACTGCACCTTCTTCATAGATGGCACTTGGCGCGATTTTCTTGTTCCAGTCAATAGTCGCATTGGTCATGAGACGATCCTCTTGACCTGGAGTCTGGCTAAATTCTTGTGTTTTGATAAAGTCACCTGACTGGCTGATGAAGAAAGTCTTGACTGTAAAACGGTCGTAGTTGACCGCACGCATAACACTTTCAGCTGAAAGGACAGAGACTTCACGCTCTGCACTACGCCCACCATATAAAAGAATAATCGTTTGTTTCATATTGCTTGTCCTAATTCTAATAGAATACTCGTTCTTTAGTATATCATATTTGCTTCTTTTTTGAAACTTGAACATGGTACTAGAATTCAAGAAACATAAAAGAGACCTATAACATCAAAGTCGGTCTCCTTAATTTTCTTATGAATGAATTTAGTTCGTAAATTTGTCTACTCCTACAACTCTGTCCGATTTTCAATGGCTCGTAAGAGTGTGACTTCATCCGCATACTCGATATCTGCTCCCACGGCCAGGCCTCGTGCTAGGCGAGTCACCTTGATACCAGCTGGCTTAAGGAGACGAGAGAGGTACATAGATGTCGCTTCCCCATCAGCCGTCGCATTGGTTGCCACGATCACCTCTGAAACCTCGCTATCCATGAGACGGGTCATGAGAGTCTTGAGATTGATATCATCTGGGCTGATACCATTCATCGGAGAAATGAGGCCGTGCAAGACATGATAGAGTCCGTGGTATTCCTGGATGTTTTCCATAGCAGCCACGTCGCGACTATCTTCTAGCACCAAGATAGTTGTCTGGTCTCGAGTCGGATCCGTACAAATCGAGCAAGGGTCATCATCGGTCAAACGACCGCAGATGGAACAATAGGTTAGTTCCCGCTTAGCAGACAGGAGATTTTTGGCAAATTCATTGACATCGTCATCAGACATTCCAATGGTATAGAAGGCTAGGCGGGTAGCCGTTTTAATCCCGATACCTGGTAACTTTGAATAGCTATCAATCAGCTTGGCAATAGGTGTTGGATACAGCATAAGTCCCTTTCTAATTCATTGGATGGTGTTGGTGATAAAGATTGATAATATCGCGTGCAATCGAAGGTCCGACACCGTTTGTTAGGTTGGTGTTATGAGGAAAGACGACTGCAACTGCGATTTGAGGATTTTCGGTCGGTGCATAGGCGACTGCGTTGGTATTGTTGGCTTTTTGACCACCATTAACGTAACTTTCGGCAGTACCCGTTTTCCCGCTGATGGATACGGCTGCGCCAT
Source organism: Streptococcus oralis (assembly GCF_026782375.1). Taxonomy (GTDB): domain Bacteria; phylum Bacillota; class Bacilli; order Lactobacillales; family Streptococcaceae; genus Streptococcus; species Streptococcus oralis_CL. The sequence goes on along the minus strand of NZ_JAKUWJ010000001.1, from coordinate 96,434 downwards.
TTGAAAAGGCACGACCAGTTGTCAGAGCACTCGTTCCATGCGAAACTTGATAGAAACCTTGCTGCAAGATAGCCATATCTGATTCTGAAATATTGACCTTGTTCAGTTCCTTAGTGGCTGTTTCTTGAACCAGACTACCTAAGCCACCTTGGTCATTGTTTCCATAAACCCCTTCAACGATGTGAGGAGCTAAACGCACACCATTGTTTGCAATGGTTGCGACATACTGGGCTAACTGCATAGGTGTGTAGTTATCAAACTGACCAAAGGAATTATTGATATAGTTCCCCAAATCAAATTCTTTTGGCGTAAATCCTGTGGATTCATCTGGAAGGTCAATCCCTGTTGAAGCTCCGAGTCCGTATTCCCCAAAGGTTGATCTCAATTTGCCCATTGCAGTCTCTAACTGTCCCGTTGCGGCCACCATGTTTGGTGTGTAGGTCTGTCCCATGATTCCTAGAGCAGTTTGAACCATATAGGCATTAGAAGAGTACTCTAGAGCCTCAACTGCTGTGATAGGGAAAGAGCCATAGGACAAGGTATACCATGAATTGATAGGGGCCGAACCTTGGAAAACAATCGGTTGGTCTGTCAAGGTTTGATTACCTGACAAGACTCCGTTTTCCCAACCAGAGCTGATGGTCGCCGCCTTAACGACAGAACCTGGCACAAAGACGTTGGTTATCGTTCCAAGCGAATCTGAACTTAATTTACCGGATTCGACATCATGCTTGACACCTGACATGGCCAAAACTGCTCCGGTTTTAGGATTAAGGGCTACGGCGTAAACCCCTTCAGAGTATTTAGCTCCACCGTTACCCAACTCTGAGTTGAAGTAGCTCTTGAGTAGGTCATCCACACTATTCTGGAAAGCTAGGTCAACCGTTAACTTGATATTGTTTCCTTTGCTTCCTTCTTCGACATTTTCCACACTTTCCATATTTCCGTGTTTGTCGAGGTGGATTTCCTTGACGGAGCGTTTGCCTTGAAGAACATCTTCATATTGCTTTTCAAGATAGGAAGTCCCCACTCGGTCATTGAGAGAATACCCTTTTTTGAGATAAGCATCAACTTCCTCTGCTGGAAGTCCTGACTTTTCATTTGAAACACTACCAACGATTGTTGATAAAGATGTATCCAGTACTTTACGATCCCATGAAGTTGAAATGCTGATACCTGGTAATTCCTTGGACGCTGATGCAACGAGAGCAACTTGGGTATCATCTAAGGCATCCGTAGAAATGGTACCCGTCGCAAAATTTTCAACAGCATTGAGCTGACTAAAGAGATAGATTTCCTTTTTCTGGTCATCTGTATAATTAAGTTGACTCACGTCAATGCTTTCAACCGCATTATTGTAAAGTGTCGCTTCCGATAAGCGATTTCCATCTGAATCTAGGCGTTTGTCACTTGGAAGGGCCTCGACTGTCTTCTTGTAGATTTCTTGGTCAGCTAAGTAATAGTCCGCAATCTGACGGTCTGTGAGTTCAGGGGAAGTGACATTCACATAAGTAAGCAGTTTTTTAGCCGTCTCCTTTAACTCTGCTGCCGTCATCTTATTGTTTCGTGTGAAAGAAACAACTTGCTTGAGTGTGTTTTCTACCAAGGGTTTACCTGTTGCATCGTAGATTTGACCACGAGCCGAACTGGTTGTCACCCTAGTCTGGCTGGCTGATGCCAACTTTGCTTCATAGAAGTCTTTATTCAGTACCTGCATGTATAACAATCGACCAATAATGGCCATAAAGAGCAGAATGACAATCGCAAACAGTAAATTAAGCCGAATCGGAATCGAATGGCTATTGAATTTTCTCATACAACTAAGACTCTTTTCTAGAAAATTACAGATCTTCCGGATAAATCTCAGCTAAAAAATACTAGGATTTGACCGAAGACCAGTACTTTTCATTGTACCATATTTTATGGAGAAACTCTTGGAAAAGTCTATCTCTTTTTTGAGATTTCATCCAAAACGCCTTTTTATTTGGTTATCCTACCTTCTATGATATAATGATAGTAATAGTTAGGGAAGCGTCAACTTTTAAGACTTTGACTCATAAAAAGGAGCCTCATGAATAAGCCAGATATCGCAACCATAATCGACCTCCATTTTGAAGAATTAACCGAGCTGGAGCAAGAAATCGCTCACTATTTTTTGCAGTCTGATACGATCCAAGATGATCTTTCTTCTCAGCAAGTTACCCAAAAATTACATATCTCCCAAGCAGCTCTGACTCGCTTTGCCAAAAAGTGTGGTTTTACAGGCTACCGAGAATTTGTTTTTCAATACCAACACCAAGCTAGTAAACAGGACATCCATTCACACATACACAGTCCCTTGACCAAACGTGTTTTGCGAAGCTACAGCATCATGCGAGAACACACGCAGGATTTGATTGATGAAGCGCAGCTTGAACGAGTTGCCCAGCTAATTGATGATGCTGAACGGGTTTACTTTTTTGGGACGGGAAGTTCTGGTCTGATTGCCCGTGAGATGAAATTGCGCTTTATGCGTCTAGGTGTTGTCTGTGAAGCTTTGACCGATCGGGATGGCTTTGCTTGGACGACCAGTATCATGGATGAAAATTGTTTGGTGCTAGGTTTTTCCTTGTCTGGCACTACCCGATCCGTCCTCGATAGTTTGCTGGATGCCAAGGATATGGGTGCCAAGACCATTCTCTTTACCAGTTCTCCTAGCAAAGACTGTCAGGCCTACACCGAAACAGTCCTAGTCGCAAGTCATAGCCAATCTTCTTACATCCAACGTATTTCTGCTCAACTGCCTATGCTCTTTTTAACAGATTTGATTTATGCCTACTTTTTAGAAATCAACCGTGAGAACAAGGAAAAAATTTTTAATAGTTATTGGGAAAACAAAAAGCTCAACGGCTATCGTAGACAAAAACGCGCTAGAAAATCCTAGTTTGGTTCAACCAAACTAGGATTGTTTTGTTTTGAAATGATAATAGGCCCATAGGTGGTCTCTTGTATCTGTTTCTTTGTACCAATACTTTTTTATCTATGTTTTTCAGTTCTTCCTTAAATTCTCCTTATCGTTTTTGAATGTTTGACAACAAAAAGGAAGTATCGGCTATCCGCTTTTACTTCCCCTCTATAATTTTATTTAGTTGTTTTACTTCGACAAACTGAGATTTAGATTTTAACCCTTAAGGAAAATAAAATGAGCTATTCTTCAGAAGTAGGTTCTAAAATATCATAGTTTAATGCAGAGTGTAGCGATGTAGTCATTTCCATAACGTGATAATCTATGTCTTTTATCACACGATTCATAAAAATCAATCATGGCGAGACCATTTTTAAGTTGTCCTCTGATTTGCGTTTCTAAGGTATGGCTAAATTCATAGCCATACTCTGGATTTATCGTTATCTTGCCTTCCTCTTCAAGCTCTCTTGAATTAAAAGGTAGTGAAAACTTTAACAGTAATTCCTCATCAGGTTTGTCCCATACATTGTCAGCATCATACATGTATATCCAAGGATTTATAAATCCAACCATTAACAGACCACCCTTTTTCAATACGCGAGTAGCTTCTTTATACATGTTTTCTAAATCCTCTATATATGTATTTGAAACTGGATTAAAAATAATATCAAAGGTTTCATCTTCAAATGGAAATGGTTTTGTCATATCGCCTTGAACTGTATTGATTTTTAAGCCTTCTCTTTTAGCAACCATCTCATCTCTTTGTAATTGTGATTTAGAAAAATCCATGATAGTGACATCATAACCTTTTGCAGCAAAAACTGGACCCTGCTGTCCGCCTCCACAAGCTAAACCTAATATCTTTTTCCCCTTGGCTTTTTCAAACCATTCTTTTGGAACTTTTTTCCCAACAGTTAAGGCAACAGAAATTGGATGTTTTCTAACTTCTTCTAATTCTTCATGTGTCAATGGCTCAGTATAGTCATTTTTTACATTATTCCATCTATCTTCATTTAATTTTATATAATTGTTCATTTTATCATCTCCTCGTAATTTTATATTATTTCGATTTCAGGTGAATAGGTTGCCATTGCATTTTTCTCACCTATACAAATTCTAATTTATCAATTTTTCGTCCATCTCATTATATCACTTTTCCACATTTTCCCATTTACTCAAGCTAAATATCAATTAAATGGTTGATAGAATTGCTCTCGCCTTGTAGCTCATCATCTCGCCTTAACCTTTCATACAAGGCGGTTATTTTCTCCTAGTTTCTCACGATTACCTGCTTTGGCTCAAATTTTTCAATAAAAAAGAATTAAGCAAAACATTTTTCACTCAAGTAGTGATTAAGTGTTTTTCTTAATTCTATAGTTCCAAACTAGGATTGTTTTGTTTTGAAATGATAATAGGCTCCCAACATCCCTGCTGTATTTTGGTGATGGGCAAATTCTAATCGTGTTTTTTCAGCTAGGCTTGGCACCAAGGCCACCTTCAATGCTGTGCGGATCTTTGGTTTGAGAATAGCCTCTTGCCCCATGATACCGCCACCGAGAATGACCACTTCCGGATTGGCCACGTAGCAAATATTTGCCAGACCTTTTCCAAGGTAATCTACCATGCGGTCAATGCCAGCCATACAGATCTTGTTTCCTTCGGTAGCTTCCTTGAAAATGCGTCGGCCATTCCACTGATCAACTGGATCACCATGAGCTGCTGCTACATATTCTACCAAAGCTGTCGTTGAAGCCAAGTCTTGGAAAGCTCCATCCTGCATATGCATATAACCGACTTCGCAAGCTGAGTTGCTAAATCCATGAAAGACTTTCCCATCCATAATCAAGCAACCACCGATACCTGTTCCAATGGTCAAGCAAAGTGTCACACTCGCTCCCTTTCCTGAACCAGATACTGCCTCAGCAAGACCTGCGCAGTTGACATCATTTTCAATTTCGCAAGGAATCGCAAAACTCGTCTCAATTTCCTTCTTGAACTGGGTTCCAGCATAGTTGGGAATCTGAGGACCAGCATAGAAGATTTCACCCTTTTCTGGATCGACCATTCCCGCTGAAGAAATGGCAACACCTGCTACTGGGCCTTTTTCTAAATAGCTGGAAACGATATCTTTTGTCTTTTGTAAGATATGAGGACCACCCTTATGCGCCTCAGTTGGCATTTCATGCGATTCAACAAGTTGGCCTTCTTGGTCAATCAAACCATATTTGATGTTGGTTCCACCAATATCAATTGCAACGTAGTGTGTCATAAATACCTCCTTATGGATTAGAGGAAGCGCTCCTTGGTTTCACGAATCAATTGAGCAGCTGCTTCTACAACTGGGCGATCTTTTTCGATTACTGGCGTCAATGGTGAACGAACTGAACCGATATTAAGTCCTTCATTGATTTTTAAAACTTCTTTGATGACACAGTACATATTTCCATGTGTAGCAGTCAATTTACCAATGATTACGTTGATAGCATACTGCAATTCACGGGCTGTTTCCAAGTCTTTTTCAGCAATCAACTCATTGAGTTTCAAGAAGAGTTCTGGCATAGCACCATATGTACCACCGATACCAGCTTTAGCACCCATGAGGCGTCCTCCTAGAAACTGTTCATCTGGACCGTTAAAGACGATACGGTCTTCTCCTCCAAGACTGACAAAGGTTTGAATATCTTGAACTGCCATTGAAGAGTTCTTAACACCGATAACACGAGGATTCTTCAACATTTCAGTGTAGAGACTTGGAGTCAAAGCAACACCTGCTAACTGAGGAATATTATAAATTACGTAGTCTGTGTTTGGAGCTGCAGCACTAATGTCATTCCAGTATTTAGCAACTGAGTACTCAGGAAGACGGAAGTAAATAGGTGGGATTGTTGCGATAGCATCTACTCCCAAGCTTTCCGCATGGCGAGCAAGTTCCATACTGTCTTTAGTATTGTTGCAAGCTACGTGAGCAATGATTGTCAATTTGCCCTTAGCAACTGCCATGACTTCTTCCAAAATCAACTTGCGATCCTCTACGCTTTGGTAGATACATTCACCAGAAGAACCGTTGACATAGAGACCTTGAACTCCCTTATCAATGAAGTATTGAACCAAGGCACGCGTACGCTCTGGACTGACTTCTCCTTGATCATCATAACATGCGTAGAAGGCTGGAATGACACCTTCGTATTTTTTCAAATCTGACATAGATTTTCTCCTAAGATTTCTTTTTTCTGCTGAGAGCAGTTCTATTCTTTACAAGTTTAGTATACACCTTGTGAAAATCGCTTTCAATATCTTGTATACACTTAGATTTTAGTTTCTACTTGTATTTTAGAAACTGTAACGATTGAAAGTAGTTTCAGAAACAAGCCATCCTACTGGTATTTGTTGAAGATTTTCTCCATCAAACCTGCTTGGAGAAAGACTAGCAAACCAAAACCAAAGAGGATAAAAGCTGACACACCCAAAAGGAGAGTGAATGCGGATAGATAAAGAACCATCACAATGAGAAAGAGAATGGCTAACATGAGGAAGAACCACGGAAAGTTAAAACTTGCCAAGATAAGACCTTTTTGCAGCACTTCTTTCCAAGACAAATCATAGCGCGCAGCGATGGGATAACTAGCCAGCATCACGAGAGTGAGGAAGATGAGAATCCCCAAACAAATAGCTTTCACAATCTGGAAAGGCAAAGCTGTCTGGCCCCAGAAGAGATAGAGGTCTAGAAGGCTTAATGACACAATGCCCAACTCTAGCAAACCTAACTGGAAACCCAGTTTCAGATTTTGCTTGAATGCTCTCAGATAGGTTCTGAAAACAGGTACTCGCCTGCTTCTTTTAATCTCAAACATGGTTTGGTAGAGGCTGATTTTAGCCACTCCGATCGTCACGATGGGCAAACAAGAGACGACAAAAAGAAGATTGACTGTGACGATATCCAAGACCTTCTCACTGAAACGCATGAGAAAATTATCTGTATCAAATGCTGCCTTGATAAGGCTTACTCCTTTTTGTGCCATGTTTGCTCCTCCTGATTCTTTTAATCAATCAAAATTTTAAAGAGATATTTGCGAACTTTTTCTTCCATCCCTGCGTAGCCATTTGGCTGGTGAGGTTCTCCTGGGAAGAAAATCGCAAAATTGTGGTAGCCCAACAAGAGTGGGTAGCGTTCATGACAATGGACAAAACCAATGTCACTCGCTTCATCGAATGCTACCGCCTCATCTTTGATACGTGAACCGTAGCTCGAATATTCATGTCCTTCTACCAGTAAATGCAAATCTGCATAGTGTTTATGGTGCTCAAATTGATTATTTTCAGCTTGATTGAGGACATTTTCCTGCACAACTAGAAAGACCTTGTCCCCGTCAATCTCATACTTACCGAGTTCGAAAGAATCCTTACGGTGCTGATAGAGATAGTCGATAGCCTTGTCTAGATTGGGATGAATCCCTTTGTAAAAGGTGATGTTTTTCAAATCGTCAAAAATCATACTGTTTCCTTCGTTTCTGATAGTTCCTATTTTTCAGTTTCGAATGTTTCTTTTTCTATTTCCCTGTAATAGTGTGGACGCAAGCAAATTCCTTCGGAATTTCATTCCTAATTTTTGAGCCTGTTGCTCTTTCATCGTCAGTCTCAAAAATTCCGTCTAAGATAAGCGTAAGATGCTTATCTTAGATACCACTATAGCGGGAAATACTTACCATAAAACGAACCTACTCTAACTAGTATCATGAAAAGAGCTCATTCTTAAGTTTATAAGTGTCTGACAAAATCTCTATGGCATACAAATACCCAACATTTTGTAGACACTTATAACTCTGTATTCTCTTATACTCAATGAAAATCAAAGAGCAAACCAGGAAGCTAACCGCAGGCCGTACTTAAGTATGGCAAGGTGATGCTAAAGTTGTTTGAATTCGATTTTCGCAGGATCTTATCCTTTAACAGCTCCCATAGTAATCCCTTGAGTGAAGGATTTTTGGAAGACAAGGAAGACGGTTACGATTGGCACGGCTGCAAGAGCTGCACCAGCCATGATCAAACCATAGTTGGTTGCCATTTCGGCCTGCATGGTCGCAACCCCGAGTGAGATGGTCAAATTTTGACGTGAAGTCAACATAACCAACTGCATGAAGTAGTCGTTCCAAGTATTGATGAAGGTAAAGATTGCAAGGGCTGCAAATCCTGGCTTCACAATAGGGAAGGCTACGCTCCAGAAGGTACGAATCTCACCACAACCGTCGATTTTAGCTGACTCAAGCAATTCTGTTGGAATATTTTCACTGAACTGTTTCATGAGGAAGACCCCGAATGGCCATCCAATCAAAGGCAGGATAACTGCCCAAAGAGTATCGTGAATTCCCATGAAGTTGACGATACGCACCAATGGTACAAGGACAACTTGTTTTGGAAGAGCCATGGCAGCGATAAAGACTGCAAAGAGAATGCGCTGGCCATAGAAACGTTTTTTAGCTAGTACATAACCTGCTAGAGAAGAGGTTGCGCAGACTAGGAACATGGTTACCAGTGAGATAAATACAGAGTTCCACATCCACTGCATAGCAGGGTTTTGCACCATGAGTTGTTGGAAGTTCTCCATGGTTGGCATTTTAGGGAACCACTGTGGCGGAATCATAATGGTATCAGGCTGTGATTTGAAGGCCCCTGTCAAAATCCAGTAGAATGGAAAGATGAACAGCACGGTCAACAAGAGCAAGATAATCGTTGAAATAACAGTGAAAGCTGTTAAGGGTTTCTTTTGTGTAGATTGCATAGCTGTCTCCTTTCTTTAGTATTCTACGTCGTTTCCAAGTACTTTAAATTGAACAAAACTTACGATCGCAATCATAATTGCCAAGAAGACACCGATAGTGTTTGCATAGCCGTATTCTGTTAATTGGAAGGCTTTTTCGTAAAGGTAGTACATCAAGGTACTTGTTGAGTAGTTTGGACCACCAGATGTCAAGAGCTGAATCAAGGCAAAACATTGGAATGAGTTGATAGTCGTAATGATTGCGATGTAAAGTGTTGTTGGAAGAAGGCTAGGCCATTTGATCTTCCAGAAGACTTGAAATTCAGTCGCACCATCAACACGCGCTGCTTCAACTAGTGAGTTATCAATATTTCCCATAGCTGCGATATAAAGGATAATCGGTTGACCAACAGATGTTGTCAAAAGGATGATCATAATCGCTAGCAAAGCCCAGTTTTTATCACCCAACCAAGAAATGTTTTGGCTGATGATATGACTTGACTTAAGAACAAAGTTTAGAATCCCTGATAGTGGGTCATAGATCCATTTCCATACAACCGTTACGGCAACACTACCTGTTACAACCGGTAGGAAGAAGACGAAACGATAGAAAGAACGGGCAATGGCATTTTGATGATAGGTTTGAGATGCTACAAAGAGCGAGAAGAGAACTACAATCGGAACAGATCCAATAACCAGGATAACGGTATTGATCAAAGACTTGGTAAAGACAGGATCTTTAAACATACGAATGTAGTTGTCCAAGCCTACAAACTCAAATTTCGTCATGGAGTAGTTAAAGAAACTTGTAATGAATCCCATAATCATAGGAGCCAAGACAAAGATTACAAAGAAGAATAATACTGGTGCTAGGAAAGCATAGGAAATCACTGTTTCCCGCATGCGAATTTTATTGACTTTCACAGTCGGCACCTCTCTTTCAAATAGAATATTTTTTGATTTTCTTAAACTGTTTTAAAATCAAAATGAAATTTTTTAAGATTCGCTTATGTAAGAACTTCATTTTAATTTCGTGACAGTTCCTACCATTTCAAACAAAAGTCCCCCTTTTCTTACACCTTAGTGCACAGGGAAAAGGGGGAATCAATCTGACTTAGTGCTTATTGTTTTGTAGCTTTTTTGATTGTTTCGTTAGCTTTTTCAGTGAAGGTTTTCAAAGCATCCGCTGGTTTTTCGTCACCATTAGATACAGATTGCAACATTGGGAACCAAAGTGTTCTCATTTCAGCAAATCCATCGATAGTGTTGTAGTATGGTGAGTAGTATTTAGTCCAGCCACTGATTGTTTCCATACGTTTGTCTTCATAAAGTTTGCCAAATGAAGTACGAACTGGGAAGGCACCTGTACGAACAACGTCTTTAGGACCCCATTCTTTGTCATCAGCGATGAATTGAACGAATTTCTTAGCAGCTGCGATTTTCTTATCGTCTTTGTTGTTAAATACTGCAAATCCGTTTACAAGGTATTCAAGAGATGGTTTACCAGAGTCTGATGGGAATGGTACTTCTACTACATCTACCTTACTTGCTTCCAAGAGTTTCGCTTGGATACCGTTTTGAGCTGGTGCCCAAAGGATTGTGTATGAAGTTTGACCGTTAGCAAAGTTTTGGATGTCAGCTCCACCGTCAAATTGTGAACCATTGTTCAACAAACCGTCTTTGATCCAGCTAGCAGCTTTTTCAAGACCTTTGACGAATTTAGGATCGTCAGTTGTATATTTCGTTACTTTTTCATCTGTTACAGAACCGCCATAAAGGTTTGCAATGAAAGCACGTGTTCCTTGGTCTCCCCCTTGACCAGAACTGAACAATGAACCTGGAGTGTAGCCTTTATCTTTAAGCGCTTTCAATACTTTTTCAAAGTCATCAGTTGTCCAACCTTCTTTTACAAGGTTTGCAACTCCAGCATCTTCCAACATCTTCTTGTTCATTGCCATGTAGAATGGTGCTGAACTGATTGGATACATGTAGGCTTTGTCTCCAGCCTTACTTGCTTGTACGATGTTTTCGTTGTTCACATCTTTGACGAATTCGTCTGTGAAGAGGTCGTTCAACTCAGCCAATTTACCATTTTTACCGTATTGGATGATACGTCCTGGTGCGTCAAAGAGTACGTCTGGCGCTGTTCCTGCTTCGATAGCTGTTGTGATCTTTTCTGGACCTGACTTAAAGTCGATGGTTTCCAATTTCACTTTTACATCTGGATTTGCTTTTTCAAAAGCTTCGATGATTGATTTTTCATAAGTTCCAACACCGTCACCAGTTTTTTCTTGTGTGAAGACTGGGAATGCCCACCAAGTGATTTCTGTTTTTCCGCTATCGCTACCAGAATTTGCAGCATCTTTGCTTCCACCAGAGTTACCACAAGCAGCAAGGCCAAGAATCGCAGCACCCGCAAGTACTGTACAAGCTAGTTTTCTAAATTTCATCTGTATTCTCCTAATTTATAAGCGTATCCATATTGGATAATGAGCAAGTTTATATTTGTATACGTTTTCATTTTCTCCGACGCATCAACCACTCTCCTCTTTTTTGAGATTGTGTTATTTAAGACCGGCAACAAAGCGCTCCGTAATCTCTTTTGGTCTAGTAATCGCTCCACCAACAACGATGCCTCTCACCCCATATTCAAGGATTTGTTTGGCTTGTTCAGGTGTATGAATTTTCCCTTCAGCGATGACATCCACTCCTGCTTCACAAAGTTTTTTGATTAGTTCAAAGTCTGGACCATCTACTTTTGGACTATAAGAAGTGTAACCTGATAGGGTTGTTCCAACAAAATCAATCCCTGCTTCGACTGCTGCTAGCCCTTCTTCAAAAGTACTGATATCAGCCATTAAAAGTTGATGTGGATACTTTTCTTTGACTTGTCGGATGAAGTCCTGAATTTCCAAACCGTCGTAACGTTCACGTTTGGTACAATCCAGAGCAATAACCTCAATGTCTAGTTCAGCCAACTCATCAACTTCTTTCATAGTCGCTGTAATGAATGGCTCCTGTGGGGGATAGTCACGTTTGATGATCCCGATAATCGGGAGTTTCGTAACCTCCTTGATTTCCTTGATATCACGAACACTGTTTGCTCGGATACCGACTGCTCCACCTTGCTCAGCCGCTTTGACTAGCAAGGGGATAACCCCTCCCGCTTCTGTATAAAGCGGTTCGTGAGGAAGTGCCTGGCAAGAGACAATGATTCCATCTTTGATCTGTTCAATCAAGGCTTCTTTGCTGATCTGTGGCATCCTCTTTCCTCCCTTTCTTTCTTCTATGGGCTTATTATATATCATTTGTTAAGCGCTTTCAATAGATTGTGATAGAATAGATTTCAGTTTCAAAACTATTTTATAGAACAGACTATCCTGAAAGTAGTTTCAGACTTCTTATGATTTCGAATCAACCTGAATGTAATAAAGAAAGATAGCAGGCTGAAAAACCTGCTATCTCTTCTGAGACTTATTCAAATAGCTTTTGCTTACTATTCTTTTCTCTTCTTGCCAAATGCAAACAAGGATAAAAGAACACCTGCAAGACCAAGGGAAATCAGTGAGCTTGTTTCCTTGCTTCCAGTATTTGGTAGACCCGTTTGTTTAACTGCTGGAGCTTGATAGGTAACATCTTTTCCTAGAGATAGTTTGTCATTTGCAGCCGCTAAGACTGGTTTGGTTTCTCCCTTAAACTCTGGAAGTTCATGGACTGCCGCCTCAGCGCCATTGACGCTGCCAACGTACTCTGGTAGGTCATTTGAAGCTGCTAAGACAAAGTTAGCGCCTCCTCTATATTCAGGAAGCTCGTTAGATGCAGCTAGGACCGCATTAACGCCACCTTTAAACTCTGGCAGTTCGTGGACTGCCGCTTCAACAGCGTTGACCCCACCTGTAAATTCAGGTTTTTCAACCGTTGGAGCTGCTTCTTCGCCTACTGTTGCCAAAGGACCTGTGTACTCTGGGATTTCTGCCACTGGGGCTTCCTCAGCATTAACACCACCTGTAAATTCAGTTTTTTCAACCGTTGGAGCTACTTCTTCACCCACTGTTGCCATTGGACCTGTATACTCCGGAACTTCTGTCACAGCAGCTTCTTCTGAATTAACACCACCTGTGAATTCAGGCTGGTCTACTGTTGGAGCTGCTTCTTCACCCACTGTTGCCAAATGACCGGTGTACTCCGGAACTTCTGTCACAGCAGCTTCTTCTGCATTAACACCACCTGCGAACTCCGGAACTTCTTCAACTGCTGGCTCAGTTGCATTAACACCATTGGTAATTTTTGAACCTGCTACAATCACGGCAAGATTATGGATGCTTTCAATACGGCCATCAATGATCTCTGTGATTTTCTGACCAATATCCTCTTTATCAATTGAGAACAAGAGAGTTTTACTATCATATTGGGTAACAAAGTTAGCAGTTTTGCCATTTGCCAATTTCAGTGTTGGCGCTTCATTCACCAATACCTCTGAGTCAAACTCCATAGCAACAATTCCTTGTCCCATTTCGATAGCTTGCTTCACTCTAGCTTCTTTTGCAACGATCATATCCTTGCTCAAGAAATCCCAGTTAAATTTCTTATAAGATAAGGTATATTCATTTTGGTTGCTATCCGCTGTTTCGTAAAGCAAACCATATTCTCCCTTTCCAAGGTCTTGGAGGGAGTTGTAAGCAAACTTACCACTTTGGATAAGGTTGTGTTTGAGCCATGTCAACTCACCATTCTCTTCTACACGAGCTAAATGCACCAAACCATTGTAACGTCCAGGTCCCCCTGCATTGCTGAGTACAATATACTCCTTACCTTCATGCATGGTATGAATAGCAGACATTTGAACATAGACATCTTTAACTTGAGGATAGCGTTTGATTTCCTTCTCCCACGTTGCACCACCATCTTTACTTGTGGCAACTTGAAGATCTCCTGTCAATCCACGCATAAAGAGCTTGAGGTCTCCGTTATTCAATTGAACAACTGTAGATTCTGTATTTTGAGCACCAGCATTATCCATATTGGAAGAATGGATAGTTTGATTTCCGACAGGACGATTGTCATTGACTGCAGCTCCTGCATGCCATGTTTTACCATGATCATCCGAATAGATAACACGTGAAGACTGAGAACCCCTTAGATGTGATACATTATTAGTTGTATAAACCGGAATCACAAGACGTCCTTTATGAGGGCCTGTACGCAAGGCAATACCTGTACCAGGTCCTGTTCCTAAGAAATGCATCCATTCCTTGCGAATTCCGTGTGTAATATCTTGAGGCGCAGACCAAGTTTTACCATCATCATCACTGTATGACATCCATAGATAGCTAGTATTTGCTACTCTAAAGATATTCTTTTCACTATAAGCAAAGTAAATATTGCCAACTAATTCATCACCCTTGTATAGGTCTCCCTTGTCACTATAAGCAGCTTTCTTAGGATTTACAACAACACGGTAGTCTGTCTTCTGATTTTGAGGATCATAAACATCACCATTTTCACGAATAGTGTACTGTCCTGTTTCCCCTTGTTTATACAAAATTTGATAAACCTTATCTCCGATTTGCTCGTAGGCTTTGGGTGCTTGACCTGGCAAAGCAAAAACAGCTTTCCCTTCTAAGAACATATCGTAAATGGCAAAGATTCTCTTGGTTTCTGGATCTTGTACCAGAGCCATATCGATATTCACTGGAGATGGTGCATTTGGATCCTTGGCATTTTTGTTGTCACGAGGATTAGAAACCACGATTCTATCTCCCCATGTCTTACCATTGTCATCACTACGACGGATAACCATTCCGATATCGCCCCAGTCAGAATGGTGCAAGCGTCTCTCATCTGTTCCAGCTATAAGAGTTCCCTTGTCTGTTTTGAGAAGGGCAGGGATGCGATAACTATTGATACCATCTTTATTTGGTTGGCGATTAGATCCACCTTCAAAAACATCATATTTTTCTGTAACTTTAGCACCCTCAGGAAGCTTTCTCTCCAATTCAGAACGCTCAAATAGTTGACTACGTTTTTTAACTTCTTCTGGTGTCAAGGTGCGATCATAAACGGTAAGATTACGAACTTGCAAATTTGAAGCCCAAAATGTCTTGTTTCCACGTTTAGTTGCTCCAATTTGAGCTTGATTGACATTTGGCAAATCCTTGATAAATCGACCAGATTTCAAACTAGTGCGAGAAAGCACACCATTTACGTAAAGTCTAACCTTACCATTTGGATGCTCTACACTTGGTCTTTCAACTGTAAAGGTCACAGAGTTCCATTGACCTGGTTTAATCTTCAGGGGAGCATCAGTATATTTGTCATAAAACTGATTTCCGTTCGCATCACGTCCTTCGATCAAGGCTGTGTTATTAAGAACAGCCATCGTAAAATACTCATTTTCTTTTTTATCACTTGATACTGAAAATAGGTTGTAAAATGATGGGGCGTTTGCGGCTGGCTTAAACTCCATATGAACTGTAGCATTCTGGAGTGTCTTTAATTTTTCTAATTCTCCAGAAAGGTCAACTCTCTGTCCATTTGTAGAATCCGTTACCACATCTTCTTTTTCGAGTACGGGATTAGCATTTTCGAGTTCTCTTGCATAATAATCTCTTGGAATTGCCCCTTCATCTTCTGTTTCTTCTGCAGATGGGTTTTCAGTTTGATTCGCAGGTGCTTCAGTCTCTTCTGTTGGTTGTGATTTAAGCTTATCTTGATCTACTTCAACTCCGTTGTCCTGAGCCGCTGCCAATTTATCAGCTAAGTCCTTATCCAAATGTTCAAGATCTCCAGAAGACACTTCTTTTGGCAACTCTGATAATCCTTGCCCTTGACCAGATTCGACTGTTTCTGTACTAGCGCCTGCTGCATTGGCTTGCTCTTGAGCTAAGACTGGATTTACTCCAAATACTACTGTACCAATCACTACTGATGCTGCTCCAACAGCAAATTTTCGAATTCCGTATCGCTGTTTCCGATGTAAAGATTTGTAATTCATGTTCGTCCTTCCATTTTTTATAAAAATAAAGCGCTTTCTTTTTTGCGTAAAATTTTTAGTCCTTATGACTATACAATAAAAAAGCAATACAAATGAATGAGGTCTCTCATTCTTACCTCCATCTCCTTACTGTCATCTGTTTTAAACAGTAGAATTCCTTCTCCTTTCTTACTTGACTTTTACTCTATTATACAACAAGTCTTAAATTTATATCTATGTTGCTATAGAAAAGATTTTACTTTCAGAAATCTAAGTTTATTCTATCGTTACAGAAAGTACTTTCTCATCCTTTCACACGAAAAAGAGAGCTACTGCCCTCTCAAAATTATTTTTTTACATAAGAAAAAGAAATCTCACTACCACAGAGCCAGTTATAGACTTGGTCATTGACAAAAACATTCATGGCTTCGTGAGCATACTCTGGCATGATGCGATAGGCCTTGTCGCAAGTCAGACGGTTGTATATCGCAAACTGGGTAATGGGATAGCAAACATCGTCATCCAAGCCCGTAATCATCTTGACCTCTCCTTTGATACGATGGGCAAGGTTCTTCACATCGATATAGGCAAGGGTCGCCATGATTTCCTCCTCTGTTTCATGGAAGGGATCGTGAAACTTGAAATAACGGAAAAGTTCATCATAGGCTTCACTGGTATTGCCAATCTCAAGCACTCGTCTAAAGTCAGACAAGAAGGGATAGATGGCAACTGTTCGCTGAATCCGAGGATTGAGCGCTGCTGCAACCAGGGCTAAAGCACCGCCTTGTGAGGCACCATAGCTAGAAAGTCTTTCCTCATCTACCTGTGGCAGACTAGCAACAATTTCGATCAACTGGTAAATATCCAGATAGACATCCTTATAAAAGAGCTGGTCTCGACCTTCAACAGCACCACGGATAATATGTCCCTTAACGGTATTTCCCAAAGGAGAGCGCAAGCCATCTTGCGAATAACCTGACTGGCCACGGACATCCATAGAAACAACACCGTAACCAGCCACAGTATAGGTTAGCATGTCAGCCCAATCCCAACCACGTCCCATGTACCCATGGAAATGGAAGATTATCGGAACCTTCTCCTCAGTCTTTGGAAGGACAACGCGTGCATAAACCTTGCCTTCATTCCTTCCCTCAAAGGTCAGTTCATAGAACTTGACTTGAGGAATATGGAAATCTCTTTCCTCCAACTGATAGGCAGGAAGGACTGAAACTTTTTTGACCTCTTCATCCCAAAAAGCATCAAAGTCTTCTGGAACCTCATCCCTTCCGAGATAGGTCTTGATTTCTTCTAGCAAAGCTGGATTTTTCATAGCATGCTCCTTTTGAATTGTAATCGCTACCACAACTGTAGCATATCTGGGAAAGCAATGCAAGAAAGAAGGGTAAACAGAAAGTGAATTTATATTCTCTTTCCTCAAACCTATCATCTGAAAGTAGTTTTAAAAATAAAAAGAGCGTTTCCGCTCTTTGGTTATCAATAGGTGCTAGCTCCTTTCTCTAGTTTGAAAGTCTGAAATTTCTTTTGGTAGGTCACTTTAATCGTCATATGAGAGTCCTCGTTTCTTTTTGATGACTCTAGTATAAGACCCAAACCTAAAAGCTAGCTTATAGATTTCTTAGAAAAGGCTTAATCCAGATGTTCTCTCTTCTCTAGGTGGAGAGCAATCATCCGCCATTCTGGATCCTCTTGCCAACCTTCTATCGAACTAATGTAGCTGGCAACCTTCCTGGCTTCTTCTAAAATCGGAAAGTCTTCGATGATATCAGCCACCTGAAACTCTGGTAGCCCAGACTGTCTGGTTCCAAAAATCTCACCAGAACCCCTCATTTTCAAATCTTCTTCTGCAAGGACAAAACCATTGGTCGTTTCCGTCATGATACGCATGCGGTCTTTCCCAGAGTCAGTTTTTGGATTGGCCACTAGAACTGCATAGGACTGCTTGTCTCCCCGACCCACACGACCTCTGAGCTGGTGAAGCTGGCTGAGACCGAACCGATCGGCATCCATGATAATCATGACGGTCGCATTAGGGACATTGACTCCAACCTCGATAACAGTTGTCGAAACTAGAATATCTGTTTTTCTCTCTTTGAAATCCTGCATAATCTGGTCTTTTTCATCACTCTTCATCTTACCATGTAGAAGAGCTACTTCAGCCTTCCCTGCAAAATGAGCCGTCAACTCCTCAGATAAGGCAATGGCATTTTTCAAATCCAAAGCTTCAGATTCTTCAATCAAGGGAGAGATGACATAGGCTTGGGAACCTTTTTGAATTTCCACCTCTAACCAAGTCAGTACCTGAGGTAGCTGCTCATGTTTGATCCAACGTGTCACAATGGGTTTCCGACCTGCTGGCATCTGGTCAATAATGGAAACATCCATATCTCCAAAGGCTGTGATGGCCAAGGTTCGTGGAATGGGAGTCGCCGTCATCATGAGGACATCTGGATTATCCCCTTTTTCTCGTAAAATCCGCCTTTGCCCCACACCAAAACGGTGCTGCTCATCGATGATAATCAAACCAAGACGAGCATAATCCACCCCATCCTGAATCAGAGCATGGGTTCCGATAATCAAATCAGCCTCACCCTTGGCAATGGTCTCTAAAACTTCTCTCTTTTCTGAAGCTTTTAAAGAACCTGTTAAGAGAGCTAGTTTCAAGTCTGGAAAAAGGTTCTGCAAACTCTCAAAGTGTTGCTCAGCAAGGATTTCTGTTGGCACCATGAGAGCTGCCTGGTAGCCAGCCGTCACCGCCGCAAACATGGCCAGGCCAGCAACCACCGTCTTTCCGCTCCCTACATCCCCTTGGAGGAGTCGATTCATGTGGTGGTCAGACTTCATGTCGGCTAAAATTTCCTGCAAACTCTTTTCTTGAGCTGGGGTTAAGGCAAAAGGCAGGTTTTCCCTCGCTTTTTCTAATTTATCACGAGACCAATTTATGACTAGACCACTTCCATGAACCATATTTTCTGATTTGAGGGTTTGCAATTGCATTTGGAAATAGAAAAGCTCCTCAAACTTAATCCGACGAAGGGCTTGACGATAATCCGCCAAATCCTTAGGAAAATGCATAGCACGAACTGCCTGACAACGGGACATGAGTTTGTATTTATCAAGTAAAGACTGGGGAAGATTTTCCTCTATCAAGAAGTCCAACCCCTGATCAAAAGCCGTTTTGATGACCTTAACTAGACTGGCCTGACTGATTCCTTGAGCCAGACGATAGACAGGCTGGAGGTCATCTTCAACCTGAGCAAGAACCTTCATCCCAGTCAGACTGGCCTTAGCACGATCCCATTTGCCAAAAACGGCAAGCGTTGCTCCCAATTCTATCTTATCTGCTAGATAAGGCTGGTTAAAGAAGTTCACCGCAAAAACGACTTCTCCCTGCTTGAGACTAAAGCGTAGACGATTACGCTTAAAACCATAATACTGGACACTGGCAGGAGTCACGACTTGACCAGATAGGACTGCCTTCTCCCCGTCTTCTAGTTCCAATACTTGCTTGGTCTTGAAATCTTCATAACGGAAAGGAAAGTAGAGCAAGAGGTCTTGCAAGTTTTCAATTCCTAGTTTGGCATATTTCTCTGCCGACTTTGGTCCCACACCAGGCAAGACATGCAAGGGTTGATGTAGATTCATGCTCCCCCTCCTTTCTTTGTTTTAATAATATTCTCGTGGAATGCGATCGCTGAGAAGACAAACCACCTCATAGTTAATGGTTCCACGGTAGGCCGCTACCTGAGTTGCTGTGATTTCCTTATCTCCGTCGGAGCCAATCAAGGTTACCTTGGTCCCTAGCGGGTAAACCTTAGGCAATCGAATGGTGATTTGGTCCATCGAAACCCGCCCAACAATTGGACAAGCTTGTCCATCTACCAAGACGGAGAAATTCTGCATATCTCGTGTCCAGCCATCCGCATAGCCGATTGGTACCGTCGCAATGACTTGCTCACTATCCGCCTGATAAGTTGCTCCATAGCCCATGCAAGCTCCAGATGGAACTGTTTTGACATGAACAAGGGCAGATTGCAAGGTCAAGGCTGGTGTCAGGTCGTAAGGCAGGTCCAAAACCTCTCCGCTGGGATTCAGGCCATACATGGCGTCTCCCATACGCACTGCATTGAAAATAGTCTCTGCATGCCAAAGAGTCGTGGCAGAATTGCTGGCATGGATCAGCTCTGGCACTTCCTTCATGCTTGACAGAATAGTCTTAAATCGTTCCAACTGGGTATTAAAGTAGGTATCTGATGCTTCATCTGCCGTCGCAAAATGGGTAAAGATCCCCTCAACACGAGCACCCTCTTGCTTGAGCAAGTCTTGAGCCTCTTCAGCTTCACTAGCTTCTCGAAAACCAATTCGTCCCATTCCTGAGTCAATCTTGAGGTGAACCGATAAGCCAGATAAATCAGCCCCAGTGGCAAGCAATACTTGAATCCACTCCAGTCCAGCTACCGTCAAGGTGATGTCGTATTCTTTAGATAGGTCAATAGCTTCTATTTCAGAAACTCCTAAAATGAGGATTTTCTTGTTTATACCTGCTTGACGAAGTTCAATAGCTTCATCAATATTGGAAACGCAAAAGCCGTCGACATCGTCTTGGATAGCTGTCGCAACAGCTACAGCACCATGTCCATAGGCATTGGCCTTGACCACTGCCCACTTGAGCGTTCCTTCAGGGATACGAGCCCCCATCTGTTGGATATTTTTTCGAATGGCTCCCAGACGAATCAGAGCCTTGGTCGGTCTATGTGGACTAGCTTTCATGATTTTCCTCCAAAATGACACTGGCTGTCACAAACTGATCTGTATGGCTGATCGATAGCCAAATTTTTCCTGAAAATGGCGCCTGACTAAAATAGGGAGCCCCTTTTTCGTTGTTCAAGACTTCCAAATCCTGAAAGGTCAGTTTGCCAATACCCGTTCCCAGAGCCTTAGAAAAGGCTTCCTTAGCCGACCAACGACCTGCCAAATATTCGATTTGTCTGCGGCCTTTGAGATTGGTAAATCGCTCCATTTCCTTAGTGGTCAGCACCCGCTTGGCAAATCCTGTATGCCGTGTAACTGCGCGTTCTATCGAAGCCAATTCTTCGATGTCAATTCCATGTCCAACTATCATTTTCATCAAAAGGAGTTGAGATTCCCCCAACTCCATCCTTTTCACTTATTTTGTTAAGGTAGTATAAATTTCGTCTACCAAGGCTACTGTATTTTCCCAACCTAGACAAGGGTCAGTAATAGAGCAACCAAAGACCTCTGGTTGGTTTTGGCGACCATCTGCTAGGTAAGATTCGATCATAAAGCCTCGAACCGTCTTTTTAATCTTTTCATTCCAATCACGATTCAGCAAGGCTTGACGAACAATGCGAATTTGTTCCATATATTGCTTGCCAGAATTGTCATGATTGGTATCGATGATAATGAAGGGATTTTCAAGCCCCATGGTCTCATAACGATTGATGGCATTTAAGAGGGTTTCATAGTAGAAATTGGGTTCATTTTTACCATATTCGTTCATGGCACCACGAAGGATAACGTGGGCCAAGGGATTTCCTGAAGTTTCCACTTCTTGACCGTGGTAAAGGAAGGTTTGCTTGTTTTGAGCCGCATAGATGGCATTAAACATGACCCCAAGATTTCCAGATGTTGGATTTTTCATCCCAACCGGAGCATCAATTCCAGAAGCTACAAAGCGGTGTTCTTGGTCTTCCACTGAACGAGCCCCTACAGCATGGTAGCTGACCAGATCATCAACCAAAACGAGATTTGACGGATAAAGCATCTCATCAGCTGTCGTCAAGCCAGTTTCGGTAATCACACGGTAGTGCAGCTGACGAACAGCCTGCAAACCATTGATGAGACTAGGCGCTTCGCTGGTATTTGGTTGATGAATCATTCCCTTATAGCCATCTCCATTGGTACGAGGTTTAGCCGTATAGACACGCATCACGATAAAAATTTTATCCGCAACTTTTTTCTGCAAGTCGGCTAAGCGACGAGCATATTCAAGCACTGCTTCTTCATTGTCAGAAGAGCAAGGCCCCATCACCAAAAGAATTCGGTCGTCCTCACCCGAGATGATGGCTGCCAACTCTCGATCTCGTGCTTCCTTATAACGCAAGACTTCAGGTGACAGCTGAGTTGCAGCCTTGATTGCTTCAATATCTATTTCTTGACCTTTTTCGATAAATGCCATCTTATTCTCCTAGCGTTTGGTAGATTTCGCGAACAAGTGCTTCCGTATTGTCCCAGCCGAGACAAGGGTCCGTGATAGACTTGCCAAAAACTTCTGGCTCATTTTGACGTCCATCTTCCAGATAGGACTCAATCATAAAACCACGAACGTATTTCTTGATTTTCTCATTCCAGTCACGGTTAATCAAGGTCTGACGAACGATACGGATTTGATCCATGTACTGCTTGCCCGAATTGTCATGATTGGTATCGATGATGATAAAGGGATTTTCCAAGCCCATCTTCTCATACTGATCAATGGTATCCACTAAATTATCATAGTAATAGTTGGGAATGTTTTTCCCGTATTCATTCAAGGCACCGCGAAGAATAGCATGAGACAAAGGATTTCCAGTCGTTTCCACCTCTTTGCCGAGGAAGAGAAAGCTCTGCTTGTTTTGTGCCGCATAAATCCCATTAAACATAACATTGAGATTTCCAGATGTTGGATTTTTAAACCCTGTCGAAAACCCTGCTCCACTCGCTACAAAACGGTGTTGCTGGTCCTCAACTGAACGAGCCCCAACAGCCATATAAGAAATCAAATCATCCACCAAAGGAAGGTTTTCTGGGTAGAGCATCTCATCAGCCGTTGTCATACCCGTCTCGGTAATCACACGATAGTGCAGTTGGCGAACAGCCTTGATTCCATTGATCAAACTAGGGGCTTCTGTCGCGTTTGGCTGGTGAATCAAGCCCTTATAGCCATCTCCATTGGTACGAGGTTTGGCTGTATAGACCCGCATGACCATAAAGATACGATCTTTGACTTCTTCTTGCAAAGCAGACAGACGCTTGGCATACTCGAGGACTGCCTCTTCATTATCAGATGAACATGGTCCAATCACCAAAAGAATACGCTGGTCTTCTCCACGGATGATGGCTTCTAGTTCTTGATCACGCTGGTATTTTTTCTCATAAGCCAAATCATCTAGTTTTGACAAGGCACGAACTTCTTCAATATTAATTTTAGGACTTTTAGCTTTAAATACCATGATTCATCTCCTTATAAAGCAAACGGACACCAAGTAAAAAATGATTTTCACCAGGTATCCGCCTGTATCTTATCTCATATTATTGTCTCTTTCCATGACAGTTTTTGAATTTCTTACCAGATCCACATGGACATTGGTCATTTCGTCCGATTTGGCTCAAGTCCAAATCTTCTGGAAGATTTGCCTGCTGCGCTGCGATATTACGAGTCGCAGTTGTACTGATATTGTGTTCAACTTGCGGACGTTCTTGTTCATGGATTTGTGCTTTCATCATCAAGCGGGTCACATCGAATTCAATCGATCCAATCATGTCGTTAAACATGCGGAAACCTTCTGCTTGGTATTCTACAACAGGGTTGTTTTGTGCATAACCACGAAGACCAACAGCGTTTCGCAACTGATCAAGGGCATCGATATGGTCAGTCCACTTGTTGTCTACAACACGTAGAATCAAGACTTTTTGGAATTCTTTTACTGCATCTTCGTCACGAAGCTTAGCAACTTGGCTGTCATAGACTTTCAAGGCACGTTGGTAAAGTTCATCCTTGATAGCTTGGTCTGACAAACCTGCAAGATCTGAACGGTTAATTGAATCTTCTGGAAGTAAGTTATACTTAGCAAAGTTCAAGATTGCTTCCAATTTTTCGTCTTCTTTCGAACGAGCATGTGCATCCACGATACGGCCAATGGTACGACGGATCATAGCATGGATTTCAGGTGCCAAGTCACGATCTGCAGTAATGACATCATAACGTTGTGCATAGATGATCTCACGTTGTTCACGCATGACGTCATCGTATTGAAGGACTTGTTTACGAGTGTCGTAGTTGTTTCCTTCGACACGTTTTTGAGCTGCTTCAACCTGACGCGTCAACATGCGAGATTCGATAGCTTCGTCAGACATGTTGAGGCGTTCAAAGACACCTTTCAAACGTTCTGAACCGAAACGTTTCATCAAATCATCTTCAAGAGACAAGTAAAATTGTGACTCACCTGGGTCTCCTTGACGTCCTGAACGTCCACGAAGCTGATTATCAATACGGCGACTTTCGTGGCGCTCTGTACCGATGACACAGAGTCCACCAAGTTCGCGAACTCCTTCACCAAGCTTAATGTCGGTACCACGACCGGCCATGTTGGTTGCAATAGTAACCGCACCACGTTGACCAGCGTTCATGATAATTTGAGCTTCTCTATAATGGTTCTTCGCATTCAAGACTTCGTGAGGAACGCCTGCTGCTACCAATTTCTTAGAAATGTAGTCACTGGTTTCAACAGCGACAGTACCAACCAAGACAGGTTGCCCTTTTTGGTAACGCGCCTTCACATCCTCAATAACAGCCTTGAATTTAGCATCGATACTTGCATAGAGAAGGTCTGAGTGGTCGATACGTTGGATTGGACGGTTAGTAGGGATTGGGATAACACGAATGTTGTAGATTTCGCGGAATTCTTCTTCTTCTGTTTTACCAGTACCTGTCATACCTGCCAATTTCTTATACATACGGAAGAGGTTTTGATAGGTAATAGAAGCTGAAGTCTTGGTCTCGTCTTGAATTGGTACACCTTCTTTTGCTTCGATGGCTTGGTGCAAACCATCAGAGTAACGACGACCTTCCATGGTACGACCTGTAAATTGGTCGACGATTAGGATTTCCTGCTCTTCACTAACCACATAGTCGATATCAAGGATCATGATATAGTTGGCACGAAGGGCATTGTCAACAAAGTGAGTAAGAGCTACGTTTTCGATATCGTAGAGATTTTCTAGTTTGAAGTAGCTTTCAGCCTTGTCAATACCAGAGTCTGACAAACCGATTGTCTTAGACTGCACGTCAATGATATAGTCGTCCTTGTCCAAGGATTTCACGAAGTGATCCGCCATATGGTAGAGTTGGCTTGTTTCAACTGCGTTGGCACCTGAAACGATCAATGGTGTACGGGCTTCATCGATCAAGATCGAGTCCACCTCATCGACCAAGGCATAGTTGAGTGGACGTTGTACCATATTTTCTGCACGAACCACCATGTTGTCACGAAGGTAGTCGAAACCAATCTCTGAGTTGGTTGAGTAGGTAATATCACAAAGATAAGCTTCTTTTTTCTCCATTGGAGATTTAGCTGCCAAGTTGATCCCTACTGACAGACCGAGCCATGAGTAGAGCTCACCCATCTCAGTCGCGTCACGTTCTGTTAGGTATTCATTGACTGTAACTACGTGAACCCCTTTACCTGCAAGGGCATTGAGGTATACTGGCATGGTCGCTGTCAAGGTCTTCCCTTCACCCGTACGCATCTCTGGAACGTCACCATGGTGAAGAACAATCCCACCCATGACCTGAACCTTATAAGGGAAAAGCCCAAGGACACGTTTTGCTGCTTCACGCACTACCGCAAAAGCTTCATATAGCAATGAATCAAGTGATTCACCCTTGTTGTATCGTTCTTTAAATTCGTCAGTTTTTGCTTTTAGCTCTTCGTCTGACATCGCAGCCATTTGACTCTCATAATTAAGAACCTTATCTGCCATCTTTTCTAGACGGCGAAGTTCTCCTTTATCATTTTCAATAATCGTTTTTAAAATATTAGCCATGATTTTCCTTACTTTTAATTCTGAATATTTTAGAATGTTCTTTTCATTTTAGCATATTTACTATTATTTTTCAAGAAAGAATCCTTAATTTACAACGGAAAAGACCAGTCAAAATTCAGCTTTTTTTGCATCAATCTTCTGTTGCTATTTTTTTATTTTTTGTTCGAGATGCATGCTTGATGATCCAGGCACAACTTGGACTCAAATCTTCCCTTTGCCAAGCTTGAATAATTCTTTCAAACTTATCGGGGGCTTCCTTATATAAATCATTTAGATTGTTGGCTACGCTTTTTTGAATGGACTTGTCTCCATCATCCTTTAGATTGGTCAGAATAGTGGTGAAATCCTCAAAATAATCCAATACCACGGTTTGTCTCTTAGCCCAAGGTAGACGGATACGCATGCACTCGCTAGCAAGTCTACGAACGCGCAAGTTTTCATCCTGACTCCATTCTAACAGCAAAGTCATTGTAGCCTTAGGATAGCGAGCCAGTAAGGGTCTCATGGAAAATTCTCCCGTAAACCGCTTGGTGAGTTCCTTACTAAAGGCCGCGCTCAATTCAAATTCCTTGTCTCCATATAGCTCTACATATTTGCCGATTGGCCAAAGCCAATACCCTTCTGAAAACATGCCTAAACCACCCTCTAACTCAGGACCTAAAATTTTCTCAAAAACCTTGAGAGAGTCCTGATAAGATAGGGGGAGACAATCCTTGATACTTTTTGCCAAGAGTTCTTGACGCTGGCTAAACTCCAACTCTTCCAACTCTTTTTCTAGCAACAAGCTGAATTTTTGTCCATCA
Organism: Streptococcus oralis; assembly: GCF_026782375.1. Classification (GTDB taxonomy): domain Bacteria; phylum Bacillota; class Bacilli; order Lactobacillales; family Streptococcaceae; genus Streptococcus; species Streptococcus oralis_CL. The sequence goes on along the minus strand of NZ_JAKUWJ010000001.1, from coordinate 70,116 downwards.
AAGGCAGGGGACGCTTCTTGCAACCGTCGACTCAAATCCCTAGCATAAGCCAAGTCATAATAATCCTTTACTTTTTTCGCCATTTTTAAATTCCTTAATCTTCTGTTTACGGAACTTATTATATCATATAGATAGCTCGTCAACAAAATCATTTTCACTTCTCAAACTATTTTGTCAAGAAAGTAAAAAGGACTAGAAGCTCGTCTAGTCCATCAATTTTTAATGTTTAATTTCCCAAAAATGCTGGCAATAAGCCAAAGTACAAAAAGAGATTAATCCAGAAGGCCAAGCAAAAGATGATGCCAAAGATAAGAAGACTGATTTTTTTAATCAGCACCGAGTATAGAATGGATAAAACACCAAAGACCACAAAGAGTTTTTTCATAACGAAATAATAAATTGAAACTCCTCCTATATGCCAATCCCAAGGAAGAAAAAACATGAGGAACCAGAGGATGCAAAGCGTAAGGATATAGATTTTGTAATAGCTATACATAAATTGCCTTATCTTTGACATCTTAAACCTCCTCTAAAAATTAGCCATTCTGTGATGAGCCTCTGTTATTGATCTGTCTCAGCTTGAACATTCTCTTCAGGCAGACATAGACTTTCCAGTCATTCACAAGAGACAAAAAGACTAAAAGAATCCATATCCCCCATCTTGTTAGGTCCATGGGATTTTTCAAGATAAAATTGAAAATCAACAAAGAAAAAATTGTAAAAGCGATACTGAATAAAGCCCAAAAAGGGAGATAAATCCAATAAAAGTAATAGAAAAACACGAAATATTTACTATCTTTATCCGCCTTCTCAATCCAATGAAAAAAATAAAAGTATGGTGACAAGACCAAAAGTTGAAAAAGTCTTTCTAGCATAGCTTTCTCCAAGATTTCATTTTATTTTATTATACCAAAAAAACCTGGAAAAGGCTTTCCAGGTTTGAGTTTGAAATTACTAGTCATGCTATAGAAATCACTTTATTCATAAACTGATTCACTTTATTGGCTTGATGAAGAAGTTCCAAAATCAACCTTGGGAACTGTCTTGGCTTCTTCTGTTTCTTTGAAGGTTTCAGCTTCTTTAAAGTTCATCATATTCGCAAAGAGCACAGTTGGAAAACTTCTCAACTTTTGATTGTATTCTACTGCGACCTTGTTATAATCCTTGCGTGCTACAAAGATTCGATTTTCACTGCCTGAAAGTTCGACCATTAGTTGCTCAACATTTTGATTGCTCTTGAGTTCTGGATAATTCTCCGTCAAGGAAATCAAGCGGGAAAGAGCAGAGCTCAACTCTCCCTGAGCCTTTTGATTTTCTTCCGATGTTACTGAGCTACTACCAATTTTAGCTCTAGCATCCGCAATCTTGGTAAAGACTTCGGTTTCATGATTCATTTGTCCTTTAACGGACTCCACCAAGTTACCAATCAAGTCTGAACGACGTTGGAGGGCTGTAGAGACATCAGCCTGAGCCTGCTCCACTTTAGTCTGTTCACCAACCAGACCGTTATAGGTCGTCACTGCGGAACAACTTCCCAGAACTAGTAGTCCAAAGAAAATCGCCACTATTGAGAGAATTACTTTATTTTGTTTCATATCAAAACCTTAACACTTTCTTTTATCAACTTTTCTGAGAAAATACTCAGATTTCAAATCAATTTCCCAAACTTTGTTTTTATTTTTAATTTAGGAGTGAACTGTTGCAAAGGAGTCACCTTACTGCATGGAGAAATTGGTTTGAGTAATATACAATCACTCACCAGTCATCAGACGAACCGCCACCATCAAAACCACCGCCGTCCCAGCCCCCAGATGAATCAGAGCCAGAGTCAGACCAAGAGGATCCTGAATTTGATGAATCACCGCCCCACCAGCCACCGCCAGAATCATCGCCATGTGAACCGCCACCACGACCTCCAGATATAAATCCGATAATCATCACGATGAAGTAAATGAGAATTCCAAATCCGATAACTTCGTCACTCGAACTGCTTTTTCGATGCCGTCTCGAAGAACTGCTCTCACCAGCATACCTTTCAAGTTCCCTTAAGCGACTAGAGTTGGTAGTATAGTCGTAACTACTTTTAGAACTTGAAGCAGTTGTACTCGATCCACTATAGAACATGTAGTTGAGATTATTGACTATTGAGAGAACACCCTTGTTATAGTCACCATTTTTAAAGTAAGGGCGTGCTGTTGTCAAGAACCTGTGAGTCTGATAGTCTGTGATTTTACTGGCCACATTATTACTGGTTTCAATCCGTGATTTTCTATCCTGGACTGCTACCACAATCAAGACACCGTGATTATCTCCCGAATAGCCAATCTTCCAAGCTCTAGCTGTTTCATTGGCAACTGTTTCGATTGTTTCTCCATTTAGGCTTTTCACAACATAAACGCCTACTTGGAATTTTTCTGCTTTTTTACTATTGACTTTATTCAATTCCCGAATCTGACTTATAGTCTCATCCGTTAGATAGTGATCCGGGTCATAGATCCCGTACTCAGGTTTTTCAGGTGCTGTGAATGCTGACAAGAAGAGAAAAACCATCAGCAATCCAAGCAAACGAACCAACAAACTATGTTTAAATAATCTGCTTCTTTTCATAATAACCTCCCTGATAAAGGAAAATTGATTTAAGGAATTATAGCATTTTGATTTTTACAAAAAAAGTGCAATTTCATTACAAATAGGTTACAAAAGCCAAGAAAATGATTGAATTTTGATGACAGATTTTTCCTTCGATTTGACAGGATTTTTTCACCTATTTTATAGAAAAAAGAAGACAGACTAGTCTTCTTTTCAGTTATTCTTATTGAAAAATAAGCAAGGCTTACTTACGTTTTCTTGCGATCAAATGAATCGGGGTTCCTTCAAAGACAAAGGCCTTGCGGATTTGATTTTCCAAGAAACGCAGGTAAGAGAAGTGCATGAGTTCTTCTTCGTTGACAAAGATGACAAAGGTTGGTGGCTTGGTTGCCACTTGAGTTGCGTAGAAAATCTTGAGTCGTTTTCCTTTGTCTGTCGGTGTTGGATTGATGGCAATGGCATCCATAATCACATCGTTCAAGACAGCAGATGGGATACGGGTGTTTTGGCTTTCACTGATTTGCTTAATCATCTCAGGCAGTTTGTGAAGTCGTTGCTTGGTAAGAGCTGAAACAAAGACAATCGGTGCATAAGGCAGGTATTGGAACTGCTCGCGGATGTCTTCTTCCCAGTTCTTCATAGTATGGTTATCTTTCTCAAGGGTATCCCACTTATTGACCACGATGATCATCCCTTTACCGGCTTCGTGGGCAAAACCTGCGATACGCTTGTCGTACTCACGAATACCTTCTTCGGCATTGAGGACCATCAAGACTACATCGGAACGGTCAATAGCGCGCATAGCACGCATGACAGAGTATTTTTCTGTATTTTCATAGACTTTACCAGACTTACGCATACCAGCTGTATCAATCATGGTAAACTCTTGACCATCTGTATCTGTAAAATGGGTATCAATGGCATCACGCGTTGTTCCAGCTACTGGACTAGCAATCACGCGATCTTCTCCCAAAATGGCGTTGATCAAACTTGATTTTCCAACGTTAGGACGACCAATCAAGCTAAATTTAATCACGTCTGGATTTTCTTCTTCGACTTCATGTGGTAGATTTTCCACGATGGCATCCAGTACATCACCCGTACCAATACCGTGGACAGATGAAATTGGCAACGGTTCACCTAAGCCTAGCGCATAGAAATCAAAGATATCATTTCGCATTTCAGGGTTGTCAACCTTGTTAACAGCAAGGATAACAGGTTTATGGGTCTTATAAAGTTTACGAGCTACGTACTCGTCCGCATCTGTAATCCCTTCTTTACCAGAAACGACAAAGACGATGACATCTGCTTCTTCCATGGCAATTTCTGCCTGATGTTTGATTTGCTCCATGAAGGGAGCATCGACGTCGTCAATCCCTCCAGTATCAATCATACTGAAAGAACGGTTGAGCCACTCACCCGTTGCATAGATACGGTCACGTGTCACACCCTCGACATCTTCTACGATTGAGATTCGCTCACCAGCGATTCGGTTAAAGAGGGTCGATTTCCCAACATTGGGACGCCCTACAATGGCAACAGTTGGTAAGGCCATGTTTTCTCACTTTCTAAAATAACTTTTTCTGTTCTAGATTCTTCCGAGTTGAACTAGGTTCGGCTTGGCCAAACTGCTCTGCCAAACGCTGACTCCAAGAGGTCGTCGCACGCGCACCAGCATAGTCTGCCTGTACTTGGTCATAGTCCAAAATCGCTTCAACTGGCTGTTCTTGGTATTCTTCTTCAAAAACCACTTGGTTCAAAGGCAGTCTTGGTTTGACATCATGTTGTTGATTTGGCACGCCAAGGGCAATCCCAAAAACAGGGTAGGTATAGTCAGGCAGGTTAAAAAGCGCTGCCACTTCTTCCGACTTGTAGCGGACCAAACCGATAATCACACCACCATATCCCAGACTCTCAGCCGCAAGCAAGGTATTTTGCCCAGCGAGCGCAGCGTCCACAGACGTGATGAGGAGACCTTCCACTCCTTGGGGTTGGAAAGTGTCTGTATGAAGGCTTGCTCCCTTTTCAGCTCGGTTCAAATCACCAACAAAAAGCAGGAAAGCAGCTGACTGGCGAATGGCTTCCTGAGGAACCAATTCATATAAGGCATCTTTCTTCTCTTGACTGCGTACAAGAATCACAGAGTAGGATTGGAAATTTTTCCAAGATGATGCCATTTGAGCAGCAGTCAAAATCTCGTCCAAGTCCGCTTGAGGAATTTCTTGCTCCTTAAAGCGACGAACTGAAGTATGGGCTTTCATCAGTTTAATGGTTTCTGTCATCGGCGATTTTCTCCTTCTAGTCTGGTTTCCTCAGCTAAATAACGGATTCGTTCCATGACCCGTCTAGCTTCCCAAGTCTCGTCGTTTCCATTCTTTCCTTTGGCAAAATGTTTTTCCAAATCTTGGAAATTAAAGTTGGAAGTAAAGAAGGTCGGCAAATCTTCCTGCATGCGGTACTGGAGAATAACTTGGAGAATCTCATCACGTACCCAAGGTGTCGACTGCTCTGCACCAATATCATCCAAGACCAGGACCTCTGCTAACTTGATGTCATCCACCAAGGTCTTCACAGATCCTTCACCGATGGCATTTTTCACATCAATGACAAAACTTGGATAGTGGAGAATGGTTGTTGAAGCACCACGTTTTTCAGATAGGTCATGGGCAAGAGCCGCCATCATGAAACTCTTACCGACACCAAAATCTCCATAAAGATAGAGACCCTTTCGGATACTTGGGTAAAGGTCAACAAAGGCATAGAGTCTCTCAAAAATCGGCAAACGACCTAGATCATCTAGGTCAATCTGAGCCAATTTCGCTTTCTTGAGACTTGCTGGTAGATTGATCAACTTGAGACGATTCTTGATTGCCGCCTCTTTTTCAGCCGCGATTAGTTCTGGTGTTTCTTCATAAGATACATCTGCATAGCCGTGATTCATGACCAAAATAGGTTTGTAGCCACGCGCTATATAGTCAGCATCCCCACGAAGAAATTTATCCCGTTCTGTGATATATTGGTTGAACTTGGAAATGCTACGATTTAACTCCTCTTGGCTGAGGGATTCTTTCTGGATAAAAGCCGCTACATCGGGGTCCTTCATGATCTGCTGGACCAAGTCCTGATACTGAAAACGACTTGTCTGACGTTTGATTACATCACCAACACTTTCCATCTAGTCTCCTCCTTCTTCTAATCGGGCTAACATTTCTTGTTTTTTACGTTCTAGTTCCAGACGAGTTTCCTCGCTGGTTTGATTCTTGTACTCTGGATTGCTCCACTTAGGAACATTTGTTTTAGTCGAGCTAGTTTTCGATTTCTGGTCTTCCTGACCTTTTTGCTGACGCTCTCGAATCCGAAGCACGGCTTCCTCTGCTGTCCGAATCTTGCGATAGGCATAGTCGTTTGCGACTTTCATAGCGTATTTTTCATTGACATTTGCCGAATCAACCTTGTTAAAGGTTAGAAGTAAGACGATATTGATGACTTCGTCCAACAAGCCTAAAGACGCCATCTGGTGAAGGAGTTCTCTTTCACTTTGGGTGATGTTTCCTTTACGTGTTTGCTTGATTTCGGCTAAAAATTCTAGGGGAGTTTTATTTTTGGCTTCCCTGATAATGGTCATTTCTTTGGGGCTAAAGTCAGAAGATGCTGGCTTTTGCGCAATCTTTTCACGCATGCGTTTGACTGAAATAACCTGAGCCACTGTAGTCGCCTTGGCTAATTGATAGGTTTCAAACCAGGTCCATTTTTTTTCATCTGCAATGGCAAACAGTTCCAAAACATCCGCCTGCTCATTTTCAAAACGCAAACCATCTCGAGCCATCAGGCGCTGAAAATGTTCCAATTCAAAATCGTTTTTTAACTTGCTTTTAGACTCGGTTGGAGTCACTTCTTCGGTCAGGTTTGGAAATACTTGGCTCAAAGAAACAGAGAGTGCTTCTCCCTCACTTGGAGCTTGCTTCATAGAAGCAAGCGCAGTATCCCCAATCTTTCTCTCCAACAGTCTGCTATAGACAGAATGACTTAAAAAATCCTGAATAGGTAGGGGAGAATGAAGCTGCAATTCATAGGTTTCTCCCTTCTGATAAAGGGTCAACAAATCCAAAGTAGATAAGACTCTAAGGGATTGGAGCAAGGTCGGCATGCCAAAGTTTAAGTGATTGAGGATATGGGAAAAGAGGTGTTCCTTTTGACCACCATCCCAAAAGGTAATGGCATATAGATAGAGGCTCAGTGCCTCCTGACCGATAATCGGGAGGTAGCACCGCACCAGAGAAGAGGTATCTTGCGACACCCGATTATTCTTTAGAAAAGAAAAACGGTCATTCGGCTTCATTTATTTTTCCTTTTTCTTTTTAGAGGACTGGGTGATTTGCTGGAGCAGACTCTCCAACTCACTCACATCCTTAAAGCTACGGTAAACACTGGCAAAACGGACATAGGTAATCTCATCAAGCTCTGCCAATTCTTCCATGACTAAAGAACCAATGTATTCACTTTGGATCTCATTCTCACTGCGACTACGGAGTTTTTGCTCAATACGATTGACCACCATGCCGATTTCATCACTCGAAACCGGGCGTTTCTGGGCTGAGCGGATAATCCCATTAAAGATTTTATCTCTCGAAAACTGCTCTCGCGTACCGTCTTTTTTGACGACAACCAGCGTTCTTTCTTCTACTCGTTCATAGGTTGTAAAACGATGCTGGCACTCGTCGCACTCACGTCTTCGGCGGATGGTATTTCCTTCTTCGGCTTGTCGACTATCAACAACACTTGACTTTGTAGCCCCACATTTTGGACAACGCATGCATTTCCCTCCTTGTCGTTTTCTTTTCATTATACCATTTTTTGAGCAATTCCCAAAACAATTCTTATTTTTGCTTGACAAGTTTTTTGTTTTATTGTATTATTTGATTAGAACAAGCAAGACAAAGAAAGGAGACTATGATGTCCTGGTCATTTGATAATACAAAACCGATTTATTTACAGATTATGGAAAAAATCAAACTACAGATTGTTTCCCATGAACTGGAACCCAACCAACAGCTCCCAACCGTGAGAGAACTGGCGAGCCATGCTGGGGTCAATCCCAATACCATCCAGCGCGCCTTATCGGACCTTGAACGTGAAGGATTTGTATACAGCAAGCGGACAACTGGTCGTTTTGTCACCGAGGACTTGGACCTCATCGTTCAGTCCCGCAAACAACTTTCCGAGGAGCAACTGCAACACTTCGTCTCTTGTATGCTTCAATTTGGATACAAAAAAGAAGAACTGCCAAATGTATTAAGTGATTATATCAAAGGAGTTTAAGACTATGACATTATTAGCACTTGAGAATGTATCAAAATCTTATGGAGCAACTGCGGCACTTGACAATATCTCACTAGAGATCTCAGCCGGAAAGATTGTCGGACTCCTTGGACCAAACGGATCCGGGAAAACAACCTTGATCAAACTGATCAATGGCCTCCTTCAGCCCGATAAAGGACGTGTCCTCATTAACGGACAGGATCCAAGTCCAGCCACCAAGGCGATTGTCTCTTATCTGCCTGACACAACTTATCTCAATGAAGAGATGAAGGTCAAGGATGCTCTAACCTATTTTAAAACCTTCTATCAGGATTTTAATCTCGAAAGAGCCCAACACCTGTTAGCTGATCTTGGCATTGATGAGAACAACCGCCTTAAGAAACTATCAAAAGGGAACAAGGAAAAAGTTCAACTCATTCTGGTTATGAGCCGCGAAGCTCGTCTTTATGTCCTCGATGAACCGATCGGTGGAGTGGATCCAGCTGCCCGTGATTATATCCTCAATACCATCATCAACAACTACTCACCAACCTCTACGGTACTGATTTCAACCCACTTGATTTCAGATATTGAACCAATCTTGGATGAGATTATCTTCCTCAAAGACGGAAAAGTCGTCCGCCAAGGAAATGTTGATGATATTCGTTACGAGTCAGGTGAATCCATTGACCAGCTCTTCCGTCAAGAGTTCAAGGCTTAGTTAAAGGAGATTATTATGTTTTGGAATTTAGTTCGCTATGAATTTAAAAATATCAATAAATGGTATCTGGCACTCTACGGTGCTGTGCTTGCAATTTCAGTTTTGATTGGAATTTTTATTAGCAGTCTTAGCCCTAGTTACAACCCTGATAATACAGGCTATCTCATTTTCTTTTTGATTTTAGTCTTCGGGGGACTCAGCGTCACTCTTTGGATTGCAACAATCTTTTTAATCATCCGAAGATTTAAGGGTAGTGTCTATGACCGCCAAGGATACTTGACCTTGACTTTGCCTGTCTCTGAACACCAAATTATTACTGCAAAACTCTTCAGTGCCCTTGTCTGGTCCATCTTAAGCTATATCGTCTTTATCTTAAGTATATTGATTATCATTTTCTTAACACCAATAGAAAAAGACTTCACTTCCCTCTATAACTTCATTTCTCCTTACCTCAGCCACGGTGGACTTTATGCGGTCTCACTACTTGTCAGCTCGATCTCCTGGATCTTGTCCATTTACCTCGCAATCTCAATCGGGCAACTCTTTAATGAGTATCGAACAGCTATGGGAATTCTGGCCTATATCGTCATTTCCATCGTTATTGGTTATATCACTTTCTTCTTCAGAGTTGACAATGACTTTAACGTGATAGCTGGTACAGAAATTCTGCGCAATCTCTTTTTATCAGCTATCTACTATCTCGGAACCTACTATATCTTGAAAAACAAGGTTAACTTGCAATAAAAAATGCCCAGCTAGAAAGCTGGGTTTTTCTTTAACTCAATATCAAGCTGGCTACAAGGGGGCTGACAAAGACATAAAGAATACCAGTGATACCGATAGCTAAGCCACCCATAGCTCCTGCTACAGAGCCGTAGCGAAGGGCCGTTCCTGTTCCGACAGCATGACCTGTCCCACCGAGGGAAAGTCCCACCGCAACTGGATCATCAATTTTCAACCACTTCAAAATGGTTGGTCCGATAACACTGGTCAAAATCCCAGTCGCCACTACGACGACCAAGGTCACAGTCGTCAAACCTTGCAATTTTTCTGTGATCCCCACTGCCATGGCGGTTGTTACTGACTTGGGAAAGAGAGAAATGGCTAGGAAAAAGTCCATACCAAATATTTTCGCTACTATGGCAGTAAAGCAAGTATTGACAACTACTGCTAACAGACTACCAAAGAGAATACTCCGAGCATGGTGCTTCATCAGGTGAAAACTCTTATAAAGCGGAATCCCTAGAGCCACGGTCGATGGGACTATCAAGTTGTTCAGATAAACCCCACCTTGATAGTAGTCTTGGTAAGAAATACCAGTCACCTTGAGAAAAATAATGATAAAAACAGCTGACAAAAGCAAGGGCGTTGTCAAAGGATGGGGAAAACGTCTGTAAATCAACATCCCTACTAGATAAGCTAGGATAGATAATGCAATCCCAAATAGGGGATTGGAAACAAATTCACTCATTTGGCGTCTCCTTTCTCATAATCTCCCTCAAACCGTCGTTTGATGAACTGAACCACTAGGGCTATAAGGATAATATTGATAACAGCCGCAAAAAAGACAATCAAGACAATGGGCAAGAGATAGGGGGCAATGACATCAAACTTTTCCATGATTCCCACTGCTGGCGGCAAAAAGAGAATGGTCATATTGGCCAGCAGAAAATTCCCCACCATATTGACATGCCTGATCCGTAGCCACTTGAACTGTAGGGCTAGAAAGAGAATAATCAACCCGATAATACTGCCTGGGATGGGCAGATGAAAGAAACTAGAAATTCCCTCTCCGATTAGAGAAATCACAAAGAGAATCATTAATTGAACATATAATTTCATCCTAAACTCCATGAAATAGACTTCTTGCATACCAGTTTACTCTTTTTTCAGAAAATTTCAAGGAAATATTGGAATTCTTCTTGCTTGCAAGGATTAGTTAAAAGTAGTATAATCATTGCATGCGCAATCATCTTGTGTTGCAAGAACAGTCAGTCATGACTTTGCTATTTTTACTTTGAAAAGAAAGGAGAAAGCAATGACCTATCTGGAAAAGTGGTTTGACTACAACCGCCGTCAAAAAGAAATGGAAGCCTTGTTAGAAGAAACCATCGCCCAGCAGAGTGAACAAAGGTTGACCTTGAAGGAGTTTTACCTGCTCTACTATCTGGACCTAGCTGATGAAAAATCTTTACGACAGATTGACCTGCCAGATAAACTCCATCTCAGCCCGAGCGCTGTTTCTCGAATGGTGGCTCGCCTAGAAGAGAAAAACTGTGGTCTGCTTAGTCGCCGATGTTGCGATCAGGATAGACGGGCTAGCTTTATCTGCCTGACTGACGAGGGACAGACAACTCTAGCTTACCTGCAAAAGGCTGTCGAAGAAAGACTGGAAACGAGTCTTGAATTCATTTCGTAATCAGATTTTTTAAAAAAGTTGCGTGCGCAATCATTTTTCTTGACATTCCTCTTTCCAAGGAGTACAATAAAGTCAAGATCAAACAACAAAGGAGTTTTATATGATCGAAATTACCTACCTAGATGCCAGCAAGCAAGAGAGAACCATGACTTTCGAGTCTTACCAAGACTTTGAACGTTCTCAACACGCCTGCCTTATCGGCGTCGCGGATTACTATACTGTCCAAAAATTAACCTACAATGGTCATGATTTGGACTACCATGGGACTTATGGAGATGTCTTCTTCTATCTCATGAAACAAGATTTAAGCCAATATAACTAAAAAAGGAGAAATACAATGGCAAAAGCAATTACAGATGCAACATTTGAACAAGAAACAAAAGACGGTTTGGTCTTGGTAGACTTCTGGGCAACTTGGTGTGGTCCATGTCGTATGCAAGGTCCAATCTTGGACAAATTGTCTGAAGAACTTTCAGAAGATGTCTTGAAAATCGTTAAAATGGACGTTGATGAAAATCCAAACACAGCTCGTGCTTTTGGAATCATGTCTATCCCAACCCTTCTCTTCAAAAAAGATGGCCAAGTTGTGAAACAGGTTGCTGGAGTACACACTGCAGAACAAATCAAGGCTATCGTTGCTGAATTGAGCTAATCACGAAACACTCCCATTCAAAAAGGGAGTGCTTTTTTGTTTGCATAGAAAAAGCCCTGTTCCTCAAACTGAGAACAGGACTCTTTTTTCGTTTCTTATTCTTCTGTTCCAAGGCAGTTTTTTGCAACAAGAGCTGCAAGTACACCACCAACGATTGGAGCAAGGATAAAAATCCAAACTTGTTCAAGAGCTGCGCCACCAACCAAGACAGCTGGAGCCAAACTACGAGCTGGGTTTACTGAAAGTCCAGTGATGTTCAATCCTACAAGGATCATAGCCATCAAGGACAAACCGATTACCAAACCAGCAATCGCGCCATTTCCTTTGCTTGCTGATGTTACAGTCATAATAACCAAGACAAACAAGAAAGTTGCGATGACTTCAAACAAGAATCCACCAAAGACAGTGACACCGTTTGCCAAGGCATTTTCACCAAGACTAGCAGTTGACATGCCTGAGTTAGACAAGAGGAAGAATACCGCAGCTGACGCAAGGAAAGCTCCAACTACTTGTCCAAGGATGTAGTTTACAAGTTCTGAAGATGACAAACGTTTGTTTACAAACATAGCGATCGAAACAGCTGGGTTCAAGTGAGCACCTGAAACAGTTCCGATTGAGAAAGCTGCGACTACGATTGCCAAACCAAAGGCAAAAGCAATTCCAAGGTGTCCAAGACCTTCAACACCATTTCCAAAAACAACAGCTCCTGTTCCGATGAACACAAGCATAAATGTACCGATTAATTCAGCAACAAATTTTTTCATGATAAGTCTCCTTTTTTCAAACTATGTATTAGTCTATCAGAAGAAGGAAAGGGTTTCAAGAAATTTGATTGGAAAATTTATATATGTTGCAATATTGTTTTCAAAATTTGTATATTTTTAATGTATTGCAATTAGTTGTAAATCTCTATATTTGATGGTTATACTATACTGAATAAAATGAGAGTTTGTATTAATCTTTTTAAATAGCATAGCACTCTCTATTTAATCCATTCCCCATTGTAATTGACATGATATCCATCAGGTGTAGTTGTATTGACTGCTAAAGCGCCAGAACTATAAGCATAATACCATTTCCCTGAAACAGTGAACCATCCTGTTTGCATTGCTCCTGAAGAATTGAGGTAATACCATAATCCACCTGTTTTTACCCAGCCTGTTTTCATTCCACCTGAAGAATTAAGATAATACCATGAACCGCCTGTTTTTACCCAGCCTGTTTGCATCCATCCTGAACTGTCAAAATAATACCATGTACTATCGATTAGTTCCCAACCATTAGTTGTATAAGAACCATTGTTGTGTCTGTACCACCAACGACCAGAGGATTGAATCCAACTTCCTTTCGAAGCTGCTTTTTGTTTTAACAATAAATATTGTTTATATGATTCAGATACTTTCGTATATTCCTTTTTAGCAGCCTCTTTTTTAGCATTAGCAAGTTTTAATTTAGCATTGGCATTATCGAGCGCTTTTTTAGATTCCTCAACCTTTTGTTTAGCTCTAATCAATTGTTTTTTAGCTTCATCGAGTTTTTTTGGAGCATTTTTGAGATTTGTAACATATTGATGTGCTGTATCCAACTCTTTTTTAGCATTTTTAAGTGATTGTTCAGCAGTCTTAACGAATTTTATCTTATCGTTTTTGACTACTTTCAATCGATTTAGTTCAGTCTCTTGTTTCAAAAACTCAGTTTTAGCAGCACTCAGCAAAGTTTGTTGTTTACTCAATTCTGCTTGTGCTGATTTCAAAACGTTTAGCTTAGCTTTATTTTGTTTTGTCAAATCCACAAGACGTTTTTTAGATTTGTCTAGTTCTTTTTTATCTTTATCTAAAGTCGTTTTAGCAATGGTAAGGTTATTGTTTAGAGACGATAGTTTTTCATTTGCCACAGTCTCTTCATTTCTTTGTTTTCGATTAAAATTATCTAAAGCTTCTTTCGCTTTAGTATAGGCTGGATTTTTAGGATGCGTGATTTCATTCCAAACATAACGGAAGGTTATTTTAGGCAAGAATTTTACTCGTTTCCCATTAAAGTAAAATTCGCTATAATCTGGATTACTATCTTTATTTTCTGCTCTTGCTAAAAAATAACTACTATACTCTTCAGCTCCAGAAGGAAGTATTCCATAAACATCTTTATTCTCGCTAATAAATGTTAACACTCCATAATTTCCATAGCTTGTTTTTTCGCTAGAGGATGCTCCGACAGCCATCCCTGTCCCAGAAGCTGCTAGCAATGGAATTCTATGACCATAGTTACGTCTATGTGCTTCTTTTGGATCTGATGAGCCATATAACGAGGCATTACTATAATCATTAAAGTAAGATAGGACCTCTTTATAAGCAAGTTCTTTTTCACTTAACAGGCTCTTTTCTGGAACCGAACCAGCTGTTGCATTTTCAGTCGCATCCTTAAAACCAAAATCTTGATTTTTCAATTTTGTATCATGTGACAATTTATTATTTGCCACCATTTCATTTGCTCTCGCTTTTGCATATCTCAGAGCCTTGTCAGTCACAGCTGGCACTGGAATATCAATACCATTGATTCTACGCAATTCAATTAAGTATTTACGAACTTCTTCAGAAACCTTTTTATAATCAACCACATGAGGATCGCTGACATAATCTTTAGATGAAACAACGATAGTTTCTGTTCTTTCTCCGCTAAAATTCACATCTTCATTTGCAGCAACATAATATGTCTTCCCATCACTTCCTACGAAAGTTTTTTCCTCAAGTGGAGGAGTCTTGGAATCACTCTCGCTAACAGAATTTGATTGAATCTCGTGAGGGACCGTAACTGTTAAAAACTCATTCCCAGCTGATTTTAAATTCTTTTCAAGAGTAGAACGGTTCTTATTTCCTCTTTCTACAAGTGCTTTTCTTTCTTGTTGTGCTTTTGAGAACTCACTAGTTAAAGAACTCACTTTAGCTTGGTCAGCTTTCACCTTCGCATCTAATTTCTCAGTTGCTTGTTGCACCTCACGTAATGTATTCCAATCAAAAGTTTCCTCTGCTACCCTTACTTTGTCTTGTGCCTTTTTTACGTCTGCTGCTCTTTGATCAACCTGAGTTTTTGCCTTATTAACAACTGTTTGTTGGTTCTCGACACTTGTCTGAGCTTGTTTCTCACCTTGTTTTACTCCAGCCAAATTTTCTTCGGCTTTCTTGACAGTTACTTGTTTTGCGGCAAGATCCTTTTCTGCATTTTTAATTTTCTCAGGTGTAGCTTGTTTAGCAAATTCTTGAGCTTGTTTCAAAGCGTCATCTGCTTTGTTCTTATTTGTTACAGCAGATGCATACTCTTGTTGCGTTTTATCAACAATCTTCTGAGCATTCTTTTCTTCATCAATTGCTTTGTTTAGTTTTACTTCTGCATTTTTTACATCTGATTCTGAAACTTCAACATCCTTTTTGGTCTCTGATTGACTGACAGTAGTTTTATTCGATTGTTTATTTGTAACCTCATCTGCTTGGACATGACCATTAAAAGCAGTTACTATTGCAGTTGCAACTCCCAAACCAATCAGCACTTTTTCCTTTTTCATTAATCCAACCTTTCTTTTTAAGCGTTTACATTTTATATTTTATCATATATTCCTATATTTTTAAAGAATTACGATATTCTTAGAAATTGTTTATAAATCTATACCTTGCATCTATAATTACATAAAACAACTTAACTATAAATTGTAATATATAGTTCCTCATCAATTTCTTAACTAAATTCAATCATATAGAAAATAAAAAGGATGATTAGTAATACCGATTCCGTTATTAATTCTGCTTTGCAATTACGACCCTCAACACTTTTCTTGACAATCACTACAAATAAAGCAAAAGTCTCATTAGCATCATTCTAGAACGACCTCTCTATTCCCTTACTCTCCCAACTCAGCACTGTAGGCGATAATCTGATCAACTGTGTCTGACAAGAACTGGATGGTATCACGGAGTGGTTTGTCCGTTGAGATATCGGCTCCGATAATCATGGCTGACTCAAGCGGTGTCTTGCTGCCACCTGATTTGAGGAGATTGAGCCAATCTTCAGCTCCAGTTTCTGAATGTTTCAGATGAAGGTAACCAGCTGTCGAGATGACTAGCCCTGCCGAGTAAGTGTAGCTATACAAGCCCATGTAGTAGTGAGTTTGGCGCATCCAGGTCAGAGCTGCATCATCATCAATCTCAATGGCATCTCCCCAGAAATCCGTCAAGACTGACTTCATAATGCTGTTAAGTTTGCTTGCTCCGAAGGTTTCTCCTTCTTCAATCAATGTATAAACCTTACGCTGGAAAGCTGCTTCCAAGAGGTGGGTGATGAAATTATGGAAGTAGGTGTCTGTCAAACGGTGAGCAAGGGCAAAGCGTTTTTTACGCGGATCGTCAGACTGGTGCTCCAAATAATCACTTAAAAGCAATTCATTGAAGGTTGATGGTGCTTCGACATAGTAGGTCGACATGTGGGCGTTGAAATAGCTCTGATGGTTGTCTGAAAAGATAAATTGACCAGAATGCCCAATCTCATGAATCAAGGTATAGACATCGCTCAAACGGCCAGTCCAACTCATGAGAACATAAGGATGCACACGATATGGATCCGTTGCGTAACCACCTGAATCCTTGCCACTATTAGCAGCGAAGTCCACCCAGCGTTCTTCTTGGTAACGGGCAATTTCTTGAGTGTATTCTTGACCCAATGGTGCGACTGACTTCATGACCAAGTCATAGGCATCATCAATACTCACTTCAGGATTGAGGGCGCTATCCAAGTCAAGCTTCCAGTCAGCAAAGGTCATCTTTTCAAGACCATTCACCTTGGCAACATGCTTGAGGTATCTCTGAGCGACTGGCGCAAAGTCCTTCATGATAAGGTCAATCTGGCGGTCAAACATGGCACGATCTACTTCCTGCTCAGCTAAAAGATAATCAAAAACTGAGTCATAGCCTTTCATATCTGCCAAGAGTTTTTCAGACTTGACTTGAGCAAGGTAGGCTGCGGCAGCCGTATTTTGGTGCTTACGGAGTCCTTCTGAGAAGGAACGGAAGGATTTTTCACGAACCTCAGCGTCCTCGTGATTTTGGTAGAAATTTTCATAGGTAACAAAGCTGTTTTTGTAGGTCTTGCCATGGGCTTCAAAATCATCCATTTCAAAATCCCCAGCTCTCATCTTAGTATAAATGTCCTGTGGACTGTAGAAAACTTCACCGAGATTGGTCAAGGTCTTCTCCACATCTGCCCCAAGATAGTGGGCTTTTTTGATTTTGGCCTGACGAATAGCTGCCGTCAAGTGAGGCAATTCACCCAAACGGTCCAAGACTTCCTCATCTGCAGCGACTAAGGCGTCGTCAAAGAAGGTCAAGGCTACACTGGCATCTGTTTCAAATTCCATTCCAGCTTGGGCAATGTTGGCAAAATCTTCATTGCTATAGTCTGTCGTCTGAGGCATAAAGGCATAATTGCCGATATGACTCATCTGGATATAGATTTGCTCCAATTCCGCAAAGGCCTTCTCAAAATCCTCAAAAGTGTGAAGATTGCCCTTGTAGTCACGGCTAAATTGGTTAATGTCTTCGCGAGCTTTCTCGATTGCACGCAAAAAATCCTCACGGTCTTGGTATAGGGCGGTTAAATCCCAAAGTTCCTTTTCTGGAAATTCTGAACGGTGTTTTTGTTCCATTTTCTTCCTCTTATTTCTCTAATTCTAATAAAACACTAAGGGCTGATACGGCGTAAAGTGGCGCTGTTTCTGCTCGCAAGATGCGAGGTCCTAGGCCTGCCAAGACGGCTCCTTTAGCTTCGAAACTTTCGATTTCCGCAGGCGAAAGACCACCTTCTGGTCCAAAGATAAAGAGCAGTTTGGCTCCTTTTTCAAGGGCAGCGACAGCTTGAATAAGGGCAGCTGATTCACCTTCTTTTGCTGACTCTTCGTAAGCTACCACGATACGATCAAACTGATTAAGTTGTGCTAAAAAGTCTGCTTTTTTCTCAAATAGCTTGATACTTGGAACAAAGTTTCGCTTGCTTTGCTCAGCTGCACCGAGGGCGATTTTTTCTAGTTTTTCAACCTTTTTGCCCAATTTCTTGCCGTCCCACTTGGCAACTGACCAGTCGGCAGGAAATGCCCAGATTTGGCTGGCTCCCAGTTCCGTCACTTTTTGAGTGATGAACTCTAGCTTGTCTCCCTTGGGAAATCCAGATGCAATGGTCACTTGAACGGGCAGTTCCACATTGTCAGCCAACTCTTGGACCAACTCAAACTGACGATTTTCCACATCCAACACGCGCGCCAAGCGCTTGATACCATCCTCAAAGACCAAGGTCACCTCATCACCTTCTTTCAAGCGCATGACCTGAAACATGTGCTTGCTGGTTTCCTTGTCCTCGATGGCGACAGGAGAGATAGCACTGCCTTTGACAAAATACTGCTGCATGTTAGCCTCCAATCACACCGGAAATATCCTTGGTCTTCTTAAAGACACAGGCATTCCACTCCCCTTGCATCATGTGAGTCTCAAGGAAGAAACCTGCCGCTTCAGCCGACTCTCGCACCATATCCCACTTGTCCTTGATAATGCCACTCATAATCAGGTAGCCTTCGTCCTTGACCAAGCGATAAGCATCATCCGTCAGATGGATGAGAATATCCGCCAAGATATTAGCCACAATGACATCTGCTTCAATCTCCACACCCTTGAGCAAATCACCTGGCGCTACATGGATGTTTTCCATACCTGGATTGAGCTCAATATTTTCCTGAGCGACACGAACCGCCACGTCATCGAGGTCATAGGCAAAGATTTCTTTAGCTCCTAGTAGTGAGCTAGCGATAGAAAGGACACCTGAACCTGTCCCCACATCTAGCACCGTTTCCCCACCGCGAAGAACCTGCTCCAAGGCAAAAAGACTCATCTTGGTTGTCGGGTGAGTTCCTGTCCCGAAGGCCATACCAGGATCTAGCTTGATAATCTTTTCTCCCATAGTCGCCTCATAGTCCGTCCAAGACGGCACAATGGTCAAATCATGAGTGATGCGAGCTGGTTCATAGTATTTCTTCCAGTTGTCTGCCCAGTCTTCCTCAGCTAAGACAGTCGTCCCCATCTTGACTTCTCCTAAGTCCATAAAATCTGCCAATTCTGCCAGACGAGCCTGCAAGTCTGCCTCAACTGCCACTACATCAACCGTTTCGGGATAATAGGCTGTCACCACGATTTCTTCTTGCTGCTCGACCTCTGGGAAAATCTCACCAAAACGGTCTACATTTCCCACATAGTCCATACTATCCTCGATCGCAACACCTTGCGCCCCCAGCTCAATTAAGAGATTGGAAACCAATTCCTCTCCCTCACGCTTAACCGTTACTTTTAACTCTTGCCATGTTTCCATAATTAAGATACCAAGCCCGTAAAACACAAAGCCAAAATAGGAAATTCTCTGATGACGCTTGGGTCTAAGAGAAGTTTATCTTTTTGGCACAGTGTTTAGGGCGGGTTCAGTTTAGAAATGTAACTGAACTATCCTTTCTATTTCTCTATGCATTTTTTCATGTATACCATATCCATGCCTTCTTTTTCAGGTTCAATATGGGTTTGATGGTAGCCGTTCTTCTCATAGAAAGCAACCATACCTTCATCCTGTAATACCGTACACAAATCCCACTGTTTAATCGTCGGAAATTCCTTTTCCAGCAATTCCAATCCTTCAGAACCATAACCTTTTCCTTGATACTGGGGCAAAATCGCTGCCGTTCCCAACCAAGCCTCTGTCAACTCTTCATTGGTCTGAATTCGTAAAAAACCAATCTTTTCTTCATCTTCTTTCACAAAGTAATAATAGCTATTAGGACGTTCTACCAGTTTCCACTTGATTCGTTCGCAGTCCTCCAGATAAGGATCATACTCATCTTGATATTTCTCATAGACAGCCTTAAAGCTAGCCCTTTGAATTGCAATTACGGTTTCTAAATCCTCTGCTCCTGCTCGTTCTAGTCTAATCATAGTTACTCTCCATATAATCCCTCACTCTATCCTGCAACTGGGGTACAACCCTATCTGAGCCAAGAAACTCCTCAACGCTCATCAGTTTGTAGCCCTGCCCTTCATCGCCAAAGACGATACTATCAAACTGTTCCTGCCTTAACTTGCCAACTAGAAAGACGGATTCTTTTCCCTCAAAAAGCATACTTGGGTAAACCTTACTCCAAAGCAGACAATCCTCAGTCAGATGAATTCCTAGTTCTTCGTAAACTTCACGCGCCGCGCACTCAAAAGGACTTTCATTCCCCTCACGGCCACCACCTGGTAACTCCCACATATTGGGCCAAGGAATGCTGGGCTTGTCATCGCGTAAGATAGTTAAAATCCTATCCTCACAAAAGAGGGCAATTTTACAGCCTGTGAAATTCATTCTTTTATTCAATAATTCCATGATTAAGTCTCTTCCTATGATAACAAACTGCTCTATGCTAGCATTCTACTTAGCTATTCTTGAATCAATTTTTGACAATCTAGATCCCAATATGCCTGCCATCTCCCCTGATTCTTACTAAAATAAACCGTAAACTCATCGTTTACATTATCTGCAACATAGCGAAGACTAGGTGGAGCCTCCTCGCAACTCAGTATCCATGGATGAAAATAAAAATATTTCTCTCGCCTCTCTCGACTATTGTTCAACTTTTTCTTGTTCTGAGGAATGGAGTTTTGAAACTCCCTTTCCAAACTGGACTGGATGGCATTATCAAAGTCGTTTAAAGAAGCTATCAACTGCTCAAACTGTTTCTCTTCACCAGTCTTAAAGTAAATCAAAAACTCAAATTCTCCAAAGCCTTCAGAAAACTCAAGTTCCATGATTTTTGCGCTCTCGTCATAAAGTCCCCCTTCATTAAAAAATCGGCGGCTTTCACACTTCAACACTCTCTCAAAATCTAAATTTTCAAATCGATTGCGTGGTAGAGAAATCCCATACTCTTGCGAGTTTGGGCTTATTTTTCTAAATAGCTGCTTGAAAATATGAAACATTTTTACCTCTTTTCTAGACTTCAACCCCTCTTCAGAAACACCAGTTAGATCCCCTTCTCATTTATATCAAGCAATCAAGCCGATTGAAACAAACCTAGCTTGTCAGCTTACAACAGAGTTTTCTTCATGGATTTCCTTCTCCAGCTCCTCTAACCAGTTTTCATAGTATTGTTTCTCGTTTCGTAACATTCTACTACTAGCCATTTTCTGTCTAGCAATCTTCATAGCCTTGCGAGTTTGAGCTACATCTTTCTTTATCTTAAATTGATACCAGGCTTGAATGATCTGCATGTCTGCCATTTTTAGAGACAAAAAGGATTTAACTCCTCGATTACTTGCATACTCCTCCGCTTTTTCATGATCTCCTTCTAGCAAGGCAATGTGAAGAAGGTATAATTGAGAAATCGTTTTAGACATTGGATTATCTGTTTTCTCTAGCAAAGACTGAAACTGTCGCTTAGCAAGTTCTATATTATCATCCAATATGAATACCAAGCCCTGGAGAGTCTGAACACTTTCTGCAAAACTCCCTCTCGCATTCTCATCAACAGGCATGATAAAGTCTTTCAAATCATATTCTTGAGGAGCTAGCAAGGTCTGGGCAGAATGCCTCAACACCAAGTAGGCGTATTGGGTATTTTCAGGGTGTTGTAGCAATTCCAAAATTTTTGCTCCATCGGTAATCCCAACTGGCTTAGCATTGATGAGAAGAAAAGATAGATTTAGACAAATCCAAGTAGCCGCAAAATACCAGTTTCTTGTCAAAAATCCATACAATATCGCCAATAAAATCAAACCAAGATGAACTACCAAGCCGCCTGCAAGCATCAGGATGATTCTTTGATCACTTTCATCTTCTTTCAATCCAATATACTGAGCACCAACATTTTTGAGAACAGCTGTTCGACTAAGAGAAAACTCACCTGACTTTTTGGTCAGAAGAAAATTCCCTAATCCAAAAGCCACCAGTCGATAGCCTGTCAGGTAACCGCAGACTGCATGCCCCAGCTCATGAAGGATAAATATCAGATAGATGCTGAAAAAAGTAAATAGGTAGCCTGGAACAAAGACAAACGAAAAATCTAACTCTTTAAAGGCAATTGTTCCAAAAGCAAATCCTAGCATCAAAAAAACAAAGGACAGACCAGAAATAAGATACAAACCTATTTTCTTCATATACTTCCTCACTAGTTTCTAATACCTCGGATAAGGATAAAATTCTCCTTCTTCCAAGCCGACTTTTCCTTCTTCAAAGACTTCTTGGTTCCATTCCATGACGAACTCTTCTGCTTCTGGGTCTTCCAAAAAGTCCATGAGGGCATCTAGCCCAACCTCTGCAGTATCTTTAAGGAATAGCGCAAAATAAGCTAAAAATTCGCGAGAAAAACCTTTCTTCGGCAGATAAGGGATAACTGTCAAATAGTCTTCCTCATTGACTGTTGACTTGGCAGGATTGTAGAAAAGGACTGCTTCCTCGAAGAGAATGTCGTCTGATGAGACCTCTCCGTCCTCGTCCAGCATCTCTACTCCCGCAGCATTTTGTGCTTCCAATAAAAAACTCACTTCAACCGCATGATTGCGCTTGTCCCAGCTAATCTCAAAGTCAAAAGGAAAGTTCTTATCTAACTCTTCCTCTAAAACATCTAAAAATCCGTATGTTGCCATTTTGTCCTCTTTCTATGCGATTCTTTAATCGCCCCGAATACTCGGAAATATGCTAAAATAGATACTACCATCTTACCATATATACATCAGAAAATCCACGTTAGAAAGGACTGCTATGCCTGACAATCTCGCGCTTCGCATGCGCCCTAAAACCATCGACCAGGTCATCGGTCAAGAGCATCTGGTAGGACCTGGAAAAATTATCCGTCGTATGGTGGAGGCCAACCGCCTGTCCTCCATGATTCTCTACGGACCTCCAGGAATCGGCAAAACCAGTATCGCCTCTGCCATCGCTGGAACGACCAAGTATGCCTTTCGGGCCTTCAATGCCACTGTTGATAGTAAAAAACGTCTCCAAGAAATCGCTGAAGAGGCTAAATTCTCAGGTGGCCTTGTACTGCTACTAGACGAGATTCATCGTCTTGACAAGACTAAGCAAGACTTTCTTCTACCACTCTTAGAAAGTGGTCTGGTCATCATGATTGGTGCTACGACTGAAAATCCCTTCTTTTCTGTCACTCCTGCCATCCGTAGCCGTGTTCAAATTTTTGAGTTGGAACCTCTGTCTAACCAAGACGTCAAAGAGGCTCTTCAGATAGCTCTAACTGACCCTGAGCGTGGTTTTGATTTTCCAGTTGAGCTAGATGAGGATGCGCTGGATTTCATCGCAACTTCTACAAACGGAGATCTTCGCTCTGCCTTCAACTCACTTGACTTGGCTGTTCTTTCTACTCCCGAAAATGACAAGGGCATCCGTCATATCACTCTTGATATCATGGAAAACAGCCTGCAGAGGAGTTACATTACCATGGATAAGGATGGGGACGGTCACTATGATGTTCTATCTGCCCTGCAAAAGTCCATCCGTGGCTCGGATGTCGATGCCAGTCTCCACTACGCGGCCCGCTTGATTGAGGCTGGAGATTTGCCCAGTCTCGCTCGTCGTTTGACCGTCATCGCTTATGAAGATATCGGTTTGGCCAATCCTGAAGCTCAGATTCATACTGTAACTGCTCTAGATGCTGCTCAAAAGATTGGCTTCCCAGAAGCTCGCATTCTCATTGCCAATGTCGTGATTGACTTGGCCCTCTCTCCAAAATCCAACTCAGCCTATGTGGCCATGGACAAGGCCCTTGCTGACCTCAAAACATCAGGTCATTTACCTATTCCGCGCCACCTGCGCGATGGCCACTACAGTGGAAGCAAGGAACTAGGGAATGCGCAAAACTATCTCTATCCGCACAACTATCCTGGAAACTGGGTCAAGCAGGACTATCTGCCAGAAAAAATTAAAGATCAGCACTACTTCACTCCGGAAGATACTGGCAAATACGAACGGGCTTTAGCTCAACGCAAGGAAACCATTGATAAATTACGGGACTTGTGAAATCCTTTTCAAATAATTGCATTTTCCTCTTGATTTTTTTTGAAAAAGTGGTATCATATAAACATAGAAACGCTGTGGTGTACGACTTCACACTTAAGTGTTGACCGACTATTTTTTGTATTATTAGGGAAACAAAAGTCTTCTAACAGCATGTAGGCCGTCTCACACGGAAACAGCTTCAGTTAGAGCGAGTTGCCCACCTGCTTAATTGCGCGGGTTCAATACAAACCGTGAAGTTTCGGCACCAATACAGCTTTTTCTTTGCCTCCTTAGCTCAGTTGGTAGAGCAGTAGACTCTTAATCTATGGGTCGCAGGTTCGAGCCCTGCAGGGGGCATCTAGATACAACAGGAAAAGCCTTGATAACCAAGGCTTTTTTGCTTATCTATAACTGATTTGCCTCATCATTTGCCCCACTTTTAAATCTATCTTTTCTTTTTGAACCAAATTACATCTTAACAAATAGTGTAAAGCCAGTTACTTTTGCTTTGATGCCATACAATATTTTCATGTAGAGAAGACAAATTTTATCTTCTCTTTTTATTTTCAAAATAATAAAAACTGATTTTCTTTTCATGAATCAGACTGAAACTTCCAAATTTTCCATTTTGTTTATTGACATTTCCTCTAAAAAGGTGTATAATATTTTTATTATCAAACTATACTATACTATACTATATAGGGGGTATTGAAATGAAATTTTCTAATCGTTTACTGCTATTCCTTGCAGGAGTTGTTTTTGTCCTTTTAGGACTTTTCCTATTTACAAACCCAGTAGCTAATCTTGTTGCTTACAGCTGGTGGATTGCATTTGGTTTACTGGTTTCTTCTATAGCAGCTATTTTAGGCTATTTCTCTGTACCAAAAGAGCTTCGCTCACCAGCTCATCTTTTCCAAGGGATTGTTAATCTTCTCTTAGCTCTTTACCTCGTTGCCTATGGCTTTGTGACGCTGCCAGTTGTCATTCCAACTATTTTAGGAATTTGGTTAATTGTAGAAGCCATTATAGTTTTCTTTAAAGGCAATCGTTTGGGATTGATTTTCCCTATTATTGGCAACCATATCATGTGGATAGCGTTGCTTGCATTTTTACTAGGTCTAGTGATTTTGTTCAATCCAGTAGCTACAAGTGTCTTTGTCGTTTATGTCGTTGCCTTTGCATTTTTAATTGTTGGTTTCACCTATATCCTTGATGCCTTTCGTAAATAATCTAGCTGCCATTTTGGGCATATTAAAAAAGCTGGGAAGTTACATTCTCAGCTTTTTCTGTTGCTTCCTTAGCTCAGTTGGTAGAGCAGTAGACTCTTAAGCTATGGGGCGCAGGTTCGAGCCCTGCAGGGGGCATCTAAATCAACAGAAATAAGCCTTGAAACCAAGGCTTTTTTTAACGTCTAATAGCTTTTTGTAGAAAAGTATTTAAAAATAAAAGAGAAGAGAATCTCTCACTCTCTTCTCAGTATATCTTATTAAATTTAGTTTTTCTTAATCTACCTGATTTTCCTTTGCAACGACAAATTCTTTAACCAGTCGATAGATAACAGCAAATACGGGGGTAAAGAATATCATTCCAAGTAGTCCGAAAAGATTCCCTCCGATACTAGCAGCCGCAAGCGTGAAAATAGCTGGCAAACCAATAGACTGCCCTACAACTCTAGGATAAATAAGGTTTCCTTCAATCAGCTGTATAACTTGATATAGAAGAAGAGAAAGTAAGGCTTGAGTAGGACTCACTGTGAAGATAAAAATCGCTCCCACAACACAAGCAATCATAGGCCCTACATAAGGAATGAACGATAGCACTCCTGCAAAGATACCTGTCATTACTCCATAGGGTATCCCAAACACGCTGTAACCAACCGCTATCATAACTCCTATGATAACTGCTTCAATCAGCTGACTCATCAAAAATTGGTCATAAGTCTCTAGTGCTACTTGTCCAATGTAAGTCAACTTTATCACCACCTTCTCTGGAAGAAAAACTTTTAGAAGTCGACTCGTCATCGCTGCCAAATGTTCCTTACTGGATAAAAATAAAAAGGTGAAGACTATAATCAAAAAGGCATTCATCAAACTTGAAAAAATATTGCCGATATTACTAGTCAGACCTGATAAAAAACCTATCAAAGCTTGGCTAATAGAACTAGATTGTCCCTGTATGCCTGATACGATAGTTGACAACATG
Organism: Streptococcus oralis; assembly: GCF_026782375.1. Classification (GTDB taxonomy): domain Bacteria; phylum Bacillota; class Bacilli; order Lactobacillales; family Streptococcaceae; genus Streptococcus; species Streptococcus oralis_CL. The sequence continues at coordinate 44,178 of NZ_JAKUWJ010000001.1, read as the reverse complement.
TCTTTGGTTACAAATTCCGAGCTGCCTAGCAATTTCCCAAGTTGAGTAAGGACTGTTGAAAGGACTGTTCCCAGCTGACTAATAGTCTGGGCTAGGGTTGGCAGCACCAAAACCAAAAGAGCAATCACGATTAAGATAAGAGCTAGGAAAACAAGTACCATGGCAATCGGACGACGCAACTCTGCCTTTACCTTCAATTTAACTAAGTACTGTTCAATTTTTTTCATAGGAACATTAAGCACAAAAGCAATAACAGCACCATAAATCAAGGTTGATATTACATCAAAGAGAGAGATTGCTCCTGATATAAAGCTCGATGCATTCAGAATTACAAGAGCAACCAGCCCTATAAAAAGTATTAACGGGGTGTATTTTTTTACTAAGTTCATAAATTCTCCTTAATAAACATGTTTAGATACGACTATACTATTTGGTTTTTCAAACTCTCGATTAAGGTAGGCTTGGTAAGTTCCTGGAGCGATAAATCCTTTGGGTGAGAGGATATCGGTGCCAGCCTGACCGACTATGGTATCAGCCAAGAGCACACAGTTTGTAGATAAGACAAAGTAGGATTTAAACTTAGATTTGATAAATTTATAAAGTTCCCCATCTGTCTCATGTCTGATTTTATAAGCGTAGGTGTAGTCTTCCTTACCATCACCTGTCATGATTTTATCTGCACTTGGCTCCCATGGAATCGTCAGTTGTTTCAATTCAGCCAACTTTTTCTGAACTGCTTTTTCCATTTCAGGCGTCAAATCTATCCCATAACCAAAAAGCGTTTTTTGACTCTCACGTTTACATAGGTCAATGTACTTGTCACGATCACAGAAATATAAGACACCATCTCCTACCATGCCAAATAAGGTCTCAGAAGACGGATCATAGTTGCCATAAGAAATAACACGGCCTTGATAGCAGATATCCACATGACCAATTGCCGAAAACAGAGAGGTCTCAGCTGTATGAACAAAAATTTCAAGCTCCGCTGTCTTACCAGACTTCACCATTCCAAGATGGATATCCTCTCTCTCATCAGCATTTTCCTGCATGAATTTGTTGATTTTTGCTAAAGTTCTTGCAGGGATGAGAGCGGCTAGGACAATAGGTAAGCTAATTCTAATGCGACGTTTGAGATGGTTTTTCCCAATTTCCTCCTCAAACAAGAAACCATCACGGATATTGGACACACCATAAAGGAAAAAATAAGCCCCTAATACAAAGAGTTGAAAGACAGAATTTCCTGTAGAGGACAAAAGACTAGTCCCACCAAGAAAAACTAGTACGAGTCCATCTAGTAAGAGACGAAAACGAGGTCGAATTTTGTTTTTGCGGTAGAGAACATAGGTGACAAGGTTAATACTAGCATGAAAAATCTGATAAACTCCAATCACAAGAGCCAAAATATAAATCGGCACATCCGTCGCAAGATTGGAGCCAAGCAAATATCCCAGCACTAACAATTTAACCAGTGCAACTCCCAAGGTGTCCGTTGACTGACTTTTTTTGAAAATACGTAATACTAAATCTAAGACCGTTGCTATCCAAGCTAAAAACAGAACCAGTCGAATAACCGTTACTGGCAACCAAGTCCCCGTGACCATCAAGATGAGACCTAGCAGAACAAACAAGAACCCCTGAGCAAGTAATTTCTTACCTGTCAGACCTAAAGATAGAATTTTCGCCATATAAAAACCTTTCAACAATAAAAATTAAACACTCCGATTAAACTGACTAGTAAATAGCCAACACTACAAACAGCCTGTGCCAGCAACATATGGTGACTAGAAATGACTGTAGTAATGTCACCATCTTGTCTTATGCACTTCTAAAATTTGTTTTATTGATTCGAAAACAAAGCTAATAAAAATTAACTAAACTTGAGAGATAAGTACAATTGAGACGAAAAAATGTGTAACCAATACTACTTGTAAAGGTAAGAAAGTATTATTTCTATTCTATTAATGATTTATATACTATCTATTGTGACACAATACTCACTATAATTCAACATTTTACTAATTAAAAATTATAAAATAAGTTTCAAGTCCTCATAACGCTTTGAAAAGAACAAAAAAACGGAATGAAATAACATATAATTAGATTATGAAACAAAGTTTACTAGGCACAAACTAAGATATGTTTAATCAAGCAGAGAGGGGAGATTCTGTTTCTTTAAAACAAGTTTATCCTCCCATTTGATTATGAACTTTCTTACCAAACATCTCTAATCTGATGACACTCTTCAAAAAATTTTTTTTAATTTAAAACAAAAGTCTTGCTTTTCTTTTTATTTGTGCTATACTTGTTCTTGTATCAGATACAAGTTATCTAAAGGAGTTTATATGGATACGAAATTTTCAGTAGCCTTGCACATCCTAACCATGATTAGTGAAAGCAAGGATACCTTAAGTTCACAAGCACTGGCTGAGAGCGTCGGGACCAACGCTAGTTACATTCGAAAGGTGATTGCCTTATTGAAAAATGCAGATTTGATTCATTCCCAGCAAGGAAAAACAGGTTATCAACTCAGTAAGTCTCCAAAGAAAATGACTTTACTAGAGATCTACTATGCTACTCAAGAAATCAATCACATTAGTTTATTCCCTGTTCATCAAAATAGCAATCCTGATTGCCCTGTTGGAAAACATATCCAAGGAGCAGTTTCACCGCTTTTCGCTAGTGCCGAATCTCAATTAGAGAAGGAATTAGCAAATCAAACTTTAGAAGATGTCATTGACAATCTATATAAACAAGCCAAACAAGTCCGAAACTGATTTGATAACAAATCAGTTTTTACCTGAAACAACATATACTTGTATTAGATACAAGTATACTCAGTCGCGTTAAAAAAGAAAAGAGAAGACAATGAAAGCCGCACAACACACTACTTATAACAAAAATAATATCACACTGAACATAACAGAAATCGCTAAACCAAGTATCACAGACAAAGAAGTTTTAATCAAAGTCACCGCAGCTGGGGTTAATCCTCTCGATAACATGATCTCTCGTGGTGAAGTCAAGATGATTGTTCCTTACAAACTTCCTCAAACTGCAGGTAACGAAGTAGTTGGAATCGTTGAAAGCATTGGCAAGCAAGTTGACAACTTTCAGGTCGGAGATCGTGTATTTGGCCGTCTGCCACTTGATCATGTCGGCGCCTTTGCAGAATACGTAGCTGTCGATAGCCAAGCCTTAGCCAAGGTTCCAGACTATCTATCAGACGAGGAAGCTGCTGCTGTTCCTCTTACTGCCTTAACCATTATACAGGCTTTTGACCTCATGGGCGCTCAAGCTGGGAAAATAATCTTTATTTCTGGTGGTACTGGAGGAGTTGGTGGAATGGCCATTCCGATTGCCAAAGCAAAAGGTTTGAAAGTCATTACCAACGGTTCTGGAGATAGTGCAGAGCGTGTCTTGAAACTAGGAGCAGACCGCTTTATCGATTACAAAACAGAGGATTATACAAAAACTGTTAGCCAGGTTGATTATGTCCTCGATACTCTCGGTGGAGCTGAAACTGAAAAACAAATGTCTATCATGAAAAAAGGTGGTCATCTTGTTTCACTTCGTGCCATGCCAAACGCTGCCTTTGCCAAACGCATGAATCTGCCAAAATGGAAACAGATGATTCTTGGCTTAGCTGGTCGCAAATTTGATAAGATGGCTGACAAATACGGCGTTCACTACCATTTTATCTTTGTAGAAAGCAACGGCGCTCAATTACAAGAGGTAGCTGACCTCTTTAGTAAATTAGAAATCAAACCCTCTATCGATACAGTTTATCCATTTGAAGAAGTGAATAGCGCCTTAGACAAGGTCGCTAATGGTCGCTCGCGTGGAAAAACAGTCCTCAGCTTTAAGAAATAAAAAGGAAAACACAATGTCATATCTTACAACTAAAAATCAATACATCACTGTCCAAGGAAATCAAATTGCCTATCGCGAACTCAGTAAAGGCAAATCAAAACTACCTCTTCTGATGCTGGTCCATTTGGCAGCAACTCTAGATAACTGGGATCCAAGACTATTAGACTTGATTGCTGAAAAGCACCATGTCATTGTAGTCGATCTTCCTGGAGTAGGAGCCAGCCAGGGAAAAGTTGCTTCGACGATTCCTGGAATGGCTGAGCAGACAATTGCCTTTATTCAAGCCCTTGGTTACGATAAAATCAACCTCCTAGGTCTTTCAATGGGAGGTATGATTGCACAAGAAATCGTCAGAATCAAGCCTAATCTAGTCAACCGTCTCATCTTGGCAGGAACAGGACCTCGAGGTGGAAAAGAGATCGATAAGGTAACAGGGAAAACATTTAAGTATATGTTTAAAGCTGGACTCGAGCGCATCGACCCTAAACGCTATATCTTCTATAATCATGATAAACAAGGGAAAATTGAAGCTTTGAAAGTTCTAGGACGAATGGGTATGAGAACAAAGGAATTTGCGGATAAAGACATGAGTGTGCCTGGTTTCCTAACTCAACTCAAAGCTATTAAACGTTGGGGGAAAGATCCTCAAGACGATCTAACATTTATCACTCAACCAACCTTAATCGTCAACGGGGACAAGGATATGCAGGTTCCAACGGAAAATTCCTATGACATGCATGAGAAAATCGAAAATAGTAAGCTGATTATCTATCCAAATGCAGGGCACGGTTCGATCTTCCAATATGCAGACGAATTTTCAAAAGAACTCATTACTTTCTTGGAGGACTAAGATGGTCAAAACGATTCTGATTACAGGTGCTACTGACGGTATTGGGAAACATTTGGCAAAGAAACTGGCCAGTGAAGGTCATCAGATCATCCTCCATGGTCGAAACCCTCAAAAACTTGAGTTGGCGCTTCAAGAGGTTCGGGCAGTTTCCTTGAGAGGCAGAGTTTCTAGTTACCTTGCAGATTTTTCAAAATTAGACGATGTTTATCGATTTGTGGAAGAAATCAAGCGAGACTTTCAAAGTATCGATGTCTTGTTTAACAATGCAGGACTGTATGCAGGAAAAGAACGAAAAGCGAGTGCTGAAAATGTCGAGTTGACTTTTATGTTATCCGTTCTCATTCCCTATACGTTAACAACTGAGCTAAGCCCCTTGTTAGAAAAAGCGCCTGACGGTCGTATCATTAATACCTCCTCCTATATGCATCATTTTGCCAAGGTCAAGGATTTAGACTTTGGATTTGAGAACAATTATAATCCCGGATTGGCCTATAATAATTCTAAACTTTACACTATTTGGATGACACGCTATCTAGCCAGAAAGTTCTTCTTAAGAGGTTCAAACATCACCATCAATTCTTACCATCCAGGTTTAATTTCAACCAAATTGGGGAATGATTCCTGTGATGAAAAGACGAAAAAGTCTCTCTTCGGACGCTTGATGAAGTCATTTTCAAAAGATCTAGACGAGGGAATTAAAACAGGCTACTACCTCACCTTATCAGAAGAAATTACAGGTTTGACTGGCTACTATTTTGATGAAAAAAAAGTGAAGTCAGCTTCTGAAAAAGGATATAATTTTGAAAAAGCTCAAGATTTAATCACTTACTGTGACGATAAAATCAAATTGTTTCAAACCAAACAGTGAGTAGTCTGACTCTATTTTCCTTTAATGACTAAGTAAAGGTACTTCAAAACTAGTTGATTCTCAATGTAAAAGTTCGTGTAAGGAAAGAAACATCAACAGAAAAAGCCTTGATTTCAAGGCTTTTTTGTTAATCTTAGTTACTCGTCCAATCGAATAAACATCATTGCGTTAAGCAAAGAGATGAGAGCAACTGTATTGACATTATTAGAATAGATCAGTCTCTTATTTTCAATAGGAGGAATAATAAAATTAGAAATAATGATGTCGTATGGTGATTCTTTTAGAGAATCAAGTGATAACTCTAATTCACCCCAAACCTCCAGTTCAAAATTGTTACTACAATAGTAAGAAAGTGTCTCGGCTACTGATTTTGCATGATACTGATCAAAATTACTCATGACCAAAACCTTTAATTTAGGTTGATTTTGTAAAAGATTTAGCACCAAGTGTTTGCTATGAGTGATAAAAGTATAAGACAAATGATTGACCTTCATTGAATTACGATCCATATCCAAAGCCTCTAGATAATGTTCAATCCCTTCCTTCACCTCTGAAACAAATCGAGGGAAAATATTTTGAAAGTTTTTGATTGTATTGCCTTTTTGATCAAATAGGATAAACTCTGTCGATAATTCCTGGCGATGCAGATGTGCCGTATTATGCAGATGCCAAATCAGATTGTCTCTATTGTCTACTTGGAGATTATAGTCTCTTGATACCTGATCTACTAGATCGCCCAATAACTGATACGATTTTTTTACATAGCTGTCTGTTTTTGCATGGTTGAGAAATACTTCTTCATCTATGAAAAACATTTTTTGAAAATAGGATACAAATAGTTGGCCTATCACTTCTTTATTCAGAGAGATATGATATTCACAATCAAAGCTGGCTACAATCTCTTCGATTTCTTCTGCCTGCATGAAAGATTCCAACAATTGATTGTTAAAAGAATTTTTCTCAACTTCCAAGAAATGACCAAACTTTATTCGGTATAAATTTGTTACGAGGAGTAACTTTAACATTCGTTGAGTGGCGAAATTGACTGGAAATGCAGTTTCTTTATAGACCAGTGCCAACAGCTTACACAAAGGTTCTACAGAAAAATCTTCAAATGGCCATTCGAGGAAATAATATTTCTCTGAAAAATACTGGGCAAAAAAGTAACGGATATCGATTTCATTTCCAGTGATTCGAACTGGATTAAGGTTAATTTCAAAACGATATTGATTCTTAATAATTTTATTAATATGACTGATGATACGGTAAAGAGAGGAAGAACTGATATAAAACTCTTTGCAAATACTATCAGTATCACATCCTTCATTAAAGAAGATAAATTCTAAAATTGAAAAGTGGGTTGAATGCTTAAAAAAATGATGATAGACCATCTCAATATCACTATCGTCGGTATTAATGATACGGATACCATTTGTTGAGGAATGAAAAATCAAGTCAGGAAAAGAAGACCTGACATGGGACAAGTCATCTTTTACAGAACGTTCTGTACAGTGCAATAATTCTGCTAGTTCTGAAATATGAAACCAGCGTTTGTTTTCAAATAGTAATTCTAATAATTCTAATTGTCTGTGACTTTTTTTCGATAATAAATCTCTCATGGATAGCTTTTCTTTCTTTATAATAAACTGAAGGATTGTCTTTCAATCTTCATGCAATTATACCACATGGAGTGTATTTATCCTCTTACAACGACTTTTGCTTGTCATAAAAAGACTAGTCTAATCCCTTAGAAACCCAGTAGCTTCAAGATTTTCTTATTTATTTGTATCTAAAGTACATGTTTACAGTACGGTTTTTAAGACGAACTATTATGTTTCCAAGTTGAAATACTATATAATTAGTTCAATCAAAGAAATTGACTCTTTGATTTAGAAATAGAAAAGGAGGATACACTATGTTGTGGTCCATTATTGTAGGAGGTCTTATTGGTCTCATCGCAGGTGCAATCACTAAAAAAGGTGGTTCAATGGGATTGATTGCAAATATCTTTGCAGGTCTTATCGGTTCGTCTGTAGGGCAATCACTTCTAGGAAGCTGGGGACCTTCATTGGCTGGAATGGCTATTATTCCGTCAATCGTTGGTGCTGTGATTGTTGTTGCAGTCGTTTCATTTCTATTTGGTAAAAAATAAGCATTACCTAATAAGAAATTAAAAGTGATAAGCCATAATTTTGAATACTGTAGACGGGTAAAATTATGGTTTAAAGCTTTTCAATTGAAAGGATTTAATATGTCAAAATCAAAGAAAATATTGTTACTTATTTTCTGTATCTTAATCTTGACTATTTTCCTTCCTATTCTCATAGATTATCATCAGGTCAGTGATTTAGGGATCCACTTATTCAGTTGGAGAGAACTCTACGCTGAATTCCTGATTGCTAGATATGTCTTTTGGGGGACACTTGTCCTATCTGTTTTAGTTTTAATTTCAATGTTAGTGATACTCTTTTATCCTAAACAATATCTAGAGATTCAATTAGAAACTCAAGAAGATACATTAAAACTAAAAAATTCAGCTATCGAAGGCTTTGTTCGATGTTTGGTTATTGATCATCAGTTGATGAAAGAACCAACGGTCCATGTAAATAGCCGCAAAAATAAATGTTTCGTTACTGTAGAAGGGAAAATTCTTCCTTCAGACAACATCTCAAATCGATGTCTAGTCATTCAGAATGAAATAACTCATGGATTAAAGCAGTTCTTTGGTATTGAACGTGAGGTAAAACTTGAAGTTAAAGTAAAAGAATTTGAACCTCGAAAAACGACCAAAAAGACTGTTAGTCGTGTAAAGTAAGGAAGTAAAAATGGAATGGTTTAAAAAATATCAGTATCCAATCATTGCAGGTTTAGTAGGTGTCATTCTCGCTTGCTTTATCCTATCCTTTGGCTTTTTCAAAACACTATTTGTACTAATTTGTGGAGCCCTAGGAGCATTTGCTGGATACTATGTTAAGGAAAAATATTTAAATAAATAAAGGAGTCTCGTATGTCAAACGTAGATAAAAATGTAGAAAAAAAAGATATTGCTGTTGTTTCTCAAGATGTTAAAGGGGAACTCACTTATGAGGATAAAGTAATCCAAAAAATCATTGGTCTTTCACTTGAAAAAGTACCTGGACTTTTGGATGTGGATGGAGGATTCTTCTCTAATCTAACAGAAAAAATTATCAATACAGATAATGTCACTCATGGTGTCAATGTTGAAGTTGGGAAAGAGCAAGTTGCAGTTGACTTGAACATTGTTGTTGAATACCAAAAGAATGTCCCTGCTTTGTACAAAGAAATCAAAGATGTTGTCGTATCACAAGTTACAAAAATGACTGATCTAGAAGTTGTTGAAGTCAATGTGAATGTTGTTGATATCAAAACGAAAGAACAGCATGAAGCAGATTCAGTAAGCCTCCAAGACCGAGTAACTGACGTGGCTTCTTCAACAGGAGAATTTGCTTCAGAACAATTTGAAAAAGTGAAATCTGGTATCGGTTCAGGTGTTGCTGCTGTTCAAGAAAAAGTAGGCGAAGGTGTTGAAGCCGTTAAGGGCGAAGCAAAGGAAAATGCTCGCGTACACTAATTCATCTGATCAAAATCAATCAATTTAAAGGAGGCAGAATCATGTCAACAGAAGAAAAATTAAACCAAGCAAAAGGTTCCATTAAAGAAGGTGTCGGCAAAATGATCGGCGATGAAAAAATGGAAAAAGAAGGAACAGCTGAAAAAGTTGTTTCTAAAGTAAAAGAAGTTGCTGAAGATGCTAAAGACGCTGTCGAAGGCGCTATTGAAGGTGTTAAAAACATGCTTCACAAAGATGAAAAATAAGGCTAAAAGTTAGCTGACCTTTTCATCTATAGTAGTCAAAAAGAGGACCGTAAATGTCCTCTTTTTTTGTACATCGGATTCTAAACACGCTTCCCAATTTTCGTTAAAAGAAATTCTTAACAGGAAAAGCTCTGTTTTCAGGGCTTTTTGCTTGTTTAAAATAATAGCTCCCTTTTAAAAGAAACAAAATTGAAAAGGTTACACACTACTAGACTGGCTTATTTATCCACCACCTGAGCTTCAAATTGGGCTGGTTTCTTGTCTACATTGGTAATGGTGATCGTGTAGGGCTTGTTATTGGTGGCATCAAAGACTTTTTCACCTTGGTAACTCACAACAACTCCATCTTTTACTAAATAAATATCTGCTTGCTTGTTTGGAAGTTCTTCATCCTCCTCATCCAAACCATGGCTTTTTATAATTTTTTGTCCCTCTACTTCATAGTAAACATCACCATTTCTCTCACTCCAAACACTAGAGCCAGTTAATTTAATTCTGCTTGAATCATTTTTCTTCAAGATGAAGATTGAATAGTATTCCAAATCTTGTGTTCTGGGATTTACTCTTAAGTTGACGGATTGACCTGGTTGAAGAGTGTATTTGCCATAGTTCAAAACGGAAAAGACAAACCAGACTAGCAGCAAACTATACAAGACTCCTATAATTATTCGTGAGCGCCTACTTTTAAACAAACGTAAAAGTAAGACAAAAGAGACAATAAAGAGCAATTCTGTAAACATTCTTGTCCCTCCTTTCTCATCATCGTTGACATCCTGAACAAGGTCTCGTGTTCATTTCTCACTGGTAACATCAACCATACAAAGTCTGATACATCTTATCTAGAAAAGCTTTCAACTCTTTTCGAACAATCTTTAATAGGCGTTCTTCTTCGGCTTGAGAGACGGTCACACTTTCTTTTATATTGTTTTCATTAACTTGAAAGTAGCTACTAGAAACTAAATCAAAGTTCTTATCCAATTCATATAGTACACTAGTTATTTTACCATCTATCTCTATTCTAAAATAAGCAGTTACCCCATTCCGTCCCGGATTTGAGATATCCAAATCGATGTCTCCTTTTATCCCTACGGAGTCAATCCCTCCATCCAAGCGGATAGCACCGTCGGGAGGAACAATATAGCCTGCTTTTCGCATGTCAGACGCATATTTTTCTGACGCCATTAAATGTTGTAAGACTGCTATATTATCCTTTTCTTCAAAGGAAGCCTTTAGTTGGAACTGTTTTGGTGGCTTTGATACTGAAAATAAAGAGTGATACCAACAACTAAGGCAAGTACAGAAGCGAGCAAGATTCGTATTTTTCTACATTTCGACATGTTTATCTCCTCTATCTAAGAAATCATAATAATCTTGTTTCCAACTTTGAAAGGTAACTGTTTTATCCCCGGATATCCTTGGAACTCTAACTCAAGTGACTGCTATCTACCCTTTTTCATGATGTATTTTCGTATAGGTTTTTCAACCATTTGAACGATTTCAAATCCTTCTTTTTGGTAAAGATTGTAAGCTTTTTGATTTGCCTCGTAGACATTTAGAGAGACAGTATCTATGTCTTCATTTTCAAATGCCAAACTAACAAATTTCCTTAAAGCCTGGCTACCTAAGCCTTGCCCCTGCTTCTGGGGGTTGATAAAAAATCTCCCGATATGAAGATTCCTGTCTTCTAGCCTGATTTTCTGGATAAGCCCCACAAACTCTTGTCCATCAAAGATTGAAAAGATCCCTTCCAAATCTTGCAAGACTTGAATTGTCAAGGGAAAAGGAATCATTGGTCCCATCCATTGTTCTTGAAAAGATTTGCCAAGGGAGTTGGACCATTGGCATACGTGCTGAGCATTTTCTGTGCTCACATTTTCTTCAAAACGAATCATCATCTTGACCTCACCATCTTATCTATGTTTCTCCATTATACTACTTCTCCTATTTTTTACGAATAGATAAGTATGATTGATCTTTATTTTTTTCTTGTCGGGAGCATTCTCGCTTCTTTCTTGGGTTTGGTCATTGACCGTTTTCCTGAGCAATCCATTATCCGACCAGCTAGTCACTGCGATTCCTGTCAGACTCGCTTGCGTCCGTTGGATTTGATTCCTATCCTCTCGCAGGTATTTAATCGCTTTCGCTGTCGCTACTGCAAGATTCGTTATCCATTCTGGTATGCCCTCTTTGAACTCGGCTTAGGAATCCTCTTTCTAGCTTGGTCTTGGGGATGGATTTCCTTGGGTCAAATCATCCTCATCACTGCTGGCCTGACCTTAGGAATCTATGACTTTCGCCATCAGGAATATCCCTTGCTGGTCTGGATGACTTTCCACCTAATCCTCATGGCTTTCTGTGGTTGGAATCTAGTCATGGTCTTCTTCATTATCCTTGGAATCATGGCTCATTTCATAGATATCCGCATGGGTGCAGGGGATTTTCTCTTTCTGGCTTCTTGTGCGCTCGTCTTTAGCGTGACAGAATTACTCATCTTGATTCAGTTCGCTTCTGCGGCAGGCATTCTGGCCTTTCTCCTGCAAAAGAAAAAGGAAAGACTTCCTTTCGTGCCTTTCCTCTTACTTGCTGCCTGTGTGATTATTTTTGGTAAGCTACTGCTTGTTTGATAAAGTCCTGAATTGGCTCTCCTTGGTGGAGAGCTTTTACAATTTTCGAACCGACGATAACGCCATCTGACACCGCATTGAAGCGTTCTACATCAGCCTGACTAGACACACCAAATCCTGTCAAGACTGGGATGTCAGCTACTTGATGCAATTGTGCTAAGTGCTTGTCCAAGTCTGCACGGTAATTTCCTGACTTTCCTGTCACCCCATTGATGGCAACTGCATAGATAAAACCTTCTGCACCTTCAATGAGTTCCTTTTGACGGTCAATTCCTGTCGTCAAGCTAACTAGGGGGATCAAGGAAATGTCTGTATCTGCCAAAAAGGGCTCTACAAAGTTGGCATGCTCATGAGGCAGGTCTGGGATAATCAAGCCCTTAACTGCTGTATCTGCCAGATCTTTGACAAATTTCTCCACACCGTACTGAAAGAGGGGGTTGAAGTAGGTCATGATGACAAGTGGAACTTCTGTTTGAATGGTTTTCAAGGTTTCAACCAAATCCTGGGTAGAAGTTCCATGAGCTAGACTGCGCAAGCCTGCTTCTTCGATCACAGGTCCATCTGCAACAGGATCTGAAAAGGGAATGCCCACTTCAATAGCTGAAACACCCAAATCTTCTAAAAAGTGGATTGTTTCAGCGAGACCATCCAAACCTTTCTCATGGTCTCCAGCCATGATATAGGGAACGAAAATTCCTTTTCCTGCTGCTTTGATAGCATTCAATTTTTCTGTTAGAGTCTTAGGCATGAGCTTCTCCCTTCTTTGCTGCATCTGTTTCCAAGCGGTCCTTGACTTGAACTACATCCTTGTCCCCACGACCGGATAGGCAGACAATCATTGACTTGTCTGGACCAAGTTCTTTGGCCAATTTCACTGCAAAGGCGATAGCGTGGCTAGATTCCAAGGCTGGGATAATCCCTTCCACACGAGACAAGAGCTGGAATCCTTCCAAGGCTTCCTCATCTGTCACGGGGACATAGCTGGCACGTTTGATATCGTGGTAGTGAGAGTGTTCTGGACCGATACCAGGATAGTCCAAACCTGCTGAAATAGAGAAAGCCTCAAGAATTTGACCATGAGCATCTTGGAGCACATCCATAAGCGAACCGTGAAGGACACCCGGACGACCCTTGGTCAAAGTCGCTGCGTGGTGCTCTGTATCCACACCAAGTCCAGCTGCTTCAGCCCCATACATAGCTACAGACTCATCTTCTACAAATGGATGAAAGAGACCAATAGCATTAGAACCACCACCAACACAGGCTACTAGGGCATCTGGCAAATCTTGACCTGTCAAGTCACGGTACTGTTGTTTAGCCTCTCGACCGATGACACTTTGGAAGTCACGAACGATTTCTGGGAAAGGATGAGGTCCCAAGGCAGAACCAAGGATATAGTGGGTATCATCGATATTAGCCACCCATGAACGAAGGGCTGCATTGACTGCGTCTTTGAGCACGCGCGAACCATCTGTTACAGCTTCCACCTTGGCTCCTAAAAGCTCCATGCGGAAAACATTGAGGGCTTGACGTTTAACATCTTCCTCACCCATATAGATAGTACATTCCATGTTGAAAAGGGCTGCAGCTGTTGCAGTTGCCACACCGTGCTGACCAGCACCTGTTTCAGCGATAATTTTCTTTTTGCCCATTCGTTTAGCGAGGAGAACTTGTCCCAAGGCATTGTTAATCTTGTGGGCCCCTGTATGGTTGAGGTCTTCACGCTTGAGGTAAATCTTAGCTCCGCCAATATGCTGGGTCAAGTTTTTTGCATAGTAAAGAGGCGTTTCACGTCCTACATACTGGCGTAAGAGCTGCTTTAATTCCTCTTGGAAACTTGGGTCTGCCTGACTTTCACGGTAAGCCTTCTCCAACTCCAAAACTGCTGTCATCAATGTTTCTGGGACGAAACGTCCACCGAATTTTCCGTAAAATCCATCTTTATTTGGTTCTTGATATGCCATTCTTTGCCCTCTCTATAAATCTTCTAATCTTTTCCTGATCTTTTTGTCCATCTGTCTCCACTCCGCTTGATACATCAACTGCATAGGGAGAGAAATGTTGAATTGCTTTTGCTACATTGTCTTCCTTAAGCCCACCTGCGATGAAAAATGGCTGAGCTAGTTCTGCTGTATCCAGTTGGCCCCAGTCAAAGGTCTGACCACTCCCAGCCACAGGGGCATCAAAGAGTAGATAGTCTGCCCGAGAATGAGGCACATGACCATTTCTATCTACCTGCACGGCCTGAATGCTGGCACAAGGCAGATCCTCAAACAAATCATCCGCTACCTGATCATGAACTTGTACCAAGTCCAAGCCAACCTTTTCAATCGCTTCTAGCAATTCTTCTCGACTTGGTGAAACAAATACGCCAACTTTTTTTACATAGGAAGGAATGAGCTTTGCCAGCTCAGCAGCCTCTTCCAAGGTCACCTGTCTTTTACTGGGTGCGAAGACAAAACCGATGTAGTCGGCCCCTGCTGATACGGCTGTTTCTACCGCTTCTTTGGTCGATAGTCCACAAATTTTAACCTTTGTCAATCTGCAACTCCTTGATTCTTTGAGCCACATCCTTTGCCTGCATGAGAGCTGTTCCCACCAAAATTCCGTTAAAGTATGGTGCTAGTCGTTCCGCATCCTGCCCTGTGAAAATGGCAGATTCAGAAATATAATAGCGACCTTCCTTAAAGTGCTGGGCCAAGTCTACACTGGTCTGCAAGTCGACTTCAAAGGTGGTCAAGTTGCGGTTGTTAACCCCAATAATCTGGGCACCAAGTCTGTGGGCTACCTCTAGTTCAGCTAGATTGTGAGTCTCCACCAAGACTTCCAGACCAAGCTCTGTCGCGTAGTCATACAGTTCCTTGAGGCGTTCTTCTGACAAGGCAGCGACAATTAGCAAGATAACTGTCGCGCCGGCATTGCGAGCACGGATGATTTGCTTTTCATCGATGATAAAGTCCTTGTTGAGCGTTGGAATGTTTACCTGACTGGAGATCTCACGTAAATAATCCAAATGCCCTTTAAAGAAAACTTCATCTGTCAAAACCGAAATCATCACTGCGCCGTTCGCTTCATAAGTCTGGGCCTGTTGCACAATATCCACATCGAGATTGATATCTCCCAGACTAGGGCTAGCTTTCTTGACTTCAGCGATTACCTGCAAACGGTCTTGATGTTGTTTTAAATAGTCAGATAAGCGATAGGTCTGGCGCAAGGGATGGACTTCCTCCAGCTCCATCTGCTCGACCTCACGCGCCTTCTGCTCCAAAATTCGTGCTAAAAATTCCTGACTCATTTTTGGTACTCCTGTAACAGTCTGAGCTTTTCAAGGGCCTTGCCACTAGCAATTACTTGACGAGCCAAGGCAACTCCTTCCTTGATACTAGCTACCTTACCATTGGCATAGAAACCAAGACCAGCATTTAAAACTGTCGTTTCCAAGAATGGACTTGGTTCGTTTTGAAGAACGCTGAGCAAAATTTCTGCATTTTCCTGAGCATTGCCACCACGGATATCTTCGATAGCGTAGCGTTCCATCCCCAAATCTTCTGGAGTAAAGCTTGACAAGGTGATTTTGCCATTCTCAAGAAGGGCAATGCTGGTAGCTCCATTCAAACCAGCTTCATCCAAGCCTTCTGGTCCAGCAACCACGATGGCACGTTTGCGACCCATATTTTTCAAAACCTGAGCGGTACTTTCTAGCAGTTCTGGACGACTAATACCAAGAAGCTGTGTTTCCAAGGCCATTGGGTGAATCAGTGGACCAGTCAAGTTCATAATCGTTGGAATTCCCAATTCCAAACGAGCTGGCATGATGTATTTCATAGCTGGGTGCATATTTTTAGCAAAGAGAAAGACGATTCCAGTTTTATCAAAGACCTTACCTAGTTCAGCTGGTTTAAGGTCAAGATTGATGCCCAATGCTTGAAGGACGTCTGCAGAACCCGATTTAGAAGAAATCGAACGGTTACCGTGTTTAGCCATATGAATGCCGCCACCAGCCAAGACAAAGGCTGCAGTTGTGGAAATGTTAAAGCTGAAAGACTTGTCACCACCTGTACCACAGTTGTCCATAGCATCATGGATTTCAGTTGGAATGTGTTGGGCATGGCCTCTCATGACTTGTGCAATGGCTGTGCGTTCTTCAGGTGTTTCCCCCTTCATCTTAAGGGCCAAGAGAAGAGAAGCAATCTGCGCTTCGGTTACACGCCCAGTTACGATACGCTCAATGACATCCGTCATTTCCACACCTGATAAATGTTCAAATTTTGCTAGTTTTTCAATAATCTCTTTCATCCTAGTTTCCTCACTTTACAACCTTCTCGATAAAATTCCGAATAGAAGACAAGCCATCTGGCGTTCCGATACTTTCTGGATGGTACTGGAAGCCATAAATCGGCAGGCTTTTGTGTTGAATTCCCATAATAGCTTGGTCATCAGTTGAACGAGCTGTCACTACAAAGCCTTCTGGCATTTCTTCAATTAAAATACTGTGATAACGCATGACTGGACGACCATCCTCAATGCCTTGATAGAGAACAGATGGCGCTTCAAAGTTGATATGGCTCTGTTTCCCATGCATGACTTTTGGAGCCAAACCTAGCTTTCCACCAAAGACTTCTGCGATGGCTTGGTGCCCCAAACAAATCCCTAGAATCGGCTTCTTGCCTGCAAAGTCACGAATCATGTCTTCCATCTTTCCGGCATCCACTGGCCAACCTGGACCAGGAGAAAAGACCAGACCATCTGCTTTTTCAGCTTCTTCATACAGCTTAGGATCATCATTTCTCAAAACCTGCACCTCTGCAAAATTCCCAATGTATTGGGCCAAGTTATAGGTAAAGGAATCATAGTTGTCAATCAATAAAATCATGGTCTTAGTTCTCCAATTCTAGTCATAGATTTAGCCTTGTTAATGGTTTCTTGGTATTCGTTTTGGGCGATGGAGTCATAGACAATCCCTGCCCCAGCCTGCACATAGACTGTTTGATCTTTGAGAATCATGGTTCGGATAGCAATGGCGAAATCCATATCACCCGTCGCAGACAAGTAGCCGATTGCTCCTGCGTATACGCCTCGTTTTTCCGTCTCCAGTTCATAGATGCGTCTCATGGCCCGAATCTTTGGTGCTCCTGAAACTGTTCCAGCTGGAAGTGTAGCTTTCAAGGCATCCATGGCAGTGAGTTCGGGAATCAAACGCCCTTTCACCACACTGGTCAAATGCATGACATAGCGGAAAAGCTCCACTTCCATATACTTAGTGACTTGGACACTTGCCGTTTCAGAGATGCGGCCAATATCGTTACGCCCCAAGTCTACCAACATCCGATGTTCTGCTGTTTCCTTCTCATCAGAAAGCAGATCAGTTGCCAAAGCTTTGTCCTCTTCATCCGTAGACCCTCTTGGTCGCGTACCGGCAATCGGATTGGTTGTCACAATGCCATTTTTGACAGAAACCAAACTTTCAGGACTAGCACCGATGATTTGATAATCCCCAAAATCATAGAAATAGAGGTAATTAGATGGATTGGTCACGCGGAGATTTCTGTAGAAGTCAAATGGATTTCCAGTAACTTCTGCTGAAAAACGCTGGCTGAGCACGCATTGGAACATATCACCATTACGAATCAAGTCGCGAGCTGTTTCCACCATTTCCTCAAACTTCTGAGGAGCGATATGCGGTTTGAAGTTCAGCGGAGATAGATCCAAATCTTCAAATTCATTTGGAGCAGGAATGCGTAATTCCTCCAGCACTTGCTTCAAGGCTTCTTCCAAATCTTCTTGACTGCGATCACTATAGAGAGCATCCTCGATGACATGGATTTTTTCCTTCTTATGGTCAAAGACCATATAACTCTCATAGACAAAGAAATGCATATCTGGTGTCCCAATGGTATCTTGAGGGATTTGACCAATTTCTTCATAAAGAGAAATCATATCGTAACCGACAAAGCCAATGGCTCCTCCACCAAAAGGGAGATCTGAATGGTGCTGGCTCTTATGAGTCACTTCATAAATGAAATCCAAAGGATCCCGATCAATCACTTGACCATTTTGATAAAGGACTCCATTTTCAAACTGAATCTCAAAAACAGGATTATAGGCTAGGATAGAAAAACGAGCTGTTTCCTTGTCTCTCGGAATACTTTCTAAGATCACCTTGTGTTGTCCCTTTAGGCGCATATAAGCCAAGATTGGTGATAAGACATCTCCATGAATGATTCGTTCCATTGTAATTTCCCTTTCAGTTTCTTATTTTTAATTTTTGGTCTTTTTTCTATTTCCCTTAAATAGTGCGGACGGGAGGTAAAATTATCCAGTGGATGATTTTAGAAATCCATGAAATGAAAGACCTAATTTTCGAGACTTAGGTCTCAAAAATTCCGTTCTAGAGAAGCATCTTTGCTTCTCTAGAATACCACTATAGCGGGAAATAGCGGGTCAATGCTCACTTCGTTAGCAAATATTTTATAGAAATCTATCTAGTGATGAAGCATAATTTAAAACTGATAGCCATATCTACGATAAATATATAAAAATCCCCACGCAAAATAACTTGCGTGAGGACGAAATTCGCGGTGCCACCTCAATTATAGGATTTCTCCTATCTCTCATTCCTGTCTCAGAACATTCCTGCAACAGGCTGTGCGATAAAGGGCACTCCCTTGAGAATTATGTTTTCTTCTCTCGTTTCAGATAGACCCAACCTTACAGCTTTCTCTGCTTGTTTCCAGCAACCACAAGCTCTCTGTGAGAGAAAAGACTGTAATTTTTCCATCTTTTATTTTTTAGCTTCTAGGTAGTCTGCAATAGCAGCTACGTCCTTGTCTCCACGACCAGAGACATTGATGATGATAATCTCATCTTTACTTAGTTTCGGTGCACGTTTAACCGCTTCTGCGATGGCGTGCGAACTTTCAATCGCTGGGATAATCCCTTCAATCTTGCTGAGAAGGAGCAAGGCTTGAACAGCTTCTTCGTCTGTCTCTGCCACGTATTCTACGCGGCCAGAATCTTTAAAGTAGGCGTGTTCTGGACCAACCCCTGGATAGTCCAAACCAGCTGAGATAGAGTAAACTGGAGCCAGCTCTCCATCTTCCTTAAAGACTGCATAAGTCTTCATACCATCGACAATTCCGACACTACCTTTTGTCATAGTGGCTGCGTGCTTGTCTGTGTCAAGTCCGTGACCGGCAGCTTCGACCCCAACCAATTTGACTTCTTCATCAGCCACATACTGTGAAAAAGCACCGATGGCATTAGAACCACCACCTACACAGGCAATAACGTAGTCTGGTAAACGGTCTTCTTTTTCCAAGATTTGACGACGAGATTCTTCACTGATGACCTTTTGGAATTCATGAACAATGGTAGGATAAGGATGAGGGCCTACAGCAGATCCCAAAACGTAGAAGGCTTCAAGGTCATTCATCCATGCTCCAAAGGCTGCATCAACCGCATCCTTAAGGGTACGAGTTCCAGTTTCAACCGCGTGAACAGTTGCTCCCATCATCTCCATACGGAAGACATTGAGACGTTGACGCTCCACATCTTCTGCCCCCATGTAGACATCACAAGCCATACCAAACTTGGCTGCAGCAGCCGCTGTCGCAACACCGTGCTGACCAGCTCCTGTTTCTGCAATCACTCGTTTTTTGCCCATACGTTTGGCAAGAAGAATTTGTCCTAAAACATTGTTGAGCTTGTGAGAACCAAGATGGTTAAGATCTTCTCGCTTGAGATAAATCTTAGCCCCACCTAGGTGGTCTGTCAAACTTTCCGCAAAATAAAGCGGTGTTTCGCGACCAGAATAATCCTTCAAGTAATGGCGAAATTCTGCCAAAAACTCTGGATCATCCTTGTACTTGTCAAATGTCACTTCCAACTCATCCAACAAAGCCTGAATTGGCTCCGGTACAAAACTACCACCAAATTGTCCAAAATAACCTTTAGTTGTCATAAATTTTTCCTCTTTCAGTATTAATTTAAAGATATGAAAAAAGCCCACACACAGAATCTACTTCCGTGTGAGGGCGTTGGTAACGCGGTGCCACCTCAATTATAAAGGGACTATTCCCCTTTACATCTCTGCCTTGTCTAACAACAAGTTGCACTGTAAGGTGTGCGCACCGAATTTTCATTGTTTCAAATTCATTTTTAAAATCAGCCCACTTTCACTACTTCCAACCACCTGTTCACAATCACCACAGGCTCCCTGAAGATCAAAAATAGTTACTTTTCTGATTTGTTGAGAATATTATATGCTATTGTCCGCTTTTTGTCAAGATTTTTTATTATTTTTTTCCAGAACCGAGGATTTCTTCAGAAATTCTCACTAAAGTCTGAACGATGTAATCAACTTCTTCATCGCTTAATTTTGTATGAAGAGGAAGCGTAATTTCATTTTCAAAGAAGGCATAGGCTCTTGGATAATCTGCCATATCAAAACCAAGATTCTTATAGGCTGTCAAGAGAGGAAGCGGTTTATAGTGTACATTACTTGCAATTCCTGCTTTGGCCAATTCTTGGATGATGAGGTTGCGTTCTTCTAAACTTGCTCCTTCTACATGGGTGATATAGAGGTGGCGTGAAGATTCGACACTATCAGTCTTGTGTGCCAGTGGGTGAATACGAGTACCCGCAAAACCACGATCATAGCGGTCCACGATGTTCTTACGACGTTGTAGCAACCCAGAGTAACGGTCCAATTGTACCAAACCAAGTGACGCCATGATATCGGTCATATTGCACTTGTAGGCTGGTGTGACGATATCGTATTCCCATGAACCCAATTGCATCTTGGCAAGAGCGTCTTTGGTTTGACCATGAAGGGAAAGGATCTGGAATTCCTTGTACATCTCTTCATCGTCAATCGCTGGATTGACCTTCCAAGTCGCACTTCCTCCCTCAGCAGTTGTAAAGTTCTTAACGGCATGGAATGAGAAGGAAGTAAAGTCAGCGATCGAACCAGCTGGTTGCCCTTTGTAAGTAGATCCCAAAGCATGGGCACTATCAGAGACAATCACGATACGGTTAAAGGCCTTTTGCCACTTGCTAGCAGCTGTAAAGAGATCACGTTTTTTCTCCACAACTTGGAACAAACGGTCATAGTCGCACACAATCCCTGCAAGCTCTACTGGGATGATAACCTTAGTTTTCTCAGTGATAGCTTGCTCAAGCAAGTCATAGTCCATCTCAAAAGTATCTGCTTGGATATCCACCATGACAGGTGTTGCTCCTACGTGAGTGATAACACTACATGAAGCTGTATAGGTCATAGCTGGAACGATGACTTCATCACCTGGTCCCACTTCCAAAACACGTAAAATCAACTCAAGGGCGGCAGTCGCAGAGTTGAGGCAGACAGTCTTAGGTGTCTGTGTGTATTGAGACAAGCGACGCTCCAGTTCTTTTGTCTTCGGACCTGTTGTGATCCAACCAGAACGCAGGGTATCTGCTACTTCAGCAATTTCAGCTTCAGTGATATCGGGCGGTGAAAATGGAATATTGTAATTTGGCATTGATTTGCTCCTTTTATCTGTACTCATTTTCTCATGACTACTTTATTTTAGCACTTCAAACACGGTTTGAAACATGATTTTGATGTCTCCAAGGAAACTAAACTCTCGGAGATAGGCGAGATTATAGCGCATCTTTTCAGGAAGAACATGCTCTACATAGGCCTGGTCAACCGACAGACCTTTCTCTGTCATCTGACTGATAATCGTGTCCTCATCCTTGTAGTTGATGCTGGCTGGAGAGGTGATTCCTGCTGGCAAGAGCAAGGTCGCCATCATTTCAGGGCTATACTGCTCGGTGTAACGTGGCACCTCAGGTCGTGTGCCTACAAAGGACATTTCGCCTTTAAGGACATTGACCAGCTGAGGCAGTTCGTCCAAACGCACACGTCGAATGAAATTTCCAACCTTGGTAATGCGACTATCGTTAGCAGAAGTCACCAGGCTTCCTTTTTTATCTGCATCCGTTACCATAGTACGGAACTTCCAAATCTTGAACGGACGGTTGTACTGGGTCACGCGCTCTTGCTTGTAAATGACAGGTCCCTTGCTATCCAACTTGATCCAAATGCTCAAGATAAGAAAGACGGGAGAAGTCAAAAGTAGCAAAAACAGGGCCAGAACCCAATCCAGGCAACGCTTGAAAATCAGCGACCCCTTCCTTTTAGAGACAAGCTGGTAATAAGACTCAACCTCGCTTGATTGCATTTCCACGGGCAAGTCTTCCCATTTCAGCATGCTGTTTCTCCTTTGTTTTTATTATACTATTTGTCAACATTTTTCATTATACCACAAAATGGAAAAGGCGGTGCAAGAAATCTGTAATTTAAAGGAATTCTTCTTTAGGTAAGAGCCCCTGCCTGCAAGCTATACATCTTGTGATAGGTTCCTCCCAAGTCCAAGAGTTCCTCATGGGTTCCACTCTCGATGATGCGCCCCTTGTCCAAAACGTAGATACAGTTGGCGTCTTGGATGGTCGAAAGGCGATGAGCAATAGCAATGGTCGTCCGACCCTGTCTCATCTTAGCTAGGGAATCTTGAACCAAACTTTCTGTTTCCGAATCAATATTGGCTGTCGCTTCATCCAAAATCAGGATTTTAGGTTGACTAGCAACTGTTCTGGCAAAGGCAAGAAGCTGGCGCTGTCCAGTAGAAAAGCTCGAACCACGCTCAGATACAGGTGCATTATAACTCTGCGGAAGCTCCTGAATAAAGGAATCTGCATCGACAAAGGCAGCCGCAGCCTGGACCTCTTCATCACTAATGTCTTGGTACATGGCGATATTGGACTTGATAGTCCCATGATAGAGGAAGGGATCCTGCAAGACCAGACCGATGTTCTTTCTCAGCTCTTCCTGACTGTAGTCCCTAATATCCACACCATCCAAGAGAACTCGGCCTGACTGAAATTCATAAAAACGCATGAGGACATTGATAATAGATGATTTCCCCGAACCTGTATGACCTACAAAGGCAATGGTTTCCCCCTTGTTAACTGAAAAAGAAATGTCATCCAGAATCGGGTGTTTGCCATCATATGAGAAACACACATGTTCAAAACGAATATTGCCTTCTGTAATCTTTGCTTGGCTATCCTTTTGAAGGGGTTCATAGGTCCTCTCATCAATCAAGGCAAAAACACGGCCTGCAGAAACCATAGAAGTTTGAAGGGTTGAAAAGTTTTGCGTCACCTCAATCAGAGGATCAAAGAGACGGTTGATATACTGGATAAAGGCATACATGGTTCCTGCTGTTATTCCCAGATAAAGCCCACGGTAGCCAAAATAGGCCATCAAAACAGCGTAACCTAGAAGTTTCAACAAACTCATGGCAGGTCTCAAAAAGAGGGCATCCAAGGCTACAGAACGGTTGGCATAGACCAAATGTTCTTGATTAATCTCATCAAATTCTGCCTGCAGACGCTTCTCTTGGTTGAAGGCCTGGATAATCCTGATTCCCTCGATATTCTCTGCCAGCTTACTATTGATATCTGACAAGAGACTTCTGGTTTTCTCGATAATCTTGACTGACTTTTTCCGATAGAGATTGACCAAAAGGAAAATCAAGGGAAGAAAGAGCAAAACTAAAGCTGTCAAACGAAAATCCAGCACCAACATGGTATACAGAGTTGTCAGAAAGATGAAAACTGCTGAAATAAAGCTGGATAAAATTCCCGAAAACATATCACTGATGGTCTCAGTATCATTGGTCAAACGAGAGACGATGGAACCTGCTGGCGTCTTGTCAAAATAAGACATGCCCAGTTTCTCCATATTGGCAAAGGCATCGTGACGAATATCTCTGACAATACTGTAGGACACCCGCGCAAAGAGAAGATTGCCGACATACTGGACCAGAGTTTGCAGGATATAGAGGCCATAGTAGGCCAATAAAACTGTAATAGCAAGATGGTTTAGGTTGCTGAGGTACTGGTCGATAAAGTGGGAAGCCACAAGGGGAATGACACTTTTAATGATTGTAGTCACGAGGAGAAAACTGAGTGCCAAAAAGGTCAGGAGGCCATAGGGCTTGAGATAAGACATCAAGCGCTTCAATACAGCCAATTGTTCTTTCTTATTCTGCATCTTCTTCTCCTTTCATTTCCAACTGCTGAGACTGGTAGGTTTGGGCATACCAGCCATTCAGGACTAGCAAGTCATCGTGCTTGCCCCGTTCGATAATTTGACCATTTTGCAGAACCAAAATCAGATCTGCATGGACAACTGCACTGAGTCGATGTGCTGTAATAATAGTTGTCTTGTCCTTGCGCGTCTCCTTGAGATTGTCGATAATCGCATACTCTGTCTTGGCATCCACGGCTGACAAGGAATCATCTAGAATCAAGATATCAGGGTCTAAAATCATAGCCCTACTCATAGCCAGACGTTGCTTTTGACCACCTGAGAGACTGACTCCCTTTTCACCGATCAGCGTATCAAATCCCTGAGGCATGTCCACAATATCTTTATAAACTTGAGCTAGTTTAGTCGCTTCCTCGACCGCTGAAAGGGGCAAATTAGGATTGCCGAAGCGGATATTGTCTAAGATAGAGGTCGCAAAGAGAAACTGATCTTGAGGGACATAGCCCATGAGACCACGAAGGTCTGTCAGACGATAATCACGAATATCGTGATCGTTTAGATAAATAGCTCCCTTATCCACATCGTATTCACGCAAGAGGAGCTTAATCAAGGACGTTTTCCCAGAGCCTGTCTGTCCGACCAAGCCTAGGGTTTGTCCTTTTTCTAAACTAAAGTGAATATCCGTCAGTGTCTCCTCATTTTCAAAGGCAAAGCTGTCAATAGCGTACTCCAAACGTCCATTTTCAATACCGTCCAGAGGAAACTCAGGGTCTTTTACAGGTGATTCCTGAGATAAAAGTTCCTCAATCCGTTGGTAAGAAACCTTGCCTCGCTGAGTGATATTAAAGAGGAAACCAATGGCCATAAGAGGCCAAACTAGCATATCCAAGTAGCTGATAAAGGTGACCAGATTCCCAACCGTGATTTGCCCTTCCTGAACCATCAAGGAGCCGACCAAGAGGGTTAACACATAGGATGAACCAACAAACAAGAGAACCATGGGGTCAAAGAGACTATCGTATTTCATGGTTTGCAGGTTCTTTTGGAAGGTCAATTCATTGACTGCCTGAAAGGACTTCAACTCGTCCGCCTGGTAACCGAAAGACTTGGTCACTTTAATACCTGATACAGACTCCTGTACCTTGTTATTAAGTTCGGAAAAGGCAGCTTGGGATTCGCCAAAGGCCTTGTGGGTCTTTCTCCCTAGACGACTGGTCGCATAAGCCATGAAAGGCAGGGGAAGAATGGCAACCAAGGTCATCTGCCATGAAATGCTAAAGAGCATGGTCAACAAGGTCACTAAAGCTGTGATTGAGGCATCAACCGCTGACATAACCCCTCCCCCTGCCAGACGCGTTAAGGCATTGATATCGTTGGTGGCGTGTGCCATCAGGTCCCCCGTCCTATAGGTTTGATAAAAGGCTGGAGACATTTTTGTGAAATGCTCAAATAAGCGAGAGCGCATAATCTGTCCCAGACGGTAGGAAGTCCCAAGGATATACATCCGCCAAACATAGCGCAGATAGTACATCCCAAAGGCCGCAAGAAGCAAGTAAAATAGGTCAAGAAGGAGGTCCTGCTGGGTTAATTGCCCCGATGTGATGGCATCGATGACCCGCCCCATGACCATGGGGGGAATGAGATTGAGGACGGAAACCAAAACCAGGGCCACAATCCCGACTAGATAACGGCGTTTTTCTAACTTGAAAAACCACCAAAGTTTTTGAATAATGGACATAACATCCCTTTCTGATTGCAAATTGAAACCTGAGGCCAAGACCCCAGGTTTTTCTTATTCATAGGTTACGACTGAGACGACACCCTTGTCATACTCAGCGATAAAGATATTGGCTACATTGTCATGCCCTTGTTTGCTGAGGTTATCAAGCAACCACTCTTCGCTACGACCAATCGATTCCAAAACATCTACTTGGATCACACCGTCAGTCACAACTGGATACTTAGGATTTTCATCTCCCATTTGGACCACGATGAGTTGGCCATTTTGCTCCTGCACAGCGCATTTGACCTGTTTCATCTGGAAAATCCCTTGGCTACGAAGTTTGAGAGCAACTTCTGCTGCAGACAAACCAACTGAACGACAGGCTTCTGGGTCAATCTGCCCATTTTTGATAAGGAGAGTTGGTTTTCCATCAATCAAGCGTTTGACAAAACGAACATTGTTATTGAGCCACTTGAGGGTCAAGACCAAAATCGTCCACATCATCAAAATCACTGCGTACTGCAGAATGCTGATTGAACTATTGTAAATCACCCCACCGATGATACCACCAAGAACATAGTTCTGAATTTGGTCTGTAGCAGAGTTAGGTGCTAGATTCCCCTTTCCTGTCACATTAATAACAAAAACAAGAGAGAAAAGACCCAAGGCCAGTTTGATTAAAATTTCCATATAATTGAGTGTCATTTGTTTACCTCCACCAATTCAATAGCGTCTGTTTGATTCAATTCTAATTTCTCTAAAAGATACTTGTCTGGTTGGCTCCCGTTCATGGCGCGGTAGAAATTTGGACCTACCTTGACAAGCGCTCCATCAGTGGCTGCAGAAGTATTGACATAAACTTCTGATTTATCCACTCCCAAGTCTTTGGAAACAACCTCTATGAAATGAAGGGAGGTTTGAAATTGGTTGTTAGAGGCTTGATTGGTCTGGTATTTTGAGATTGTCACCAAAAGCATGGCCACCAAGGTCAAGGCCAAAATCATGACCAATTCCCGAAACTTAGTCCCCTTTTTATCTCGATAGGCTTTAAAAGCAAAAAATCCTGTGATAGCTAGGAGAACAATTCCAAAGCCAATCATGATGCCATTTTGCTGACTGATTTGGCTAAGTACATAGTCATATGAGTAAAATTTCATTTATTTTCACTCCCTTTCATAAAATCATTCTTAATTATAAACGAAAGAGAGTGATTTTTCAAGCCATACGTTGGGGAAATGGACCTTTTTTTGGTATAATAAAATCTATAATCTGAATGAAAAAGGTAACTTTATGAAACTCATCTCATGGAATATTGATTCCCTCAATGCTGCCCTAACTAGTGACTCAACTCGTGCCAAATTGTCCCAAGAAGTACTACAAACCTTGGTCGCTGAAAATGCTGATATTATCGCTATCCAGGAAACCAAGCTTTCTGCCAAAGGGCCTACAAAAAAACACTTGGAAATTTTAGAAGAACTCTTCCCAGGTTATGAAAACACTTGGCGTTCCTCTCAAGAACCTGCTCGCAAAGGCTACGCTGGAACCATGTTCCTTTATAAGAAAGAACTCACACCAACGATTAGCTTCCCAGAAATCGGTGCTCCTTCTACCATGGATTTGGAAGGCCGCATCATTACCTTGGAATTTGATACATTTTTCGTGACCCAAGTATACACACCAAACGCTGGTGATGGTTTGAAACGCTTGGAAGAGCGTCAAGTCTGGGATGTCAAATATGCTGAGTATTTGGCTCAACTAGACAAAGAAAAACCAGTCCTTGCGACCGGAGACTACAACGTAGCCCACAAGGAAATCGACCTTGCAAATCCTGCCAGCAACCGCCGTTCGCCTGGATTTACAGACGAGGAACGTGCTGGTTTTACCAACCTTTTGGCAACTGGATTTACTGACACTTTCCGCCATATTCACGGCGATGTCCCAGAGCGTTATACTTGGTGGGCCCAACGTAGCAAGACTTCTAAAATCAACAATACAGGCTGGAGAATCGACTACTGGCTCACTAGCAACCGCGTGGCTGACAAGGTGACCAAGTCTGACATGATTGACTCGGGTGCGCGTCAAGACCATACGCCGGTTGTATTGGAAATTGAACTTTAAGGAGAAAGCTAATGGACTATCAAGCTGTCATTCCTGAATTTGTAGTATCTGACCTCGAAAAGTCACGCCACTTCTACTGCGACTTGCTGGGATTTTCTGTCGAATACGAGCGTCCAGAGGAGAAATTTCTCTTCCTCTCGCTTGAAGACTGCCAACTTATGCTAGAAGAAGGCAGCACAGAAGAATTAGCCCAACTAACCTATCCTTTCGGGCGCGGTGTCAATATTTCCTTTGGTATTGAAGATGCCCCTCAGCTCCACCAAAAACTGCTGGAAGCTGACTATCCTATCCATCGTCCGCTGACCAAGAGAACATTTCGTGTTGGGGATCATTACATCTATCCTCACGAATTTGCAGTCTTGGATCCCGATGGCTATTTTTTAAGATTTAGCGAATAGAAGAACAAAAGGCTACAATACTTTCTAGCGTTGCAGCCTTTTATTCGTTCGCTTTTATGATCTATTTACTAACAAAATATTTGATTTATAAAGCTAATTGGTGTAAAATAAAAACATTGGCAGCAGCCTATTTAAAATTGAATATCATTTTACTTGTTTATGTCGTGAATTGGCACGACGTTTCTACAAGGTGCCGGAACACCTAACAATGAGTAAGTCTGTTGAGGGTATGTTTTTAGACATACCTATTTTGAGGGCTTGCTTATCTGTTAAGTAGGTCCTTTTTTCTAGCCCTTTTTGAGATGATAAAGGCGATAGAAAAACACAAAAGAGTTTAGACTTTAGGAGATCTTATGAAATTATTAGAAGAGCGCATTCTTCAGGATGGGCATATCTTGGGTGACAACATCCTCAAGGTAGATTCCTTTTTAACCCACCAAGTTGACTATCGTTTGATGCGGGAGATTGGTAAGGTTTTTGCGGAAAAATTCGCAACTGCTGGCATTACCAAGGTTGTAACGATTGAAGCTTCCGGGATCGCCCCAGCTGTTTTTACAGCTGCAGCCTTAGATGTTCCCATGATTTTCGCAAAGAAAGCTAAAAACATCACCATGAACGAAGGCATCTTAACTGCTGAGGTTTACTCCTTTACCAAGCAGGAGACGAGCACGGTTTCCATCGCTGGGAAATTCCTCTCACCTGAGGACAAGGTCTTGATTATCGATGATTTCCTAGCCAATGGACAAGCTGCCAAAGGCTTGATCCAAATCATCGAACAGGCCGGAGCAAAAGTCGAAGCCATCGGTATTGTTATCGAAAAATCCTTCCAGGATGGTCGTGATTTGCTCGAGAAAGCTGGCTATCCAGTTCTATCACTCGCTCGTTTGGAACGTTTTGAAAACGGTCAGGTCGTATTTAAGGAGGCAGATCTCTAATGCAAAAACAAGAAAAACACTCGCAAGCAGCCGTTCTTGGCTTACAGCACTTACTAGCCATGTACTCAGGTTCTATCCTGGTTCCTATCATGATTGCAACAGCTCTTGGCTATTCAGCTGAGCAATTGACCTACCTAATCTCCACAGATATCTTCATGTGTGGGGTGGCCACCTTCCTCCAACTCCAACTCAACAAATACTTTGGGATTGGACTACCAGTCGTTCTCGGAGTGGCCTTCCAGTCAGTCGCTCCCTTGATTATGATTGGGCAAAGTCACGGTAGCGGAGCTATGTTTGGTGCCCTTATCGTATCAGGAATCTATGTGGTTCTGATTTCAGGAATTTTTTCAAAAGTAGCCAATCTCTTCCCCTCTATCGTTACAGGCTCTGTCATTACCACGATTGGATTGACCTTAATTCCTGTCGCTATTGGAAATATGGGAAATAACGTCCCAGAGCCAACTGGTCAAAGTCTCTTGCTTGCAGCCATCACTGTTCTGATCATCCTCTTGATTAACATCTTTACCAAAGGATTTATCAAGTCGATTTCGATTTTGATTGGCTTAATCGTTGGGACTGCTATTGCCGCTACCATGCGCTTGGTAGACTTCTCTCCAGTCGCTGCGGCTCCACTCGTTCACATCCCAACTCCATTTTACTTCGGCGCTCCAACTTTTGAAATCTCCTCTATCGTCATGATGTGTATCATCGCAACGGTGTCTATGGTTGAATCCACTGGTGTTTACCTGGCCTTGTCTGATATTACCAATGACCCAATCGACAGCACGCGCCTGCGTAACGGTTACCGCGCAGAAGGTTTAGCTGTCCTTCTCGGAGGAATCTTTAACACCTTCCCTTACACAGGATTTTCACAAAACGTTGGTTTGGTTAAATTGTCTGGTATCAAGACTCGCCTGCCAATCTACTACGCGGCTGGTTTCTTAGTTCTCCTTGGACTCCTTCCTAAGTTTGGTGCCCTCGCCCAAATCATTCCAAGCCCTGTTCTTGGAGGTGCCATGCTGGTGATGTTTGGTTTTGTTTCCCTTCAAGGGATGCAAATCCTCGCCCGCGTTGACTTTGCTAACAATGAACACAACTTCCTTATCGCAGCTGTATCAATCGCTGCAGGTGTCGGACTCAATAACAGTAATCTCTTTGTCAGCATGCCGACAGCCTTCCAAATGTTCTTCTCAAACGGAATCGTCGTAGCCAGCCTACTTGCCATTGTACTCAATG
The DNA here is from genome assembly GCF_026782375.1 of Streptococcus oralis. Classification (GTDB taxonomy): domain Bacteria; phylum Bacillota; class Bacilli; order Lactobacillales; family Streptococcaceae; genus Streptococcus; species Streptococcus oralis_CL. The sequence goes on along the minus strand of NZ_JAKUWJ010000001.1, from coordinate 13,616 downwards.
CCGTATTAAATCGGAAAAAGAAATAAGAAAAAGAGGCTCACACCTCTTTTTTGTTTCTCTATATCCTTACCTGTCTGTCTTCTGACCGCTGGCCTGTGACAAACATGGTAAAGGTTGCTTTGCAGACATTTCTGCCTTCTTGATTGGTGATATCCACATCCACGACACAGGTTGTGCGTCCATGATGGACACATTCTCCTTTAATGGTCAACACGTCGTCGAGTTTTCCTGCCTTGAGGTAGTTGATAGAGGACTGGAGCGTCACTCCATCAAGCCCCAGCGAGATAACCACCAAACCACTAATCTGGTCACAAAGGGTGAAGAGATAGCCACCATGGGCATTGCTATAGTAGTTGAGCGACGAGTCCACCACTTTGGTCGTCACCACAACATGACCATCTCTCATTTTTTCAATTTCGTAATTTTCAAAGGCAGATATAGCATCAAAATGAAAATCTTTCATCGTTTCCTCCTGATAGTTCAAACGACACTATGATACTACTTTTTATAGGACTGTGCAAGGAGAAAGCTCCTAGTCTGGCAAAATTCCGACCTGTTCCACAAAGCGCATAAAGGCTGTCTGTCCTTGCTCCGTCTGCTTGTAAACTCCTGCATCCTCTAGAACGCGCGCAAAGATGGCACCCACAGAGTCCTTGACGATTTCAAGGGCTTTTTCTTTATCTGTTAGGTCTGGATGTTGGACTTTGAGTTGGTCTGCCCATTCCTGATGATAGTCTGCAACTGCTTCATCATCTCCTACAAGATAGCTTGCAACTTGCTCCACTTCTGCTTTCAAACGAGGTGGTAAGATAGCCAAGCCCATGACCTCAATCAAGCCGATATTTTCCTTCTTGATATGTTGGACATCCTTGTGGGGATGATAGATGCCATCTGGATGCTCTGCCGAAGTCTGATTGTCCCGCAAGACCAAGTCCAATTCAAACTGTCCATCACGCTTACGCGCAATCGGTGTGATAGTGTGATGCGGTCTCCCGTCTGTCTCTGCTAAAATCTGCACTTCAGAATCTGAATACTGGCGCCATTCCTGCAAAATCTTATCAGCCAAGTTGATCAAATTCTCTTTGGAATCCGAAGTCAAACGAAGCACTGACATAGGCCACTTGACAATCCCAGCCTTGACCTGTTCAAAACCAGCAAATCGGAAAGTCTTTTGCAAGGGAGCCAATTCCATAGGAAATACGTGACGGCCTCCCTGATAGTGGTCATGGGTGAGAATAGAGCCTCCCACGATTGGCAGGTCGGCATTCGAACCTGCAAAATAGCCTGGAAACTGCTCTACAATCGCCAGCAGACGCTCAAAGCTCTGACGGCTGATAGCCATGGGACGGTGCTGGCCGTCTAAGAAAATACAGTGCTCATTAAAATAAGCATAGGGCGAATACTGGAAGCCCCACTCCTGCCCAGCCATTTCAAAACGGATAATACGGTGGTTGCTTCGAGCTGGGTGGTTGACCCGACCATGGTAGCCCTCATTCTCTAGACAAAGCTGACACTGAGGATAATTGCTAGCTTGCACCAACTTGGCTGCTGCAATCTCTTTTGGATCCTTTTCAGGCTTAGAGAGATTGATGGTAATCTCTAGTTCACCGTAGTCAGACGGAACACGATAAGCAATATTCTTTGCGATAGCCTTTAGTTTGATGTAGTCATTTTTCTGACTGAGTTGGTAGAAGTCTGCAATTGCCTGCTCTGGTGACTGGGCATAGGTTGTCCAAAAGTCACGATTAACCTGGCTCGGACACGGCGTTACCAAGTCCATGAGGTCAGCACCGAGAATTTCGCGCGCAGCCAGACTATCTTCAATCGTTTCCATGCAAACGGCTTCCTCAACAAGCTGGTCCTTGAGGTCAATCAATTTATCCATATCAGTCTCAACTTCCAAAACTCCTTCGCCCACCCGTGCTAAGACACGATTGGTCAGGTAGATGCGATCCATTTCCTCAAATGAACTTTCAGCAATAACGTGTGTTACAAATTTATCTACTAAGGTCACGATAGAGCCTCCTTTTAACTAGTCAAGGACGCGAGTGCCACCTGCAACTTCAGCGATATAGAAGCTTGGAGCATATCCAACGACTTCCTCGTAGTGCTTGCCAACAGCTGCTTTAAAGGCCTCAACAGCATCTTTTTGCACCAAGGCAATGGCACAGCCACCAAAACCAGCTCCTGTCATACGAGCACCGAGAACACCTTCTTGTACCCAAGCTGCGTGAACAAGGGTATCCAATTCCAAGCCAGTTACTTCATAGTCATGTTCTAGAGAAACGTGAGAAGCATTCATCAAACGACCAAAGGTTTCCAAATCACCTGCCTGAAGAGCTGCTTGCGCTTTGAGGGTACGTTGGTTTTCAAGCACAGCATGACGAGCACGTTTCAAGCGATTTTCATCTTTAATCAGATAGCTGTATTGGTCAAAGGCCCACTCATCCAATTCACCCAAGGTCTGAATATCCAAGGCAACTTGCAATTCTTCCACAGCTTTTTCACACTCAGCACGGCGTTCATTGTACTTAGAGTCCGCCAGTTCACGACGTTTGTTGGTGTTCATGATAACAACGACATTGTCCTTCAAATCAAGTGGCACCAAGTCGTATTCTAACGTATTGGTATCTAGGTAAATGGCACGTTGGTCTGCCCCCATACCGATGGCAAATTGGTCCATGATACCAGAGTTGACTCCGATAAAGTAATTTTCTGTTTGTTTTCCGATTTTAACCAAATCCAAACGGTCTAGTTTTAAACCAAAGAGATGCTCTGCCACGACCCCTGTCAAAAGTTCCAAAGATGCTGATGAAGACAAGCCTGCACCATTTGGGATATTCCCAAAGACATAGAAATCAAACCCTTTGTCAATAACATGGCCAGCTTCCTGCAAGAAATGGAGGACCCCTTTTGGATAATTGGTCCAGCTGTGCTCTTTTTCAAATTTGAGGTCAGCAAGAGGAACTTCAATGATACCTTTGTCCTCAAAGTTGGCTGAGTAGAAACGCAAAACTTGGTCGTCACGTTTCCGAGCCACCCCATAAGTTCCCAAGGAAATAGCTGCTGGGAAAACATGTCCACCATTGTAATCCGTGTGTTCACCAATCAAATTGATACGACCTGGTGAAAAGAAAGTTTGGTCTGCTTCTTGACCAAAAACGGCAAGAAAGTCTTTGCGAAGGGCTTCAGTAGTAAGATCTTGTGTCATATGAATTCTCCTTTGACTGTCCGTTAAGTCACCTTAACGTGTAATCGTTTTCTTCTATTGTATCCAAGGGATTTACCAAGGTCAATCCTTTTTACTAAACTTTTACTAAACTATCAGTAAAAAGCAGAAAAATATGATATACTAACCTAAAAGGAGGAGGATTTATGGCTACCTTAAAAGACATTGCACAGCTAGCCTCTGTCTCTATCGCGACCGTATCTCGTGTCCTCAATCGCGACCAGAGTCTATCTGTTACAGAAGAAACCAGACACCGTATTTTAACTGTCGCTGAAGAGCTGGGCTATACTAAGCACCTCAAGACAGGCGAATCCCACAAACCCAAGCAAAAGATTGCCATTATCCAATGGGTCAGCGAACAAGGGGAGCTTGATGATCTTTACTATTATCAGATTCGTCTCGGTATTGAAAAAAGAGCCCAAGAGTTGGACTATGACATCTTGCGCTATTTTAATGACCATCCTTTTACATTAAGTGAGGAAGTGATTGGCATTCTCTGCATCGGAAAGTTCAGCCGAGCTCAGATTGCTGCATTTGAAGAATACCAAAAACCCTTGGTCTTTCTAGACAGTGATACCCTCTCACTAGGTCATACCTGTATTATCACTGACTTTTACACTGCTGTGAAACAAGTTGTAGACCATTTCCTCGGTCAGGGACTGGATCGGATTAGCATTCTAACAGGCCTTGAGGAAACAACCGACCAGGAAGAAATTATTCAGGATAAGCGGCTAGAAAATTTCAAAGATATTACCCAAGCAAAAGGAATCTACCATGAAGAACTGGTCTTTCAGGGAAGCTTTACTGCCCAGTCTGGCTATGACTTGATGAAGGAGGCCATTCACAAGCTAGGAGAACAACTCCCACCAGCCTTTTTCGCAGCTAGCGATAGTTTAGCCATCGGCGCCCTCCGTGCCCTCCAAGAAGCTGGAATCAGCCTACCAGACCGCGTCAGCCTCATTTCTTTTAACGACACTAGCCTGACCAAGCAGGTCTATCCCCCCCTCTCCAGTATCACTGTCTATACCGAGGAAATGGGCCGAGCAGGGATGGATATTCTTAACAAGGAAGTTCTACACGGTCGCAAAATCCCTAGCCTAACCATGCTGGGAACCAGACTAACTTTGAGAGAAAGTACGCTGCCATAACTCAACAAATATACCAACGCAAAAAATCCTAATAGGGAGTCCCAAATCTCCATTAGGATTTTCATTGTTAATCCATCACAATCATAGACTTAATGGTCTTGCGTTCATCCATATCTTTATAAGCCTGGTCAATATCTTCCAATTTATAACTTGATGTAAAGACACGGCCTGGATTGATGTCTCCATCAAGAATCGCTTTTAACAAAACTTGTTTGTCATAAGTAGTAACTGAGGCTGCTCCACCTGCCACTGAAATATTTTGAGCAAAGGTAGAACCGAGCGCACGGTTATTGTAATGAGGAACACCAACGAAGCCTAAACGTCCACCATTGTGAAGTACTCCAAGAGCTTGATCTACGGCTGCTTCAGTCCCAACACATTCAAGGGCTGCATCTGCTCCACCACCAAGGATTTCACGGACTTTGGCAATTCCCTCTTCGCCACGTTCAGCCACAACAGCTGTCGCACCTGATTCCAAGGCCATCTTTTGGCGATCTTCATGACGACTCATAAGGACAATTTGAGAAGCTCCACGCATCTTAGCTGCAATGACAGCGCATTGCCCAACAGCCCCGTCACCAATCACCACAACCTTATCCCCTTTTTGCACATTAGCAACACGCGCTGCATGATAGCCAGTCGGCATGACATCAGCCAGTGTTAGGAGAGATTTGAGCATTCCTTCTGTGTAATCAGAGGGTTGACCTGGGATTTTAACCAGCGCCCAGTTGGCATAGTGGAAACGGATATACTCAGCTTGGACACCACCTGACCAGTTGGTTCCAATATGGCGGTCACAAGTCCCATCATAGCCAGCACGGCAGGCGTCACACTCACCACAGCCATGGGTGAAAGGCGCAATGACAAAATCTCCTGGTTTAACCGTTGTAATAGCATCTCCGATTTCTTCGACAATCCCGATTGCCTCGTGACCACTATTTTGATGCCCCTTTTCAATGTCTGGATTGCGGTAGCTCCATAAATCAGAACCACAGACACAGGTACGCACAATACGGAGAATGACATCATCCGGCGCCTCGATCTGCGGACGCTCCACTTCTACTAGACCAACTTGGCCAGCTTTTGTATATACTGCTGATTTCATTTAAAATTTTCCTTCCTTGTAAAGTTTAATTTTGAGATTTAAGCGATTTAATGCCGTCTGTAACTGAGACAAGCGCTCCTCTAATTTTTTCTTTTCGTCTTCTAAAATACCAAGCCTTTCCTCTCTCGTTTCATCCCCCTTTTGGAAGAGCGACATATAGTCAACTAAACTGTCTACAGAGACACCCGCCGAACGGAAACACTTAATAAATTCCAGCGCTTCTATATCCTGATCTTGAAAGTCACGAATTCCAGTCGCGGTTCGAGTAATCGGTGGCACAAGACCAACTCGCTCATAATACCGAATCGTATCCGCTGAAATTCCCAATAAGTCGCTGGCAGATTTAATATTCATATACTAGCCTCCTTTCATTATCTTCACTGAATTTAAGCAACTATAACTCATTCATCTTATTATACAACTTTGAGTTGACTCCAAGTCAAACATTTTGTATCTAATCGAAAAATTCTTTAAATTACCAAACATCTAAGTAAAGTTTATACAGAGCCTTATAGGATCAAACTTTTAAGATATTTAAACAGGAAAGAAAATACTCTATTTCAAATAACATAGGGGCTTAATCATTCTTTACTTTTTACTAATGATGCCCATGCTTCTGCTCTAACTCTCTCACCCTCCGCTTATGTTGCGCATGATTACTTTGACTGCTATCCACTTCAATAGTGATATTCTGCACGCCTCTTTCTTCTAAAAATTGACGCACCACTTCTTTGGTTTCCATCATCTGTTCCCAGTCCTTAATACAAATGTGGACAATAGCATTATTCTCTAGACCGTCCATGGACCAAATGCTAAGTTGATTGACACTTTTGACATTGATCAGAGCCTCCAAATCCTTCTCCAAATCCCCTGTCTCTACTTCTTCTGGCACAGCATCTAGGAAAATCTTCAGTGCGCTCCAAAAGCGAGGAATGGCTTTCGACAGAATAAAGATAGAAATAACCAGCGATAAAAGCGGATCGAGGATATACCAATCTGTAAATCGGAGGATAATCGCCATTAGGATGACAGCCAACCAACCAAGAGTGTCTTCCAAAAAATGCAAGCTAAGAATTGACTCGTTCTTTGTCTTTCCTTTACGAACTACCAGACTTGCTAGCACATTGATAGCTACTGCAATGATTCCCAGCCAGAGGATACCTTTCTCATTAACGGGTTGCGGATGAGCAATCTTCGTGATATTTTCCAAAATCACTAGGACAGACCCTATCATAAGAATCACAGCCGTTAGCATGGCCCCTAAAAGACTAAAACGTTTGTAACCCAAGGTGTACTGCCTATCTTCCTCACGGTTTGAGATTGTTTCTAAAAGGGCTGAGATACCAATGGCTAGAGCATCTCCCAAGTCATGAACAGAATCAGCAAGAACTGCACTCGAACCAAAGATTCCTCCTGCTATAAACTCAACAATCGCATAGCTTAAATTTAAGAAAAAAGCTAACCAGATAGATGTTTTAGAACTCATTTCTCTCCCTCCTTTGGTATAATGGGTATATACATACTTCTTTCATTTGTATTATCTAATAAAATTCAAAGAAAGGATAGAAGCAAACTGTAAACTATGTTCAGTTCTGAACAGTTTGTCTCAAGTGTCTATATGCCAAAAAGAGACCGTCGGGTTAGTAAGACGAAAAAAGCTATCTATCAAGCTTTTTTACAACTTTTGAACGACAAGGGCTATGATGCCACTACTGTCCAGGATATCATTGACCTAGCAGATGTTGGACGTTCTACTTTTTACTGTCACTATGAAAGTAAGGAACTCCTTTTAGATGAGCTCTGTCGCTACCTCTTTCATCATCTCTTTGAAAGGGAAGGACACTTTACGACCAAGGATTACCTCGCACATATCTTTTTACATTTTCAGAAAAACCAGGACCATGTCACCAGTCTCCTTTTTTCTAAAAACGACTACTTCCTCCGCCAACTACACAAGGAACTCGAACACCACGTTTATCCCATGGTGGCGGATGACTTGCAAGAGGCCTATCCAAACATTCCGGCCTCCTACCTCCAGCATTTTGTTGTGACGAACTTTATCGAGACCCTAACTTGGTGGCTAAAAAAAGGAAAATCTTATACCGAAGAGCAAGTGGTGAGATTTTACCTTGATGTAATGGAGATGACCTCTACAACTCCACTTGATAACTAAGCCTGAAACTCAGAAAGGAACCAACTATGTTAACTTCGATGATTCTAGGAATACTAACAATTGTACTAGCTCTCGCCTTCTCATTGCTTCACCTTGCTGCTGCCTTTTCAGCCATGAAACAAAAGAACTACAGTTTGGGAAACAAGTGTATCTTGGTCGGCAGTTGTCTCACCTCTTTGGCTCTAGCTATCTTTTACTTCGTCCCACTTGCAACCATTCTTCTATGGATTGTGGGCTCGAGTATCGTCTGCTATGGTGCCTACTGGAATGGTCGCCAAAAAGGCTCTCTCACCATATCGCATCATATTGTAAGGGTAGCACTAGCAGTTTTAATTACGCTCCTCTTTATCTTACTCTAACATTAAAAATCCCATCTCGAATTATAGACGAGATGGGATTTTGTCTGCTAAAGAAGGGAGCTAGTGACTACCACTGACTTTCCTTTCCTGTTATTTCTTCAACAAACCTTGTTCTTGTAGAAATTCTTTGGCTACTTGTTCTGCTGACTTGCCTTCAACACCGACTTGGTAGTTGAGCTGGCTCATCTGGCTTTCAGTAATTTTACCAGCCAATTTATTGAGAACTGTCTCCAACTCAGGATGTTTCTTGAGAAGAGTTTCTTTCATCAGAGGGGCCCCTTGGTAAGGTGGGAAGAGTTGCTTGTCATCTTCCAAGACCTGTAAATCATAACGCGCCAATTCCGCATCGGTCGAGTAGGCGTCTGTGATTTGAATATCGCCCGACTGAATTGCCTGATAGCGAAGAGCTGGCTCCATGGTCGCTACGTTGAGATTGAGACCATACATTGATTGCAAGCCCTTATTTCCATCCTCACGGTCATTAAATTCTAGTGTAAAGCCTGCTTTGAGCTTCCCTTCTACTTTTTTCAAGTCAGAGATGGTCTTCAAACCATATTCTTGAGCAATCTTTTTCGGAACAGCTACAGCGTAGGTATTTTGATAAGACATAGGTTTGAGATAGGCTAGTTGATCCTGCTTGGCAATGCCATCACGCGCCACTTGATAAACCTGCTCTGGCTCATGACCTACTTTAGGTGCTGGTTGAAGCAAACTTTCAGTCACCGTACCAGTAAATTCAGGATAGATATCAATATCCCCTTTTTTCAGAGCTTCATAGAGGAAGCTTGTTTTCCCAAAATTCGGTTTAACAGTCGCAGTCATACTGGTATTTTCTTCAATCAAGAGTTTATACATATTTGCCAAAATTTCTGGTTCCGGTCCCAATTTCCCAGCGATCACTAAGTTCTCTTTCTCTTTTTGGGCTAATAGAGCTGGACTATAAGACAGACCGAGCAAGATTGTCACCAAGGCAAAACCAGAGAAAATCGTCCGCAATTTCGCTTTTTCCATCACTTTTAGCAGGAAGTTAAAGGCAATAGCAAGCACTGCAGAAGAAAGGGCCCCAATCAAAATCAGACTGGCATTATTACGGTCGATTCCTAGAAGGATAAAAGATCCCAGCCCCCCTGCCCCAATCAAGGCTGCCAGAGTTGCCGTACCGATAATCAAGACCGCTGCTGTCCGAATACCTGACATCATAACAGGCATGGCAAGTGGAATTTCGAATTTCTTGAGACGTTCCCATCTGGTCATCCCAAAGGCAATCCCAGCCTCCTGCAGACTTGGATCAATTCCCTTTAACCCCGTGATGGTATTTTGCAAAATCGGGAAAATCGCATAAATCACTAGTGCTGTCAAAGCAGGCAAGGTTCCAATTCCCATCAAGGGGATAAAGAGTCCCAACAAGGCCAGAGACGGGATAGTCTGGAAAATCCCTGCAATCTGCAAGACCCAGTCCGCCAACTTCTCATGATAGCGAAGATAAACAGCCAAGGGAATCGCAATAAAAATAGCTAGTAATAAGGTCAAAAGTGACAACTGCAAATGTTGAGATAGAGCTGTTACCCAATCACCAAAACGATCCTGAAAAGTTGATATCAAATTAGCCATGAGCACCACCTCCAAACAAGTCTGCTACAAAATCTGTGGCAGGAGCTTTTAAAATAGTCTCGGGATTCGCCACCTGACGAATCTCTCCATCCTGCAAGACAGCAATACGGTCCGCCAATTTCAAAGCTTCATCCGTATCATGGGTCACAAAAATCGTTGTCATCCCAAATTCTTTATGTAATTCTTTCGTCAGAACCTGTAGCTGTTTTCTCGAAATAGCATCCAAGGCCGAAAAGGGCTCATCCATGAGGAGAATCTTAGGCTGACCAATCATAGCACGAACAATACCAACCCGTTGCTGTTCCCCACCAGATAATTCACTTGGAAGTCGATGCCCATACTCAGCCACTGGTAAACCAACCTTAGCTAAAAGCTCTTCTGTTTTCTGAGCAATTTCTTCCTTAGTCCACCCCTTCATCTCAGGAATGAGAGCAATATTTTCCGCAACCGTTAGATTGGGAAACAGAGCAATGGCCTGTAAAACATAACCAGTAGAAAGACGAAGTTCACGCTCATCATAGCCTTTGATGCGCTTGCCATCCATATAAATATTTCCATCAGTTGGCTCCAAGAGACGGTTAATCATCTTGATCATGGTCGTCTTACCAGACCCAGAAGGCCCAACTAAAACCATGAACTCCCCATTCTCAATCCGTAAATTGACATCTCTCAAAACATATTTTTCTGTGTAGCGTAGCGCTACATTTTTGTATTCAATCATTTTTTGTCCTCAATTTAAAATTTTCCTCGGTTGGTCAAGTTACCAAACTTTTAATAACTAATTTACCCCATTCTAAACCTCATTTGCTTTTTCTTTCAAATTTTCTAAAATACGTTCCTGATAATTTTCAAACTGGCGAATTTCTTCCTCTGAGAAGCCTTTATAAAAAATTGTATCCAATTTTTGACTAACACGACGGCCAACTTCTTTCTGGCACCAACCTTGCTCTGTCAACTTGACATATTTCTTTCGTTTATCTATTCCACATGGGCTAATGATGACCAGATTTTGCTCCTCAAGTTTCTTAATCATGCTTGTCAGCGTATTATTGGTCAATCCTGTCGCAAGTGCAATATCTGTCGCGGTTGCACAGCCAGTTTCACTATTCCATAAAACCGCTAAAATCTTTCCCTGTTCACTCCGATAAAGAGCCTCAGGATCCTGACTCAGTAACTTTTGAAAAATCCGCCCATTCAACAAACGAATATGATGGGCTACCAAATGACTATCTTTCATGACTTCTCCAATTTATTTCTATATAGAATTGTTTTTATTGTAACACCTGTTGTTCTATCTGTCAACTATTTCGACTTAGAAATAATTTCCACCAAACAAAAAAGACCTCCTACCTAAAGTAGAAGATCTTCAATCGTTATAAACTTAGTCGGTCATGTCCGCTACTAAGGTACGATGCTCCAACGGTAAACTGCACATAACCAATAAGAAGATGAATCCTGACTGAACCCAGAAGAGAGCCAGGTCAAAAATTCCATGTACAGCGACTACTGTAAGGAAGGAGAGATAAAGACCGATAATTGGTCGTTTACCCGACTCCTGACTCATATCCATCATCATGTGAACTGGGATAACCGAAGAAATGGATAGGAGAATGGTTCCAATCAATCCATAACTTAAAATAGTATCGATGTAAAGACTATGCGCGTGTTCGTGATAAGGAGCATGGATTCTAGGATAAGAATTCATATAGGTCAATGGACCTTCACCCCAAATCGGATTTTGTTTAAACAAAGCCATACCCGCATTCCATATCGAAACTCGCTCCTCCATTGAAGAATCTAGCGTTCCCATACGGACACCCAAATCGCTTGAGAAGAGGAAACAAAGGCCAATCCCAAAAACTCCAATACTGAGCCAGAAGGCGCGCCAGTTTTTAATGGTTGTAAAGAGATAAATGATGGCACCCGCTATAATAGCAGGGAAGGCTGTTCGATTTTGCGTGAAATTTAAACCAAAAAGATTTACAAAACCTGCTATCACACAAAAAATTTTTAACCATCTTAGCTTTGTCGTCGTAAAGAGGTAAAAAGCTATCATGATACAGAAGCAACAGATAATCCCATAGTAGTTAGGATTGAAGAAGGTCACCTCTGCACGGTTTTGGTGCCATACTTGCATATTTGGTGAAAGAAAGGCATAGTTAAATTTCTTTACAATTTGGAAATGCTCCAAAGTAGCAAAAGCGGCAGAGACAACACTACCAAACAAAACCGTCTGGAGTATCAGTCGAAAGAAAGCATGCGTCAGACGCTTCTGGTAAAAACTAAAGAAAATAAGAAATAGGAGCATCAGGAAAGATGCTGCTAGACCAAGCCAGTTCTTGGCGACGATGGAAATGATACTACTGTAGGCAATAAAAAAGAGAAGTACAGGATGTTTGGCTAATCCTTTGATAATTCCCTTCATCTCCCCAGTAACAAGTAAACCTATCAAATATAAAGCAAAGAGTGCTAAGAACAAATAAAAAGGTAAAAAGATACTCATGATCATCAAATACAAAAAGAAATCTTTTTTTGAAAGCCCTCTTATCTTATCCAGTAATCCAATTGATTTCAAAACGGATCCTTTCTGTTCTGGATTTCTCCAGAAGATAAATGCTAAACTATCTTTATATTCTACCATTTTTTCCGTCATTTGGGAACAATGAACACGCTATCAAAAAGAAAAAACTTTTACGGAAGTATCAAAGTATACTCTGTTATATTCAAAGACATTCCAGTCCAGTAGTTGCTAGAGAAAAAGAAGGAAACTTCTAAAAAAGGAAAAGCTATGGTAGAATATAATAAAGTTGAAAATAACTACTATATGAACGACAGTTAAAAAGGAAAAATCTATGAAATCACACCAACTAGTCTACCAAATACTAACCAGAGAAAACGACTATGTCAGCGGAGAAAAAATTGGCGAAGAACTGAATCTAAGTCGGACATCCATATGGAAAGCAATCCAACGCCTCCAACAAGAAGGGCTAGAAATTGACAGTATCAAAAATAGAGGATACAAGCTTATTCAAGGCGATCTGATATTGCCTGATTTGATTCAGGAGAAAAGCAACTTAACCATTCGCTACAAACCTGAGACCAAATCAACACAAACAGATGCAAAAGAAGGGATTGAAGCTGGAAACAAAGGAAATACACTCTATCTTTCAACCTGTCAAACAGCAGGTCGTGGCCGCTTTCAGCGTCCCTACTATTCTCCATCTCAGGGGGGGATCTATATGTCCCTGCATATTCAACCCAATCTTCCCTATGAAAAACTCCCTTCCTATACCCTCCTTGTAGCTGCTGCAGTCTACAAAGCCATTAAAAATCTAACTATGATAGAAGTATATATCAAATGGGTAAATGACATCTACTTTAAAAATAAAAAAATGGCAGGTATTCTTACCGAAGCAATGACATCAGTTGAGACAGGCTTAGTTACAGATGTCATTATCGGACTTGGTATAAATTTTTCTATAGAAGACTTTCCAGAAGAACTAAAAGAAAAAGCAGGTAGCCTATTTATGCCACCTGCACCAATTAGTCGTAATGAGCTCATCAGCGAAATATGGAATTGTTTCTACAATACGGATCCAGACGAGCTATTCTATTTCTATAAAGAGAGATCAATCGTACTGGGAAAGGAAATCACCTTCCAGCGAAATGGACAAAATGAAAAGGGAATTGCAAAAGACATCTCAAACACCGGTCAACTTCAAGTCGAACTAGAAGACAAAAAAAACATTTGGCTAAATAGTGGAGAGGTTTCCCTAACAAGTTGGTAATTAAAAATCCCCCTCTTATAAACTAAGAGGGGATAATTTATCTTACAAAGGCAACAAAAAAAGAGTTATCACTCTTAAATTACGGAGAATGGGGGATTCGAACCCCCGCGCCAGTTACCCGACCTAACGATTTAGCAAACCGTCCTCTTCAGCCTCTTGAGTAATTCTCCTATTAATGGGCACGAGTGGACTCGAACCACCGA